>CAKSYT010000004.1 GCA_934524985.1 uncultured Faecalibacterium sp. | reverse complement strand
AGCCCTGTGCAGTACAGGATTCAGACCGTTCGAGTCGCTTGATCTTATTTTTGTCTAACTTTTGGGGTTCACTTCATTGTGCGGCAGTTTTTTTCTCCGTGCGGAAATACCATTTATAATTTCGTGGGCGATCTTTCAGGAGATCCATAACAATAAGAAATGACCGCCCCAGCGTTCCAATTCCTGAGCGGTCATTCTTATTGACTTACTTAGCTAAAGGAAGCTGACCATTGCAGGCAGCACCTTTTCTATTTGTAGTATAACGCCCCCACGCCGTTTTGTCAAGCAGCACAGGTCTTACAGGGTGCTTTGCAGCCGTGCGCCGCTGGCATACTGGGTGCGGCGGTCCATCTGGTTATCCAGCGGCTGGCCGGCGGCATAGCGCTTGAGGTTGTGCGCAAAGATATCCACGATGTTGTCCAGCGTCTTGGGCAGGCTGAAGCCGCCGGTGACGTGGGGCGTGATGATCACGTTGGGCTCTGCCCACAGGGGATGCTCCGGCGGCAGCGGCTCGGGGTCGGTCACGTCCAGCCCTGCGCCGGAAAGCCGCCCGCTGTGCACAGCGGCTGCCAGCGCCTCGCCGTCCACGGTAGTTCCCCGGCCCACATTGAGCAGAATGGCACCACGCTTGCAGAGCGCCAGCCGCTCTGCATTGAACAGATGCAGTGTCTCCGGCGTGCCGGGCAGGCTCAGCGCCACAAGGTCGGCCTGCGGCAGCTCTGCGTCCAATTCGCTCTGCGCCACAACACGGGTGCAGTAGTCCGGGCAAGGGGTGTCCGGGTGCACCGTGCGGCGCACGCCCACCACCTCAGCGCCCAGCGCATGCGCCCGCCGGGCAAAGTTCGAGCCGATATCGCCCATGCCCACGCACAGCACCCGGCTGCCCGCGATGCTGCCCACAGAGTGGCCGGTGGGTGCCCAGCGGTGCTCCCGCTGGTTGTCCCGGTAGGTGGGCAGCTCCTTGAGCAGACTGAGCCACATTGCCAGCATACATTCGCTGATGGCCAGACCGTAAGCGCCGGTGGCGTTGGTCACGATGCACTTTTCCGGCAGAACCCCCGGCTCCAGATAGTTATTGGGGCCCGCTGCGTTGGACTGGAACCACTCCAGATAGCCGTTCTGCCGGATCAGCGGCACCGGCAAGTTGCCCAGCACGGCATCGGCCCACAGGGCATCCTCCGCTGTGGCGGTATCCGGGGTGGTAAAGCGATATGCAAAGCCCTGCACTGCCTCGATGCGAGCCTTTTGCTCTGCACTGATGGGCAGACAGACAAGGATATGTTTGGACATAACAGTTCTCCTTCCCTCTTTTTGTTTATCATACCGCAAACTGCGCGGCGGTACAAGGGGCGTTCTGCGTTTTCAGCCGCACCCGTAAAAGAACAATGCCGGACAGCCCGAAAGCCGCCCGGCATCACATTTTTTTAGTCCAGCGCGCGGATGGCGTCCATTGTGCAGCGGTACTGCTCTGCCACCTTTTCAAACTGCTCCTGTGTGCCTTCCAGCTGTCCGGCGCGCAGGGTCTCGGTCAGGGTATAGGTAGGCGCGTACAGGTTGGAAAAGCCCAGATTCTGGCATACGCCCTTGAGGGTATGTGCCCCGCGGAACGCCTCCTTCACGTCTCCCCTGCGCAGCGCATCCTCCAAGATCTGAAAACTGTCGTCCTGCAAAAACATCCGCACAAATTTGCAGATCATGGCTTCGTTATACAGCCGCCCCAGCACCTCCTGATAGTCCGCGCCCATCTTTTTATAGCATTCCTGTATCGTCATCGCTTACGCCGTGCCTTTCTTTTTCGCTATCGTCTGCTTTCCCACCGCCGCATCTCACTACGTTTCACGGCGATATAGTGTTATGATAGCACCTTTCCGGCCAGCTTGCAACTAGAGTGCAACAAGTTTTGCACTCTGTATAGTTTTTGCATCTGCTTTTTGGCAGTTGCACCAAAGCCATGCCCAGTTCCCGTAAATGCGCCCTTCACCGCGCCCTTTTCCGCTGTTGCCTGCTGCCGCTTCTGTCGGCTGAAAAAAAGCAGACCGTGCAGTGCCGTCAGCTGCGGATTCTGTATTGACGAACCGCGCAAAAAACGATATACTATACTCTGGCGGTGCAGCCGTGCCGCCGGATGCCGGGGTGTTGCGCAGTTGGTAGCGCGCCTGCTTTGGGAGCAGGAGGCCGCGAGTTCGAGTCTCGCCACTCCGATCCTGCAAACGCACGTTGATTCGATAAGGATCGGCGTGCGTTTTTTGTTTTGCCGATAAACCTGCCCGAAAGTGTGCAGAAACCGCGCACACTGCAAGGCCGCTTTCAAAAAACAGAGCAGCCTTTTTTCTATTTCCTCCCCCTTTGCGGGATTGATAAAAGCCCACAAGTGCGGTATACTGAATAGTACTTTATTCGAGCGAAGTAAGGAGGTGCGTTCCATGGCGATCGGTGTGCCCCGCCCGCTGGCGTTGGAAAAGCCGCAGAGCATAGATCTGGCGCAGGCGGCGCGGTATTTCGGCGCGCACGGCGAGCCGGACGCTGCCACGCTGGCACTGCTGCAAAAGTGCGCGGTGCCGCTGCTGGCGGCGGCGACGCCCCGGGCGGTGTGGCTGCTGGCAGATGTCCCCGCCCTGACCGAAGCTGGGCTGCTGCCCGGCGAGGACGTGCACAAGCATCTGGCAGGCTGCGGGCAGGCCATTCTGCTGGCGGTGACGCTGGGTCCCGGGGTGGATGCCCAGATCCGCCGGGCGGGCGTGGGCGACATTGCCGCCGGGGTAGCCTCCGATGCCTTGGGCAGCGCACTGGCCGAGCAGACCGCCGATGCCGCCGAGGCGCAGCTGCGCCAGTGGGCGGCGACCGAGGGAAAGTATCTGACCGGGCGCTTTTCGCCCGGCTACGGCGATTGGGACATCGCGGTGCAGCCGCTGGTGGCAGCGGCGCTGGACACGGTGCGCAAGGCCGGGCTGTGCGTCACCGACACCAACCTGATGACCCCGCGCAAGAGCGTGACCGCCTTGCTGGGGGTCAGCGACCATCCGGTAAAGGGACAACTGGCCGGGTGTGGCCATTGTGTGCTGCGCACCCGCTGCGAATACAGAAAGAGGGGAAAGACCTGTGCAAGTGAATGAACTTTTCAAGCAGAGCAATACCATCCTGCTGGACGGCGGCATGGGCACCATGCTGCAAGCCGCCGGGCTCAAGCTGGGCGCACGCCCGGAGGAGCTGAACATCACCGACCCGGCGCTCATCGAGGGCATCCATGCGCAGTACGCTGCGGCGGGCAGCCGCATCGTCAACGCCAATACCTTCGGTGCTTCTGCCCACAAGCTGGCGGGCAGCGCCTACACGCTGGAGCAGATCATCACCTCAGGCATTGCCAACTGCAAGCGCGCCTGCGCGCCCTACGGCGCACTGACCGCGCTGGACGTGGGCCCGCTGGGCGAGCTGCTGGAACCCAGCGGAACGCTGGCCTTTGAGGATGCCGTGGCCGAGTACGCCCGCATCGTAAAGGCAGGCGAAGCCGCCGGGGCAGACCTGATCTTTTTTGAGACCTACACCGACCTGTACGAGCTGAAAGCCGCCCTGCTGGCTGCCAAGGAAAATACCCATCTGCCCATTCTGGCCAGCATGAGCTTTGAAGCGGGCGGACGCACCTTTACCGGCTGCACGGTGGAAAGCTTTGCCGCCACCGCCCGGGGCTTGGGGGCAGATGCCGTGGGCATCAACTGCTCACTGGGCCCCAAGGAGATCTTCCCCATGGCAAAACGGCTGGCAGAGGCCGTACCCGGCAACTTCCCGGTGTTCGTCAAGCCCAACGCCGGTCTGCCCCGGGCAGACGGCAGCGGCTACGACATCACCCCGCAGCTGTTCGCTTTGCAGATGAAACCCTACCGGGAGCTGCACCTGTTTGCCGCCGGTGGCTGCTGCGGCACCACCCCGGAGTTCATCAAGCTGCTCAACGGCACCTTTGCAGGCTGCACCCCGGGGCGTCCCGCGCACCGGATGCCCTCGGTGCTGTGCACCTCGGTGGATGCGGTCACGGTAGACGGCATCACGGTGGTGGGCGAGCGCATCAACCCCACCGGCAAAAAGCGCTTCCAGCAGGCACTGCGGGAGGGCGACATGAACTATGTGCTGGAGCAGGCCGTCAGTCAGGCAGAAGCCGGGGCGCAGATCCTGGACGTGAACGTGGGCGCGCCCGGCGTGGACGAGCCGGTGCTGATGGAACAGGTGGTCAAGGCGCTGCAAAGCGTGACCAGCCTGCCCTTGCAGCTGGATTCCTCCAATGTGGAAGCGCTGGCGCGGGGTCTGCGGGTGTACAACGGCAAACCCATCGTCAACTCTACCAACGGCGAGCCGGAAAAGCTTGCCGCCATCCTGCCGCTGTGCAAGAAGTACGGTGCCGCCATCGTGGGGCTTGCCATCGACGAAAAAGGCATCCAGCCCAAGGCCGCAGACCGCGTAGCCATTGCCCGCCGCATCACCGAAGCCGCGCTGGCAGCGGGCATTCCCCGGGAGGATATCTACATCGACTGCCTTACCCTGACCGCCAGCGCCCAGCAGGAGGATGTGCTTGCCACGGTGCAGGCGCTGGAAGCCTGCAAAAAGGAGCTGGGAGTGCGCACCGTGCTGGGCGTGTCCAACATCAGCTTTGGTCTGCCCTGCCGCACCTACCTGAACACCACCTTTTTGACCATGGCCATGTACGCCGGGCTGGACCTTGCCATCATGAACCCTTCCAGCGAGGAGATGATGGCGGCAGTATACGCCTACAACGTGCTGACCAACCGGGACAAGCAGAGCACAAAGTACATTGAACGCTTCGCCGACCGTGTACCCGCCAGCACCGCGCTGGCGCAGGCTGCAAAGGCCGTGCCTGCCGCCAGTGCCGCCGAAGCGGAGCATACCGGCCCCTACGCCGCCCTGATGAAGGCGGTGGAAAAGGGCTTGAAGGGTGACGCCGCCGCCCATACCCGCGCCCTGCTGGCGGAAAAGCAGCCGCTGGAGGTGGTGGACGAAGCCTTGATCCCCGCTTTGGACATCGTGGGTGCCAAATACGAAAAAGGCACCCTGTTCCTGCCGCAACTGCTACAGGCCGCCAGCGCCGCCCAGAGCGCCTTTGAGGAGATCAAGACCGCCATTGCCCAAAAGGGCGAGGGCAGCGCCAGCAAGGGGCGTATCATCCTTGCCACCGTCAAGGGCGACGTACACGACATCGGCAAGAACATTGTCCGGGTCATTCTGGAAAACTACGGCTTTGAGGTGCTGGACCTTGGCCGGGACGTGCCGGTGGAGACGGTGGTGGACACCGTGCGGGAAAAGGATGTGCATCTGGTAGGCCTTTCGGCCCTGATGACCACCACCCTGAAAAGCATGGAGGAGACCATCGCCGCCCTGCACGCCGCAGGGCTCGACTGCAAGATCATGGTGGGCGGTGCCGTTCTGACCCCGGAATACGCCGAAAAGATCGGCGCGGACTGGTACGCCAAGGACGCCAAGCGCAGCGCCGACATTGCCAAGGAGTTCTTTGGGGTGTAACGCGGAAAAATTTCAGATTCAGACTGCTGAGAAGCGCGGACTTTTCAGCAGTCTTTTTTCATGGGCAGGGTATTTATTTGCAAACTGTTCAAATTTACCACAAAGAATTGCCACGATTGTCTGGCATAATAAGGGTGCACTCAGGGAGAACGGAACGGACATCCCCCATAACCTCCGAAAGGTTCTCCCCGCAAATGCCCATGCAGGCACATTTCCCTGCGGGTGCGGCCGCAGCAGCGGCGCACAGCAGGCCCATAAAAAACTGTCTCCCGTTTCTATGCGAGGCAATAGCCAGAACGGCGGACAGACTACCAAATCCCTCCTGACCAAGCCGCAATGTTCAGGGGTTCCTATACAGCAGGCAGTGTCGCTTTCCTCCTCCTTTCCACGACACTGCCTGCTTTTTGTTTGCGCATTTTTCCGTGAAAAGCAAGAAAGCGCAAGGTCGGAAGAACCGCCCTTGCCCCTGCATACAAAAACCGCCCCGGCTTTCTGTTACGGAAACCGGGGCGGTTCGTTTTGTCTACTGGTGCCTTTCAGGCGTTCAATACCTTTTTTGAAGTTTTAGTCATATCTGTATTTCGAGGACTTGCCATACACTTTTCGCAGCGATTTTTTCAGGCTGACCACCGTTTCTTTGATAATCTTTGCTTCATCGGCAGAGCAATCCGCAAGCTGTTCGGTCATCCAGCTGTCGAACACCGGCTTTGCCTTTTTGATCTCGATGCACAGCAGTTCATCTGCCGAGCAGCCCAGTGCGTTGATGATGTCGATCAGCGTTTTCAGGCTGGGCACGGAGTTGCCTGTTTCGATATGGCTGATGTGCGTGACCACCACGCCGACCTCATTGGCCAGCTGCTCCTGCGTCATGCCTTTTGCAAGGCGGCAGGCACGGATGCGTTTTCCGATGTCGGCGTAGTCCACCATAATACAAGTACCCTCCGTTTTGTGAAGTGATACTTGTATTGTATGTGCAATCGACCGGGATTGTAATAACCTGAAAGTGCAGTGGACTTTTTATATCACTCTTTTCTCTACACTTTCAGTTATATTTATATCAACTTCTGCTCATCCGCAGCTGTTTTTCGAACTCACGCCGCAGTTCTTTCATGCCTTCGCTGCTGGTCAGCTCTGCAAAGCTCATATTACCGCTGGCAACTCGAGTCAGGATAGCAATATAAGCTTCACCCAGCGCACCCGTCAGCGTAGCTGCCGTTGTACCAGAGATCACCGCGCCGACAATAGTGCCTGCACCGGGGATCATCTTAACCAGATTAGCCACGACCGTTTTACCTAGGATCGTTGTACCCGCCGTGCCGATGGTCGCCGTGACGATGCTCGTCAGGGCCGATTTTCCCAGCGGAAGACCAAAAACAGCCGTGATGCCTGCCAGCATAGACACCTGCGTCGGCACCAGAATAGCGGCATCCGAGAATGGGATAGGCGCTGCGCCTGTCAGGGCAGCTGCACCAGCAGCACCTGTGACCACTGCGCGCGCACGCTCACGTTTCAGGTCGATGCTGACAATCTGTAGCGCCACAAATGTATCTCTCACCGTATCCGGCAGCAGTTTGTTCATCACTTCGACCAGCTTATCGATGCCGAACGCCGGGATTTTCGGAAAGTCTTCGCTGATCTCATAGTCCTGTGCCAGAACGGGAACGACCTCACGGATCGGAAGATTTGCTTTCCGGATGACCATGACCATTTCTTCCGTCTTTTTCTTAGAGAATGCTTGTGTCAGGACCAGAATGACCGGAACATTGCATCTCTTGGTGTTTTCTCCCAGTTTGCGCAGGAAATCCATCTCCGTCGGTTCAATGCGACTCGAAGTCGTATTGATGCAATACCAGATGCAGTGGATTGCCTGGTTGACGTCATTGTGCCGGATGCCCTCATTGATGAGCTCGCTGACCTCTTCCAGCAAATTTTCGGTAGAATGGTTTCCCTGAAGTTCCAAACCCGGAGTATCATAAATTGCAAGAGGCACTCCCTCTTTTTCAAGCTTTCGGATCGCCTGCGTAACAGGCGTTCCAATACCAACTTCTGCCACACTGTCACCAAACACAGTATTGATCAGGGTGCTCTTGCCCACACCCGTCTTGCCGATGACCACAACATTCAGCGTGTTAAAATCGTTGTATCTTTCCTGAATCTCATCCTTGATCATCTGCGCCGCCTGCGCTGCATCGTAAATATTGAACTCAGCCATTTTTCTTTTCCTCCTCAGCTTCCGCTTCCGCCTGTCTCCGGTTCAGAATTTCCTGCGTCCAATCGTCGTCACTCTGCTTTTTCAGGCTTTCTGTGTAGATTTTCTGACCCACTTTGCCCATCACCTTCGGCATCACAGCCGCCATGCCAACAGTAACGACAGCACTCCCCAACAGATACAAAGCGAGACCGCCCAGTTTTTTCTTCTTTTCGGGATGCTCCGTCTGCGCTTTCACAATTTTCTCTGTGGTCTCTTCTACGATTTTCTTCGCGTCGTTCTCCATTTCAGTTCCTCCTGTGTTAATATTTATTTCAGAAGCCGTCTTGTTTTTTTACGGTTCCGTTCGACGTTATGTACGGGTTAGTTTTTTCTAGCTCTCATCTGCGCCTTGAATTCCCGTTTAAACGCTTCCTGACCTTCCTTTGTCGAAAGGTCCGTTGTCTTCATCTCACCCTTTGCGATTTTGGTCATCAAACCGATGTATGTATTTCCCAGTGCAGTGGTCAGCGCCGCTGCCGTTGTTGCAGAGATAGCTCCGCCAACGACTGTGCCAACGCCTGGGATGAATTTCAGAGCATTGGATACGATGGTCTTTCCCAAGATGGTCGTTCCCACTGTACCGACTGCCGCCGTGGCAATGGTCGTCAGCGCAGCCTTTTGGATAGGTATCCGGTAAATGGCAGTGATGCGCATCAGCATCGCCACCTGCGCAGGAACCAAAAGTGCCGCATCCGAGAAAGGAATGGGAGCCGCTCCCGTTGCTGCGGCCGCAAGGGCTGCGGCGGCGACGGTCTTTTTTGCACTGGCGTGTTTGGCGTCTAGATTTACGATTTGAATCGCGACAAACGTATCCCGCACTGCCTCCGGCAACACATCACTCATCACATCGACAAGCTTGTCAAGACCATAAGCCTTTATAGTTGGGAAGTCTTCACTGATTATGTAGTCCTTTGCCAGAACGGGGACGATTCCACGAATCGGAAGTTTGATATTTCGGATCATCGCCGTCATCTCTCCTGTTTTTTTCTCGGAGAACGCCTGCGTCAGAACTAGGATAACCGGCGTGTTACACTGACTGGTGCTTTCCGTCAGCTTTTGCAGAAAATCCATCTCTGCCTTTTCGATTCGGCTGGATGCGGCATTAATGCAGTAAAGGACACAGTGGATAGCCTGCTCAATGTCATTGCACTGCATCTTCTTCTGTATCTGTCCGGTAATTTCATGCAGCAGATTCTCTGCTGAATGTTTTCCATCCAACTCCATGCCAGGGGTATCGTAGATGGAAATTGGGAAGCCCTCCGTCTCAAACTTATGGATTTTTTCGGTGATAGGCTCACCACTGCCCGTAAGAGCCAGATTTTCTCCGAACAAACTGTTGAGCAGGGTGCTTTTGCCCACGCCCGTTTTGCCGACTATCATAATATTCAGCTTCGGGAGCTTATTATTTTCCGCCATTTTATCTTCCTCACTTTCTAAAGATTCCAAAGAATCCTTTTCGTTCTCGTTTGCCGAACTGCGCATCCAATTCTTTGGTCGAATGTATGATTTTCTCTTTCTTCACACCGCTGGACTCTGCCAGCTGCACAGACGCTGCTGCTTTTGCTGTCTGCCTTGTCCATACACTGTCCATGGTTTTCACCTGACCGGCAAAGCGTCTGTATTCTTCTTCCACACTGACGCAGTAGCTGCGGTACAGCTCATCCAGACGCGTCTGATGGTCCTGCAGCCGCAGGTCCATCTGCCGGAGATACTCCCGTTCTTCCGGCGTAGAGTTCTTTACGATCTCATTGTAGAACGCTTTGAGCTTTTCTTCCAGCACCGCGCCAAACCGGATGTTGATCTCCTTCAGCACCAGATAGGCCAGCCGCAGCGCCGCTGCAAAGTTGAAGTGCAGGCAGAAGGTCAGCGCGTTGCCGCCGCTCCTCAGTGCTGCATCCCCCACATCAATAAGGCAGAGCGTCCCGTTGGAGACAAGCTGCATCATCCGGTAGCTGCCGTAGTTATCCGAGGGGACGCAGTCCGCCCAAGGCTTCTTATCCACCAGATGCCGCTTGATGGCCCAGCACGCACTGGTTGCCAGCTGCTGAAAAAGCACCGGCACCATCGTCGCCGCGCCGAAGCGGGCATCGTAACCGTTCTGGAAAGTCCGTACCATAAGATCAGCGAAGTTCTGACGGTCTTTGCCAATCTGGAACCGGCCAAATTTACAGAATTGGGTCAGCTCCATAAAGGGCATCGGCACACCGGTACCGCGCCCTCCGTTGCCTCTGCTGCCGGTGCTTCCGGCTGCATCCGACATGATATGCCCCAACCAATTTGCAAACCCCGCAAAGAGCTTTGCCGGGAAGTTGCCGCCCTTCAGCTCAAAATCCCCTCCGCTGGTATCGATTCGGATAAGCTTTCCGTTGTCGAGGAAGGACGACTTACCCTGAAACTGATCCAGAATGGAGAAGAACAGACCCACCACGTCCGGCGAGTGCGCCAGCGACTTGATATGGTGGTTCTTGGTCGAGAGCTTGACCACGCCGCCCACTTCTACCTGATTCTTCTGGTCGTAGTTGACCCGAAACGTCCGTTCCAGATAACCGATCGCAGAGGCCACATTGTTCTCGTTGCCCGCTTTGGGCTTCCAGCCCGTGAACCGCGCAAACTTCTTCACCATCTCATCTGCGGCGGCATCCGAGAGCCCCAACAGCGAGGTCCTTGCTGCCGGTGACTGCACAAAAAAGACATCAATGAAGCCTGCCATCGCACCGCAGAACGCCGCTAAGCCAAACTCGTACTTATCGCACCAGTCCATCTGAACATCCAGCTTTTTCACCTCGGCATGATACCGCGACTTTTCCAGCTGCTTTTGCATCCTGTATTCCTCCCGTTACCGGCTTAGCGGGATCGTCTCAACGACTTTTTCCCGCAGCGACTGCGCATTGTTCATCATCGTTCCAAGCTTCCGGGCCTCTCCGCCGGAAAAGCTGCTGTATTCCTGCTTTTTCAAGGTCTTCAGTTCCTCCAGCTCTTTCTTCACCAACCGGCTCAGCGACACCGTTTCAGCCTGCAGCGTCTCGGTTCGTTTTTTCACACTGCGAAGCCATACGATCTCACTCTTGAGTGCTGCGGTATTCACCTCTGCCTGCTGTATTTTCTTCTTGTTATCCGCCGTGAGAAGGTTCGCCGCAGAACAGCCTGCCCCCACTGCCATACCGACAGGGCCAGCCAGTGCAAAAAGCACCGGCGCCACCATGATTCCTCCGCCAAGCGTAAACGCTCCGCCGCACAACCATGTAAGTGCTGCATTCACAGTCGCTGTGCCGTCCAGCCGCCCAAGCACTGCACTGGCCGGCGTTAATCCAAACGTCGTTACCGCTGCCAGCATCGCATTCGGCCCCAACAGTACACTGCCAGCGCCAAGAACTTTCCCTCCACCAAGCAGGAACTCCGCCTTGTTCTTATGCGGCTTATATTTTTTGAGTTGCTTTTCAAACGCCTGATATTCCTTGTAGACCTTGCTGCGTTTCAAATCGTATGTATAGGGATGGTTTGAGATCATCTGAAGATATTCCTCACACTCGTGCAGAAGCTGAACCGCTTCGTACCGGGTATCAAGCAGCATTTCCGCGCTGCTTAGCGTCTCCTGATAGCGTTCCCTGTATTCGATTCGCTCACGGCTCAGTCCTTCTTCCGCCTTTCTCTTGACATTTGTAAAAAGCATCTGGTTTCTCCTTTTTATGCCGTCTTTCCGAAATCCGCCTTACTCATTGCACGAAATCACCTTCACATAGTCCCCCTGACTGCGCACCCACATCTGGATGCCCGTGCCAAACACTTCCGCTTCCAAAATCCAGCCCTTTTCTGTCACTTGCAGCACCTTTGCGGTGGGCAGACGGTCGAGCACCGATTCCAGACTTGGCCCGGTATACTCGAACCGAATGGTCTGCAACTCGCCGCCGTACATAAACTGGATGCGCTTGCGCATCTCGCCCTCCTGAAAGCGGTCGGTATACCGCTGGGCAAAGTGCCGGTCGAGGGTCTTATAGTTCTGGATACGGTCGATGCGGTAGATGGTGGGTGAGTTGTCCTGCGGGTTCTGGAAGTGTTTGTCCTTGTCGATGTCCTCGATGAATGCCGCCAGATAGAAATAATACTCGCTGAACAGGATGCCCACCGGCTCGATGGTGCGCACGCGGGTCTCGCCGTCGTGGGTGCGGCAGTAGGTGATTTCCATCAGGTTGTGGTTTTCGATCGCAGTGCCGATCTCCCACAGGCTCTCGATAAACTTCCGGCCATGCTGCGGCTCAACGTAATGGAATCGCTCGTTGCTGATAAGGTCTTTGACCTGATTCAGCCGGTCCAGCGGGGTGCACACACGCACCAGCTTGTCCAGAATGGGGAACATTTCCTCCTTGACCATGGAGCGGCTTTCCAGCAAAATCTTGCACACTGCCAGAATCTCGCTGCTGGTGAGGAAGCGCGAAAGCGTATCGTCCAGCAGATAACCGCCCTTTGCGGAGTTATACAAAATCTCCCGGCGCGGCTCGCTGTCTGCAAAGTAGCTGCGCAGGGTGTCAAGGTCGCGCTGAATGGTTTTTTCGCTGACACCGAAGCGGTCAGCCGTCTGCTGTTTGTTCAGCACACCGCCCTGTACCAGCACCTGTTGGATATAGAGTATACGGTCTAATCTACTATTACGCACAGTTCATTCTCCTTCTCCGCTCATTGTAACATAGTGCAACAACAGTCGCAATTCCTTGTGTGAACTTTTGTCGTTTTGCGGAATAACAGCAAAAATTTTGTCTCTTTTGCACAATTCCAGTATACAAAAAGAGATGGACAGACCGCCTGTCCATCTTCCAAAAAGTCAAGTGTTTTCTCACAAATTCCATCTGCGGTTCAGCCGGTAGACCACGTCCCATACGTCATCCTTAAATGTATACATTACCTGACGCGGCGATGCGCCTCTGCTTGCCATACAGACGACCAGAAACAGCTCGGCGGCAAATGCCGCGCCCAGCAGAAACATCCATCGTTTTTTCATTGTGCACTCTCCTTTAACGGTGTTTGCGTTCTTTTGTCTGTCTATTATAACGATCCTGTTGGACAGCCTGCTTGTCCTTCCATACAGGATGTTTTTGCTATTTCCGCTTTTCCCTGTAAGTTGCAGCACAAAAAACCGCCCCGGCTTCCATTACGGAAACCGGGGCGGTTCGTTTGCTTTATTTGTGCTTTTTCAAGCGCTCACGCAATCACTTGCGGGGGTTCTTGATAGCAGCCTGTTCTGCACTTTATAAACGGAGAGTACAAGAAAATGCATATTTACGTTATTTATTTTTTCGAACATTCGATTTTTTATCCCTTTAGTAATATTTTCAGAAAATAACACATTTTTGCTTTTGCAGTTTTCGGGACAAACTACAACGCATTTTTTCATCTTTTTTCCATCCATTTTTTCTCAAAAATGGAACTTCAAAAAATTTTCCATATCACAAAAAGGAGGTGTTTTTCCACATGAACGCACCCATACAGTTGAAAATCCGAGGTCACACCAAATGACGCTGGACTACTTCTATGGTCAGTCGGGCGAATTGTTCTCCTATTTCCGCATCCCCAAGGCACTGTTCCAAGACTGCCGCTTCCGGCAGCTCTCCACCGATGCCCGGACGCTGTACGGCATCCTGCTGGATCGCATGAGCCTGTCCGCAAAGAACGGCTGGCTGGACGAGCAGGGGCGGGTGTATATCATCTACACCGTCCGGGAAGTGCAGGAATCCCTTTGCTGCGCCGAACACAAGGCGGTCAAGCTGTTGCGAGAACTGGAGGGCATCGACCTTATCGAGCGCAAACGCCGTGGTCTGGGCAGACCCAGCCTGATCTACGTCAAGGACTTTTCATCTGGACTGCCAAAAGCGCAAGTACAGAATTGCCCAAACAGCAATTCAGGTGCTGCTGAAAGCGCAATTCTGGTGCAGCCAAAACCGCAAGCAAATAAGACTGATAAGAATAAAACAGAGATGAATAAACCTGATCCTATCCATTCAGGGAACATTCGTGAACAGCTCGAAGATTATTTTTATCAGGTACTGGAGGTAGACCTTCTGCTCCGGCTCTGCCCGGACGATGAGGACACCATCTACCAGATCGTGGACTTGCTTGTGGATACCTGTTCCACCAAGCGCAAGATATTGCGGATTGCGGGAGATGACAAACCCGCCGAGGTGGTACGCAGTCGGCTGAAAAAGCTGAATGCTGACCACATCCGTTTCGTGCTGGGCTGTCTGGCAGAAAACACCGCCCCGGTGCGGAACATGAAGCAGTATCTGCTGGCGATGCTCTACAATGCGCCCACCACCATGAACCTCTACTATCAGAACAAGACGAACCACGACTTTGCGTGTGGTTCTCCGGGGAGGTGATGTTATCGCAAAGAAAGCTACGATTATCGCAGTCACCAATCAAAAAGGTGGTGTAGGAAAAAGCACCACCTGTGAGAACTTAGGCATCGGGCTGGCAATGGAGGGCAAGAAAGTCCTGTTGGTGGACACTGACCCGCAGGGGTCATTGACCATCAGCATGGGCTGGCAGCAGCCCGATGAACTGCCCACTACCCTCTCTAGCCTGATGGCAAAAGCCATGAACGACCAACCCATCCAGCCCGGTGAGGGCATTCTGCACCACGCAGAGGGCGTTGACCTGATCCCGGCAAACATCGAACTGGCAGGGCTTGAAGTGTCTCTGGTAAACAGCATGAACCGGGAAAAGATGCTCAAGCAGGTGCTGGACAGTGCCAAACGGGAGTACGATTTTATTCTGCTGGACTGTATGCCCTCGCTGGGGATGCTGACCATCAACGCACTGGCGGCGGCAGACGCTGCCCTGATTCCAGTGCAGGCGCAGTACCTTTCCGCAAAGGGTCTGGAACAGCTTTTGCAGACCGTGCAGAAAGTCCGGCAGCAGATCAACCCGAAACTGAAAATCGAGGGTATTCTGCTGACTATGACCGACAGCCGTACCAACTACGGAAAACAGATCAGCAATCTGATCCGGCAGGCATACGGAAAGCACCTGAAGGTGTTTGAGCAGACCATTCCCCGCTCTGTCCGAGCGGCTGAAACCAGTGCGGCAGGCAAAAGCATCTTTGCCTATGACCCCAAGGGCAAGGTGGCAGAAGCCTACAAATCTCTTGCGAAGGAGGTGCTGGCAGATGCCGATCGACAGCGGAAACTTAGCTCTGAAAGGGCTAGATGACCTGTTCTCTACCGAGGAAAACCGACAGGAGGAACAGCGGGAGCAGGTACAGCAGATCCCCATTGACGCGTTGCACCCCTTCACCAACCACCCTTTCAAGGTGCTGGACGATGAAGCCATGACCCGGACGGTGGAGAGTATCGCACAGTACGGTGTGCTGGCTCCGCTGATTGCCCGCCCTCGCCCGGATGGTGATGGCTATGAGATCATCTCCGGGCATCGTCGTCAGTATGCGGCTAAACTTGCCGGGCTGGACACCCTGCCGGTCATTGTGCGGCAGATGTCGGACGATGCTGCTGTGATATTGATGGTGGATTCCAACCTTCAGCGTGAACACATCCTGCCTAGTGAACGGGCTTTGGCCTACAAAATGAAGCTGAAAGCTCTAAAAAATCAAGGTGCTAGGTCAGATTTAACTTCCCGACAAGTTGTCGGGAAGTTGGAAGCGGCTGATTTGGTTGGAAAAGGAAACGAAGAAAGCGGCAGACAAGTCCAGCGTTTTATCCGTCTAACGAACCTTATCCCTGAACTACTGGACATGGTAGACGAAAAGAAGATCTCCTTCAATCCCGCTGTGGAGCTATCCTATCTGGACGAAAGCCAACAGCGGGATTTTTTAGAAGCCATGGAGGACACCCAGAATGCGCCGTCCTTATCGCAGGCGCAGCAACTGAAAAAGATGGCACAGCAGGGAGATTTCAGCTACGAAAAAGCCTTTGATGTGATGGGACAGGAGAAAAAGAGCGAAAAAGACACTGTGACCATCAAAAACGAGACCCTGCGGAAGTATTTTCCCCGCAGCTACACGCCCAAACAGATGGAGGAGAAGATCATTCAGCTTTTGGATGCGTGGCAGAAAAAGCAGCAGCGCCGCAACGAGCGCTGACCCGTAACGTAAGACCCAATCGGGTCTTTTATTTTTGCAAAAATTCAGGAGGTAACGCCCATGAACAATACGATTCCTTTTCACTCCGCAACTCACGCTCCGCAGATCACGGTGGACGTGAACATTCTGTCTATGCTGAAACAGGCGGCATCCTGCTTGACCGAAATGGCAAGCGAGAATGTCTACCTTGCCGCCATTGGCCCAGACATGGAACTGACCATTATCGTGGAGGAGGATGCCCCTTCTGTTCTTCCTTGTTTCGACGAGGAGGATGCCCTGATTTCCGTGAAGGGTGCGTCGCTGTTTATCAGCTACAATCCGGCGCAGGTCCTCAAGCTGGCAGGCAAGCGGTACCTGACCGGCCCGGTCATCTTCTACCGCACCGATGGGCACAGCACCATCGTATCCCTGACGGTGGAGGATATTTACCGCTTTCAGACCTATCTGGAAAGTCACAGCACCACCCTGATGGCAGATGGACAGAAGCTGACCTGCATCTGCATCGACTGAGGTGTGCCATGCTGAACTTTTTTATCGGTTTCGCATTTTTTGAGGCTGGTGTCTTTTTCGGCTTCTTCGTGGCGGCTCTGATGCAGGCGGCACGGAGCGGCGAAATCGGGCTGAACAGAAAAAAGGAGGATTCACATGGAAGAGAACACCCTGTCGGTGCTGAAAATTGCACCGGGACAGTATCCGCAGCAGGTCGAGATCGATAACGACCTGAAAGCCTTGCAGCAGGCGGTGGGCGGTTCCATCGGCGCAAGCTACCCTTTTGAAGATCCAGTTACCATCGTTTACAACGATGACGGCAAGCTCATGGGTCTACCCCTGAACCGTGCCCTTCGGGATGAAAACGGAGAAATGTATGATGCCGTTGCCGGGACTTTTCTGGTGGTGGGTCTGGGCGAGGAGGATTTTGCATCCCTGACCCTGGAACTGGCGCAGAAGTACGAGCAGCTTTTCCATCAGCCGGAAGCCTTTTTGAAATTGGGCAACCGTCTGCTGGTGCTGCCGGTGCCCGATGAACCTCCCACAGAAAAGCCCCGCACCAAGCCCCCGGCAGAGCATGACCGCTAAAATCACCCTGCTGCACGGGAGGTGATGGCAGTGCAGGAAGAAATCGAACAGAAATCATTCAATATTATGATCTCCACCACGAAGCTGTCTGCCCGGACTGTCCTGCGGGCAGTTAAAGCGGCGTTTCGGCTGTACCAGTCCAAGGCATCCCAAGGTAAGCAGAGCGTCCGCACCCTTCTGCGGCAAAACCGGGGTGTGTCCAGCGTGGAGATCAGCAAGACCGGCATCCGTGGGCTGGAACGCTATGCCAAAAAGTACGGCATCGACTACGCTATCCGCAAGGACACCTCCGAGGTGCCGCCCCGGTATCTGGTCTTTTTCAAAGCCCCGGACGCAGAAGCCTTTCATTCGGCGTTCAAAGAGTATTCGGCATCTTTGCTGAACAAGGACAAACGCCCCTCGGTGCTGGCACGATTGCAGGAACTGGTGCAGGCGGTGGCAGAACTCCCCGGCAAAGTCCGGCACAAGGAACAGGAGCGTGGACTGTGACCACGAAAAAGCTGACAAAACTGCTGGCACTGTATCTGCCCTATCTTCTGCTGGGGCTGGCGGCAACAAATTTTGGTGAAGCATGGCGGCTTACCGAGGGCAAGGAACTGGGCGATAAGATCATGGCGATGATGGGCACCATCCCGGTGGCGTTTGCAAACCCTCTGCCCAGCCTGCATCCTCTGGATCTGCTGGTGGGCTTGTGCAGCGGTGCAGGGTTATGGCTGGCGGTCTATTTGCGTGGCAAAAATGCAAAAAAGTACCGCCATGGCATGGAGTACGGCTCTGCTCGGTGGGGAACTGCCAAGGACATTGAGCCGTTTATGGCTCCGAAATTTGCCGACAACATTATTCTGACCAAAACGGAACGGCTGATGATGAGCAACCGCCCGCCTGACCCCAAGAACGCCCGGAATAAAAACGTGCTGATCGTCGGCGGCTCCGGCTCCGGTAAAACACGATTCTGGCTGAAGCCGAATCTTCTCCAATGTCACTCCTCCTATGTCGTTACTGACCCGAAAGGTAGTATCGTGGTCGAGTGCGGGAACGCACTTCTGAAAAACGGCTACAAGCTGAAAATCCTGAACACCATCAACTTCAAAAAGTCGATGCACTACAATCCGTTCAGCTACGTCCACAGCGAAAAGGACATTCTGAAACTGGTCACGACCCTGATGACCAACACGAAGGGGGAAGGCAGCGGCGGGGACCCGTTCTGGGAGAAAAGCGAACGTCTTTTGCTCACTGCCCTGATCGCCTATCTGCATTATGAAGCCCCGGTGGAGGAGCAAAATTTCGCTACCCTACTGGAGATGCTGAACACCATGCAGGTGCTGGAGGATGACGAGGAATACCAAAATCCGGTGGATCTGCTGTTTGAAGAACTGGCAAAAAAGAAGCCCAACAGCTTTGCCGGGCGGCAGTACAAGCTTTACAAGCTGGCTGCCGGTAAGACCGCAAAATCCATCCTCATTTCCTGCGGTGCTAGGATGGCTCCCTTCGACATCCAAGAACTGCGTGACCTTACCATGTACGATGAACTACAACTGGACACGCTGGGCGATAAGAAAACGGCACTATTCCTCATCATGTCGGATACGGACAGCACCTTCAACTTCCTGATTTCGATGGTCTATACCCAGCTTTTTAACCTCTTGTGCGACAAGGCCGATGACGTGTACGGCGGCAAGCTGCCCATCCATGTACGATGCCTTATCGACGAGTGTGCCAACATCGGGCAGATTCCAAACCTTGAAAAATTGGTGGCCACCATCCGCAGCCGTGAGATCTCCGCCTGCCTTGTTTTGCAGGCGAGAAGCCAGTTGAAAGCCATCTACAAGGACAACGCGGACACCATCATCGGCAATATGGACAGCCAGATTTTTCTCGGCGGTTCGGAACCCGGTACACTGAAAGACCTGTCTGAAATACTGGGCAAAGAAACAATTGATTCGTTTAACACTTCGGACACGCGTGGTAACAGCCCAAGTTACGGCACTACGTTCCAAAAAATCGGGCACGAATTATTGAGCCGGGACGAGCTGGCGGTGCTGGACGGCGGCAAATGCATTTTGCAGTTGCGTGGTGTCAGACCGTTTCTTTCTGACAAGTACGACCTGACCCATCATCCCAACTACAAGCTGACCTCGGATTACGACCCCAAAAACACCTTCGATATTGAAAAGTATCTGAACCGAAAAGAAAAAATTCACCCCGGTGATGAGTTCATCGTGGTGGATGCTGATTCGCTCCCGTCTGCCTGACCCGGTAGGCGGTTTTATTTTATCCTGACCAGAGAGGTACACCAGCAAATCCACTTCTGCCGCAGTTCGTGGCTCAAAAATGTACGATTTCAGGTGTGTACGGACGGTCTACAACTTTCATTTATAAAGGAGAAACGACTATGGAATTCTTTAACTCTGCTATCGAAGTCCTCCAGACCCTCGTTGTTGCCCTCGGTGCCGGTCTCGGCGTTTGGGGTGCCATCAACCTGCTGGAAGGTTACGGCAACGACAACCCCGGCTCTAAGTCTCAGGGCATGAAGCAGCTCATGGCTGGCGGCGGCGTTGCTCTGGTGGGCATCACCCTGATTCCTCTGCTGTCTGGTCTGTTCGGCTAAGAGCCGCAGGCGGGTTTTCCCGCCTGTACATACGCAATCGCTCTATCTTTGCTGTGGATAACAGCCCTTTATCATAAGGAGCGCATTGCGGTACGAATCTCCACCCATCAACGAAAGGCGGTGTCTTATGCAGTTTTTGACCCACATTATTTTTCTCCTGAACCTTCTCAAGACCCTTATCAACCACTTCAGCTAAGGACGGTGACTGCTGAATGGAAACCGTTCTCAAAGCCATTGCCGACTGGATCAAAGGCATCCTGACGGCAGGCATTATGTCAAATCTCAGCGGGCTGTTCGACGATGTGAACACGCAGGTGGGCAATATCGCGCAGCAGGTGGGCACCAAGCCCTCCAACTTTGAACCACGGGTGTTCGCCATGATTGAAGCCCTTTCCCGGAACGTGGTGCTGCCCATTGCAGGCATCATCCTGACCTTCATCGCCTGTTATGAGTTGATCGAGATGATTACTCAGCATAACAATATGGCGCAGTTTGAGCCTGCCCTCATCATGCGCTGGATCTTCAAAACGGCGGTGTCGGTGTGGTTCATCTCCAACACCTTCGATATTGTCATGGCGGTCTTTGACCTGACACAGAAGGTGGTGTCTGATTCCAGTGGCATCATTGCCGGAAATACCCGTGTCAACGACATTGGCCTGTCGATGTTGGAAGCCAGCCTGATGCAGATGGATGTAGGACCCCTGTTCGGGCTTTTCCTGCAAAGTTTCTTCATCGGCATCACCATGCGGATCTTGAGCATCATTATTTTTGTCATCGTCTACGGGCGCATGATTGAGATCTACTGCATGGTGAGCCTTGCGCCCATCCCTATGGCAACCTTCGGCAACCACGAGCAATCGCACATGGGACAGAACTACCTGAAATGCCTGTTTGCATTGGGTTTTCAGGGCTTTCTCATCCTCATCTGCGTGGCGATTTACGCTGTGCTGATCCAGAGCGTGGCAATTTCTGGGGATGCCATCAACTCCATTTGGAGCATTGTGGGCTACACCGTTCTGCTTTGTTTCAGCCTGTTCAAGACAAGCTCCGTGACAAAATCCGTCCTCGGAGCGCATTAAAGGAGGTGTTTGATTGGCTGCGTATATTTCCGTTCCCCGTGACCTGACGAAAGTGAAATCGAAGGTCGCGTTCAACCTGACCAAACGGCAGCTTGTCTGCTTTGGCACAGCGGCTCTCATTGGAGTGCCGCTGTTTTTTGTTCTCCGGGATTCCGGCGGCAACACTGCCGCCACCCTCGGCATGATGGCGGTGATGCTGCCGGCATTCTTCCTTGGAATGTACGAGAAAAACGGACAGCCCTTGGAAAAGCTGCTGTCGTACTATGTGCAGTCCCGGTTTGTCCGCCCGAAGATCCGCCCCTACAAGACCAACAACTACTATGCGATTTTGATGAAGGGAGGCGCAACCTATGATTCCGTTTTGGAAAAAGACCGGTAAGCACAGTAAGCCGCAGTCTGCGCAGAAGCGCAGGCAGAATGCAAAGCCTGCTGTGCCCCGGACCGCCCAGCAGTCCATCCCCATGCAGCGGATGTTTGAGGATGGCACCTGCCGGGTGAAAGCAAACTACTACACCCGCACCATCCAGTATCAGGACATCAATTATCAGCTTGCCCAGCAGGAGGATAAGACGGCGATTTTCGAGGAATGGTGCAGTTTTCTGAACTTCTTCGATTCCAGCATCAAGTTTGAACTGTCCTTCGTGAACATGGCAACCGACAGCACCGAGTTTGAAAAAAGCATCCGCATTCCGTTCCAGAAGGACGGTTTCGATGATGTTCGTGCCGAGTATTCCCAGATGCTGCGCCAGCAGCTTGCCAAGGGCAATAATGGTCTGACCAAGACCAAATTCATCACCTTTGGTGTGGAGGGCGAAAGCATGGCGCAGGTCAAGCCCCGGCTCGACCACATCCAGAACGATCTGCTGAACAACTTCCACCGGCTGGGGGTGCAGGCAAAGCCGCTGAACGGTGTCCAGCGGCTGAAACTCATGCACGATATGTTCAACATGGACGGCGCATCCAAGTTCAACTTTGACTGGAAGGACCTCGTGAAAAGCGGCCTTTCAGTGAAGGATGCTATTGCACCCACCGCCTTTGCCTTCAAAAATTCCCGCACCTTCCAGATGGGCGGCATCTACTGCGCCGCCAGTTTCTTGAGCATTACCGCATCCGACATCAGCGACCAGCTGCTGAAAGATTTTCTGGACATGGATTCCAGCCAGATCGTTACCATGCACATTCAGAGTGTCGATCAGAATCGTGCCATCAAGACCGTCAAGCGCACCATCACCGAACTGGACCGCAGCACCATTGAGGAACAGAAAAAAGCCATTCGTTCAGGTTATGATATAGACATTCTGCCGTCAGATTTGAAAACTTACGGCAGGGATGCAAAGGCTTTGCTGAAAGAATTGCAGAGCCAGAACGAGCGGATGTTCCTCGTCACTTTTTTGGTGCTGAACACCGGCAGGACTGAACAGGAACTGGAAAACAATGTTTTTCAGGCATCCAGCATTGCCCAGAAGCACAACTGCAACCTGTGTCGGCTGGATTTCCAGCAGGAGCAGGGGCTGATGAGCAGCCTGCCGCTGGCTGACTGCCAGATCGAGATCCAGCGCGGTCTGACCACCAGCAGCACAGCGATTTTTATCCCGTTTACCACGCAGGAATTGTATCAGAGCGGAAAAGAATCGCTGTACTACGGCCTGAATGCCTTGTCCAACAACCTGATTATGGTGGACCGCAAAAAGCTGAAAAACCCGAATGGTCTGATCCTCGGCACTCCCGGCTCTGGCAAGTCCTTCAGTGCAAAGCGTGAGATCACCAACGCATTTCTGGTGACGGACGATGATATTATCATCTGCGACCCAGAAGCAGAATATGCTCCGCTGGTGGAACGTCTGCATGGGCAGGTTATCCACATCGGCCCTGCCAGCACTCAGTATATCAACCCTATGGACATCAACAGCAATTACAGCGAGGAGGATAACCCGCTGGCGTTGAAAGCCGACTTTATTCTTTCTCTGTGTGAACTGGTGGTGGGCGGCAAGGAGGGCTTGCAGCCGGTGGAAAAAACGGTCATTGACCGCTGTGTTCATGTGGTCTACCGCAAGTATTTTGAAAATCCCACCCCGGAAAATATGCCCCTGTTGGAAGATCTGTACAACGCCCTGCTAACGCAGGACGAACCGGAAGCCCGCCATGTGGCGGCGGCATTGGAGATTTACGTCAAGGGCTCTTTGAACATCTTCAACCACCACACCAATGTGGACATCCACAACCGCATCGTTTGCTTCGACATCAAGCAGCTGGGCAAACAGCTGAAAAAGCTGGGGATGCTCATCGTGCAGGATGCCGTGTGGGGGCGCGTGACCGCCAACCGCAGTGCCGGAAAATCCACCCGGTACTATGCAGATGAATTCCACCTTTTGCTGAAAGAGGAGCAGACTGCGGCGTATTCCGTGGAGATCTGGAAGCGTTTCCGCAAGTGGGGCGGCATCCCGACAGCCCTAACGCAGAATGTCAAAGATCTGCTGGCAAGTCCTGAAGTATCGAATATTTTCGAGAACTCGGACTTTGTGTATATGCTCAATCAGGCAAATGGCGATCGGCAAATTCTCGCAAAGCAGCTCAACATCTCACCCCATCAGCTTTCCTATGTGACCCACTCTGGCGAGGGTGAAGGTCTGCTGTTTTTCGGCAACGTGATCCTGCCCTTTGTTGACCACTTCCCGAAAGACCTCGAACTCTACCGCATCCTCACGACCAAACTCAACGAGATCTCGGAGGGCGCACAGAAATGAGCGAACCGAAGGTGAATATCAAAGAGGAAACGTCAACCAAAAAGACCCGTTCTCCCCCGAAGAAAGCCAAGGTGGAGCAGTCGGTGCCCAGAAAGAAAAAGCTGAAAACCGATGCAGAAAAGACCGCCGAAAAAGCCCAGCATCTGCGGTTCGGCAAGGCAGAACTGACCCCGGACGAGTTAAGCCGTTTGAGCAAGGCGCAGAAGCGGGAGATGTACGCCGCCCATGCCGCCCGGTCTGCGGTGCACCGGGAAGTTGACCAGTACGAGGACGAAAACATCGGTGTGCAGGCTTTGAGCGAGGGCGAAAAAGCGGCTGGAAATGTCCGGGATATTTCCAAGAGCCGCTATGCCCGCAAACTCAAGAAGAAAGCCAAGATGCAGGGCAAGAAAGGCTCCAAAACCGCAAAATCTTCTGCACAGGAGCCGACGGCAACACAAAATGCAGGCGCATCCGGCACCGGCGAGGGCGGCTCCAACTGGCTTTCACGCTGGAAACAGCGGCAAGAAATCCACAAAAGCTACTATGCCGCCGCCCGGTCGGGCACGGCGGCGCAGACCGCAGGCGGCAAGGCGGCATCCAACGGTGCATCTGCTGCCCGGTCCGGCGTGGAACAGGCGGTGGAGAAAGGCAAAACTGCCGTCAGCACCGCCGTAAAGGGGCTGATGAATGCCGCCAAGGGCAACGCACACGTTCTGGTGATCGTGGGCGTTTTTCTTTTGCTCATCCTCATGGTGATGTCAGGCTTTTCCTCCTGCGGCATCCTCTTTTCAGGCGGCACACAGGTGTCCGGGCAGACCATGTATTCCGCCGAGGACAGGGACATCCGCGGTGCAGAGCAGGACTACAAGAAGCTGGAAAAGGAACTGGATAAGAAAATCAAGCGAACCCCCACCGACCACCCCGGCTACAACGAGTACCAGTACCATCTTGATCCCATCGAGCATGACCCGTGGCAGCTCACTTCGTTCCTGACCACCTTGTATGATGACTACACCCGCAGCGAGGTACAAGGAAAATTGAAGGAGACCTTCAAAAAGCAGTACAAGCTGACCACATGGGTGGAGGTACAGATACGGTATAAAACCGTGTGGGTCATCAGCCCGGCAGGAATCCCAGTTCCCACACAGGTGCCCTATGAGTACCGCATCTTCCACACTAAGCTGGAGAATAAAGGCTTAGAGGTCGTTATCCGGGAAGAATTGAATGCTGACCAATGGAAGCGGTATGAGATTTTCCAAGATACCAAGGGCGGCAGACCTTACCTGTTCAACGGCGGTTTGCCGCCCGGTGGCTCCGATGGCTCCAGCACACCGGGCATCGACTATCAGGTTCCTGCGGAAGCCCTGACCGACAGCGAGTTTGCCGCCATCTACAAGGAAGCCCAAAAGTATGTGGGTACGCCCTACGTCTGGGGCGGCTCTACCCCGGAAACCGGCTTTGACTGTTCAGGCTATGTCTGTTGGGTGTACAACCAAAACGGTTATAACGTGGGCAGAACGACCGCCAACGGTCTGTGGAACAAGAGCCAGCATATTTCCGAAGCCGAAGCAAAGCCCGGTGATTTGGTCTTTTTCAAGGGCACCTACGACACCCCCGGCATGAGCCATACCGGAATCTATCTGGGCAACGGCATGATGGTCAGTGCAGGAGACCCCATCAAGTACGCAAACATTCACTCGTCCTACTGGGAGAAGCATCTCGCCGGATTCGGACGGCTTTCAAAATGATTGGAGGAGTTTTATGAGCGAAAAATCGGATAAGCTGCGGGCGATGCTCGAAAAAGAGAAAGAGCGGCGCATCAAGCTGAACAACCGCATTGAGATTCTGGAACGGCGGATTCAGGAGGCCGAAGCAGCCGAGGTGAACGAAATGGTGCGTAGTGCAAAGGTCAGCCCGGAACAGCTTGCCGCCCTGCTGCGGCAGTCGGCCACCACCACCCCGAACCCGGCTGCGCTGTCCGCCGTGGGTGCAACTTTTGAGAAGGAGGATGATTCGGATGAAGTTTAAGCGATTTGGTGCACTGCTGGTGTCGGCGGTACTGTGCATCGGCATGGCGGCTCCCGCCTTTGCCTTTGAGGGCGAAGCTGCCCCGGTGGAGCAGCCTGTTCTGCCGGAAGTCGTGGAGGAAGATGTTGTCACCGTCACGGATGAAACCTCTGGTGCCCTGACCCCGGAGGGTAACCTGACGCTGGTGGACGATTATCACACCAATTATTCCGATGGCAGCGGACAGCATTTCATTACGCTGGTCAGCAAGTCGGGCAACACCTTCTATCTGGTCATCGACCGCAACGCCAAAGGGCAGCAGACCGTTCACTTTATGAACCTTGTGGATGAAGCCGACCTGTTGGCTCTAATGGAGGAAGAAGATGCGGACGCTTATACCACTGAAAAAGAAGCGGCGGCGCAGGCTGAACAGGACAGGTTGAAAGCCGAGGAAGAAGCCAAGAAAGCAGCCGAAGAAGCGGCAGTATCCGGCACGGAAACGCCCAAGGAAAATAAGGTCACAAAGATCGCATCGGGCTTTCTGGGTGTGGTCGTGCTGATTGCACTGGCGGCAGGCGGCGGTTTCTATGCTTTTGCGAAGCAGAAACAGAAAAAGCAGGCAGAAAAAGAAGCCCTTGACCCCGATGCAAACTACACCGAGGACAAGGGCGACTTTGAGATTCCTGCAGAGGATGAGCCGGAGGAGACCGGCGAGGAAGATAACGAACCCATCTGATTTTAAGGCGGCATTTTGCCGCCGTACATATTGCAATCCAAAACAGATTGGAGTGATTTTTATCGCAAAATTGATCGTGGCGGAAAAGCCGTCGGTTGCCATGTCCTACGCCAAAGTCCTCGGTGCCACCAGCCGTCAGGACGGCTACCTTGAGGGCAACGGCTATCTGGTGAGCTGGTGTGTGGGTCATCTGGTGGAACTGGCACCACCCAATGTCTACGATGCCAAATACGTCAAGTGGAGCATTGCAGATTTGCCCATCCTGCCGCAGAAGTGGCAGTATCTGGTGTCTACGTCCACCAAAAAGCAGTTTGGCATCCTGCAAAAACTGATGCACCGCCCGGATGTGGACAGCGTGATCTGTGCTACGGACGCAGGGCGCGAGGGAGAACTGATCTTCCGATTGGTCTACCAGCAAGCGGGCTGCAAGAAGCCCTTTTCCCGCCTGTGGCTGTCCAGCATGGAGGAATCTGCCATCCGGGAAGGATTCGCCCATCTCAAACCGTCAACTGAATACGATGCGCTGTACAATGCAGCACTCTGCCGGGAACGTGCCGACTGGATGGTCGGTATCAATGCGTCCCGGCTTTTTTCGTGCCTGTACAACCAGCCTTTGGCGGTGGGGCGTGTTATGACCCCAGTGCTTGCCATGACGGTGGTGCGGGAAGCCGCCATCGCCGCCTTTGTGCCGGAGAAATTCTACACGGTTGCCCTGACCCTTGCAGACGGCGGTACAGCATCTAGCAAACGGTTTGCTCAGAAAGCGGATGCAGAACTGCTGCTTTCCAAATGCCGAAAGGAGGAGCGTGTTACGGTGCAGAAGATGGAACGCAAGGAAAAGTCCGAAAGCCCGCCGCAGCTCTATGACCTTACTGCATTGCAGCGGGATGCAAACCGTCTGTTGGGATTTACAGCACAGCAGACCTTGGACTATGCCCAAAGTCTTTACGAAAAACGGCTCATCACCTACCCCCGCACGGACAGCCGCTTTTTGACGGAGGATATGGCGGCATCCCTGCCGGGGCTGGTGACAGATACGGGCAGGGCGTTTGCTGTGGAAGAGCCGTTTCCCATCCATGTGCAGCAGGTCATCGATGGCAGCAAAGTCACCGACCACCATGCGCTGCTGCCTACGAAAAGCATGGCAAAAGCAGACCTTGCCGCCCTCCCTGCCGGGGAGCAGAATGTCCTGCGGCTGATTGCCGCCCGGCTGCTCTGCGCCGTAGGTGAGCCGCACCGCTATGCAGAAACCACCTTGACTACCATCTGCGCAGGTGAAGAATTTACCGCTAAAGGCAAAGTTGTGCTGTCCGAGGGATGGAAAGCGGTGGAGCGAAAAATGCTGGGCGAGCTGCTGGGCAAGCAGAAAGAACCGGTTGTTCTGCCCGATGTGCAGGAGCAGAGCCAGTGCAGCGTTGCCAGTGTAGAACTGAAGGAAGGCCAAACGTCTCCACCGAAATCCTACACGGAAGATACTCTCCTGTCAGCTATGCAGGCGGCAGGTGCAGACAGTATGCCGGAGGGCGTGGAGCGTCAAGGCATTGGTACCCCAGCAACCAGAGCCGCCACCATCGAAAAACTGGTGCAGAAGGGCTTTCTGGAACGGAAGGGCACCAAGAAAACCAAGGTGCTGCTGCCCACGGATAAGGGAAAAGCCCTCATTACCGTAATGCCCGAAGAAATCCAATCCCCGGAAATGACCGCCGATTGGGAAACAAAGCTGCTGCAAATCGAACGCAGCGAAATGGAGCCGAGCGAATTTATGACCGAGATCAATACGATGATTACCGAACTGGTAAAGAACACGGAAATGAAAAAAGGAGTGAATGCGCTTATGAAAAACAAGATTATTGGTATCTGCCCGAACTGCGGTGCAAATGTTGTGGAGCGTGAAAAGGGCTGGTTCTGCGAGAACCGGGAGTGCCGTTTCGTGCTGTGGAAGGACAATGCTTTTCTGAAACGGCTCGGCAAACGCATGGACGCTCATGTGGCGGACAAGCTGCTGCGGGATGGTCGGGTCCGCCTGAAGGACTGCAAGAGCGCCAAGGGCAAGACCTACAACGCCACCGTGCTGCTGTCCTGTGAAGCGGATGGCCGCAGCAAGTTCAGTCTGGAATTTGAGAATGGGGGCTGCTGATGAAGGATGATGCCGTGATAAAGGACAACGAGGCGGTCTACCTCCTCAACGAGCAGACGTATCTGCATCTGCGGGAAAATCTTGCAGGGGTCGGGTACGAGGTCTTTGACAAAAACAGCCCGCTCCCGATGGAGGAAGGGCAGATTCCAAGGGAAGCTCTGGGCAACACCCAGCGGCGCATCGAGACCGCCCGTGCGTACTATCTGGCAGAGCATCAGGATGAGCCTGTGGGGAGGATTCAGAATGTTGCCGTCACCACTTTGGAGAAGTTTCGCTCCGGGGTTCGCAAACGCCGGAATCTGGCTCCACGTTCTCTGCCGGAAAATGATGTGCGATTCATCGACCCGATGTACAACGAGCTGTTCCGGGTGCCGGACGGCGGCGTTGTGCAGATGACCTACCCGGATGGGCACCAGCGTTCCGAGGTGGTCGAGTATCTCGATGACTATCACATGAAAATCGGGTCCACCGTGCAGCACATCTGTGAATTTGCAGAGCGCATGGCGCGCAGCCGTGGCATCGTGGAACCGGAGCCTTTGACGCAGCAGGAGCAGCGGGCGTGGAATCTGGAATATGACTATTACCTCACCGTGCAGGCAGATAATGGCTCGTGGGATTATGCCCTTTATCAAGGCGACTGCTGCCTGTTGGAGCGCGGGAAAATTGACGCGCCCGAACTGATGATCGAAGAAGTGCGGGACGAAATTATGTACACCCATAACCTTCGGAACAAGGACTGCATTCCGCTCACGCAAGAGGAGTTTGCACAAAAGCTCGCAGACCGAAACGAGATACAGTCATACCGTATGAAGCAATTCCAGCAAAGCGGGCACGACTGCTATCTGGTCATGCAGCTGCAGCAGGATGCAGACCCTGCGCTCCGCTTCGCGTCTATGCGCTATCTGAACAAGCTGAACATCGCTCCGTCCATCGAAAATTACGAGATCCTGTACAGGGGCAACCTCCCGGAAGGAAAGCGCAGCGTTCCGCAAGCGGAGTTGCTGGAACAACTGTACCAGAAATTCAACTTCGCCCGCCCGACGGATTACCATGGGCACAGCTTGTCGGTCAGCGATGTGATCATGCTGAATCAGGATGGGAAGATTTCAGCGCATTATGTGGACAGCATCGGCTTCAAGGAACTGCCGGGGTTTCTGGATAAAAAGCCGGAGCGCCTTTCTGTTCTGCAAAACCTCAAGGAGAAGTGCGATGCCCCGGAGTGCAATCCCACCGTCTGCCGGAAAGTGAGGGATGCCCATGAACTTTGACCACGAAGAACTGATGCTGATGATGCTCTACAACACCGGCACCCGGCTGGGACTCATCCACGAACTGCGGCTGATGCAGTGTTACCTGATGCCCGATGAAACCGCCCTGCGGGAGCTGTCGGAGGGCGTTATCGAAAAACTAAAGCTCCTGACCGATTCGGAGTTTGCCGAACTGGAATTTCCACTGGACTGAATTTTGCCGCCTGCGGGCGGCGTACATAGTCTCTTTTATTCCGAAAATTTTTCATAACCTGCAAGAAAGTGGTCTTGATAGAATGCTTCGATTCATGCTATACTAAAACAGGTATTATTGTACGGACAAAAATAGAAAGCGAGGCTTGCCAATGGACACCACAAAACGCTCTCCCCTTGACCGCCTGCTCTTTGCCACTTTTCTGAAAGGCCGCACTTCTTCTCGTGATATATGGGAAGAAAAGGGCGATATGACCCCCGAAGATAACCAGAAGATCATCGAGGAAACCAACGAGATCATCAACGATGATTCCACCTATCCCTTCATCAGCTACCTGTCCGACCTGCTTGCGAAATCCAAGCCCTCCGATGATGCCGTCAAGAAACTGCACGACTGCATTGATAAAGTTTCCACCGCACTGGGGCAGGACAGCACCGATGTTTTCCGTGCGCTCCTTGCCAAACTGATCGAGGAGCCGGAAGAAAAGCAGACCTTTGACCGTCTGCTGGAGATGGCAGAAAAGTTTGCCGCAAAACACGAATAAAATACCGTAGATTCCATAGCGAGTGACCTGAAAAGGCCGCTCGCTTTTTTGTTTACAACGAGATTGAAGGGAGGAACGCTATGCCAAGCAAAACCGAAGAATATCTCGCCCTTGCGCAGCGCACGGCCAACGGCTTGACCCGGTACTGGGAAAGCTGGACGGACTATTTGACCACTGCATCCCGACTGTACAAGTACAGTTTTGCGGACCAGTTGATGATCTTCGCTCAGCGCCCGGATGCCACCGCCTGCGCCGACTATGACATCTGGAACAACCGGATGAACCGCTATGTGCGCCGGGGTGCCAAGGGCATCGCTCTGCTGGACGAATCCAGCGGATTCCCCCGGCTGCATTACGTCTTTGACGTAAGCGACACCGGGGTGCGCCGCAATTCCCGTGACCCGGAGGTGTGGCAGTACAACGATGATTTGAAACAACCGGTTTCGGAAATGCTCGCCGCCACCTACGGCATCAGCGGAGAGCGTGTCAGCCAGCAGCTTGCTGATGTTGCCGGGAAGTTGGTCGCCGATTACTGGGACAACAACGGCGGGGACATCCGCGCCATCGTTGACGGTTCGCTCCTGATGGATTATGATGAAGCCGGAGTGGAGATGCAGTTCAAGTCTGCTGCCGCCATCAGCGTCACCTACACGCTGCTGGAACGCTGTGGCTTTGAGCCGACAGGCTGGTTCGACAAGGACGATTTTCAGGCAATCTACAATTTCTCCACTCCGGATGCCGTATTTGCCCTCGGCGCAGCCGTCAGCGACATGAGCCGGGAGGTGCTGCGGAACATCGAACGCACCGTAAAAACAACCATTCGCCGCCGCAATGCAGAAAGGAGCCAATATGAATACGAACAGCAGGAACGTGACCTACTCGACCGTCGGGGACTACCAGCTCCCGAACCTGACTTTGAACCAGCCCCGGAAGCCGCTGGGCAAGTACGGCAGGCTACGCCGGACGTACCTGAAGGAGCATCGCCCGGTGCTGTACAACACGATGCTCCTGTCGGGGAGCCTGTACCCGCACCTGATGGAGGTGGAGCAGACCGCCGAGAGCCGGATGCAGCAGACCATGGAGCAGCTTCTGAAACAGAACCCGGCCCCGGACAAGGAGAGCCGGCAGATGGCGTGGGTGCAGCACATGAACAGCCTGAAAGCGCAGGCAGAGGAACTGGTGCTGACGGAGCTAATTTACAGCTAAGTTTTCTGGATGCAAATATTCCCACCGAAGCCCAGCAAATTGAAAAAATCGACCGAGCGGAGAGCGAAAAAATGCCCTCCGCTTTTGTTTTGTCGCAGGCTGAGATCGAGAATGAACTGCGTAAGCATGGCTCCGGGTTTGCAGGCGGTAAGCAGCGCATTATGGCACTGTACCAGACCCAACCTGATCGCAATCTTCGTGCCAAGGCACTGGCAAAGGAATACGGCATCGGTGGGCACTCCCACGATTTTCTGGACGGAAGCCGGGGTTTTGTGAACCACGACTGGAAGGGACTGGAATTCGACCATTACCCCGACCACCAGAAAATCACCCTGAAATGGGCACAGGTGGAAAAGTATATCGACCTGATGATCCAGTCCGACCGCTACCTGACGGACAAGGAGAAGGCGTATTACACGCCCCCTGCGCCTGTCAGCGCAAAGCCAGATTCCACCCTGACCCATGCCAAAAGCCTGATCCGGGAGTTTTGCTTGGAGGAATACGATTCCGAGCCGGACTTCTCCGACCTGTCCAAGATCGGCGTTGCCTACACCAACGCCACCGACGAGGAAATCCCCATTCAGGTCAACGTGGATCTGGTGGGGTATCGGGTGGAGCGGTATCTGGGTGAGGTGCTGATCGACGAGCGGCAATACGAAAGTCTGGAGGATCTGACCGAGACCGAGTTAGAGGCTCTGGATTTCTCGGAACTGGTCAGCGTTACAGATGAAGAACTGGAGCATTATCACAGCAAGGCGGAGGAACGCCCGGCACTGCTGCCGCTGGATGCCGCCACCGAGTACAACGGCCTGAAGGAACAATACCCGGATGCGCTGGTGGGCTTCGAGCAGAACGGACAGTTTGAGTTTTACGCAGATGACGCGCAAAAAGTCAGTGATCTTCTGGGTGGAAAGCTGCTGGAAAAAGAAACGGCACTGGGTACTGTCCCGGTCACGGGCTTCCCCAGCGACCAGTGGGCGTACCGTGCCAAACAACTGTGGCAGTGCGGCGAGAACGTCTACCTTGCCGGGCTGAACGAGGACGGCACTCACCATCAGACGAAGTACCTGCGCCGGGAGGACTATCTGCCGCTGGGGGCTACAATCCACATGGAGGGGCGTGCCTTCCGGGTAGATAACGTCAATTTCGATAAGGACAGTGTGACCTTGCAGGATGTGGCGCTGGCAGAAATGCGGATGCCAATTTTCCGGGAAGAACCGCTGGCGGTTGTCCGGGAGTTGTACGAACAGGATGTGATGGAACACCCCCTGCCCGATTACAAGGTCGGTGACAATGTTATTGTTGACCTTCCCACCCGAACCGTCGAGGGGAAAATCGGCTATGTGGGCGAAACCGATGTACGCATCGACACCAGTGCGCACGGGCAGTCGTGGGATAACGAGGTTATCAATAAGCAACAATTCGAGGGCGGTCTGCGGCAGAACGAACCAAATGCTACACGGCCAGTTCGTACTGAAAAAACGGTTGCCGTATACCCCGCCAAGGAAAACAATCTGCCGTTTGACATTGTAATTCAGACGATAAGCACAGAATCGCCCACAGTTGAAGCGGAACATTCTGTACCGGAGCCTGCCGGGAACTTCCACATCACGGACGACCATCTGGGCGAGGGCGGCGCAAAACAGAAATATGCCCGGAACATTGAAGCTATCCGCACCCTGTTCAAGCTGGAAGAGGAACACCGTGGTGCGACCGCCGAGGAACAGCAGGTGCTTTCGCAGTATGTGGGCTGGGGCGGTCTGGCAGACGCTTTTGACCCCAACAAGGACAGTTGGGCAAAGGAATACGCAGAACTGAAAGGGCTGCTTTCCGAGGACGAGTATGCCGCCGCTCGTTCCAGCACCCTGAATGCTCACTATACCAGCCCCACCGTGATCCGTGGTATCTACGATGCAGTGGAGCGCATGGGTTTCCGCAGCGGTAACATTCTGGAGCCGTCCATGGGTGTGGGCAACTTCTTTGGAATGCTGCCGGACACCATGCAGGACAGCCGCTTGTACGGCGTAGAGCTGGACAGCATCACCGGGCGCATTGCGAAAAAACTGTACCCGCAGGCTGACATTACCGTGGCTGGCTTTGAGACCACCGACCGCCGTGATTTCTACGATTTGGCGGTGGGTAACGTGCCCTTTGGTCAGTACAAGGTCAACGACAAGGCGTACAACAAGCTGGGATTTTCTATCCACAACTACTTTTTCGCCAAAGCCATCGACCAAGTGCGACCGGGCGGCGTGGTGGCCTTTGTCACCAGCCGCTACACCATGGACAGCAAGGACAGCACCGCCCGCAAGCACATGGCAGAGCGTGCCGATTTGCTGGGTGCCATCCGTCTGCCGAATAATGCGTTTAAGGCGAACGCAGGCACCGATGTCGTTTCAGATGTTATCTTTTTACAGAAGCGTGACCGCCCCATCGACCATGAGCCGGATTGGGTGCAGCTGGGCAAGACCGAGGATGGCTTTGCCATCAACCAGTATTTCGTAGACCACCCGGAGATGGTGCTGGGACAGCTGACACTGGAAAGCACCCAGTACGGGCACGACCTGACTGTTGCACCCATTGAGGGTGCAGTGCTGGCAGACCAGCTTGCAGAAGCGGTGCAGCACATCGAGGGGCAATACGCCGAAGTTGAGGTGGAAACACCAGATATTGCGGATGCCGAAAATGAGAAGCACATTCTCCCGGCTAACCCGGAGGTCAAAAACTTCTCCTACACCGTGGTGGACGGCGAGGTGTTCTACCGGGAAAATTCCGTGATGACGCAGGTGGAACTGTCCGACACCGCCAAGGGGCGCGTCACCGGCATGGTGGAACTGCGGCAGATCGTCAATGACCTGATTCAGCAGCAGTTGGAGGATTACCCCGATGCCGACATCAAGGCAACACAGGAGCGTTTGAACGCCGCCTACGATGCCTTTGCCGCCAAATACGGTCTGCTGAACGACCGCAAAAATGGGCGGCTTTTTGAGCAGGATTCCTCCTACTATCTGCTGTGTTCGCTGGAAAATCTGGACGAGCAGGGACAGCTTAAATCCAAGGCAGCGATGTTCACCAAGCGCACCATTCGCCCGGAGCGCACCGTCACCAGCGTGGACACCCCCAGCGAAGCGTTGGCGGTATCTATTGGTGAGCATGGCAAAGTGGACTTGCCCTATATGGCAAAACTGCTGGGCACTCCCGGTGAGTACGGGCGCATTACCACCGAACTTTCGGGCGTGATCTTCAAAGACCCCAGCGCCGACCCTACCGACCCCGAAGCGGGCTGGCAGATGGCAGACGAGTACCTGTCCGGCGATGTCCGGGCAAAGCTGCGGATGGCGCAGTTCGCCGCCGAAACCAACCCGGAGTTTGCCGTCAACGTGGATGCACTGACCAAAGCGCAGCCCAGAGAACTGGAAGCGTCTGAAATTGATGTGCGTTTGGGTGCAACATGGCTTTCCCCGGACATTATCCAGAAGTTTATGACCGAGACCTTCCAGATCCCCTACTATCTGCGCCATGCGGTCAAGGTGCGTTATTCTCCTTACACCGCAGAGTGGCGTGTGGAGGGCAAGACTGCCACTGGGCGGGGCGATATTATCTCCTCCGAAACCTACGGCACCAGCCGTGCCAACGCCTACAAGATTCTGGAGGAGACCCTGAACCTGAAAGACATCCGCATCTACGACACCATCGAGGATGCCGAGGGCAAGCCGAAACGTGTGCTGAACAAGCGGGAGACCATGCTGGCGCAGCAGAAGCAACAGGTCATCAAGGATGCTTTCGCCAACTGGGTCTGGCAGGACCCTCAGCGGCGCATCGCGCTGGTGAAGCAGTACAACGAGCTGTTCAACAGCACCAGACCCCGTGAATACGATGGAAGCCACATCAAATTCGTAGGCATGAACCCGGAGATCACCCTCCGGGAACACCAGCGCAACGCCATTGCCCATGTGCTTTATGGCGGTAATACGTTGCTTGCACACGAAGTTGGTGCGGGCAAGACCTACGAAATGGCGGCATCTGCCATGGAAGCCAAACGGCTGGGGCTGTGCCAAAAAAGTCTGTTCGTGGTGCCCAATCACCTGACAGAGCAATGGGCATCGGAGTTTCTGAACCTCTACCCCAACGCCAAGTTGCTGGTAGCACGGCGCAAGGATTTTGAAACTGCCAACCGCAAAAAGTTCTGCGCCCGCATCGCCACCGGGGACTACGATGCCGTCATCATCGGGCACAGCCAGTTTGAGCGCATCCCGCTGTCCTTTGAGCGGCAGGAGCGTATCATTCAGGAGCAAATCAACGAGACCCTTGACGCCATCAACGAACTGAAAGCCCATGCAGGCGAGAATTTCAGCATCAAGCAGATGGAAAAGACCCGGAAAACGCTGGAAACCAAGCTGGAAAAACTGCGCTCCGATGAGCGCAAAGACGATGTGATCACCTTTGAGCAGTTGGGTGTTGACAGGCTTTTTGTGGACGAGTCGCATTTTTACAAGAACCTCTTTTTGACCACAAAAATGCGGAATGTCGCAGGATTATCCACCAGTGAAGCACAAAAATCTTCTGATATGTTCGGCAAGTGCCGCTATCTGGACGAGATCACCGGCGGGCGTGGCGTGGTGTTCGCCACGGGAACGCCCGTGAGCAATTCAATGTCGGAGTTGTACACAGTCATGCGGTATTTGCAGTACAGCACCTTGCAGCAGAAAGGACTGACCCACTTCGACTGCTGGGCATCCACCTTTGGCGAGACCACCACCGCCATCGAACTGGCCCCGGAGGGCACGGGCTATCGTGCCCGCACTCGGTTCGCCAAGTTTTTTAACCTCCCGGAATTGATGTCGATGTTCAAAGAGGTGGCTGACATCAAGACCAGTGACCAGCTCCACTTGCCTGTGCCGGATGCGAAGTTTGAAACGGTGGTGGCAAAGCCCTCGGAGATCCAAAAGGAAATGGTGCAGGAACTGAGCAAACGTGCCGCAGATATCCACTCTGGCATCGTGGATGCGTCCGTGGACAATATGCTGTGTGTCACCAACGACGGTAGAAAGATTGGCTTGGACGTTCGCCTGATGAACCCCATGCTGCCGGACGACCCCAACAGCAAGCTGAACGTCTGTGTGCAGAACGTGCTGAAGATCTGGGAGGAGGGCAAAGACCAGAAGCTGACCCAACTTTTGTTCTGCGACCTCTCCACACCGAAAAACGATGGCAATTTCAATGTCTACGATGATATTCGCAGAAAGTTGATTGCCGCCGGCGTACCGGAAAACGAGATTGAGTTTATCCACAACGCCGACACCGAAGCAAAAAAGGCGGCACTGTTCTCCAAAGTGCGCTCTGGCGATGTGCGGGTTTTGCTCGGAAGTACGGCAAAAATGGGAGCGGGCACCAACGTGCAATCGCGGCTTGTGGCGGTGCATCATCTGGACGTTGGCTGGAAGCCCAGCGACATGACCCAGCGTAACGGACGCATTATCCGGCAGGGCAATATGAATAAGGAAGTCAAGGTGTTCAATTACGTCACGGAAGGGACATTTGACAGCTACCTCTTTGTGCGACACGAAGTCGCTTAAATCAACTGTCTGGCTATGACCAGACCTGTTATTCCATTAGCAGTAGTCTACTGTCAACAAAGCAGCTGGTAACGGCTGTGAGGAAGCGTGACAGGACAAGGGTAGCCCCACCCGAAAGGGTTCAAGCCGAAACCGCGAGGTGGAAGCGATAAACTGCAAGCAACAATGTGGTTGGGGAGCCTGACTTGTATGGTATGGTTAATGTAATGTGAATCACTGTTAAACGTCGTTAAAGCTGAACAGGCTAAAGTTGCTGACAAGCCTGAACCAAAACGGTAACGCAGCTGGCTGCTCCTCTATAGAGTGGGAACACATGGATTCAAAAGCTGCTGGCGGAGAAGTGAAACCTAACCCATACTGTTGAATAAGCGGAACGTGGTAAGCCCGTATTTCCCCGAGCAATCGGACGGAAACCGTAAGGAGACTTTATGAAATGCGGGTAGAAGAAAGATGGAAAAAGCGAATGCCGACCCTGTAATGGGGACGGATAGAGGTTGCAACATCACCTCGTGCGAAAGCAGGCAGACTTCCATCTATGGTCTTTCTTTACGAGAGAATTTACAGAACTTTTCAAAAAGGAGGAATTGCAAATGAACGAGAAATCGTGTGCACCGACTTGCAGAGCGGGAAATTGGGACAGCATCGACTGGAACAAGGCTCGTGCTTATGTTAAAAAGCTGCAAATGCGTATCGTAAAGGCTCAACAAGAAGGTCATTACAGCAAGGTAAAAACGCTGCAATGGCTGTTAACTCACTCGTTTTACGCCAAAGCCTTGGCAGTGAAGCGGGTAACAAGCAATCGTGGTAAAAATACGGCTGGAGTTGACCATGAATTGTGGCTAACTCCTGAGGCAAAATTCAAGGCAATCAGTAAACTGAAACGGAGAGGATACCGTCCTCAGCCCCTGAAACGTGTTTATATTCCGAAGAAAAACGGCAAACTGCGGCCTCTGAGCATTCCGACAATGACAGACCGTGCCATGCAGACCCTACACAAGTTTGCATTGGAACCGCTTGCTGAAACCTACGGCGACCTCAACTCCTACGGATTCCGAATCGGAAGAAGCACACACGATGCAATCGAGCAGTGTTTCACCGACCTGAACAAGGGCAAGTCTCCTCAGTGGATTCTTGAAGGTGACATCAAGGGATGCTTCGACCACATCAGCCATGAATGGCTCATGGAGAATATCCCGATGGATACGCAGGTTTTACAGAAGTGGTTAAAGTGTGGATACGTTGATACAAAGCAACTTTTCCCCACTGAGGAAGGCACACCGCAAGGTGGAGCCATCTCGCCTACTCTGATGAATATGACGCTGGATGGACTGGAACGGCTCTTAAAGGAACGACTGCCGACCCGCAAAAAGGTCAATGGTAAAACTCATTTTAATAAGATGAACTTCGTGCGCTATGCTGACGACTTTATCGTAACCGGAGAAAGCCCGGAATTTCTGCGTGAAGAAGTGCTCCCTATTATCAGAGATTTCATGACGGAACGTGGGTTGCAGTTATCTGAAGAAAAGACGGTCATCACTCACATTGATGATGGATTTGACTTCTTGGGCAAGAACATCCGTAAGTATAACGGAAAACTTCTAATCAAGCCCTCGAAGCAGTCGGTCGGCTCTCTGCTGAAAAAGGTGCGTGAAATCGTCAAGAGCAACAAATCGGCAAAGCAGGATTTCCTGATTCGCCAGCTCAACCCGGTTATCCGTGGATGGGTCAATAACCAGCGATTTGTTGTATCCGCTGAAACATTCAGCAAAATCGACTATCAGATTTACAATTGTCTTTGGCAGTGGGCAAAGCGCAGGCATAAGAACAAAGGCAGACGGTGGATAGCAGCGAAATACTGGCATCGCATCGGAACCCGAAACTGGACTTTTGCCGCAGAGGAACGCACCAAGAAGAACGGTGAGCAATCCTACTTTGCTCTTGAATATGCAACGGACACCAAAATCATCCGCTTTAAGAAAATCGTCTCTAACGCAAATCCCTTCGATGAGCGATGGAGCGGTTATTATGAAGAGCGCGATGGTGAGAAAATGTTGAACAGCACTAACGGACGCGAAAAACTCCTGAAAGTATGGAGAAATCAACACCGCTGTTGCCCAGTATGCAATGAGCCTATTACCTCGGAAACGAGTTTCAAGGTTCATAAGGTGTTCCGAAGCGGGAAGTCGCCATGGCTGGAAATGGTGCATCCCGAATGCCATGCCGTATTGCACAAAAACGATTCTTGTTTTGTTGAGCCGGGTTCCCTGATGGGAGCTTTATGAAAGGCTTGAGCCGTATGAGGGGAAACTCTCACGTACGGTTCTTAGGGGAGGGGCTGGCAGTAATGCCATCCTCTTACCCGATCAGACCCTTGAGAATAAGCAGCGATTCATCAGCCAAATTATGACCAGCAAATCCCCGGTGCGCTCCTGCGAGGATGTAGACGAACAGGCACTGTCCTATGCGGAGATCAAGGCACTGTGCGCCGGTAATCCGCTCATCAAGGAGAAGATGGACTTGGACGTTCAGGTCGCCAAGCTGAAGGTGCTGAAAGCCGACCACCAGAGCCAGAAATTCCGTCTGCAAGACAAGCTGCTGACCAAGTTCCCGGCAGACATTCAGGAAACGAACGCCTATATTGCTGGGGTGAAAGCGGACGCCGAACTTGCCGCCGCCCATCCGCAGGAGAAAGATGGCTTCTGCGGCATGACCATCAAGGGCGTGACCTACGATGAGAAAAAGACCGCCGGTGAGCGTCTGGTCCTTGCTTGTTCCGAACTGCCCAATGCCGAGGAAAAAATCATCGGCAGCTACCGGGGCTTTGAACTGTCCCTGCGGTTCGATGCTTTCCGCACGGAGTATCAGGCACTTTTGAAGGGGCAGCGGAAGTACACGGTGCCTTTGGGCACAGACCCGCTGGGCAATATCATCCGTCTGGATAATTCCCTGAACAGCTTCCCGGAGCGAATCACCGCCGCCGAGAACGAGCTGGCCACCCTGCATCAGCAGCAGGCGGCGGCGCAGATCGAGGTAGAAAAGCCCTTCCCGCAGGAGGAAGAACTGGCGGAGAAGTCCGCACGGCTTGCAGAGCTGAACGCCCAGTTGGATGTGGACGAAAAGAGCCACGAGCCGGAACAGGACGAGGAAGAACAGGAGGACGTACCTCGCCGTCCCTCGGTGCTGGCGGTGCTGGAAGAAAAATCCGACAAGCCTGAGCCGGTGAAGCCCTTCCGCAGTTACTACGGCAAGGATGGTGATGCCCGGTGAGCGAAAAACGGGACGAGATCATCATTCTGAGAACCACAAAAGCCGAGAAGAACCGCATTTATGAAAAGATGCTGGGCATGGGTATCCGTAGCCTGAGTGCCTATATCCGCAAGATGGCTCTGGACGGTTACTGCCTGCATCTGGACTTGAAAGAATTGCGCCGCATGGCGTACCTCCTGCAAATGTGCAGCAACAACCTGAACCAGTATGCCAAAGCCGCCAATGAAAACGGTCGGGTCTACGCCGCTGACATGGAGGACCTGCGACAGCGGCTGGATGAGCTGATTGACATTGGAAAACAAATCCTTTCCAAACTGGCTGAACTCTAAAATTTCCCCCGCAGATGGAGGGCTGCGGGGGTACATAAGGGTTGACATCCTTGCAAGGGGTGTGGAGATGCCTTTATAATAGGGACGAAAGGCAGGTGCTGGATATGAGGTTCGTTTTTAAGATGATCGTTTTCCCGTTTTGGCTGCTTACGGCTTTCCTTGCGCTGATGCTGAAATGGACGCTGAACCTGTCAGCGTTTGTGCTGGCACTGCCGATGCTGTATATCTTCGGCTGCGGTCTTTATACGCTGTACTGCCGGGAGTGGCTGCAATTTTTGATTTTGCTGGTGGCAGAGTTTGGATGCTTTGTGCTCATCACCGCCGGAACGGTCATCGTGGAAGCCGTGGAATGGTTCAGCGGTTGGATTGCAGAACTGTGATGAGCAAATTCCCTGCACATTGCCCGTATTCTTCCGTCGATTCTTTGAGTTTTGCGATTTATAACCGCAAAACTTATTGATTTTACATTGACTTTGCGGTAAACTATCCTAGACAGGAGGCGATTCCGATGATTTACCGGCCTTTATATGTAAACCAAATCATGGCATACACCGACACCCCCTTTGTAAAAATACTGACTGGTGTGCGCCGTTGCGGAAAATCCACGATCTTGAAAATGATTATGGAAAAGTTGAAAACCGAGCGAAGCATTCCCGCCGAACGCATTGTCAGCTGCCGCTATGATTCGATGGAGTATGCGGACATGACGGCGAAACAGATGTATGCACAGCTCAAAGCGCAGCTCTCCACAAATGGAAAGACCTATCTTTTTCTCTACGAAGTTCAGGAGATCAAAGGTTGGGAAAAGGTTGTCAATTCGCTGGCCTCTGACTTTGATGTTGACCTGTATGTCACTGGTTCTAACTCCCATATGATGTCCTCGGAAATTTCAACTTACCTCACAGGACGATATGTTGCTTTCCGCATCTATACGTTGTCTTTCAGCGAATACCTGACATTCAAACAGCAATACGCTACACTCAGCGATCCGAAAGCCGAACTTGCCAACTACGTTCGTCTGGGCGGTTTTCCTGCCACACACTTGCAGGCCTATGCGCCGGATGAAGTTTACACGATCGTCAGGGACATTTATAATTCCACTATTTTCTCTGATATTGTCCGTCGGAATCAAGTCAAGAAAATCGACCAGTTAGAGCGCATCGTCAAATACACGTTTCAGAATGTCGGCAACACATTTTCTGCCAAGTCGATTGCGGATTACCTGAAATCCGAGCGTCGTGCCATTGACAATGAAACCGTCTACAGCTATCTCGAAAAGCTGGAAAATGCCTATTTGCTACACCGCTGTTCCCGCTATGACCTGCGAGGCAGAGAAATTTTGAAAACGCAGGAAAAGTTCTACCTTGCAGATACCGCTTTACGATACAGTGTTCTCGGTTATAACGCCGACAGCGTTGCTGCCAGCCTTGAAAACATTGTCTATCTGGAGCTTTGCCGCCGGAGATATACTGTCCAAATCGGCAAAACACCCGATGGCGAAATCGACTTTGTTGCTGTACGCCAGAACGAAAAGCTGTATGTTCAGGTCACACAGCAGATCAATTCCATAAACACAGAAAAGCGTGAATATGAGCGTCTACTGGAAATCCACGATAATTATCCCAAATATGTTCTCACCACCGATGCTTTTGCGGGTGGCAACTATGAGGGTATCAAAACAATGCACATTGCAGATTTTCTTCTGAGTTCGGAATATTGAATATTCACGTTTTCCATCAAAATGCCGCCACTGTGCGGCATTTTCTTTTTGCCGGGAGGTGGTCAAACTGGCTGCAACAAGATTGATTGCACTGCACAAAAACAAGGGGAAATCCGTTGCGGCCTGCCTGAAAAACCGCACGGATTACGCCCAGAACCCGGACAAGACACAGCAGGGCGAACTGGTCAGCAGTTACGAATGCAGTCCCCTGACCGTGGATGAAGAATTTATGCTCTCCAAACGCCAGTACGAGCTGATGACTGGGCGCAGACAGAAAAGCGATGTGATTGCCTATCAGATTCGACAGTCCTTCAAGCCCGGTGAAATCAACGCAGAGGAAGCCAACAAGGTGGGTTACGAACTGGCAATGCGTTTCACCAAAGGCAAGTATGCGTTTATCGTTGCCACCCACACGGACCGGGAACACATTCATAATCATATTGTCTACAACTCCACTGCGCTGGACAGCACCCGGAAATTCCGGGATTTTTTATTGTCCGGGCTGGCCGTACAGCGGTTGAGCGATTTGATTTGTCTGGAACATCAGCTTTCTGTTATTGAAATCAAGCCGTACCGGGAGCGGCAGAAGCGCACCCTTTATCCACCCAAAGAAAGCAATCGTGACAAGCTATGTTCTGTAATCGACGGCATCCTTCTGGACGAAAAACCTGCAAATTTTGAAGTCTTTCTTCAAAAACTGGAACAGCAGGGCTATGAAATCAAACGAGGAAAGCATACTTCGGTCAAAGGCGCACGGCAGAAACGCTTCATCCGTTTTCGCACATTGGGCGTAGGATACAGCGAAGATGAAATCAAGGCGGTCATCGCCGGAGAAGCAGAACACCGCCCACATCAGAAGCAGCCGCCAAAAGAACAGCCGTTCTACCTTTTGGTAGACATTCAGGCAAAGCTCTCCGAGGGCAAAGGCGAAGGCTACGCACGGTGGGCAAAACGTTATAATCTGAAAGAGATGTCCAAGACCCTGATTTTTTTGCAGGAAAATAAAATCAGCAGCATCGAAGAAATGCAGGAGCGTGTGGATGCCGCTACTGCCCGTTATCATGAACTGGGCGATTCCATTAAAACGTCTGAGAAGCGGTTGGCAGAAATTGCGGTGCTGAAAGCTCACATCATCAACTATGCCAAAACTCGACCAGTCTACGATGCCTACCGAAAGACAGGATATAGCAAGCGATTTCTGGAGGCGCATCACGCAGAGATCACGCTGCATAAGGCAGCGAAAGCAGCATTTGATGAATCCAATTTGAAAACGCTTCCAAAGGTCAAGGAGTTGGACGCGGAATATTCCAAACTGCTGACAGAAAAGAAAGCCGCCTACCCGGACTACCGCAAAGCGAAAGAAGAAATGCAGGAACTTCTTCGTGCGCGAAGAAACGTAGAACTGTTCTTTGCAGAGGAAAAGAGCAGCGCAGAAAAAACGAAGTCCCGATAAATGAAGATAGCCTAGGATTCTTCCCTCATGGAAGAGCCCTAGGCTATCTTTTTTGTTATAAAAGTGTTTGGAACAAACGCGCAGCCTGCATCGGCACGATGCAGAACAAAAGGGGTTTGGGCACAGCCCAACAAGCATTTTGCAAAGCAAAAGTGGCGTTTGTATATACGAACGCCCTGCTTGCGATGTAGATATTCCCGTCAACTACTGCGTCAGAAATTTTCAGATCACTTCAACTTTGCGAGGATATCGTCTGCGCTCACGCCGCTGGCCAGCAGCTTTTTCAGAACATCCTCTGCTTCGGCTTTCTTTGCAGATTCCGCTGCTTTGGTTTCAGCCTTGACCTTTTTGGCTTCGATTCTGGCGATTTCCTTATCGATGGATTTCAGTTCTGCTTTCTTGGTTTTCAGGTCAGCTTTCAGAGCATCAATATTCGCAGTGATAGATGCGATTTCAGCAGCAGTGGCTTCCTTTGCGGACTGCTTTTCAGCAATCTGTGCAGCAAAGTCAACAGTTGCTTTTACGGTCTTGGGCTTATTCTTGCTTCCTTTGGGACGGGGCATATGGGACACCTCCATTCAGTATCTATAAGGTAAGTATACCATTGCAAATATTGAATGGCAAGCAATTTATATATCAGTGAAATATTCTTGAACCAATCTAATATGATTATCGATACTTTCTTCTTTATAGTGGAACCTGTGCGCTGGATCTTTCATCTCCTCCAATGTGTTTTCAAGTTTTTCCTTAAGTGAATTAAAATCAATTCCACTCAAATCGAGCTGAGTATCTTTATACCATTTCCATTCTTCTTCAAACGAACCGTACTCACCTCTATTGACCGTATTTATATGTCTAATTGCAGAATCATCGATATGAATTCCAAATGGTGCCGCTTTAGATTCCCCATCGTATGCCAAAATCATTGCACTACCCAGCATAATCTGGTCTTTATAGCCGAGATAACTCTCAAATGCTTTTGATGCCTCGTATGGAATGTTATGTCCATGAATCACATTCCCATATGCAACAGAACCTCGAATCATATATCTATGTAAAGAATTTGGTTCATTTATAAAAAGCTGTGCAAGTTCACGATAAATACGAAGCAAGATATTAATCATATCCCCTTTGCTTTTCGTCGCAATATATGCACCATCCATAACAGGGTAAACAAATACTCCACCATAATTCTTTTCGCGCCATGCCGAAATAATTGCCGCATGGAGTTTGAATATGAAGTTAGCCGCCTCATCCACACCGGCTTTCATGTGTGTGCGAGTTCCCATTATATCTACAAAAGCTACATATTCTTTATGTGATTTTCCATCAAGAAAACGGTTGTCAAAAAACACATTAGGCATAAGCGTTCCTCCCACTGCATATTTCAGAGCATGATTTAGCTGCAATAGCCCTGATTTTTAATAACTTCCACGACCTGAGACACATACTTCTGGCAGGTATCATGGTCAGGGGCTTCGACCATCACGCGGACTACCGGCTCCGTGCCAGACTCGCGCACCAGAATGCGGCCAGTATCGCCCAGTGCTTCTGCCACCGCCTTAACTGCCTCCTGCACTGCCTCGTCATCCTGTGCGGCTTTCTTGTCGGTCACACGGACGTTCTCCAGCACCTGCGGGTAGATTTTCAGCGGCTCAGCCAGCTTGCTCATAGGCATCTTCTTGGCCAGCATAACTTCCATCATCTTCAGGCTGGTCAGGATGCCGTCACCGGTGCTGGCGTACTTGGAGAAGATGATGTGGCCGCTCTGCTCACCACCGATACGGCAGCCATTCTTAGCCATGTACTCGTAAACATACTTGTCGCCCACAGCAGTCTTAGCGTAGCCAATGCCCTGCTCGTCAAAGGCCTTATACAGACCAAAGTTGGACATGACAGTCGTAACCACGGTGTTGTTCATCAGTTCGCCGTGCTCCTTCATGTAGCAGCCGTAGATGTACAGGATATGGTCACCGGTGATAACATTGCCCTTCTCGTCCACACACAGGCAGCGGTCAGCATCACCGTCGAAAGCAAAGCCGACGTCCAGACCGTTCTCCACCACAAACTTCTGCAGACCCTCGATATGGGTAGAGCCAGCGTTATTGTTGATGTTCAAGCCGTTGGGCTTGTTGTTGATGACGTAGGTATCTGCACCGAGAGCATCAAACACGGATTTAGCGATATTCCAGCTTGCGCCGTTGGCACAGTCCAGACCGACCTTCACGCCCTTGAAAGAGCAAATCCCCAGAGAGATCAGGTAGCCCATATAACGGTTGCGGCCTGCCACATAGTCCACCGTGCAGCCGATATGCTCACGATGAGCAAAGGGCAGTTCCGGCCAGTCCTTGTCGAACACATGAAGCTTGCCGTCAATGTAATCCTCGACTAACAGCAGGATTTCCTCCGGCATCTTTTCACCGTAGCAGTCGATCAGCTTGATGCCGTTATCGTAGTAGGGGTTGTGGCTGGCAGAGATCATGATGCCGCAATCAAAGTCATCCACGCGGGCAATATAGGCAACACTGGGCGTAGTGGTGACGTGTAGCAGGTAAGCGTCTGCACCGGAGGCGGTCAGACCCGCAACCAGACTGTACTCGAACATATAGGAGCTGCGGCGGGTGTCCTTGCCAATGACGATGCGGGCAGGCTCGTTGTTGCCGTTGCGCTCGCGGAGCATATTGTAATACCAGCCCAAGAAGCGACCAACCTTGTAGGCATGGTCGGCGGTCAGATCAATACCAGCTTCCCCACGGAAACCGTCAGTCCCAAAATACTTTCCCATATTAACTTATTTCCTCATTCAAAGAGAGATTTAACGAATATATGCTTTAGCCGGGAGAGAATCCCGTTGCCTGCCGCCCACCACGGAGAGGTAGCATACTTGAGCAGCACAGCCATGTGACTCAGTACATGGCTGCTGTGGAGAATCAGTACTTCCTCCACACCATCTTATTGACTACATTTACATAGCCCTGAATGATGCGAACCACCTTCATGGACACCGTCTCGTCCACATAGTCGGGGCAGGGCTTGCCCAGAACACCCTTCTGCTTCATCTCGATAGCCATATCGGTGGCGTTGAGAAGTTCTCGGGTGGTGATGCCAGCCAGAATGAAGTCGCCTGCTTCCAAAGCCTCGGGGCGTTCCGTACTGGTGCGGATGCAAACGGCAGCGATGGGATGACCGATGGACAGGTAAAAGCTACTCTCTTCGGGCAGAGTACCGGAATCAGAAACGATTGCCAGAGCGTTCATTTGCAGCTTGTTGTAGTCGTTGAAGCCCAGCGGCTCATTGACTCGGACACGAGGGTCGAGTTTGAAGCCACTCTTTTCCAGACGGTGTTTGCTGCGGGGATGACAGGAGTACAGAATGGGCATATCGTACTTTTCTGCCAGTGCATTGATGGCGGTGAACAGGCTCAGGAAGTTCTTTTCAGAGTCGATGTTCTCCTCTCGGTGGGCGGACAGCAGAATGTACTTGTCCTTTTCCAGTCCCAGACGCTCCAACACATCGCTTTTCTGGATCTTGTCCAGATTCATGTGCAGTACCTCTGCCATGGGAGAGCCGGTTTGGTAGGTACGCTCCTTGGGCAGACCGGTATCCGCCAGATACTTCCGGGCAAACTCGGAGTAGCACATATTCACGTCGGAGATTACGTCCACGATGCGACGGTTGGTCTCCTCTGGCAGGCACTCGTCCTTGCAGCGGTTGCCTGCCTCCATGTGAAACAGCGGAATGTGCAGCCGCTTCGCAGAGATGGCGGACAGGCAGGAGTTGGTATCCCCCAGCACCAGATAGCCCTCCGGCTGCAACTCAGACAGAAGCTCATAGCTGCGACCCAGAATGTTACCGCAGGTCACACCCAGATTCTCGCCCACCACGGGCACCAGAATGTCGGGACCATACTCCCCGAAAGTGTTCTTCAGTTCAAAATCCTCCCAGAAAACGGTGGAAAGGTTTCTGTCCCAGTTCTGATTGTAATAGACCACGCAGCAGTCAAAATATTCCCGGCAGCGCTTGATAACCGCAGCCAGCCGGATGATTTCCGGGCGGGTACCGCAGCCAATCATGACCTTGGTGCGCCCGTCATTTTTCCATTTAAAATTGTGTTCCATAAAATTCTCCTAACGTCAACCAGTATCTTCTCTTACACCGGCTCGAAGAAGGTGTCCGGGTAGTTGGGGTTGAAGATCTCGTTGCAGGTCATCACCGTTACAAGATTTTCCGTTTCCGACAGGTTGATGATGTTGTGGGTCCAGCCGGGAATCATGTGGACAGCCTCAATCTTGTCCCCGGAAACCTCAAACTCCACCGTTTCCCCAGTGTTGATGTTTCGCTCCTGAATCAGTCCGTGACCTGCCACCACAATGAACAGCTCCCACTTGGAGTTGTGCCAGTGCTGACCCTTGGTGATTCCGGGACGGCTGATATTGATAGACACCTGCCCACAGTCAGCGGTGTGTACCAGTTCGGTAAAAGAACCACGGTTGTCCACGTTCATCTTGAGGGCATACTTGAACTTTTCCGTCGGCAGATAGGTCAGGTACAGGGAGTAGAGCTTCTTGGCAAAAGAGCCGTCCGGCATTTTCGGCATCATAAGCGTAGTGGGCTGCGCCTTGAACTCTTGCAGTAGATCCACGATCTCGCCCAGCGTCACCTTGTGGGTCACGGGGACGCAGCAGTAGCGACCGTCTGCTTTCAGAACAGTCTCCACACCGTCAAACTCGCAATGCTGTTCCTTGCCTTCCAGCAGGTCGAACATCCCTTCTACCAGGTCATCGATGTACAGCAGTTCCAGCTCAGTGCTGCGGTCGTTGACGGTGAAGGGCTCATCGTTGGCAACCGCCCAGCAGAAGGTGCTGACGGCGCTGTTGTACTTAGGGCGGCTATGCCCCATCAGGTTGACAAAGCGGTAGACCGCAACCTTAGCCCCAGTTTCTTCAGCATACTGGAAGAACAGCTCCTCGCCAGCCTTCTTGCTGCGGCCATACTCGCTGTTACCAAAACGGCCTGCCAGCGTAGCCTGAATGGAGGAGGACAGCATGATGGTTGCCTTGTTGTTGTGTTTCTTCAGGCAGTTCAGCAGGTCGGATGCAAAGCCGAAGTTACCCTTCATGAAATCCTCCGGATTTTCCGGACGATTCACGCCTGCCAGATTGAACACGAAGTCTGCCTTGCGGCAGTACTCGTCCAGCTCCGCCGGGGTAGAATCCAGATCATACTCGAAGATTTCTTCAATATTCAATGCCGGGCGGGTCTTATTTTTTCCATCTCGGATGTTTTTCAGGTTGTTACACAGGGCGGTTCCCACCATGCCCTTGGCACCTGTGACTAGAATGTTCATTCTCTCACCTCTTAATGTACTGCGGTGCAGTCCGGAGTGTCTGCGCCATCCGGCACAGCTGCATTATTGCAGATGGTGCAGTTGCTGCCGATGCGGGCAAAGTTCCCCACCGTTGCGCCGGTGCGAACAACACTGTTGGTGTAAATCAAAGCGTAGTCCCCTACCGCTGCATCACAGTGGACTTCCGTTCCGGCATTCAGCAGAACACCATTGCCGATGGACGCACCGTTCTGGACGCAAGCGTTTTGCAGCACCACACAGCCGCATCCCAACTTGGCGTATGGACTGATGTAGGCACTGAGCGCAACGATGTTGGGGAACTCATAACCAAGTACTGTTGCTTTCTCGTACATCTGTGCTCGGAACTGGTTGTTGCCGATGCCTACCACTAACAAGTCGTAGCCCTTCCGTAGCTCCGGCAGATCAGCAAGACCACCAACTACCGGAATGCTACAGATATCGGTTCCCACGGCTTGTCCATCATCCACAAAGGCACAGTCGTATTGGAGCATTGCCTGCTCCGCTACCATGCGCCCGAAGCCACCGGCACCAACCAGCAGCAGTTTTTCCTTAGACATTCGGGATGCCCTTCAGTGCGTTCTGAACATACTCGGTGGTCAGGATCTTCTTGACAGTGCCCTCTACGTCCAGACGCTCGGTGTTGTGGCTGGTGTAGGACTCGTCTGCCATGGTATGTACCTCGCCCTTGACCACGAACTTGTCGTAGTTCAGGTCGCGGTTGTCAGCGGCAACACGGAAATAATGACCCATATCCTGGCTGCGCAGGCGTTCCTCACGGGTCATCAGGGTCTCGAACAGCTTCTCGCCGTGACGAGTGCCAATGATATTCGTGCCGGTATCGCCGAACAGCTGCTGGACAGCCTTTGCCAGATCGCCGATGGTAGAGGCATCAGCCTTTTGGATGAACAGGTCACCGGGATTGGCGTGCTGGAAAGCGAACATAACCAGATCCACAGCCTCGTCCAAATTCATCAGGAAGCGAGTCATGTTGGGGTCGGTGATGGTGATGGGGTTGCCAGCCTTGATCTGGTCAATGAACAGAGGGATGACAGAGCCACGGCTGCACATGACGTTGCCGTAACGAGTGCAGCAGATGGTCGTGCCACCACGCTCCGCAGCCACACGGGCATTGGCGTAGATGACGTGCTCCATCATGGCCTTGGAGATGCCCATAGCGTTGATGGGGTAGGCCGCCTTATCGGTGGACAGGCAAACCACACGCTTGACGCCAGCATCAATGGCAGCGTGCAGAACATTGTCGGTGCCAAGAACATTTGTCTGAACGGCCTGCATCGGGAAGAACTCGCAGGAGGGAACCTGCTTCAGAGCAGCAGCGTGGAAGATGTAATCAACACCGGGCATAGCATCACGGACAGACTGGGGATTGCGGACGTCACCGATGTAGAACTTGACCTTCTTGGCGGTGTCGGGGTGCTTGGCCTGAAGCTCATGGCGCATATCGTCCTGCTTCTTCTCGTCACGGGAGAAGATGCGAATTTCCTTCAAATCGGAATCCAGGAAGTGCTTCAGAACGGTAGAACCAAAAGAACCAGTACCACCAGTGATCATAAGGGTTGCGTTATCAAATGCAGACATTTTATATTCTCCTCTATCAGTCTTCAACTAACCATGCCTTGTTATCGTGATGTGTCACTCTTTTTTCTTCCGGGGGCAACTGCATATAGTCTCCATACAGCTGTGTTAAAAAGGCATCATAACCCTTAGGTGCCCAGAATTTTCTGCCTTCAAATTCTAACAAGCATCTCTCTGTAAACCACTCGCTTCTTAAAATTTCTTTTTCACCGTAAAAAGCAGCACAAATTGCTCCGATATATTGTGATGATGTATCTTCTCTATATTTTTGAGATAACATATCAATTTGGTACAAAATCCACTTTCTGGAAACTGGCATTATAACAACTTTTCCAACTTTAAGAATAAAATTCATATAAGGCTTTCTTTTTGAATCCGATGCCGCATTTTTTATCGCAAGAAGTTTCCTGTAAAATGAGACTGCCTTATACAAAGAAAGTGCTGCGTTATAATTACTTGATAAATTATCTAGCGGGAATATATCAAGATATATTCCCATTTTATAATCAGAGTCAACATTTTCTATTAAAACCGTTTTTGTGTCAATCACTTTTCCAAACGGAAGATAATATCCATCTGTTTTGAGAGAAATCACCTGATATCGTTCGCTCTCTTTGTTAAACTTACACAAAAATTTTTCATAGTCGTTACGTGGCATATAAATATCAATATCATCATCCCACGGAATAAACCCCTTGTGACGTACAGCACCAATCAAAGTACCGCCTGTTAAAAAATATTTCAAATTATTTTCGTCACAAAAGTTGTGTACTTCCGATAAAATAGATACCAATATTTTCTTTTTTTCTTCAAGCGATAACTCTTTTTTCATATAATCATTCCTTAAACATTTTTTTGAAATACAAAATATCTTCTGGATACGTCAATTTTATATTTTTTTCACTTCCTTTTGAGCAATATATGGCCTTTCCTGATTTCATATAAAGGGCAAATGTAGAAGGTGTCTCCTGTGCATTCAACAAATCTGTCTGGTATAGTTTCTTTAAGTCACCATAACGGAATGTTTGCGGTGTCATTACCCTTTTCAAATGATCTCTTGAAATTATTTTGTCAGAATATACATCGTCCTCACAATAGACCAACGTTTCCACTAAGTCCACGGTTGTAACAGCGACACCGTATTTTGCAGCAATTTTTATATTTTCTTCAATGCTTTTTACATCTACAAAGGGTCTAACGCCATCATGAATCATAACCAAAGAATTTTCTCCGCTGGCATTCATTGCATCCAATCCGTTCTTAACGGAAAGTAAACCATTTTCGCCGCCGTCTACGATTTCTGCAACTTTTTCAATTCTAAATTGGTTTATGTAATTTTCCAGCGATTTCTTCCATGATTTCAAGCACACAACATAAATTTGATCTATCATTTTACATTTCGAAAATTTTTCAAGCGTATAAATGATAACAGGCTTTCCATCTACCTCAACAAATTGCTTTGGGATTTTCTCGCCTGCACGGGAACCAACGCCGCCCGCAAGAATCAAAGCATATACCATTCTTTTCACCACTTTCATTTTAATCGGGAGATTAGCTGCTTATTCTTATGAATAACTTGTTTTTGTGATTTTTCCTTTTACAGTCTTATTATCAAATTCCTTTTTTAAGGTGACGGTAACGATTTCGTTGTCTGGTTCTTTCTGTATACTTACATTTGATGCTTCATATATGGTTCCACATATTTTCATCCTACGCTTTTTTCTCTTGATAGTGCGCTTTGCTTCGGTATTTACTACTGACAAAAGCTTTCCTGTTTTAAGCATTTCTTCAATTAGTAAATCTGCTTGTTGATTTTCAGACCCATTTGAATTGTATAATAGATCTTCTTTCCTTTTCACAACGATTGGGATTTCTGTTATTTTACCCTCTTGGATTTTGCCTATTAAAATACCGTCGTATAAGCATCGCTCAGTGGAATTTTCACTTTTTTGTACAATTTTAACATTTATCTGGGTCAAGTGCGGATTTGATCCTTCTGAAGAGCGGTACCATTTGCCCCACTTAATACTCTGAAATAGAGACCGTGGAAATGGTCGCCGTATTAGATGCCCCCTCTTTTTTTCTGTTTCATAAAAATTCAGCTTTTTATAAACAGTTTTGAACATGGAGAGTAAAACAGAGGTTGTGTATCCTGCAAGAATAGTAAAAATGAGAAAATTCGTCTCAGATACATTTTCAAAAATTTGCTTAATCATAGCTAATTGCCCCCTGCAAGAATCGTAATATTGCAACTAATCCAATACAAACATTTCCAAGGCCAACAATTATAGCGTGAAAAGTGCTTTTTTCTTCAAACACCATTTTATGACCAACAAACGACTGATAGTATACATAAAAATAACACATCGAAAAAAAGACGAATCCAAGAAAGAGCAATACCCTTGCTTGCCTAAAATGTGCTTTTGGATTGATGCTTTCTATTACTTCAGGGACTATAATACTAAAATATAAACCGCTCAATTCAACCAAACCTTCTGCTTCTGCGGACACAAAAGCGTGACTTAAAAGCAGAAATGCCAAATATGGAATACTTGAACCTAGAGCTGAATAAAGACACCAATTCAGTAGCGCATACATACCTCTTATAGCATCAAATTTTCTTTTGGTCGTTGCATTTTCTGGCATTTCTTTTGTTTCTACTGCCATAATCCGCCTCCACGATTTGCATTATATGTTTGAGTTTTTTAGTTTTACTAAATGAACGTTAACAAAACTCTTTTCGATATTTCCAACAATACCATCCGCGGCTTGCCATAAGGACAAACTCCGTTACACAGCGGAATATCGCGATCCACATCACGGTAAAATGCCCCGTTGCAATCAGCAGTAGCAGGCTTGCCACCTGAACAACGGCAGACAGAATTGTTGTTTTTGTCACCTGTGCGGCCTTGTCCAGTGCGCCCAATGTCGGCCAGCCCAGCACGATTCCCGGGAAGCTGAAAATCAGTACTGGCACCAATGCGCGGAACAGAGAAGTCGCTGCAATATACTGCTCACCGCCAACAATCTGAAGTACATACGGAGCTACCGCAATTGAAAACGCACTGCCCGCGAATACAATGGGCATAAAAATCATCAGAAGCCGCTTGATAAACTTCCAGCTTTTTGTCTTGATCATCTCTGGGTAAATGCCATCCGTAATAGGGGTATACATCGTCTGCACCGCGCCAATTAGCTGCATACAGACACTCCAATATGCAACTTCCGTTGCTGGAAGGAATGCGCCAATCAGCAGCGTATTCAATGCACCAAATGCAGTTGTTGCCATGTTGGATGCAAAATAGACAAACGAATTTTTTAGCTTTTTCCACGCTGTACTTACACCGGAAAAGTGAATCTTAATGTTTTCTTTCTTCAGTTCAACAAACACAAGGATAACAGCCACCAGCGAACCAACTGCATCCAGTAAGGGAACAAACAAAATGTCCTTGTCAGAGTGGACAAAAACAAAAGTCAATGCTGTTGCGATGCCGCGCATAGCGACAAAGCGCAGCGTGATGACCTGCATTTTTTCGATACCTCGGAAGAAATAATCAAACAAAAACACCGACAAAAACACTGTCACAAATGCCAACAGCGTATATCCGATGTTGGCGCGCAGCAGGGGAATCACCGCAATCATTCCCAGCAGGGCAACAAAAGCCGCCGCAGCCAACAAAACGCGGGCAAGGAGAATGTTACCAACTTCTTTTTCCAATTTTTCGTGGTCGTTCTTCGCGTTTACAATATCCTTTGTGCCGGACAGCATAAAGCCAAAATCTACAACCAACTGCATATACTGCATTACAGCTTTTACATACGAAACCACGCCGTAGCTTTCTACAGAAAGCACACGGGTCAGATACGGCAATGTCAAAAGGGGAAATACGATTTTGGCGATTGACATACCATAGAGCATAATAATATTATTTGCTACTTTTTTCATAATAAGATTAAATCCATTACCTTTTTAAGTTTCATTCATACTCGCTATACACTTCACTTGCACAAAACCCAAACGAAAAAACGAACATAATGAGATAGTACGGACTTTCAAGTCCGACATTAACGCCAATCAAAACAATCGATGAAAAAAGCATGAATATAGCGCATCTTGAAATATCATTGCTCTTTTCGGAAATCTTTTCTATTAAATCGAAGATCATAACCAAAAAGAGAACAATGCCAACAATTCCAAGTCTAAACGCGATACTAACATATGAGTTATGAGGACCTGTTATAAAAAGTTTATCAAGGGTACTGTATTCAGCTGTTGCAGCAAATGGCCCGGATACAACACTTCCTAGATTTCCAACAAAGTTCTCTGTTGCGTAGGACGTTCCATAGCCCACTCCAAGGCCGTAGCTTTGAACCAATTGTGCTAGTTCATCTTTCCAATACAGTAATCTCCACCATGAATTTGCATCGAAAATATTAGTGAATAGACCTGACATTATAGGCAGAATAAAGATTCCAGCAATCATAGTTTTAAATGCAAGACCAAATATTTTTATCGCATTACGCTTATTTTTATAGAAGTATAAAAACGCATAAATCATTCGAATTAACATGTTTGTCATTTCTCCGCCAACTGCGATTGGCGAGAATAAGATAAGGAGCGTTTGTAAAAGTCCACTTTTGGTTCTTCGTATATCATTTCCCCACAATAGCAATCCAGCTAATATCAGTTCTGTTGGAACTGATATTGCAAATCTTTTAGAATAAATCATGCTTCCGATATATATGATCCAAAAGATGATATTATATTTTTTGTTCAAAAAATTCTTGAAATAATCTATGTTGTCCCTATCTTCCATTAAGAGAATTGCTGGTATGACAAACACATAATATGCTTGGCGTGGAATATATGCTTTTTCAAAAAAAAGGTCATCACTTGCAAATAATTTGTTCGTTCCTGCAAAGGACATCGCTATCATCATTAGTGCGTAGAGTTCAAATCCAATTATTGCCTTATTTATTTTCGTGAGTTGAATTACTCCCCAATGTGAATAGAGGTATTTGATATAAGCAACCACTAAAAAAAGCAATACAAGATAAAAGATTTGAATCCCGGCAATAGAGAATTTGACAAATGGCCCCCCAAACAGTGCAACACCTAGTACGCAAATATAAAACAGCGTCATTTTATTTCCTCAGAAAATTAAGAATTAAAAATCTCGAATTAGTTGTAAAATATCTTTTGAACAGCCTTTTTGGTTCTTTTATAAATCGATAAAACCATTCCATGCTAATATCCTGCATCCATTGAGGTGCTTCATCAATTACGCCAGAGACGACATTAAATGCTCCACCAACGCCAATCATAAGGCCGTTGATTTTCCCTTGCATTTTATAGCAGAACTCTTCTTGGCGTGGAGCACCCAAGGCGACCCAAACAATATCTGGATTGGTTTGATTTATTCGCGCTATGAGTGCATTCTCCTCTTCTTCACTGAGCGGACGAAACACGGAAGGCTCACATCCGACTACTTCAACCCATGGATACTCCTTTTTGATTTTCTCAAGAAGCGCATTTATATTTTCTTGCGTTGTTCCATAAAAGTAATGTCGGATTTTCTTTTCTTTCGACTCTTCAAAAAGCCTTCGCATCAAATCCGGTCCGGTGACACGATTCATCTGTGGAAATTTCTTTCTTCCAATTACAGAAAGTGGTTTCCCGTCTGGCACAGACAGCAAAGACTCCGCTTGCACCTTATAATATTGGGGATTATCATGTGCCATAACTGTCGTATGCACATTGGAAACACAGACGTAATTTCCATGTACAGCATCCCAATTGGAGAATAAAAAGGAAATACAACTCTCCATATTCACTACTGAAATCGGCACACCGATTATATTTACGCGTGTAGGAATATTCTTTAGTTTGTTACAATGTATCATATATTTTATTTAGTCTTTCATAGTTTGAAGCAGGTGTCTGGTTGCACAAGTAATAGTTATAAGCATTAAACGAAAATTTCGTTCGTTGTTCATAAACTGCATCCAACGCTTTCCTAAAAGAGCCCTTGACTTCAAAATCAAATAGAGTTCCTGCGTTTGATTTTGAAACTAAGTCGCCAGCATTTCCAATACTCGTTGATACGACCGGAACTCCCATAGAGAAACATTCTGCAATATTCATAGGGTAGCCCTCATACCATATATAGGGCGTAATCAATGCGACTGCGGATTTTAAGGAATTGAATAATTCTTTTTGTGGACAAAATCCATTCAAATGAATGTTCGGATATTTAGCTGCTAATTTTCGAACCTCGGCTGCGCACTCACCCTCTCCATAAACTTCAAGTACATAGGTGCCCGGCAAATTGGTCCATTCATTAAGCAGTTTTAGTATCCCTTTTCCTTTATCAAGTCTTCCTGCATAAATATATGTTCTTACCCCCCCCCCGAATAAATGTTCATATATATCGTTTTGGAGAACATAATTTTTATCTTTTGACAGTGTTTCGTTGTAATAGGTCAGTGCGTTTTTTTGATATATTTCGTTGTTCTGCAAAACATCTTCAATAGCATTTATAAATGTATCGGGCTTGTCAGGTTCAAATGTTGTTCCACCTTTTGAATTGACAAGAATATCTCCTGCATTGCCTATACTTGTCGATACAACAGGGCAACCAATGGCCATTGCCTCTGCAAGAATCATTGGAAAGCCTTCATACCAGATACTTGGAAATACAAGTGCTGTTGCAGTTGATAAATCTTCAAAAATAGTTTTCTGTGGAGTAAATCCATAAAAGAAAATGTTCTCTTTTGCATTTTCTTCAACGAAATTTTTGAGGGTTCCATCTCCATAAATGTGCAGGCAATAATCCTTAGGAAGCAACTTCCACAATTCCAAAAGGAGTTTTATTCCTTTGTTTTCTTCAAGTCTACTTGCAAAAATGAACACTCGCTTGTGTGCCCCTTTGCTTGGCTCCCCTTTTCTGCTTACAAAATTAGGTTTTACGAATACCTGATTTGAATTTATATCGATGAGTTTATCGAATTTACTTTTGTTGAATTCGGTCAAAAAGATATATGATATTTTTTTATAGATTCCTAGTTTTCTGTTAACCGTTAACATTGCTGCAACAATTATTGTTCCAAGTGTAGAGTTTCGATAACATTTGTTTTTTATTGCTTCTTTGAAGTTTCCGTTCTCGCGGCACTTTTCGCACACTTTGCCCTTGCAGTAAAAAGACCCATTCGGGCAGAGAAGTCTGAAATTATGAATCGTCTGAACCACAGGAACCTTCATGCTTCTTGCAGCATAATACACAGATGGCGAAATCAATGGAAACGTGTTATGACAATGCACAACATCGATTTGTTCGTTCTTTATCAGTTTTCTGATCTCTATATAGGTTCTAAGAGACCACACTGTTGTAAAAGGCAAAAAGAGCAATTTCCATTTATCAGATTTCAACTCATCGTTGCTACGCGTATACTCTATTACTTCATGGCCATTATCTCGAAGCAGTTCTACTTCGTTTTTGAAAACCGTATGTTCTCCGCCACCTATTTGATAAAAATTATGAACCATTAAGATTTTTTTCTTTTTTCCCACGGCTATTCTCCCAATCTTTATGTAAGTTGATACCCCTTACTCCCCACGCCCCAGCAGGCACACCTTAAACGTCTTAAAAATAATTTTCCAGTCCACCCAGAAGCTGCGCTCCTTGACATACTTCACATCCAGATCCATCCACTCCTCAAAGGAGAGGTCATTGCGGTGCGGGGCGATCTGCCAGTAGCAGCTCAGGCCGGGGGTCACATACAACCGCTGCTTTTCATAGTCGCCGTACTGTTCCACTTCGCGGGGAAGTGCCGGGCGGGGGCCAACGATGCTCATATCGCCCTTCAGGATGTTCCACAGCTGCGGCAGCTCATCGATACTGGTCTTGCGGATAAATTTACCCACACGGGTAATGCGGGGGTCGTCCTTGATCTTGAACACAGGACCATCCATCTCGTTCTGATCCAGCAGATCATCCAGCTTTGCCTCTGCATTGGGGCACATAGAGCGGAACTTATAGAACTTGAAGGGCTTGCCGTTGCGGCCAATGCGTTCCTGACTGAAGACAGGGCCAGCAGACGGGTCATCCACCACAATTGCGATGGCCGTAGCCAGCATGACAGGCGACAGCACCACCAGTGCCAGCGATGACAAGATTACGTCCTGCGTCCGACGCCCGATCCAGTACAGGCGATGGTCGCGCAGATTTTCCTTGCGGTCAACTTCAACTTCCTTATCGATTCCGACAGTATTCGTAGCCATTTCTTCTCCTCACATAAATTCGCGTTTGTTTATAGATTTCTTGTTTTAGCCTGCTTTTGCCGTAACGGTTTCGGCTTGTGCTGCCTGCTTAGACGGGTGCTTAGGGTTACTTTTCCCCCACCGCATCCCGATTTCATCCAGCTTTGCAATCCGCTCCTCTGTCAAAACAGCGCCGCTTTTTTCAGGATTCTGGCGGGTATACCGCTGCCGTTTGACCCAATTTCCGAGGTTGTAACCGCCCGGTGACACATATTCTGCTGGGACGTTCAGGTCGCCGTGGGCATCAAAATAGCGCTTTGCCTCCTGATACCCCTCGTTCCACTTGCGGTCATTGCGATTGCCCCAGTACATCCCGATCCGGCTGAGCCGCTCGACCTGTTCCTCCGTCAGTTTTCCTTTCGGGTACGCCCATTGCTGGCTTTCGACCCATTGCCCCAGCCGTTCGCCAGCCGCTGTCACATAGGAACGTGGGATATTCAGGTTGCCGTTTTCCTCATAATAGGCCGCAGCCAGCGCATAAGCCTTTTCCCACTTGGCATCGAAAATGTTCCACACCATGCCGATCTCATCAAGCTGTGCGATGCGTTCTTCCTTTAAGCGGCCGTTCAGCTTTTGCTGCCGGGTCTTGATGATCCACTGTCCTAAGGGATAGCCGTCCGGGTCTACATATTTTCCGGGCACCATCAGGTTTCCGTAGGTGTCGTGGTATTTCTTTGCGACCTCAAATCCGTGCTGCCACGCAATTTCCTTCCGGTTGCCCCAGACCATGCCGATGCTGTCCAGCCGTTGAATCTGTTGTTCGGTCAGGATGCCTTGAATTTGTCCCTCGCGCACACGACGCTGAGTGACCAGCCACACGCCAAGGCTCAGACCGCCGGGCGTGGTATACAGTTTCGGGACATTCAGGTTGCCGTGTTCCGCATAGTAGATGCTTGCCTCGGAGAAGTAGTGCTCCCAACCGGACGAAAGGCTCGCCTGCAGCTGCTCGAACAGCACCCGGCAGTCATGCACCTGCTCGATGACCTCGAATCGCTCGGTGACAATCCTATCGCCCTCACCGTTGGCATAGAGCCGGTGGACCGCCTCCTGCATCTCGCCTTGCAAACCGGAAATACTGGTCAAGCCCTCGAAATTGTTGACAACATCTAGGATAAGCGGCGTTGTATTATCCCCAGCGGTCAGGGCACGTCCTATCTGCTGCTTGTAGATAATGGGCGAAATCGTTGGACGGAACAAAATGACACCGGAAATCCCCTCCACATGGACGCCCTCGTTGAGCATATCGATGCAGAACAGCAACTTCAGCCGGTTGCTGGTGTCCGTTTTGAAGTCCGCAAAGGCCTTGTCTGTATTCGGGTCATCCGAGTAAGCCTGATACACCACAACATTCGGGTTGACACCGGCGAACCACTCCGGCACATGGGACACCATCTCGTCCATGTGCTCCTTGTTTGCGCAGAATACGATGTATTTTCCATTCGTCTGCGTGATATGATGTTGAAAGACAAGATCAAGTCCGTCTGCCTGTTCCAAAGCGCGGCGCAGCGCGTCCAGATATTTCTGATTCACATCCTGAATGCCCGGTGCCCGCAGGTTATCCACCCGTGCCTGATACTTTGCAAAGGCTTTCTGATACTGATAAACCGTGGTCACATATTTCGGGGCAGGCAAAATACCCCTGACGACTGCTTCGCCAAGGGTCATGTCACTCGCGACACGGCTGTCAAAAAGCTCTTCGGCCATGTCGCGGTTATTATCCAGATATCGGATGTTTGTTGCCGTCAGCCCCAGAAGCTTTGCATCCGGGCATAACTTTAATAAAGCCACCGTGCTTTCTCCCCAGCATTCCGCACCGGCACGGTGGAATTCGTCGAGTATAATATAGGCAGGCTTCTGCGCTGCTATTTCGTCCAGCTGTGCCTGCGTGCAGCACATCAGTTTGGCGTAGGTATAAAAGTGAACGTTTACCAACGGAAAATCCGGATCGTTCTTTTTCAGGCTCTCCAGCTGGGTCCTAAAGATGTATTCACTGGGAGAAAGCCAGATCACGACCTTCTCCGGGTTGTCCTCGATCAGCTTAAACGCAATGTAGCTTTTTCCGGTGCCGGTGGGATGAACAATGGCAGCTTTGCCATACTGATCCATCATCCGGACTGCCGCACGATACGCTTTTTCGTTGTGCTCAAACAGGCGCAATGCCACCTTGTTCACCCCTTTCCGCAATAAAGGGGTATCTCTCATTTGGTTAATGGAAGAAGATGTTCTATAAATTGCGCTTTATCGAAAGTTTTATGGACGTTCGACCACGAATTGCCCCTTAAAAGTTTTCGAAAACACGATTTATTTCTTTTCGTTTGCGTGTCATATCAGAGTGAACATATTTTTTTAACGTGACTGCAGCATCTGCATGACCCAACAGTTCGCTCAAAGTTTTGATGTCGCAATGCGCCTGCAAGCAGGTCGTTGCAAAGGTGTGGCGAAGCGCATGAGGGTGCGCCTGATGGACACTGGCTTTTTTCAGATAGCCGTAAATGCTCTTACGGTAGCATCGAGGTTCGACTGGCTTTTCCTCATTGCCAGAAAGAAACCAAGTTCCGCTGCTGAAATCTTTCGACAGCTTCTTCAGAACACGAAGCAGCGATTTTGGAAGGGGAATCTCACGATGGGAGTTTTTTGTCTTGGGAGATTGAACAACGACTTTTGTGTGGCCATTTCCACAAGAGATCCGAGTTACTGTCCGCTGGATCGTCACAGTTCCTGTCGATAAGTCAAAATCTCCCCATTTCAGTCCGCAGATCTCGCCGATACGCAACCCTAACTGAAAACCAAGCAGCAGGCCGATTTTTCGGGGCATAGGTGCATCCATTACAAACGACTGTAATTTCTTTTGTTCTTCTGTGGTAAACGGCAGCAGTACTTTTGGGGATTTTTGCGGCAGCTTTACCGTGATCTCTAAAGGGCGAATGAGATGAAAATGCGCTGCATACTTGCAGATGCGCCGCAGCATCGACAAGCACTCCTGTGCCATGGTTGCCCCTAAAGGCTTTTGCTTTCCGCCAGTTGGTGTTATCACTGCCAAAAGTCCTTGCTCCAGAATTTTTTCGCTTAAAGCACTCACTTTGAAATCCCCGAAAACAGGTTGGAGATAATGTCGCAGAGTATACTGATAGTGTGAAAAAGTCGATTCTTTTACACCTTGCCGGACAGAATACAACCATTGCTCTGAAATTTCCGAAAAAGTAATATCGGTGCTATTCAGGTTATAAATGCCGTACTCTGCCTTTTTGCGGGCAGAGATTTCCCTTACTTCGGCATAAGTCGCACCATATACATAGCCCCAGCAGGGCTTTCCGTCCGCAGAACGGCCTTTGATATATCGACCCTCCCACCGTCCATCGCTGCGCTTGCGGATATTTTCACCGCGTCTTGCCATATAAAGCCTCCTGCTGACACCTTATTGACCACTAATGATTTGAAAATTGAATTTGTGGCTGATTTTCTGAACAAATTAGACAACAAATCACAAAAAGATTGACTATATCGCCGAAATTTCTCTGGTAAAGAGTACCAAAGCCTATTGCCTATAATGCGATTCAATGTTAAAATAGAATAGCGAGGAAAAACAAGATTGTCCAACACATGGTATCTTCCATTAACCAAATGGAGGATACCTTTTCTTGTCTTTCTGTTGGTTGATTTTCGTGGCAAAATTTCGGGAATATCATTCTTGAATATACGGTGCGCCGTACACAAAAACAACCTATTTCCGCTAATATCTACAAAAAAAGGAGAACAGACATATGATATTAGCGACCGATGAAGATACAAAAGTAAAAGATGCCGTTGCATTACGTTTCAAAGAACTTTGCGAGGAACGCAACATAAGTCCCAATGCCCTTGCTGTCCGTTCCGGTGTCACTCCGTCCACCGTTTACAGTATGCTTGATTCCTCCCAGCAGAGCGTCACCGTTCCAACCGTCAAAAAACTGTGTGATGGCCTTGGAATTACGCTTGTGGATTTCTTTAACGCCTCGATTTTCACTGCAATCGATCAGGAAATCCGATAAATAACACATTGACATCGGTTTATGTACCCTATTAGAAATGAACCAGCATTGTACGAAGCCGCTGCTATTTATCAATGCCTGCATTATAGCCCTGACGTTTTTCTTCTTGCCATATAACACAGAGATTTTTCTCTGTTATTAAAGATGCACCGCGCTTTTTGCGCTCTGCCCGCCTTCCACCATTGAAAACGAAAGGACAAAAACATGAAAAGGAGAATCATCGAGTACAAACCAAGTCCCGGCAAACAGAATCTGACCCGCCGACTGTATCTTTGCGCTCTGACCTTGTGGCGCAGCTTGTGGCTGCCTACCTGCTTGGTCGGAGGGCTGGCATATGATGTATTATGATCAGTTCAACACCGGAACGCGTATTCAAAAGCTGCGCAGAGAGCGCTACCTGACGCAGGAAGAGCTGGCCGTCCGCTTGAATGTCAGCGACCGCCACCTCCGCAGTCTTGAGAGTGGGGAGTATATTCCTTCTATTGACCTTTTCATCGAGATCGCTGCATTTTTTGATGTAACACTGGATCATTTGATTATGGGAAAGTCGTTATCTGACCAAGAAGAAAGCTTACGAAACAAGTTGCAGCAAAAGCGTTTGACAAATCAAAAGCTTCGTTTGAAATTGCAGCGTATTATGCAGAAACTGTCTGCAATCGCTGAAGAACTTTAACTCTATATAAAATTACGCCCCTCCGGGCAAGCAGCATTGCGCCGCTTGTTCAGAGGGGCGTTTTTTGTTTTTGTACTCAAAAAAACTTTTTTGAAAAATTTCAGTTTTATCGCATTTTTCACAAAAGTGAAACGTCGTTTTATCGTTGTTTTTATATCAAAACCGGAAGCATCACTTCCGGTTTTTCAAGCCAAAAAACCGGAGGTACGACCTCCTAAAAAAGCGTTTAGTTTTCAGGTACACTATGGTCACAGCAAGGGCAACACCCCAGACGGGGAGAAACCCGAAGCTGGTAGACGCACCTTGAAAACTGAATATCATTCCCTCGGACAAAACAATGAAACTTCCGTAATTCGCGGCCCGGCCATAAAGAAGGCGGGGTGGCTGAAAGGCCAATGAGAGGAAGGGTGCAGTCCCCCTCACCGAGGTGTATTCCAACCCCCACCGGGCGTCGAGGACAAATAGGGTGGGACACTTAAAACCAAAACTTTCAAAGCCCACCACCGGGATTCTTCTGAATCAAGGCAGTGGGCTTTTTCCATATCGAACATTCATTCTGATGACACGGAGGTAATGATTATGAGCCGTACTTTTACCCACAAGACTGACGAATCGACCCTGACCACCCTCTGCTCCCGCTGCCTGACTGCCTTTCGGAACGCCCGTGGCATCCGTGTCCGCCGTGCAGACCCCGGTCAAACCGTAAAGGAGCCTTGCACCTACTGCCAGACCAACTTCGGCTACGACTACTACATCCAGCCCACCGGTCCGAAATCCACCTACTTTAAGAAGGGACGGTTTGATGATGAATCTGAATGCGCTTAAGATTGACCCGGAGTTTCAGGGCAAGATCCCGCCGCTTACCTTTGAGGAACTGAACCAGCTTGAAGCCAACATTCTGCGGGATGGCCGTATCATCAACCCCATCATCGTATGGCAGGGCTTGATCGTAGACGGGCACAACCGCTACACCATCGCCAAGAAGCACCCGGAGATCCCTTTCACTGTTCACGAGAAAGAGTTTGCAAGCCGCTATGAAGCAATCATCTGGATCTGCAAAAACCAGTTGGGGCGACGCAACCTCACCCCGGAACAGAAAAAGTACCTTATCGGGAAGCAGTATGAAGCTGAGAAATGCGCCAACGGCGGTGACAGAAAAAGTCCTGCTGCAAAATCAGGTTACGGAAAACGTAACCTGATCGGTGCACCCAAGACCTGTTATAAAGTCGCTGCGGAAAGCGGTGTAGGAAGAACGTATGTGATTGAAGCCGAACATTATGCTAAAGGTTTGGACGCTGCCGAAGAAGCCGTTCCCGGCACACGCCAGAAAGTGCTTTCCGGCGAGGTCAAGCCGACCGCCGCTGAGATTGCATCTGTTGCCCGTGCCCCTCCCGAAGAACGTCCTGCACTGGTGGCTGAGATCTGCAAGCCGAAGCCACCAAAGCCGCCTGCACAAAAGCAGAAAACGCCCCCAGCCGTAGCTGCACCGCCACCTGATGCCAGTACATCCGATGAAGAAGTTCCTGACGAAGAACCAACGTCCGCTCCTGCTCTATCCGAGCCGATCTTTCCACAAAAGGAGAACGAACCGTTGAAAGTTGACCGTCAGCAGATTCTTGAAATCGCAAACAATCGCTACCATGTCAAGCAGCTTGCCAATGGTGCGGCGATGCTTTGTGAGGTATCGGGAGCCGCCAACAGTATGATGCGCCGCTGGGAAAGCGTTTTCCGGGATTATCCCGATATTCTATCCGATGCAGAGAACCGTGCATCCGTAGGACGAACGATTCAGAAATTGAGAGATTACCTGAAAAATTTGGAAGATAAGATGGAGGAACTGCTATGAAGAATATGAACTGTGTCAGCACCATGCCTGAGATCATGCCCGAAATCACAGATGAAGCAATCATCGAAGCCCTTTTCGCTCAGCGGCCTTACGAAGAAAAGGTCATCAACAGTGCCTTTCTCGAAATCCCTGCGGAATATCAGCGCAAGCTGAACATTCCCAATGTCGAAAAGATGTCGGCAGAGTTCACCGAGCTGATTGCCAACCCGCCCAAGGTCAGCTACCGGGACGGTCACTACTTCGTCTTTGACGGTCAGCATACCATCGTGACCCGTCGGGCGATGAACGGCGGGCAGGATCTTCCGATCATCTGCAAAGTGTACGAGGGACTGACAGAGGCAGAAGAAGCCATGCTGTTTTCCCGGCAGACGGGCGTTTCCACGCCGCTGACCGCTGGCGCAGAGCTGCGCGCCGCTTTGGTGGGCAAAGACCCGGAATCTCTCGCATTCGTGAAAGCCACCGAAAGCACCGGTCTGCAGCTTGGTCTGGACAGCTACCGTGCCCCGTGGAAGATCATCTGCATCCGCACGGCTTTCAAGGAGTACAAAGCCTACGGCGCAGACCTCTACAAAGAAGCCCTGACCATGCTGGCAAAGGGCTGGGAGGGTGACCCCGATTCCCTCCGCTCCGGCATCCTGCAGGGCATGGTTCGCTTTGTGGCTCTGTATCAGGGCGAGTATGACCCGGAGCGTCTGGTGAAGCGTCTGCAAACCATTCACCCCATGACGCTGGTGCGAGATGAGAAATCCCTGAGCGGCACCGTCAGCTACAAGTATATGATGCTGATCCTTCGCACCTACAACGGCTCCAGCCGCCGCTTTAATCTGCCCATCAAGCAGTGACCTTACTTCTTCATGCAGGTTTCCTTTCACATCGCAGAAGCCGTCCGCAAGGGCGGCTTCTGCCTACATAAGGAAAAGGGGGTTGACTGCCACCGTATATGTAACAAAAGACTTTGGTTTTCTCCGGGGCGAAATCTACTATGCAGACCTTGACCCGCACTATGGCTCCGAGCAAGGAGGTAAACGTCCTGTTATTGTGATACAAAATAATACCGGAAATAAATTTGCGCCGACTGTGATCGTGGCTGCTGTGACCTCAAAAGTCACCAAAAAGCCAAACCAGCCTACCCATGTTCTCATTGACCGAAATCCAGCGTTTTCAAGACCCTCTATGGTGCTGCTGGAACAGATCTTCACCATTGATAAAGAACGCATACAGCGTCTCCTAGGGCAGACTACGCCGGACGAAATGTACCAGATCAACGAAGCATTGATGAACAGTCTGGATCTGAACGGAGGTCGATAATATCAACAAGAACGCTTACTCTCCCCTTTCCCCCGCTGTTCCTCCCAACGTTTTCAGCATCGATGCAACTGCATTAAAGCTGATCTCCATTTTATTTGACAACGACCTGATCTCTGCTGAGGTCTATCATCAGGTCCTTAGCAGATATTCTGCGTAATGTCAAGGATGTCGCTGACACCGGCGACATCCTACATATTCTCTTCCCAATCTTCTATACTACGGGCAAAGGAGGTACAGCGATATGAACATCACGCAAAGAATGTACTTTGGGCAATTCCCATTGGATAAAGACCGTGACCGCCGCATTGTCTTTTACGGTCGTGTTTCCACCCAGCATGAAGCGCAGGTCGATGCGCTTGGCAACCAGATGCAATGGTACGATGATCAGCTTCGGTATCATCCCAACTGGCAGGTCGTTGACCGCTATATCGACGAGGGCATCACCGGTACCTCCGCCAAAAAGCGCCCAGCCTTTATGAAAATGCTTTCCGATGCCAAGTGCGGAAAATTCGATCTGATTGTTACGCGTGAGGTCTGCCGCTTTGCCCGCAACACTGTCGATACCCTTCAGCTTACCCGTGAACTCCGCAATTTCGGCGTAGAGGTCTTTTTCGTATCCGACAACATCTGGACGATGGACGGCGATGGTGAACTCCGGCTTTCCATCATGGCAACTATGGCGCAGGAAGAAAGCCGCAAGATTTCAGAGCGTGTTCTTGCCGGGCAGAAGATAAGTCGGCAGAACGGCGTGCTTTACGGTAGCGGCAATATTATCGGCTATGACCGGGATAAGGTCAACCGTACATACGTTATCAACGAGGAACAGGCTGCAACCATACGAATGGTTTTCACGCTCTATTCTCAGGGCTACGGGGAAAAGGCGATCGTCAATGAACTTTCCCGGCTGGGCCGTAAGGATGGGCACGGAAACGTCAGTTGGTCCTGTACAAAGATCAGCCGTATCCTTCGTAACGCAACGTATATGGGCTATGTCTGCTACAACAAGTCCAAGGTCAACAACTATCTTGAAAAGAAACGCATCAACAATCTGGACGAAACTTCCTTCGTCTATGTAAAAGGTAACTTTGAACCGATCGTATCAGAAGCCCTCTGGCATGAATGCGAACACATCCGCAAATCCCGTATTTCCAGCCTGCGCCTTCCTGATGGAGAAACAAGGCGTAAAGGAGCCAGAACTACCAAGAATCTGTGGGTGTCAAAACTTCGCTGCCGCTGTGGTTCTTCCTACCGCATTTTCAACTGGCGCAAGCTGAAGGACGGAACGCCGGTCTTTGGCTACCAGTGTAATATGCGAACCGTCAACCCGACCCGTTCCTTTGTTCTGGAGCACAACATGACCCAACAGCTCAGTTGTGATGCCATTTCTATCCCGGAGTGGAAGCTGGAACTGATGGCGAAGAAAATCTTTGAAAAGGTCTGGGGCAATCAGAATAAAGCCATTCTCCGTGCCTGCAAGATGATCGAAAGCTGTCAGAACGGAAAAGCCGCCACACGAATGTCTGCTGCGCCGATTCAGAGCAAGATTGAAAAAATCAAAAAGCGCAAGCTGAACTACGCTGCCATGCGTGCAGACGGCGAACTGCCACGAGAAGAATACCAAGCCCTCTGCAAACAGGCAGATGACGAGATTGCACACTTGGAGCAGGAACTGAAAGCCCTCTCCCCTGCGCCTGAACCACAGACGATTTCTTCGGACATGAAAGCGATCTACGATTTTCTCTCTCAGAAGGTCGATGTGCACGGTGCCCGTCTTGCTCCCGAATTGATCGACCAGTTCGTTGAAGTGGTCACCCCCATTGCCGATTACTCCTACCGTTGGAAGCTGAACACCGGCTGCAAGAAGTCCAAAGAGGAGCGCACCGATCTGATGGCTGTATCGGAAAAGCCCATCCTCACCTTCACCATCGACTTTGAAACTGCCAAGCGTTACCGGGAAGCCAACAAGATGCCCCACCAGTTCCGCCGTGCAGCGTGGACCGACCTGACTGTGGAGGTGTATCTGTGATGCTTCTGGAAAGCAGCTCTGTGTTAAACGCAGTTCACCTCATACATGAGCAAATAAATAAGGCCCACCGCCAAAATTGACGGTGAGCCTTATTTTATGCTTGATTTTTAACGATAATTCGCTATAAAATCCTTATGCTCTCGGTTTTTTAATAGCAGCCTGAGCAGCGGCCAGACGTGCGATAGGCACACGGAAGGGAGAGCAGCTGACGTAGTCCAGACCGACGTTGTGGCAGAACTCCACGCTCGTGGGGTCGCCGCCGTGCTCGCCGCAGATGCCCAGACCCAGATCGGGACGGGTCTCACGGCCATCGTGAGCAGCCATCTTGACCAGCTTGCCGACGCCGGTCTGATCCAGATGCTGGAACGGATCGCTCTCGTAGATCTTGTTCTCGTAGTATGCGCCCAGGAACTTGGCAGCGTCATCACGGCTGAAGCCGAAGGTCATCTGGGTCAGGTCGTTGGTGCCGAAGCTGAAGAACTCAGCTTCCTTGGCGATCTCGCCGGCAGTCAGGGCTGCACGGGGGATCTCGATCATGGTACCGACCTGATACTTCATGTCAACGCCGGCAGCAGCGATCAGCTCGTCAGCAACCTTGACAACAACGTCCTTGACGAACTTCAGCTCCTTGACCTCGCCGACCAGCGGGATCATGATGTGCGGGGTGATCACATGGCCGGTCTCAGCAGAGACGTTCAGAGCAGCCTTGATCACAGCGCGGGTCTGCATAGCAGCGATCTCGGGGTAGGTAACAGCCAGACGGCAGCCGCGGTGACCCATCATGGGGTTGAACTCGTGCAGAGAAGCAACCACGTTCTTCAGGTCGTCGTAGGTCATGCCCATGTCGGCAGCCAGCTCCTTGATGTCCTCGTCCTTGGTGGGCAGGAACTCGTGCAGGGGCGGGTCCAGATAACGGATGGTCATCGGGCGCTCACCCATGATGCGGTACATAGCCTCGAAGTCGCCCTGCTGGAACGGCTCGACCTTGGCCAGAGCAGCCTCGCGCTCTTCCACGGTGCGTGCGCAGATCATCTCGCGGACAGCCTTGATGCGGTCCTCAGCGAAGAACATGTGCTCGGTACGGCACAGGCCGATGCCCTCAGCACCCAGATCCACTGCCTGCTGTGCGTCGCGCGGGTTATCAGCGTTGGTCATGACCAGCAGCTGACGAGCTGCGTCTGCCCAGCCCATGAAGCGGTTGAAGTTCTTGTTGCCGGTAGCGGCCACGGTTGCGACCTGCTCGCCGTAAATGTTGCCGGTGGAGCCGTCGATGGAGATCCAGTCACCCTCGACGAACTTGTGGCCGTTGATCTCGAAGGTCTTGGCCTCCTCATCGATCTTGACCTCGTTGTCGTTGCCGCAGCCGGAGACACAGCAGGTGCCCATACCACGGGCAACAACGGCTGCGTGGCTGGTCATGCCGCCGCGGACGGTCAGGATGCCCTGAGAAACCTGCATGCCCACGATATCCTCGGGGCTGGTCTCCAGACGCACCAGAACGACCTTCTTCATCTTGCCGGACTTGACCATCTCCTCTGCCTCTTCAGCAGTAAAGACGATCTGGCCGCAGGCAGAGCCGGGAGAAGCTGCCAGACCCTTGCCGACGACCTCTGCAGCCTTCAGGGCAGCAGCGTCGAACTGGGGATGCAGCAGGGTATCCAGCTGCTTGGGCTCCACGCGTAGGACAGCCTCCTGCTCGGTGATCATGCCCTCGTCCACCAGATCGCAGGCGATCTGCAGAGCAGCCTGAGCGGTACGCTTGCCGTTACGGGTCTGCAGCATATACAGGTGGCCGTCCTCAATGGTGAACTCCATATCCTGCATATCGCGGAAGTAGTTCTCCAGACGGGTAGCGATCTCGACAAACTGATCGTACACCTCAGGCATCTGATCCTTCAGGTGGCTGATGGGAGAAGGAGTGCGCACGCCGGCAACAACGTCCTCGCCCTGTGCATTGATCAGGTACTCGCCCATCAGCTTCTTAGCGCCGGTGGCGGGGTCACGGGTGAAGGCAACGCCGGTGCCGGAACGGTCGCCGGAGTTGCCAAAGGCCATCTGCTGCACGTTGACAGCGGTGCCCCACTCGTAGGGGATCTCGTTCATCTTACGGTAGACGTTTGCACGGGGGTTATCCCAGCTGCGGAACACGGCCTTGACAGCCTCGATCAGCTGATCGCGGGGATCCTGCGGGAAGGGACGGCCTTCGTTCTCCTCGTAGATCTTCTTGAAGGTGCCGACCAGTTCCTTCAGGTCGTCAGCAGTCAGGTCCACGTCGTTCTTGACGCCCTTGGCTTCCTTCATCTTGTCGATCTCGACCTCGAACAGGCTCTTCGGGACCATCATAACGACGTCGGCGAACATCTGCACGAAGCGGCGGTAGCAGTCGTATGCAAAGCGGGCGTTGCCGGTCTTCTTTGCCAGACCCTCAACGGCCTCGTCGTTCAGGCCCAGATTCAGGATGGTGTCCATCATGCCGGGCATGGACTGACGTGCGCCGGAACGGACGGAGACCAGCAGGGGGTTGGTGTTGTCGCCGAACTTCTTGCCGGTGATCTCTTCCAGACCCTTGAGGTGCTCAAAGATGTCAGCAGTGATATCGTCATTGATCTGACGGCCGTCTGCGTAATACTGGGTGCAGGCGTCGGTGGTGATGGTGAAGCCCTGCGGCACCGGCATACCGGCTGCGGTCATCTCGGCCAGACCGGCGCCCTTGCCGCCCAGCGTGTTCTTCATGGTGACCTTGTCACCGCCGAAAGCGTCATTGCCTTCGCTGAAGTAGTACAGATACTTTTTGCTCATGCGTTGTTTACCTCCCATTCGTGACCATCGGTACACTTGCCGTGGTCTCATCGTTTGCCTTGTCTTGAACGTACGATGAACATTGTTTTGTGAATGCTAAACTATTATACCAGAAAATCCATTCCTTTCCACCATGCAAAATCCCGAATTTGTCTGTTATTTTTTATGCAAATCTCTTGAAATTTTCCAAGTTTTAAGGTAGTATAGAATGGGAGAAAGTTCGAGAGGTTTTTTGTTTATGCACGCGATTTCTCGTCCTGTTGGATACAACTTTCTATCCCTGTAATTTTTTCATTTTTATTTTGTCGGAACAAAGCTTTCCGCAGCGGGTATGCTGGGGCGGACAGGCAACAATTTTCCGGTCGCCTTTTCTGTCTCTCTTCCGCCGCGCGCTTTGGTGGGAAGGGAGATTTTTTCATGCAGAATCCTATTTCTGAACAGGCCCGCGCCGCTGCCCTGGCACAGCTGGACGCCGCCGAGGCTGCCCGCGAGGACATCCTTGTGCAGCACATTGCAAACGGCGTTGTCATCAATAGCCGCACTGTGCAGATCGACCCGGAGGTGGTCATTGCCCCGGGCGCTGTGATCCTTGCGGGCACCATCCTGCGGGGCAAGACGGTCATCGGCGCAGGCTGCGTCATCGGCCCCAACACCCTCATTGAGGACAGCACCGTGGACGAGGGCACTGCCGTGAATGCCAGCCAGATCTACGGCAGCCACATCGGCCCGCACAACAACATTGGCCCCTTCACCCATGTGCGGGTGAACACTGTCACCGACTACGGCGTGCATCTGGGCGCCTATGTGGAGACCAAGAACTCCAACTTTGCCCGGGGCAACACCGTAAGCCACCTGACCTACATCGGCGACAGCGATGTGGGCAAGTACTGCAACTTCGGCTGCGGCACAGTCACCTGCAACTACGACGGCAAGGATAAGTTCCGCACCCAGATCGGCGATTACTGCTTCATCGGCTGCAACACCAACCTTGTGGCTCCGGTCAAGGTGGGCGATGGTGCCTACACCGCCGCCGGCAGCACCATCACCAAGGATGTGCCCGCGCAGGCGCTGGGCATCGCCCGGGAACGCCAGACCAATCTGGACGGCTGGGCAGCCCCCAAGATGGAAGCCTATATCGCCAAAAAGCAGAAGCTGGAAAAAGAGCAGAGCAAGTAACCCTCTGCCGGAAGGGAGCTGTGCATGAAGTCTGAAAGTTTTCGTAAGCAGGCGCTGAGCCTTGTCCTTTTCTTCGCGGCTGTTGCCGCCGTGTTTGCCCTGACCCGCCTGCGCAGCGACCCCGCCAAAAAGCAGGCGGAGTTCGTGGTGCAGCAGCTGCTCTCCTGCTCCTCTGCCGTGGAGCAGGCCGTGGAGCAGGCCGTGGACGCCGCTGCGCCCGCCGGCAGTGAACCGGGGCTTGCCGCAGCGGATACCGATGGACTGTACGCCTTTCTTCAAGCGCAGCTGGGCGATGCCATGACAGCCGACTGTCTGAACAAAGTCATGGCGAACCGCCTGCCCACCCGCATCACCGCGCTGGCCGGGCAATCCGGCGATCAGCTGGTGCCCGCTGACCTCACCCTGAAAAAGCGCGCCGGGGCAGAAAACTGCTACGACTTTTCCGCCGCCCTGCTGACCGCTGCGGACAGCACCGCCGCCGCGCAGGTATCCGGCACCATCACTATGGTGAAGGAGGACGGCCGCTGGAAGGCCTCTGCCATCACGCTGAACCTGTAATAAGCCCTTTTGCCCCTGTGCCCTGCGGCATGGGGGCATTTTTTGCTTATAATGTATATCTTTTTGCGCGCGCGTATGTTATACTTAGATGTTGTATCACACTATTATCAGGAAAAGGTATGATCATATCATGAATGAAAACGATATCTGGCTCATTGCAGGGCTGGGCAACCCCGAAGCAAAATACGATGGCACCCGCCACAACGCCGGTTTTGCCGCGCTGGACGCGCTGGCCGACAAATGGAACATCTCTGTGGGCAAGACCAAGTTCCAAGGCCTGTGGGGACAGGGCGAGGTGGACGGCCACAAGGTGGTGCTGCTGAAACCCCTGACCTACATGAACCTCTCCGGCGATTCCATCGCCCCCATGGCGGGCTTTTTCAAGATTCCTGCCGACCATGTGCTGGTGCTGTGCGATGACATCACCCAGGCACCCGGCAAGCTGCGCATCCGTCCCTCCGGCTCTGCGGGCGGGCACAACGGCCTGAAGAGCATCATTGCCCGGCTGGGTGGCGAGAACTTCCCCCGCATCCGCATTGGCATCGGCGCAAAGCCCCACCCGGACTACGACCTTGCCGCATGGGTGCTGGGCAAGTTCCCGCCCGAGGATGCCAAGGCCATCGCCGACCGCTACCCCGACCTTGAAGCCGCCGCAAAGCTTATCATGGACGGTAAGCTGAGTCTGGCACAGAGCAAGTATAACGGGTAACCGCCCTCTCAGGCGCTCCCGCGCCAGATTCCCCCTTTTGTCACCTGCGGTGACATCTTCCCCCGCTCCGGGGGAAGTCTTTCCTCAAAGGGAGAGCCAAGGTTTAAGGTTCGTTGCTAAAGTATTAGGCGCAATGAGAAAGCTTCCGGCAGTGCTCTTGGCTCTCCCTTTGGGAGAGCTGTCAAAGCCGTTAGGCTTTGACTGAGAGGGCGAGCCCGCTAACCGCCGCGCGACCGTTTCCGCAGGAAACCAGCGCGGCAGCTGCCGTTTGCCTTTACGACCCCACCCGTGAAAAAGCAATTCAGGAAAATCCGCAGATTTTCCTGAATTGCAAAATATAAATCATTTTTCCGCTGATTATGCGCAGAGCAACGCGGAGCGCATTTTCAATGGTCATCCCAGCAGGAAAGGAGGTTTTTCCATGTACGAAGCCTTACTCAAGGCCACACCGGAATATCAGAAAGTTGCCGCAAGCTTTGGCTCGGCCGGGCCGGCGGCGCTGTTCGGCTTGCCGCCCGCAGGCCGGGCGCTGCTGTATGCCGCCCTGCAAAAAGACCTTGGGCGCACGCTCTGCATCGTGACCCCCGGCGAGGCCGAAGCCACCCACTTTGCGGACGACCTCAAGGCGCTGGGGCTTACCGCTGCGGTGTTCCCGCCCCGGGACTTTATGCTGCGCCCGGTGGAGGGCGCGGGCCGCGAGTACGAGTACCGCCGCCTTTCGGTGCTGGGCGCACTGGCGGGCGGACGGCTGCAGGCCGTCTGCGTGCCCGCCGAAGCCCTTTTGCAGTACACCGTGCCCCGGGCGGAATTTATCCAGAACACCCTCACCTTAAAGCCCGGCATGGTGTATAACCGCGAGGCGCTGGTGGCGCGGCTGTTTGCCGCCGGGTATGTGCGGCGCAGTCAGGTGGACGGCCCGGGACAGTTCAGCGTGCGCGGCGATATCGTGGATATCTACGCGCCGGATATGCGTCAGCCCGCCCGCGTGGAGTACTGGGACGATGAAATCGACTCCATGTCCTCCTTTGACCTGCTGACCCAGCGGCGGGACAGTGCACTGGAAAAAATATACCTCTCCCCTGCCCGCGAGGTGCTGTTCGGCAGCACTGCCGAGACCGCCGAGGCGCTGCGCAACGTCCTCAAAAAGGCGCGCGGCAAGCGCCGCACCGCGCTGGAAAAGGCCACCGAAGCCGACCTTTCCCAGCTGGATTCCGGCCTGATGCCGGAGGCCATGGATAAATATTACGGCATCCGCTACCCCGCCCCCGCCACGCTGCTGGATCATCTGGACGCGCCGCTGTTCATTCTGGACGAAGTAGGCGGCATCCGGGATGCCCAGAAGGCCACCGAGTTCCGCCGCAGCGAGGAGCTGACCGGGCTGCTGGAAGAGGGTGTGCTCTGCCCCGGGTTGGACGTGCTGTACCAGACCATGGACGATCTTGTCATTGCCGCCCAGAACCACAGCACCCTGCTGTGCGAGAACTTTCTGCGCGGGATGAATGAGTTCAAGCTGAAAGACCTTATCAACGCCGAAGCCTTTGCCGCCCCCAACTGGAACGGCGACCTTGCCTCCCTGCGGGAGGACTTAGACCCGCTCATCGCCCAAGGCTACGCCGTCACCCTGTTTGCCGGTACGCCCAAGGGCGCAGCCGCGCTGACCCGCGACCTTGCCGACAAGGGCTATGCCGTGAGCATGAGCCGGGATGTGCGCCCCGCCAAGGGCATTTTGCAGGTACTGCCCGGGCACCTGACCGCCGGGTGCACCTTCCCCTTTGCCCACGCGGCGGTGCTTTCCAGCCGCCGCCACGGGCTGGACGAGGAAGCCGCCGCCGAAGCCAAAAAGCGCAAGAAGAACAAAAACGCCCTGTCCAGCCTTTCGGACATTAAACCCGGAGACTATGTGGTGCACCAGAGCCACGGCATCGGGATGTACGCCGGGATCCAGCGGCTGGAGGTGCAGGGCGCTACCAAAGACTACCTCAAAGTGCAGTATTCCGGCTCGGATGTGCTGTATGTGCCGGTGACCCAGCTGGACTTGCTCAGCCGCTACACCGCCCCCGGCGACGAGGAAAAGGTAAAGCTGGCAAAGCTGGGCGGCACCGAGTGGCAGCGCACCCGCGCCAAGGTGAAAAAAGCCACCGAGGAGATGGCGCAGGAGCTGATCGAGCTTTATGCCCGCCGCCGTCAGGCCACGGGCTACGCTTTCCCGCCGGACGGCGACTGGCAGCGGGACTTTGAGACCCGCTTTGACTACGACGAAACGGACGACCAGCTGCACGCCACCGCCGAGATCAAGCAGGACATGGAAAAGGGCTATCCCATGGACCGTCTGCTCTGCGGCGATGTGGGCGTGGGCAAGACCGAGGTGGCGTTGCGCGCCGCCTTCAAGTGCATCATGGGCGGCAAGCAATGCGCCCTGCTGGCACCCACCACCCTGCTGGCGTGGCAGCACTACAACACCCTGCTCTCCCGCATGGAGGCTTTCCCGGTAAAGATCGGGATGCTGTCCCGCTTCCGTACCGCCAAGCAGCAAAAGGAGACCCTGCGCGGCCTGCAGGCCGGCAGCGTGGATATCGTGGTGGGCACCCACCGGCTGCTCTCTAAAGACGTGAAGTTCCACGACCTCGGCCTTGTCATCATTGATGAGGAACAGCGCTTCGGCGTGAAGCACAAGGAAAAGCTGAAGGAAAACTTCATCGGGGTGGATATGCTCACCCTGTCGGCTACCCCTATTCCCCGCACATTGAACATGGCCATGAGCGGCATCCGGGATCTTTCCACCATTGAGCAGCCGCCCATCGAGCGGCAGCCCGTGGAGACCTTTGTGCTGGAATATAACGACGTTATCCTTGCCGAAGCCATGAAGAAGGAGCTTGCCCGGGGCGGGCAGGTGTACTACCTGCACAACCGGGTGGACAACATTGAATCCTGCGCCGCCCATGTCAGCCAGATGGTGCCGGGTGCACGGGTGGGCATTGCCCACGGCAAGATGACCGAAGAAGAGCTGAACCCCGTGTGGCAGCACCTGCTGAACGGCGAGATCGATATTCTGGTCTGCACCACCCTCATCGAGACCGGCATTGATGTGCGCAACTGCAACACCCTCATCATTGAGGACGCCGACCGCATGGGTCTGGCGCAGCTGTACCAGATCCGTGGGCGGGTGGGACGCTCCGGCCGCAAGGCCTACGCCTACTTCACCTTCCGCCGGGACAAGACCCTGACCGATATCGCCCAGAAGCGGCTTTCCGCCATCCGGGAGTTCACCGCTTTCGGCTCGGGCTTCCGCATCGCCATGCGAGATCTGCAAATTCGCGGCGCGGGCAGTCTGCTGGGACACAGCCAGCACGGCCACATGGAAGCCGTGGGCTACGACCTCTACGTCAAGATGCTGGGACAGGCTATTGCCCGGGCACGGGGCGAGCCCGTCCAGCGGGACAAGAGCGATTGTCTTGTGGACCTGCGGGTGGACGCTTTCATCCCGGAAAAGTATATCCCGGACGGCGCGGGGCGCATCGAAGCCTACAAGCGCATTGCCGCCATCCAGACCCCGGAGGACGCCGCCGATGTGCTGGACGAGCTCATCGACCGCTACGGCGACCCGCCGCCCTCGGTGAGCGATCTGGTCAACGTTTCCCTTGTCCGCGTGCAGGCCGCTGCCGTGGGCGTATATGAGGTGACCCAGAAGAAGGATACTCTTATCCTGAATCTGGAAACGCTGGACCTTGCCATGATCCGCGGCCTGTTGCAGGCTTTCAATGGCCGGGTGACCGCCGGGGCGGGCACAAAGCCCTATCTCTCGGTGGTATTGCAGCCGGACGAAAAGCCGCTGGAACTGCTGCAAAACATCCTGAAAGCAATGGATGCTATTTTAAACAATAAGGAGCAAAACGCATGAAAAAGAAACTGCTTGCGCTGGTATGCGCACTTGCACTGACCGTCAGCCTTGTGGGCTGTGCACTCTCCACCCCGGACACCGTGGGCAAGATCGGTGATTTTGAGGTGACCAGCGGCCTGTACCTGCTGGCGCAGTACGATGCCTACCAGCAGGCTGCGCAGCTGGCAGGCTCTGAGCAGGACACCAGCAAGGTGAAGTCCTTCCTCAAGGCCACCATCACCACCGATGCCGACACCGGCGAGACCGCCGTGGTAAAGGACTATGTGGCGCAAAAGACCCTTGAGACTTTGCAGACCCTTGCCGCTGTGGATGCCCGCTTTGCCGAGCTGGGCGGCGAGCTGACCGAGGAGCAGAAGTCCGCCGCCGACAGCTACGCCCAGCAGCTGATGGATAACTACGGCGACACCTACACCGCCAACGGCATCGGGCTTGAGACCTTGAAGCTGTTCCAGCAGCTGCAATACAAGCACACCCTGCTGCTGGATCTTGTCTACGGCAAGGACGGCGAGACCCCTGTGGAGGACGGCGAGCTGACCGAGCATCTGGACAGCACCATGTACGAGATCGGCTTTATCACCGTGCCGCTGTACAATACCAGCACCTTCGCCTTTGCCACCGATGACCAGAAGGCCGAGATGCTCTCCCTTGCCCAGAAAGCTGCGGACAGCTACAACGCCAGCGCCCCGGAGGATACTTCCAGCCAGCTGACCGCCTTCAACAGCATCGCAAGCAGCGCACTGACCGGGATCTGCGCCGTGCTGGATGCAGAGGTTCCCTCCACCAGCACCCTGCAGACCGACCTGCTGAGCGAAAGCGACCTGACCAGCGCCTTTACGCAGGAGGGTGCCGCCGACACCCTGCGCGGCCTTGCCTACGGGCAGGCAGCCGCCATCCAGTACTCCGGCTACGCCATGATGCTGGCCGTCCGTCTGGACCCGCTGAGCGTTTCCACGCTGGATGCTCTGCGCAGCCAGATCTTGAGCGACATGAAGGGCGAGGAGCTGGACGATGCCCTTGCCGCCTACGGTGCCCAGATGGCGAGCACCCTGAGCAGCTCTGCCATGGGTAAGCTGTCCGCCGCCAAGATCGTGAACGACACCAGCGCCAACAGCTGATGGCTCTGTAAAAAAACAACACGCCCGGGTTTTCCACATCCTTCCTGCGGAAGGTGGAAAACCCGGGCGTTGTTTTTATAGATATCCGGCAGAAAACGATTTGAATGGCCTCCGCTATGCTCTGGCCATCTTCAGCGGAAAACATATTCTTATATTTGCAATTCTGGAAAATCTGCGGAGCTTGTCGGGGCAAAGCCCCTCCATCTGCTTGCGCAGACCGCTCTGCCGCTTAAAAGCCCCACTGGGGCTTTCATTGCTGCGCAAACGCGGATTTTCCAGAATTGCCTTCTCACGGGAGGGGTCGCAACGGCAAACAGCATTTCCCCCTCAACAGCCCTTCTTGTGAAAATGCGTTTGGAGCGCTCCGCAGAGCGCGACAAACGCGAAATATAAATAATAATTCCTTGAAATATGACCAGAGCGCAGCGGAGGTCATTCCCAATCGTCCCGCGCCAAGGGCGCTTATTTTACCACCCTTGCAAACTCTGCGGCAAGGGCGGCGTTCACCGAGCGGACGGCGTTGGCGTCCGGCTTGATGGCGGTGCGGTCGTAGGTGAACAGGCCGTTCACCTCGTCCTCCACGTCGGTCAGCTGGGTGTATACCAGCGCCGAAAGCCCCTTTTGCAGCTGCGGCAGCACCGTGCCCAGCTGCATTTTTTGTACCGGGCGGTCAGCTCCTCCCGGCTTTTGGCTGTGCCGTAGCCGTAGGTCTTGCGGGGCGGCTCGTGCCCGGGCATGGGCCATGCAATGCCGCCGTACTCGCTCAGCGCCACGGTGCGCTTCTGCGGGCGCACCCGCAGGGGGTAGAAGTAGTTGTGCAGGGAGTATACATCTCCGCCGCCCTGATCGTACCAGCCGCTGGCCTCGTCCACAAGGCGGGTATCGTCCAGCGCGCGGATGGCCTGTACTGCCCCGGCGGCATCGTACTGCCCCCAGCCCTCATTGAAGGGCACCCAGCAGCCCACGCAGGGGTGGCAGCGCAGCGCCTGCACCGTATCTGCCAGCTCCCGGCGGTATTCTTCCCGACTGCTTTCGCTGCCCCGGCTCAGCAGCCCCCACAGGGGTGCTTTGTCCGGCAGACGGCGCATAAGCGGCTGCAAAACATTGGTCAGATAGGTGACGAACCACAGGTTATACTTGCTGCCGCCGTTGACCATATCCTGCCAGACCACAAGCCCCAGCTTGTCGCAGTGGTAGTACCAGCGCTGCGGCTCAAGCTTTGCGTGCTTGCGCAGCAGGTTGTAGCCCAGCGCCTTTACCTCGCTCAGCTCCCGCTCCACCGCCGCATCCGAGGGCGGGGTGTACAGCCCCTCCGGCCAGTAGCCCTGATCCAGCAGGCCGTTGAGCAGAATGGGCTTGTCGTTCAGGCAAAAGCGCAGCACGCCCCTTGCGTCCGGTGCGCAGCTCCACTTGCGCAGGGCAAAGTAGCTGTGCACGGTGTCGAACTGCTCTTCCTCTCCCTGCGTGGTGCCCACGGTCAGGTCGTACAAAAAGGGCGTGTCCGGGCTCCACGGAAAGAAATACTCCTCCGCAATCTGCAGCGTCACCTCACCGTCTTGACTGGCCTCGTCGCCGCCCCAGTCCTCGGCGATGGTCACACCCCCGGCGCGCACCACCGCCCACAGGTTCGCCGCGCCGCCGGGCGCAGAGGTATGTACTTTCACAGTCACGGTGCGGGCATCGTAGTCCGGCGTAACGGTGAGAGACTGGATGTAATTTTCCGGCACACGCTCCAGCCAGACCGTCTGCCAAATGCCGCTCTGCGCCGGGTAGAACATCCCGCCGGGCTGCAGGGTCTGTTTGCCCCGCGCCTGTGTGCCGTGGCCGGTGGGGTCCTGCACCGCCACCCACAGGCTGTTGCGGCCTGTGCCGTTGAGCTGCGCGGTGATATCCAGCGTAAAAGGCCAATAGCCGCCCCGGTGGCCGCCCACCAGATGGCCGTTCACCTGCACGGCGCAGGCGTAGTCCACCGCGCCGAAATGCAGCAGCACCCGGCCGCCCGTCCCGGCGGGCGGCGCAAAGTACCGGTGATAGTGCAGCCACTGCCCGGGCTGCAATGTGCGTCCCACCCCGGAGGCACGGCACTCCGGCGCGTAGGGCACCAGGATCTCACCATCCCAGCCCGCCGGGCGCTGCGCCGAGGCGGTGATGGCGTACTGCCACGGGCCGTTCAGGTTCTCGTAGCTGTCCCGGCGCATGGCCGGGCGGGGATATTCCGTCAGAGGGTGCATACACTCACCAGCCTTTTCTACTCGTTTGCTCCATTCTAGCACAGCCCTGGGCGTTTGTATACCGGGGATGGCACGATTCTGAATGGCCGCCGCTATCGGGTTGCGGCACCCAGCATCCGCATCGTGCCTTGGGCGGCACTTGCGTCTTGCTGGCCGCTGCCCCAACAACTCCTCCCTGTTTCCGCCACTGGCGGCGGTCGTCGTCGTTGCACTCTGGCCATCTTCAGCGAAAAATTATTTTTATATTTGCAATTCTGGAAAATCTGCGGATTTTCCAGAATTGCTTCTTCATGAGAGCAAAAAAGCGCCACCGCACGGCGGCATGGCTGTGCGGCGGCTCTCTGAGGAGGCGGGAAACTGCTTAGTTCTCGGCCAGATTACCGGTATAGAGCTGGTAATACTTGCCCTTTTTAGCGATCAGCTCGTCGTGGCTGCCGCGCTCGATGATGCGGCCCTGCTCCAGCACCACGATGCAGTCTGCATTGCGGACAGTGGACAGGCGGTGGGCGATGACAAAGCTGGTGCGGCCGTACATCAGGCCGTCCATGCCGCGCTGCACCAGCGCCTCGGTGCGGGTATCGATGGAGGAGGTCGCCTCGTCCAGGATCAGCACCGGCGGGTCTGCCACGGCTGCGCGGGCAATGGCCAGCAGCTGGCGCTGACCCTGCGAGAGGTTGGCACCATCGCCGGTGAGCATGGTGTTGTAGCCCTCCGGCAGACGCTTGATAAAGCCATCGGCGTTGGCCAGACGGGCGGCGGCGATGCACTCTTCATCGGTGGCATCCAGCCGGCCGTAGCGGATGTTCTCCATCACCGTGCCGGTGAACAGGTGGGTGTCCTGCAGCACGATGCCCAGCGAGCGGCGCAGGTCAGCCTTTTTGATCTTGTGGATGTTGATGCCGTCGTAGCGGATCTTACCCTCCTGAATATCGTAGAAACGATTGATCAGGTTGGTGATGGTGGTCTTGCCCGCACCGGTGGAGCCGACAAAGGCGATCTTCTGCCCCGGGCGGCCGTACAGGTTGATATCGTGCAGCACCGTCTTTTCCGGCACATAGCCAAAGTCTACGTCCGTAAAGGTGATATCGCCCGCCAGCTTGTGGTAAGTGGTAGTGCCGTCGTGGTGGGGGTGCTTCCACGCCCAGATGCCGGTGCGCTCGGCAGTTTCCACCAGCTGGTCGTTGCGGTCGTACTTGGCATTTACCAGCGTCACATAGCCCTCGTCGGTCTCGCTGGGCTCGTCCATCATCTTGAAGATGCGCTCTGCACCGGCCAGCGCCATAATGACGCTGTTGGCCTGCATGGACACCTGACTGATGGGCATATTGAAGCCCTTGTTCAGGCTGAGGAAGGCCACCACAGTGCCAAGGGTCATGCCGCCAACGCCGCCCACAGCCATGGCTGCACCAACCAGTGCGCAGATGGCGTAGCTGATGTTGCCCAACTGGGCGTTGACCGGCATCATGATGTTGGAGAAGGCGTTGGCCTGCTTGGCGCTTTCCTTCAGCTGGTCGTTCAACTCACGGAAGCCTGCAAGGGTCTGCTGCTCGTGGGTGAACACCTTGACCACCTTCTGGCCTTCCATCATCTCCTCGATGTAGCCGTTCACCTTGCCCAGATCCCGCTGCTGCTGGATGAAGTATTTGGAAGAGCTTTTTGCGATCTGCTTGGAGCAGAACAGCATCAGCGCCACCATGAGCATGGTAACGATGGTCAGCTGCCAGCTGAGCATACACATGCTGAAGAACACCGACACGATGGTGATGACGCTGGACACCAGCTGCGGGATGCTCTGGCTGAGCATCTGGCGCAGGGTATCCACGTCGTTGGTGTACACGGACATGATATCGCCGTGGGGATGGGTGTCAAAATACCGGATGGGCAGGCTTTCCATGTGGGTGAACAGCTCGGTGCGCAGATTGCGCAGCGTGCCCTGCGTTACGTTGACCATGATGCGGGCGTTGGCCCATGCGGCCAGAATGCCCACAAGGTAGATGCAGCACATCCGCACCAGTGCACCGGCCAGCGGTGCAAAGCTGGGGTCCTGCTGGCGGGTCATGGGGACGATGTAATCGTCCATCAAGGTCTGCAAAAACAGGCTGGCCTGCACATTGGCCAGCGCACTGACCACGATGCACACAAGCACAAGGATGCAGTGGGGCAGATAGTTGCGGAACACCTCATCCATGATGCGCTTGAGCAGCTTGCCCGGGTTTTCCACCTTGGGGCGCGGCCCCCGTGCGCCCCGCGGGCCGGGGCCATGTACTTCTTTTACTGCCATTACTGCGCACCTCCCTGCTTGTCAAAATCGCCGCCGCCCTGCGTCTGGCTGTTGTAGACCTCCTGATAGATGGCGTTGGTCGCCAGCAGCTCCGCATGGGTGCCCAGACCGTTGATCTGGCCGTTATCCAGCACCAGAATGCGGTCTGCATCCTGCACCGAGGAGATACGCTGTGCAATGATGATCTTGGTCGTGCCGGGGATCTCCTCCCGGAAGGCCTTGCGGATCTTGGCATCGGTCGCGGTATCCACGGCGCTGGTGGAGTCGTCCAAAATCAGCACCTTGGGCTTGCGCAGCAGGGCGCGGGCGATGGTCAGGCGCTGCTTCTGGCCGCCGGACACGTTGGAGCCGCCCTGCTCGATCCAAGTATTGTACTTATCCGGGAAGCGCTGGATGAATTCATCCGCGCAGGCCAGCTTTGCCATGCGGATGCACTCTTCCTCGGTGGCGTTGGCATCGCCCCAGCGCAGGTTATCCAGAATGGTACCGCTGAACAGCACGTTCTTCTGCAGCACCATGGAGACCTCCCGGCGCAGCACGTCAAGGTTATAATCCCGCACATCCACACCGCCCACGCGCACGGTGCCGCTTTCGGCATCGTACAGGCGGGGGATCAGCTGCACCAGACTGGACTTTGCGCTGCCGGTGCCGCCGATGATGCCCAGCGTCTCGCCGGGCTGGATGGTAAAGCTGATATCGTTCAGCACCGGCTGACCGCTGCCGTGCTTATACTTGAAGGTAACGTGGTCGAACTGGATGCTGCCGTCTGCCACCTGCTGCACCGGCTGCTTTGCCGGGGGCAGGTCGGTGCACTCGTCCAGCACCTCCACGATACGCTTGGCAGAGGCGGCGGACATGGCGATCATAACAAAGGCCATGCTCAGCATCATCAGCGCCATGAGGATGTTCATGATATAGCCGAACAGAGCGTTCAGCTGGCCGGTGGTAATAGCACCGTGCAGCACATACTTTGCGCCGAACCAGCTCAGCGCGATATTGCAGCCGTACACTGCCACCAGCATGGCGGGGTTATTGAAGCTCAGGCGGCTTTCCGCGTTGACAAACTGCTTGTACAGGCTCTCACAGGCGGCGGTGTATTTTTCGTTTTCAAAGCCCTCGCGCACGAAGCTTTTGACCACGCGGATGGCAGAGACGTTCTCCTGCACCGAGGCGTTGAGGTTATCGTAGTTTTTGAACACCCGATCAAAGATGCGGAAGGTGGGGATCATAATGGCAGCCAGCACCGCCACCAGAAAGGCCACCGCCACCACGAACACCAGCGACAGCGGGCCGCCAATGACCACAGCCATGAACATGGCAAACACCAGATGCACCGGGGCGCGCACGCACATGCGCAAAATCATCTGGAAGGCGTTCTGCACGTTGGTCACGTCGGTGGTCATGCGGGTAACAAGACCTGCTGTGGAGAATTTGTCGATGTTGGAAAAAGAGTAATGCTGGATGTTTTCATACATGGCATCGCGCAGATTTCCGGCAAAGCCGGTGGATGCCTCGGCGGCATACTTGCCCGCCAGCACGCCCAGCACCAGCGCAATGGCTGCCACCAGAAAGGTAAGCAGGCCGTAGCGGATGATGGCGTTCATATCGCCCTTTTCAATGCCCTGGTCGATGATAAAGGCCATGATGGTGGGCAGCAGCACATCCATAATGGCTTCCAGCGCAGCAAAGAGCGGTGTCTTGATCGAGGCGGCTTTATACTCGCCCAGATGCGACACAAGCTTTTTGATCATCTGAGTTCCCTCCTATTTGAATTTATTTGTTTGGTACGAAACAATTTTATACAAAACAATTTAAATGTCAAGACGTTTCGTAAAATGTTCATAATTACTAATTTAACAAGTTCTTTTTCGGCGCTTTGACGGAAGTTACCCCTTCCGTCATCGCCTGCGGCGATGCCACCTTCCCCAAGGGGACGGCTTTTGGCGGTGGCGGAAAAGTTTTTTGCTGCGCTTGAAACTTTAGCGATAAGGCTAACGGCGTGCGCCCTCTCCGTCACCTGCGGTGACACCTCTCTCAAAGGGAGAGGCAAGGGCACTGCCGAAAACTTCCTCATTATGCCTAATACTTTAGCAACAAACTTTAGACCTTGGCTCCCCCTTCGGGGGAGCTGGCGCGGGAGCGCCTGAGAGGGCGTGCTCCCCCTTGGGGGAGCTGTCGCGCAGCGACTGAGGGGCTATAAATGGAGAAGCGAAAAAAGCGTTAAAGCGATAGCGCCGACTGGCGCAGCGCTAGCTTTTTTGTGCTTCGACTTCTTCTTTAGGTTTGTCAAGGGCGTGCAGCCCTTGACCCGTTGCGGGGTGGGTGGAGTCCAGAGGTAGGGAGGGGGGAGTCGGAACACCCCTCCCTGCCTCTGGCCCAGCGGAGCGTCCATGCGCGCTGACGGCAGGCAGAAACTTTTCCCGCGGAGCGCACACTTTTCTGGTTCTCTTTTGCCACCAAAAGAGAACATCCCCGGCAGCAGCGTTATTTCAACGCTTCCCGCAGCTTGTTCAGCAGCCGCAGCAGCTCTGCGTTCTCCTCCTCGGTCAGCAGCCCGGTTACATAGTCGTCGGTCTGGTGGAAGGAAAGCAGGGTCTTTTCGTGCAGACGGATGCCCTCCTCGGTCAAAACCAGCTGCTTGAGCCGGGCGTCCTGCGGCACGCTCAGGCGCTGGATGTAGCCCTTGCGCTCCATCAGCTGCAAAATGTTCGTCACGGTGGAGCGGGTGATGGAAAACTCCCGCTCGATGTCCCGCTGGAACACCGGTTCGTCCCGGTGGCGGTAGAGATACTCAATGATCCACCCGTGCATGGGGGTGGTCTGCTCTACCCCGTTGGCGCGGGAAAACTGGTTCAGCCTGCGGAAGATCAGGTTGTCCACCCGGCGCAGCTGGGCGGGAATGACCTGCGGCCCTTCCCACGGCGGGTTCAGCTTGCAGTGCTCTTCAATAGGGTGCTCTGTACACATAATGGTTTTCCTCTGTTTTGTTCTGATTGTTCGATGTGAAACTGTTTGATACGATACATATTTTACCCATCTCCCTACCCCTTGTCAAGAGGGCGGGGACACAAAAAGGCTGCTGCGGAAAATTTTCCGCAGCAGCCTTGGTTTTTATGGATACGGGATACGCTTACAGCTTCTTGCCGGTCAGCAGCTCGTAGGCCTCCAGATACTTGGCAATGGTCTTGTCAATGACATCCTGCGGCAGGTCGTAGTTGCTGTCGGGGTTGGCCTTCAGCCAGTCGCGCACAAACTGCTTGTCGAAAGAGGGCTGGCTGTGACCCGGCTCGTAGCCCTCCAGCGGCCAGAAGCGGGAGGAGTCCGGGGTCAGCATCTCGTCGCCCAGCACCACGTTGCCGTCCTCGTCCAGACCAAACTCGAACTTGGTGTCGGCAATGATGATGCCGCGGGACAGTGCATACTCGGCGCACTTCTTGTACAGGGCAATGGTGTAATCGCGCAGCTTGGTGGCGTACTCCAGACCGTGGCCGGGGAACTGCTTTTCCAGCACGTCGATGCTCTGCTCGTAGGAGATGTTCTCGTCGTGGTCGCCGATCTCTGCCTTGGTGGAGGGGGTGTAGATGGGCTCGGGCAGCTTATCGGATTCCTTCAGACCCTCGGGCAGCTGGATGCCGCACACCTTGCCGGTCTTTTGATAGCTGGCCCAGCCGCTGCCGGTAATGTAGCCGCGCACGATGCACTCGATGGGCAGCATGGTCAGCTTGCGGCACATCATGCTGTTGCCGGTGAACTGGGGCTGACGGAAGAACTCCGGCATATCCTGCACATCCACGCTCAGCATGTGGTTGGGCAGCAGATCGCGGGTGTAATCGAACCAGAACTTGCTCATCTGGGTGAGCACGGTGCCCTTTTTGGTGACCTTGTTTTTCAGGATGACGTCAAACGCAGAAATGCGGTCGGTGGCAACCATGATCAGGCTGTCGCCATTGTCGTAGATCTCGCGGACCTTGCCTTCTTTGATGGGTTTGAACTCTGTCATAATCAAACACTCCATTTTTCCATGTTCTCGGCAGCGCAGCAGCGCGGCGCAGTTCTTACCCTATTATTCTACCATACTGCCGCGCGGTTTAAAAGGAACAGAATAAAAGAAAAACAGGCAAGTTTTGTGTTTTTATCGTGAAAAGTGCGCAAAAAACGGCAGGGAATTTCGGCGTTTTGACGATAAAAGTCGTACTTTATCCCCAAATGCACCCGCCTTTGCAAAATGCAGTCATGGACAAGCGCCGCCGGTTGCGGTATCATAGGGATATAAGAAAACGTGCACCCGTGCAGGGGTGTACAGAGCAGATGAGGAGGTAAAGAGTATGGGCAAATTTCCTAAAGGTTTTTTGTGGGGCGGCGCTACCGCTGCCAACCAGTGCGAGGGTGCATGGCAGGCAGACGGCAAGGGTCTGGCAACGGTGGATGTGACCCCCTTCGGTGCGGACCGTTTCCCGGTGGCGACGGGCTATATGGAGATGCTGGACTGCGACGCTGCGCATTTTTACCCCAGTCACGAGGCCATTGACCTGTATCATCATTATAAAGAGGATATCGCCCTGTTTGCAGAGATGGGCTTCAAGTGCTTCCGGCTGTCCATTGCATGGACCCGCATCCTGCCCAACGGCGATGACGCCCAGCCCAACGAGGCGGGGCTGGCCTTCTACGACAGCATTTTTGACGAGTGCCATAAGTACGGCATTGAGCCGCTGGTCACCATCTGCCACTTTGATACCCCCATTGCCCTGATCAAAAAATACGGCGGCTGGAAAGACCGCCGCATGGTGGACGCCTATGTCCACTATTGCGAGGTGCTGTTCGACCGCTTTAAGGGCAAGGTAAAGTACTGGCTCACCTTTAACGAGATCAACATGCTGCTGCACCTGTCCTTTACCGGTGCAGGGCTGGTGTTCTACCCCGGCGAGAATGTGGAGCAGGTCAAGTATCAGGCCGCCCATCACGAGCTGGTAGCCAGCGCAAAAGTGGTAAAGCTGGCGCACGAAAAAATGCCGGACGCCATGGTGGGCTGTATGCTGGCGGCGGGTCAGTTCTACCCCCGCACCTGCGCCCCGGAGGATGTGCGGGCGGCGCAGGAGGCCGACCGGGACAACTACTTCTTTACCGACGTACAGGTGCGCGGCGCTTACCCCGTGTGGGCAAAAAAGCGGATGGAGCGCGCCGGAGTGCAGCTGCTTACCCAGCCCGAGGATGACCGCACGCTGCGGGAAGGCACGGTGGACTTTGTGTCCTTCAGCTACTATTCCAGCCGCTGCATCACGGTGGATAAACAGCTGATGGCGGCAGAGAATGCGGAAGGCAACGCCGTGTCTGCATCGGTGAAGAACCCCTACCTGAAAGCCAGCGAGTGGGGCTGGGCCATCGACCCGGTGGGTCTGCGGGTGACCCTGAACACCATCTACGACCGGTACGAAAAGCCCATGTTCATCGTGGAGAACGGTCTGGGCGCGGTGGATACCGTAGAGCCGGACGGTTCCATCCACGACAGCTACCGCATCGACTACCTGCGCGCGCACATTGAGGAGATGGAAAAGGCCATCAACGAGGACGGTCTGCCCCTGATGGGCTACACCACATGGGGGCCCATCGACCTTGTAAGCGCCTCCACCGGCGAGATGAAAAAGCGGTACGGCTTTATCTATGTGGACAAGGATAACGCCGGCAACGGCACCCTTGCCCGCAGCCGGAAGGACAGCTTTTACTGGTACAAAAAGGTCATTGCTTCGGACGGCGAGGACTTGACCTGAGCCAACGCCCCGGCACTGTTTGCGGAACAGCAGCGCCGGGGCATAAAAGTGTGAGAAAGAATCAATAACGGAGAAAATTTATGACACCACAGATCATTGCACACCGCGGTGCTTCCTATCTTGCACCGGAAAATACCCTGACTGCCTTTAAAAAGGCCATGGAGCTGGGCGCGGACGGCGTAGAGATGGACGTACAGCAGACCGTTGACGCCGGGCTTGTGATCCACCATGACTATATGATCGATCTGCACACAGACATTTCCGGCAAGATCTACGATATGACCATGGGCGATCTAAAGGAACTGGATTTCGGCAGCTGGAAGGACGTCATCTATCAGGACGAGAAGATCGCCACCTTACAGGAAGCCATGGAGCTGTGCAAACAGATGCCGGGCTGCACCGTGCATCTGGAGCTGAAATCCACCATGGACAACGACCCGGACTTTGTGCCCCGGGTGCTGGAAGTGCTGCGGCAGACCGAGATGGTAGAACAGGTGATCCTGATCTCCTTCAACCACGCGCTGCTGCGGCAGGCAAAGCAGCTGATGCCCGAATTGCGGGTAGGTGCGCTGGTATACGGCGAGCTGGAAAGCATGCTGCTGCCGCCGCCCATCATCTGGAAGGATCTGGGACTGACCAACGGCATGGACGACATGGAAGCCATGGACGCCGCCCTGCCGGAGAGCGCAGCAGACGAGGAAAATTGCAGCTGGATGACCCGCTGGATGACCGATAAGGTAAGTATGCTGCGGGCAAACTTCCCCGGTGAGAGCCTGAACGAGATCTACAAGAATCTGATGGCGCAGCGGGATCTGCCCGCCTACATCCGCAGTCTGGACTTTGTGCCGGAGTGGGTCAGCTGCGAGTACCACACCGCCTACAAAAACGCCGGTTTCATCGACAAACTGCACGAGATGGGCATCAAGGTGTCTTTGTGGACAGTGGACACGGAGGATTCCGTCCGCAGCCTGCTGCGCACCAGCGCCGATGCCTACATCACCAACCGCCCCGACCGCGTGCGGGAGTGGATGGAAAAGGAGCTGGCAGCGACCGCCCCGGCAGAAACCACCACGGACGAAACCGTCACGGCAGAGCCTGCCCCCGCTGCTGAAGCAGACGCCGGGACAGCTGCCGCAGAGCAAGCCAGCTGAAATAAGCCCAAATAACCCCAACAAAAAAGAGATAGGCTTTCCCGAAAAGGGATCGCCTATCTCTTTTTGCATTCATTTTTATTCCGCTGCGTCGGTCAGTACAAAGGTCAGCTCTGCGGTGACGGCGCACTTGCCGTCCACCCATGCCGAAGCCTTGCCTACGCCCACAGCGCCGTGCTGCTGCACCAGTTCACAGTGCAGGGTGAGCACGTCCCCGGGGACGACCTGCCTGCGGAAGCGGGCACTCTTGATGCCGCCGAACAGCGCCAGCTTGCCCTTGTTTTCCGGCAGGCTCAGCGCCGCCACAGCGCCGGTCTGTGCCAGCGCTTCCAGCAGCAGTACGCCGGGCATGACCGGCTGTGCCGGGAAGTGGCCGTTGAAGAATTCCTCGTTGCGGGTGACGCACTTGCGGCCGATGGCCCACTGCCCCGGCTCGTAGTCCAGAACGCGGTCCACGAGGGCAAAGGGGTAGCGGTGGGGCAGGATCTCCGCGATCTGCACACTGCTCAGAGTGTTGGCGTTTTCACGCACGGTACGGGGCTCTGCCATGGGTCAGCCCTCCCATCTGCGCAGGGCGATGCAGGCGTTGTGGCCGCCAAAGCCAAGGCTGTTGCTCAGCGCATACTGCATTTCCTGCTGCCGCCCGGTGTTGGGCACATAGTCCAGATCACACTCCGGGTCGGGCTCGGCGTAGTGGATGGTGGGCGGGGCAAACTGGTCCCGCAGTGCCAGCGCAGTGAACACGGCCTCGATGCCGCCTGCGCCGCCCAGCAGATGGCCGGTCATGCTCTTGGTGCTGACCACGGTCATCTCCTTGGCGTGTGCGCCGAACACGGCGTGAATGGCGGCAGTCTCACAGGCATCGTTCATGTGGGTGCCGGTGCCGTGGGCGTTGATGTGGTCCACCTGCTCCGGTGCGATGTCCGCATCTGCCAAAGTCAGCTTCATGCAGTCGATGGCACCCACGCCGCCGGGAGCCGGGGCGGTAAAGTGGTAGGCGTCGCAGTTGGCACCGTAGCCCACTACCTCGGCGTAGATGTGTGCGCCGTGCGCTCTTGCGTGCTCCAGTTCCTCCAGCACCAGCACACCGCTGCCCTCGCCCATGACAAAGCCGCCGCGGCGGGCGTCAAAGGGCAGGCTGGCAGCGTCCGGGTCGGTGGCGGTGGAAAGCGCCTTCATGCTGGTAAAGCCGCCGATGCCCAAGGGGCTGATGCAGCTTTCCGCGCCGCCGCAGACCATCACCGACTCGTAGCCGTCCCGGATGCGGTGGAAGGCATCGCCCACAGCGTTGGTGCCGCCGGCGCAGGCCGTGACCGGACAGGTGCACATGCCCTTCAGGCCGAAGCGGATGGCCACCTGTGCCGCTGCCATGTTGGCAATGGCCATGGGCACAAAGTAGGGGCTTACCTTCTCCATGCCCTTTTCCTCGCCGCGGGCGTGCTGCTCCTCGATAGTGGGCAGACCGCCGATACCGCTGGACAGGATGACGCCGATGTCTTTGCCCTCGGCTTCGGTATCGATGCCGCTGTCTGCAATGGCTTCGGCGGCAGCGCCCAGCGCCAGCAGGGTGAAGCGTGCCATCTTGCGGACTTCCTTTTTGTCCACCACGGTCTCGGGGTCAAAATCCTTTACCTCACCGGCCAGCTTGCACTTGAAGTCGGTGGTATCAAACTGGGTGATGGGGCCGATGCCGCATTTACCGGCACGGGCTGCCGCCCAGCTGTCGGCTACATTGTTGCCCAGCGGGTTCACCGTGCCAAGGCCGGTGATCACAACTCTGCGTTTTTCCATAAGGGTTCTCCTTTACATTGCCATGCCGCCGTCCACACAGAGCACCTGCCCGGTGAGATAGCTGCTTTGTTCTGCGGCAAAAAACGCCACTGCCTGCGCCACATCCTCCGGCTGGCCTGCATGGCCTGCGGGGATGCCCTGCGTCATGCCGGTGCGCACCGCCTCCGGCAGCACGGCAGTCATGTCGGTGTCGATAAAGCCGGGCGCTACCGCGTTCACGGTCACGTTCCGCGCTGCCAGCTCCCGGGCAAGGCTCTTGGTCAGGCCGATAAGCCCCGCCTTGCTGGCGGCGTAGTTGGTCTGCCCGGCATTGCCGCGCAGCGCCACCACGCTGGAAAGGTTCACGATGCGGCCATAGCGCTGGCGCACCATGCGGCGGGCAGCTTCCTTGCAGCAGAGAAAGGCGCTTTTCAGGTTGGTGTCCAGCACCGCGTCAAAATCCTGCTCGGTCAGGCGCAGGATCAGGTTGTCCCGGGTGATGCCCGCGTTGTTCACCAGCACATCCACCCGGCCAAAGGCCTCGGCGGCGGCATCGAACAGCGCTTTGCAGCCCTCGGCGGTGGATACATCCGCCTGCACGGTCACCGCCTGCACGCCCTCGGCGCGGCAGAGGGCTGCCGTCTGCTCCGCAGGCTCTGCGCCGTGGCAGTAGTTCACCACCACGTTGCAGCCCTGCTTTGCCAGTGCCACGCACACTGCGCGGCCAATGCCCCGGCTGCCGCCGGTAACGATGGCGGCGCGGGTCAGCTTTTCTTCGCTCATTCTGCTTCCTTCCATGCGGTCAGCACCGCATCCAGCTGTTCCGGGGTCTCCACTGCGGTGCAGACCACCCCGGGCAGAGTCTTTTTCACAAAGCCGCTCAGGGCGCTGCCGGGGCCGACTTCCAGAATGTGGTCCACGCCCAGTTCACCCAGACGGCGCAGGGTATCTTCCATGTAAACGCTGCTCTGCACCTGCTTTACCAGCAGCTGCGGGATGCTGTCGGTCTCGGCCTTTTCATGTCCCAGACAGTTGAACAGCACCGGCGTCTCCATGGTGCCGAAGCTTTCGCCCGCAAAGCGCTGTGCCAGCGCATCTCCTGCGGGAGCCATCAGCTTTGTGTGGAAGGGGCCGCTGACCTTCAGCGGGATGCAGCGGCGGGCACCGGCTTCCTTTGCCAGCGCGGCGGCCTGCTCCACAGCGGCTTTTTCGCCGCCGATGACCAGCTGTCCCGGGCAGTTATAGTTGCAGATCTGCACACAGCCAGCCGCAGCAGCCTGTTCGCAGCAGGCAGACAGCTTTTCTCTGTCCAGCCCCAGCACGGCGGTCATGCCGCAGTCAAGGCCTTTTGCAGCTTCGGCCATGGCCTTGCCCCGGAAGGCGGTCAGCTCAATAGCCTGCTTTGCGGTGAACACCCCAGCTGCCTGCAGCGCGGAGTATTCGCCCAGCGAAAGCCCCGCCAGATAGGCGGGCTTTACGCCCTTTTCGGCCAGCACAGCGGTCACGCCGCAGGCAAAGGCCACCATGCAGGGCTGGGTGTATTCGGTCTGATTCAAAACGCCGTCCGGGTCCTCAAAGCAGACGCGGTGCAGGTCAAAATCCAGCGCTGCGCTGTCAAAGGCCGCCCGGAAGGCGGGAGATGCTTCGTAAAATTCCTTGCCCATGCCGGGGTGCTGCGCACCCTGACCGGCGTAAAGTACGGCAAGCTTCATAAATTCTGCCTCCATTCGGTCACAAGTTCGTCCATCAGCTCGCGCACGGTGCGCATCCGGTCCAGCCTGCCCACGTTTTCGCCGCAGAAGAAGAGCCCTTCCTCCACGTTGCCCTTCACCGCCTCGATGAGGGCGTGGGTGATGCAGTAGGGCACGGCGGCGGGGTCGCAGGTCTTGAGGCACCGGGCACAGTGCTTGGGCGGGAAGCGTTTGTCCTCGGCCAGCGCCTGCACCAGCGGGGTGTTCAGCGCACGGCCGGGCATTCCCACCGGGCTGTGGATGATGCGCACATCCTCCGGCTTAGCCGCCAGCAGCACGTCCTTGTAGGTCTGGGAGGCGTCGCACTCGTAGGTGGGGATAAAGCGGGTGGCAAGCTGCACGCCCGCAGCGCCAAGCTTTGTAAAGTGTGCCATGTCGGCACCGTTGTACACGCCGCCCGCCACAAATACCGGGATGGCGTGGCCGTATTGCGCCTCGTAAGGCTTTACCTCAGCCAGCACCCCGGGCAAAATTTCGTCCAAGGTCTGGCAGCGGTCGGCCAGCAGGTCCTCCTCGGCAAAGCCGAGATGTCCGCCCGCCTTGCAGCCCTCGATGACCACAAAATCGGCGGTGCGGTCAAAGCCCTTTGCCCAGCGGCGTAGGATGAGCTTTGCCGCCCGGGCGCTGGATACGATGGGCGCAATGGCCACTTCTTTGGTGCCCACGATGCCCGGCAGTTCCAGCGGCAGACCCGCACCGGAGACCACAGCATCCACCCCCGCCGCCACGGCGGTGCGGATGGCCTCGGCGTAGTCCCGGGTGGCTACCATCGCGTTGATGGCTACCACACCCATACCCCCGGCAATGGCCTTGGCTTTTTGAATTTCTGCGGTCAGGGCGCGGTGGTTGGCTGCCGCCGGGTCGCGGGCAAAATCCGGCTCCCGGTAGCCTGCATCGGCGGTGGAGATGCACCCCATGCCGCCGCAGGCCGCTACCGCACCGGCCAGCCCGCCCAGCGAGACGCCTACGCCCATGCCGCCCTGCAAAATGGGTAGTTGCAGGGGCTTGCCGCCAAGGGTCAGCATTCGGTGTTCAGCGCGGCGATGCGCTGCCTCCCGCCCTGCCACAGGTCGGCAAGGATGTCTGCCACGGGGCGCACCTCGTGCAGCATTCCGGCCACCTGACCGGCCATCAGGCTGCCGCTTACCGTGTCGCCCTCAAAGACGGCGCGGCGCAGGCTGCCCAGCGTGTATTTCTCCAGTTCCATCTTATCCGCGCCCGCCTTTTCCTGACGGACATACTCCCGGCTCATGCGGTTTTTCAGCACACGCACCGGTGCACCCACGGTGCGTCCGGTGACGATGGTGTCGCTGTCCCCGGCCTTGAGCAGCGCGGCCTTGTAGTTTTCGTGGATAGGGCACTCCTCGCTTGCCAGCAGGCAGGTGCCCACCTGCACACCGCAGGCACCCAGCGCCAGCGCAGCCGCCAGCTGACGGCCATCTGCAATGCCGCCTGCGGCGATGACCGGCACGCTGACCGCGTCCACCACCTGCGGCACCAGTGCCATAGTGGTCATCTCGCCCACATGGCCGCCGCTCTCGGTGCCCTCGGCAATGACGGCGTCGATGCCCAGCGGCTCCAAGTGCCGTGCCAGCACGGCAGCAGCCACCACCGGGATCACCTTGATACCGGCAGCTTTCCACATGGGAACGTATTTTCCCGGGTTGCCTGCGCCGGTGGTGACCACGGCGACCTTTTCCTCCACCACGATCTGGGCAAACGCATCTGCCTGCGGGTGCATGAGCATGATGTTCACGCCAAAGGGCTTATCGGTCAGCTCCCGGCAGCGGCGGATGTTCTGGCGCAGGGTATCGGCATTCATGCCGCCTGCACCGATGATGCCCAGTGCACCGGCGTTGGAACAGGCGGCGGCAAACTCGCCGGTGGCAATGTTGGCCATGCCGCCCTGAATGATGGGGTATTTCGTCCCCAGGATCTCGTTTAAAAGTTTCATGGTCTTTATCCTTTATATTCCACGATCATGCCGCCCCAGGTCAGGCCGCCGCCGAAGCCGATGCAGGCAAGGGTCTGGCCGGGGTGCAGCTGGCCGCTTTCGGCCAGCTCGTTCAGCGCCACCGGGATGCTGGCAGCACTGGTGTTGCCGTGGCGGTCCATGTTTTTGTAGAACTTTGCACCGTCGGCGTGCAGCGCCTTGACGCAGTGGTCGATGATGCGGCTGTTGGCCTGATGGCAGACCACCCAGTCCAGCCCGTCCAGCGTAAGGCCGGTCTCGTCCAGTACGGTGTGCAGGCATTTGGGCAGGGCATCCACCGCAAAGCGGAACACCGCCCTGCCGTCCATGCTGATGGGTGCCGAGCCTGTGCGGCTGGGGCCGCCGGCATGGATGGCGGCATCGCCCCGGGCACCCAGCGTGATGGCAAAGGGCACGGAGGTGTCGGTCAGTTCAAACACCGCCGCACCGGCTCCATCTCCAAACAGCACACAGGTGGAGCGGTCGGCGGGGTCCATCAGGCGGGAGAGCGCCTCCGTGCCGATGACCAGTGCGTACCGCCCGCCCAGCGTAGCCAGCAGGCCGCGCGCCACCGCCGTGCCGTACAAAAAGCCGGAACAGGCGGCGTTCACATCCAGTGCGGGGCGGTTTTCCGGCAGTGCCAGCGCCGCCTGCACTTGACAGGCCACGCTTGGGGTGGCGTCCGGTGCGGAAAGGGTGGCGCAGACGCAGCAGGCAATGTCTGCCGGGGCAAGGCCGCTGCGCTGCAGCGCCTGCTTTGCGGCGGCAATGGCCAGTGTGGCGGCGTTTTCGCCCTCGGTGCAGTAGTGCCGTGTGCGGATGCCGGTGCGGGTGGTGATCCACTCGTCGCTGGTATCCACGGTGCGGCTCAGCTCTTCGTTGGTGACCGTGCGGCCGGGCAAAGCCCCGCCGGTGGCGATCAGACGCAAACCCTTCATGCTTTCCTCATTTCTCCGATCTGACGGAATTTCTGGTAGCGCTGCTCGGCCAGCTGACGGCCGTTCATGCGGTCAAGGCTGCGCAGCTGACGCCGCAGTGCCTCGTCCAGATTGCCGAACAGTACCCCGTGGGCGCGCTGTGCGCCGCCCACCGGCTCCGGGATGATCTCTTCCACAATGCCGTCCTTGTACAGATCCTGCGCGGTCAGCTTCATGATCTCGCAGGCTTCGCCGCTGCGGGAGGAGTCCTTCCACAGGATGCTGGCAAAGCCCTCGGGGCTGAGCACCGAGTAGACGGCGTTTTCCAGCATCAGGATGCGGTTTGCCACACCCAGCGCCAGCGCGCCGCCGGAGGAACCCTCGCCGGTGACCACTGCGATCACCGGCACGGTCAGGCCGCTCATCTCCATCAGATTGCGGGCAATGGCCTCGCCCTGTCCGCGCTCCTCGGCGTCCTTGCCGGGGTATGCGCCCGGGGTGTCGATGAAGGTAATGATGGGACGGTCAAATTTTTCGGCCTGCTTCATCAGGCGCAGGGCCTTGCGGTAGCCCTCCGGCCCGGGCATACCGAAGTTGCAGCGCAGGTTTTCTTCCAGCGTGCTGCCCTTGCGGTGGCCGATGACCGTGACCGGCTGGCCGTGGAAAAGGGCCACACCGCCCAGAATGGCGGCGTCTTCCTTGCACTGGCGGTCGCCGCACTGCTCAAAGAAGTCTGTGAACAGTGCATCCACGATCTCGTCGATGTGGGGGCGCTCCGGGTGGCGTGCCAGAAAGACCCTGTCCTCTGCGGTCAGCGCCCCGCAGCCGGACAGCAAAGCGTCCTCCTGTGCGGAAAGCTCTGCCAGCTCGGCAGCGTGGTTGGTAATATCGGTCATGTTCTCGTCCGCCGGGTCGCCGCGCAGAGCGGCGATCTTTTCATCCAGCGGTGCGAGCTGTTGTAAGATGTCCTTGATCATAAGGCGCTCCCTCCTCAGGCGTGCAGACGCAGCAGCTGCGCCAGTGTTTCGCGCATTTCAGTACGGGGCACTACCTTGTCCACAAAGCCGTGCTCGTACTGGAACTCGCTGCGCTGGAAGCCTGCGGGCAGCTTTTCGCCGATGGTCTGTTCAATGACCCGGGGGCCCGCAAAGCCGATCAGCGCCCCGGGCTCGGCCAGCATGATATCGCCAAGGCTGGCAAAGCTGGCGGTCACGCCGCCGGTGGTGGGGTGGGTCAGCACACTGATGTACAGCCCGCCCCGGGCGGAGAACCGCTCGATGGCGGCAGAGGTCTTTGCCATCTGCATCAGGCTGAAGATGCCCTCCTGCATCCGGGCGCCGCCGCTGGCCGAAAAGATGATCAGCGGCAGGTGCTTTGCAGCGGCGTGCTCCACGGCGCGGGTGATCTTTTCGCCCACGGTGGTGCTCATGCTGCCCATAAAGAACCGGCTGTCCAGCACTGCAACCACCACCGGGGTGCCCTCGATGCGCCCCGTGGCGGTGATGACAGCTTCCTTCAGGCCGGTCTTGCCGGTCTGTGCTTCCAGCTTTTCCGGGTAGCCGGGAAACTGCAGCACATCCTGCGGGGCAAGGTCGGCGTCCAATTCCCGGAAGCTGCCCTTGTCCAAAATCAGGTTCAGGCGGTAGTACCCGCCGATGGGCAGGTGCACCCCGCAGTTGGGGCAGACGTACTGCGCCTTGTTCCAGATCTGGCGGGTGGCGCGGCGTCCGCACTTTTTGCATTCCACGAACTGCGGGTCGTTCCACACGGCACCCGCATCCCGCCGGGCTTTCAGCTGGAAGGTGCGCTCCCGCATGCTGCCCGGCAGCAGGTCTTTGATACTGTTCATCGCGTTTCGCCTCGGTCAGCCTCAGACATGGGCATTGATGTAGTTGAAGATATCGCCCACGGTCTTGAGGGTTGCCAGTTCCTCATCGGGGATGGACACGCCGCAGGCCTCTTCCAGTGCCATGTTCAGCTCCACAGCATCCAGACTGTCAGCTTCCAGATCCTCGGTCAGGCTGGCCTCCATGGTCACCTTGTCCTCATCGCAGCTCAGGGTATCGACAACGATCTTCTTCATTTCCTCGAAAGTCATGGTAGTATTCTCCTTTATGTTCTATTGTTGTTTTTAATTATTTACCTAAAAGTTATGAGGTATCGAACACGACCATTATAATCAAACCGTTGGATAAGTCAATGGTTTTAGTTAAATATTTTTATCTTTTACACTTTTGTCACAGTTTGCTTCCTTTTTATATAGGGGTCTCCCGCAGGGCGCAAAAAGGCCGCTGCACAGTACTTTGTGCAGCGGCCTTTCCAGTGAATCAGACGATTTATAATGCGCTCCGCTTATGCTCTGCGCATAAACAGCGGAAAGATTATTTTTAATTTTGCGTTTGTCGCACTCTGCGGAGTGCGACAAACGCCTTTTCACAGAGGGGTCACAAAGGAATGCAGCATCTCCAGTGCCTGTTTCCTACGGAAACAGCGGCACTGTGGGATAATATCGCGTTTGCCGTCACGTCTCTGCCGGTGAAAATGGGGGACAGGAAAGTCCGCGTTTGCGTAGCAATGAAAGCCCCAGTGGGGCTTTTAAGCGGCAGAGCGGTCTGCGTAAGCAGATGGAGGGGCCTTGCTCCGACAAGCTCCGTAGACTTTCCTGTCCCCCAAAAAATAATATTTCTTATTCCAGCCCGATCTGCTGGGCGTATTCTTCCAGCAGTTCCCGCTCAAGGAAGGGGGTCTTGACGCCCTCGCGGTCGCGATAGGTCTCGTGCCCCTTGCCGATGACGGCGATCAGATCACCCTCCTGTGCGTGATCCACTGCGTAGTGCAGCGCGTCCAGACGGTCGGGGATCTCCACGAACTTTGCGTCCGGGTTGCCCTTGTTCATGCCCTCGCGGATGTCCGCAATGATGTCCTCCACCTTTTCAAAGCGGTTGTTGTCCTCGGTGAGGATGGAGAGATCCGCCATCTTGGCGCAGATCTCGCCCATGCCGTAGCGGCGCAGCTTGGAGCGGTTGCCGCCGCAGCCGAATACCACCACCAGACGGTGGGGCTTGTAGGCGCGCAGGGTGGTGAGCAGGCTCTCGGTGGACACCTCGTTGTGGGCGTAGTCCAGCAGGATGGTGAACTTTTTGCTGATGGGCACCAGCTCCACACGTCCCTTCACCACGCACTTGCCCAGACCGTCGTGGATGGCGGCATCCGGCAGACCCAGCACCTTGCCCACAGCCAGCGCGGCCAGCGCGTTGTACACGCTGAACTCGCCGGGCATATTCACCTTGACGTCCATCTCGTCCTTGCCGGTAACGTGGAAGGCAACGCCCAGAAAATCGTGGGTGCGCAGCAGCTTGTAGCCGGTCTCGCGGTAGTCGGCCTTTTCATCGCGGCCATAGGTGACCAGCTTGCAGGTATGGCCTTCCAGCAGGGCGGCGGTGTTCTCGTCGTCAATGTTCACCACGCCCACATCGCAGCGCTTGAACAGCTGTCCCTTCCAGCTGCGGTACTCCTCAAAGGTCTTGTGCTCGCCGGGGCCGATGTGATCCGGCGAAAGGTTGGTGAACACACCCACATCGTAGTGCACGCCCGCCACGCGGTCCATCATCAGGCCCTGACTGGATACCTCCATCAGCGCGGTATCGCAGCCGGCATCCAGAAACTCCCGGAAGGTCTTTTGCAGCTCGTAGCTTTCCGGGGTAGTGTTGGCGGTGTCCTTGTGGCGTCCCATATAGTAGATGCCGTTGGTGCCGATCATGCCCACCTTGCGGCCTGCGGCCTCCAGCACGCTTTTGATCATGTGGGTGGTGGTGGTCTTGCCCTTGGTGCCGGTGACGCCGATCATGGTCATCTGCCGGGCAGGGTTGCCGAAGAGGTTGGCGCTCATCAGCGCCATGGCATAGCGGCTGCTCTCCACCTTGACCACGGTCACACCGGACAGGGCAGAAAGGTCGATATCGTGCTGGATGACCAGCGCACTGACCCCCTTGGCGGCGCAGTCGGCGGCAAACGCGTGGCTGTCCCGCTGGGTGCCCACGATGCACACAAACAAAAGCCCCGGGGCAGCCTTGCGGCTGTCGTAGATGATATCTGCGATCTCAGTATCCAGACTGCCCTGCACAAGGGTAAAGGGCACGCCTTCCATCAGTTGTTCCAGCTTCATACAGTCTCCTCCAAAGAGCTTCTTTACATGGGGTTTTCTTCTACGTTGGCCGTCATGCGGTCAGGGTGGGTCAGGGGCAGCTGCCCGGTGTCCGTTTCAGCCGCCGGTTCGGCGGTATCCGTGGGCGCAGCGCCATCGGTGCTTTCCGTGCTGTCGGCGGCGTCCTCGGCCGGGGCGGGTTCCTCTGCCTTGGGCGGCACCACATAGCCGGAGGGCAGGGTGGGCTCGCCCTGTGCAAAATAGATCTTGCGGGTGCTGCTGGCGCTGGTATGGCTGAAGTCCAGCCGCCCGGTGTCGGTGGGGCCGCAGCCCTTTCCGTCGGCGTTGGTCAGCACATAGCGGGCGCGGTCCAGCTTATAATCCAGATCGTTCAGCGTGCCCAGCAGCACGCTGATGCGGTCCTGATACAAAAATGCGAGCTGCTCGGTGTCTGCCACCTCCAGCCGTGTCACATCCTGCGACAGGCCGTATTCCTCCAGCTTGCTGCGCAGGGTGCGCAGCGCTTCCATGCGGGCGGTCTCGGTGCTCACCGCGCTTTCGGCTGCTTCCGAGCCGGAGGCGCTTGCGGCGTCCGCGTCCTCCACGAACCAGAAGCCCTGTCCCGGGGTGGTGTCCTGCAGCTTGCCGCCGTACAGGGTGCAAAGCCCCTCGGGCTGGGTGCTTTCCTCGGACAGGATCTTCCATTTGTCCGAGATCACAAGCCACTTGCTGCCGTTTTGCACCGCGTAGGCGGGCACGGCTTCGGTCACCTGCACCACCACGGTGTTGGGGTAGTCCCGGATCACCTTGATGGAGCCCAGCAGCGGGAAGTTCTGTTCCAGCACAGCGGCCTTTTCGCCGGGCTCAAAGCTGAAGATGTTCTCTTCCAGCTGCACGCCCATCCGCTGCAAAATGCTGTCTGCGGAATAGCCCGCGATCTCGGTCACCTGCTTGCCGTCCGGGGTCTGCACCTGAATGGAATTGATGCGGAACAGCATGGTCATGGTCAGGTAGATGCCCGCGCCAATGACGCACAGCAGCATGGCAAAGGCGGTCAGGCGGCGCAGCATCCGGCGGCGGCGCAGGGTAGCGCGGGTCACCTTGCGCTTTTTGCGCTGTTCCCGCCGGGCAGGGCTTTGCTGCGGGGCGCTCTGCGCCGGGCGCAGGCGCTGACCGCTGCCAGCCGGGTGCTGCCGGTTCGGGTGATTCTGCGCGTTCGGGTGGTTCTGGTTTTTCCGGCTGTTCTGCCCGCTGCGGGCATTGTTTGCCGGGCGGCGCTGTTTGCCGCCGGACTTCCCGTTTTTCGGGCGGTTGCCGGAGGGATACTGGGTGGTATTGCTTCCCTGCCCCTGCGCCGGACGGCGGTTCTGGGTCTGGGTGGGGAACTGAATGCTGTTATCTGCCCGGGAGGCACGCACGCTGCCGTTGGCGCTGCGGGAGGGCGGGCGGCTGAGGGGCTCGCCGTTGTAGCCGTAGCGGCTGCTGCCGGTGCTCCGGGGCGTATTATTCTGCGAAGGCGCAGAGGTGCGCGCCACGTCCCGGTTCAGATCATAGGGTCTCGTGTTCCGGGGTCTGCCGTTGCGGTCACGGTTCTGCTGCATCATTCGCACCTTCTTTCCTGTTTATTCCACGTCTGCATCACGGGGTCTTTACCAGCTTGAGCAGCGCCGCAGTGATGCGGTCCAGACTGTCGTCCACCGACAGGCTGCGGGCGTTTTTGCCCATCTCGGCCAGCTTGCCGGGCTGTGCCAGCATCTCGGACACCGTCTGCACCAGCTTTTCGCCGGTCAGATCTTTTTCTTCAATGACCACAGCCGCCCCGGCCTTTTGCAGCTCCATGGCGTTGTAGTACTGGTGGTTCTCGGCCACATTGGGGCTGGGGATCAGCACAGCGGCGCGTCCCACAGCTTCCAGCTCGGCCAGCGTCAGCGCACCGGCGCGGCTGATGACGAGGTCTGCCGCAGCCAGCAGTTCCGGCATATTGTTGATGTATTCCTTTACCACAAGGCTGTCGCCGGGGGCAAAATCCTTCTGCTTTTGCAGCTGCTCAAACAGCTGCACGCCGTACTGCCCGGTGGCGTGCAGGTGCAGCACCGGCTTGTGCTCGTGCTGCTCCCAAGCACACAGGTCTGCCACCACCTCGTTGACCCGGCGTGCACCCAGACTGCCGCCGAAGGACAGGATGACGGTGCGGTCGCCCGCACCCAGCTGTGCGCGGATGGCTTCGCGGTTCGCAGCCTGTACAAACACTTCCGGCCGCACGGGGTTGCCCACCACAAGGGTCTTGTCCGGTGCGCCCAGCTTTTCCACAGCGGCGGGCACAGCGGCAAACACGATATCCACATCCGGGGCCAGCAGCTTGTTGGTCACACCGGGGAAGGCGTTCTGCTCGTGCAGGGCGGTGTGGATGCCCATTTTGGCGGCGCAGCGCACCACCGGGCCGGATACATAGCCGCCGCAGCCGATGACGAGATCCGGCTTTACCTCTTTCATCATGGCCTTGGCCTTGGGGCCGGAGAGGGCCAGATTCCACAGGGTGATGATGTTGCGCTTGATGTTGTGCAGGCTGAGCTTGCGCTGGAAGCCGGTGATCTCGATGTGGTGGAAGGGGTAGCCCGCCTGTGTGACCAGACGGTACTCCATGCCCTCCTTACGGCCCGCAAAGTGGATCTCGGCGGTGGGGTCGGCCTTTTTCAGCGCACCGGCAATGGCCAGTGCAGGGTTGATATGTCCGGCAGTGCCGCCGGCTGCAATGAGAACACGCATGGTGATTCCTCCTTATAAACGCCCGGCCTGCGGCCGGGCGGGCTTGCAGTTTGTTTTACTGTTCTGTGCGGGCTGCGCGGGCAGAAGCCAAGTCAATGGTCTTGCGGGCAAGCTCTGCTTCCCGCTCGGCGCGGGCGGCTTCCCGCTGGGCACGCATCTGCTCCCGCTGCTGCGCTGCCCGCTCGCCGTTGCGGCCGATGTTTACCATTACGCCCATCTCTGCCAGCAGCAAGATCAGGCTGGTGCCGCCGGAGGAGAAGAAGGGCAGGCTGATGCCGGTGTTGGGCAGGGTGTTGGTGACCACGGCGATGTTGCAGAACACCTGCCACGCGATCTGTGCCATGATACCGATGCCCACCATGGTGCAGTACAGGTTCTCCGCCTTATAGGCGATGAGCAGCCCCTGCACGATGAACAGCACGAACAGCACGATGATGAGCACCGCGCCGATGAAGCCCAGCTCCTCGCACACCACGCTGAAAATGAAGTCGTTGGTGCTTTCCGGCAGCCAGAGCTGCTTTTCCACACTGTTGCCCAGCCCCAGCCCCTTCAGTCCGCCGGAGCCGATGGCGTAAAGGCTCTGCACGGTCTGGTCGGTCATCTTGCTCAGATCCTGTGTCCAGCCGTCCAGACGTTTTTGCAGGTAAGGGATGGAGTCCACATGGGAGAGCAGGGTCTCCAGCAGGGCACCCGCCGTGATGGCACCCGCCCATGTCAGCACACCGCCGCTGCCGGACAGCAGCAGAATGGTGCCCACCACCGCCACCGTCAGCACGATGCCGGACATGTGCGGCTCCAGCGCCAGCAGAATGACCACCGGCACAAGGGGCAGCACCGGCACTACCAGCTGCTTCCACACCCGCACCCGCAGCCACTCCCGGGGGGTAAGCAGAATGCGGCGCTCCGGGTCCAGCCGCTCCACCTGCGGCGCCTTGGCCGCAAGATGGGAGCTGAACAGGATCATCTCAAACTTTGCCACCTCTGAGGATTGCAGCGTAAACCCGCCGAAGCGGATCCAGCGGCGGCAGCCGTTCAGGGGTGCCATGGTCAGGGTGACAGCCAGCATGGCCAGCACGATGATATACCCCGGCACCACCATCTTGCGCAGAAAACGGTGATCCATATAGCTCATCAGGAACATACAGCCCAGCCCGATCATCATGCACAGCGCCTGCTGCTTGATGTAGTGGAAGCTGTCGCCCATGCGCAGGTAACCGGTGGTGTAGCTGGCGCTGAACAGCATCACCAGCCCAAAGATCATGATAACGGCCAGCGTAGCCAGCCAGTCGATCAGCAGCCGGGACCACGGGCCCGGGTCTCGCTGGAACACCGGCACCGGCGCTTTGTGTTTTTTGCGGATAGTCGCCATCTGCGCTCCCTTCCCTCTCTGTGCCCGGTCAGCACCAGCGCAGCAGCGCCAGCGTCAGCACATAGCCGACAGCGCTCAGTGCAAAGCTGCACAGGAACACCGTCTCCGGGCTCATTTTATGCTTTTTTACCCAGCAGCGCAAGGGCTTGCCGGTGCGCTTTGCACACAGCAGCTGCGCTGCCAAAAGACCGCCCGCCGCCCAGAAGGGCAGCGCCAGCGGCACGGTCAGGCTGGTCATATCCAGACTGAGCGGGATGCAGCCAATAGCACCCGCCGCCAGCAGACTGCCGCAGCAGCCTGCCCCCAGCTTTGCCGGAGGAAACGCCCACAACCCCAGTGCCACCAGCGCCCCGGCAAGCGCGGCGGGCAGCACTGCCAGCCCGGAAACGCCCAGACCGGCCTCTGCCATCATCAGCGCCAGCATTGCCACAAAGGCTGCACCGCACACGGTGCCCTCGTCCCGCTCGGCGATGCGGGCACACTCGGCCAGTGTTACCATGAGCACCGCCCACAAAAAGGGCACGGCACTGCCCAGCAGCACATACCCCGCCCCAGGCACGCCCAGCCCCCGGGGCAGACAGCCCGCTGCCCGCAGCAGCAAAAGGACGAACGCCGCAGCCAGTGCTTCCAGCAAAAGCCGCACGTCCCGCCGCAGCCCCAGCGCCGCCGGGCTGCACATCCGGGCAAGGTCCTCTGCAAGGCCCACTGCCCCAAAAGCAAGCGCCCCGGCCAGTGCCGTGAGCAGCCGCGTCATCAGCCGACCCTCGCTGCCCAGCAGCTCCGGCTGGCCTACGCAGGCGGCAAGCCAGCCCACGCCCACCGCAGCCACCGTGCCTGCCGCCGCACACAGCCCGCCCCACAGCGGGGCACGCAGGGGTGCAGGCCGGGGCTGCTCAGACTGTACCGGCTGCTGTTGTTGTTCGCGGCGTTCCAGCACCCGCCGCAGCGGCACAAACAGGCTGCACAGGGCTGCCGTAAGGGCAAAACCCAGCACCACCGCCGCTGCCAAGGCGAAACGCTCCATAACTCAGACACTCCATTTCGCCAAATAGTTATTCTTCCGCCTCTTTATGCTCTTCGTAGAAGATATCCAGCACTTTTTCCAGTGCCATGCCGTGGCTGGCCTTTACCAGAACGGCATCGCCGGGCTGCACCCGGTCCAGCAGAGCATCGGCGGCCTCGCGGTAATTTTCCGCGTGCAGGGTCTTTACCCCCTTGGCAGCAGCCACCACGGCGGTGCGCTTGGCCTGCTCGCCGTAGGTGATCAGGCAGTACAGCCCGCTCTCGGCGGCAAGGCGTCCCAGCTCCTCGTGCGCTTCGCGGCTCAGCTCGCCCAGCTCCAGCATATCGCCCAGCAGGGCAAAGCGGCGCTTGCAGGGGAAGTCCTTGAACATCGCCAGAGCAGCCTTCATGCTGTCCGGGTTTGCGTTGTAGCAGTCCTCGATGACGGTCACACCCTCGCTGTCCACCACCTTCTGGCGGCGTCCGGTCTGCTCAAAGTTGGAAAGACCATGGATGACCCTCTTGGCGTCACACCCCAGACGGGTGGCGGCGCAGTAGGCAGCCAGAGCGTTTGCCACATTATGGCGTCCCATGGCGGGGATATTCACCACAAAGGTGCCGTGCTCCTGATCTTCCAGCACAAAGCTCATGCCGTCAGCTTCCTGCCGGATGGACAGGGCGCAGACATCCGCGTTTTCATCGCTCAGACTGAACCACACCGGGCGCACATGGGCGGGCAGCGCTGCCTTGCGCAGGAAGGGGTCATCGTAGTTCAGCACCAGCGGTGCGCCCTCCGGCAGACCGTTGCAGATCTCCAGCTTTGCCTTGCAGATATTCTCCTGACTGCCCAGATTGCCGATATGGGACACGCCGATGCAGGTAATGATGCCCACATCCGGGCGTGCTGCCCGCACCAGACGGTCGATCTCGCCCGCGTGGCTCATGCCCATCTCGATGACCGCGTACTCGGTGCTGCTTTCCAGCCGCATCAGGGTGCGGGGCATGCCCAGCTCGTTGTTCTGGTTGCCCTCGGTCTTGATGGTCTCGCCAAAGCCGCACAGGGCGGCGTAGGTCATCTGCTTGGTGGTGGTCTTGCCCACGCTGCCGGTCACGCCCACCATCTTGGGGTGGTACTGGCTGCGGTAGTTTGCGCCCATCACCATCATGGCGTGGTAGCTGTCCGGGCAAAGGATGGCCTTTTCCTCCGGCACACCGGGCACCGGGTGGTTGACCACCACATACTCCGCGCCCTGCTCCAGCGCGCGGGCGGCGAAATCATGGCCGTCGAACCGCTCGCCGGGGAAGGCCACAAAAATGCAGCCGGGCTTTACCTCGCGGCTGTCGGTGGTGACCAGTGCCACCTCCGGGTCACTGGTCAGTTTTCCGGCAGGCACCAGCCCTGCCAGAAGCTTGCTTGCATGGATCTTTTCCATTGTTCTATCCCCTCTCGTTCTATCTATTATAGGAAACCGCCGCACTGTATTTTGTACAGCGGCCTTTTCGGCGTTTGACGATCAGAAATGGCCTCCGCGCTGCTCTGGCCATTCTCAGCGGAAATAAACTTTTAAATCGGGCGATTCCGGGCAGACTGCGGTCTGCCCGGAATCGCATTTTCACGAATGGAGCCGCAGCGGAAAACGCGCTATAAAGTCGCTTTTACCCACAGGTCAGGGTGATGATGGTGCCGCGCTGCACGCTGGAGCCGGGCTCGGCGCTTTGCGCCTGCACCGTGCCGCTGCCTTCCACCACGCAGTTCAGCCCGGCGGCGCTCAGCATCTGGCGGGCAAAATCCGGGCTCTTGCCGGTCACATCCGGCACCTCGGTGCGGCTGCCCTCGTAGGTATCGGTATACAGGTAGATGGTGGTACCGTAGGGCACCTTTGCGCCCGCGTGGGGGTACTGGTAGGTGACCGGGGCAGCGGACTGGCTGCTCTGGCTCTCCTGCAGCTGATGCTTGAGACCCTGAATGTTCAGGCTCACCTGTGCGTTGCTCCACTCGGTGCCCACAAGGTTCGGCACAGTGACGATGGTGCCGCTGCGGTCCTCGCCATCGGTGGCGATGCCCAGATAGGGGGCCACCTCGCTGATGATATTGCCCGCCACAGGGGCTGCAAGGATGGAGGAATAGTCCGTCTTTGCGTTGTTGGGGTCGTCCAGCATGACGTAGACGAGGATTTCCGGGTCGTTGGCGGGCAGCACTGCCACAAAGGAGGCCACCTTTTTATAGTCGCCATCGGCGCGGCGGTGCATATTCAGCTGCTCGGAAGTACCGGACTTGCCGCCGATGCGGTAGCCGGACACATAGGCGTTTTTGCCGCCGCCGGTACCGTTGCCCACCTCGTACTCCATCATCTGCCGGATGACATCGCTGGCGCTCTGGCTGATGACCTGACGGCGCACGTTTGCGCCGATCTCCTGAATGACGTTGCCGTTGGCATCGGTGATCTTATCCACCACATGGGGGGTGACCAGATAGCCGCCGTTGACGGTGGCGGCAATGGCGGTGCACATCTGCAGCGGGGTGATGGCCATGGCCTGACCGAAGGAGGAGGACGCCAGCTGCACCTCGCCCAGCTGGTCGGCGCGGTAGTACTGCATAAAGTTGGTCTCGCTGGGCAGGTCTACGCCGGTGCGGGCGGTAAAGCCGAAGGCATCAAAGTAATTATAGAACTGCTGCGAGCCGACGCGCTGCCCCAGCTGGATGTAGTAGATGTTGCAGCTCTTGCGCAGCGCCTCGGCCATGTTGATGGTGCCGTGCGCCTTGCGTCCGGCGCAGTGGTAGGTCTCCTTTGCCACACCGTAAGCGCCGGAGCAGGTAAGGGTGGTGTTCATGGTGGCCACGCCGGAGTCGATGCCCATGGCAGAGGTGATGACCTTGAACACAGAGCCGGGGTAGTACAGCTCGGTGATGGTCTTGTTCTTCCACAGGATATCCCGGTAGTAGCCGGAATAGTCCGCTTCCTCGTCCAGAATTTTGTTGCCCTGCGCATCGGTGATGTAGTTGCCATCGGCATCCTTTTTATAGATGCCGTAAAGCTCCGGCTCTGCGTGCACCAGCTCGTTGAGGTAAGCCTCGTTGGCGGTGTAGTTCAGCGGGTCGTTGGGGTCAAAGTCCGGCTTGGAGGCCATGGCAAGGATGGCACCGGTCTTGACGTTCATCACAATGGCGCAGCCGCGGTTTTCCACCGTGTTGGCTGCAATGGCTTCGTTCAGGTACCGCTCCGCGATCTCCTGCACGTTCACATCCAGCGACAGCACCAGATTGGAGCCGTCCTTGGCGGCAAAGGTGGTGGCGTTGGCGTCTGCAATGGCGTTGCCCACCGCGTTGCGCTGAGTGATGGTGCGGCCATCCACACCGGCCAAGGTGGACTGGTAGGATTTTTCCAGTCCGTAGGTGCCGATGCCGTCCGCGTCCGTAAAGCCCAGCACCGCTGCGGCAAAGGCACCGTAGGGGTAGTTGCGTTGGAAGCTCTTTTCCGAGGACACCGAGATGCGCCCCTTGCGGGAGGTATCGGTGGCCTTTTTGTGCGCCTTATTGAAGCTGGTGACGTATTTTTCAATGGAAAGCTTCACCGCGTTGTTCACCTTGGTGGCAAGGGTGACGTAGGCAGAATCCAGCCGGGAAAGCGCATCGTACACGGTCTGGTACTGCTGCTGGTACTCTGCCGAGGAGGTGTCCACGCTGTCCAAGCTTTCGCCGTCCCCGGAGAGCAGACGCAAGGTCAGCTCCCGGCTCACCTCGGCGCACATGGCGGGGTCCAGCGTTTTGGTCACGGTGTCGTCATCATTGGTCTTGCTGGTATAAAGGATGCTGCTGTAACTGGGGTCTGCCCAGATGGTCCACACCACGCTGGTGGAGGCAAGGGTGATGCCGGAGGCATCGTAGATCTCGCCGCGGGTGGCCTTGATGGTGGTATCCAGCAGCTGCTGCTGGGCGGCGTACTGGCGGTACTCTGCCCCGTGAACGATCTGGATATTATACAGGCTGCGGATGACGATGGCAGCAGCCACCACCACCGCAAGGATGCCCAGACGGCTGCAGAGCCGCCGCACCCGGCTGTCCAGCCGGTCCCGGCCGGAGGCCGGACGCAGGCGGTAGCCCCTGCTTTTTTTGTTACGGAAAGGTTCTTGCATTGGTTCTCTCCTGCGGGGCGTGCACTGCATTCCGCACGCCCTGCGCTGTTATTTGTTCAGACTGCGGTGTCCATAAACCGAAAAAAGCGTGCGCTGCCGCACGCTTTCTCCGTTTATCTCACGGTGCCCAGAATGTTCACCGCGCCGGTGTACAAAAAGTCGGTCCATTGCCGCACGGTGGATTCCCGGCGCACCAGTTCGCCGCTTTCGCCCAAGCGGATATAGGTGATCTGGCTGGGGTCTACCTTCATCAGACCCAGCCGCCCTGCGGTCTCCTCCACGCTGGCAATGTTGGTCTTGCTGTTCAGGGTGCTGTTGTAGTAGGTATACTGGCTCTGCTCGCTGACCAGACGTGCCTTCGTGGCTTGGATCTGGTCGTTCAGCTCCACCAGCTGTGCCTCGCTCCACAGCAGGCTGATGGCAAAACCCACCAGCAGTGCTGCCGCCACCAGATTCATGGCGTTATGTACGGCGGCCTGCAGCGGGTTCAACCGCCGCTTGCCGCCCTTTGCTACCCGCAGGTTTGCTTTGCGCTGGGGCTGCGGTGCCCTGCGGCGGCGCGCCGCGCTACGATCGTATGCTGGCTGACCCATGGTTTCTCTCCTCCTCACGATGCCGGTGCTTTTGGCATCTCAGCATTTTTCCAGTACACGCAGGTGGGCAGAACGGCTGCGCCGGTTCTCCTCCAGTTCCTGTGTATCAGCTTCAATGGGTTTGCGGGTGATAAGCTTTGCCTTTGCCTTGCCGCCGCATACACACACCGGAAACTCCGGCGGGCAGGTACAGGCTGTGGACCAGCGGCGGAACTTGTTCTTGACCAGCCGGTCCTCCAAAGAGTGGAAGGTGATCACGCACAACCGGCCGCCCGGTGCAAGGTGATCAAAAATGGTATCCAAGCCCTCTTCCAGCGCGTCCAGTTCGTGGTTCACTGCAATGCGCAGTGCCTGAAAGGTGCGGCGGGAGGGGTTCTTGTTCTTGCGGCGCTCTGCCGGGGGCATCGCGCTTGCCACGATATCTGCCAGCTGCAGGGTGGTCAGGATGGGAGAAGCTTCCCGCGCCTCCACGATCTTTCCTGCGATCTGCCATGCGTAGGGCTCCTCGCCGTAGTCCCGCAGGATGCGGGCCAGTTCCTCGCGGCTTTCGGTGTTCACAAGGTCTGCGGCGGTCTCGCCCTGCTGGCTCATACGCATATCCAGCGGTGCGTCTGCCCGGTAGGAAAAGCCCCGGGCGGCATCGTCCAGCTGGTGGCTGGAAACGCCAAGATCCAGCAGTGCGCCGTTGATCTTTTCAATGCCCAGCTGTTCCAGCGCCTGCCCCGCATAGCGGAAGTTGATCTGCACCACGGTGGCAGGCAGCCCGGCCAGACGGGAGCGCGCGGTCTGCACCGCGTCCGGGTCCTGATCCAGCGAGATGAGCCTGCCGCCCTTGGCGGCGTCCAGCCGCAGAGCGATCTGGCGGGAATGTCCCGCGCCGCCGGCGGTGCCGTCCAGATAGGTGCCCGCCGGGTCGATGGCAAGCCCTGTCAGGCACTCGTTCAGCAAAACGGGGATATGCTCAAACGAGGCCGGGTCAAAGGGCTGCTGTTCTTCAAAGGCCATTGGCACGGCCTCCTTTCTCGGTTTAATTTTTTGCATCAGAGGTGCAGCTTGCGCAGCCGCTCGGCGCGCTGGTCGTTGGTCACGGCGGCGCGGCGGGCGTTCCAGACTTCGGTGGCCCAGATCTCGGCGTGGTTGCGGTTGCCGATGATGGTCACGTCCTTTTCCAGCCCGGCGTAGGCGCGCAGCTCTGCGGGCAGCAGAATGCGTCCCTGCTTGTCCGGCGCCACCTCGCAGGCGGTGCTGAACAGGTCGCCGGAAATGGCCCAGCTGTCCATCAGCTCGTCGCTTTCCAGCTTGTCCGCCAGCCGCTCCACTTCTTCCATAGGCAGTGCGAAAAGGCAGTTGTCCACCCATTCCAGCACCACAAAGCTTTCGCCCATGGCATCCCGGAATTTTGCGGGGAAGTTCAGCCGCCCCTTGGCGTCGATGGTGTAATCATAACGGCCAAAAAACACGCGCTGCTCCCCCTTTCAGGGGCATTTACAGGGCGTGTGCCCTACTTTTACCCACTTTGCCCCACTGATACATCTTTATTGTAACAAATCAGACCCGTGAATGCAAGGGTTTTCGGGCGGCTTTTGGCCGCAAAAATCCACAAAAAAAGTCCCTGTGAGCCGTCATTTTTGCTCGCAGGGACTTTGTTTTCCGCAATGTGTGGAATTTGTGTGGAAAGTTGGCCGTTATCAGCCGTTTTTCTTGGCGTTCTGGCGCAGGCTGTTACGGATGTTTTTGACCTGTGCGGCGTTTTCCACCATGGTATCCTCGGTGGTGCGCAGCATGTTCTCGCAGTAGTCGGTCACAGTCTGGCGCAGGGTGCGCGCCTCGGTCTGGGCTGCGGAGGTGATCTCCGAAGCGCGCTGCTGGGCGGCCTTGACGATCTCGGCGTCGCTGACCAGAATGCGGGCACGCTCCTCGGCCTTTTTCACAATGGCCTGTGCCTGTGCGTTGGCGCTGTCCACGATCTGCGCCCGGTCGTTCACGATCTGCTGTGCCTGCCGCAGCTCGCCGGGCAGAGCCGCCCGCACCTCGTCCAGATAATCCCGGATCTGCTCCACATCCACGATGCGCTTGCCGCCGGAAAGGGGCACATTTGCGCTCTCTTCCAGTGCATCCTCAATGGTATCCAAAAGTTCGTTCACGTTCATAAGGCTTCTCCCTCCTGCTCAGCGGCGGGCTGCATGGGCTTTGTGTACTTCCATAGCAGCACCTTGCCGTATTTATACTGTTTTTGCAGGGTCAGACTGCCCGCCTGCGCGGGCAGCACGATGCCTGTTTCGCTCTCGCACAGCACGATGCCGCCGGGGGCAACGCACTTTTCCACGGCAGGCAGGATCTTTTCCAGCGTGCCGCCGCGGAAGGGCGGGTCCAGCAGCACCAGATCGAACTGCTCCCGGCAGGCCGACAAAAACCGCGCAGCCTCGCCGATATTCACCCGGCTGCGGTCAAACACGCCGCAGACCTTGCAGTTGCGCATCACGATGCTTACCGCCTCCCGGCTCTCGTCCAGAAAGACGCACCGGGCCGCACCCCGGCTGAGCGCCTCGATGCCCAGCTGGCCGCTGCCGGCATACAGATCCAGCACCCGGGCCCCGGGCAGGTCGAACTGTACGATGCTGAACATCGCCTCCTTCACCTGCGAGAGGGTGGGGCGGGTCACATCGGTGCCGGGCAGTGCTTCCAGCCTGCGGCCCCGGGCTTCTCCTGCGATCACGCGCATGATGTTACCTCCTTGCCGTAGCTGCCGCCCCCGCGGCAGCCGGTTTTAACTCTTTCGTATCCTTTATTATCTCCCAACTGCATAGCATTGTCAAGAGCCCGCATTGCGCTGCGGGCGGCTTTGTGCTACAATCATAGCAGCAATATTGCGCATTTTACGGCGCATTTCAGCAAAGGAGAGTATACAGCATGAAAGTTCTGCTTATCAACGGCAGCCCCCACGAGAAGGGCTGCACCTACACCGCCCTTTCCCTCATTGCCGGAGAACTGAAGGCACAGGGCATCGAAACCGAGATCCTGCACGTCGGCGGTCAGCCCGTGGGCGGCTGCATCGGTTGCGGCGGCTGCCGCAGCGGCAACGGGTGTGTGTTCGGCGGCGTGGTCAACGAAGCCATCGAGAAGGCCAAGACCGCCGACGCCTTTGTGTTCGGCAGTCCGGTGCACTACGCCTCCGCTGCGGGCAACATGGCCAGCTTTATGGACCGTCTGGCCTACGCGGGCGGCAAGTATCTGGCCTACAAGCCCGCCGCCGTCTGCTGCTCTGCCCGCCGCGCCGGCACCACTTCCACCCTTGACCAGCTGGTCAAGTACCCCCAGTTCTTCCACATGCCGCTGGTCAACGGCTCCTACTGGGCGATGGTGCACGGCTCCAACCCCGAGCAGGTACTGCAGGACGCCGAGGGCTGCGCCGTGATGCAGGAACTGGGCCGCAACATGGCATGGCTGCTGCGCTGCATCGAGGCCGGTAAGGCTGCCGGTATCGACCACCCGCAGAACCCGCCCCGCCCCATGACCAACTTTATCCGCTGAGATAAAAGATTCGTTATGCGCTCCGCGTTGCTCTGCGCATATTCAGCGGAAGAATTATTTTAAATTTATGGATTGGGAAACTCTGCGGAGTTTCCCAATCCATTTTTTCACATACAGCCCCTCTCGTGAAAAAGAGTTCAGAGCACCGGAACGCCGCTGGCGTTCCGGTGCTCCATTTCTATGAGCAGTTTTATACAATTTCGCCCCGCATTTATTAGGCAAATTGCCGCCGGGGCTTTTATGGGGCGGCAAAATTTCAGTTTTGCCAGCATAAAAGGGGCGCGAATGCTTTTTTCGTTCATAACTTTGTGATACCATAACTCTATAAGCTTATCACTCAGACGGAGATCCTGCTATGGAACACTACGATTGGAACGAGGGCTGGCTGTTCGCCCCCACATTCGACCCGGCGCTGGTGCGCCCGGAGTGCCCGGAGCTTTCCCTTACCCCGGTGCGGCTGCCGCACACGGTCAAGCCCCTGCCCTATAATTATTGCAGCGAGAACGACTACCAGCGCCTGTGCGGCTACCGGCGGGAGTTTTTTGCGCCCAAGGAGTGGCTGGGCCGCACCGTGCTGCTTACCTTCGGGGCGGTGGCGCACGATGCCACCGTGTTCTGCAACGGGCGGCGGGTGTTCCACCATGGCTGCGGCTACACTGCCTTTACGGTGGATCTGACCGGCGCGCTGCGTCTGGGGCAGAAGAACGTGGTGGCTGTGCGCTGCGACAGCCGGGAGGATCTGAACATCCCGCCCTTCGGCGGGCAGCTGGACGCACTGACCTACGGCGGCATCTACCGCGCCGTCAGTCTGGATATCAAGGAGCCCGCCTATCTGCGGGACGTGTTCATCGAGGCAAAGGCGGAGGGCGATTTCCGCATCTACACCGCCACCGTGGGCGAGACGGTCGGCTGCACCCTGCAAGCCGAGATCCGCAGCCCCGCCGGGAGCCGGGCGGTGTACAGCGGCGAGCTTTCGCTGCCCATCACCGGCACGCTGAACAATGTGCACCCGTGGAGTCTGGAGCACCCCACCCTGTACACCCTGACCGTGCGGCTCATCCGTCCCGGCACCGGCGGTCTGCCCGACCGGGTGCTGGACGAAAAGACCGTGCGGTTCGGCTTCCGCACCGTGCAGTTCGTGGCGGGCGGGCTGTACCTGAACGGACAGCGGGTGGAGCTGCGCGGTCTTGACCGGCACCAGAGCTACCCCTATCAGGGCTACGCCATGCCGGACAGCATCCAGCGGCTGGACGCCCAGCTGCTGAAAAAGGAGCTGGGCTGCAACGCCGTGCGCACCTGCTATGCGCCCCCCAGCCCGGCGTTTCTGGACGCCTGCGATGAACTGGGTCTGCTGGTGTTCCCCGAGATGCCCGGCTGGCAGCACATCGGCGACGAGGTGTGGCAGGCGCAGGCACTGCAAAACTGCCGGGAGATGGTGTGCCAGTACCGCAATCATCCCAGCATCTTTTTGTGGGGTGCCCGCATCAGCGGCAGCCCCGACAACGAAGCCTTTTATAAGCGCACCAACGAAGCCATCCACCGGCTGGATCCCACCCGCCCCACGGCGGGCAGCCGCAGCAGCCGCAAGAGCCAGCTGCTGGAGGATGTTTACGCCTACAACGATTATTCCTACGCCGGGCGCGGCGCAGGCTGCGAGAACCGCGCCGCCGTGACCCCCGACACCCGCAAGGGCTACCTCATCAGCGAGTTCGGCGGGCAGAACTTCCCCGCCAAGCCCTTTGACGATGAACCCCACCGTCTGGTGCAGGCGCTGCACCACGCCGCCGTGCTGAACGACAGCATCGCCCAGCCGGGCGTGGCGGGCAGCTTTGGCTGGTGCATGACCGACTACAACACCCACCGGGAGTTCGGCAGCGGCGACCGCATCTGCTACCACGGCGTGATGGACCTGTTCCGCAACCCGAAACTTTCTGCCGCCGTCTACGCCAGCCAGAAAACGCCCCGTGCCCCCTCCGACATCGTGCTGGAGGTCTCCTCTGCCATGACGCTGGGCGACCTGCCCGGCGGCGCAGCCGCCGCCTGCTGGGTGTTCACCAACGCCGAGAGCGTGCGGCTGTACCGCGGCAACGACTTTGTGGCCGAGTTCAGCCCCGACCGCCGGGGACGCTTTGCCGCCCTGCCCCACCCGCCCATCGAGATCAACGATTTTGTGGGCTCGCTGCTGGAAAAGTACGAGGGCATGGATCACGCCACCGCCGTGCAGGCTGCCGCCATCCTCAACGAGCTGCGGCGGGACGCCATGGCGCTTTCTCCCCTTTCCAAGGCGCGGATGCTCTCGCTGCGGCTGAGCTGGAACGAGCTGATGCGGATGTACTACAAGTACATCGGTGTGCTGGGCAGCTCCGCGCCGGTGTACCGGTTCGAGGCGGTGTGGCATGGCCGCGCCGTGCGCACCGTGGTGCGGGAGCCGGTGCAGAGCGTCCGGCTGGAATGCACCGTGCATAACCCCCTGCTGACCGACGGCCCCACATGGGACTGCGCCGCCGTCAGCCTGCGCGCCATCGACCAGAACGGCAACCTGCTGCCCTACTGCGGCGAGGCCGTCTGCCTGTCCGTGGAAGGGCCGCTGAAGATTCTGGGTCCCAGCGTGGTGCCCCTGCGGGGCGGCATGGCGGGCACCTACCTTGCCACCACCGGCAAGGCCGGACGCGCTGTGCTGCACTGCCGCATGGAGGGCGCACTGGACACCGAAGCGGTGCTTACCGTGCGCAGCCGGGAGGAGCAAAACGTTTAATTTTCGTCCTTTCATGATAGATTTGCAGTCTGTTCAAAATTTTATCATGGTTGGCTGATATTCTAGAGGTACAAAGTATTCCGCAGGGCGGCGCTGCTGCCCTGCGTTTCCGTGTGTAAAGCCCCAGAGAAGAGGATGCGAAAATCTATGAGAGAAAAATTCCGTCAATTCATGATCGGGCGCTACGGCACCGATGGCCTGAACCAGTTTCTGAGCATGAGCTCCATCGTGATGCTGCTGGTGTCGCTGCTTACCCGCGTTTCTCTGTTCACATGGCTGGGCGCGGCACTGCTGATTTTGTGCTACTACCGCAGCCTGAGCCGCAACATCTCCAAGCGCACCGAGGAGAACTACCGCTTTTACAGCCTGAAGGACCGGTTCAGCAATAAGTTCCGCAGCCTGAAGGAGCAGTGGGCCAACCGCAAGCTGTACCACTACTACCGCTGCCCCAAGTGCCGCCAGAAGCTGCGCGTGCCCCGTGGACGCGGACGCATCCAGATCTCCTGCCCACGCTGCGGCACCCAGTTCATCAAAAAGAGCTGAGCCGCCATGTTCGGATATGTGATCCCGGATCGGGCCAGCCTCAGCCCGGAAGCGCAGAGCCGCTACCGCTCGGCCTACTGCGGGCTGTGCCGCCGCATCGACGCTCTGCACGGGCTGCGGGGACGGTTCAGCCTGAGCTATGACCTGACCTTTTTAAATATCCTGCTGTGCAGCCTGTACGAGGGCGAGACCCCCGCAGACAGCGGCATCAGCCGCTGCCCCATCCACCCGGTGCACGGTGTGCTCTGGCGCAGCGCTGACCCTACCGACTACTGCGCCGACCTGAGCGTGGCGCTGCATTACTACAATGCGCAGGACAAATGGCAGGACGACCGCAATCTGCTGGCGCTGGGGTACAGCGCCCTGCTGGACAACAGCACCGCCGAAGCCGCCCTGCGCTGGCCGCGCCAGTGCAATGCCATCCGCGCGTGTCTCGCTAAGCTTGCCGAGTACGAAGCCGCCGGCAGCACCGACCTTGACGCAGTGTCCGGCTGCTTCGGCACCCTGATGGCAGAGCTCTTCGACTACCGGCAGGACCGCTGGGCACCGGAGCTGCGCAGCATCGGCTTCCATCTGGGCAAGTTCATCTACCTGCTGGACGCCTACGACGACCTGTCCCGCGACAAGCGCCGGGGCGCGTACAATCCCCTGCGGGAGCTGAGCACCCACCCGGACTACGAGGAAGAGATGCTGGACATCTTTGAGCTGCTGCTGGCACGCTGCGCGCAGAACTTTGAGCGTCTGCCCTGCGTGGAGGACGCAGACCTGCTGCGCAACATCCTGTATTCCGGCGTGTGGCTGAAATACAACTGCAAAAACGCAAAACGCACCGGAAAGCCCGATGCGTCTTGATTTTGTGCCGATGTTCCGGTAAAATAAAACGGATGCGGTGCAGCGGTGCTGTACCGTCAGTATAATGAGTGAGGAAGTATACCGAGCATGAGAGATCCCTATGAGGTGCTGGGCGTTCAGCGCGGCGCAAGCGACGACGAGATCAAAAAAGCATACCGCGCCAAGTGCAAGCGCTGGCACCCGGATTTGAACCCCAACGACCCCACGGCCGAGGAGCACTTCAAGGAGGTGCAGGCCGCCTACGATGCCATTACCAAGGGCGATACCGGCCCCCAGATGGGCGGCAACCCCTACGGCGGCTACCAGCAGCAAAGCTACAACCGGCAAGGCTATGGGCAGCAGAACTACGGCTACACCGGTTTTGACGGCTTTGACGGGTTTGAGGGCTTCGACCCCTTTGGCTTCGGTTTTGGCTTTGGCGGCTATCAGCAGGCCGGGCCCAGTGCCTCCGGCACCGACACCCCGGAGATGCAGGCCGCCCGCAATTTTGTGGCCAGCGGCCGCTACCCCGAGGCGCGCCGGGTGCTGGATGGCATGACCGGGCGCAACGCGCGGTGGTACTATCTCTCCTCGCTGGCCAATCAGGGCCTTGGCAAAAGCGTAGACGCTTTGCAGGACGCCCGCCGCGCCGTGCAGCTGGACCCGAACAACACCGAGTACCAGATGCACCTGCGCCGGATGCAGAACCCCGGCCAGACCTACCGCACCCAGACCACCTACGCCCAGCCCGGCGGGTTCGGGCGCTGGTGCTGGAGCATGATCTTGCTGAACCTGCTGTGCAACTGCTGCTGCGGCGGCTGGGGCTTCCGTGGGTTCAGAATGTGATGGGAAGAGGACCATTTAAAATGGCTTCCGCTATCGGGTTGCGGCACCCAGCATCCGCTTCGTGCCTTGGGCGGCACTTGCGTCTTGCTGGCCGCTGCCCCAACAACTCCTCCCTGTTTCCGCCACTGGCGGCGGTCGTCGTCGTTGCGCTTTGCGCATAATTAGCGGAAAGAATATTTTTATTTGTAAATCGGGAAAATCTGCGGATTTTCCCGATTTACTTTTTCACGGGGAAGGGCGCAACGGTTGACAGGCAGTTTTCCTCCACGACCCCTTCTGTGAAAATGGGATATCGGAACGCCCGCAGGCGTTCCGATATCCCGAAATTCAAAATAATTTTTCCGCTGAAAATGGCTAGAGCGCAGCGGAAGCCATTCCAAATCGTCCCCTCTGCCAAAAAAGGCTGCTGCACGCACGGTGCAGCAGCCTTTTTCTGTTTGCGGATGTAAGGGGTCACTCTTACTTCTGGGGAGCCTCGAAAGCAATAGCGGTAGCACCGGCAGCAGCGTCCACGCTCTTCAGAGAGATGGGAGCCACCTCGTAGTGCAGGGTGTCAAAGCTCTGGGTATTGCCGTCCTCGGTGGTGAACTCCAGAACGTAGACAACGTCGCCCTGCTTGTCAGCCTCGACATCGCGGGTGATGACGATGCTCTCGCCGTCAGCCAGACCCTCGCCTGCCAGGTTCTCGCCCTTGTCCTCAGAGCCTGCATCGTACAGGTACAGCTCGGTCACCTTGCTGCCGGTGGTGTTGTACACGGTGTACTCGGCAGAAGTTGCCTCAGCCTCAGAGGAAGCGGCCTCGGAGGAAGCAGCCTCGGAAGAGGCAGCAGCAGAGGATGCGGTGGAGGATGCAGCGGTAGAGGCAGCGCCGCCGCAGGCGGTCATGCCGACAGCCAGTGCCAGAGCGGCAGCGGCAATTGCAACAGTCTTGAGCTTCATAGGGGAAATCTCCTTTTTCTTCTTTTGTTGGTGTCAGGCCCCCGGCAGCATACCAACTGCATCGGTTGTCTGATGTCCTTCCATTATACGCATGTTGACGAAAAAAGCAAGCTTTTTTCGTCAAAAACCAACGATGAAACAGGAACTGTTACCATTTTGACATGAATTTGGCACATTTTAGGTGATGCAAACTTGAAGCAAATCGTTGATGTTCCCTTCTGCTCCGGTCTGTCCCTGTGCGCCCGCCGGAGAGCAGACGAAAAATTTTATTTCGCCCTTGACAGCAGCCTGCCGCTGTTGTATACTGTTCATCGTGAACAGCGTTCATGTTGGGAGGTGAGCTTACGAATCCAATGGCAACGTCCAAAGCGGACATCCTGAAAACCAGCCGGGAGCTGATCCAGCAAAACGGCTGGGCGGCGGTCAACATCCGTGCAGTCGCCGCCGCCTGCGGGGTCTCTGTGGGCTGCATCTACAACTACTTCGGCTCCAAGACCGAGCTGGTAAGCGCGGCCGTGGAAAGCATCTGGAACGACATCTTCCACCACCCGGAGGACGAAGCCGTGTTTCAGGATACCCTGTCCTGCATCCGGTGGATGTACCGGCAGATGGAATACGGTTGCCAGCAGTATCCCGGCTTCTTCACCCACCACGCGCTGGGCTTTGTGCGGCAGGATACCGACGACGGCAAGCAGCAGATGCGGCAGACATGGCAGCACATTCTGGACGCCTTGTGCAACGTGCTGCGCCACGATGCCAAAGTCCGTCCTGACGCCTTTACTGAGCAGTTCACCCCGGAGCAGTTTGCGGGCATCCTGTTCTCCCTGATGCTGTCTGCGGTGGTGCAGCAGAGCTTCGACCCCTCTGCGGTGCTGGAGATCGTGCGCAGAACCATTTATTAAGCAAAAAACATCCCACAGTCCTTGTGGGAGTTTTTTAAGCTTCAATGTGAACGCTGTTCAATTTGGTTTCTGTGCCCCGCGAAACATACTATCCACCAGCCCTTTTCCCTGCAATGCCTCCGGTACGGCTCGGCCGCGCCGGTTCGCTATAAAATCAAAAACAAACAAAGGAGAAAAATGTATGAGAGCTATCATTGAGACTGTTTTCGACATCTTCTATCTGGTCACCGTGCTCACGGTGGGCATCCGCATGATCCGCGGCAGCAAGGCTGGCACCCAGTTCCGCCTGTTCGGCCTGATGGCCGTGGTGCTGGGCGCGGGCGATTCCTTCCATCTGGTGCCCCGCGCACTGGCGCTGTGCACCACCGGTCTGGAAAGCTATGCCGTGCCGCTGGGTCTGGGCAAGTGGATCACCTCTGTGACCATGACCGTGTTCTATGTGCTGCTGTACTACGTCTGGCGCAAGCGCTACCAGATCGAGGGGCAGAAAAACGTGACCGCCGCTGTGTACGCCCTGTCCGCTGTGCGCGTTGTGCTGTGCATGATGCCGCAGAACCAGTGGCTCACCAACCACAGCCCGCTGGCATGGGGCATTCTGCGCAACATCCCCTTTGCCCTGCTGGGTCTGCTGATCATCGTGCTGTTCTACCGCAGCGCCAAGCAGAACAACGATAAGGCTTTCCGCTGGATGTGGCTGACCATTGTGCTGAGCTTCGGCTTCTATATCCCCGTGGTGCTGTGGGCAGACGTCAACCCCCTGATCGGTATGCTGATGATCCCCAAGACCTGCGCCTACGTCTGGACCGTGCTCATCGGCTACAACGCCATGAAGGCCGAGACCGGCAAGCAGAACTAAGCTTTTCCCCCTGCGTTTCCCCCGCCGCTTAACAGAAAAACCCGCCGACAGACAGTGATGCACTGCTCTGCCGGCGGGCTTTTTATATTATATAAATAATAATGTAGCTCCAAAACATCTGCAGGTGTTTTGGAGCCACATTTAAATAATTTCTTTTCAACCCTCAGTAAAATACTCCGGGTGGACGCTGCGGGCCTGCTCCACCGAAAGCTTATAGCGGTTCAGGTGGCTTTCCAGCGCCTCGCCCAGCTCTTCGGCGGTACCGTGCAGCACCATTTCCAGAATGCGGGTGTGGGCATCGCAGACGGATTTGTTCTCGTTGGTCTGCAAGCTGAACTTGCGGATGCGCTCCACATGCTGCAGCTCGCCCAGCATGTGGTCAAAATGCGCCTCCATGCCGGTGATCTCAAAGGCCTTGCGGTGGAACTGGTTGTCCAGCTCCAGCAGGCGGGTCTCCCGGTTCGGCTGGGTTAGGTCAGCCTCCAGCAGGCGGTAGCGCTCAATGACCTGCCGGTATTCCTGCTCCTGCTGGTCGGTCAGATGACCGCGGATGCGGTTCAGAATTTCTTTTTCAAGGGTAAAGCGGGCAAACTGCTCCAGCTCCATCCGTTTCAGGTCAATGGGGGCCACATGGGTACCGCTCTGCGGCTTGATATCCACCATGTGGGCAATATTGAGCATGATCAGCGCCTCCCGCATGGGGGTGCGGCTGATGCCCATCTGCTCCGCAAGCTCCCTGTCGTTCAGGGGGTCGCCGGGCTTCAGTTCCATGGTGATGATCCGGCTTCGGATGGTCTGATACGCCTGTTCCCTCGCACTCAAAGATGCCATTGCAGTGTTCTCCCTTCGGGGTCAATTGGTGATATACTAGTATACGACCATATTACCCAACTGCCGGGCAACTGTCAATAGCAGGAGCAACCGAAAATTGCGGACATTTTTTTGCTATTTTGTTCAATGAAGTGCCCGCGCCGGGCGGTACACCACCGGCAGCCACACAAAAGCCACTGCCAAGCCGCAGGCCACATCAATGACCGAGTGCTGCTTGGTGAACACGGTGGACAGGCAGATCAGCGCCGCCCACGCCCATGCCAGCACCTTGCGCAGGGGCTTGCCCTCTGCCAGTTTGCTGTGGCTGAAGGCCATTGCCATGCAGGCGGAGCTCTGGCAGTGGATGGAGGGGCAGACGTTCACGGCGGCGTCCGCTTTCCACAGCAGCTGCATGACCCGCAGCGCCGGGTTATCTCGGCCAAGGGTCTCCACGGCGGGGCGCAGTTCCAGCCCGTTGGGCAGAATCATGTACACGATCAGGCAGAAGGTCATGCCGGAAAACATGGTCAGGCAAAGCTTATCGTAGCTGGCGGTATCGCACCACCACAGTGCCGCCGTTACCCCCGCCAGCAGCAAAAACCAGCTGCAATAGGGGAGCACGAACCACTCGTTGAAAGGGATCAGATCGTCCAGCGGGCTGTGCAGAATATATTTGGGGGCGGTGATGGTGAGGTCCAGCCAGAAGAACCAGATCAGGTACACCACCCAGTACAGCTGGTACCACAGGTGCGGGCGGCACCGGCTGCGCAGTTGACGAAGCTTCATGTCGTTTCTCCTATTTTTTATGTGAATTGACGTGTTATTATAGCACATTCCGTCCACTTGCGCAATTGCTGCCCCTGCGATACAATAAAAATAAGCTGGATCTTATTTATAAAAGGAGTACGTCATGCCACAACAATTTCCCACCATCCGTCTGGTCGCGCTGGATCTGGACGGCACCCTGCTGAACCGCGAGGGGCACGTCACACCCCGCACCCGCGCCGCATTGCAGGCTGCCGTGGACAAGGGTGTGTACATCGTGCCCGCCACCGGGCGTCCGCTGGCCAGTCTGCCGCCGGAGGTGGCGCAGCTGCCCGGCATCCGCTACGTCATTACCTGCAACGGTGCCGCCGTGTGGGACTTGGGCAGCGACCCCGTGGGCGCAGTGTACAGCCGCTATTCCAACGCGAAAGAGCACCGCACCAGCACCCCGGTCTGCCTGCTGCACAGCCTGATGCCGGTGGAGACTGCCCGCGAAGCCTTTGCGGTCTGCGAAAGCTTCCACGCCGACCTGCGCATTTTTTCGGACGGATACGCCTGCACCGATGCCCGCAGCATTGCGCTGGCCGCTGCCCGAGCAGCAAAGAATGACAGCACCGAAGCGCGCCAGCCTAACGATGGCCGCTTTACCATCCTACGGGACGCAGCCGAGTGGATGAGCCGCAATGCCTTTGCCATTGAAAAGCTCTGCGTGTTCTTTGATACCCCGCAGCAGGCCGCGGCTGCGCTGCCCCGCTTTTACGCCGTCCCGGGCGTGGAGGTCGTGCAGGGGTCGCCGAAAAATGTGGAGGTGACCGCCGCCGGTGTGGACAAGGGCGAGGCGCTGCGCGCGCTGGCCGACCGGCTGGGCATCCCGCACGAAAGTACCCTTGCGGTGGGCGACAGCGAGAACGACCGCGCCATGCTGCAAAAGGCCGGGGTGGCTGCTGTGATGGCAAACGGCATGCCGGAAATTCAGGCGCTGGCGCACCTTGTCAGCAAGGCCGACTGCGACCATGACGGCGTGGCCGAGATTCTGGAAACCCTTGGCATCTGAGCCATTTTTTGCAGGTTTTTCACAGCATTTTCACCGGCATTTGCCCCGATTTTCCGGTTCGTTCGTCATTTTTGTGCAATGTATACAAGCTATTATGCTAAACATTGTGCTTGTTGAGTATTACCAAAGTCGGGCTGTTCGTTTATACTAGTATCATAAGCGCGTAGGGGGGTATTGCGCCCACAGGAGCAAACCCGACGCACCGAGAGAGTTCAAATATAAAAGGAGAAATGCGTTATGAATCCCATCGTAGAAAAGGTCTATCAGATCGGCATTATCCCTGTTATCGCTTTCAACAGCGTTGATGAGGCCCTGCCCCTGTGCAAGGCTCTGGCTGAGGGCGGTCTGCCCGCAGCTGAGGTCACCTTCCGCACTGCCTGTGCTGAAGAGTGCATCCGCAAGATCCACGAGGAGATGCCTGAGATGCTGCTGGGTGCCGGCACCGTTCTGACCTGCGAGCAGGCTGACCGTGCTATGGCTGCCGGTGCTTCCTTCATCGTTGCTCCCGGCTTCGACCCCGAGGTCTGCAAGCACGTCATCGACAAGGGCGGCATCATGATGCCCGGCACCTGCTCCGCAGGCGAGATGCAGCAGGCTATGAATCTGGGCTGCGAGGCTCTGAAGTTCTTCCCCGCTGAGGCAAACGGCGGCGTTGGCATGCTGAAGAACATCGGCGCTGCCCTGAAGGGCGCACGCTGGATGTGCACCGGCGGTGTCAACGCCAAGAACGTCAACGATTATCTGGGCTATGACCAGATCTTTGCCGTGGGCGGCACCTGGATGTGCAAGAGCGACGTGATCAAGGCCGGCGACTGGGCAAAGATCACCGCACAGAGCAAGGAAGCTGTTGACACCATGCTGGGCCTGAAGCTGCTGCACGTTGGCATCAACACCGACAACGAGGAAGAGGCCATGAAGGTGGCTAACCTGATCAGCGCTATGCTGAACATGAAGGTCGCTCCCGGCAACTCCAGCATCTTTGTCGGCAACAAGGAGTTCGAGATCATGAAGAAGCCCGGCCGCGGCACCAATGGCCACATCGCCATCGGCTGCAACAACGTGGACCGCGCCATCTACCACCTGTCTCAGCGCGGCGTGAAGTTCGATCTGGACAGCAAGAACGTGAAGAACGGCAAGACCGTTGCCTGCTACATGGCAGACGAGATCGGCGGCTTTGCCTTCCATCTGGTGCAGGCATAAGCGCCTGTCCCCTTTACCCGTAAAAGCCCCGCCGCAGCGGGTATGCCCTGCGGTGGGATGATGAAACACCTGATATAAAGGAGAATAACCAATGAAAGTCGTTACTTTTGGCGAACTGATGGTCCGTCTGCAGCCCTTCAACTACGAGCGTTTCGTTCAGGCCAACAGCCTGGAGTTCACCTTCGGCGGCGGCGAGGCTAACGTTGCTGTTTCTCTGGCCAACTACGGTCTGGACGCAGCTTTCGTTACCAAGCTCCCCGCACACGCGATCGGTCAGGCCGCTGTCAACAGCCTGCGCCGCTACGGCGTTGACACCAGCATGATCACCCGCGGCGGTGACCGTGTGGGCATCTACTACAACGAGAAGGGCGCTTCTCAGCGTGGTTCCGTCTGCATCTACGACCGTGCCAACAGCGCTATCCAGCTGGCTCAGCCTTCCGACTTTGATTGGGAGAAGATCTTCGAGGGCGTGGATTGGTTCCACTTCACCGGCATTACCCCGGCTCTGGGCGAGAACGTTGTCGAGATCTGCCGCGAGGCCTGCAAGGCTGCTAAGGCTCACGGCGTGAAGATCAGCTGCGACCTGAACTACCGCGGCAAGCTGTGGACCCGTGAGCAGGCCCGCGCTGCCATGACCGATCTGTGCCAGTACGTTGACGTGTGCATCTCCAACGAGGAGGACGCAAAGGACGTGTTCGGCATCGAGGCCGAGGCTACCGATATCTACGGCGGCAAGCTGAACGCTGAGGGCTACAAGAGCGTTGCCAAGCAGCTGGCTGACAAGTTCCACTTCGAGAAGGTGGCTATCACCCTGCGTGAGAGCCACAGCGCCTTCGACAACGGCTGGAGCGCTATGCTGTACGATGTTGCTTCTAACGAGTACTGCTTCTCCAAGAAGTACGACCTGCACATCATCGACCGCGTTGGCGGCGGCGACTCCTTCGGCGGCGGCCTGATCTACGCTCTGCTGACCGGCAAGAGCACTCAGGAGGCTGTCGAGTTCGCAGTTGCAGCTTCCGCTCTGAAGCACTCCATCGAGGGCGACTACAACATGATGACCGTGTCCGAGGTCGAGAAGCTGGCCGGCGGCGACGGTTCCGGCCGTATCCAGCGCTAAGAGCAGGAGGGAGTCCGCCATGGATATCCGTTATTCCTGCAACCAGAAGGATTTCAAGCGCTATACCACCGAGGAAATGCGGGACGAGATGCTGATCACCGGCCTGTATAAGGCTGATGAAGTGGTGGCCGTTTACAGCCATGTGGACCGTATGGTCACGCTGGGCTGTATGCCGGTACACGAGACCGTGTCTATCGACAAGGGCATCGACATCTGGGCAAACTTCGGCACCCACTATTTTCTGGAGCGCCGCGAGATCGGTATGTTCAACATCGGCAAGGATTCCACCGGTATCGTGGTGGCCGACGGCGTAAAGTACGAGCTGGGCTATAAGGACTGCCTGTACATTACGCAGGGCACCAAGGAAGTCACCTTTGCTTCCGCCGACCCGGAGCATCCCGCCAAGTTCTACATGGTCTCTGCTCCGGCACACTGCGCTTACCAGACCCGTCTGATCAAGATGGCTGATGCAAACCACCGCCCGCTGGGCAGCGTGGACACCTGCAACAAGCGCACCATCAACCAGTTCATCCACCCGGATGTGCTCAAGACCTGTCAGCTGAGCATGGGTATGACCGAACTGGCACCGGGTTCCAACTGGAACACGATGCCCAGCCACACCCACGAGCGGCGCATGGAGATCTATACCTACTTTGAACTGCCCGAGGGGCAGGTGGTGTTCCATATGTGCGGCGAGCCTACCCAGACCCGCCACATCGTGATGCACAACGAGGATGCTGTCATCAGCCCCTCCTGGAGCATTCACAGCGGCGTAGGCACCTCGAACTATACGTTTATCTGGGCAATGGGCGGCGAGAACATGGAGTTTGACGACATGGACAACATCGCTACCACTGACCTGCGCTAAAAGCACCAATCAAACGCCCCGTACCGGGTTGCCGGTACGGGGCGTTTTGCTAAAAAATTAACTTGGATACTGTAAAAAAGGAGAACATCATGGATCTGTCTGCATTCAATCTGCAGGGCAAGGTAGCCCTGATCACCGGCGGTGCCCACGGCATCGGTTTTTCCATCGCAGAAGGCATGGCCAAGTGCGGCGCCGTCATCTGCTTCAACTGCTCCTCTGAGGCCAGCTTGGAGAAGGGCATGGCCGCCTACAAGGCTGCCGGCATCGACGCCCACGGCTATGTGGCAGACGTTTCCGATGAAGCTGCCGTGAACGCCATGGTGGCAAAGATCAAGGCTGAGGTCGGCTCTGTGGACATTCTGGTAAACAACGCCGGTCTGATGAAGCGCGTGCCCATGATCGAGATGAGCCACGCCGACTTTATGCGGGTGATCGACGTCCATGTGGGCGGTGCCTTCAACTGCTCCAAGGCCGTGCTGCCCGACATGATGGAAAAGCGCGAGGGCAAGATCATCAACATCTGCTCCATGATGAGCGAGCTGGGCCGCGAGACCGTCTCTGCCTACGCCGCCGCCAAGGGCGCATTGAAGATGCTGACCAAGAACATCGCCTCCGAGTACGGCGAATACAACATCCAGTGCAACGGCATGGGCCCCGGCTACATCGCCACCGCCCAGACCGCTCCCCTGCGCGAGATCCAGCCGGACGGCAGCCGTCATCCCTTCGACCAGTTCATCGTTGCCAAGACCCCCGCAGGCCGCTGGGGCGACCCGGAGGACATGGTTGGCCCCTGCGTGTTCCTTGCCAGCCACGCATCCGACTTCGTGAACGGCCAGATCCTCTACGCCGATGGCGGCATTCTGGCTTATATCGGCCGTCAGCCTAAGTAATTCAAGCTCAGCATCCCGAATAAAGCCCCGGCGCTGCGATATAACAGCCGCCGGGGCTTTTGCGTTTTATGAGCAAGTTAAACGATTTTGAATGCGCGCCGCTGCGCGTCAAGCCACCTTCCCCAAGGGGACGGAAACCCTCTCAGTCACGGCTTACGCCGCGACAGCTCCCCCGAAGGGGGAGCTTTTGGCATGGTGGGAAGATTTCTTATTGCGTCTAAAGCTTTAGCAACAGGGCTGACGGTGTGCGCCCTCTCAGTCACCTGCGGTGACAGCTCTCCCAAAGGGAGAGCCAAGAGTACTGCCGGAAGCTTTCTTATTGCACCTAACACTTTAGTGTTGAACTTTACGGCTTGGCTCTCCCTGAGGGGAAAGACTTCCCCCGCTCCGGGGGAAGATGTCACCGTAGGTGACAAAAGGGGGAATCTGGCGCGGGAGCGCCTGAGAGGGTTCGCTCCCTCTCCGAGGGAGCTGGCAAAACCGTCAGGTTTTGACTGAGGGAGTTTTTGCAACAAAACCGGCTACCGCACGTTTTGTGCAGCAGCCGGTTGATGTTTTATTTAGAGGTTATCCGGCCAAAATGGCCTTTTTCCTCTTCGTCCTTTTTGGAGTCGGGCTTTTCTGCGGGGGTCAGACGCACCTCGGTCACGCGGCGCTTGGCGGTGCGGGTGACCACGCCGTCGTAGCTGCCCAGCGTGAAGCGGTCGCCTACCTTGGGCAGACGGCAGGTCTTTTCCTGCACCAGACCATTCACCGTGTTGGAGTCGATGTCCTCGTCCTCCGGCAGACCCAGCCGCTCGTACAGGTCGTCCACACCGGCGCTGCCCAGTACGATCCAGCTGCCGTCCGACTGCTTGCGGAAGTCCTCGGTCACCTCGTCGTGTTCATCCCAGATCTCGCCTACCAGCTCCTCCAGAATGTCCTCCAGCGTGATGATGCCCTCGGTGCCGCCGTACTCGTCCACCACCACAGCCATGTGGTGGTGCTGCTCGCGCAGGGTGCGCAGCAGCTGGGAGATCTGGGTGGAGCCGGTGGTATAGAGGGTGGGCTTGACCAGCTCCTCCAGCTTGACCTCCTTTTTCAGGCGTGCCATGTAGAAGTCCTTTTCATGTACCACACCAATGATGTTATCAATGGTGTCGTGGTACACCGGCAGACGGGAGTAGCCGGACTCGGCAAAGGTCTGCGCCACCTCTTCCAGCGGCATGTCGTCCTCCACCGCGATCACATCCACGCGCGGGGTCAGGATCTCTTCCACTTCCACGTCATCAAACTCGATGGCGCTGCGGATCAGTTCGCTTTCCCGGTCGGTCAGCTCGCCGTCATTCTCGGCTTCGCTGACCATGGTCATCAGCTCACCCTCGGTGATGGTGTCCTCCTCGGTGCTGTGGACAAAGTGTCCCAGAAAGCGCTTCCACTGGCTGAACAGCCATGTCAGCGGGGTAAACACCAGCATCAGCAGGCTGAGCGCCGGTGCAACTGCGGCGGCTACCGTTTCCGGCATCTCCTTGGCAAGGCTCTTGGGGGTCACCTCGCCAAAAATCAGCACCACCACGGTCAGCACTACGGTGGACACCGTAGCGCCTCGCTCTGCACCCAGCATCTTGGTGAAAATGATGGTGCCAATAGAGGCTGCGGCAATGTTCACGATATTGTTGCCGATGAGGATGGTGGAAAGCAGCTTGTCGTATTTTTCAGCCATTGCCAGCACCCGGGCGGCGGAGTTATCGCCGTCCTCGGCGCGGCTTTTCAGGCGGATCTGATTCAGGGAAGAAAATGCGGTCTCGGATGCGGAGAAAAAGGCGGAGAATGCCACCAATACTACCAGCGCTACCCAGAGCGTCATACTGCCATCGTCCATAAAAAGGGAAATCACACTCAACTTTCTGCTTTGATTTGTACCCTCTCAGTCGAAACCTGCCGGTTTTAACAGTTCCCTCGGAGAGGGAGCCTTTGGCACGCCCGCAAGCTTTCTCATTGAACCTAATACTTTAGTAACAAACTTTGCGGCTTGGCTCCCCCTGAGAGGAAAGACTTCCCCCGCTCCGGGGGAAGATGTCACCGTAGGTGACAAAAGGGGGAATCTGGCGCGGGAGCGCCTGAGAGGGTTTTGTCTATAAACTTTCCTACATACAAAAATGTGCTTTCCATCGTTGCCATTTCCGCGATGAAAAGCACATCAATGTTATTTTCTATAATAACATATTCTGTACACGGGTGCAAGCGTTTGGCCTGTACTCCATGTACAAAACCGGTAAATTTTAGCGCAGAACCAATGCGCTGCCGTCATAGTCCACCGTCAGGGTGTTGCCCTCGGCATAACTGCCCTTGATGATGGCCTTGGCGATCAGGGTCTCCACACGGCTCTGGATGAAGCGCTTGATGGGACGTGCACCATAAACGCTGTCATAGGCAGAATCAATGATGAAGTCCTTGGCTGCGGTGGTGACCTCCAGCTTGAGGTGCTTGCCCTCCTCCATGCGGTTACGCAGATCCTGCAATTGCAGATCCACGATCTTGCGCATTTCGTCCTTGGTCAGGCTCTTGTAGTAGACGATCTCGTCCAGACGGTTCAAAAATTCGGGACGGAACTTGCTCTTGAGCAGCAGGTCGATCTGGTGCTTTGCGTCCTCGCTCAGCTCGTTGGAGCCCTGCGCACGGCGCTGTTCCAGATCGTTCAGGATGATGTCGCTGCCAAGGTTGGAGGTCAGGATGATGACCGTGTTCTTGAAGTCCACGGTGCGGCCCTGACTGTCCGTGATGCGGCCATCGTCCAGCACCTGCAGCAGGATGTTGAACACATCGGGGTGGGCTTTTTCCACCTCATCGAACAGCACCACGCTGTAAGGCTTGCGGCGCACAGCCTCGGTCAGCTGACCGCCCTCTTCATAACCGACATATCCCGGAGGCGCGCCGATCAGGCGGCTGACGCTGAACTTCTCCATATATTCGGTCATATCGATACGCACCATGTTGCGCTCGTCGTCAAACAGTGCCTGTGCCAGTGCCTTGGCCAGCTCGGTCTTGCCCACGCCGGTGGGGCCAAGGAACAGGAAGCTGCCGATGGGGCGGTTGGGGTTGGCGATACCGGCGCGGCTGCGCAGGATAGCTTCGCTCACCTTGGTCACAGCCTCGTCCTGACCGATGACCCGCTGGTGCAGCACATCATCCAGATGCAGCAGCTTCTCGCGCTCGCCTTCCACCAGCTTTTCTACCGGGATGCCGGTCCAGCGTGCCACGATGCGGGCGATTTCCTCATCGGTCACGCGGTCACGCAGCAGGCTGTCCTCCTTCTTGGCGGCAGCAACCTTTTCCTCTTCGGCCAGCTGCTTTTGCAGCTGGGGCAGCTTGCCGTATTTCAGCTCGGCAGCCTTGTTCAGGTCGTACTCGCGCTGGGCCTTCTCAATGGCGGCATTGGTCTGCTCGATCTGCTCACGCAGGGTCTGCACCTTGCCAATGGCGTTCTTTTCGTTCTCCCACTTTGCCTTCATGCTGCGGAACTTATCCTGCAATTCGGCAAGCTCCTTTTCCAGATCCTTCAAGCGGCTCTGGCTCAGAGCGTCAGTCTCCTTTTTCAGGCTCACCTGCTCGATCTGCAGCTGGGTGATGCGGTGTGCCAAATCGTCCATCTCGCTGGGCATACTGTCCATCTCGGTCTTGATCATAGCGCAGGCTTCATCCACAAGGTCAATGGCCTTATCCGGCAGGAAGCGGTCGGTGATATAGCGGTCGGAAAGGGTCGCGGCGGCGATCAGGGCGCTGTCGTTGATCTTTACGCCGTGGAACACCTCGTAGCGCTCCTTCAGGCCGCGCAGGATGGAGATGGTATCCTCCACGGTAGGCTCATCCACCTGCACCGGCTGGAACCGGCGCTCCAGTGCGGGGTCTTTTTCGATATACTGGCGGTACTCGTCCAGCGTGGTCGCGCCGATGCAGTGCAGCTCGCCCCGGGCCAGCATGGGCTTGAGCAGGTTGCCTGCGTCCATGGCGCCGTCGGTCTTACCGGCACCCACGATGGTGTGCAGTTCATCGATGAAGAGGATGATCTTGCCCTCGCTCTTCTTCACCTCGTTCAGCACGCTCTTCAAGCGCTCCTCGAACTCGCCGCGGTACTTTGCACCGGCCACCAGAGCGCCCATGTCCAGACTGAACACGGTGCGGTCTTTCAGGTTTTCGGGCACATCGCCGCGCACGATACGCTGCGCCAGACCCTCGGCGATGGCGGTTTTACCAACGCCGGGCTCGCCGATCAGGCAGGGGTTGTTTTTGGTCTTACGGGACAGGATCCGGATCACATTGCGGATCTCCTGATCACGGCCAATAACGGGATCCAGCTTCTGCTTGCGGGCAAGTTCCACCAGATCCTGACCGTACTTCTGCAGGGCGTTGTAGGTGTCCTCCGGGTTATCGGTGGTCACCCGCTGGTTGCCGCGCACGGCGGTAAGCTGCTGCAAAAAGGCGTCCTTTTTCAGGTTGAAGGCGCGGAACAGCTCGCTGGTGGTCTGGTCCTGCTCGTCCAGCAGGCCAAGGAACAGGTGCTCCACGCTGATGAAGTCGTCCTTCATGGCCTTGGCTTCGCGGGCGGCGGCGCTGAGCACCTTATCGGTGGCCTGCGAGATATAGACCTTATCGGGGTCACGGCCGGAGCCGGACACCCGGGGCAGTGCGGAAAGCTTTTCCGCCACGGCGGCGGTAAAGCTGCCGGGGTCAACGTTCAGCTTTTGCAGCAGTTGGGGGATCAAGCCGTTTTCCTGCGCAGCCAGTGCGTGCAGCAGGTGGGCGGGCTCCAGCGCGTTGTGCTGGTACTCCACAGCCAGCTGCTGGGCGGCCTGCAAAGCCTCGAGGGTCTTTTGGGTATATTGATTGGTATTCATAAAGTCAAGCCTCCATTCATACCGGAAGGTTTATTTTAGCGGACAGGTAAGTTCTTTGCTAACAGCTCCGTGCCCGGCGGCGGCAGAGCCGTGCGTTACTTATACAGATGTTCTTTTTCATGGTCTTGCACACCTCCTGTGGGGCAGCTCATTTTGTTTTTAGCACTCTATCTGCTCGACTGCTAAAAATATACTCCCATCCGCCCGCTTTGTCAATAGGGTTCACAAAAAGTTTGCAGAATAGACGCAAAACCATGCTTTTCAGCCTGTATGGAAATCACCCCCCTGCGCAAAAGCTTCCCCGTGAAAACGAAATACAGCCAAGCCCGCAGGCTTGGCTGTATTTCAAATCAAAAATATTTTTCCGCTGAAATCGTTCCGCTTACAGCAGCGGGATGCCGGCCTTAGCGCAGGCTTCGCGGGTAGCCTTATCCCAGACACTGGCCTGAACCTCACCGATGTGGACACTGCCCAGCAGCAGCATGCACAGGCGGCTCTGACCGATGCCGCCGCCGATGGTGTAGGGCAGCTCGCCAGCCAGCACTGCTTTGTGGAAAGGCAGGGTGCGGCGGTCATCGCAGCCCGCCATAGTCAGCTGCTTATCCATGCTCTCCGGGCTGACGCGGATGCCCATGCTGCTCAGCTCGTAGCTGCACTGCAGCGGGTCGTTCCAGAACAGCAGGTCGCCGTTCAGATCCCAGTCATCGTAGTCCGGGGCGCGACCGTCGTGGGGCTTGCCGCTGCGCAGGGGTGCACCGATCTTCATCAGGAAGGTGGTGCCGTTCTCCTTGACAAAGGCGTTCTCCCGCTCCTTCGGGGTCAGATCCGGGTACTTGTCCTCCAGCTCCTGCGTAGTGACAAAGGTCACGTTGGGGGTGTGCAGGGGCAGATCCTGCAGCTGGGGGAACATGGCGTGCAGATTCATCTCGGTGGCGCACACCGCAGACACGATGCAGCGCACCACGTTTTTCAGGTAGGTCTCGTTGCGGTCCTCCACCGTGATGATCTTTTCCCAGTCCCACTGGTCCACATAGACCGAGTGGAGGTTATCCAGTTCCTCGTCCCGGCGGATGGCGTTCATATCGCAGTACAGGCCCTTGCCCGCATGGAAATCGTAGTCCTTCAGCGCCTGACGCTTCCACTTTGCCAGCGACTGCACCACCTGTGCCTCGGTGCCGCTGTCCTTGATGTCAAAGGTCACCTTGCGCTCCACGCCGTTCAAATCGTCGTTCAGGCCGGTGGAAGCTTCCAGAAACAGCGGTGCAGACACGCGGTACAGGTTCAGCGTGGCGCACAGGGTATCGGCGAACAGCCGCTTCACCGTGCCGATGGCGCGCTGGGTATCGTACAGGTTCAGCGCGGGTTTGTAGTTTGCCGGGATGATGATCTTGCTCATAACGTTTACCCCTCATTCTGTGTGGTTTGCGCCCCGCTTTCCCGAGCCGGGGCGTGGCTTTTGCAAAGCCGGAATACTGCACCCATTATGGCACAATTTTTTACGAAAGTAAAGTGATAGCAGGAAAAAGACGGCGCGGCACAACTCTTTGTGCCGCACTGTCTTTTCAGCAGGGACGATTTAGAATGGCTTCCGCTATCGGGTTGCGGCACACAGCATCCGCTTCGTGCCTTGGGCGGCACTTGCGTCTTGCTGGCCGCTGCCCCAACAACTCCTCCCTGTTTCCGCCACTGGCGGCGGTCGTCGTCGTTGCACTCTAGCCATTTTTAGCGGAAAAATCATTTTAAATTTCGCGTTTGTCGCACTCTGCGGAGTGCGACAAACGCATTTTCACAAAAGGGGTCGTAAGGAAAAATGCCGTTTGCCGCCGCAGCCCTCCCGTGAAAAAGCCAATCGGGAAAATCCGCAGATTTTCCCGATTGGCAAATTAAAAATCATTTTCCGCTGAAGATGCGCAAAGCGAACGCGGAGCGCATTTCTGATGGTTCCGTTTACCCGCCCAGATAGGCGCTGCGGACGCGCTCGTTGGTCAGCAGCTCGGCACCGGTGCCGTCCATGACGATGCGGCCGGTCTCCAGCACATAGGCGCGGTCGGCCACTGAAAGCGCCATCTGCGCGTTCTGCTCCACCAGCAGGATGGTCATACCCTCCTTGTGGATGTCGCGGATAATGTCAAAGATCTCCTGCACCAGCAGCGGCGAAAGACCCATGGAAGGCTCGTCCAGCATCAGCATGGAAGCGTTGCTCATAAGCGCACGCCCCATAGCCAGCATCTGCTGCTCGCCGCCGGACATGGTGCCCGCCAGCTGCTTGCGGCGCTCCTTCAGGCGGGGGAACAGGGTGAACACCTTTTCCTTGTTGGCGGCAATGGTGGAAGCGGGTTGGGTGTAGGCGCCCATATCAAGGTTCTCGTCCACCGTCATGTGCAAAAACACATGGCGTCCCTCCGGCACCTGTGCAAGGCCGCTTTCCACGATCTTGTGGGCGCGCACGCCCTTGATGCTTTTGCCCTTGTACAGCACATCGCCGGTGCGGGGCTTCAAAAGGCCGGAAATGGTTTTCAGGGTGGTGGATTTGCCCGCGCCGTTTGCACCGATCAGGGTGACGATCTCGCCCGCGTTGACGGTGAAGGAGATATCCTTCACGGCGTGGATGTTGCCGTAGTAGACGTTGATGCCGTCCACCTTCAGTAATGTATCAGCCATGGCTCAGCCCTCCTTTTTGCCCAGATAGGCCTCGATGACCTGCGGGTTATTGCGGATCTCGTCCGGGGTGCCCTTGGCGATGATGCGGCCGAAGTTCAGCACCGCAATGCCCTCGCAGATGCCCATGACAAGGCTCATGTCGTGCTCGATGAGCAGCACGGCAATGTTGAACTCGTCGCGGATGCGGCGGATGGTCTCGGTCAGTTCGGCAGTCTCGGAGGGGTTCATACCGGCGGCAGGCTCGTCCAGCAGCAGAAGCTTCGGGCCGGTAGCCAGTGCGCGCATGATCTCCAGACGGCGCTGTGCGCCGTAGGGCAGGCTGCCGGCCTGCGCGTTGGCAAGGTCTGCCATGTGGAAGATGTCCAGCAGCTCCAGCGCACGCTCGGTGCACTGCTTTTCCTCTTTCCAGTAGTTCGGCATCCGCAGCAGAGAGGACGCCAGATTATACTTCATGGACTCGTGCAGACCCACCTTGATGTTGTCGATGACGCTCAGCTCCTTGAACAGACGGATGTTCTGGAAGGTACGCGCCACGCCCATGCGGTTGACCTGATAGGTCTTTTTCCCGGCGGTGGGCATCCCGTCGATCAGGATGGAGCCGCGGGTGGGCTGGTAGACGTTGGTGAGCAAGTTGAACACGGTGGTCTTGCCTGCGCCGTTGGGGCCGATGAGACCGGCAATCTCGTTGCGGCCGATCATCAGGTTAAAGTTGTCCACGGCGGTCAGACCGCCGAAGTCGATGCCCAGCTCACGCACGTCCAGAATGGGCTTTTTGTCCTTATCGCGGTCAGTCAGAAAACCGCCGGAGGGCACACTGTGCAGTCTGGTCTTGAACTCACTCATGGTCAGCGGCCTCCTTTTCGGTATGCTTGCGGAACAGTTCGCCGTTCATGGCTTTTTCCACGACGCGGCTCAGGGAGAAATCGTAGCTGCCCAGCAGTCCGCCCGGGCGGAAAATCATCATCAAAATCAGCACCAGCGAGTAGACCACCATGCGGTAGCTGTCAAAGCTGCGGGTGGCCTCGGGCAGGATGGTCAGCACGGTAGCGGACAGGATGGAGCCCAGCATGGAGCCCATGCCGCCCAGCACCACCATGACCAGAATTTCGATGGACTTCATAAAGCCGAAGGTGGAGGGGTTCAGCACGCCGATGTAGCAGGCATACAGGCCGCCCGCCAAGCCTGCGAAGGCGGCGGAGAAGGCAAAGGCCATCACCTTATAATAGGTGGTCTGGATGCCGCAGCTCTCGGCGGCGATCTCGTTGTCGCGGATGGCCAGCACGGCGCGGCCGTGGCGGCTCTTCATCATGGCGTGGATGAGGAAGCAGGTGATGACCACGCACAGGAACACGTTGGTAAAGTTGGAATATTTGGGGATGTTCTTCAGGCCCTTTGCGCCGTAGAACAGCTTGAAGCCCAGCACATCATCAATGTTGTTCAACGTGATGCGGATGATCTCGCCGAAGCCCAGCGTCAGGATGGCCAGATAGTCGCCGGTCAGACGCAGGGCAGGGATGCCGATGAGCACCCCGAACAGCCCGGCGATCACCCATGCCAGCACCAGACCGATAGCAAAGGCCACGCCCTTGGGCAGGCCCGAGGATTTGGTGAACAGAGCGCAGGCATAAGCACCCACGGCCATAAAACCGGCGTGACCCAGCGGCAGCTGCCCCAGATAACCGGTGGAAACGTTCAGCGAGACAGCCAGAATGATGTTGATGCCCACGGTCAGCAGCACCTTATTCTGGTAGGTGGACAGCATATTGCCGGTCACATAGGAAAGCCCCACGAACAGCAGCCCCACCAGCACCAGATTCATCAGGTAGCGCACGGGCATTTTGAGGGTCTTGCGTTTGGTATTCATCGTTATGCCCCCTTACACCTTTTCCTGCACCTTGCGGCCAAGGAAGCCCGTGGGCTTGACCAGCAGCACGATGATCAGAATTGCAAACGTAACAGCGTCCTTCCATGCAGAAAGGCCGATGGCAGAAACAAAGCACTCGCACAGGCCGATGGCGATGCCGCCGACCATAGCACCGGGAATGGAGCCGATGCCGCCCAGAACGGCGGCGACGAAAGCCTTCAGACCCAGCATAGAGCCCATGGTGGGGGTGGCCTGCGGGTAGGAGCAGCAGTACAGCACGCTGCCGATGCCCGCCAGCGCCGAGCCCACGGCAAAGGTAAAGGAGATGGTGCTGTTGACGTTGATGCCCATCAGGCGGGCAGCATCCATATCCTCCGAGACGGCGCGCATGGCCTTGCCGAGCTTGGTCTTTTGCACCAGAAAGGTGAGCACCAGCATGGACAGCACGGTGACCACCAGCGTGATGACCGAGGTAAGGCCCAGCGGCACCTTGCCCAGACGGAAGGTCTGGTTGGTGTAGTAGGCGGGGATCACCTTTGCACCCGAGCCAAGGATCAGCTCTGCCGTGTACTCCAGAAAGAAGGAGACACCAATGGCGGTGATCAGCAGCGAGATGCGGGGTGCGCTGCGCAGGGGGGTGTAGGCGATCTTTTCGATCACCACGCCCAGCAGCGTACAGGTGATAATGGTGGCGCACACAGCGGTGACCGGGCCGAGACCCAGCTGGTTCATAACGAACCAGGACATATATGCGCCTACCATGATGACATCGCCGTGGGCAAAGTTCAGCAGCAGGATAATGCCGTACACCATGCTGTAGCCCAGTGCGATCAGTGCATAGATGCTGCCAAGGGACAAGCCGTTGATCAGCTGGCTAAAGAACACTGTCATGGTTGGATACTTCCTTTCTTTGCGGCGTTTACACTTTTTGATATAAAAAACGGAGAACGCCTGACCAGAAAAAAGCTGTTCCGGCGTTCTCCAAAAAATCATGGGGTTTGTTCTGTGCGGGCGGCTCCATCACCGGTGGATGGAACAGCGCGGATCAGAACATTTCCTTCAGCTCGGGCTTGCCGTCCACATAGGTCAGGATGGCAGTGCTCTTGATGGGATTGTGGTGCTCGTCGAAGGTAAAGGTGCCGGTGATGCCCTCGATGGTGCCACCGGCAATGGCGTCGATGACGGCCTGCTTGTACTCGTCAGAGCCAGCCTCGAGGCCCTGCTCCTCGGCTGCCTTGATGCCGTACACAACGGTCATAGCGGCATCGTAGCCCAGAGGTGCAAAGCCGTTGGGGTACTCCTCGCCGTACTCAGCCTTATAAGCGGCCTCAAACTCGGCGCTGGAGCCCTTGGCGTAACCGGCGCAGAAGTAGGAGTCCTTCAGCTGGTCTGCGGTGGCGTAGCCCTCCAGACCATCCCAGCCGTCGCCGCCGAGGAAGGGAACGGTCAGGCCGACGCTCTCGGCCTGAGCCAAGATCTGACCCACATCCTGATAGTAGTTGGGGCAGAACACCATCTCCGGGTTCTTGCCCAGAATGCTGGTCAGCTGGGTCTTGAAGTCCACGTCGCCCTCGGAGTAGCTCTCCTGATCGACGACGGTGCCGCCCAGACTCTCGAACTCGGTCACGAAGTTCTCGGCCAGACCTTCGTTGTAGTCTGCACCCTTCAGGAAAATGACGGCTGCCTTGGTGTAGCCCAGCTTCTGGTAAGCGTAGTCAGCCATCTTCACGCCCTGGAACGGGTCGGTGAAGCAGGCGCGGAACACATTCCCGTTCACGGTGTCGGTCTCGGCATCGTAGGTAACAGCCTCGGCGGTAGCGGAAGCGGTGACCATGGGCATATTGTAATCGGCGCTCTCCGCGGCAACAGCCAACGTTGGGGTGGTGGTCACATCGCCCACCAGAGCGGTGATGCCCTGATCGCACATCTTGGTAAAGCTGGTAACAGCCTGGGTCGCATCGCCCTGCTCGTCCATGGTGATGATCTCCAGCTGCTTGCCGTTGACACCGCCGTCGGCATTGACCTGCTTCAGGTACAGGCTTGCGCCGTTGATAACAGCCAGACCGTAAACGGAAACATCGCCGGTCATGGGGCCCAGAACGCCCACCTTGATGGTGCTGCCGGAAGCAGCAGCGGAACCGGCGGTAGAACCGGCAGCAGAGCCTGCGGTGCTTGCGGAAGAACCGCCGCAGGCAGTCAGAGCGCTTGCTGCGGCAACAACACCGGCAGCGGCCATGAACTGACGACGAGTGAACACCTTTTTCATAAAAATCTCCTCCTTCGGAGTAATTTATAGGCTAGAATAGAATCAAGGATAAAAACGGAAGCAAGGCCCTTCCCCTCTAAAAGCGGCCTTGCCTCTGTTCTTGTCTGTTATTATAGCTATCTGGGTTCAAATCCGCAATTCACAAACCGTCCATACTTTTGGGCGCTTTTTCTCGGCTTTGTCGATACTTTACACAAAAATTTTAGCGCGTTTTTGTGCACTATATCAAATTATTCATTTTGTTTATCTGTGACATGAAATGGATTCACAATTCACAAAAGGGTTACAGGGTGTCCATCTCGGCGTCGGCGGCAAATTCCGCCTCGGCGCGCACCTCTGCGGCCTGTCCCTCGGCCTCGGCAGCAGCCACCGGCTGTGCCAGTGCCTTGCGGATGGCGGTGGCGTAGAACACCATGGAAAGCGCCGTACCGATGCACCAGCCCACAGGCCATGCCATCCAGATGCCGGTGGAGCCCAGCGCGGTGGCGCTGAGTACGGCGGCAATGCCCACGCGCAGGATCAGGTCGGTGAAGGTAGCGATCATGAACCGCACCATCAGGCCGCAGCCGCGCAGGATGCCGTCTGCCACCAGCTTGACCGACACCACAAAGTAGAAGGGAGAAAGGATGCGCAAGAACAGCATACCGGTGTCAATGGCGGGGCCCTGCGGGTCGTTCATGAACAGCAGCAGCAGGAAGCGGCCAAAGAAGAAGTACAGCACCACCAGCGGCACGCACAGCAGCCACACCAGATTGCGGCCTGCGCCAAAACCCTCCTTGACGCGCTCCATCTTGCCTGCGCCCATGTTCTGGGAGGTGTAGTTGGAGATGCCGTTGCCCAAGGTGGTAAAGGAGGTGATGACCATGTTGTTCAGCTTGACGGCGGCAGAATAGCCTGCAATGACGCTGGCACCAAAGGTGTTGATGATGCTCTGCAGGATGATGTTGCCAACCGAGACAAAGCTCTGCTGCAGGATGCTGGGCACAGCCACCACGGCCACCTTACCCAGCATGACCCAAGAGAACAGCTGCACATGACCCTCGGTGCGGAAGGCGCGGATGCGGCGGAACACTACCACCATGGCCAGCACGCAGCTGACACCCTGACACAGGAAGGTGGCCCATGCCACACCGGCAATGCCCATCTGGAAACCGGCTACGAACAGGATGTCCACGCCGATGTTGGACAAAGACGAAACGGCAAGGAAGTAGAAGGGGGTCTTGCTGTCGCCAAGGGCAGAGAAGATGCCGGTGGCAATGTTGTAGAAGAACATGAAGGGCAGACCCAGAACGTAGATGTCCAGATACAGCGCGGAATCCGCAAGGATCTCCTCCGGGGTGTTGATGAGCTCCAGCAGGGCATCGCAGCCCAGCAGACCGATGCCCATCAGCACCGCGCACAGCACCGCAGAGCCGATGAGGGAGGTGTAGACCGAGGTTTTCATCTCGCCGTATTCCTTTGCGCCGAAGTAGCGGGACACGATGACCGAGCAGCCGATGTTGCAGCCGAAGGCAAAGGCGATGAAGATCAGGGTGATCTCGTAGCTGTTGCCTACCGCAGCCAGCGCATTCTCACCGATGAACTTGCCCGCCACCAGACTGTCGGCGATGTTGTACAGCTGCTGGAAAATGATGCTGCCGAACATGGGCAGACAGAATTGCCACAATACCTGTGACGGCTTGCCCACCGTCAGATCCTTATTCATTGCAAAAATCCTCCTCTATAACGACTATAAATGGGAAAACGGCGTAAACGCCGCAATCAGTATAGAACCGAACCGCCAAAATGTAAAGAGAATTTTTGGTATATCTGCCATACGAAATTTACATGGCAGGCATAGTGTATCCCCGCTGCGGCAAAGGGGCAGACTGTAAACGGGTTTTCCACGGCGGTTTGCGCCCCTGTTAAAAATTTAGCCCTGCAAACATACGCACCGGCTCTTGCGCCGGGGCGCAAAGCGTGGTAGGATATTGATGGTTAGTTATATATAACTATCTAAATAGAGCAGTTCCCCGTCTGCCCGCCCGGGCGGTATGGGAGAGAAAATGATATTCAGGAGGGTTTTCAAGATGAATTATCTGGAAATTGAATCTGTTGTTGGCCGCGAGATTCTGGACTCCCGCGGCAACCCCACCGTGGAAGCCGAGATCACGCTGGCAGACGGCACCGTGGCGCGCGGCTGCGCCCCTTCCGGCGCATCCACCGGCGAGTTTGAGGCGCTGGAGCTGCGGGACGGCGACAAGAGCCGCTACTTGGGCAAGGGCGTGACCAAGGCAGTGGAGAACATCAACACGGTCATTGCGGACGCGGTTGTAGGCATGGATGCTTCCGACATCTACGCCATCGACGCCGCCATGATCAAAGCCGACGGCACCAAGGATAAGTCCAATCTGGGTGCAAACGCCATTCTGGCGGTGTCCATTGCAGCCTGCCGCGCAGCAGCCGCTTCGCTGGAAATGCCGCTGTACCGTTTTCTGGGCGGCGTAAACGGCAACCGCCTGCCCGTGCCCATGATGAACATCCTGAACGGCGGCGCACACGCCACCAACACCGTGGACACGCAGGAGTTCATGATCATGCCGGTGGGCGCACCTTCCTTTAAAGAAGCGCTGCGCTGGTGCGCCGAGGTGTTCCATGCGCTGGCTGCTATCCTGAAGTCCAAGGGTCTTGCTACCTCCGTGGGCGATGAGGGCGGCTTTGCGCCCAACCTTTCCAGCGACGAGGAGACCATCGAGACCATTCTGGCTGCCATCGAAAAGGCGGGCTATATTCCGGGCAAGGACTTTATGCTGGCAATGGATGCCGCTGCTTCCGAGTGGAAGAGTCCCAAGGGCAAGGGCTTCTACAAGCTGCCCAAGGCGGGCACCGAGTTCACCTCTGCCGAACTGATCGCACACTGGAAGAGCCTTGTGGAGAAGTACCCCATCATCTCCATTGAGGACGGTCTGGACGAAGAGGACTGGGAGGGCTGGCAGCAGATGACCCGCGAGCTGGACGGCAAGGTGCAGCTGGTGGGCGACGATTTGTTCGTGACCAACACCGAGCGTCTGGCAAAGGGCATCCAGCTGGGTGCGGGCAACGCCATCCTGATCAAGCTAAACCAGATCGGCTCTGTCTCCGAGACCTTGGAAGCCATCAAGATGGCACACAAGGCCGGCTACAACGCCATCAGCTCCCACCGCTCCGGCGAGACCGAGGACACCACCATTGCGGACTTGGCTGTGGCGCTGAACACCTGCCAGATCAAGACCGGCGCACCCAGCCGCACCGAGCGTGTGGCAAAGTACAACCAGCTGCTGCGCATTGAGGAGCAGCTGGGCGAAAGCGCCGTCTACCCCGGCATGGCAGCGTTTTAAGTAAGACGATCTGGAATGCCCTCCGCGCTGCTTTGGGCATTTTCAGCGGAAATAGTATTTTTGATTTTGTTGCTCAGAAACGCCTGCGGGCGTTTCTGAGCAACTTTTTTACGGGAAGGGGTCGTAAAGACAAACGGCTGCTTCCCGCTGGACCCTCTCAGTCAAAGCCTGACGGCTTTGCCAGCTCCCCCGAAAGGGGGAGCTTTATTTGTGCTGACCGATAGATGCAAAAAGCTCCCCCCTCGGGGGAGCTGGCGAACGAATGTGAGCCTGAGAGGGTTCTCCTCCCAACATTTACCACCACAGTATTTGCAATCCTGCGGCGGGCTGGTTCGTATATAAGGCAGACCGGCACCCGGCAGCAGCCGGGACGGAATGAAACGAAAGGAGCAAACCTTCCATGTTTCAAAGCCTTGGGCCGCTGCTCAGCCTTTTGGGCGGCGGCAGCTTTACGAAGCTGCTTCTGTTTTTGCTAAAGGGGCTGTTCGGCTGAACCGGACGGTCTGAAAGGAGAATACCATGCTGATCGTATTGGAGCATCTGCTGGGTCGGATCAATCTGCCCGGTATGTGGTGGATCATCGCTGAACGCTGGCTGTGATGTGACGCCCCGCAAAGCCGCTGCACTTTTTGTGCGGCGGCTTTTTTGCTGCGCGGGACAGCTTGGAATGCCCCGCCGGGCTGATTTTTCTCAGGTGCTGACCGGCAAAACCAAAAAAGCTCCCCCTTGAGAGGACAGATTTCCCCCGGCCGGGGGAAAATGTCACCGTAGGTGACAAAAGGGGGAATCTTGCATCGCACAGCGATGCGTGAGAGGTTTCTTATTGCAGCGCTTCGTCCAGCACCTTCATCAGGTGCGGGATATCCAGCGGCTTTGCGATGTGGCCGTTCATGCCCGCATTCAGGGCGTTCTGCCGGTCCTCCTCAAAGGCGTTGGCGGTCATGGCAAAAATGGGGATGCCCGCCTTGTGGGGGTCGGGCAGGGCGCGGATGCGCCGGGTGGCTTCGTAGCCGTCCATCCGGGGCATCTGGATGTCCATCAGGATCAGGTCATACTGCCCGGGTGCGGACTGCTCCATCTTTTCCACGGCTTCAACGCCGTCCTCGGCGGTGTCCACAAGGAAGCCCGCTTCCTTTAAGATCTCCATGGCGATCTCCCGGTTCAGGGCGTTGTCCTCCACCAGCAGCAGGCGCTTGCCATCAAAGTTTGCCCTAGGCTGCAGGGCGGGCGTCTGCTCCGGCTGCACCCGGAAGGGCTCTGCCAGCACCTTGCGCAGCTCCGAGAGGAACAGCGGCTTTTCGCAGAAAGCGGTCACACCGGCGGCGCGCGCTTCCTCCTCGATATCCGCCCAGTCATAGGCGGTCAGGATGATGATGGGGCAGCTGTCCCCGATGACCTTGCGGATCTGCCGCACGATCTCGATGCCGTTCATATCCGGGATGAGCCAGTCGATGATATACACGCTGAAAGCATCGCCCTGCTCCACGGCGTACTTGGTGCGGATGACCGCTTCCTTGCCGGAGATGGTCCACTCCGGGCGCATGCCGATCTTGGAAAGCATGGTGCTGACGCTCAGACAGGTGTTGGTGTCGTCATCCGCCACCAGTGCCCGCAGCCCTTCCAGCTGGGGCAGCTGCTTGATCTCCGCCTTCTGCCCGCTGAGGGGGAAGCAGAGGTTCACGATGAACTCGCTGCCCTTGCCCGGCTCGCTTTCAAGGGTGATGGTGCCGCCCATCAGGTCCACGATGTTCTTGGTGATGGAAAGGCCCAGACCCGTGCCCTGAATGCCGCTGACGGTGGAGTTTTCCTCCCGGGTGAACTCCTCAAAGATATGCTTCTGGAACTCTCTGCTGATGCCAATGCCGTTGTCTTTAATGCGGAACTCGTAGTTGCCGCAGCCCTTGGGCGCACCGGGCTTTTGGGCAATGCGGATGCTCACCATGCCGCCGGTGGGGGTGAACTTGATGGCATTGGAAAGGATGTTCAGCAGCACCTGATTCAGCCGCAGCGGGTCGGTGATGATGTCCTCGTCCACCACATCCATGGTGTCGATGAACAGCGCCAGGCGCTTGGAGCTGATGTTAGGCTGGATGATGGAGCGTACATCGTGCACGAGGTCCGGCAGATGCACCGCCTTTTCCTCGATTTTTACCTTGCCGCTCTCGATGCGGCTCATATCCAGCACATCGTTGATGAGAGAGAGCAGGTGCTGGCTGGAGGTGGAGATCTTTTTCAGGTAGTCCAGCACCTGTTCCTTATTATCAACATGGGTCGCCGCCAGCGAGGTGAAGCCGATAATGGCGTTCATCGGGGTGCGGATATCGTGGCTCATGTTGAACAAAAACTCCCGCTTGGCGCGGTTTGCCGCCGCCTCGTGCCGGACGGCCTTTTCCAGCTTACGGTTCTGCTCCTCCAGCTGGGCGTGGTATTTCTGCGCCTGCTCCTTCCGCAGATGCTCCGCAACTGCCGCCGTGCGGCGGCGCAGCGTTTGCAGCACCGCCACGAAGATCAGATAAAGGATCAGCGCGCCCAGCAGTGTACTGCTGGAATTGCGGAACACTGATTTTTCGTTGATGTAGATATACAGGTCAAAATTCTGTCCGTTGCTGTACATCCCGAAATAGCAGCCGGAATTTGCCCAGTCGCGGGTGTGGGTCAAAGTATCGGGCGCACCGGCCTTGCGGATGCCCCGCACCAGCGGGCTGTTCGTGGTGTAAAGCCCGATAAGGCTTGGGTCGTTTGCGGCGATCACCTTGTTGTCCTGCACGATGAAGATGGTACCGCTGATGTTCTGCGGGTAGCCGTCCAGCACGCTCTGGATGGACAGGGCTGCCCCCTCCACAAACTCCGGCGGGGTCACCCGGTAAGCCAGCAGTACGGCATCCCCTGCTGCGGCGCGGCGGGTGGCAACATCCACCGCCGTGCCATCCTTTAGCAGAATGCGCTTGACATAGGTCTTTTGCGGGTTTTGCAGCACGTTCAGTGCGGCTTGCTCCCGCAGCGACTCCGCAAACTGCGCATAACCAACATTACCGCCTGTATATTCACACAATGATTCTCCATTTTCGTCCAGTACGGCAATGCCGGTAAGCCAAAGGGACTCCGTTTCTGCCCGGAGGCTTTCGGGGTCGTAGAGGTTCAGAGCGTCATTTTCCGCCAGCTGCCGCACCGACACCGCCATCCGGCGCAGCGACTTTGCGGTGATGGTGTCGTTATATTTTTCGTAGCTGGTGGACTGCGTCTTTACAAAGCTGAGGGTGCGGGCAAAGTAATCCTCGGTAGCGCGCATGGACTCCCGCCCGGAGAAGAGAGCCACCACCAGCAAAAACAGCACGCCCATCAGCAGGTAGCGCGCCGCCACCCGCATATCGGGCGTGAACGTTTTCTTGTTACGGTTCAAGGGCGTCCACCTCCAGATATTTTTCCGGGTTTGGCAGATACTTGCCTACGATCTGCTCCATCGTGCCGTCGGCGCGCATGGCGGCAAAGGTCTCGGTCAGCTGTTCGTCCAGCCCGCGGGTGTCGTTCAGCGCAAAAGCCACGCCGATGCCGGTGACCAGCAGCGGCTCTTCCAGAATGCGGAAATCGGCATTGCAATCCTGCATATACTGCAAAATGGCAGTCTCGTGGGCGGCAATAGCGTCCACATAGCCGCAGTTCAGCATAGCGTACTGCACGCTGCGGTTCTCGGTGCTCAGCACTTCGCCCAGCTGCGGAATGCGGGGGTCGGTACCGGCAAGGAAAATCTCCTCCGGCTTGGTGGTGCTTTGCACCATCATGGTCTTGCCCGCAAGGTCGGCAAGCGTTTCAATGTGGCTTTGGGCATTGACCGCCACCACCTGACGGCTGACCATATACGGCCCCGCCCAGCGGTACAGCTGCTCCCGTCCGTCCATGGAAAAGCAGCTCCAGATGCAGTCGATGGCACCGCTTTCCACCAGCTTGGTTTTCTGCTCCCAGTCAATGATCTCGATCCGCACCGCATACCCCATGCGGGCAAAGGCTTCGGTGGCAATGTCCACATCAATGCCGGTGGGCGTGCTGTCATTGCTCAGGTAGCTGAACGGCGGGTAGGCATCGCTGCCCACCGTAAGTACGGGCAGCGATGCCGCCGCCTGCGTTTTGCCGCAGGCGGTCAGCCCGGCTGCCGCTGCCGCCGCGCACACCTTTAAAAAGGTGCGGCGGGGTATTTTACAGTTGAATCGCTGTTCTGTCACGCGTAGTTATCCTCACATTACCATTGTAAAATTTCCTGTTTCAGTTCCCCCTGCACGTCCAGCAGGCACTGGATCAGCAGCGGGTTGAACGCCCCGCTCTCGCCGTTTGTGATCATCTGAACGGCGGTCTCGTGCGAGAAAGCCTTTTTGTAGCACCGCTCGCTGGTCAGCGCGTCGTACACATCTGCCATGGAGACCAGCTGCGCACTGATGGGGATATCGTCCCCTTTCAGCCCGTCCGGGTAGCCTTTGCCGTCCCAGCGCTCGTGGTGCCAGCGGGCGATCTCGTAGGCGGTCTGCAAAAGCGGCTGGTCTGCAAAGCTCTCGGTCTTTTGCAGCATCTCTGCGCCCAGCATACTGTGGGTCTTGATCACCGCAAATTCTTCTGCGGTCAGCCTGCCGGGCTTATTCAGGATGGCTTCGTCAATGCCGATCTTACCGATATCGTGCAGCGCCGACGCCAGCGGGATGTTATCCTGCTGCTCAGGGGTCAGGTCGTAGCGGTTGGTCAGTTCCATCAGCCGGTGCAGCAGCGTCTCGGTGATGACGCGGATGTGCCGCACATGAGAGCCGGACTCGCCGTTGCGGAACTCCACGATCTGGCTCAGCACGCCCACCAGCACATCGGTGTTCTTTTCGCGGGCGCGGATCTGGTCGGACACCATCTGCACCAGCCGCCGCTGCTTTGCGTACAGCTTGATGGTGTTGGACACCCGGCGGTAGACGATCTTGGCGTCAAAGGGGCGGTTGACGTAATCACTTGCGCCCAGTTCGTATGCCTTACGGATGGCTTCTTCCGAGTCATCGCTGGAGATCATGATCACCGGCACATCCTCGATGGTATGGTTGGTGTTCATGGTGCGCAGCACCTCAAAGCCGTCCATGACCGGCATGTTGATATCCAGCAGCACCAGCGAGATCTGCCCGGCCTTTTCCTGTAACATCTCCAGACACTGCTTGCCGTTTCCGGCCTCTAAAATGCGGTAGTCCTCGCCCAGAATGCTGGCAAGCATCATGCGGTTCATCAGGGAATCGTCCACCAATAGGATGACGGGCTTTTCCCCTAAGACATCCTGCTGTGCAGTCAGCCGACTGTCCTGTGTGTCCACCACCACTGCGTCCTTGCGGCTTTTCGCCTGATACATTAAAAAGTCTGCCCGGCGCACCACGTTCTCCATGGGGTCGGCAAGGGTCTGCATCGCACCGCCGATGCTCAGCGAAAGCCGGAAGTGGGGGTAGCCCGGCACCACAGCCTTTTGCGCGGCATCGCGGATCTGCTCCAGCTTTGTCTTGAGGTAATCTGCCGGGATGCCGGGCAGCACCAGCAAAAACTCATCGCCGCCGTAGCGGATCAGCAGATCCGTCTCCCGGATACAGCTGCGGATGGCCTTTGCAACGGTTTCCAGCGCCATGTCTCCGGCGTGGTGGCCGTAGGTATCGTTGCAGATCTTGAAATCATCGATATCCATCAGGGCGATGCCCGCCGGGCCAAGGTTATTGCGCACCACTTCCTCGTAATAGCGGCGGTTGTAGGTGCCGGTCAGGGCGTCATGGTTCAGCCGCTGCCGGTAGCGCTTTTCCTTTTCCATATTCCGGGCGGCGGTCTGGGCAAACTGCGCCTTCTGCTCCTCCATCTGCCGCATCATTTGCAGCAGATTGCGGTTGGCGGTTTCCAGCGCTTCCTTCTGGGCGCGGCTCTGCTGCTCCAGCTTTTCCCGCAGCTCCACATAGGGGGTGATATCCGTGATGGTAGCTATGATGTAGCCATTGCCGTGCCATACGATCCTATTGGCGGCACTGGAGACCCAGCGGTAGCCGTTTTTGCCCAGCAGCCGGAAGATGCTGTCCCCCTCCTGCGCGTAGGATGCACTGTTTTCCGCGTTCCGGTAGCGCAGCCCGATCTTTTGATCGTCCGGGTGCAGCAGCGCGATGTAGCGGTTATCGAACCTTGCCGCAAACTCTGCCCGCTCCCAGCCCAGTATCTCCAGAAAACGGTCGCTGATATAAGTGAAAGGATAGCCGTTTTCCGGGTCGTCTGCGCAGTAGTGCACGCCGCCCGGCATATTCTGTGCATAGCGTTCCAGCCTCAGAAGCTCTTCTTTTATTGTCTCGCCTGTTTCCATCTGGTTTTCCCTGTCTCTTTCTCCGTGCACCGCACCTTGGCGGCACACGGTGCACCTTGTTGCCGCAATATGCAAATTCACCTTCCTGTACGCCCCGTTTTTGAGCGCACTATAACATTTTGATTTTATCATCAAAACCGCCTAGATGCAAGCATTTTTCACCATTTTTGCCAGCAGAACGGCAAGTAAGGCGCATTAGAAAAAACCGTTCCCGCTATATCCGTTCCATTGCAGTTTCCGCTTACAACAAAAGATGAGATAGACCCCCTTCCGGGAAGGTCTATCTCATCTTTTCTATGGTTTCTTCTGTTTTCTATCAGCCCTGCTTTTTCCAGCGGCGCATAACACCCATGCCCAGTGCATAGGGGCCGGTGTGCACCGCGATGGTGCAGCCGATCTGCAGCAGCCCTACCTCGCACTGTGCGCTGGGGTACTTGGCGCGCAGGGCGGCGCGGGTCTGCATCCACAGACGCTTGCCTTCATCGGCATCGTAGCCGTAGCCCACCGTGATGCGGTAGTCGTCCGGGGTGCCGCCGTGGGCATCCAGATAGTTCATCAGCTGTTCCAGCGCCTTTTCAAAGCTCTTCTGGCGGCCGCGGGCTACGCCGCCGGAGAAGATCTCGCCGTCCTTGAACAGGATCATGGGCTTGAGCCCCAGCATATTGGCGGCGCGGCCGGTCACCTTGCCGATGCGCCCGCCCTTGATGAGGTAATCCAAATTGCCAACGGTGAAAAAGATCTGGTTGGTGGATTTTTCCGCTTCCAGCCAAGTCACAGTCTCGTCCAAGGTGCAGCCTGCGTCCCGCATGGCCACGGCGTTTTCCACCATGGTGGACTCGGTCACGGTGGCGGCGGCAGAGTCGATGACCTCAATGCGGGCATCGGGGTAGTCCTCCAGCACCAGATCCCGGGCGTTGCGGGCGCTGCCCACGCAGCCGCTCATCTTGCCGGTGAACACCAGACACAATACCTCCCGACCCGCCTCGGCGTGTGCGCGGAAGGCCTTTTCAAAGTCCTCGATGGAGGCCAGACTGGTCTTGGGGTAGGCCGCCGGATTATCTACCATGAACTGATAGAAGTCCCGCACAGGGATCTCCACCCCTTCCTTGCGGTAATGCTCGCCGTCCAGCGATACATAAAAGGGCACGACCTCGATGCCAAGCTGCTTGGCGGTGTCCAGCGTCAGGTCGCAGGCGCTGTCGGTAATGATATCAAACATCTGTGACGCTTCCTTTTCTGAAACTCGGGGCTGCTTTTGGCGGCAGCTCAGCCGCGGTGGATGTAAGCCTCGCGCTCTGCGCCCACCGAGATATAGGTGATCTTGCAGCCCACAGCCTTTTCCAGATACTCCACATAATCGCGGGTCTGCTGGGGCAGGTCCTCCCACTTGCGGGCTGCGGTGATATCGCAGTGCCAGCCGGGCAGGTACTCCACCACAGGCTGTGCGGTATCCAGCGCCTCACCCATGGGGAAGCGGGTGGTGGTGGTGCCGTCGGTCAGCTTGTAGGCGGTGACCATGGGGATTTTTTCCATGTAGTCCAGCACGTCCAGCAGGGTCAAAGCGACCTCGTCGCAGCCCTGGCAGAACACACCGTAGCGGCTTGCCACCAGATCGATGGGGCCCACGCGGCGGGGACGTCCGGTAGCTGCGCCGTACTCATGGCCGGCCTCACGCAGGGCGTGCTTCTCTTCCTCGGTCATGGCCAGCTCGGCGGTAAAGGGGCCGTCACCCACGCAGGAGGAGTAGGCCTTCATGACGCCGATGGAGTTGTGCAGCTTGTGGCCGGGGATACCGGCACCGATGGGTGCATAAGCACCGATGACGTTGGAAGAGGTGGTGTAGGGATAGATGCCGAAGTCGATATCGCGCAGGGCACCCAGCTGTGCCTCAAACAGCACCTTCTTGCCGGCTGCATCGGCATCGGCCAGATACTGACCCACATCGCAGATATAGTCCTTGAAGATGGCGGCATACTTTTCGAGCCAGTTCCACATCTCGTCCACGCTGATGGGGGAAGCGTTGTAGCTGCCCTCCATGACCAGATTCTTGGAATCCACCATGGTGACCAGACGCTTCTTCACGGCGTCATCCAGATGCAGCAAATCGCCCATACGCAGGGTCTTTTTCATGTACTTGTCGCCGTAAGCGTAGGCAATGCCGCGCTTGGTGGAGCCGAACTGTGCGCCAGTCTTGGACAGGCGTGCTTCCTCCAGACCATCCTGCTCCACATGGTAGGGCATGGTGATGGTTGCGCGGTCGGAGATCTTCAGGTTCGCCGGGGTGATCTCAATGCCCTGCTCGCGCAGCTTATTGATCTCGCCGTCCAGATGATGCGGGTCGATAACCATGCCGTTGCCCATGACGCACACGACGTTGGGGCGCAGGATGCCGGAGGGCAGCAGGTTCAGCACGAACTTGCCGCGCTCGTTCTTAACGGTATGGCCTGCGTTGTTGCCGCCCTGATACCGTGCAACGATGTCGTACTCCTGGCTGATCAGGTCGACCATGCGGCCCTTGCCCTCATCGCCCCAGTTGATACCCGTAATTGCAGTAAGCATAATAAATGACCTCTTTATCCTTTTTTCAAAAGACAGCCTTTTCCGTGCACCTTGCCCGGGATACGCTACCTTGGGTAAAACGCACCGGTTTGCTGCCCTTGCGGCACGCACCAATGCTATTATAGTATAGCACAGTCTGCCGCGCAAAAAAAGGGGGAACGCACCTTTTTGCGGCGGATTCCCTCTTAAAACAAAAACGGCTCTGCCGAAGCAGAGCCGTAAAAGTGCATCTGAAATATAATCAGCGCTTGGAAAACTGGGGAGCATCGCTGGCAGGGCGCAGCCCTGCACGCGATGCTTGAGCAAAGATTTTAAGCGCCTCCGGCTCGCCCCTTGCGGGGCAACCGCCGGAGATGCGCAGTCGTGCTCCCCAGTTCTCCGGGAAAGGGGCAACAAAAAAACGGCTCTGCCGAAGCAGAGCCGTAAAAGTGCATCTGAAATATAATCAGCGCTTGGAGAACTGGGGAGCACGACGTGCAGCCTTCAGACCGTACTTCTTACGCTCCTTCATACGAGGATCGCGGGTCAGGAAGCCAGCCTTCTTCAGCACAGGACGGTTCTCGTCGCTCTGCTGCAGCAGGGCGCGGCTCAGGCCGTGACGGATAGCGCCAGCCTGACCGGAAACACCGCCGCCGGAAACGCGGACGACGACGTCATACTTGCCCTCCAGGCCCAGCAGGACCAGCGGAGAACGGACGATCAGCTTCAGGGTCTCCAGACCGAAGTAGTTGTCGATATCACGATCGTTGATGGTGATCTTACCGGTGCCGGTGTAAACGCGAACGCGGGCAACGGAATCCTTACGACGACCAGTGCCGTAGAAATAAGGTTTGGTTTCGTACATATTCGATTGCCTCCTTCTTAGAACTCGATCTTCTCGGGCTTCTGAGCAGCGTGAGCGTGCTCGGCACCCTGGTAGCAGTGCAGGCGGGTCAGAGCCTTAGCACCGATGGTGTTGGAAGGGATCATGCCCTTGACAGCGTAGGTCATAGCCAGATCGCTGTTCTCAGCCATCAGCTTGCTGTACTGGACCTTCTTCAGGCCGCCGATGTACTTGCTGTGGGTGATGTGGAACTTCTGCTCGGCCTTCTTGCCGGTCAGAACAGCCTTGTCGCAGTTGATGACAACAACGAAATCGCCGCAGTCCACGTTGGGGGTGTAATCGACCTTCTGCTTGCCGCGCAGCAGAACAGCGGCCTCAGCAGCGACGTGGCCCAGGCTCTTGCCGGCAGCGTCGAGCAGGTACCACTTACGCTCGACTTCAGCGGGCTTTACGAGAGTAGTGCTCATATCTATTTCCTCCTGATAAGCTTTTTGTACGTTTCAGGCACCCTTTTGGGGCGCGAGTGTCAGTATACAACACAAAAACGCGCCTGTCAACATGATTTTTTGATTTTTTCGGCGGAAATTTTTGAAACTCTCAAAATCGCTTGTTTTCTTTCAAATCCTCTTGATTTCTTAATTTCGATTTTTGCAAAAGTTTTTTGCCCGCACCGGCATATTTTTGCCATTTGCCCGCTACAAATCCCGCTGCGGTTGTGGTATACTATAAAGGATATGGGCGGCGCACCGCTGCCTTTGCCAACACAAGGAGAATACATCCATGCCAAATGAGATCGACCGCACTTCTTCGGCGCAGCGCCGCAGCTCCAAGCTGCTGACGGCGATGGCCATTTTCATCTGTCTGGGCATCGCCGCCTACATGGTGCTCACCCTGCTGGTGAACCGGCAGACCCCCGCGACACCCGACACCCGCTATACCGGCACGAACGGCGTCTCTGTCTACTACGACAGCAGCGTGTGGAGTGTGTGCCGCATGACCGAGGACGCGACCCTCGGCACCGTGCTGGAACTTGCTACCGCTGACACAGCAGACAGCGAGGATTATCAGGCTGTTTTGCTGCAGCGCGGCACCGCCGACAGCTATGATAACTTTATTGAGGATTCGGAAGCCGACCTCAAGCAGGCTTACGGCGTCATCAAGCCCCGCAAGGTCAACCTGACTGTGGAGAGCGCAGCGGTGGAAGCGGTGCGCTGCGATATCCGCACCTACTACGCCGTACTGGCTACCATCACCTACGACAGCGGCGATGTGGTCTATGTCTCGGCGCTGACAAAGCTGGCCTCCATCAGCGATGTGGTCAATCTGGTAGAAAGCGTGAGCCTGTCATGAGTGATCTTCGTGCAATGCAGCGGCTTTGCGGCCTGATGCGCAAGGCCGTACAGGACTATGAAATGATCGCCCCCGGTGACCGGGTGATGGTGGGCGTTTCCGGCGGCAAGGACAGCGTGGCGCTGACCATCGGTCTTTCCATGCTGCGCAAGTACATCGGCTTTGATTACGAGGTGGTGGCGGTCACGCTGGACCCGCAGTTCGACCATCAGCCCATGGACTACTCCGCGCTGGCAGAGTTGTTCCGGGAGCACGGCATCCCCTACGAGGTGCGCCGCACCGAGATCGGCCCTGTGGTGTTCGAGTACCGTAAAGAGAAGAACCCCTGCGCCCTGTGCGCCAAGCTGCGGCGGGGCGCGCTGCACACCGCCGCGCAGGAGCTGGGCTGCAACAAGGTGGCGCTGGGGCATCATCTGGATGATGCCGTGGAGACCTTTTATATGAATCTCTGGCGGGAGGGACGCATCGGCTGCTTCTCGCCGGTGACCTACCTTTCCCAGCGGGATCTCACCCTCATCCGCCCCATGCTGCTGGCAACGGAGTACGAGGTGCAGTGCGCTGTGCGGGAGGCGGGCTTGCCCATCGTGAAGAGCCGCTGCCCCGCCGACGGTGTTACCGTACGGGAACAGACCAAGGAATTTGTGCAGGAGCGCTGCCGCACCGACCACGCCTTCCGGCAAAAGACCCTCCATGCTTTGCAGGAGAGCGGCATTGACGGCTGGCGTCCCGTCCACACGGGCCGGGGCAGCTTTATCGTACCAAAAAAGGAAACAGATCATGCAGACACAACCGTTTGAAAAACACGTCTGGGCCGAGATCGACCTCGAGGCCCTTCGGTATAATTTCCGGGAGGTAAAAGCCCGGGCAGGGGCGCTGCCCCTGTGCGCAGTGGTCAAGGCGGACAGCTACGGCCACGGCGCGGTACAGTGCGCCCGGGTATTCGCCGAGGAGGGCGCCGCATGGCTGGCGGTCAGCTGCCTGACCGAAGCCGTGCAGCTGCGCAAGGCGGGGCAGACTTTGCCCATCCTTATTCTGGGTCATGTGCAGCCCGCCTATGCCGCCGCCCTGATCCAAAACGACATCACCGTGGCCTGCTACTCCCTTGGGCAGGCACGCGCCCTGAGCGAAGCCGCCGTGGCGGCAGGGGGCAGGGTGCACATCCACCTCAAAGCCGACACCGGCATGGGGCGCATCGGCTTTGCCCTGCGCACCGATTTTGACGCCGCTATCCGGGAAATGCTGGAAGCCTGTGCGCTGCCCGGGCTGGAGATGACCGGCCTGTTCCAGCATTTTTCCGTGGCTGACGACACCGCCCCGGAGAATGTGGCCTACACCGCCGAACAGCACACGCTGTTCGTGAAAGCCTTCCACGCGCTGAAGGCCGCCGGGCGGGAGCCTGCCCTTGTGCACTGCGATAACTCTGCCGGGGTCATGCTGCACCCGGACTGGCCGGAGGGACTGCCCCGGGAGCGCTGCATGGCACGCCCCGGCATCATCCTGTACGGCTACGACCCCAGCGATGAGGTGCGCTTTGGCCGCTTTAAGCCGGTAATGACCCTCAAGACCGTGGTGAGCATGATCAAGGAGATGCAGCCCGGCCAGTGCGCCAGCTACGGCCGCCGCTTTACCGCCGAAAAGCCCACCCGGGTAGCCACCCTTTGCACCGGCTATGCCGACGGCTACCCCCGGCTGCTCAGCTGCGGCAAGGGCGTGGTGGAGATCCACGGCAAGGCCTGCCCGGTGCTGGGGCGGGTGTGCATGGATCAGATGATGGTGGACGTGACCGACGTACCGGAGGTGCGCGAGGACGATGAAGCCATCCTGTGGGGCGGCACCGTGAGCGACACCGCAGAGACCATCGCCCGCAAGACCGATACCATCCCCTACGAAGTGCTGTGCGGCGTTTCCCGCCGCGTGCCCCGCGTCTACCGCGACCACGGACAGATCGTGGCCGTGGAGGACTGGATCTTAGAAGCATAAAGCTGCCCGGAGGAACTACATGGCAAGAGACAACATCCGCAACTTCTGCATCATTGCACATATCGACCACGGCAAATCCACCCTGTCCGACCGCATTCTGGAACTGACCAAGAGCGTGGACGAGCGCACCATGGAGGACCAGATCCTGGACAACATGGATATCGAGCGCGAGCGCGGCATTACCATCAAGGCGCGTGCCGTGACCATGAACTATACCGCAAAGGACGGCAAGACCTACGAGTTCAACCTGATCGATACCCCGGGTCATGTGGACTTCGCCTACGAGGTCAGCCGCAGTCTGGCCGCCTGCGAGGGCGCGATTCTGGTGGTGGACGCCACGCAGGGCGTGGAGGCGCAGACGCTGGCCAACACCTATATGGCACTGGAACATGATCTGGAGCTGGTGCCCATCCTGAACAAGATCGACCTGCCCAGCGCCCACCCGGACGAGGTGGCGCAGGAGGTGGAGGACGTGATCGGCCTGCCCTGCATGGACGCGCCCCGCGTCTCCGCCAAGACCGGCCTGAACATCGATCAGGTGCTGGAGCGCGTGGTCAGCGATATCCCCGCCCCCACCGGCGACCCGGACGCACCCCTCAAGGCGCTGATCTTCGACAGCATCTACGACAGCTACAAGGGCGTCATCGTCTACATCCGCGTGTTCGAGGGCACGGTGAAGCCCGGCGACACCATCCGCATGATGGCCACCGGCGCAGAGTTCACGCTGGTGGAGGTGGGTCACATGGGTGCCACCGCCCTGACCCCCTGCGCCCAGCTGCAGGCCGGTGAGGTAGGCTACCTGACCGCCAGCATCAAGACGGTGCAGGATACCCGCGTGGGTGATACCGTCACGCTGGCAGAGCGCCCCACCGCAGAGGCGCTGCCCGGCTACCGTCAGGTCAAGCCCATGGTGTTCTGCGGCATCTACCCTGCCGATGGTGCCAAGTACCCCGACCTGAAGGACGCGCTGGAAAAATTGCAGCTGAACGACGCCTCCCTGACCTTTGAGCTGGAGACCAGCGCCGCGCTGGGCTTCGGCTTCCGCTGCGGCTTCTTGGGTCTGCTGCACATGGAGATCATCACCGAGCGTTTGGAGCGGGAGTTCGATCTGGACATCATCACTACCACCCCCAGCGTGCGCTACCGCCTGACTTTGACTGACGGCACGGTGGAGATGATCGACAACCCCTCCAGCTACCCGGACCCCAGCAACATCGTCAAGCAGGAAGAGCCCTTTGTGGATGTGCACCTGTACACCCCCAACGACTATGTGGGCGGTTTGATGGATCTGTGCCAGAGCAAGCGCGGCGTGCTGATCGATATGAAGTATCTGGACGATGTGCGGGTGGACCTGCACTATGCTTTGCCGCTGGGCGAGATCGTGTACGACTTCTTTGACGCCATCAAGAGCCGCAGCCGTGGCTACGCCAGCTACGACTACGAGTTCAAGGAGTACCGCGAGAGCGATCTGGTCAAGCTGGATTTCCTGCTCAACGGCGACCCCGTGGACGCACTGTCCATGATCGTGTTCCGGGACAACGCCTACGCCAAGGGACGCCGCATCTGCGAAAAGCTGCGGGACAACATCCCGCGCAACCTGTTTGAGATCCCGGTGCAGGCAGCCATCGGCGGCAAGATCATTGCCCGCGAGACGGTCAAAGCCATGCGCAAAGACGTGCTGGCCAAGTGCTACGGCGGCGACATCTCCCGTAAAAAGAAACTGCTGGAAAAGCAGAAGGAAGGCAAAAAGAAGATGCGTCAGCTGGGCAGCGTTTCTCTGCCCAGTGAAGCCTTTACCGCCGTGCTCAAGCTGGACAGCGACGACGATTGAGCCGTGCTGCACCGCAGACAGAACGATTTGAAATGATTTTATAATTTCGGGGCACCGGAGCGTCTGCGGACGCTCCGGTGCCCCTTTTTCACGGGGAGTTTTTCCAAAATGTGAAATCCGCTCACGACAGAGATGCGCTCTTTGCTTTTCACTATAAATATGTTATAATTTCCTTATATATCAATTCTTGTATTCGTTTTGGGAGAGATGGGCTGCGGTCTGGCGCTGTGTCCTTCTCCCTGCAACGTTTCCCGGCAGAAAGGATGTGGCCTTTATCAAAGCAAAGCACGGAAAAGGCGCAGCGCAAAGCGGCAGACACTCACACAGCGGCAGCTGCGCGCGGAGTGCAACGCCCCTCTGGAAACAGGTGCTGCTGACGCTGCTGTTTTTTATTGTTCTGCTCGCCCTGCTGGGCGGGGCGCTGTGGCAGAATATCTGCTATAACCGCACCCACTACACCGCAGAGTTTTATCAGATTCACTCCCGCAAGCTGACCCAGAGCTGCCGGGTCGTTTTTCTTACCGATGTACACCTGCGGGAATACGGACAGGACAACTGCGAGCTGGTGCAGGATATCCGCAGCCTTGCCCCGGATCTGATTTTGCTGGGCGGCGACCTTGTGACCTACGGCGAAGGTTCCAGCTATGATAATATGCTCTCCCTGTGCAGCCAGCTGAGCCAGATCGCGCCGGTGTGCGGAGTGCTGGGCAACCACGAGGACGAGCTGTATTTTCTGGACGGCGATCAGGCACTGGTGGAAAAGTTCACCGCCGCCGGGGTGACCATTCTGCGCAATGAGGAAGCGCGCTATACCGTCCGCGATAATGTGATCAGCATTCTGGGCGTGGAGGGCAGCCCGGCGGACTTTTACAACTACGGTGCCAGCACCTTTATGGACGCCGCAGAGCAGCAGACGGACTACGACCTGCGCATCTGTCTGGCGCATGTGCCCACTTACTTTACCGAGCATCTGGAAAATTATTCCTTTGAGCTGGGTCTTGCCGGGCACACCCACGGCGGCATCGTGCGTCTGCCGAAGGTCGGCCCGCTTTATAGCGCCGAGGAGGGCTTTCTGCCCGACTATGCCGGTGGCAGCTATGGGCTTGCCAACAACGCCACCCTCATCGTAAGCCGGGGACTGGGCGATTCCAGCCGGGTTCCCCGCATCAACAACGTGCCGGAGCTTTCGGTCATTGACATCGACTAAGCAGTCTGCGCTGCGCGTGCAGGCCGCTGCAAAAGGGTAGAATGCCATGGATGACATCAAAGAAAAGATCAAACAGGCGCTGCGCCATATCTGGACAAATAAATACCGCCTGTTTCTCTGCCTGCTGACCTTGTGCTGTCTGTTCGGGCTGATCCACTATTTTAAAAGTGCCGACAGCGCCACCGCCAGCATCTCCTTCAATTACTCCGAAGCCGCGCTGGGCATGAACCCCAACAAGACCCGCTTCAACGCCTACGAGATCGTTTCGGACGAGGTGATGAAGCGCGCCATCCGGCGGGTGGGCTTACAGGACAGCCTTACCCCGTCCCAGCTGGCTGCGTGCCTTTATCTGAGCCCGGACAGCACCGGCAGCGCCAACGGCAGCGAGTATATCAGTACCAACTACTATCTTTCCATCAACACCCGCAAGCTGGAGCTTGGCAGCCGCAAGGCCACGGATCTTTTGCAGAGCGTGTGCGAATCCTACCGGGAGATCTTTTTGAGCAACTACTGCGACAACCAGAGCATCCTCAAGGAAAAGCTGGAAGTGACCACTGCGTGCGAGCCTTACCTGCGGCTGAACGAGCTGGAGGTGCGCGCTGCTGCGCTGAACCGCTACCTGAACGCCCGCCTGCAGGAGAACAAAAGCTTTACGGACGAGGCTAACCCCGACTCTGCCACCAACAACTTTACCACGCTGGGTAAAAAGATCAATAATCTGGTGGATTACGATCTGCCTAATGCCATGGCCTTTATCATTGAGGGCGGCGTTGCCCGCGACCCGTCCATGCTGACCAATATTCTGGAATATAAGAACAAGATCGACGATATTGCCATGCGCAAGCAGCAGGCCTATTATGACGCGGACAAAAAGGGCATTTCCATCTACGAAAAGTCTATGACCTCCATCATGATGATCCCCACCGTGGATGAGGCCAGCGAATACTATATGTCCCGCACCAAGACCGCCATGGACGCGCTGGCGCGGGCGGCAGATACTTCTCTGTCCGATGCCACCGACTACCAATCTGAGATCGTGAGCACGAATTATGTGATCCAGAAGATCCGGGAGCTGGACGCCGGCCAGCCGCGTCTGGCCGAAGCACAGGCCATGGTGAACAAGCTGGAGACCGCCATCAACGAGATCTCGGAGCAGCTGTTCGTGCTGGATAAGGCCTACGTCAAGTATAAATCCCAGAACTATATCACCTTTGCCTACGGTTCAGCCTCCTTTATCCAGCGGCTGAGCCTGAAAAAGACCCTGATGGAGTCCGTTGCCGTCATGCTGGGCGGCGCATGGCTGCTCCACGAACGCAAACGCAGAAAGGCAGGAAAACGCAAATGAAAAAGTTTGAGATCCTGCGCTATCTGAAGCGTTTCAGCCTGCTGATCTTTCTGGTGTCGCTGGCAGGCGCTGCCGCCATCTACCTGTATGCAGACGGGCGGCAGATGTACACCGCTTCTGTCATCATCCGCTATACCAACGATGGCATCTCAGACGGCTACACCCCGGACGGCAGCGATCTGGACGTCAACGAGATCTACTCCTCCACAGTCATCTCGCAGGCCATGGATGCGCTGGGCGCTTCCGGGCGGCTGAGCACCATCCGCTCCAACATCTCGGTGACCCCGGTCATTTCGGAGGATCAGGAGACCATCAACGAGGCACTGCTGAAAAAGGGCGAAGAGGTGACCTATTTCCCCGATACCTATCGGGTGAGCCTTGTGGTGGACGGATCGCTGGGTGCCGGCTATGCCCGCAATATGCTGGATGCCATCATCCAGAGCTACTGCACCTATTATACCGAAAAATATGTGGAGCAGAAGCTCTCGCTCAACCCCTCGTCCGGCCTGCTGGACAACGGCTACGACTACTACGAGTGTGTCCGCATTCTGGAAAACGATACCACTGAGATGCAGGACTACCTGCTGAGCAAGCGGGAACATTACCCGGACTTCCGCTCCTCCCGCACCGGCTACACCTATGCAGACCTGTGCGATATCTATTCCGATTTCAAAAAATACACCATTCCGGCACTGTACGCCTATGTGCTCAACGGCCCGCAGGTGCGGGACGGCACGGTGCTGCAGGAATATCTGGCCAACTGCATCGAGACCGCAAAACAGGACGAGCAGATCACCACCGAGCAGCGGGACAGTCTGTGGAGCCTGACCGACCAGTATGTGTACAAGAACGCCGACCTGCTGAAAAACTACTTTACCGACCGGGGCGAGGTGGTGTCCGCAGAATACATCCTGAACAACATCGAGCTGGAGGGCTCGGGCGATAGGGCACAGACCACCTACGACGGTCTGGTGCTGAAGCTGGTGTCGCTGGAACAGCAGGTGGCTGCCAGCCAGATCGACCGGCAGTTTCAGGAGGAGATCCTGCAAAACTTCCGCAACGTGGATTTTGGCGGCACAAACGAGCAGCACGCTGCGATGGAAAACCTGATCAATGATTACGAGACAGAACTGAAGAACTACTACGAGATCATCAATACCAGCAGTAAGGAGCTGAACCTGTACATCAGCGCGGATTATCTGAAGATGATCAGCTCGGTGCAGGTGGCTGCCGCCATCAATGTCAAGCTGTACCTGATGCTGGCACTGGTGCTGTTCTTTGTTATCGGCTGCTGCGGTGCCATTTTGCTGGGACGTATCTCGGATGTGGTGGATTATCTGCTGTATGTGGACAAAAAGACCGGGATGCCCAACCGCGAAAAGCTCAATGTGTATATCACCAGCATTGCCGACCGCATTCTGCCGGAGGACTTTACCTGCTTTGCCTTTCAGCTGGACAACCTGACCGAGATGAGCCGCCGCTTCGGCTACCATGTGGGCGACAGCATCCTGAAGGATTTTTCCGGTCTTTTGCAGCTGATGGGCGACACCGATGGCACGGTGGGCTACAACGGCGCGGGCAAGTTCCTTGCCTTCTTTGATGAGTGCAGCAGCCGGAAGGCAGAGGTCATGATCCGCATCCTGCAAAGTCAGGTGGATGAGTACAACAAGCTGAACCCGGAGTACCCCATCCTGTTCACCGCCGCATGGGCCACCTCCTCGGAGGAGGAGCTCTACCATGTGCGCGACCTTGTGCGCAGAGCGCAGAAAAAGATGTCCCTGATTGCAGAGGAGGGCGGCTCTGCCCTTGGAATTTCTGAAACCTGAAAAAACAGGAGAACGTAGATGAAACAGTTGCTGAAAAAGCTGACTCGCGGGAAACGACGCACCGGCGCAGCCCCGTCTGCGCTGGCGTTTGCCGATGCAGCTGCCGCAGAGGACTACCTGAAAGCCCTTGCACCGATCCCCACAGGAACCATACAGGCTGACAACCAGATAACACCGCAGTACGACCTGCACATTATTGTGCCATGCTATAATGTTGCGCGCACCATTGTCCGCTGTGCGGACTCCATTCTTTCGCAAAAGACCGCCTATACTTTTTTTGTGTCACTGGTCAACGATGGCTCGACCGACAAAACACCGGAGCTGCTGGAGCGATACCGCGCCGACCCCCGGGTAGAGATTCTTACACAGTCTAACTGCGGGCTTTCCGGGGCGCGGAACCGCGCACTGGAGCATATCCGGGGAAAGTACATCCTGTTCGTGGATTCGGACGACACGCTGCGCAAAGGTGCCGTTGAGGCACTGCTGTCCAAAGCGATGGAAACGAATGCCGACATTGTGCAGGGCGGCTTTGTCAACATTACCGGGCACGGTCTTGTCTTTGGCCGGACGGGCTACCGGGAGGGCTCTGTTGACGAAACCGGACAGACCCCCTACGGCATGGCATGGGGCAAGGTGATCCGCAGCAGCATTTTTGCCCATCTGAAATTTCCGGAGGGCTACTGGTTCGAGGATACGATCTTTGCTTTCTGCATCGACCCTTTCCGGCCTGTCCATTACCTGATCCCGGCGTATATCTATAACTATACCCGGAACCCGCTGGGTATTACTCTGCGCTCCCGCAAAAAGGCAAAGGCAATGGATACCGTATGGATCATGCGGTATCTGATGGCGGAGCTGGCACAGAAAAAAGAGGTGCACTCTGCGCAGGTGCAGCAGCTTTTGTTACAGCATATTGCGCTGGCGTGGTACCGGCTCTCTTACTTGGACGAAACCGTCCAGCAGGCGGCATTTCTGGTGATGCAGCAGATGTATGCAGAGTACTACGCCCCACAGGATATCTGCGTACAGGACAGCCGTCTGCTGGCGCTGCATCAGGCACTGACGGAAAAAAGCTACGGACAGTATCTCGCTGCCGCAGAAAACCTGACATAAGGGCTGCAACCACAGATAGAGGGAGAAATTTATGATACGAGTGCTGCATTCGGTCAGCAATATGGACCGCGGCGGGATCGAAACTATGCTGATGAACTACTACCGGCATATCGACCGCAGCAAGGTCCAGTTTGATTTTATCGTCAACAAGAAAAAGCCCGGCGATTACGATGACGAGATCCGCCGTCTGGGCGGGCACATCTACCAAAGCCCGGGGCTTGACCCGCTGCACTACCCGGCGTATCTACGCTTTGTGCAGCAGACCGTGGCCGCAGACCCCCGCATCCGCATTCTGCACGCCCACAACGAGGCCATGGGACTGTACGCCCTGAAGGGCGCGGAGAAGGCGGGGCTGCCCGTGCGCATTGCCCACGCCCATAACATCTGGATCGTCCGGGACTACAAGTGGCCGCTGAAGATGCTCTGCAAACAGCTGCTGCCCGGCGCGGCTACCCACCTGTGGTCCTGCGGCCGGGACGCGGGCATCTACTACTTTGGCAAGGCAGACTGGGAGCGCCGGGGACAGATCATCCCCAACGCCATCGAGCCGGAGGCCTTCCGCTTCTCCCCCGCCGTCCGCGCCGAAATGCGGGCGCGCTACGGGCTGGAGGACCGGGTGGTGCTGGGTCATGTGGGGCGCTTTGACATCCGCAAGAACCACGAGCGTCTTTTGGAGATCTTTGCCGCCTTTTTGCAGCTGGAACCCCGGGCGATGCTGGTGCTCATCGGCACCGGCAGGCTGGAACCGGCTGTCCGCGCACAGGCGCAGGAACTGGGCATCACAGACCATATCCTGTTTGCCGGGCTGCAAAGCAATGTGGCAGACTGGTACCAGTTGATGGATCTCTTCGTCATGCCCTCCCGCTTCGAGGGTCTGCCGGTGGTGGGCATTGAGGCGCAGGCCTCCGGGCTTGGATGCGTATTTTCGGACGCAGTGCCGGAAGAGGTGCTGCTTTCGCCCCATGCCATCCAGATCCCGCTTTCTGCCAGCAATGCAGACTGGGCGACAGGCTTGCAGCGGATGCTCCAACAGCCCTGCGACCGCTCTGCCGGTGCAGAGCGGATCCGGCAGGCGGGCTATGATATCAACATCGCCGCCGCCCGCTTGCAGCAGCAGTATTTGCAGCTGAGCGGCAAGGCGTAAGCCACCTGCGGGAACACCCACTACAAAAGGAGAACCCTTTTTCATGCGCACATTGGATCAGATCTTGACCAAAAAGGATTACAGCCGGAAAACTCCGGCCTCTTTGTTTTATAAGGACAGCCCGCTGTGGCAAAAACTGCTGACCATCGGCTGTGTGGTCTTTCTGGCCGGTGCCGGGCTGGGCGAGTGGAAGCCGATCAACAGCGCGGTGGGCGGTCTGCCCAAGGCCGTTGCGCTGGGGGTGATCGGGCTGGCAGTGCTGTACGCCCTGTTTTACCCGGATGAAACGCGCCTCCGGGAGATATGGAAGCCCACCTTGCTGTATATGTCCCTGATGGTGGCGCTGTTTTTCTGGTCGATGGTCATCTGGATCGAAAGCTTTGCTGCGGTGTCCTCCATGATCCGCAGCTGCTCTAAGCTTTTGTTCCAGAGCATTGCCATCCTTACTGCCATAGCGCTGGTCTATCTGTTCCGGGAAAAGGCCATTGAGCTGTTCACCATCAGTATCTGTATTACCAACACGGCCATTATGCTGCTGAGTATTCCCGGCTACGGCCTTGCCGCCAGCATCCAGTCTCTCGTCACCTGTCTGGTCACATTCGGCGAGGCAGACGGTTACGCACTGCAGCTGGAGATCCACGACCTGACCTTTGTGTTCGGGCAGATGGTTTTGTATTATGCCGTCTTTGCGCCTCGTACCACCCGGCAGGAAAAGCGAAAGCGCTGGCGGTATCTGCTGCTCTGCTGCTGGTTCTTTTTGATCGGCATGAAGCGCAGTGCCATTCCGGCAGTGCTCCTGTTCGTCCTGATCGGGTTGCTTCTCCGCAAGCGCAAGGTGCCCGACTGGCTCTACCCGGCGGTGGGCGGGTGCTGCATCCTGTTTTTTCTAGCATTTCTCTACTGTGTGCGCAACGGCATCATCTCGAGGCTGCTGAACAGCGTTGGCGTGGATATGATGGGACGGGACTACCTGTGGAGCATGGCAAACCCCTACTATGAATTTTCCATTACCTATTTTGGCCATGGCTTTGAATATGTGGATACCATCATTAGCCAGTGGTACGATGCGGGACTTATCAACCAGCCCTTTCCCTTCCACAACGACATCCTGAAGGTCTTTGTGGAAATGGGCTTTCCCGGCTTTCTGCTCTGGTCCGGCATCCAGTATGTTCTGACCCCGCTGTTCTGGCAGCACTATGCAGACCAGCAGACCACACTGCTGTATCTGTGCGAACTGGGCTATATGACGGTGACCTACCTGACCGATAATACCGCCTTTTATTTCTGGAGCACGATGGCGCTGCGTCTGGTGACCCTTGCCTATGTAATGGAGCGCAAAAAGCCCCCGGAGCCCAAGGTGTGGATGCCGGACAGCCGACAGGAGATGCGGGACCGCATCCGTATTCTGATGCAGGAGGGCTGATAGAAATGCAACAAACTGCCAAGCGTCTGGATCACATCGACATTGCCAAGGCCATCGGCCTGCTGCTGGTGATCTATGGCCACACCTTTCGGATGTCCATGCGCGCCGCACATCCATGGTGCGCATTCTCTTATACTTTTGTTTACCGGTTCCACGTTCCGCTGCTGTTTCTGCTTTCCGGTATGGGCTGCACCCTGACCGCGCAGAAGAACCGCAGCCTTTCCGCCCGGCAGTTCATGCACAAAAAGGCGCACAGCCTGTTGCTGCCGTGGGGTATATATTCCGGTTTTTTGTACGCTTTGTTTTGTCTGGCGAACTTGGTGCCGCCGGTGCGGGCACTGTTAGCCAGCAGCGCGTACCAGCTGCGGCAGCCCGCAGAATATCTCTGGCTGGTGCTGCGCAACGAGAACCCCTACGGCTTTCATCTGTGGTATCTGCCCACCCTGTTCTGGTTTTCCCTCACGGCATGGCTGCTGGACAAAGCCCTGTCCCCTGCGGCAGCCCGGACGGCAAAGCTGGTGCTGGTGGTGGCGCTGCCCGTGTGCTATCAGCTGCTTTTCACCGAATGGTTCTGGGCGGTGAAAAGTTATTTTCAGCAGGGGGCGTTTTTCTTTCTGGGCTGCGTGCTCCCGCGTGAAAAGGCGGAGCAGCACGCAAAGCCGCTGGTGCTTTGCGGTGCCTTGTGCGGCCTGTGGGTGGTGCGGGGACTGCTGTCCCCCACTATGGTCTGGCCGGACGGTCTGTTTGCCGAGGCTGTGCACACCTTGGCGGACTATTTTGTGGTCAGCGGGTTCTGTGTGGGCATCTGGGCGGCGTGCGTGCTGCTGCAAAGGCCCCTGCGGCGGCTGGTTCCGCTGGGAAAGAATTCTATGCTGTTCTATCTGTATCACCAGCCCTTTTGCTGCGCAGTGCCGGGGCTTGTGCTGTATGAAAAACTGGACGTCTCTGCGGGCGGGACAGTCCTTGCCTGCTTTGCGGCCGGTCTGGTAATGCCGTATCTGTTCTGCCGTCTTGCCGGTCGGCTGCATCTGCGTCCGCTGCTGCGTCGGCTCGGCCTGCCGGGATAATTATTTCAAGGAGTTTGAATCATGCCCTGTATTTCGTTTATCCTGCCCATTTATAATATGGAACGTCTGCTGCCCCGGGCGCTGCGCTCACTGCGGGCGCAGACCCTGACCGACTTCGAGGCTATTCTCATCAACGATGGCTCCAAGGACGGCAGTGCCGCGCTGTGCGCACAGGCTGCTGCCGAGGACGCACGCTTTCACTTTATCGACCAGCCCAACGGCGGCGTAGCTGCTGCCCGCAATGCGGGTCTGGATGCCGCCCGGGGAGAGTATATTTTCTTTCTGGATCCGGACGACTGGGTGGAACCGGATGCCGCAGAGGTGCTGTACCATGCCGCCCGGGATGCGGATGCAGACTGTGTAGAGTACGGGATGTTTTACGACATCTGCGATGAAAACGGAAAACTGCTGCACTCTGAGACCGACCACTGTACCTTTTCCGGCGTGTACCGGGGCGAGCCCTTCAAGGAGCATTTCGACAAGATGGCGTCCTCGTATCTGGCTGCGAAAAAAATGTTCCGCAGAGCGTTTCTGGAACAGTATCATCTGCGCTTTCCCAATCATCAGCTGGGCGAGGATGGAATGTTCTTCGTAGCATTCTATCGCCAGAACCCCGGCTGTCTGGTGGTGCTGGAAAAGCCGTTGTACCATTATGTCATCGCCCGGCGGGGCAGTCTGTCCAACAGCTACCACCCGGAGCGGCTGGAGGATAACTTCTACCTCAGCGATGCCGTGTGGGACACCGTTGCCGCGTGGGGTTTGCTGGACAGCCCCATGCACCGCGCAAAGGCCAACTACTGCACCGTCCGCGACCTGATGATGGGGGTCAAGAACCTTGGTTGCAGTCCGCTTTCCCTCGCCGAGCAGACTGCCTGGCTGCGCAGTGCGCTGCAAAAACCCCGGGTGCGCACAGCGGTGCGCACCACCCCGCTGCACGCCATGCAGAGCCGGAACGACCGGGTAAAGCTGCTGCTGCTCAAGCTGCGGCTGTACCGCACAGTGCTGCTGCTCTCGGGCGCAAATCAGCGCAAGAATACCTAGGGTGTATCTGAAAAGTCGAAAATTTAGTCTATTTCTACAAGCACAAGCTGGATTTTGCGTTAAACAGCCTTGAAATCCACAAAGGATTCCTGCGGCTATTTGCCTTAAATCCCGCTTGCGCTTGCGAAATATTCGTCATTTTCTTTGTTTTCAGATACACCTTAAAGAGAAACGCAAAAAGCCCCCCGCTGCCAGCTTGGCAGCGGGGGGCTTTGTTACCGATTTAAATGAAAATCAGCGCTTAGTTCTGCTTCATGCGAGCGAAGCAGTCGGAGCAGTAGACCGGACGGTCCTCACGGGGCTGGAAGGGAACCTTGCAGGTCTTGCCGCAAGCTGCGCAGACAGCGTCGAACATCTGACGCTCACCGCTGTTGCTGCGTGCGCCGCCGTTCTTGCGGGCGTCACGGCAGGGCTTGCAGCGCTGGGGCTGGTTCTCGAAGCCGCGAGAAGCGTAGAACTCCTGCTCGCCGGCAGTCCAAACAAATTCCTTACCGCAGTCCTTGCAGACCAGAGTCTTGTCTTCAAACATAGTAGTATCTCCTCTTTAGTTAGTTCTTGCCCACGGAAGGATTGTAACCATACCTTTGGTTTTGGGACCATCGCGCTGATCAGTAAGCTTACCAGGGGCTTGAATAGATAAACGCCCTCGGATTGAGGACTTTCCTATTGTACCGTTCTTTTTGAGATTTGTCAACCAAAAAACAACCGTTCGCCCTTTTATTTGTACACATGGCACAAACCGACAGCATATATTTGGGTAAAATCACCGCCTTAAGATGGAAAAGCGGCGCGCCGCACAGGTTATGCGCAGCGGCCGATAATTTATGATTTGTGGTTCAGAAACACCTGCGGGTGTTTCTGAACCACTTTTTCACACAAACAAAAGGGGCTGCCGCACAGAATGTGCGGCAGCCCCTGCAAAGCCCTTTGGGAAAAGCTTACTTCTCGATGACTTCCTTGGTGTCGCGGGCGATCATCAGCTCCTCGTCGGTAGCAATGACCAGAGTGCGCACCTTTGCGCCCCAAGCGGTGATCTCGCACACATCGCCAACGGGGTGCTTGTTCTTCTCGGTGTCGATGCGGATGCCCAGCCAATCCATGTGGTGGCAGATCTTTGCACGGGCAATGGCATCGTGCTCGCCGATGCCGCCGGTAAAGACGATGGCATCCACGCCGCCCATGGCTGCAATGTAGCTGCCGATGGTCTTTTTGATCTGATAGTTCAGCATATCGGAAGCCAGCTGTGCGCGCTTGTTGCCGGCCTCGGCAGCCTCTTCCACGTCACGCTTGTCGCTGGAAACACCGGAGATGCCCAGCAGGCCGGACTTCTTGTTCAGGATCTCGTCCAGTTCGTGGCCGGTGATGTTCAGGGTGTACTTCAGGTAGTTGACCACAGAGGGGTCCAGATCGCCGCAGCGGGTGCCCATCATCAGGCCGGCCAGCGGGGTCATGCCCATGGAGGTATCCACGACCTTGCCCTGATCGACTGCGGCAATGGAAGAACCGTTGCCCAGATGGCAGGTGATCAGCTTCAGGCGCTCAATGGGCTCCTCCAGGTACTCGGCTGCCTTGTGGGCAACGTACTTGTGGCTGGTGCCGTGGAAGCCGTAGCGGCGCACGCCGTACTTCTCGTAGTACTCGTAGGGGATGGCGTACATATAAGCCTTCGGCGGCATGGTGCTGTGGAAAGCGGTGTCGAACACAGCCACCATGGGAATGTTGCCGAACACCTTGCGGGCGGCTTCGATACCCAGAATACCGGCGGGGTTGTGCAGAGGAGCCAGCGGGCTCAGCTCACGCAGGGTGCTGATGACCTCATCGGTGATCAGGCAGCTGCTCTTGAACTTCTCGCCGCCATGCACGACGCGGTGGCCGATGGCGTCGATCTCGCTCACGTCATCGATGCACTTGCCGGCGCCGGTGGTCATCTTCTTCACGACCTCGGCAAAAGCCTCGGTGTGGGTGGGGAAGATCGCCGGGGTGGTAGCCTTGGTGCCGTTGGCCTCGTGAGTGATCATGCTGCTCTCCATGCCAATGCGCTCGCACAGGCCTTTGCACAGCACCTTCTCGCCGTCCATATCGATCAGCTGATACTTCAGGGAAGAAGAACCGCAGTTAATAACCAGAACCTTCATCTGTGTTGCCTCCTGAAAATTTTTGTACCATCCGCAGCCTGAAAAACCTGCGGACAGAATTTTACAGATTCCTATGTTTATTATATAATAGGGATGGCGGCTTTTCAAGGCGCAACCCGGGCAAAGCGGTAAAACTTGTGTACAAGGTTTTTGTACATCCTGCCCACAAATCCCGGAAACGATAGGATTTTTCTGTATACGCGATATAAATTTAACAATCTTTTGGCAAAAAGGAGCAGTTCCATGAAGTTTGCAGGCATCATTGCGGAGTACGACCCCTTCCACAACGGCCACGCATGGCAGCTGGCGCAGGCGCGGGCACTGGGGGCGCAGCGAGTGGCCGTGGCCATGAGCTGCGGGCTTACCCAGCGGGGCGCGCTGCCGCTGTTGCCGGAGGCGGTGCGGGTGCAGGCGGCGCTGGCCTGCGGGGCAGACCTTGTGTTTGCCCTGCCCGCGCCCTGTGCCTGCGCCGGTGCCGAGGCCTTTGCCCGGGCGGGAGTGCGCATTCTGGCCGCTGCCGGGTGCGATGCGCTGGTCTTTGGGGCAGAGACTCCGGACACCGCCCTGCTGCAAAAAGCTGCCCGGGTGCTGTGCAGCGAGGAATACCGCGCCGCACTCAGGCAGCAGCTTGCCGCCGGGGCACGCAGCTTTGCCGCCGCCCGACAGGCGGCGGTGCAGGCGCTGTGCCCGGAGTCGGACGTTGCCGCGCTGCTGGACAAGCCCAACAACAATCTTGCCGTAGAGTATTGTAAAGCCATCATAGAACAAAATGTAGAAATGCAGCCCATCGCCCTGCCCCGGCAGGGGGCAGACCACGGGCAGGCGCTGACCGAAAGCGCTCACACCGCCTTTGCCAGCGCCAGCGCCCTGCGGACGCTCTGGGCGGAGGGCGGCGCGGCGGCACTGGCACCCTATGTGCCGGAAAAAGCTCTAAAGCTGTATATACAGGCAGAATATGACGGAAAGTATACAGATTTTGCGGTCATGGGGCACTGCGAGCTGGCGCTGCTGCGGGCTGTCTGCACAGAACAAGTCCCCTTTGCAGCGGTGCGCGGAGTATCCGAAGGGTTGGAGCACCGGCTGGAAAACGCTGTGCGGGAGACTGCAAGCCTGCCCGCTTTGCTGGACGCCCTGACCACGGTGCGTTATCCCCGGGCGCGGATGCGGCGGCTGGCGATGGATGCGGCGCTGGGCTACACCGCCCAGACCCCGGCGCTGCCGCCCTATCTGCACCTGCTGGGTGCGCGCAAGGAAGCGCTGCCCCTGCCCGGGGAGACGACGCTGCCGCTGTCCCACTCGCTGGCGCGGCTTGCGCGGGAAAACGAACTCTGCGCCCAAATGGCTGCTGCCCAGAGCAGAGCCAGCGACCTTGGCGCACTGTGCCGGGCAAAACCGGAGCCGATGGGCGGGATATATCGTCAAAAAATTATCTTTTTGACGAATTGACAAAAAATAACGCAAAAAATTTTATATTGTGCCCTCTTGTATCCGGCGCAGTTCGGGTGTATGATTAAAGCAATGCAATGTTGGATACAACGAGCCTGTAAAAACGACTGTCCCCGCAGGGGAAACATAAGGAGGAACCCATGGCACTTCATGTTCTGGACGAAGCCAACCGCTGCCTCGGCTGCAAAAAGCCGATGTGTCAGGAGGGCTGCCCCATCCACACCAATATCCCGGAGGTCATCCGTCTGCTCAAGGCAAACCAGATGGACGATGCAGGCCGGATGCTGTTTGAAAACAACCCCCTGACTACCGTGTGCAGTCTGGTGTGCAACCACGAAAAGCAGTGCGAGGGCCACTGCATCCGCAACCGGATGCCCAGCCACGACCCCGTGCACTTTTCCATCATCGAGGACTATATCTCCACCACCTACGCCAACAAGATGACCGCAGGCCCCGCCCCGAAAAACGGCATGAAGGCCGCTGTGGTGGGCTCCGGCCCGGCAGGCCTGACCATCGCGGTGCTGCTGGCACGCTGGGGCTACGATGTGACTATCTTTGACGCCCGGGATAAGATCGGCGGCGTGATGCGCTACGGTATCCCCAACTACCGCCTGCCGGACAGCGTGCTGGACGATTTCCAGTACCGCCATCTGGAGCTGAAGGGCATCAAGGTGCGCCCCAACACCACCATCGGCAAGACCATCACCATCGACGATCTGTTCCGCGACGGCTACAAGAGCGTGTTCATCGGTGCCGGTCTGTGGAAGGCCAACGCCATGCACATCAAGGGCGAGAGCCTTGGCAACGTGGCCTTTGGCATCGACTATCTGGCCAACTCCAAGGCTTTCCGTCTGGGCGATGATGTGGCTGTCATCGGCGTGGGCAACTCCGCTATGGACTGCGCCCGCACCGCCATCCGCAACGGTGCCCGCCACGTTACCTGCTACGCCCGCCGGGACGAAAGCTGCATCAGTGCTTCCGAGTACGAGGTGAGCTACGCCAAGCTGGAGGGCGTGGGCTTCCGCTTCTGCAAGGCACCGGTGGAGATCCGGGAAAACGGCCTGATCTGCCGCGACACCGTAAAGGGCGAGGACGGCAAGTTCACGCAGGTAGAGGGCAGCGAGACGTTGTACCCCCACACCGGCGTCATCGTGTCGGTCAGTCAGGGCTCTGAGAGCAACCTCGTCAAGACCACGACCGGCATCGAGACCAACCAGAAGGGCCTGCTGAGCGTCAGCGAGGACGGCCGCACCACCCGCGAGGGCGTATTTGCCGGCGGCGACGCCGTCATGGGCGCACGCACCGTGGTGGAGGCTGTGGCTGTTGCCAAGAAGGTAGCTGTGGCTATGGATGAGTATATGAAGAGCCTGCCCGCCGACACCGCTGCCGACCCCTATGCCGGCATCCCGGTGTTCCAGACCCCCACCTCTGACGTGCTGGCAAAGCAGCAATTATAATAATATAACAGTAAAGCGGGAAGGTCCGTGGACCTTCCCGCTTTACTGTTATTTTTATAACTTATAGCATTACCCGCAGGGTGAACTGCCCGTCCTTGGCGGCAAAGCTGGTCAGGCCGCCGTACCGCTCCGAGATGGCGCAGATGCTGCGCACCCCAAGCCCATGACCGGTGCGGTCGGTGACCGGAACGCCCTCCCGGAACTGCACATCCGGCAGACAGCTGTTGGTGATCTGCAAAAACAGCTTTTTCCCCTTTTCGTGCCCGGTGGTCTCGATAAAAGCCCCCTGCCCTGCTTCGCGGCAGCGCACGGCGGCGTGCAGGGCGTTTTCCAGCGCGTTGGAAAGCAGCACGCACAGGTCGCTCTCCGAGACCGGCAGCGCCTGCGAGATGCCCGCCTGCACTGTGAACTGCACCCCAGCCTTGGCGGCGCGGTCGGCAAAGGCGGAAAAGATGAGGTTCGCCGCTTCGTTTTCGCAGTAGGCGGTCACCTTGCCGGCTTCGATCTCGCTGCACACGCTGCGGATGTAGCCCAGCGCCTGCTCGGTGCGGCCGTTTTCGATGCAGCCCGCCAGAAACTGCATGTGGTGGCGCAGATCGTGGCGGTAGGTGCTGGCGCGCTGTTGGGAAAGGCGCAGCGCTTCGATCTCGCGCATGGCCTGTGTGACCTGCAAGTTCAGACTGGTCTGTAACTGCTCCATCTGGATGCGCTGCCGCTCCACCCGGGAGGCGCGCAAAATGGAGCACAGAAAGGCCGCGCAGCACACAAAGAACATGAACTCCACCGCCGCCGGGTTCGCCTCGGACAAAAGGCTGGTGTAGACATGGGTGATGTAATCAAAAAGATAGCTCACCAGCGGCACAATGCCGAACTGGCACTGCACGGAAGCCGGGTAACGGGAAAGCTGCCGCATGGAGGGCGCAAGGAACCGGACGAACAACAGCAGCAGCGGCAGGGTGAACAGCAGCTCTGCCACCGGCTGCACCAGCGGGTGCTGCGGGAAGAACAGTGCCACCGCCAGCGCCGTCCAGCGCCGCACCTGACAGCACAAATAAGCCGTGAGCACCGCCACCAGCGGCCAGACCTTCTGCCCGCTGAACAGCACCAGCACGACATACAGCGGCAGGTGGGTGATGAGCGGGTAAAGGTACTGGGCAGCCGTGGGGCTGGCACCAAAGTAGAAAACGCCCTGCAACGCCAGCAGCCCGGCGGTGCAGCCCGCCAGCGTCCAGCGCTTTTTGTCCGTCCAGCGGATGGGGCAGAACGCCGCACTGAGCAGAATGCCAAAGACGCCCACCGCTGCGCCGTCCAGCAGCTCCAGCAGCACCTCCGGGGCGGTCACAGGACGACCTTCTTTCCCGCAAAGGAGTACTCCAGATACTGATCCCGCACGGCGGTAAAGCGCCCGTGGGGCAGCGGCACCTCGGCAAGACTTTCCATGGTGATGCTCTTGGCGGTGATGTTCTGGATGTATTCCATATTGACCAGATAGGAGCGGTGCGGGCGCAGAAAGCCCGGGTAATCTGCCAGCTGCCGCGCCAGCTCGTCCATGCTGCCGCTGCTCTCGATGACGGTGCCGTCCAGCAGATGGAACACCAGCGTGCGCCCCTGCACCTCGCAGTATTCCAGACTGTCCAGCGTAATGCGGGTCACGCCGCTTTTGCAGCGCAGGATCAGGCTGTGCTGGGTGCGCTTGCGGCACTCGGCCAGCACGGCATCGGTAAGGCGAAAAAAGCTGTCCTTCCAGATGGGCTTGAGCTGGTAGTAGTATGCGCCTACCACATAGGACTGTACGGCAAATTCCGACGAGGAAGTGACAAAGATGATCTGCACCGCCGTGTCGTACCGGCGGATCTCCCGGGCGGCGTTGATGCCGTTGATTCCGGGCATGAGCACATCTAAAAACAGCACGTCAAAGCGCACCCCGGCCTCGATATCTGCCAGAAGTTCCATGGGTTTTGTATAGGGAAACAGTTCCAGCTGCACCCCCCGCAGGGTGCGGTACTGCTCCAGAAAATCCTGCATCTGATGCAGCAGCGCGGCATCGTCATCACAGAAAGCGATCCGGGTCATAGCAAAGAAATCCTTTCCGAACAAAAAATCTACCCCTTAACGATACCACATCCGCGCCGTTTCGTCACGTCTTTTTCGTAAATTTGCAAGCTTTTTACATCCCCGACAGCTGCATTGCATCCCCTTTCGGCAGAGTGTTCAACGGCGGGGCGGCCCCCTTGTGCAGAACGTCCAAAAATCGCGCTGAAGCTTGTATTTTGCCTGCGGAGCGTGTACAATAAGCACAGAATATGTTTGCGCAGAGCAGGAGAGCGACAGACAGAGCAGATAGCTTTGTTTGGTGCGCTCTTTTTTGTTTTGCGCCCAGCTTGAGAGCAAGGAGAGAAGATCATGAGCCAGACCAAATACATCCTCTCATTGGATCAGGGCACTACCAGCAGCCGAGCGATCCTGTTTGACAACGAGCAGAACATTGTCTGCGTCCAGCAGCGGGAATTTGAGCAGATCTACCCCCATCAGGGCTGGGTGGAGCACAACCCCATGGAGATCTGGTCCAGCCAGTACGGCGTGATGAACGAGGTCATCGCCCAAAGCGGCGTGGACCCCAAGGACATTGCGGGCATCGGCATCACCAACCAGCGCGAGACCACCATCCTGTGGGACAAGAACACCGGACGCCCGGTGTATAACGCCATCGTCTGGCAGTGCCGCCGCACCGCTCCCCTTGTGGACGCGCTGCTCAAGACCCCCGGCATGGCAGACTATATCCGGGAAAACACCGGCCTTGTGCCGGACGCCTATTTCTCTGCCACCAAGATCCAGTGGATCTTGGACAACGTCCCCGGCGCGCGGGAAAAGGCCGAGGCTGGGGAGCTGCTGTTCGGCACGGTGGACACATGGCTGGTCTGGAAGCTGACCGGCGGCAAGGTTCACGTTACCGACCGCACCAACGCCAGCCGCACCATGCTGTACAACATCCGCACGCTGGACTGGGACGACACCCTGCTCAAGGCGCTGGACATCCCCCGCTGCATCCTGCCCAGCGTGAAGGATTCCAGCGAGGTGTACGGCTACACCAACATTCAGGGCGTAGATGTGCCGGTGGCGGGCATTGCGGGCGACCAGCAGGCCGCGCTGTTCGGGCAGGGCTGCTTTAAGCCCGGCGATGTGAAAAACACCTACGGCACCGGCTGCTTTTTGCTGATGAACACCGGCAACAAGATCTACCAGAGCAAAAACGGCTTGGTCACCACCATCGCCATCAGCCTTGACGGCGAGGTGGAGTATGCACTGGAAGGCTCCGTCTTTGTGGGTGGCGCGGTCATCCAGTGGATCCGGGACGGGATGCACCTCATTCAGGACAGCTGCGATTCCGAGTACTACGCCCAGAAGGTGCCGGACAACGGCGGCGTGTACATCGTGCCCGCCTTTACCGGTCTGGGCGCACCCTACTGGGATATGTACGCCCGGGGTGCCATTCTGGGCATCACCCGCGGCACCACCCAGAACCACATCATCCGCGCGGCAGAGGAATCCATCGCTTACCAGAGCGCCGACCTGATGTGGGCCATGGAAAAGGACACCGACATCACCATCAGCACCCTGAAGGTGGACGGCGGTGCCAGCCGCGACCACTTCCTGATGCAGTTCCAGTCCGATATCCTGAACAAGGAGGTGCTGCGCCCGGCCATCCGGGAGACCACCGCCCTTGGTGCGGCATATCTGGCAGGCCTTGCCACCGGCGTGTGGAAGAGCAGGGAGGAGATCAGCCACCTGTGGAGCTGCAACCAGCTGTTTGAGCCCAAAATGGACGCCGCCCAGCGGGAAAAGCTGGTCAAGGGCTGGCACAAGGCCGTGGGCCGCAGTCAGGACTGGGCCGAGCACGAGGTGTAAGGCAAGAAGCTTTTGACAGCATAACAGTATAATACCCCCGGCAGGCTGCCACCGTGATGGTGATAGCCTGCCGGGGGTTTTCTGTACTGTCCACAGTAGTTGAACCTTTACGCTGGCATATCGTTGCTGCGGTCAGAGCGCTTCAAACCAAGAAACGGCGGAACTTCGGAACGCTTCAGTCCCTGCTCGTGTGCTTTTTTCAGTTGGTATTCGTGCAGGGCAACGGCTTCCACAAAGAATCTGTCCTTTTCGGAAGCGGTAGCATAGTCTACGTTGAAACGTTTGCAAACAACGCTGAGCTGGTCGAGCAACTCAACAGCAGCAGGAGACATTCGGTTGACCTCGATATCCATAAAAACTCCTTTCCCCAAAAGCGTGAGAGCAAGAATCGTCCCGTGGCCACAAATTTTCAATTCTTGAAAATTCTTGCCCCTTTGGGACAGCTTCTTGTTGGAGCGTGCCTGCCCCAAACCCTGCTTATGTTTACTGAGGCACAGGGCCTAACCCCAAAGTTCCAGCCAGCACAAAGGCACCAAATATCAGAGCAACTATCCCCAAGCCGACAAGGGCAATCAAAAAGGTTTGGTGGCAAGACTGACCTTTGCACTTTCGGTATATAGCGTATCCCAGCAGCACAAGGAACGAGAGGATTGCTATCAATGGGAGAATTATCCCCACTACTGTAAAAAGAAAGGTGTCGAGCCGCCATCCGATATTATCCAGATATAGAATGAAAATTATGGCAACTGTAAGGCATCCAATAATTAAGAAAACATTTTTTCTCTCCTGCTGAATTTGCTTCTCTGCAAAATTTAACGCATTGTTCACAATTTCATTGTTCATCGCGATAGACATCTCTGATTCATCTATCCTTTCGGATTTCATAAGTTCTGCAACACTGACATCTAAAGCTGCGGCCAATGGCTCGATGGTATTGATGTCGGGGAACCCCACACCTCTTTCCCAGCGGCTGATAGCTTTATCGGTCACATTCAATTTTGCGGCTAGGTCAGCTTGTGTCATTTTCTTGTCTTTGCGGCACTGGGCGATAAATGTACCAAACTTCTGTGAATCCATTTCGCTCCCTCCTTGCCACTACAAGATAGCACGACTATAAACCATTATCAAGAAATACCGCGGCTATTTTCGCCGTAAGATACTCTACGAATCGTTTACAACGATAAACGGTTTGATTTTTAATCTATATAAGAGAGATTTAGCCGTTTCACTGCGTACGTGCGTACACGCTCCGCAGGGGGGGCTATGCCCCTTGGCACACAGACTTTGGCACAAAGTCTAGTGTGTTACACCTTGCCAGCTCTCCCGGTACGCACGTACACAGCGATTGCCCCCAATGCCGCCATATAGGGGGGGCGACCAAGTTCGCACAAAGCGAACTTGATTGCGCAAAACAAAAGGCAGGATACCATCACCACGATGATACCCTGCCTTTGCTCGTTTCTGTTCTTGCCCTGTCACAACAAAAAAATCCCCAGACCGAATGGTCTGGGGATGTGGTGGAGCATTGTCCACAGCACTCGAACCTAAAACCTCTTCACGGGTGACCGTCTTGGCATCGTCCGTGAAGTTGAAATTGAGCACGACCCGGTCATCAAAGACGTAGACCGAGTTGACAAAGGTATCAATGATCTGCCGCTGGTGTTCCATGTCTCTCATGTCACCCTTGCGGAATTTTTCAAACCAGAACCGCATCCACTCGCGGGTCAGGACGGGCTTTTTCAGCTCTTCTTCCAGAATGCTGGTGTTCAGAGCTTCTTTCCGGGCTTCCAGTTCGTCCAGCCGCTGCTTGGTGGTCGGGGTCAGGATGCCCTGTTCAATGGCTTCCAGAAGGTTTGCCAGCCGCTTCTCTGTATCCCGGAGCTGGTCTTTCAAAACAGGCAGTCGGGTGTTCTCCTGCTGCTGGGCTTCCATAATCAAATCTATCAGCTGTTCGATGATTTCATCGCTGAAAATCACCTTAATGGCAGTCTCCACCACGAACCGTTCCAACGGCTCTTTGCGGATAGCTTTCAGGTCGCAGTGCGCCTTGCCGTGGCGTTTGGCGTTGCCGCACTTGTAGTAATAGTAGGTGTTTCCCATGTGGCTGGTGCCGCTTTCGCCGCCCATCAGGGTGCCGCACTTGCCACAGAACAGCTTGGTGGTCAGCAGATAGCTCACATCCTCTTTTGCAGGCCGACCATGGGCGATCCTGTTCTGCTCAAAACGCTGCTGCACCCGGTCGAACAAGTCCTTGTCAACAATGGCCGGAATGCCGCCCGGCGTCACAATGTCCTTGTAGCGGTATTCGCCGATGTAGCGGCGGTTGCGGAAGATCTGGAAGAAGCTGTTTTTCACGAACGGTTTCCCGGTGCGGGTACGCAGGCCACGCTCGTTCAGGGATGCTGCGATCTTCTCAGCCGGTTCGCCGTCGGCATACCGGGTGAAGATCTCCTGCACGATGGGAGCCGTTTCCGGGTCGATATGGTACAGCCTGTCCTCCTTGCCAATGGTGAAGCCCAGCGGCACCACACCGCCGTTGTACTTGCACTGGAGGGCGTTTTCGCGCTCACCGCGCGCCACTTTCAGGGCAAGTTCGGCGGAATAGTATTCCGCCATGCCAATCAGCATACTCTCCACCATAATGCCTTCAGGCCCCTGCGAGATGGGTTCCATGGCAGACACCAGATGGACACCGTTCTTTTCCAGCTGGTACTTGTAGTTCACGGCATCGAATCGGTTCCGGGCAAAGCGGTCCAGCTTCCAGACCAGAACTACATCGAAGATTTTCTTTCCGCTGTCCTTGATCATCCGCTGAAAGTCTGGGCGGTCATCCGTTTTGGCAGAGTAGGCACGGTCAATGTAGGTGCCGACCACGGTGATGCCGTTCTTCTCGGCGTAGTCCTTGCAGTCGCGCAGCTGCCCTTCAATGGACGCTTCTCGCTGGCTGTCGGATGAATAGCGGGCGTAGATCACGGCGGTCATGACGGACACCTCTCATTCTACATCATTGAACGGTGGAACGTTCTTCCAAATCATTGTTTCGTATAATGTATATACCATGTTTTGATAGAGAAATCAATCCTCCGTTTGAAATTATTTTCAATTTCTTTTATGGAGGGAACAAAATTCTTTAGCTTTCGGCATCGAAGCACAGAATTTTATTCTGACTTTTGTGGCGATTAGATTTGGCACGGGTGTTATATAGCAAATCCTTAAATATGTGTGTAATAAGAACGCCCACCAGCTTATGACGTTATCACAAACTGGTGGGCATCGGCTTAAGCACCAAGTGTTTTAGATGAAATTATAAGGGTGTCTTATTCGTGCAGATAATTTTAACTTTTCTGCTCGAATATGGGCTTTATTTACTGCTGTACCTGAACTGTAACATTCGATACCTTATAAACTCCATCTTCTTTTTCAACAAATACTGAACCGAATATGTTTGCTACGGTCGATGCATCTGTTTCTGTTTGTAAAACAGCACTAAAACGATACGAATTCTCACCACTTGAGTTTTCATCCAACTTTAAATCAGAAACTCGAATGTCAGAATTATATTTTTCTGCTATATTTACGCTATACGAAACCACACGGTTTGCAACGAGCTGTTCAAGACAAGCATCTGTAACATGATTGCCAAATCGCTTTGACAGATAGTCGGTTAAAGCATCATCCGAAGCCGAAAGAAGGCCATTATTTTCAGCAGGAGTGCTATCTGCCGAAGGTGACAAGAGTGCATCGTTAAAATCAGCTGCATCTTGAATCGTACATGAAAACAATTTTGTGATTGCTTCTTCTGCGCACTTCTTTGCACTGTCGCCTGATGTCCGAGAGAACATAAAAATTGCTATGCTACAAGCTGCAACAGCCAATAAAGCAATTAAAGCAACAACTCTTTGTCTTTTGGAATTTCTTGACATAGCAATCTCATCCCCTTATTTCATTATAATTTAGGCAAATCTAAACCGGATACCGGGAATAGATGTGCTGGATGTATAAATGATGTTATTACTCGATTGATTGATAATTGTATTATAGGAACTAAGTTCCTCATTTGGTTGCCATGTTGTATAATAACCCAATGCTGCCCCAGAGCCGGGATCATTTTGAGTAACGATTACCAGATTGCATTTGGTGCATTGAGCACACGCACCACTGCGTACAACCCATTCTCCCGTAGTAACATTATATATACTACCCCAACCATGTGCCAACATATCATGCGGACCACCGTTGCATTCTGCAAGCACACGTGTCATACCAATGGTTCCGGGTGTGCCACTGTTTGGTACGTTCACACCGTATGTGTGTGGAGTATAATCTTTAGCATCTGGCACTATTGAAGCAGCAAATCCTGTGGCAGAAATTGCAAAGGCTAATACCACTGCCATGCAAAGAGAAACCAACCTTTTTCTCAACGTCATTTCGAGTCATCTCCTTTTATTTTAATATAGAACTTGACAGCATATCGGATAAGGTATTTTGCAAGCGCAAGAAATGCAATTATCACGACTACTACTGTCAGTACAATCGTCAAGATTTCCGGTGCGCCAAACTTCATAAATACGTCTCAACTTGTACTTGACTTGTTTTCAAGGAAATTGTCTGCATTGGAATCGCCTCCAGTTCAACATTTTTTTGAGGTCTATAAATCGCCAATCACTTTTTCCAAAGGTATTTTCCGAATGCAAGTATTCCCATAACACAAAAAACAAGTTCGGCTGTATGTAATGCAAATGTAAGAGTCATGTCAAACGCCATCATAACCCAGCTCTCCTTTCAATGAATCATCCACACCTTACGGAGCAAAGGAACCTTGAATTGTCTTTTGATCTGTGCCGGAATATTTAACGCCCGAATACGGGCTTGTCCAAGCAAATCGAGCACTGCATGGGCAAGAGTAGGATACATATCCCTTTGAAGGTGAATCGTTTTGGGTAGATACGCTACCGATGTTGAGATAGTCCACATTTACGCCATTTTTCTCAACAGCAGTACCCGATGAACTCCAAATATCATTGTATTGAAGGTCAATAGTTCCGCTTATAGTCACATCGATATAAACTTCACCAAATGTTCCCTCATCAAAGAAAACATACAGGGAATCGGTAACTGTTTTGCTGAAGGAGACTGGCATTGGGGCTCTAAGAGTATCTATTTCAGGCGTAGAATCATTCTGCTTTTTATCAACGCTTACATTTCTCGTTTCAACTTGGATCTTTTTCAATGCTGCGATATCCTTACTCAAATTCTCCAAAGAGCAGTTGCCTGCATCAAAAGAAATCTCATTAATTCTAAATGTCATGCCTTTAGCTCGATATACATTATTGATTTCAGCAACAATCTTTTCTTTGTTAACCGAACTGTCTGCAAAAGCGGTAGTCATTGGCAACTGTTGTAAAGTAGCCACTGTTATACCAACACCCAAAGTTTTCAAAAAAGTTCTGCGCGATACCTCTTTCATGCTTTATCACCTCACATCTTAATATTTGTCTATTGACTGAATTTGCGGTTCAATTATCTGTGATTGAGCGATTCCGGGACATCCGGCTGATATGCAGTAAAGAAACAAGTGCTATTTACACTTGCTACGGCCATTCCCATTGCAATAATGCAAGTGAGCCTGCTCAGCCAATACACTATTTTTTTCATTTTGCCACCTCCTTTCTTTATATTTATTAGAAAATCGGTCATCCCAAAAGGAAGCCGAATTTACTTTCGGATTTTTCTGGTAAAACATGGGATGAGTGCAAACACAACCACTGCCCACTTTGAAAAATAGTAAACAGTTGCAAACTTCAAGTATGGCACAATATTAATTGCGGCAAGTATAACATCAAAACCTGCTAAGCAAATACCAATAAATCTATACTTTTCGCGTTTCTCCACTGTAAGATGTTTATTTTCTGCTTCAACGGGAGCACACAAAAATGCAATTGTAAATAGTATAAAAGTCGTTATCAAGCGAAATCTATATGTTGCTTTGATTCGACAGCTCAAGATAACACTTGCTAGAAAGGCCGAAGAAAAGGCCAAATAACAATTAAAATGCGAAGACGCATGGTAGCCACCTATATATATCCGGAGTGGAATAAATCCAACAAGAAAAAACACGGAATACCACACATTTCCGCAAATATATGATAATATAAAGACAATGAGGACGCTTATCACGGATGAAATCAATAGTTCATAGGCATATACATACGCATTTGATTCCGCACGGTCAACAATTCCATGATTACATAGTCGTTTAACAATTTTTTGAGAGAGAACACGTTCTAACATATAATTTTCCATCAATAAAGAAACAGACGGGCATCCTTCTTGGTTTGTCGGATGCCCGTCTGTTCACAAGAAGTTAATAAAAACCATTCTTTTAACTAAACGAGTAGATAGCAGGTGTGATTTTAGATTTTTTAAATTTCGTTCGAGAAATCAATTAAATTATCAATATAAGTTTAGCTGATATTACCATAATTTTATACTAAAGCAATCCCTTTGTCATGAATGGTCGGCTTTTTGGCACGAATGGTCAGTAACCCATCAAAAAGGGCTCAACAGCACAACGATCCAGTAGGAAACAAAAGCAATCTTATTTTTAAAGAAGTCAAATCTAGTATTTGGTTTTTACTTTAGCTTTCACAATTCAAACGAATCTGTATAACAAAGAGTCCCTTACTTTTCTCCACCTGAAAATTACCGTTATTTTGATTCACGGCACGTTCTACATTTTTCAACCCGTAACCATGGTGCTTCCCTACGCGCAGCTGGGTAACAGCATCTATATATGGATTTTCGATACTGTAAAACAGGATTCGGTTCTGTTTTCGTAGTTGCAAGTGAATCACCCGTTTTTCTGGGGCGATAAGTCGGCAAGCTTCAATTGCATTATCGAATGTATTACCAATAACAACGCTTAACAACAATGTTGAGATAGCAAGAACTTCTGGAATTGTTATATCCAAAAGAACTTGGATCTGATTTTCTTTTGCAGAACGGAGATATTGATTTAGTAAAGCATCGACCACAGGATTGCCAACAGCAGAGATGTCTTTCACACGTTCATAAGCATCCGCAGCTGCTTGAGCAATCTGACGGAGTTGTTCGGAGTCATTTTGCGCTGCAACCGCTTGCATTGCGGCGGTATATTTTTTAATGTCATGCCAAAGGGCCTTTGTTTCCTGTTGCTTTTCCAGAAGTTGCTGATAGTACTCTATTTGTAAATGATAGTGCTGTTCTGTTAGTTCTGCCAAATACTTTTCTTTTTCATTTTTCCGCAGGGTTTCCACGTAGAAAACGATCATAATATTCACAAAAAGCAGGACAGCCATGAAGAAAACCATATAGTTCGGAAAGTCTTTATCTGCTGCATGGCACTGTACAACATAGCACACGGAGATACTTGCAAGTTGAATACTGATTAGAGGAAGAAGCCATACAATCCGCAAATCACTTTCTTCCCTGTTGAAAAAATGTGACACTAAAATAAGAAGTGGTATTTGAATCAGATTAGAGAACACAACATAAATCAATCGTGCTGCTCCAACCTGCATTAAAAGATCCGTATCTGGCAGACGAATGCCAATCAATAGCATCGCAAGAATCTCTACCACGGAACCCAAGACAAAAAATGAACCGCTTGCGAAAGCTGCCGGCCAAGTCTGAACTTCATAGAACAATCTTGCTAGTAAAAAACCTCCAAGCAGCAGATAGAGTGTCCTAGGTATCATCCAATTCGGAAAAAGACTTAGAACGCACTGCCCTGTGCATAACAAAGTAAGAAATGCGTAGTGCCATTTGCTTTGAATCTTGTTTCGCACAAACAGTCGGCTCATAAACAGACTGAGCAGTGCAATGTTTGTAATACTTCCGGCCAATTCTATAAAATAATACATTTTACCGTCCTAAATATGTGTTAAACGCTTGATTGAATTCATGACGTTTTCTTCGGCTAATAGGCAGCTTTGTTCCGTTGGAAAGCATGATTTCGTCTGATGAAGTATAAAGGATGTGTTCCATATTAACGAGATAGCACCTATGGGGTGCTGTAAAGCAACGTTTGGGAAGCTGCTTGGCTGCATCTTGAATATTCATCCGAAGCTGAAAGTCTTTACCTTTGCTGTGAACTAAAATTGTATGGCCACAACTTTCAATATAGTAAATATTTGCAGTTTCCAGTGATAATGTTCCACCATCACATTCAACAAGGAATCGACGTGATGCAAGTTCTTGAGTTGCCGCATCCATTGCGGATTTAAACAATAGGTCATTTAATGGTTTTGTCAAATAGCGAAAAGCTATTCCATAACCTTGAACGGCATACTCATGCTGTCTAGTTACAAAAATCACCATTGGATGCTTTGGCAAAGCTTGTAGAGTTCGTGCAAGTTGAAATCCATTGGATGGCATTTCTATGTCCAAAAGCAAGAGGTCAATGGATGTTTTTTGTGATTTTAATTCGTCAAAAAGTAGTTCTCCATCTGTATAGGTTTTGATTTCAAAGAGCTGGTGAGTGTCGTATTCTGTGATTTTTCTTACAATGAAACTTAAATCTTCTTTTTCATCATCGCAGACCGCGACCGTATATTTTGCCATTTGAAGATCCTCCAATTAGATTCGGTGCTTATAACTATTATAAGCGTTCAATCTGCAATCATCAAGGTACCGACTTGACCATTCCTGCCATAAATCAAACCGTTCGTGCCAAGGCTCTTGTGTTTTTCTGATTGTATGATACTTTTAAGACAAAAATGTACTAGGTGAGGTGAGTCCCATGCAGACCTTGTGACCATTATGACACACTCAGAGCAGAAAGCTTATCTGGGAGGAATAGCTATGAAATCATTAAAAAAGATTTTTACGATCTTCGCGTTGTTTGCTATGGTTGCTTGCCTGTCGATTTCTTCTTTTGCACTGGAGCCTGATGCCGCCATGGAAGAAATCCCTTCTGAACCTGACACGGTTATGAGCGAAGCTGATATCATTCTAGAGAAAATCATTCCGAAGATTGTGCTTGATACAAATGTTGTGATACCAGTTGAACCTTCTGACATCTATCCCGCTTGTGATCACGCTTACAAGCGCTCTCCTGTTGGAAGCAGTTACGAAGTATATGACTCTTCTACGGGAAAGTACGGCTATGCGCAAGTTTATATTTATCGTTGCACTAAATGCGGTGAATATTACTATACCACTGAATATTACGGATGGCATTACTCAAATCGCAGTTGAAAGGAGTCGTAGCTCTGCCTAACGATATCGTTTAAAAACATTGCCTGTTCACAGGCATAGGTGAGCAGGCAGGTTTTTTATTAGGGATGGTTAATCGATTGACGATTCCACAGCGAGGGTGCCTTATGAAAATCAAAGAAAGTCCATCTATCATTCTGGCGTTTCATGGGATGCTTGGCCGCAAGAAGCAGACCGGCCTATTGCTGCTTCTGCTGACACT
>CAKSYT010000003.1 GCA_934524985.1 uncultured Faecalibacterium sp. | reverse complement strand
GCGCAGTTCGGCCGGTATGTGGCCCAGCAGGAGCAGGGCGTGTTTACCGAGTATGGCTACCTTGTCAAAAGCGGGGACGAGTGGCAGAAAGTCCACGAGGGCCAGCCTGTGCCAGAGGAATACCGGGTACTGTCCTTTCCCGCGCCGGAAGTTTTGCGAGATTCGGCCAACATCCCGCCGCCTGTTCAGCCTGAAAAGGAACCGCAGAAAGTTATTCCCATTATCCTAAACGGCAAAGACAGCGTAGAGCGCATGAAAGAAATCACGGACCGGCTGGAAACGGGCATTCAGCAGTTGTTCGACAGTGACCGCTACAAAGCCTATCTTACCACGATGGCAAAATTCCACAATTACAGCTTCAACAACACCTTGCTGATCGCCATGCAGGGCGGGCAGCTGGTAGCCGGCTTCAACAAGTGGAAGGACACATTCCACCGCACCGTAAAAAAAGGCGAAAAAGGCATCAAGATTCTGGCTCCTGCGCCGTACAAGGTCAAGCAGAAAATGGAAAAGCTGGACGAACAGGGCAAACCGATTCTGGACAAGGACGGCAAGCCGCTGACGGAAGAAAAGACGGTGCAGATTCCAGCCTTCAAGGTGGTTTCTGTGTTCGATGTCAGCCAGACCGAGGGCGAACCGCTGCCATCCATTGCGGTGAATGAACTTTCCGGCAGCGTGCAGGACTATCAAGATTTTTTCAAGGCGTTGGAGCAGGCTTCCCCGGTGCCCATCGGGCTTGAGGACATCGAGGGCGGCGCGCATGGGTACTTTCATCTGCTCGATAACCGCATTGCCATCCAAGAGGGCATGAGCCAGTTACAGACCATCAAGACGGCTATCCACGAGATTGCTCATGCCAAGCTCCACGCCATCGACCCCAACGACCCGGAACAGGCCAACCGCCCGGACAGCCGCACCCGCGAGGTGCAGGCCGAAAGTGTGGCCTATGCCGTCTGCCAGCACTATGGGCTGGACACGTCCGAGTATTCGTTTGGCTATGTAGCTGGGTGGAGTTCGGGCCGGGAACTGGACGAACTAAAAGCCTCTCTGGAAATTATCCGCAATGCGGCCCATGAGCTGATCTCTGCGCTGGACGAACATCTGGCAGAACTGCGCCAGCAGCGGGAAGCAGACCTTTCCGCCGCACAGGAAGCCGCATTTGCGCTGGACAACGGCAATACGCTGTTCATCCAGACCTGTGATTCCGGCTATGACTATACACTGTATGATGCGGACAAAAAGGCTCTGGACGGAGGCCAGCTAGACGCGCCCGGTCTGACCCTGCCAGATGCCGGGCAGGAAGCACTTAATCTGCTGGGGCAGACAGCCGCAGTGTCGGAAGTTCTGTTGGGCGACAAGCTGGCGGCGTTCCAAGAGGCGGCGGAAAAGGCCAACGAAATTCCCGCACCCGTTAAAATTCCAGACCCCGCCGCAGAACCTACGGTCACAATTCTTTGGAGCGAAAGTGACAAGCTGCAGGACGGCGAAATCATGCCGCTGTCCGTGGCAAACCGCGTCTTTGAAGAACTGGACACCGCCCAGCACACGGACCGGGAAAAGGACGGCTACACGGGCGGCTGGTACGACAAGACCGCATTCCGTATTGATTTTACCCTGAACGGCCAACCCGACAACTACGAGGGACGGCAGGATTTTGGTGACGGAGAGGGTTCTTTGGTTCAGCATATCCAGAACTACCACGAATACTACGCCAAGGATGAAAACTGGAAGAATTTTGTGCTGCACAACAAAGGAACGGAAGCGTGGGAACAGGACAAGGCAGAGCGGGAAATGGTACTGACCGAGTTTATCCCGTACCTCAAACAGCATTGCAATCTTTCAGCCATGGAGCAGGCAGCCACCGCCGCTTTGCGGGAGGGACAGAACATTTCGCCGGAACAGGCTGCCTATTACAACACTGTTGTGGCCTATGTGCAGGACTGCCGCCCGCTGCTTAACCAAGGCCAGTATAACTTGCCGGAACCGCCCAAGCTGGCTGACTTTGACCAGAGCTTGCAGGATTACAAGGCACAGGTGCAGGCCGAGATCGCGCAGGAAGCGGCTGCTGCCGGAATGACCGTAGAGGAATACGCAGCGGCAGGCTTTGAGGCACCGCAGCAGGACAGCTTTTCCATCTACCAGCTGCGCAATGAGGATTCCACCCGTGATTATCGTTTTGAGCCCTACGACCGCCTGCAGGCTGCCGGTTTGACCGTGGACAAGGCCAACTATACGGAAGTATACGCCGCGCCGCTGACTGCTGGCACCACGTTGGAGGACATCTACCGCACATTCAATGTGGACCATCCGGCAGACTTTAAGGGGCATTCGCTGTCCGTTTCGGATGTGGTGGTGCTGCACCAGAACGGGCAGGACACCGCCCACTACTGCGACAGTGTGGGCTTCCAGCAGGTGCCGGAGTTCTTACGGGAAAATCCGCTGCGCACCGCAGAACTTTCCACGGAACAAAACGAAAATATGATTGACGGTGTGCTGAACAATGCGCCCTCTCTGGGCGAATTGGAGGCCAAGGCAAAGGCCGGAGAACAAATTTCCCTGACGGACCTTGCCGCCGCAGTCAAGGCCGAGGAAAAGGCACCGAAAGCCAAGAAGTCCCGCGCCGCAAAACCGAAAAAGCCGTCCATCCGGGCACAGCTGGATGCCGCAAAAAAGGAGCAGAGCAAGCAAACGCCGCCACGGGAAAAGACAAAGGAATTGGAGGTATAAGCCGTGCAAAAATTTGAAAATATGGATGTGATCGCTGCGCTGGAAGCCATTATGCACCAGAACACCGCATACTATCAGAGCGATTTTGCGTATGACATCAAAATGCTGCGGGAAGCCGCCCGCAGCGACCAGCCGGAAGATAAGCTGCTGTTGTGGCTGTCCCGGCCTTCTGGAACATTCTGCTTCCGGGAACGGGACGTGCTGCTCAAAGACACGCAAGCCTACAACACATGGAAATTCTGCGGCGAACAGACCCATGACAGGATTCTTGCCTATGCGGTGGAGCTGACCGGCGCGGCCAATGGAACCGTGCAAGGCAATCTGTATGAACTGGACTATCAGCAGCACTTCCAGCATATCCGGGATGCAGCCCTGCCCGTGGGTGCCAATCGCCTGATCTACGAAAGTGGGATGCGGGAGATTGGCCCGAAAGAGCATTTCGACAGCCGCCCGGACAAATATTTTGGAGAGTTCGTGCGGTATGAAATGCAGCCCCGTGACCCGGAACTTCTGCAAGCGGCCATTCGGCAGGAGCAGCGCAGTCGAGAACCGGCACGGCCCGGTGATTTCAAAGAACATCTTGCGGCACTGCACACTGGGCTGATCGAGGCCGAGGCACAGCGCATTGTAGCTGATATGAAGCATCTGGCTGCTCCCAACAGCCCGGACAAAAATCATTTTATGGTGGAGGTATCGCCCTATTTCACCAAGCTGGCATCCAGCCGGGACACGGACCAGCTGCTTGCCATGTTGCCGTACAAGTCCCTGCACCTGTCCAGCGTGAAAGACCGTTTCGGCATCTATGCGCTGGTTGGCAAAAACGAAAACCGGGACAAGGGCATCTGCAAGCCCCGCACTTCCGTCCGCAAGCAGCTTTCCGAAACAAAGCAGGCCGCCAGTCCGAAAAAGGTGGCGGCCCGCAGCAAACAACATGAAATAGAGGTCTGACACATGAATTTCAGCGTAGAAGAAGAAAATTTGATCTGTATGTACCACACTTCTGACCGCCGCCGGACGATGGCGCGGATGCTGGCCGCCTTGCCGGATATGGACACGGAAATGCGATGGCTTGCGAATGGCACCATTGCAAAGTTGGAGCGCATGACCGATGCTGATTTTGACGGACAGAGGTTTGATTTCACGGGTGAATAATACCGCCAGCTTGACAACGGCGCATTATTTTCAATCAAAGTAATGTGTCATTGTCGGTACAGAAATAGCCGGACACGGTGGCCTTGCGGCTGCTGTGTCCGGCTATTTTTCATGTATCAGTCTTTATCTTTTTTCTCGGTGGGATTTTCCGGCAGTTCGGCGGCATCTTCTACAATGTCGGTCACAAGCTGCTGGAAGTCAAACGCATTCTTTTCTGTGATAACGGGCTTGCCGGTTTCCGCTTCAAGAGCCTGCCGCGCAATGCCGGCCACCTTGCCGCCGCGTTTGGCAACCTGCTTGTTTTCTTCAAAGGTCTGTGGCTTTGCAGTTTTGGAAATATCCGTGGTGGAGGCTTCCGCCAGCATGGTCAGCACAAGTTCCAAATCAGTCATATTGTCCCGGAGATTTTCTTTCGTCAGACCTTTCAGCCGCTTGTACTGCCCTGTGGTCATGCCAGACCATGCGCGGGAGATTTCATCGGTCAGGATAGCATACTCCTTGCCCTTTTGTACTCCGCGCTTCTTCCATTCGTCTGTCAGTTCGTTTCGGATACGGATTGCCAAAAGCCGTTGGTGAATCCATTCTTCGGAGTAGCCTTTCTTCAAATAGGTATCAAGCGCACGATCAATGGCCTGCTCCGGGTCGATTGTTTCCTCGATGCGTTCTTTGCCTACCATTGCCAGCCATGCCTTGAACGGTTCAGCTTTCGGGGACGGGATGGACTGGATGATACGCAAAAGCTGTTCGGTGTTGGCGACATCTGTCTTGTACCGTTTTCCATCAGAGGACAACATTTTCAGTTGTACGATTTTTTCGTACAACTCATTTGCCCCCTCAGCTTTCAGCTTACGCTTAAGGTCGCTCCAATAACGCCGTGGATTGGCCGTTCCAGTTAAAACAGAAATAACATCAATAATCGAAAAATACCATTCTTCCTTTTCTGCATCCCATGCAGTACGGATTTTCTGATCTTCAAAAAGCTGGATGGAGCTATTGTCTTTCACTTCTGCCATAGAGGGTTCCTCGCTTTCGTTGTCTAGGTCTATTTTACATGATTTCGGGTGGAAACGCCACCCGGTCTAAGCGTTTGTAGTTCAAAAATTCGGGCAATATTTTGTGCAGATTTACCGTTCTTGCATCTGCTCCTTTCCCGGTGTTGTCCGTAGGATGCCGTCCACATTCTGCTTGATGATGTCATACTCCTGCATCTGGCGTTTGGCATCATTGTACTGCTGTTGCAGCTGGTCTTTCTGCTCTGCCAGTTGCTTATACTCGGCTTTCAATGCGTAGAGATCGGGCAGCTTTTGGAAGCCCTGTTCTTTCAGGGCCTTGGCCGCTGCTTCATAGAGAATCAGGGTGCCTTCATGCTTGCGCCGGAACTGCTTTTTGTCAGCGGCCCGCTGATACTCCTGCACCAACGGGCGCAGCTCCTTACAGGTAGTAACATCCTTTATCAGCATGGCCATTTCTGCAAGTCGGCGCTCTGCTGCTTTCAATGCAGCGGCAGCTTCGGCACTGGCGGCGGTGATCTCGGCCACCCGGCTTTCCAAATCCGGGTAGCTTTCGATTTCATGCTCGGTCAGGAAGTTCAGCGTCCGGGCCGCCTGTTTCAGATTGTGGAGTTTTGCCCACTTCTCATACCCTGCGGACTGCTGGGCCTTGATGCTGTTCTCCAAATCAATCCGCAGCGAAATTTTGCGGGTTTCTTTGGGCTTCCGCTCCACGAACCGCCCTTTGATGCGTTCGATGATGGCTTCCTCGGTGTAGGCTTCGCCCAGCGTTTTGCAGCGGGTGAACCGTTCCTGTCCGGGCGCACGGAACGAAACATACTTGCCACGCTTGGCCTCGTAGCCCTGCTCCTGCAGGAGCCGCAGAAAATCGTCAAAATCCTTGGCCTGCGGGATGGCTGCATCTATGGCAGCTTTCAGCTTCGCCTTCCAGCTTGTACCCTTGCGGTGTGCGTCCCACTCGGCATAGCTCTTGCCTCTGTCTTGGCCGGGCATTACCACGGACAGGCCGTGTTCCTTGCAAAGTCGGTCACTGGTGCGCCGGATGTAAGCATAGCTCTGTCGGTTGGAAACATACTTTCGCTGGTTCACCATGTCCACGGCACAAAAGATAATGTGGTTGTGGACGTGCCCTTTGTCAATGTGGGTGGTCAACACATACGGGTATTTGCCTTGCAGGACTTCATCTGTAAGTTGCCGACCAATCTTGTGGGCCTGCTCCGGCGTGGTTTCGCCCGGCGCAAAAGACTGTATCAGGTGGTGGGCCAGATTGTTGCCTTTCTGCATGGCCTGTGACAACAGCAGTTCAAATTCGATGTCGGCGGTTTCGTAGGAGCAGGCAAAGGAGGACACCAGTATTTTTTCATCCGTCTTGGCCGGATTCTCGATGTAGTCCAGTGCCTTTTTCAGCGTTGACTTGATAGGATGTATCTTTGTAACTGCCATATCTGCGCCAGCGCTCCTTTGATGTCCGCAACGTCTTGTGTGTACAGCGGCCCCATGCTGTTCAGCCGCCGTGCGATCTGATTGACGTTGACACCAATCTTCTGCAATTCGGCGGTCTGCGCCCGGATGTCGGTGGTGTCGATGTGGACAACATAACCATCTATCAGCATCTTCCGGGCGTAGGCAGAAAAATTCCGTGTGTTCAGCAGAGCCATCTTCTGCCGGATAAGTTCCTGTTCCTCCGGCGTCACGGGAACACGCAGAACAATTTTTCGGGTTCGATTCGTCATAGTTTCACCTCGTTTCTTGGGGGTCTGGGGTACTCCCCAGCAAGCATTTTTGCCGGGAGTGGCTACACTCCCTATGCTTGCTACGTTACCTTTCCCCACTACTATGACACCACAACACCCCCGTTTTGCCCGCAAAATGCAAAAAAATAAGAGGACGCTTTTGCATCCTCTCAATGACCGTGCATGACAATCAGACACACACGGGCTCTTTTTCCTGTTCATGGATTCGTAAGGCACCGTCAATGGCACCTTCTACGATGGGTAAGTATTCTTCCGGGCAAAGCTGCAGCTTGTGGCTGACCCGCTGACGCTCCGCACTTTCTTCCCGCATGAGTTCCGGGTTGAAGTACCGCTCCACGGGCAGACCACATATTTTTATCAGCTGAATCACCACCGGCAGGCTGGGCAGCGTGCCTTCGTTTTCGATGTTCGCAAGATACCGGCTGTCACAATGTATCATGTCAGCCAGCGCACTGCGGGAAAGTTGTTTTGCCTTTCGAGCTGCCTTGACATCCGCTCCGAACGTTTCAAAGCCGGGACAGTCCTCAATTTTCGCCATTCTGCATCACCCATATACATTTTATAGTTCATGAGCGATTGGCGAAATGTTGCTATGTCCGTTCTGTCTACATTTTATAATTCATGTTTATTTGATTATGGCAATACATAACCATGACACCAGAGTAGACTAATCTGGGCCATCCTGAACAGCCCATAAGAAAGCCATTTAGAGAATTTTCAAAATGAGTGTTGACTTTCTTTCTTATTGTGCTACAATGAAAATATCATTTAGAGATTTTTCAAAATAACAGGGGGGGCAAAGGTGAAAGCACTGTGAGTTTACCTAATATTTTCAAAGCATTAAGTGATCCTGTCCGACGGGAGATACTACTGAAACTAAAACAAAAACGGAAGATGTCAGCCGGTGAAATTGCCGCAGAATTTGACTTGACTAATGCCACTATTTCATACCACCTTTCCACTCTAAAAAAGGCTGATTTGATTTTTGAAACACGCTATCAGAAATACATCTATTATGAAATCAATACATCGGTATTTGAAAGTGTTGTCATGTGGCTTATGCAATTTCAGGAGGATAAAGATGAACCCCAAAAATAAACGAACCTTGTTTCTGACAAGTACAATTTGCATTATTTTGTCCATCGTAGCATTCGCTCTGTCCCACATGGGCGAGGCCAGCAACGAAAACTATATTCTGCTCTATGTGATTGCCGTTTTGCTGAATATTGTTCTGAACCTTGCGCTTAGTATCAAAATCGCTTCGACAAACGGAGCCAAGGCGTTAGTATCTTTGGGTAAATGGATTATGCCGATTGCGGGAGTTGTATATTTGATCCCGCAGGTATATTCCGTACTTTTTCCCGCTAAGACTATGCAAGATACTTATTGGTATGTCTTTATTGGCATTTTATTTATTGTCAGCGGCAATTATTTCCCCAAAAACCACATCAACCCCTATATCGGGCTAAAGTTTCCATGGTTATTCAATGATGAAGAAGGCTGGTACAAGACGCATCGGCTGGGCGGCTACACATGGATATTAGCCGGTATTGTCAGCATTCTTCATCCACTACACAATCTTGTTTTTGTAACCGTTCCGCTAATCATTTTTCTGGTTGGCATTGTCCCGTTGGTCTATTCGCTTGTCCTCTATTTTAAGAGGAAACGAAGCAATTAAAGGAGGTAATACTTATGAAGTCCGCAACGAAGCATATTGTTATCAGCACCATTTTGTGTGCATTGACGCTGGTAGTCTTTCTCGCTTTCTATAACCGCCTGCCGGCGTCTATCCCCGTCCACTTTGATTCTACCGGAGTTGCAAATTCTTTCTGGCCCCGCAATGTTGTAGTGTTCGGCGTCCCTGTGGCTTGCGTCCTGCTGAACCTCATTTCTGGCTTTACCGTAAGGCAGAAAGAGAATGCAAAGCCGTATATGTACTATATCATGGCTGTTGTTGCATTCGTAGCAACGGGCATCATGATTTATTTGGGGATGAAGTGAATTTCCCCAACAAGAACTTTGGTGGCGGAACGGTTATTTTTTTTTGAGTTTCATTTTGAAATTTTTCTAAATAAAGGCAAGGAATGCTATGTTACAAATCAAGAACTTATCCAAAAGCTACGGTGCGAAAAAGGCTGTAAGCAACCTTAGTTTTGTCGTGGAAGATGGCGACATAATGGGCTTCATCGGAAAGAATGGAGCTGGCAAAACCACAACATTGAAAGCCTGTTTAGGTATCATCGGCATTGACGAGGGAGAAATCCTTTTGGATGGAACTTCTGTCCTAAAAGAACCGTTGGCTTGTAAGCAGAAGATGGCGTATGTGCCAGATAATCCCCAGCTTGACGAGTATATGACAGGATTGCAGTATATCAACTTTATCTGTGATATTTACGAAGTACCGTCCAAGATGCGGAAACAAAACTTCGAGAAATTGGCCTTGGCTTTTCAGATGGGGCCGCATTTGAATAACTTGATTTCCTCTTACTCCCACGGCATGAAACAGAAACTTGCGCTGATTGCCGCCTTTTCACACACGCCTAAACTGCTGATATTGGATGAACCTTTCGTCGGATTAGACCCGGAGGCATTTGTGATCCTGAAAGAGCAGATGAAAGAACTCTGTGCAAGTGGAAATTCCGTTCTGTTTTCAAGCCATATTCTTGATGTGGTAGAAAAGGTGTGCAATAAAGTGTCCGTTATTAAGCATGGACAATTACTGTATTCCGGCAGGACAACAGAAATCGTTGGAACAAAGGGTTTGGAAGAAGTATTTATGGAGATGAATGGCGATGAAATTTCTGTTACCCCTACTAAGGAATAATCTTTTGCAGCTATCTCATGCCAATCAGCTTCGATATGCAGATACAAAGAACCGCACAAAAACGATCACTTTGTATATGCTTATAGCCGCGATCCTAATGGGATTGCTTGCATACCTGATTTACTCCTTGAAAATCATTTATTCTATTGCGTGGTCGTTGGAAGAAGTAGTCATAGAACTTGTTGTTCCTATGGCGCTAATCTGCGTGATACTCAATATTGCGATTAGTGTTTTTTGGGGAAGCGGCCTGCTCCTTAGCGATACTAACATTGACAGTGTGCTTGCGCTTCCAATTCCGCTGCGTACATTGATACTCTCAAAATTGAGTGTCTTGTTTATAGTTGAAGTAGCCCTTACTGCGGCTCTGCTGCTTCCTATGATGGTGCTGTTTGGCCTGACCGCAGATATGGGATTTCCGTTTTATCTAATTGTGCTTGAAATAACAATCCTCTTTCCTGTCATTCCCGGCCTTTTGGGAACAATGATCGGAACACAGATTTACCGCATCTTGAAAAGTTCCTCTGCTCGTATCGCCCGACTAAAGGCAGCGGCGGCTATTCTGGTTTTGTTTGCATTTATGATCTTTATGTTCTGCAAATTCCCTGATATAGCTGCCGGAAATTTTGGGGATGTTATTTCTACCTCGACTTTTACACTTTATGCAGGCCGGTATATTCACCGATTGCTTAACGGGGACTATCTGTTGATAGGTTTATACTTCGGCGGGGTATTCCTGATAGGCGTTACTCTGCTCTATGGTCTAATCAAAATATTTCGTAACTGGTATAGCAATGATGCAATACAAGGCTCAAAAAGTCAGCCCGTCGATTGGAACAAAGAAACCACGGAACAGCACAGCCCGGTATCTGCTCTTTTAGAAAGAGAGCGCACACGTTATTTTTCGCTTCCAGTATATCTAACCAATACCGCCTGCGGATTGCTTTTTGCTGCGGTCTTTGTTCTGCTGGTTGTTTTAATGTCGGATAAGATCACACCATACATTTATCAGTTGGCCGAATATTTTCAGGTGCCTTTTGCTGATTATGATGTGCTGTTCATATATGCTTTTTCTATCTTGACAACAATATCCTGCACAACCTATGTCAGTATTTCTATCGAGGGGAAACAGATTGAAATACTGAAATCCTTACCCATTGCGGCAAAGAGCCTCTTTCGAGTAAAGCTGCTGCACCATCTCTCAATGTCTGTACCGACAATTTTTGTTTTGAATACCATCATGGCATTGTATTTGCAATGGTCTTTCCCTAAAGCTATGCTGGGGTATGCTTTTCCTTTGCTATGTTCGGTGCTGATTGGAATGATAGGCTACATCTTAAATCTTATTTTCCCAAATTTTGAATGGGAGAATGTCACCCACATTATCAAGCAAAGCCTACCAGCGATTTTGACAGCATTGATTGGAGTTGTAGTTACCTGCGGAACGGCATATTTGTTGTTGAGATTTTTCCCAAGTTCTTTGTTTATCGGGAGTTGGATTGCCTGTGCAATCATTTTACTGTTGTTTTTAGCAATGGTGACGTGGGTAGACAAAAAAGGTCAGTATTTATATTACAAAGTTTAATCAAGGATTGAAGGGAGTTTTGATTATGTGGTTTATCTGGATTATGTGGGTGATTGTGGCAATCGCTATTATCGCTACGATTATCTTGTTGACGGGCAAAGGAAGTATGTTGGTTTCAGGATTTAATACGAAAAGCCCCGAAGAACGTGCGAAATACGATAAGGAAAAGGTAAGCAAGCAGACTGGATTGCTTATGATTTTCGTCGATGTTGGGTTGCTGGCCTTGACATCGTACATTCAATTTCGGGCCATCCCGGCGATACAGAATATCACTATTTCGGACTATGGCACGGAAATAACTATTGTCGCGCTGGGTATCTGTGCATATATCATTGTTATCGGCATTTGGGCTGCTATGCGTGGTTTCAAGAACTGCAAGAATGACGGTACAAAGCAATGATCGAAACATGGATATTGTGTCCAGTATGCGATTCCAAAACGCGAGTACGAATACGAGAAGATACAGTTCTTGAAAACTTCCCGTTGTACTGTCCCAAATGCAAGCATGAAACATTGATCTCCGCACGACAACTGAATATATCTGTTATCAAAGAGCCAGACGCACAGACGCAGAGCCGGTAATGCACAAGGTGAATTCACTTGTGATTATCGGTTCTTTTTTTCAGTATATGATGAGAACCTGCCCCGACTAAGGGGAAATAAAAAAGCCGTTGGTTGGAGCAGGTGATTCTTTGCGCCCATTTTGAACCGGCGGTGTTTGAGAAAATCAAGGCCGCCGGCTCTTTTTGCTTATCAAAGCGTTTCATCGTCCGTATGGCGGCCATAGGAGGATGCTGCCATGCGCCTGATATTCTATCGAACGCCCAGCTTTGAACTGTCAAAAAAAGCCTTGCTCCCGCACAGGGTCAGCAGGGCTTTTACTATGTACTATACGATGTAGGTACTGCGCGTTTCGTGCTTTCATTATGCCCGGTTGGCCGTTTTCGGTCTGCTGGGCTTTTCTATTGCCGCCTGAAAAGCTGCCTGTTTCAAAAATATTTTTGGAAATTTTCAAAAAAGCGGGCAGAATCGGGTGTTTCAGGTGTCATATTAGCGGAAAGGGAAAAATCCACCCGACATCCCCACGGAAAGGGGGTGAGAAGATGGAAGCTATCCCTCGCAACGATGGCGAACAGTACCGATTCGATGCGTTCTGCAAAGCGGTGCTGCGAAATGAGGCCCGGAACTATCACCGAAATAAGAAACGTCTGCTTGACCGTGAAAAGTCATTCAGCGTTCTTTCGTTGGAAGAACTGGGGCAGCTCACGAGTGTAGACCATTATCCAAGTGAAGAATTTGTATTTTCATCCTACGGCTGTGATCTGCACATCGACAATGAACTTGTTGCCAATGCGTTTGCCGCTCTGCCAAAGCAAGAACAAAGCATTCTGATTCTGTTTTGTGTTCTGGAACTGGGCGATGGCGAGATTGGCGACCTCATGGGAATGTCCCGGAGTGCTGTACAACGGCACCGGGCAAAAACGCTGAACGAGCTGCGAAAAAAGCTAAAGGCGCACTTGCCGGAGGGAGGTTAGGCGTAAATGAACTCCTATGAACACACGAGCAGAGATTTTTTACCGCTCTCGGTGATTCGCTCTGCCTGCGCTGGGGACACCGATGCAGTTGAACAGGTTTTGCGACATTACAGAGGTTATATCAACAAGCTCTGTACAGGCATTCTCTATGACAAGCACGGTCAGCCTCATGTGTGCATAGACGAGTACATGAAACGCCATCTGGAAATCAAACTGATTTCTTCTATTGTAACCAAAGCCGAAACGGTCTGACCCTTTCCACGTTTCGGGACTGCACCTTGAAAAATATGCCCGCAGGACAATGGCGGTGCATCATAGGGCAAACGGATACATTGCTGTCTGTATCGAGCCGGACGGCGGGTGCGCCACGATGCTTTTCTCTGAAAAGCGGAGCGATCTCCACCCCGCCGCAATGTAAGCGCGGCTGCTTGCGGGCCATGACATACTGACAGGCTGATACTCCCTTACCGTCAAAGTCCGAGCGTTCAGAGCGTCGCAGGCAATGAGTAGGGTTGCATGAGGAATGCAGGGGCGAGATTCCCGTGGGCTGCTGCCAGCAGCCATCCGTTGGCTCATTTTTTGATTTTTAAGAAAGGGGGATATTTTTGAAAGAACAAAATTTGATACGTTATAGCATTCAGCTTGCTTTTTTGAAGCAGCTGTTGGAAAGAAAGCTCATAACCGATAGAGAGTATTCCCTTATCAAACAGCGCTTAATGAAAGATTATCGTGTGGTTTCCGAACTATCCTCTTGATTTTGTGTCGCATTGGCGTTATGATTAACGCAATGAAAGGAACACATTTAATAAGGAGGTCAAGCATGAAAGATGTTGAAGTCATTAAAGCGCACAACACGCTCTCGCCACGAGCGCGTACAAACTTTGAAAAAAGGCTACGCGTAGCTGCCTATTGTCGTGTCAGCACTGATACCGAAGATCAGCTGAACAGCTACAAATCGCAGGTCAAATACTATACCGAACTTATAAAAAGTAAGCCGGAATGGTCTTTGGCCGGCATCTATGCTGATGAAGCTATCACGGGTACGCAGGTAAAAAAGCGCGAGGATTTCCAGCGTTTAATCAACGACTGTATGAACGGTGACGTGGATATGGTGATTACCAAATCCATTTCGCGTTTTGCCCGAAATACGCTTGACACTCTGAAATATGTTCGGATGCTCAAAGATAAAGGCGTGGCTGTGTTTTTTGAGGAAGAAAACATCAACACCCTTACTATGGACGGTGAACTGCTCCTTGTAATTTTAAGCTCTGTTGCACAGCAGGAAGTCGAAAATATTTCTGCAAATGTCAAAAAGGGCTTGAAGATGAAGATGCAGCGCGGTGAGCTGGTCGGGTTTCAGGGCTGTTTAGGTTATGACTACAATCCAGCGGACAAAACCATCACCATCAACGAAGAAGAAGCGGCTGTTGTCCGTTACATTTTTCAGCGATACACGGAGGGTGCCGGTGGTTCGGTTATTGCCAAAGAACTTGAAAACTTAGGCTATAAAACCAAACGCGGCAGTCCCAAATGGGCAGACAGTACCGTAATCGGCATTATCAAAAACGAAAAATACAAAGGCGACATTTTGTTAGGAAAGACATTTACCGTTGACCCTATTTCAAAACGGCGTCTGTACAACTTCGGCGAGGAAGATCAATTTTATATTCGTGAGCACCACGAGCCCATTATTTCGGAAGAAGTCTTTGAAGCCGCACAGGAAATTTTGCGGCGGCGTGCAAAGCCCCGCAGCCTTAACGTAGACGGCAAACGTGAAAAGTTCAGCCGGAAATACGCTTTTAGCTGCATGATAGAATGTGGTTTCTGTGGTGGCACCCTGACAAGGAGGAGTTGGCATAGCAGTTCACAGTATAATAAAGCTATCTGGCAATGTGTTGTTTCCACCAAAAAAGGAAAAAAGTTCTGCCCGGAGAGCAAGGGCGTTGACGAAAGAACGATTGAGCGGGCTTTTGTAGAATCTTATCGCCTCTTGTGCCAGAATAACAAGGATGTTCTGGACGAGTTTATGAAACGGACAGAAGAAACTCTTTCTGAAAGCAACGCGGGCAAGCGTCTGGCGAAAGCCGAAAGAGATATTCACGCTCTGGAAGTCAAGAAAAACAAGCTGGTTGATATGCGTCTTGAAGATACCATCGACAAGGAGACCTACGACCGAAAGTATTTGGACCTGTCCAGCCAGATTGAGCAGTTGCAGAAAGAGTGTGAAAGCCTGCAAGATGCAGCCGAAACCGAAACTACCATGCGCAAGCGTGTCGCCATGTTCCGACAGACACTTGAACAGAATGAGGTTCTGGACACCTTTGACCGACATATTTTTGAAAGTATAGTTGAAAAAGTAATCGTGGGCGGTTATGATAGTGATGGGAACAAAGACCCCTACATGATTGTCTTTGTCTACAAGACCGGGTTCAAGAACAGCGTGGACGGCAAGAATTTCAAGCCGCTTCGCAAGAATAGCAAGGAGAACCACTCCCCTGCTGTTTTGTGTTCCCATGCTTCTAACGAGGCTGAATCCATGTGTTCCGATTCTAGCGACGACACATTGCGAGTGCGTAATCGCGCTTTCCAAGGGCACCGGTACTGCCAGCTTAAAAACGCAGCTGGCGGTCATTAAGGAAGCCGCGAACCCCATTATCCGTCACCTGCCCGTCTGGTTTTCAGGCGGGCATTTTATTTTGCCGGAATATGGTGTTTCTACTTTTATCGTGGTACAATAAGTTTAAAGACTTTTTGATTTCGGAGGGAACGGCCATGATCGATCATGCAAAACTGGAACCTGTTCTGAACGGATACCAGACTTATTTCCCGCAGCACTGGCTTCATGGAGAAGATTTCAAATGGGAAGCCGCGCAGCATTTCCACGACCATTGGAATATTGACGCAGCAGATTTTGGCGAAATGTTCAAGGAAGCCACTGCAAAGGTCTTTTCGCTTCTGGATACCGGCTATGCCTACCCCCGCGCGATGATCCTGAATTTCGCAGCAGCGGACTGTGAAGCCACCCGCGCTATGTTCCGCAGCCTGTTTGATGAATCCATCGTGCTTTCTCAGCGCATCGCCGCATTTCAAGCTGCTGCCGAATCCCTGCGCATAAAATACAACGACGGCAGCTGGAACAACCACTACCAGAACACCAGTGCTATCAGCGTCTATCTGTGGCTTCAGTTCCCGGATAAATATTATGCCTATCGGTATGCCGTATCCCGTGATATCGCAAAAGAATTAAACTTTGACACACCACCCAAACGGGATGGTTCTATCGACTCTTTGCTGAACAGCTATCGCCTTTATGATGAACTGCGGGCGGCGCTGAGCCAAAATGCTGCTGTCACCCAGATGATCCGCAGCGCCATTGAGGCAGCCCCTGCCGGGAAATACTGGCCCGACACACACTGGAATATTGCTGCCATTGATCTGGGCTTTTATCTGAGCCGCTATTATCTTCAGGAACAGACAGTTGCTCAGAAGGAATCCGAGTGGTTCCCCAGCAAAGCAGACTATGATCCGGGCATTACTACAGAGCAGTGGATCAGCCTGCTGAACGACCCGTCTGTCTTTACACAGAATGCGCTCCGCATTATGAAATGTATGCTGGACTATGGTGGTCAAGCCACCTGTAAGCAGCTTGCGATCAAGTACGGCGAAGCTGTCGGCTTCTACAATATGGGTTCTTCCAGCCTTGCACGAAGGGTCGTTGAAAAGACAAATTGTCCCCTCATGCCGCGCGACAGCGAAAACTCCCGCTGGTGGCCTGTTCTGTATACCGGAAAAAGCGCAGATTCCAAAGAAAACGGCTCTTATATTTGGCGTTTGCGGGATGAGCTTGTTCAAGCTTTGAAAAAGACTGACCTTTCTCATATTCCCCTTTATGCCGTTTCTTCTGAAAAAGACTCTGCTTCTCCCCGCCACTACTGGTGGCTGACCGCAAGTCCAAAAATCTGGCAGTTTTCCGATCTCAAAGTCGGTGAAGAACAATCGTATACATTATACAACGAAAGCGGTCATAAGCGGCGGATCTTTCAGAACATTCTGGATGCTAAGGCAGGTGATCCCGTCATCTGCTACGAGGCCAACCCCGTTAAAAAAGTAGTTGCTCTTGCAAAAATCACACAAGAAAATAACGGAAAAGAACTTTATTTTGAAAAGATCGAAAATCTAATATCCCCCATTGAATACTCCACTCTGAAAGATTGTCCGGAACTGGAAAAGATGGAGTTTTTTGTACAACAGAATGGAAGCCTGTTCAAGCTTTCGGAAGGGGAATACAACTTTATTCTGGACCTCATCCGGGAAGAAAATCCGGCACCCGTCCGTTCGATAGCATCGAACGCTTATACAAAATCAGATTTTCTGAACAACGTATTTCTGAGCGAACCGCGCTATGACGTTTTGGTCTCTCTACTGCGCCGCAAAAAGAATGTCATTCTGCAAGGTGCACCCGGCGTTGGAAAGACCTACGCCGCCAAACGGCTGGCGTACTCTATGATGGGGCAGGCCGATTCCTCCCGGATAGAGTTCGTGCAGTTCCACCAGAATTACTCCTACGAGGATTTCATGCTGGGCTACCGGCCGGACGGCTCCGGCTTCAAGCTGACCGAGGGCGTATTTTACCGCTTTTGTCAGAAGGCTTCCAACGACCCCGACCGGGAATATTTTTTCCTCATCGATGAGATCAACCGGGGCAACCTGAGCAAGATCTTCGGTGAGCTGATGATGCTGATCGAAGGCGACCACCGGGGTGAAAAGATCACGCTGGCCTATAATGGGCTGCCCTTCTATGTCCCGGAAAATCTCTACATCATCGGCATGATGAACACCGCCGACCGGAGCCTCGCCATGATCGACTATGCGCTGCGCAGGCGCTTCAGCTTCTTTGAGATGGAACCGGCTTTCACCTCCGAGGGATTCCAGAAATATCAAGCTGCACTCAACAACGAAACCTTCAATGCTCTGGTGGAACAGATCAAGGCATTGAACCGGGAAATTACCGCAGATACCTCCCTCGGTTCCGGCTTCCGTATCGGTCACAGCTACTTCTGTCTGGCTGACCCTGCCGCCTGCACCACCGACTGGATGCGCTCTGTGGTAGAATTTGACCTTCTGCCTACGCTGGCAGAATACTGGTTCGACGCGCCTGACAAGCTGCATCGTTGGGAAGAGAATCTGCGTGGTGTTTTCAATGACGACTGACAAAGGAATCTTTATCCAGAACATCTACTATATGCTCTCCTATGCCTTTCAAGTGTTGCAGCAGCAGGATTATCAGTGCATTGCCTCGGAAAATTTTGAGCACATCGATGATTTATTTGCCGCCATCCTTGCAAAGGGCGTTTCCCGGCAGCTGAAGCAGGGGCTTTATCGGGAATACGTTTCCCGCAGCGAGACCCGGTCGGTTTTGCGGGGAAAGCTGGATCTTCCGCAGACTATTAAGACCCGCATCCAGCACAAGCCCCAGGTCGCCTGTACCTTTGACGAGCTTTCCGAGGACAACCTGTATAACCAGATCCTGAAAACCACCCTGCAGGTGCTGCTTCGGGACGAGAATGTTTCCGCTAAGCGCAAAGTGGAATTGAAGAAAGTGCTTCTGTTTCTGGACACGGTTTCTACACTGCTTCCCTCTCAAATCCCATGGAAGCAGTTACATTATCAGCGGAGCAACCAGAATTACGAGATGCTGCTGAATCTCTGCTATTTCGTGCTGCACGATATGCTGCAGACCACCGAAAACGGCAGCTATAAAATGGCGGCCTTTTCGGATGAACGCATGGCAAAGCTGTATGAACGCTTTATTCTGGAGTATTACCGGCAACACCATTGCTACCTTACCGAAGTCAAGGCTGCGCAGGTCAAATGGGATCTTGTGGGAGAGCACGATGCTACCATGCTGCGGTTTCTCCCCACCATGCAAACCGATATTTTTCTGCGTTTCCGTGAAAAAATCCTGATTCTGGATGCTAAATATTACAGCCACACCATGCAGCAGCAATTTAACAAAGAAACTCTGCATTCCGCCAACCTCTACCAGATCTACACCTACGTCAAGAATCAGGATACTGCCCATACCGGAAACGTTTCCGGGCTGCTGGTCTACGCCAAAACGCAGGAAGCCATCACGCCGAATTGTCTCTTCAACTTAGGCGGCAATCAGATCGGTGCACGCACCTTGGATCTAAATCAGGATTTCCGGCAGATCACCGCACAACTGGATGAAATTGCCCAGCAGTTTTTCGGGAAGCATCCGCTTTAATCTTTTCCATGTCGATTTACCCGCCCGTCTGGCCTTTAGGCAGACATTTTCTTTTGCGGAGATTCTGAGAATTGCGAAAAACTGCCCCCGAAGCAGCGCGTTTCTACGCGGTCTGCTTCGGGGGCAGTCTGTTTTTGTTTTATGATAAGGTTACTGCTTTGCGCTTTCCGGGGCGACCTCAAAGTCGATCTTGCCCAGATTGACGTCCGCGCGCACGATGGTGATCATCATGGTATCGCCCAGATTCCAGTTTTTGCCGGAAACGGGGTCGGAAAGGCGCACGCCCTCGGTGAGCATGGTACCGGTGGCGGTCAGGCTGGAAGCGGGCACAAAGCCCTCCACGCCGTTTTCCAGCTCGATGAACAGGCCGCGCTGGGTCACACCGGAGATGCGGCCCTCGTAGCACTCGCCCAGATGGCGGCGGGCATACTCGGCCTTGTAGCAGTCCTCGGCCTTGCGCTCGATCTGCATGGCGATCACCTCGCGCTCGCTGGCCTGCTTGCTGACGTCCTCGGCAAACTCGCTGTAACGCAGGATCATGGTGTCCTTGTCCGTGCCCTTGAGCTGGGCGGTCATGATACGGTGGATAGCCAAGTCCGGGTAGCGGCGAATGGGGCTGGTGAAGTGGGCATAGTCCTGCAGCACCAGACCATAGTGCCCCTTGGGCTTTTCCTCATACACAGCCTTGGACATGCAGCGCAGCATACCAACATTGATGATCTGCTCATAGGCAGTGCCGCGCACACCCTCCAGAATAGCGCTCAGCTCCTTGGGGGTGGGCACGTCCTTGGCAAAGTGGTCATTGACGCCGCAGGCCTGCAGCAGACCGTGCAGACGCTCCAACTTTTCGGCGTTGGGCTCCTCGTGCACACGGTACACAAAGGGGATCTGCTTCACCCGGGCAAAGTGGGCGGCACACTGGTTTGCCAGCAGCATGAACTCCTCGATCATGGCCTCGCTCTCGCCGGAAGTGCGCTTTTTCACATCGATGCAGTGGCCGTCTTCATCGAGGATCAGCTTTACCTCGCCGCTCTCGATATCCATGCAGCCGCGCTCCTTGCGCAGGCGGGCACGGTGGCCGTACAGCTCCTTCATGGCGGGCAGCTGCGCCAGCACCTCATGGTACTTGCCGGTCAGCTCATCATCGGCGTTACCGGCCAGCAGGGCGTTGATCTCGGAATACACGCCCTTGACCCGGCTGCGGATGACGGACTTGACAAAGCGGTAATCGGTCAGGTTGCCGTCCTTATCCAGCCGCATCAGGCAGGAGAAAGCCAGCCGCAGCACGCCCTCGTTCAGGCTGCAGATGCCGTTGGACAGCTGCTTGGGCAGCATGGGCACCACCTGATCGGCGTAGTAGACGCTGGTAGCGCGGTTAAAGGCTTCGTTGTCCAGCTCGGTGCCGGGCTTGACGTAGTTGGAAACATCCGCGATGTGCACGCCCAGCTCAAAACCGCCGTCCGGGGTCTTGGTCAGGCTGATGGCATCGTCGATATCCTTGGTCTCGGCGCTGTCGATGGTAAAGATGGGCAAAGCGCGCAGATCCATGCGGCCCTCGCAGTCCGCAGCGGATACCTCGGCGTTGTCCAGCTTTTTGGCCTCGTCCCGCACCTTGTCCGGGAAGCGGCTGCGGATATCCTGTGCATAGAGCAGCGCCTTTGCGCAGCGCTTGGCTTCATCGCAGCTGCCAAAGCGCATCGCCACACCCACGCGGTGATCTTCCTGACGGCTGCCGCGCAGCAGGATCTCCACTGCCACCTTGTCGCCGTCCTTGGCGCTGCCTTCGCAGTCCCGCATGACCTGCATGGAGATGGCGGGGCAATCGTCCGGCACAAAGCGCAGACGTCCCTCCATGCGGTGCATGGTGCCCACCAGAGAATTCTTCTCTTCCAGAACAGCAAGGATCTCGCCCTCATCGCTGCCCTCTACCCGGGGATGTGCAAACTTTTCCACCAGCACCTTGTCGCCGGGCATTGCGCCGCGGGTGAACCGGCCGGGGATGAAGATATCGCTGGTGCCGTCCTCCAGCATGACAAAGGCAAAGTTTTTGCCTAGCTTTACCACCTTGCACAGCAGTGCCTTGTCGGCACGGCCGCTGCGCACGGTGAAGAACACGCCCTGCCGCTGGCAGATGACAGCCTCGTGCACCAGCTGGTCCACAGCCTCCATCACCTTGCGGTCTGCGCCGCGATCCCCGCCGAACTTATTCTTCAGATCCTTTACGGTGCACGGCTGATTCTGGATCGCGTGCTCAATTTTATCGCGCATTGCCATAAAATATTTTCTCCTTCACTTCCGTGGCCGTGCATCTCCTGCGGAGCACAGCCCTGCCTTGGGACGGGCACTTTCCCCTGTCCCCTCTTTGCGGCAGCCCGCAGAACCGGCCGCCCGCACTTTTTTCTGCACAGAAAAACAGCCCCGTCCGTTCACGGGGCTGCAACGCCTTCTCAGCCTGCCAGACGGCCTGCAAACAGGCAGGCCAGAATAGCAACCACAAAGAACACCACGCCTGCAATGCGGGTGACCTTAGCCAGCATCTGATCTGCCGGGGTCAGACGCGCATTGTTGGCACCGCCCACGCTGCCGTTGATGGCACCGGACAGGCCCTGACCGTGGGTGTGCTGCATGAGGGTGAGGAAAACGATGACCAGCGAAGCCACCAGCAGAATGGCACCGCCAACAATTTCGATAACAGACATGAATCGTAACGCTCCTTTTATTTGTAAATACGGAAAACTACGCAAAAATACAACTATATAGTAGCATAACAAAGCCAAAATTGCAAGCGGAATCCGTGCATTTATCCCGCTGCTTCCAGCGCAGCGCAGACCTGTGCAAAGATGGCTGCGCCGGAGTACGCGGTGTGCACTGCGCCGTCCTGCAATACCACAATGGTATAGCGGGGCTTTTCTGCCGGCCAGAACCCCGCAAACCACAGGTTGCAGCGCTCGGTGCCATCTGGGGTGAACTGCCCGGTCTGGGCAGTTCCGGTCTTGCCGCCCGCCCCGCCGGGAAGCTCGGCGGCATCCTGCGCGGTGCCCTGCTGCACTACCTGTACCAGCATGGAGCGCAAAAGCGCTGCGCTCTGCGCCGAGATCATACGCCGCCCCTTGGGGTGGCTGAGGGTTTCCACCGGCTGCCCGGTGGTCTCGTCCAGCGTGGCTTGCAGCACATAGGGAGCGCGGTATACGCCGTCCGCTGCAATGGTGTTGAACAGCGCCGCCACCTGCAGCGGCGCTGCCAGCAGACTGCCCTGCCCAAAGCTGAAATTGGCCAGCTGGCCGCTTTGCGTAAGCTCCTGCAAGGTGGGCAGCTGCCCGGTCTCGGCGGCAAGCTCTTCTGCCAGCGGCAGGCTCTGCCCAAAGCCGAAAGCCTCGGCGGCGTCCAGCAAGCTTTCCGCGCCCAGCTGCTGACCCAGACGGATAAAATAGCCGTTGCAGCTTTTTTCCAGCGCGGCGGCAAGGTCTACCTGTCCGTGCGGCACCCCACCCGCGCAGCGGAAAATTTGCCCATCCACCACCACCGCGCCGGTGCACTCGAAAACCGGCTGCAAACCCGCTTCCAGCGCAGCAGCCGCCAGCACCGGCTTGAACACCGACCCCACCGCGTAGCTTTGCAGCACCCGGTTCAGGAAGGGACTGTTCGCCGCCTGCAAACTATCAACAAGGTGCTCCGGGTCGTAGCCCGGCACACTGACGCTGGCGCGCAGCGCCGCTGTGGCGGTATCCAGCACCAGAATGCAGCCGCTTTGCATAGTGGTGTGTGCCACCGCCTCCACTGCCCGCTGCACCGGGCGGGAGATGGTCAGCTGCACCCCCAGCGCCCCGCTGTCGGCTTGCAAAAGCCGGGGCGTCTCCCCGGTGCGCAGCGTGCCCTGCGCCGTGACATCGCAGACAAGGCTGCTGTGCTCCCCTGTGCCGGAAAGCACAGCGTCCAGCGCCTTTTCCAGCCCGGCAGCGCCGTGGCCTGTACTGTCCAGATAGCCCAGCAGATGCTGGCACAGCGGCACCGCCGCATACCGCCGGGCTGCAGGGTAACCGGTCAGCCCAAGGCGGGCGGGGTCGCAGTTCACCTCCAGCAAAAACGGCGCAGCGCGGCTGCGGCTGCGGTATAAAAGCGCCTGCCCGGCGGCGTCCGTGCAGGCATACAGCCGGTCGTAATTTCCCTGTCCGGGAAAGCACACCACCTGCCAGCGCTCCTCAAGACCAGTGAGCAGCCGCCCCTGTGCATCGTAAAAGTTGCCCCGCCGGGCGGGCAGCTGCAAGGTGACTGTACTCTGCGCCGCCGCCCGCGCAGCATAGGCGGGGTGCTGCGCCAGCAGATACAACCGGCACAGCACTACCATAAACCCCAGCAGCAAGGCGGCATACACCGCCAGTACCCGTTTGCCAGACATCCCCGCGCCCCCTTTCCCTGTGGTTAGGGTGGGCATCAGGGGCGCGGGGTATACATAAAAAGAGGCGGAGCCTCTCCGAAGAGAAGTTCCGCCTCTCTGGCGTATCCTATTAAGAAAGACCGGTACGGCTTAGTACATGCCGCCCATGTCACCGCCGGCAGGTGCGGCGGGAGCCGGGGGTTCCGGCAGGTCAGCCACAAGGCTCTCGGTGGTCAGCACCATCTCAGCAACGGAAGCTGCATTCTCCAGAGCAGAACGGGTGACCTTGGTCGGATCCACGATGCCAGCGGCGATCATATCCTCGACAAAGACCTCGTTCTGGGCATCGAAGCCATAGTTAGGCTTGTTGGCAGAGACGATCTTGTCGATGATAACGCTACCTTCCAGACCGGCGTTCTTGGCGATCTGGCGCAGAGGAGCCTCCAGAGCCTTCAGCACGATCTTGGCGCCGGTGCGCTCGTCGCCTTCCAGCGTGTCGCACAGAGCGCGCACAGCGGGGATCGCGTTGATGGGAGCGGTACCGCCGCCTGCCACAACACCTTCCTGCACAGCTGCCTTGGTGGCGTTCAGCGCATCCTCGATGCGCAGCTTCTTGTCCTTCATCTCGACTTCGGTAGCAGCACCGACCTTGATGACAGCCACGCCGCCGGCCAGCTTAGCCAGACGCTCCTGCAGCTTCTCGCGGTCAAAGTCGCTGGTAGCGGCCTCGATCTGGCTGCGGATCTGAGCAATGCGGGCTGCAATTGCGTCCTTGTCGCCAGCGCCGCCCACGATGGTGGTGTTCTCCTTGGTCACCTTGACCTGACGGGCATGACCCAGCAGCTGGACGGTAGCGTCCTTCAGCTCGTAGCCCAGATCAGAGGAGATCACGGCGCCGCCGGTCAGGGTGGCGATATCCTGCAGCATCTCCTTGCGGCGGTCGCCGAAGCCGGGAGCCTTGACAGCCACGACGTTCAGGGTGCCGCGCAGACGGTTGACGATCAGGGTGGACAGAGCCTCGCCCTCGATATCCTCAGCCACGATCAGCAGCTTCATGCCGTTCTGCATCACCTGCTCCAGCAGGGGAACCAGATCCTGAATGACGCTGATCTTCTTATCGGTAATCAGAATAGCGGCGTTGTCCAGATCGGCCACCATCTTGTCGGTATCGGTGACCATATAGGGGGTCAGGTAGCCGCGGTCAAACTGCATACCTTCCACGATCTCGTTGTAGGTCTCAGCGGTGGTCTTGTTCTCCTCGATGGTGATAACGCCGTCAGAGGTGACCTTCTCCATAGCCTCGGCGATCAGACGACCGATCTCGGGGTCGCCGGCAGAGATGGTGCCGACGCGGGCGATATCGTTGCTGTCCTTCACCTTCTGGCTGTGTGCCTTGATGGTCTCCACAGCGGTGGTAACAGCCTTGCTCATGCCGCGGCGGATATCCATGGGATTTGCACCGGCGGTAACGTTCTTCATGCCCTCGTTGACCATGGCCTGTGCCAGCACGGTAGCGGTGGTGGTGCCATCGCCTGCGGCATCGTTGGTCTTGGTTGCGACCTCACGCACCAGCTGTGCGCCCATGTTCTCGAACTCGTCCTTCAGCTCGATCTCCTTTGCGATGGTCACGCCATCGTTGGTGATGACCGGTGCGCCGAACTTTTTGCCCAGCACCACATTGCGGCCCTTGGGGCCGAGGGTGATCTTAACGGTGTTAGCCAGGGTATCAATACCGGCACACAGTGCCTTACGGGCGTCCTCGCCCTGCTTGATCTGCTTTGCCATAATACATCGCTCCTTTATAATACAAGCTCAATTGAAAAGGGAAAATCAGTTTCAGTCTTCCACAACAGCCAGAATGTCACTCTGACGCACGATGGTGCACTCTTCGCCGTCCACCTTGACCTCGGTGCCGGAGTACTTGCTGGTGAGGACCTTGTCGCCGACCTTGACGGTCATCTTGACTTCCTTGCCGTCCACGACACCGCCGGGGCCGACCGCGATGACCTGTGCCACCTGCGGCTTCTCTTTTGCGCTGCCGGTCAGGATCAGGCCACCCTTGGTGGTCTCCTCAACTTCAACAGTCTTAATGACAACACGGTCTGCAAGAGGAATGATCTTCATAATTCTTGCCCTCCAATTATATTGAATTTATTTGAAACTTTGTTGCGTCCTGCGGGGGCTTCGTGTGTGCTCCGCAGTGGTTTAGCACTCCTTTTCTCTGAGTGCTAAGTGTATTGTACTCATCTTGCCCTGAAAAATCAAGGGGTTTTGCAATTTTTCTTTGTTAAGAATTTATGACGGCCGCATATCACACCTTGCTACGCAAAAAAGACGCAGCCGCTGCACAATTTTTGCACAGCGGCTGCGTTCTGTTCCGATGGTAAGGTTTGCGGCAGCGCTTTTTACTTCACAGCTGCTTTTTTGGCGGTAAAGCGCTGGTAGGCGGGCTGCGGCAGCAGCACGCGGCCTGTCAGCGGCTGCACCTGTACTGACACCTGCTTGCAGGGGGCGCACTCGCCGTCCACGGTGGCAATGATGGGCCCACGGCCATCTGCTGCCCGCAGGCTGACCGATTTTGCGCGGCGGTAGATAAAGTAGGGCTTTGCGGCCTCGGTGAGCTGGCCATTTTTAAAGTGCTGGCCGTTTTTGTACAGCAACAGCAGCTTTGCAATGACCCTGCGGCTGACCTTGCGCACGATGAACACATCCAGCCAGCCGTCATCCGGCTGTGCCTCCGGCCCCGCCATAAAGCCGCCGCCGTAGGCGCGGCCGTTGCACACTGCGCACATCAGGCAGTCCACGGTCAGTACCTCGCCGTCAATGACGTACTCCACCCTGCGGCCGATATGCCCGCACAGCTGCTGAACAATGGACAGCGCATAGGCTGCCTCGCCGCCGCACAGGGGGATGCGCCGGAACTTGGGGATGCCGTAGGCTACCTGTGCGTCCAGACCGGCGGCGCAGATGGTGGCCGAAAGCCCCAGACTGGTGCGCATCAGGTCGATGGGCACTGCCCCGCCGGCCAGCTGGGCGTCCAGATCCAGAAACTCCTCTTTTGTGCCGTAGGTGCGCAAAAAGTCGTTGCCGCTGCCATAGGGCAGGCAGCCCACAGCGGTCTTATCAAAGCCGTGGGCACCGGTGAGTGCTTCGTTGAAGGTGCCATCGCCACCGGCGGTAAAAATGCGCAGCTCCACCCCGGCCTTTTGGGCGGCAGCGGCGGCCGCGCGGGCTAGTTCCCGGGCGTGGCCTGCGTGGGTGGTGACGCGGATGGTGTAGTCCTCCGGGGCAAGCCCGGCCCCGGCAGCAGCCGCCGCGATCTGCTGCGGCAGGGTGCGGGTACAGTCGGCCTTTCCGGCTGTGGGGTTCAGAAGAAACAGCGTGTGCATCGGGGTCCTCCCTGTTGTAACTCTATTTCCTCTATAATAGTCGAAAACCGTGCCGGTTGCAAGCAAAAACGCTATTTTGCTATTTTCTTATAGGGTCACGGTCTCATCCTCCCGCAAAACGATGCTGCCATCGGCGGCGCAGTCTGCCGTCCAGTGCTGCCCTGCGCAGGCAGTACCGGCGGCAATGCGGTTTGCCAGTGCCTGCTCCACCGCCCTGTCCACCTGACGGCGCAGCTCCCGCGCACCGTAGGCCGACTGCGCCCGGGCAGCCAGTGCCGCTCCCACCTGCGGGGTGTGGCGCAGCCGGTAGCCGCTGCGGGCGGCGCGCTGCTCCAGCTGGCAGAGCATTTTTTCTGCAATGGCGCAGAGGTTTTCTTCTGCCAGCGGGCGGAACACGATCACCTCGTCCAGACGCCCGAGCAGTTCCGGGCGGAACCACTTTTTGGCTTCCTCCACGGCCTGTGCGGACTGCTTTTCAAACACGGCTTCTGCCCCGGCGGCAAAGCCCAGCGGCGCGCTCTGCCCCGCCAAGAACCGTGCGCCCAAGTTGGAGGTGAGCAGCACGATGGTATTGCGGAAATCTGCCTTGCGGCCCATGGCATCGGTCAGCTGACCGTCCTCCAAAATTTGCAACAGGATATTCTGGATATCCGGGTGTGCTTTCTCGATCTCGTCAAACAGCACCACGCTGTACGGGCGGCGGCGCACAGCTTCGGTCAGCTGGCCGCCCTCGTCATGGCCGAGGTAGCCCGGCGGCGCGCCCAGCAGCCGGGCGGCGGTGTGCTGCTCCTGATACTCCGACATATCAAATTTGAGCAGCGCCTTCTCGCTGCCGAACCAGCTGACGGCAAGCGCCCGGGCCAGTGCGGTCTTGCCCACGCCGGTGGGGCCTAAAAACAGCATGGCACCGATGGGACGCCCCGGCTCGCCCAGACCGGTGCGGCTGCGCCGGATAGCCCCCGCCACGGCTGCCACCGCCCGCTGCTGGCCGACGATCTCCGCGTTCAGGCGGCTTTCCAGCTTGTCCAGCCGCTCCCGCTCCTGCTCGCCCACCCGCTGGGCGGGCACACCGCTGGCGGCTGCCACCACCCGGGCGATATCCTCCGGGGTGAGCACCGGCTGGGTGCGCTGCTCCTTTTCGGCAAGGATGCGCGCCGCCGCACAGGCTTCGTCCACAAGGTCGATGGCTTTATCCGGCAGGCAGCGCCCGGGCAGATACCGCACCGAAAGCTCTACCGCCGCCTGCAGGGTCTGGGGCGGCAGGCGCACGTTATGGTACCGCTCGTAGCGGGGCGCAAGGCCGTTGAGGATCTCCACCGCCTGTGCGGGGGTAGGCTCCTCCACCTGCACCCTGCCAAAGCGGCGTTCCAGCGCGGCGTCCTTCTGGATGTGGGTGCGGAACTCCTGATTGGTGGTGGCGCCGATAAGCTGCAATTCGCCCCGGGCAAGCACCGGTTTCAGGATGCTGGCGGCGTCGATAGCGCCCTCGGCGGCACCGGCGCCCACGATGGTGTGGAACTCGTCAATGAACAGGATGGCGGTGCCGTCCCGCACCAGCTCCTCCAGCAGGTTTTTCAGCCGCTCCTCAAAATCGCCCCGGTACTTGGTGCCCGCCACAAGGCTTGCCATATCCAGCGCCAGCAGCCGCCGCCCCTGCAGTGCTCTGGGCACCTGCCCGGCGGCAATGCGCAGCGCCAGACCCTCGGCCAACGCCGTTTTGCCCACGCCCGGCTCGCCGATCAGGCAGGGGTCGTTTTTCTGGCGGCGGCATAAGATCTCCACCATGCGGTCCAGTTCGGCTTCCCGGCAGAACACCGGGTCCAGCTCCCCTTCGGCGGCGCGGCGGGTCAGGTCGCGGCAATATTTATCGCTGGCGCGGCTGCCCCGGGGGATGCTTGCCGACACCCGGGGCTGGGCGGGCAGCACGAACTGTCCGCTCAGCTGGCGGCACTCCCGCACCGCCTCGGTGAGCGAAAGCCCCATCTCCGCCAGCAGCAGCCCGGCGGCGCAGCCGTCATCTTCCAGCATGGCGCAGAGCAGGTGTTCCGGCTCTGCCCGGCTGACGTGGGCGTTCTGCGCCCCAATGAGCGCGTAGTCCATGGTGCGGCGCAAATCCGGTGCCATGGCCTGCCGGTCCAGCCGCTGTGCCGGGGCGCTGCGGCGCTGCGCCAGCTGGCGGCGCACCTCCGGCTCGGTGATGTTTTTCCGGGTGAGGAACTGCGCCGCAGCGCCCTGCTGCCGCAGCATGGCAAGCAAAAGATGGCTGGTATCCGCCTGCTCACAGCCCAGATCCCCCGCCAGCTGCACCGCCTGCTGCAGCAGCCGCGCCGCCGGGCGCGAAAAGCCCCGGTAACCGCCCATGCCCAGATTTTCCCAAATGCCCATGTGTCTGCTCCTTGCTGCATATAAAATCGTCTGCACTGGAAGTATAGCCCCAAAGGCACAGAAAAAATCAGTCGTTTGTGTCGGGCGGCAGAAAAGTAAAAACCGATCCGCAGCGGTTGCCGGGGCGCGGGTGCGTCCGGCTGCTGCGGATCGGTTTTTGAGATTTTATCTTGCGGGGGAAGGTTTTCAGAACGAACCGCCACCGCCGCCGTGGGTAGAGCCGCTGGAGGAGGTGTGGGTGGAGCTGCCGCCGGAATCGTTGGAACTGGACTCCTTCGGCCGCTCGGTGCGGTGCACGTCACGGTACAGATACAGGTCCCGCTGGTTGGTCAGCTTCATGCTGCCCTGCCGCACATAACCGTTTGCATCCCGCTGCGGTGCCACGCTCTTGAGCTGGCCCTTCATCACGCCGGTCACGATCAGTGCCGTCACTAGACCAATGACCAGTGCCACACCCAAATACACGATAGAAAACGGCTCCTTGGGCATATTGTCTACGTCATAGGGGTGGCCTTCGCGGGCGGCGGTAATATACGCATCCGTCCACTGGATAAAGGTGCGGAAGGCGGCGGCGTAATCACCGTCTGCCATATCAGGGGTCATCTGCTCGCCAAGGTACTGGATACCGGCATCCGTAAAGGTGGTGATGCCGTAGCCGCAGGTAGAGATATGCCATTTGCGGTCGCCTATGCTCACCAGCAGCAGCACGCCGTCCCTGTTTGCACCGTAGCCGAACTGGCAGTAATCGTACAGGTCATCGGCGTATTCTTCCATGCTGGTGTAGCCCTCGTCTTCCAGCGAGTCGATGGTAGCAATGACCACATCAAAGCTCTGGCGGACGCTCAGTTCCTCCAGCGAAGCTTCCAGCTCGTTGTCCTCGTCCTCGGTCAGGACTTCTGCGCTGTCGTTCATGCGGTAATACAGGTCGGCAAAGCCGTCTGCGGCAAAGGCCGGTACAGCCAGCGCCAGCAAAAGCACCAGTGCGGCCAGCGCAGCACAGAGGGAGCGCAGTCGGGTAGCAGTGTTTTTCATCTTCCGTCCCTCCTTTACAGAATCCCGGCCAGCCACAGCAGCCACATGACCGCATAGGAGGCGGCACCAACGGCTGCGGTAAGGCCCAGCGTCCACTTGCGGGCGGCGGCCTTATCCACCGGCAGGTTGCCCACGAACTTGCCGGTCTGGCCGTTCATGGCAAAAATGTAATTGTTGCCGCGCCAGCTGGTGCTCAGCACCCACACCGGGAACAGGGCATATTTTGCCTTGCCGCCGTGCAGCTGGATGCTGCTGTTCTCCATTTTCACGGAGTCGTAGCCGGTAACGGTCTGGGTAAAGGCGTCCTCGGTGGACTGACGGATGCGCTCGTTGGCGCGCTGGATGCTCTTTTCAGCGTCCACATCGTACTTATCGGCCACATAGCCTGCCAGATACGCGGTCTTGAAGGGCACGGCATCGCTCATGGTAAAGGGCTCGATGGATTCCATCAGGTCGTCTGCCATCTTGGAAGAGCCGTCCACCGGGACCGCGTCAAAGCCCAGCACGCCGTCCCGGCGCACGGAGTAGTAGCTGGTCTCGGTGTAATCGTAGTCGTCATCCGACCAGCAGCGGGTACGGGTGGCGGTAAAGCGCAGCTGGGCGTCGGCATCGCTGTCGTACAGCCAGAAGGGCACATACACGCCCTTGATCTCGTCGATATGGTTCTGGCTGCGGAAAACCTTGGGCAGCAGGGTCTTGCCCTTGAGGTGCTCCTGCAGCTTTTCCTTCGCCGCCTTTTTATCCAGCTTGAAGGGGATGATGAGGTCGGGGCGCAGGTCTCCGGCAAACTGTCCGGTGAGGACGATGGGGTTGCCGCAGAAGGGGCAGGCGGACGCGGCCATGGTGTCGTCGCCCACGATCTCGCCGCCGCAGCTCTTGCAGCTGTAAGTATGCAGACCGGCGGTCTCGCCCTCTGCCCAGCTGCCGCCGGGGGTTGCCCAGTTCATCTCGCTGGGCTTTTGGTCTTTCAGGTCCTCATCGTAGCCCTTGAGCGCGTCCACCTCAAACTCGGTGTCGCAGTAGGGGCATTTCATCTTCTGGGTGGTGCTGTCGAACTGGATGGCACCATCACAGCAGGGGCACTTATATTCCAGCATTCCTGCCATAGCGTTTCCTCCTATGATCTGCGGAGCAAGGGCCTTTCCCCTGCCCCGCAGTGTGTTCAATTATTGTGCGGCAGGCTTAGCTGCGGTCGTTGTCGTCAAAGGGGTCGCCGCACTCCGGGCAGAACTTGGGCGGGTGTGCGGGGTCGGCCGGTTCCCAGCCGCATTTGTCGCACTTATACTTGGGCGTACCGGCGGGCTTGGGTTTGCCGCACTCGGAGCAGAACTTGCCCTTGTTCACTGCGCCGCAGCTGCACTTCCAGCCCTCTGCTGCCGCCGGGCGGGGCTTGCCGCACTCCGGGCAGAATTTGCCGGTAACGGTAGCGCCGCAGCTGCAAGTCCAGCTGTCAGTGGGCTTCGGCTCCGGCTTTTTGCTGCCGCATTCCGGGCAGAACTTGCCGGTAACAGTAGCGCCGCAGCTGCACTTCCAGCTGTCGGCGGCAGAAGGCTGCTGCTGGGGTGCTGCGGGCTGCTGACCCATGGCGAACAGGTTCTGGGCGCTCATGCCGCCCATGCCGCCTGCACCGGCTGCCATGCCCATGCCCATAAAGCCGGTCATGGCACCGGCGGTGTTCCCGGCAGCGGTCTTCATGGCGTCGATCTGACCGCCCACCAGACGGGCTGCGGCGGTGGTGGGGTCGGTGGTCATGGCGTTCTCTTCCCACTCGGTGATCTTCTTCTGCTGCTCCTCCGGGATGGACAGGGAGTTGATGTTGAAGGAGAACACCTCAATGCCGCGCTTCTTGCGCCAGACGTTGGACAGCTGTTCGTTGAGCGCCTCGGAGATCTCCAGCGTGTGGGCGGGGATCTCGTAATACTGCACCTTGTTGGCGGAAAGGGTTGCCAGCGCAGGCTGCAGAGCGTTCATCAGCTCACTCTTCAGGCGGGGAGCCAGCTCCGAGGCATCGTACTGGTTGGAGACGTTGCTGCACACGTTGGTGTAGAACAGCAGCGGGTCGCAGATGCGGTAAGTAAAGCTGCCGTTGCAGCGAATATTCACCGAGAGCTTATAGCCCCGCTCCTCGCTGACCACCACGCGGAACGGGATGGGGGTCGCGGTGCCGTACAGGATCTCGCCCAGCTCCTTGGTGTTGATGTAGTACACGCGCTGATCCTTGCCGGTGTCGCCGCCGTAGGTAAAGCGCTTGGCTACGGTCTGGAAGGTAGCAGCCAGACTATCGCCGAAGTTGCCGGTGAACACGCTGGGCTCGGTGGAGGAATCGAAGGTATACTCGCCCGGCTCGGCGCATACCTCCACCACCTTGCCCTGCTCCACGATGAGCATACACTGTCCGTCTGCCACAGCGATGCCGCTGCCGTTGGTGATGATGTTATCCTCGCCGTGGTTGGAGCTGCGGCGGGAGGTGCGCTTCTGACCCTTGACCATCAGCACATCCTTGTCCAGAGAATCGCAATAGAAAAATTCCTTCCACTGGTCTGCAAGAGTTCCCCCCAGTGCGCCCATACCTGCTTTGATCAAACCCATAGTAATTTCCTCCTGTATGTTTTATTGTTTTTGCTCTCTTCTTTATCATGCAGAACGATTTCGTTTGTAAAAAAGTTCTGCCTGCTCAGGGGTAAGGGTCAGATAATTGATATTATAATCATACTGCAATGCGGCGCTGAACGCAAGGTATTTCTAACCGTTGCCACCTGCCTTTGCAGCTTCTTTCACAAAAAAGAACACCGGAGCGTCCATAGACACTCCGGTGTTCCGAAATAATATTTTTATGCTTGTCCCGTATCCAAAAAGGCTTAGAACCGCCGCCATGTATCCGGCATAAACAGCACCAGCATGGGGAAGATTTCCAGACGTCCGGCCAGCATATCGAAGATGAGCACCAGCTTTGCGGGGTCTGCAAAGCAGCCGAAGTTCTGCATGGGGCCTGCCATTTCCAAGCCCGGGCCGATGTTGTTCAGGGTAGCAGCCACGGCGGTAAAGTTCGTCACCATATCAAAGCCGTTCAGGCTGATCAGGAAGAAGGAGCCCGCAAAAATAAAGATATACGCCGCCACAAACACGTTAGTGGTGCGGATGGTCTCGTGGTTGATGAGCTTACCATCCATGCGGGCGGGCGCTACCACCTGCGGGTGCAGGGCGGTCTTGAGTTCCTTAGCCAAGGTCTTGCCCAGAATGAGGAAGCGGCTCACCTTCATGCCGCCGCCGGTACTGCCCGCACAGGCACCAATGAACATGAGCATGACCAGGATCTCCTTGGAGAGGGTCGGCCACAGGTCAAAATCGCAGCTGGAAAAGCCGGTGGTGGTGATGATGGAACCCACCTGAAAAGCGGCCTGCCGCAGCGCCTCGCCAAAGCTGTTGTACATGCTATAAATGTTGGCGGTGATGATGCCCACTGCCACTGCAATGACCACAAAGTAGCCCCGCACCTCCTCGCTGGCAGCCGCGCGGCGGAACTTGCGCATGAGCAGCAGGAAGTAGGCGTTGAAGTTGACGCCGAACAGGATCATGAAGATGGTCACGACCCACTGGATGTAGGGCGAAAAACTGCCAAAGCTGTCGTTGCGGAAGCCGAAACCGCCGGTGCCCGCCGTACCAAAAGCGGTGAGCAGGGCTTCGAACAGGGGCATTCTGCCAATCAGCAAAAACACCAGTTCCAGCATGGTAAGGGCAAAGTAGATGCCGTACAGAATTTTAGCGGTAGACTGTACCTTAGGCACCAGCTTGTCCACCTGCGGGCCGGGGCTTTCCGCCTTCATCAGGTTAACGTGGGAGCCGCCGGTCAGCGGCAGCAGCGAGAGCAGAAACACCAGAACGCCCATGCCGCCGATCCAGTGGGTGAAGCTGCGCCAGAACAGAATACCGTTGGGCAGCCCCTCCACGGCGGGTAGGATGCTGGCGCCTGTGGTGGTAAAGCCGGAGACCGTCTCAAACAGGGCATCCACGGGGTTCGGGATGCAGCCGGTGAGCACAAAGGGCACCGCGCCCATCACCGAGATGAACACCCAGCACAGCGAGGTAGCCGCAAAGCCTTCGCGCATATAGAACACCTTACTGCGGGGCTTGATGGTGTGCAGGGCGTAGCCGATCCCGGCGCTGACGGCTGCTGTGAGCAGAAACACGCCCAGTACCATCCACTCGCCATATACTAAGCTGGCGGCGGCGGGCAGCAGCAGCAACGCGCCCTCGATCATCAGCACATAGCCCAGCAGACGGAAAACGATCGCATAATTCATAGTCCGCCTCCGTCAGTGCTCCACGATATCGCGCAGATCGTGCAGACCGTGCTCCAGCGTGACCACGATGACGTTGTCGCCCACCTGGATCTGGTCGCCGCCGCGGGGGATCAAAATCTTGCTGCCGCGGGTAATGCAGCACAGCAGCAGGTTCTTTTTCAGGTGCAGCTGGCTCAGGGGCACGCCGGTGGCGGCGCTCTCCTCGTGCACCGTAAATTCCAGTGCCTCCACGCGGTCGTCCAGAATGCGGTACAGGGTCTTGATGTTGCTGCCCGCCTCGTTTTGCAATGCGCGGACGTACTGCACGATGTAGTCACAGGTCATGTACTTGGGGTAGACCACGCTGCCCAGATCCAGCCCGGCCAGAATATCGTCAAATTCCAGACGGTTGACCTTGGTCACCAGCTTGCCGTTGGAGTGCTTTTTGGCAAACAGGGTCAGCAGCACGTTCTCCTCGTCGATGTTGGTCAGCGCCACAAAGGCCTCGGTGGATTCCAGACCCTCGGAAAGCAAAAACTCGCGGTTAGAGCCGTCCTCGTTCAAAATCTGTGCGCCGGGCAGCTGCTCGGCCAGCTCTACGCAGCGGGCGGCGTCCCGCTCCACGATGCGCACCCGCACATGGTTTTCCAGCAATTCCTGACTGAGGTAGTAGGCAATGGCACCGCCGCCCACGATGAGGGCATTGCGCACCGGCTGCACCGGCAGATGCAGCTGCTGGAAGAAGGCGTGTGCCTTTTCCTGCGTGGCAAGGAAGGTGACCTGATCGCCCTTTTGCAGCACGAAGTTACCGTTGGGGATGATGACCCCGCCCTCACGCTCCACCGCGCACACCAGAATATCGCTCTTGAGCCGGGTGGGGATCTCGCGGATGGCTACGCCGTCCAGCGCATCGGGCAGCGCAAACTTGATCAAGCGCACACGGCCGTCCGCAAAGGTATCGATCTTGCTGGCACCGGGGAACCGCAGCAGATGGGAGATCTCCTTTGCTGCTGCCATTTCCGGGTTGATGATGGCGGAAATGCCGATCTGCTTTTTGATAAAGTCCAGTTCGTGGCTGTAAGACGGGTTGCGCACACGGGCAATGCCGTGGCAGTGACCCGCCTTTTTGGCAAACATACAGCAAAGCAGGTTCAGTTCGTCCGAGCCGGTGACCGCAATGAACACGTCCGCATCTTCAATGCCCGCCTCAGACAGGGTGGTGATGGACGAGCCATTGCCCACGATGCCCAGCACGTCGTAGCTTTCGGTCAGGTGCTCCACGCGCGCTTTGTTGGTGTCCACCACAGTCACGTTGTGGCCTTCCTCGCTGAGCTGGCGTGCCAGAGCCGTACCGACCTTGCCGCCGCCCACCAGAATGATCTTCATAACAAGTCCTTTCTCCTTCGGCAGCCCCTTTTCCCGGGGCTAGCAATCACGGTATAGTATACCATATCCCTCCGTAAAGTTCTACCATTTGCCCCACAAATACATCGAATTGCTTAAAAAGCGACCATTCCTTTGTGCAAAAGGCCAATTTGCAGCATGAAAGCGCAAAAAAGAGACTGCCGCACAGTTTTGTGCAGCAGTCCCTCGGAGCAAAATGTTTTGGAATGCCCTCCGTGTGCGCTTTGGGCATCATTATAAGAGCAAGGTCCCCCCTGCTGTCAGGTCTCAGTACCGCTCTACGCCGTCCTTGGTGACAAGGGCATACACCAGCGGGGCTTCCTCCGGCTTTTCAGCGCCGTACACAAGGCCGCTGCGGTACTCGGCGGCGGCGGCTTCAAACTTGTCCTCTGCGCCGTAGAAGGTGGCAAGGCTTTCGCCCTTATGGACGTAATCACCGCGCTTTTTGTGCAGGGTGATACCGGCAGCAAAGTCCAGCGGGTCGCCCTTTTTCTGGCGGCCTGCGCCCAGCAGCACGCTGGCAGAGCCGATCTTTTCCGCGTCATTGGCCACAATGTAGCCATCCTGTTCAGCCAGCAGCTCGTAGCTGGCAGCGGGCTGTGCAAACAGGCTGTAATCGTCCAGTACCCGGATGTCGCCGCCCTGTGCGGCAAACATTTCCTTGCACTTTTCAAAGGCAGAGCCGTCCGCAATCGCAGCCTCGGCCATAGCGCGGCAGTGGGCGGCATCGCCCTTGCCCGCCAGCACCAGCATGTTGGCTGCCAATTGCAAGCACACCTCGGTCAGGTCTGCCGGGCCGTGGCCCTTGAGCACGTCCATGCTCTCCATCACTTCCAGACTGTTGCCGATGTTATGCCCCAGCGGGGTGTCCATATCGGTGATCATGGCAGCTACCCGGCGGCCATGATGGGTGCCGATGGCGACCATCAGCTGCGCCAGCTCAATGCTCTGGTCCACAGTTTTCATAAAGGCACCGGTGCCGGTGGTGACGTCCAGCAGGATGGCGTCCGAGCCGGAGGCCAGCTTTTTGGACATGATGCTGGAGGCGATGAGCGGGATGCAACTGACGGTGGCGGTAACGTCCCGCAGGGCGTACATCTTTTTATCTGCCACGGCGATGCCCTCGCTCTGACCAATGACCGACAGACCGATCCGGTTCACCTGTGCAAAGAACTCCTCCTGTGAGAGGGCGGTCTTTGTGCCGGGCACGCTCTCCATCTTGTCGATGGTGCCGCCGGTGTGACCCAGACCCCGGCCGCTCATTTTGGCGATCTTCACCCCGCAGGCCGCCACGATGGGCGCAATGACCAGCGTGGTCTTATCGCCCACGCCGCCGGTGGAGTGCTTGTCCACCTTGATGCCCGGAATGGGCGAAAGGTCTACCATCACGCCGCTGTGCGCCATTACATCGGTCAGCTCGGCGGTCTCTTCATTGGTCATGCCGCGCAGATATACCGCCATCATCCATGCGGCCATCTGGTAATCGGTCACATCCCCGCTGACAAAGCCGTTGACAATGGCTTCCAGCTCTTCCCGGGTGTGGGTGCCGCCATCCCGCTTTTTTGCGATCAGATCATAAATACGCATCGTTTCACGCTCCTGTTCTTATAACTTTTGGGGCGTTTTATGCCCGGATCTTCTGCCATACGCTCTTGCCATCCAGCGTGGAAGCGTCCACTTCCAGATACTCGCAGATGGTCTGGGCGATGGTGCCGAAGCACAGTTTCGTGCCCAGATCCGTACCCGCCTTTACGCCCTTGCCGCAGACCAGATACGGCACATACTCGCGGGTATGGTCGGTGGTCTTGGTGTAGGAGGGGTCGCAGCCGTGGTCGGCGGTGATCATGAGCAGGTCGCCTTCCCGCATGCCCGGCAGGAAGTCGGCCAGAAAACGGTCGAACTCGGTGGCGGCGGCAGCGTAGCCTGCCACATCGCGGCGGTGGCCGTAGAGCATATCAAAGTCCACCAGATTCACGAAGGCAAGGCCTTCAAAATCCCGGGTCTGCAAGGCCTTGGTAAAGGCGATACCGTTGGTGTTGCCGGTGGTCTTGATCTTTTCGGTCACGCCCTCGCCGTCAAAAATATCGTAGATCTTGCCCACAGCGATCACATCCTTACCGGCATCCTTCAGCAGATCCAGCATGGTGGCGCGGGGCGGCTTCAGGCTCAGGTCGTGGCGGTTGGTGGTGCGGTAGAAGGTGTCGGCGCTGTTGCCAAGGAAGGGGCGGGCGATCACGCGGCCCACGCCGTACTTGCCCTTGAGCATTTCCCGGGCGATCTCGCAGTAACGGTACAGCTCCTGCACCGGCACAAGTTCTTCGTTGGCGGCCACCTGAAAAACGCTGTCGGCGCTGGTGTAGACGATGAGGGCGTTTTCCCGCATAGCCTGCTCACCGTAGTCCTTCAGCACCTGCGTGCCGGAATAGGGCTTGTTGCACAGTACCTTGTGGCCGGTCTTTTGCTCATACTCCCGGATCAGCTCCTCCGGGAAGCCCTCGGGGAAGGTGGGCAGCGGTTCCGGGCTGACCACACCGGCGATCTCCCAGTGGCCGATGGTGGTATCCTTGCCCATGCTCTGCTCCTGCAGGCGGGCAAAGGCAGCCGCCGGGGCATCCGTCCTCTCCCCTGCGGTCACGCCGTCAATGTTGAACAAGCCCAGCTTGCGCAGATTGGGACAGTTGAAATTGGGGTGGTTCGCAATAGCACCCAAGGTGTTGGTGCCTGCATCGCCGAAGGCAGCGGCATCCGGCTCTGCGCCGATGCCAAAGCTGTCCAGCACGATCAGAAAAACGCGTTTTTCCATAGTGGTCACTCCATTTCTCCGGGACGCGTCCCGGAACAGTACTACTTTATTACCCTTATTATAAGCAAAAAGCCCCTCGGATGCAAGAGGAAGCGGCCTTGCGCGGTCTTATCAGTTTTTACGTTTTGCAGCAGTTTTCCCCTGTCGGGCAGCCAGCAGAAAGCCGCGCCACATCGTTAAGTTTTCTACAATCTTTCCCGCAAACACAAACAGATGCAAAAACTTGTATTCAAGCAAAAATTCCTCTTGCTCTCTTGCACCGGAAGGATTATAATAATAGGTGGTAAAGTTTTGTGTTTTCTGCTTTACCACATAAACCGACCCGCTGTACCGGGAGCTTTTTTGTTCCCCTTGGTCATACACAGCAGCCTGCAGGGATGCTGTGCCGGATATAAGTAAGAGAGAGTTGACGGAGGTATATTGCATGAGAAAGACGAAAATTATTTGCACCCTTGGCCCTTCCACCGATAAGGAAGGCGTGCTGCGCGATCTGATCGCCAACGGCATGAACGTGGCCCGCTTTAATTTTTCCCACGGTTCCCACGAGGAGCATCTGGGCCGCTTTGAAAAGCTGAAGGCTCTGCGCGAGGAGCTGGGCAAGCCCGTGGCCGCACTGCTGGACACCAAGGGCCCCGAGATCCGCCTGAAGGACTTCAAGAACGGCGTTGAGAATCTGGTTGCAGGCCAGACCTTTACCCTGACCACCCGCGATGTGGAGGGCACCAACGAGATCTGCTCCATCACCTACAAGGACCTGCCCATGGACGTGGAGCCGGGCGGCACCATCATGCTGGACGACGGCCTGATCAAGCTGCAGATCCAGACCGTGAACGATACCGACATCGTCTGCACCGTGCTGAACAACGGCAAGATCAAGAACAAGAAGGGCGTCAACGTGCCCGGCGTGCACCTGTCCATGCCGTATATGAGCCAGCGCGATAAGGATGATATCATCTTCGGCATCCAGCAGGGCTACGATTTCATCGCCGCTTCCTTTGTGCGCACCGCACAGGACGTGTACGATATCCGCAACCTGCTGAACCAGTACGATTCCAACATCCGCATCATTGCAAAGATCGAGAACCGCGAGGGCGTGAACAACATCGACAGCATTCTGGCTGCTGCCGATGCCGTGATGGTCGCCCGTGGCGATCTGGGCGTGGAGATCGACTTCACCGAGCTGCCCGGCATCCAGAAGACCATCATCGAGCGCTCCTTCTCCTTCGGCAAGCCCATCGTCACCGCTACCCAGATGCTGGACAGCATGATGGTGAACCCCCGCCCCACCCGCGCCGAGATCTCGGACGTGGCAAACGCCATCTATGACGGTACCTCTGCTATTATGCTGTCCGGTGAGACCGCTGCCGGTGCCTACCCTGTGGAGGCACTCAAGACCATGTCCGCCATTGCCGAGCGCACCGAGCAGGAGGGCTTCCATCTGCGCGGCCGCACGATGGATTCCAACCCCGGCAAGATCAGCGTATCCGATGCTACCGCGCATGCTGCCTGCCTGACCGCACGGGACGTGAACGCCGCCGCCATCGTGACCGTGTCCGAGTCCGGCACCACTGCCCGCCTGCTGAGCAAGTACCGCCCGCAGCAGCCCATCATTGCCTGCGTCATGCGCGAGCAGGTGCAGCGTCAGCTGTCCCTGAGCTGGGGCATCACCCCGCTGATGATGTCTCTGGCACACAGCACCGATGAGCTGATCGAGATGTCCACTGCTCTGGCTAAGGAGAACGGCTACCTGCACAACGGCGAGCTGGCTGTTGTGACCGCAGGCGTGCCCGTGGGCGTTTCCGGCACCACCAACATGATCAAGATCCACATGGTGGGCAACTGTCTGGCTACCGGCGTAGGTGTCGGCCCCGAGAACAACGATGTTGCCAGCGGCAAGGCCTGCGTCTGCCGTACCATGGACGAGGTGCGCGCTAAGTTCAAGCCCGGCATGGTGCTGGTGGTGCCTTCCACCAGCAACGAGATGCTGAGCTATGTGCGCGATGCCGCCGCTCTGGTGGTAGAGGAGCCCGGCCTGAACAGCCACGCTGCCATTGCCGGCAAGGCACTGCTGAAGCCCACCGTTGTGGGTGCCGCCGGTGCTACCAGCCACATCCGCGATGGTCTGATGGTGGCTGTGGACTGCGCACACGGCAGTGTGCAGCGCCTGCAGGGCTAAGACATAAAAGGAGAACCGTAGTATGGAACGTATCGCAAGCTTTTGCGTGGATCACACCCGGCTGGAGCGCGGAATGTACCTGAGCCGTCAGGACGGAGATGTGCTCACCTGGGACATCCGCATGAAAAAGCCCAATCAGGGCGATTACCTGACCACCGCCGCCGCCCACACGCTGGAGCACCTGTTTGCCACCTATGCGCGCAACAGTGCCGTGAAGGACGGGGTGATCTATGTTGGCCCCATGGGCTGCCGCACCGGCTTTTACCTGCTTACCCGGGGGCTGACCCCTGCGCAGGCATTGCAGCTGACGGTGGATGCCTACCGCTTTATGGCTGGCTTTGAGGGCGCTGTGCCCGGTGCCAGCGAGGTGGAGTGCGGCAACTACCGCGATATGGATCTGCCCGCCGCCAAGGCCGAGGCCGCTGCCATGCTGCCCGTGCTGGAAGCATTGACCGCAGAGGATCTGCACTACTGATCTATGAACCAAAAGGAGCACCGCACAAAAATACTGTGCGGTGCTCCTTTTTTGCTGTGAGACGATTTTGAATATCCTCCGCTTCGCTCTGGATATTTTCAGCGGAAGATTTATTTAAAATTTTAGGGCAGGGGAACATCTGCGGACGTTTCCCTGCCCTGTTTTCACAAAAAGAGATCTCAAATCAGCCCCAAGGCTGCAAACTCCTTGGCAATGCCGTCCTCATACACCGAGGGGGCAATCCGGTCACAGCGCTGCTTCAGGCTTGCAGAGCCGTTGGCCATACAGACGCTGATACCGACCACATCGGTCATTTGCAGGTCGTTGTCGCTGTCGCCAAAGCCGATGCTGTCCTGCAGGGGCACGCCCAAATAGTCGCAGACGGCCTTGATGCCGCGCCCTTTGTCAAATCTGCGGTTGATGAGCTCACCGTTCACATAGCCGCCGTCCAGACCGTCCAGCTTGCTCTCGCAGAACACGAATCTGTCCTCGTACAGGCGCTTTGCTTCGTCCAAGTCCTCGCTGTGCTCTGCGATATACACGATCTTATACAGCGGCTCGCCCTTGTAATCAGCCAGCGGACTGATGGTCATGCCGTCCTCCATGGCCTTGCGCCAGCGGGCGGCTTCGCTGTTCAGGGGGCCTGCATCCCGGTGGGTGAAGCTCCAGCGCTCGATCATCTTCAGGCTGCCGTAGGTGGCATCCCGCGCTTCCAGCGTGCACTCTACGCCGTGGCGCTCCATGGCGCTGCACACTCCCTTTGCAAGGTCCGGCTCCATGGGCAGATCCACCAGCACCTTGTCCCCGCAGAACACATAACCGCCGGCACTGCAAACCGCGCCGTCAAAGCCGTAGTCCAGCAGCGGCTGGGTCATGCGCAGATTGCGCCCGGTGCACAAAAACAGCTTGTGGCCGTTGGCGTGCGCCTTGCGCAGCGCCTTGACCGTGCTTTGTGGGATTAGCATCTCGCCCGGGGGCAGCAGCGTGCCGTCAATATCTAAAAAGATCAGTTTTTGTTTCATTCGTTCCTCTTTTTTTACAGTGAGCCGCGCTCTACCAGCGTATAGCCCAGCGTAGTCTGACGCACCGGTTCAGCGTCCGGCTCGGTATGCTCCAAGCTTTGCAGCAGCATCCGGGCAGCCTCCTGCCCTACCTGCTTTTGGTAGAAGCGGATGGTGGTCAGGCCGGGTTCCACCACCTTGCCTGCCCAGTTGTCTCCGATGCCTGCAAGGCCTACGTCCTGCCCTACTTTGCGCCCGGCAGTGCGCAGCACCTGCAACGCGCCAAAGGCCACGGTATCGGTCACGCAGACCACACCGTCCAGCTGCGGGCAGCGCGCCAGCAGCTCCTCCATGCAGCGGTGTCCCTCTTCCATGGAAAAGGCGGCGCAGCAGGCGCGGGGCAGACCGTCCGCGTTTAGTCCCACCTCCCGCAGCGCATCCTGCACACCCTGACGGCGGGCAATGCCGGTGGCGGCGTCCTGCTCGCTGCCGCCGATGTACACGATATTTCTGCGGCCATGCTCCAGCATCTTCCGGGTCAGGTCGCGGGCGGCAGCGCGGTCATCGTTATAAACGCAGGGCAAGTCTGCAAAGCGCTGCCCTGTTACCACCACAGGCACGCGGCAGTCTTTCAGCGCCTTGCACAGCTGCGGGCTGGAATCATAGCCCAGCAGAATGATACCCGCCACATGGTTGCGCTGCAACGCTGTAAGATATTCCAGCTCCATCTGCTCGTCCAGCTCGGTGTCAGCCAGTAGCATCAGGTAGCGGCTTGCGCCCAGCTCAGATGCAATGCCGCTGATGATCTGCCCCACCGACTGGGAGCTGATGCTGGGCACGATGACCCCCACCTGACGCACCTTGCCGGTGCGCAGGGTCTGGGCGGCAGTGTCCGGGCTGTAACCGGTCTTTTCCACTACGGCTTGTATCACGGCACGCTTCTGCTCGCTGAGAGGGCCGCCATTCAAATAGCGGCTGACCGCAGCACTGGAAACGCCTGCCATCTTTGCAATATCACTGATGGTCATGGGGTTTATCTCCGTTCCCTCTCCGGTGGTAATGTGTAAACGTTTTCATGTTTATTATAAATCCGTTCCATATTTCCCGCAAGAGGTGCAATGACCGTTTTTCTGCGGGGCTATCCGCTGCTTTTTTGGTTGTTTTGCACAACACAGCTGTCTATGCTTTCCGATTTAGCACCAGATTTGCAAAAAACGTTGTGCTTACACAAGTCCCATACTGATGGCGCGCACGATAAGCCCCAGCACCAGCGCCGCCAGAATAATGACCAGTGCTGCCCTGCTCTCGCCGCCGGTCTGCTGCTTTTTGCCGCGGGACGCCGTGCTGCGGCTCTGTTTTGTACCGGTGCTGCGGCTGCGGGCCGGGGTATTCTGCCGCCCGGCAGTGCTTTTGGTGCTGCGGGGCGGCTGTGCACTGCGGGGCTTGCTGCGGGCGGCGGCTTTCCCCTGCTGTGTGTTCTGCGGGCTGCTCTGGCGCACTTTAAGGGGTTTGCCCTCGCTGCACCGGCTCAGATAATCCTCGGCTTCGCGGTAATACTGCGCCAGCTCGTTTTCTTTAAAGGCAGTACCGGCGTAGCCCTCTTCCAGCGCCTCGATGGCTTCGTTGAACAGCAGCGCCGCCTGTGCACCGTCCGCTGCAACCGCCGCGTGGGCAGCCTCGTTGCGGGCGGTACGGATGGCGTTGCAGGCATGACGGGCGGCAGAGGGGTGTGCCGTGTTGCCCAGCAGGTCCAGCGGGCGGGCGGCATCGGTCTCCGGGTCCAGCAGCACCCGCATACACAGGGTGGTGTCCAGCTGCTGCCAGCTGGTCTTGCCGGTAAGATCCGGCATACGGTCGTAGTAGTCCGGGCTTTCCTGCTTGCGGGCGGCAATATGCTCCAGCAGCGCATCCAGACTGTGCGCCCCGGGCTTGCGCTCCCAGTGCCAGCGCAGCAGGCGGCGGCTGATCTCATCGCAGGCGGTCTTGATCTCAAAAGCCACCTGTAAGGCTTGTTCCGGCATGGTATTTCCTTTCTGTGTAATGCACACAAAAGGCGGAGAAGGCACGCTGCCCCCTCCGCCGGGATGAACTTATTTTACAGCACGAACTGGTAGTACACAAAGCCGCACAGCGCAATGGCTGCGCACAGGATGGCCGTAATGGGCGGCACCCAGCGGATCAGTGCTTCTGCCACGCTGTCCCGGCTGTCCTCGTACTCTTCGTCCTCCTCCACGGGCTCGGGCTGACGCACCGGAGCAGGGGCCGGACGGCGGGCGGCTGCGGGCATCACACGGGTGCCCTCGTCTGCCGCAGCAGCGCCGGAATACGGTGTGCGGGCAGAGGCATCCAGCACCCGGGTAGGCTCCGAGATGGGCTGGACGGGAGCAGCCTTCGGCTGGTAAGCCGTTGCGCCCATGACCCGGGTGGGCTCCTCTACGGGCGCTGCCGGGGCGGCAGGGGCTGCACCCACGATGCGGGTAGGCTCCTCCACCGCAGCAGGTGCTGCGGGAGCCGCCGGGGCGTTGAGGGGCATTTCCATCTCGTCTGCCGGGGCGGCGGGCTGCAGCAGGGTATTCAGCGCGTTTTGCAGCAGAATGCGGTCACAGCCGCATTCCGAGCAGTACACGGTGTCCTCCTCGGTGGGGTGGAAGGCACCGCAGGCACAGTACCAGCCGTTCTCGAACACCTGCGGCTGATACTTGAGCCCGGTGCGGTTCATGCGGGCTTCCAGCGCCTTTTGCAGCTCCGGGGCCAAACGGCGGGGTGCGGGCAGACGCACACGCTTGATGCCGTCCAGATGCACCACGCGCTTGCCGTTGTACACATTGCACAGCGAAACATCCACGCTGGTGATGGCCTTTGCCGTGATGAACACGGCATCGTCCTGCCCGAACAACTCGCCGGGCTTTACCTGAAGATCCCGGTACTCGAACTTATCCTCACACAGGATCACACCGTCCACGCCCTTGCACTTGAAGTGGATCTCCAGTGCGGTCAGGGTCACGCGGGAAATATTCTTGAAGGTCAGGCAGACAGCGTGCTCGCCGCTGACGTCCCCCTTGAGCAGCTCCACGCAGACGAACTGCACCGGGCTGCCGGGAGTATAGTAGTTTGCACGGGTCTGGGCGACCGGGTTAAAATTTTCCTCCACGATGCTCGCTCCTTTCCTTAAAAAAGCTTAGTCCTGCTGCTCCGGGGCGTCCGGCTGCGGCACTTCCGGCTGGGCAGGCTCGGCCTGCTCGGCAGGTTCGGCACGCTCAGCAGTTTCCGCAGGCTCTGCGGGCTGCACCGGGGCAGGCTGCACGGTCTGGTCGGGCTGTGCCTGCTCGGGCTTTGCGTCCTCGCAGGGGGGCAGGGTGCCGCCAGCCATAATGGTGTTGAACTGCTCCTCGTTGAGCTTTTCGCGCTCCATCAGAGCCTTTGCCAGCGCATGGAGCTGGTCGATGTGCTCGGTCAGGGTGCGGCGGCAGGTCTCGTAAGCCTCGTCGATGATATCACGGGTCTCGCTGTCGATCTCGGCAGCGGTGGTCTCGCTGTAACCCTTGCCCTGACCAAAGTCGCGGCCAAGGAAGGTCTCCTCCTGCGAGGTGCCGTAGACTACGGGGCCCAGACGCTCGGAGAAGCCGTAGCGGGTGATCATCTGGCGGGCGATGTTGGTGGCCTGCTGCAGGTCGTTGGAAGCACCGGTGGAGATGTCCTCCAAGATCAGCTGCTCGGCCACGCGGCCGCCCAAGCTGGACACGATGTCCTCAAACATCTCGCCCTTGGTCACATAGCTGCGATCCTTCTCGGGCAGATACATGGTGTAGCCGCCGGCCTGACCGCGCGGAATGATGGTGATCTCGTGCACGCGGGGATGATGCTTGCAGTAGAAGCCTGCCACTGCGTGACCGGCTTCGTGGTAGGCGGTGAGCTTTTTCTCCTCCGGGGTGACCACGCGGCTCTTCTTCTCGGGGCCAGCCATCACCTTCATGGAGGCTTCCTCGATATCCTCCATGGTAATGGCCTTGCGGTTGCGGCGGGCTGCCAGCAGCGCAGCCTCGTTGACAAGGTTTTCAAGGTCTGCACCGGCAAAACCGGCGGTGCGCTGGGCGATGACCTTCAGGGAAACGTCCGGTGCAAGGGGCTTGTTGCGGGTGTGCACCTTCAGGATCTCCTCGCGGCCCTTGACGTCTGGCAGGCCCACATAGACCTGACGGTCAAAGCGGCCGGGACGCAGCAGCGCCTTATCCAGAATATCGGCACGGTTGGTAGCGGCCATGACGATGATGCCGTCGTTGGCTTCAAAGCCGTCCATCTCCACCAGCAGCTGGTTCAGGGTCTGCTCGCGCTCATCGTGACCGCCGCCCAGACCTGCGCCGCGCTGACGACCCACGGCATCGATCTCATCAATGAAAATGATGCAGGGCATGGTCTTTTTGGCCTTATCAAACAGGTCACGCACACGGGATGCGCCCACGCCGACATACATCTCCACAAAGTCGGAGCCGGAGATGGAATAGAAAGGCACACCGGCTTCACCAGCACAGGCACGCGCCAGCAGGGTTTTACCGGTACCCGGAGGGCCCACCAGCAGCACGCCATGGGGGATGCGGGCGCCCAGCGTATTGAACTTGTCCGGGCTCTTGAGGAACTCCACGACTTCCTTGAGCTCCTCTTTTTCCTCGTCCTCACCAGCCACATCGGCAAAGGTAGCAGTCTTTTTGTTCTCGTGCTCGTCCTTCACTCTGGCCTTGCCTACATTCATGATGCCGCCGCCACCGGCGCCGCCGCGCATCATAGAGAACAACAGGAAACCGGTGCAGCCCAGCATGGCCAGATAGAACAGGATCTCCATCCAGGGGATGGTCTCCTTGGCGGGCACATAGTCGTACACCATGGGCGCATCAGGGTTGGCGGCATCGTACTGGGCGATGTAGTCCGACACATGGTCCACGAACATCCGGGCGTAGGGCAGCTTATAACTGACCGTCTCGGTGCCGTCCTCGTTCTTCTTTACCCCGGTGGGGGCAGAGGAAGAGGAGGACAGCAGGCCGGAAAGCAGCCCACCCGTGGACTGGGTGGTGGTCTGCTCGGCAGCATTGGGCAGCTCCTGTGCGCCCTCCTTCAGGGTCATGGTGATCACGCCGGTGTTCAGATCCAGCGAGAATTTGGTGACCTGATTGCTCTCAAAATAGTGTACCACCGTGGAATATGCCATAGAGGAGCCGTTGGCGCTGCTGCCGGTACCGCCCAGCACCGACCACACCATCAGCACGGCTGCCAGCACAATGGCGATCACCAGCGGATTGAAACGGGGTTTCTTCGGTTGCAAAAAAATCAACTCCAGTTCTGGATTTTTATAATGGACACGTTACTTCGTGTAGACCTCGGGCTTCAGCACGCCGACATAGGGCAGGTTGCGGTATTTTTCATCGTAGTCCAGACCATAGCCCACCACGAATTCGTCCGGCACCTGAAAGCCCTCGTAATCCGGCTGGATGTCTGCCTTGCGGCGGCTGGGCTTATCAAGGATGGTGCAGATCTTAACGGAGTTCGGGTTGCGCATCTTGAGCATGGGCACAAGATTGGACAGGGTGACGCCGGTGTCCAGAATGTCCTCCACGATCAGCACATCCTTGCCGGACAGATCGCCGTCCAGATCCTTGATGATCTTGACCAGACCGCTGGTGGTGGTGTTGCTGCCGCCGTAGCTGGAGACCACCATAAAGTCGATATTGCAGGGGATGCTCACAGCCCGCATCAGGTCGGCCATAAAGACCACCGAGCCCTTGAGGATGGAAACCAGCACCAGATTTTTACCGGCATAATCCCGGCTGATCTGAGCGCCCAGCTCTGCCACCTTGGCCTTCAGCTGCTCTTCGCTGACCAGAACGGTCTTGACATCATCGTGCATACTCATTTGTTTTTTCCTCCTGTGTTTCGATCTCTGCATCCAAGTGCAGGATCCATCTGCTTTCCATGTCCGGTGCAAGGCCATCGGCAAAGCCTTCCCCACACACCCATAAAATTTCGCTTCCGCTGGCAAGCAGCGGCAGCGTATCCCGCAGTTCGTTCGGGACACCGGCCTCGTTCATCCACTTGCGCAGCGGTTTGCTCAAACCGCGCCCCGCAGGCCGGAAACGGTCTCCCGGCTGTCGGGCGCGCAGAACAAGACTAGTGTACAACGTAGCTATTCTAGCATAATCCGCCCGATTTTTTAAGTCTTTTTTATGAACGACTTGTATTTTTTCTTCAAAATCGGCTTTTAACAGCTCTGCTTTCCCCTTCCAGCCCCCGCGCAGCCGGAATTCCGGCTGTTTTTCGGGCAAAAAGGGCACTTGCTGCGGCGCGCTCTCCGGCTGCCGGGGCAGCGCGTCCGGCAGCGTTTCCTGCCGCAGACAGCCGTTCCCGGCGCAAAAGCGCACCTGTCCTGTCAGCTGTACCGCGCCGCCGCCCTGCTGCACCACGGCGCACAGCAGCTGCACATATTTTTCCTCTGCATCCCGCACCGGGGCCACAAGGCTGTGCAGCGCAGTTTCCAGTAGCAGCGGGTCTGCCGCCTGCAAGGGTGTCAGCTGCCACGCCGGTTCTGCGCCGGGCAGGCGTGCCTCCGCCAGAAGCTTTGCAGCCCCGGCGGCAAGGTAGGCATCTGCCCGCGCGGCCTTTTCACAAAACCGCGCCAGATTCTGCACCGCTGCCGCGTTGGTGCTTTCCAGCGCAGGCAGGGCGCTGTGGCGCAGCCGGTTGCGGGCGTAGGCATCGGTGTCGTTGGTCTCATCGGTGACCCACGGCTGCCCTTCTGCCCGGCAGACAGCCTCGGTCTCAGCACGGCTCAGGCAGAGCAATGGGCGCAGATAGCACCCGCGCCTTGGCCGGATGCCACCCGCGCCGTGCAGCCCGGTGCCGCGCGCCAGCCGCAGCAGCAGTGTTTCCGCTTGGTCATTTGCAGTATGGGCCGTGGCGATGGCATCTATCCCCTGCCCTTGCAGCTGTGCAAAGGCCGTGTAGCGCAGGCGGCGTGCCCAGTCCTCCCCGGCGTGCGCCGGAGGCGTAGCAAGCTCCGCCGCATGGAACACCCGCAGCGGCACGCCCAAGCGGGCGCATTCCGCCCGCACAAAAGCTTCATCCCGGTCGGCGCTCTGCCCGCGCAGGCCGTGGTTCACATGGCAGGCAGAAAGCGTATAGCCGAACCTCGGCTGCAGCTGCCGCAGCAAAAGCAGCAGCGCCATGCTGTCTGCGCCGCCGGAGACTGCCGCCGCCAGCCGCAGCGGCGCGCCGGTCTGCAAAAGCCCCTCCCGGGTGCAGAAATCCTCCACCCGGGCAAGAATCGCGGTATCCATCAGCGCTTGAAGTCCACATCCATAAAGCGGGTGTGGGCACCGTCCCAGCCCAGCGGCACGGTGCTGGTCTCGCCGTGACGGTTCTTTGCCACGATGCACTCGGCGGTATCGGCATCCACCTCCGCGCCGTCCGGGTTCTGGCTGGCGTAGTAGGAATCGCGGTACAAGAACAGAACGCAGTCTGCGTCCTGCTCGATGGAACCGGAGTCGCGCAGGTCCGAAAGCTGCGGGCGATGGCTGGAGTTATTGCCCTGCTTTTCCACCGCACGGGACAGCTGGCTCAGCGCGATGATGGGCACATTCAGCTCCTTTGCCATGATCTTCAGATTTCGGGTGATGGAGCTGATCTCCTGCACGCGGTTCTCGCTGCGCTGGCCGGTGGTCATCAGCTGCAGATAGTCGATAACGATCAGGCCCACATTGGGGCGGGCAGGGTCCTGATTCACCCGGCGGATCTTGGCCTTCATCTCGGTGATGGTAATGCCGGAGGTATCGTCCATATAGATCGGTGCATCGTGCAGTTTTTCAGTCGCCAGTGCCAGATACTCCCAGTCCTCGGCGCGCAGCGCACCGGTACGGAAGGCCTGACTGTCGATACCCGCCTCCGACGAGAGGATACGGTTGGTCAGCTGTTCCTTGGTCATTTCCAAGCTGAAGATGGCCACCGGCACCTTTTGCTGCATAGCCACGCGGGTGGCGATATTCAGTGCAAAACTGGTTTTGCCCATACCGGGACGAGCTGCCAGAATGACCAGATCGCCGCGGCCAAGGCCGGTAAGCACGGTATCCAGCAGACGGAAGCCGGTGGGGATGCCCTTGTACTTATCCGCATCCGGGCCGCTGATCTTTTGCAGGTTGGTCAGCGTTTCCACCATGCTGGACGAAAGCGGGGTCAGGGCGCTGGAATCGCGGCCGGAGCGGATCTCGTAGATGCGCTGCTCGGCGTTTTCCAGCAGAAGGTCGGCGTCCGGCTCGTCCCCGGCGTCCTGCAGGATGTCCTTGGCTACCCCCATCAGCTGACGCACCAGATACTTTTCCTGCACGATCTGGGCATAAGCCTTTACGTTGGAGATGCTGGGCACTGTTTCTGCCAGACCGGTCAGGTAAATCTTGGCCTCGTCTGCACTGGGGAACACACCATCGGACACCACTGCATCCAGCAGGGTGACAAAGTCAATGGTCTGGTCGTTGGTGAACAGGCGCAGCATCTCGGTCCAGATCTGGGCATTCTGCCGGGTGTAGAACATTTCCGGCTTGATGATCTCCACCAGATCGGTCAGAGTGTCGGGTTTGAGCAGAACCGCGCCCAGCACGCTCTGCTCTGCCTGCATATTGTAGGGCAGATTGATGCCCACGCTCTCCAGATTCAGTTCATTGGAATAACGTCGTTCGTTCGGCATAGTAGTTTGTCCTTATCCAAAATCCAAAGCATCCTGTAAAGCCAAAAAGCGCCCCCTGCTGTGAGGGGGCGCAAACGGCACACAGATCAGGCCTGTTCCACTTCCACCTGGATCTTGAAGGAAGCCACGACGCCAACGTACAGACGGACCTTGCCGTTGAACACACCAGCGTCCTTGATGTCCTTGGTCTCCAGCTCGATCTTCTTTTTGTCGATGGGTGCACCTGCCAGCGCAGCCAGTGCCTCGGCAACTTCCTTGCCGGTCACCTTGCCGTGCAGACGGCCGGATGCGCCGCCCTTGGCCTTAATGGTCACGGTCTTGCCTTCGATCTTGGCAGCCAGAGCCTTGGCGGCTGCCACGTTCTCAGCTTCGTGGAAATCGGCTGCGGCTTCCTTGCCGCGCGCCATGTTCACAGCGCTGGCATCCGCCACAGCGGCCAGCTTGCGCGGGAACAGGTAGTTGCGGGCGTAGCCGTCGGAGACCTCGTGGATCTCGTCCTTCTTGCCAATGCCCTTGATATCCTGCTTCAGAATCACTTTCATGATAGTATCCCTCACTTCTCACCGGAAAACCGGTGCAGTCTTATAGTAATAGTATAGCGCATTTGTCGTTTTTGGGCAAGAGGAAGCGGAGCAGCATTTCAAATGTCCTCCGCTGCGCTCTGGACATTCTTCAAGGAATTTTTTCTTTTTTCGTGTTTATCGCGGCCTGCAGGCCGCGATAAACACATTTATACCAAAAGATTTTTCCTCTGAAGATGGCCAAAGCGAACGCGTCGGCCATGAAAAACCGTTTATGCCAACTCCTTTGCGGCCACGTCCAGCGCTACCTCGATGACCTTGTCCATGTCGTAGTACTTATACTCGCCCAGACGGCCGCCGAAGATCACGCCCGGCTCGGCATCGGCCAGTGCCTTGTACTGCGCATACAGGGCACCGTTCTTCTCGTCGTTGACGGGATAGTAGGGCTCGTCGCCCTTTTTCCACTCGGCGCTGTACTCTCGGCTGATGACGGTCTTGGGCTGGGTGCCGAACTCGAAATGCTTGTGCTCGATGATGCGGGTATAGGGGGTCTCGGCATCGGTGTAGTTGACCACCGCGTTGCCCTGATAGTTATCGGTATCCAGCACCTCGGTCTCAAAGCGGACGCTGCGGTACTGCAAAGCACCCAGACGGTAGCCGAAGTAGGCATCCACCGGGCCGGTGTAGACCACCTTCTCAGCCAGTGCATCCAGCGCAGCCTTGTCGGCCAGATAATCCACGTTCAGACGCACCTCGGTACCGGCCAGCATCTTTTCCACCATGGCGGTGTAGCCGCCATTGGGGATGCCCTGATACAGGGCGTTGAAGTAGTTGTCATCGTAGGTGAAGCGCACCGGCAGACGCTTGATGATAAAAGCGGGCAGCTCGGTGCAGGGGCGTCCCCACTGCTTGCCGGTGTAACCCTTGATGAGCTTTTCGTAGATATCGGTACCCACAAGGCTGATGGCCTGCTCTTCCAGATTCTGCGGGTCGGTGATGCCTGCAGCGGCCTTCTGCTCTTCGATCTTAGCCTTGGCTTCGGCAGGGGTCACAACGCCCCACATCTTGTTGAAGGTGTTCATGTTGAAGGGCAGGTTGTAGATCTGGCCGTGGTAGTTGGCCACCGGGCTGTTGGTGTAGCGGTTGAACTCTGCAAACTGGTTCACATACTGCCACACAGCCTTGTTGTTGGTGTGGAAGATATGTGCGCCGTAGCGGTGCACGTTGATGCCCTCCACAGCTTCGGTGTAGATATTGCCCGCGATATGGTCGCGCTTATCGATGACCAGACACTTTTTGCCTGCCTTTTTGGCCTCATGAGCAAACACGGCACCGAACAGACCGGCGCCAACGATGAGATAATCGTACTGTTTCATGTTTTATTCCCCTTTTGCCGGTCGTGCGTCCGGCGTAGTCTTTTTCTGGGAGAGATAATATTGGTCGATGGCATCCTGAATACGGCTGCGGGCCGCCTGCGGAGTGATATGTTTCAGCTGAGCTGCTGCCATGGTCTGATGCCCGCCGCCGCCCAGCGACTCCATGATTACCTGCACATTTACGGCACCCATGCTGCGGGCAGAGACGTTTACCCCATTGCCCACCTGCACCGCCACAAAGCTGGCGTCCACGCCCTGAATGCGCAGCAGGTCGTTGGCGGCCTGCGCAATGGCGACCCGGGCTTCCGGGGCGACCTCGCCGCCGATGGAGATAGCGCAGTTTTTGTACATCTGCGCCTTTTCTACCAGATCGGCCTTGGCGTTGTACTCCACCATGGTCACATCGAACAACCGGCGCACCCGCTCGGTCTCTGCGCCGTAGCGGCGCAGGGCAGCAGCGGCTTCAAAAGTACGCACACCGGTGTGCAGGGTAAAGTCCTGTGTATCCAGCAAAATACCGGCAAGCAGACCTTCGGCCTCGATGCGGTTGGGCTTGTCGTCCCGCTCGCCCACATACTGCAGCAGCTCGGTGACCAGCTCGCTGGCCGAAGAGGAATAGGGTTCGTGGCAGACCAGCGCCGGGTTCTCGATGTAGCCCACGCCCTTGCGGTGGTGGTCGATGACGGCCACCTTGCCGCATTTTTCCAAAATGTCCTTGCTCTCCACAAGGCCAACCTGATATGTATCCACCACGATACACAGGGTACGCTTAGAAATGATGGGCAGGGCGTCCTTGGGGTCGATGAAGTCATCCTTCTGCCCCGCCTTGCACAGCGCATCGATCAGGCTGGCCGCCAGCGTAGCGTCCCGCCGGACGGCGATGACCGCCGGCACATCGCAGATCTTACAAATGCGCAGCACGCCCTCGGCTGCGCCGATGGCATCCAGATCGCTCATGCGGTGGCCCATGATGACCACATGGTCGGCTTCCTTAATCAGCTTGACCAGCTGGTCGGCCACAAGGCGGCTGCGCACCTTGCTGCGCTTTTCCACGCCGTGGCTCACGCCGCCGTAGAAGGTAAAGCCGTCCAGTGTCATCTCAGCGGCCTGATCGCCGCCGCGTCCCTGCGCCATATCCAGCGCGTGCTCGGCCATATCCTGCGCTTCCCGCAGGGTGCGCGCGCCGCGCCCGATACCAATGGACAGCGAAAGGCTCACACTGGGATCCAGTGCGCGGATCTTATCCAGCACATCGTAGCCGCGGTTGGCGAACTGCTCCAGCTGGCGTTCCTCCACCACAGCGATGTAGCGGCCGCCGCTGCCTACCCGGCGCAGAAAGCCACTGCCGCGCCCGATCATATCCTCCAGAATACGGTTGACGCCCTCCAGCAGGCGGGCGCGCTCGCTGTCCATCAGATCCCCGAACACATCGTCGTAGCCGTCCAGCTGAAAGGCAAGATACCCCGGACGACTGGCCTTGTACTCCGCCTCGATGCGGCGCAGCTCGGTCTCCTCGTTCAGCACCAGCAGGGTCATGCTTTCGGCTTCGCCGGGCACAGTGGAGCTGTGCACGCTCCAGTAGCCGTCGGCAAGGGTCAGCAGCTGTCCCTCACGCTTGCGGCACAGCTGCAGATCCAGCCCGGGCAGCAGCTTCTGCACCCGGCTGGCCAGCACATCCTGCCCGCCCAGCAGGCGGGTGCGGAACTGGCTGTTGTACCACAGCACTGTCTCGCCGGAGAGCAGCGCCGCCGGCTGGGAAAGGGGCTCCAGACTGAACTGCACCTTGGATTTTTCAAACGTGGTGCCGCTTGTCCAGCGCACCACCCAACTGCGCAGCTTACAGCGGAACAGGGTTGCCCCTATGCCCCACAGCACCACCAGCACAGCCAGCAGCGGCCATGCCGTGGGGCGCTGCACCAGCAGCACCAGCAGCAAAAGGCCGCACAGCACCGCCAGACTGGCCGTGAGCATTTCCAGTGTCCATCTTGGTTTACGTTTCATTGGTTTTTTGCCTCCTCAGACGCTGCACCGCCTTGCGGTGCGCCCGGATCAGACCTCCATCAGGATCGGCAGGATCATCGGGCTGCGCTTGGTGCGCCGGTAGATATAGCTGCTCAGTGCCTCACGCACACGGGTCTTTACGCTGTTCCAGTCCCGGACGTGCTCGTCCACACAGCGCTCCAGTGCATTTTCCACAATGCTCTGGGCACCGTCCATCAGGCTCTCGTTCTCGCGCACATACACGAAGCCCCGGCTTACCAGATCCGGCCCGGCCAGCACCTTGCCGGTCTTGCTGTCTACGGTGGCCACGATGATGACGAGGCCGTCCTCAGAAAGGTGTTTGCGGTCCCGCAGCACCACATTGCCCACATCGCCCACGCCAAGGCCGTCCACCATGACGGCACCGGCGGTCACCGGCTCGCCCAGCTTCATCTCGTCCTGCGAGAGGATGACGTTGGAGCCGTTCTCCGCAATGAGGATATTGCTGGTGGGGATACCCAGACTTGCAGCGGTGAGGGCGTGCTTTTTCAGCTGCTTATACTCGCCGTGCACGGGCAGGAAGTACTTGGGCTTGGTCAGGGTGAGCATCAGCTTCTGCTCCTCCTGACAGGCGTGGCCGGAAACGTGCACATCATACATGCTCTCGTAGATGACCTCTGCGCCCAGCAGCAGCAGACCGTTGACGATCTTGGTCACGCTCTTTTCGTTGCCGGGGATGGGGTTGGCGGAGATGATGATGAAGTCGCCGGGGCCCACCCGCACCTGACGGTGGCTGCAGGAGGCCATACGGCTCAGCGCGCTCAGCGGCTCGCCCTGACTGCCGGTGGTCACCAGCACCACCTGCTCCGGCGGGTACTGGTTCAGCTCGTCTACGCTGATCAGAGTGCCCTCCGGGATGTGCATATAGCCCAGTTCCTGCGCCATGGCAGTGTTGTTGACCATACTGCGTCCGCTGAAGGCCACCTTGCGGCCATCCTCCACAGCCAGATCGATGATCTGCTGCACGCGGTAAATGTTGGACGCAAAGGTTGCAATAATAATGCGCTTATTGCGGGCGCGGGCAAACAGGCTGCGCACACCGGCGGCCACCTTCTGCTCGGTAGCAGTAAAGCCCGGGCGCTCCGCGTTGGTGGAGTCGCTCAGCAGGGCCAGCACACCGCGCTGTCCGTACTCGGACAGGGTGGACAGGTCGGTCACGCCGCAGGCCAGCGGAGTGTAGTCGATCTTAAAGTCGCCGGTCTGGATGATGGTACCGGCAGGGCTGTCGATGGCAAAGGCCACGGCATCCGGGATGGAGTGGTTCACATGGATAGGCTCCACGGTAAAGCAGCCCAGCTTGAGTTTCTGCCGGGGCACGATCTCCACAAACTTGGTCTTACCGGCAAGGCCGAACTCCTCCAGCTTGTTTTTGATCAGGCCGCAGGTCAGGCGGGTGCCGTACACCGGCAGGCTGATCTTCTGCAGCAGATAAGGAATGCTGCCAATGTGATCCTCGTGGCCGTGGGTGATGAGCAGACCCTTGATCTTATCCTTGTTCTGCACCACAAAGGTGAAGTCCGGGATGACCATGTCCACGCCGAACATCTCACTGTCCGGGAACACCAGGCCGCAGTCCACGATGATCATATCACCGTTGCACTCGTAGACGGTCATGTTCTTGCCGACTTCGCCCAGACCGCCCAGCGGGTAGATATGGATGGGGGTCGCTGCCTCCTTGGGCTGCTGCGCACGGCGCGGGCGGCGGTTATAGTAGGGGCGGCGGGTGGTGGGACGGGTGCGCTTTTCCCCTGCGGGAGCAGTGCCGTTTGCGGCGGCTGCCTTGGGCGCTGCCGGGGCTTTTGCGCGGGGTGCGGGGTTATTTTCTTTTGCTTGAGCCATTCTTTACCTCCAGATTCAATTGCAAGCCAGGCCGCGCCCCGCCGGGGAGAGCAGCCGCATCTTGCACAGGGGAAGCACCTGAAACTGCATCGGCTTCCGGTTGATGCATCGTATAGAATTTATCGTTCAGCGTGCTTTTTGCAGCAGCGCTGTTGGTTCCGCAAGAGGTTCTTGGCCAGGTAAGTCCATCTGTTCGATGCGACCGTGGCGTTTCTGCCGGAACAGCCGGGCGCACGCCTTTGGTGCACCCCTATACGCATTTTGTTACGCTAAGTATAGTATTTCGCACCGGTTTTGTCAATTCCAAGGTTTGGCAAAACTGGGCTAGCGTATACATTGGCTCTTGACATCCCGGGCAAAATAGCGCTAAATAAAGGTATTCTATTCTATAAGGAGAACCCCATGAAACAGGTAGAGGTGTACACAGACGGCGCTTGCAGCGGCAACCCCGGCCCGGGCGGCTGGGGTGCGGTGCTGCGCTACCGCTTTGACGGCAAGGTGTACGAAAAGGAACTGAGCGGCGGCGACGCCAGCACCACCAACAACCGCATGGAGCTGACGGCCTTTATCGAGGCGCTGCGCCAGCTCAAGGAGCCCTGCGAGGTGCGGCTGTGCTCTGACAGCCAGTATGTGATCAACGGGCTGGAAAAGGGCTGGGCCAAGGGCTGGAAGCGCCGGGGCTGGAAAAAAGCCGACGGCTCCCCTGCCCTGAACCCGGACTTATGGGCACAGGCACTGGAGCAGGAAGCACGGCACAAGATCACCTACGTCTGGGTAAAGGGCCACGCAGGCCACCCGGAAAACGAACGCTGCGACCAGCTGGCCGTAGCACAAAGCAAAGCACATGGCGGGAGGCAAGGAACATGAGCGACGCATTTTTGCCCGGCAACGGGTTTGACACCTACGAAACACAGGACAAGGTGCTTGTCAGCATGGACGGCACCGTGGATTGCGGCGTTGTGGTGCGCATTTTGCAGCAGCAGGGCTTCGGCGTAGCCGGGGCTGTGGTGCAGCTGGCCGCTGAGCAGAGCGCATGGGCCGCAGCCGCACGGCAGGCTGCCGAGGCGCTTGGCATCGAGTGCATCGTGCTGAAGGCAGAAGCACTGGCAGACCAGCCCGCCGAGGTACTGGGCAGCGGCAACGACGCCCGGTTTGCCGCCCTGCTGACCGCTGCCGACAAGCTGGGCATCCAGTATATTGCCACCGGGCACCACGCCCGGGTGGAGCTGGGCAGCGATGGCGTGCACGCAGTCTGCCCCGCTGTGGACGCTGCACTGGACGAGAGCGCTGCACTGGCGGCGCTGCCGCAGGATACCCTTGCCCGGCTGCTGCTGCCCTTGGGCGAGTTTACCGCCGCCGATGTGCAGGAGATGGCACAGGATTTCAAGGTAAACGGTACAGTCTGACACCGCGAAATATCCGCATTGCATTTTTTACCCGAGAAGCAAAAAGAAGCGCTGCATCTGTACGATGCAGCGCTTCTTTTTTGCATGCTTTAGTTCTGCGGGTGCACGATATCGCGCCAGTCCAGATCTCCGCGCTCCAAGCCATGGATCAGCACCTCGGCGGTAGCGATGTTGGTGGCCATGGGGATGTTATGCACATCGCACAGGCGCAGCAGGGTCATCTCATTCGGCTCGCTGGGCTTGGCATTGATGGGGTCGCGGAAGAACAGCAGCAGGTCGATCTCGTTGCAGGCAATGCGGGACGCGATCTGCTGGTCGCCGCCCTGCACACCGGCCAGAAAACGCTGTACCTGCAGGCCGGTGGCCTCGGAAATCAGTTTGCCGGTGGTGCCGGTCGCCACCAATTTATGCTGGCTCAGAATACGGCAGTACGCCGTGCAGAACTGAACCATCAGCTCCTTTTTGGAGTCATGCGCGATCAGGGCAATCGTCATCTGTAGATCTCTCCTCTATTGAAACATTTGTATATAAAACACTTGCTAAATTTCCTTTGGTATACATGATATCACAAATGCAACTCATTTACAACAGGTTTTTGGACACAATATTCAAATTTTCGTTCAAGTTCACTTCTTTGCACGCAGCTGCGCCTTACTGCGCAAGCAGTGCATCGTTGTTTTCTTCCTCTGTCACCCCTGCGGGCACGGTCGTCTGCTGCGGTTCTGCAGCGGCGGCAGCGGTCTGTGCATCATTCGCAGCATCTAGGTCGGTCTGGGTGGTAGTATCCGATGCTGCGGCATCCTCCTGCACCACGGTACGCGGGTCCACATAGGGGTCCACCTCCAGCGTGCCGTCCTTCATGGCAAAGTAGGCGTTGGCGATATCCACCGCCAGATCGCCGGTGCGGGCACCGTAGCCGCCGTACTCCACCGTAATGCCGATGGCGATCTCCGGGTCGTCTGCCGGGAGATAGGCGATCATCATAGCGTTCAGGTAGTGCTTGCCCGACGCGTAGGTCTCGCTGCGCTGGGGGGTACCGGTCTTGCAGGCGATGGCAATGGGGTAGCTGGAGATCTTGCCGCTGATGGTGCTGGGCACCAGTGTCATGCCCTGCCGCACCAGATCAAAGGTGTTGCCGTTGCCCTCGATGATATCCATCACCTCCGGCTGGGTCTCACTGAGCACCTCGCCGGTGTTGGTATCCAGAATCGCCTTGACAAAGTGGGTGCGGTAGCGCACGCCGTTGTTGGCCAGTGTGGCGGCGTAGGTAGCCAGCTGGATGGGGCTTACCACCGTGTTGCCCTGACCGATAGCAGCCTGAATATCCAGCGAGGAGACGTAGTTTTTATCCGTCTTTTTGGTCAGGCGTCCCACAGCCTCGTTGACCTCCACGCCGGTGCGCTGGCCAAGACCCAGCTTGTAGGCGTAGGCATCGTAGACATCACTGGTCAGGCGGCGGCCTACATCATAGAAGAAGATGTTGCAGCTCCATTTAATAGCGGTAACTACATCAATGTTGCCGCTGTGTCCGTGACGGGTGCAGCGGGGGTGGTAGTCCTTATAATAGGTATACACGCCGGTGCAGTTGACGGTGGAGTACTGGTTGATGAGGCCACTGTCCAGCGCCGCCACCGCCACAGCCGGTTTAAAGGTGGAGCCGGGGGTGTACAGGCCTTGCAATGCCCGGTTGAACAGGGGCAGGCTGGGGTCGGCGCTGTACTCGGAATAGTTGGTGGCGTACAGGTTCTGGTCAAAGCTGGGGTAGTTCGCAGCCGCCAGCACGCTGCCGTCCTTCACATCCAGCACCACCGCAGCACCGGCAGCAGCTTTCATATCGCCGGTGTTGTACACCCGGTTGATCATATCGATGTTGTTGGCAAGCGCCTTATCCACCGCCCGCTGAAAGTCGCTGTTGATGGTCAGCTGCACGGTATGCCCCGGCTCCGGCACGGTAGTGATCTTGGTGTCCACGATCACACCGTCCGAATTGCGGGTGATGGTCTCCACGCCGTCCTTGCCGCGCAGCTCATCCTCGTACACGGACTCAAGGCCGGAGATGCCGATCACATCGTTCATGTTATAGCCTTTTTCCTTGAGCGGATAGGTCACCTGACCGTTTTCATCGGTCACCTTCCACTTTTCGGCGGTGATCTTGCCCACACGCCCCAGCACAGCGGGCAGGATATCCCCCTGCTCATAGCTGCGGGTGCTGGTCTCCACGATCTCCACGCCCGGCAGCGTGAGGGAATGCTCCTTGATGGTAGCCACCGTCACCTGACTGACGTTTTCAGCCATGATAAAGTTGTTCACGTTGGAAAAGGCCTGCCGGTCCATCTCGTAATGGATGCCCGCCAGCACCCGCTGCCACGGCAGGGAGAAGCTTTCCAGGTGGTTTTTCTCCACCAGCATCTCCATCACATCGTTGGCGGTGGCGTACTGCTGCAGCCCCAGCGTCTCCTTCATGTCTGCCAGCGTTTTCTGGTCGCTGGCGCTGTCGGCGCTGTCCGTAAAGGTATAGTTCCCGGCGGCATCCGGCTCGCTGATGAGCAGGGTATCCATCCATTTTTCATCGTTCTTGCGCAAAAGCTCCACGATCTGCTGCAGCATGGTGTCCAGATCCTGATCTCCCATCTGCAGCTTGTTCAGCACCACATTATAGCCGGTGCTGGTGGTGGCAATGCGCTTGCCGGTGCTGTCCACGATATTGCCGCGCGCGGCGGTGACCGTGAACTTATAATCCGTGGTGTTGGTGGCTTTTGCCTTGAAGCTGTCCCCATTGACCAGCTGCAAAAAGATCAGCCGGAAGGTGTACAGCCCCATGATGATGCAGGCCACTGCGATGAGCAGCAGCATCCGCCGCACCACGACCTTGCGTTCATTTTCGTTCATCTGGTTCTCCTTTTGCGGGCTAGACCACACCGTTGTCGATCCGGAACCCGTCATGGATGCGCTGCACCAGCCAGAAAGCCAACAGCGCCGCCGGGATGGTCAGCGCCGCACTGGGCAGTACAAAGATAAGGTACCGCAGTGCCGCGCCGGTAAAGCCCGGCATATAGTAGAAAAACAGCCAGTCCAGCGAGAGCACCAGCAGTGCCGTCACAGTGCTTACGGCGGCAAAGTTGCCGGGGTTCACCTGCAGATACAGCTGCACCAGCACCGATACTCCAAAGCAGAGCAGCAGCAGTTCCAGCGCCAGCATACCCACCGTGCGCCCGGCGGCGTAGTCCCACAAAAGGCCGCCCACCGTGCCAAACAGTGCTCCGGCAAACTCTCCCTCAAATACCGCCACTGCCAGACACAGCGGCAGCACCAGCAGCGGCTTTGCCTCCCCCAGCTGGAACAGCCCGGGCGTGGTCTGCAAAGCGGCGCACACAAACAGCGCCAGCACATAGCAGCCCCACTTCAGCAACTGACTGCGGCTGCGCTTGCGGCGAGATTCCATAGCAGTGTGCCCTCCTTAGTACGCAGTAATGATAAAAACGTGCTTGGCGGTGCGGGGGTCTGCACCGGGGCGCACCACCGCAATGGAGGATTTGCCGCTGGCTTCCGGCACCACATCCTGCACCGTGCCCACCAGAAGATCCGGCGGGAACACCCCGCCCAGACCGGTGGTGATGACCTGATCGCCCGCGCGAGTCTCGGTGCTGCGCTCCAGATTGGTCAGGGTGCACAGGCCGTCCGCTGCATAGGTGGTATTGCCGTTCAGGATGCCGTTTTCCCGGGTGCGGGAGACCACGCCTGCCGCATTGAAGTTGGGGTGCAGGATGGTCATCACCTTGCAGCTGGTCGGGTCGGCTTCCACTACCACGCCCAGCAGATAGCCGCGGTCACTGATGACCGCATTGTTCACTGCTACGCCGTCTGCGGTGCCCTTGTCCAGCGTGAAACCGCCGAACTCGTCCAGCGGGTCGCGGCCAATAACAAAACCGGATACATAGGTGGCGTTGCTGTTCTTTTCCTGAATATTAGCCAGCGCCTTGTAGGCCTCGTTTTCGGCCTTGATGCGGTCGTAGTCCACCATCTGCTGGCGCAGCTCGGCGTTTTCCGCTTCCAGCTGCTCGTTCTGCTCCATGACCTCGTCGATGCTGGTGTATTTTTCCCACACCGCACCCACGCCGCCGCTGACCACAGCCGCCGCCTTCTGGAAGGGGGTCAGAATCACGCCCAGCAGCTCCTGCGGGGCTGCGGTCAGGCGGCCATTGGCACCGGCGTAGGCCATGATGCCCACCAGAAATACCGCCACGGCCACAAGGATCTTGAATTTCCAGGTATCAAAAAAATCTTTCAAAGGGTCCTTCCCTCCTGTCGGGATGCCCGCGCCCTACCGCAGGCCTTTGCATGAAAAAAGCGCGGACAGCCGTGCCATCCGCGCAAGATGCAGTGTTTGCAGCGGAAAAACGCACAGCTGCTGTGTCTGAAACTTTTCCGCATTCTGAGCAGCACTCTCCGCAGAGAGCCGCTCTTACATATGTCCTCCATCGGTGTCCAGCACATCATGCAGCACGTCCACATGATCCAGCACCGCACCGGCACCCTTGGCCACGCAGTCCAGCGGGTCCTCCGCAATGTGCACATCAATGCCGGTCTCGCTCTGGATCAGCTGATCCAGACCGCGCAGCAGAGCGCCGCCGCCGGTCAGGGTGATGCCGCGGTCGATGATATCTGCGCTCAGCTCCGGCGGGGTACGCTCCAGCGTCTCCTTGATGGCAGTGGTGATCTTGACCAGACACTCCAGCAGAGCGCCGCGCACATCCTCAGAGTGCACCACGATGTTCTTGGGCAGGCCGTCCACAAGGTTGCGGCCCTTGATCTCCATGGTCAGCTCCGGGTCCAGCACATAGGCAGAGCCGATCTCGATCTTGATCTGCTCGGCGGTACGCTCACCGATGAGCAGGTTGTACTTGCGCTTGATGAAGGCGATGATGGCCTGATCGAACATATCACCCGCCATGCGCACGCTGCGGGAAGCCACGATGCCGCCCAGAGAGATGACGGCGATTTCGGCCGTGCCGCCGCCGATATCCACGATCATGCTGCCGGTGGGCTCGCTGATGGGCAGGCCTGCACCGATGGCAGCAGCCATGGGCTCCTCAATGACAGACACCTGACGGGCACCGGCCTTCAGGGTAGCCTCGCGCACAGCGCGGCGCTCCACCTCGGTAACACCGGAGGGAATGCAGATGACCACCCGGGGACGGGAGAACATACTGTTGCCGCAGGCCTTTTTGAGGAAGTTCTCCAGCATATTGGCGGTGATGTCGAAATCGGCGATGACGCCGTCCTTCAGGGGGCGCACTGCCACGATGCTGCCGGGGGTACGGCCGATGACAGCCTTTGCCTCGCCGCCCACGCAGCGCACCTCGTCGGTCTTGGTGTCCACCGCCACGACCGAGGGCTCGCGCATAATGATGCCCTTGCCCTTCATGTAGACCAGAGTATTGGCAGTACCCAGATCAATGCCAACGTCCTTTGACAGAAAACTCATTGTTCCAAATCTCCTTACGATCGTTCCTTAAATCTATCCCAGAATGCCGGACAGTCTGCGGTAAACAGACCCTCCTGCGCAGAATAACACGGTTCTATTATAGCCGCAAGTGCTTCATTTCTCAAGCGTTTCGGCAAGTTTTCTATCATTTTTCCATTTTTCTCACAAAAAACGTGCCAGCGTCTGTACGGTGCGGCTGACCGGCAGCCCCATAATGGTGTAGTAGTCGCCCTCGATGCGGTCCAGCCACAGGGCTGCACGTCCCTGAATGGCGTAGGCACCGGCCTTATCGTAAGGCTCCGGGGTGGCGGTGTAGAACGCGATCTCCTCCTCCCCCAGCGGGAAAAAGGTCACCCTGCAGCTGTCCACAAAGTGCTCTGCCCTGTCCCCTTTTGCAATGCAGACGCCGGTGTGCACCTGATGGGTCTTGCCGGAGAGGGCGCGCAGCATCCGCTTGGCGTCCTCGGCGTCATGGGGCTTGCCGAACACAGTGCCGTCCACGTCCACCACCGTGTCACAGCCGATGACAACGGCATCCGGGTGCTGCCTTGCCACTGCAAGGCACTTGCCGATGGCCAGCTGCTCCACCAGCTGCGCCGGGGTGGGGGCGGTAACGGCGCTCTCGTCAAAATCGCTGACGCAGACCGTGAAATCGGTAGTATACAGGGAGAGCAGCTCCCGCCTGCGGGGGCTGCCGGAAGCCAAAATTAGCTCATTTTCCTTCATTTTGCCGCGTCCCTTCTTTATCGGCCGGTAGAGCCAAAGCCGCCCGCGCCGCGCTGGGTGTCGCCCAGCTCCTCGGCGGGCACAAAGGCAGCGGTGTACACCGGAGCGATGCACAGCTGCGCCACCCGTTCGCCGGGCTGGATGGTGTAAGCCTCGGCACCCAGATTGACCATGGGCACCTTCAGCTCGCCGCGGTAATCACTGTCCACCACGCCCACGCCGTTGGCCATGCACAGGCCGTGCTTGATGGACAGGCCGCTGCGGGCATACACCAGCGCTACACTGTGGGCACCGGGCAGCTCGATGGCAAGGCCGGTGGGCACCAGCACCCGCTGCATGGGGGCAACGGTCAGCGGTGCGTCCAGCACAGCGCACAGGTCGGCGGCAGCTGCGCCGGGGGTGGCATAGGCGGGCACCTTTGCCCGGGCATCCAGTACCTTATATTTTACAGTGATGGGTTCCATCGTATAACCTCGTTTCGTTTTTCTTTTTTCGTCAGTTCGTTCCTTTAAAATACAGGCCGCGGGTAAACTCGCCCTCAAAGGGGGCGTGGGTGCGGATCATTTCCAGAATCTGCGCCGCTTCCTCGCGGGATTCCAGCGTAAAGTAGGCCACGCCGTAGTCCACCGCCAGTGCACCGGGCTTGTCGCCCATGTAGATGGGCACCGGGTTATAGATGGTGCGCACCCCAAGGCCGCACCGCACCGGGAACTTTTTGGCTTTGCGGTCGGTCAGCACGCCGGTCTTATCGCAGTGGGCACAGTCGTGGATATTTTGCAGCGGGCAGGCGCGGGTGAGCATCAGCGGCATGTGGCCGTAGACCATCACACCGGTGGGCACAGGCTTGCCGTTCCGGGTAGGCGCAATGGACGCAATATCGCTGTCCTTCACCTCCGGCAGGATGAGCAGGCTGGAAAGCCCCTGCTCTGCGTAGAACTGCGCCGCCACGTTGTTGGTGATGTTCAGCCCGAAGCCGCCGGTCATGGGCAGGCCACGGCACAGCCGCAGATGGGCAATGTTGCTAGCCTCGTACCCAGCAAAGCCCGCATCCTGCGTGGCTGCAATGCGGCGGGCGGTATCCTGTTCCAGCGCACCAAACATGACCCGGGGCAGCTCCAGAAGGGTCTTTGCCCGCCACTCCCGGGGCACACGGTCGGCCTGCGCAATGGGCAGAATGAGGTACTCCACCCCGTCAAGTGCCCGCTCCGGCACCTGATCCCAGCGCTCGAACCGAGCGCGCAGGGTGCGGCGAGGCGGCAGGGTGCGCTGCGGCAGGGCGGCGACGTGCTCCTCGGTGGTAGGCCACGGGCGCAGCACCTCCCGCTTTTTGAGCAGGGCATCCAGTGCTTCCCGGCGCAGCTCGTTCACGGCGCTGCCGGGGATGAACCACGGCCCGCCGTCCATTTCCACGGTGATCTTCTCGGCCATAAAAGGCGTGCCACCGGTCTTTGCCAAGCTGCGGTTCAGGCTCTCGGTGGGGTCGGTGCGGGCGGGCTGCGGCTCGGCATCCCCATAGGCAAAGGCCTTGTTGCCGTCGGCATCGGTGACGGTCAGCTTTTCGCCTCCCTCCTCGATCTCCAGCTTCATCTGCACCGGCACACGGGAGCGCTCGCGGCGGTAAAGTTCACGCAGCATGGGCAGGGTCTTTTTGGTCAGCTCGGCGTCTGCCTCGCTGCGCACACCGAACATGGTGCCGTCGATTTTTCCGTCCAGATAGCCGGAGGTGAAACCGGAGCGGCTGAAGGCGTTCTTCAGCAGGTCGCGGTCGTAGGCGCGGCCCTCGCGGCCCGCCAGACAGGCGCTGACCGCCGCTGCCACATACTCCGGCGTGCGCAGACGGCCCTCGATTTTTGCTGATGCTACGCCAAGCGCCTGCATCTTGTCCAGCTTGTCGATGGCAGAGTTATCCTTGAGGGAGAGGTGATGCAGCCGCCCGGGCTTGCCCTCCGGCAGGGCATTGGCTTCAAAGGGCAGGCGGCAGGGGCCCGCACAGGAGCCCCGGTTGCCGCTGCGCCCGCCCAGAAAGGCGGACATATAGCACTGGCCGCTCACACTCATGCACAGCGCACCGTGAATAAAGCACTCGGTCTCGATGCCGCAGTGCTTTGTGATGTGCTCCACCTCGGGCAGGCTCAACTCACGCGCCAGCACCACCCGGGTAAAGCCCAGCTCCTTCAGTTCCAGTGCGCCCTGCAGGGTGTGGACGCTCATCTGGGTGGAGCCGTGCCGGGGCAGCTGCGGGGCGATTTTACCAATTAAGGTAGCCACCGCCAGATCCTGACAGATGACTGCATCCGCTCCGCTGGCTGCCACCGCCCGGATAGCCTGTTCCAGCGCCGACAGCTCGGTGCCGTACACGGTCGTATTCAGCGCAACGTGCACCGCCACGCCCCGGGCATGGCAGAAGCGCACGGCCTCCTTTAGGCTGTCTGCATCAAAGTTGCCGGCACCCGTGCGGGCGTTGAAGCCCGAAAAGCCCAGATATACTGCGTCCGCGCCGCTGAACACCGCAGCGCGGAGCATTTCTTCACTGCCCACCGGGGCTAAGATCTCGATCCTTGCCATAGTTCTCCTTCTGACTTTTATTTATATAAGGTACATTCAATTGGTTTCGTCTGCCTGTGTGCTGTCTGCCGCCGGGGCCTCCGGGGCGGCGGGCTGCTCCTGTGCCGTCTCTGCCGCAGCGCGGGCGGCGCGCTCCTCCCGGCGGGTCTCGCGCTGGCGCTCCTTGGCCAGCTGCTCCCGCAGGGCGGCGGCCTCCCGGCGCAGCACGGCATTCTCGGCCAGCGCCTTATCCTCGGCCAGCTTTGCGCGGGCTGCATCTGCAATGTAGTCCTGGATCTGGCTGCGCATATTCTCGGCGCTGCCGGTGCTCTTGCGGTATTCGTCCAGATAATCCATCGCGCAGAACACCGCCGCCTTGGTCACCGAGAGGTTATCATTGGTGTCCAGCAGCTTTGTGATATCCTCGTCCAGCTTTTTGGCAAGACCGAGGATGTATTTTTCTGAATCTGTGGTGGCGATGGCATACGGTGTGCCCGCGATGTTGACCCTTACCTTGTTTACCATGGTGTTTTCCCCTTTTTATCCTGTATCTGTACGGCGCAAGGCCGTTTGTTCTGCATTTTACCGGGATATGGCATCGTTCCCGGTAACGTTTCGGCTTTCGAAAACGTTTCGATGGAGTTTCCCGCCCCATTACTGCCGGAATTACTCCCCGAAAAGCGTTTCGCGGTTCAGTTCTACCCTCTATTATAATATAAATACGCCGCAAGAAAAAGTGTAATTTTTGAAATTTCGGCATATTTGTCAGAAAGTGGCCCGAAAAAATAGCAGTTACGGAAAAAAAGCGCCTAGTTCCTTGCATTTGCAAATCGTTCATATTATAATAACTTTGTTATGTTGGCAGCCGGGCGAAAGAGGGAACGTTTCTGCTGCTATTATCTACTCAATTATTTTAGCAAAGCAAACGCTTATGCGGATAGGAGCACACTATGACATCAAAAGAATTTGGCAAAATTCTTCAGGACAAGCTCACCAGTGAGTACGGTGTGGAGCTGAATGTTGCCTCCAACCAGCAGATCTACCGCTCGCTGGCTCTGATCTGCCGTCAGATGATGAGCGAGAACCACAAAAAGTTCCAGTCCAAGGCCATCGGCACCGGCACCAAGCAGGTCTACTACCTCTGCATGGAGTTTCTGATGGGCCGCAGCCTGAAGATGAGCCTGTTCAATCTGGGTCTGGACGAAGTCGCCAAGAAGGCACTGGCTGACGCCGACATCAATCTGGACAGCATTTTTGAGGAAGAGCCCGATGCAGGTTTGGGCAACGGCGGCTTGGGCCGTCTGGCTGCCTGCTATCTGGACGGCATGGCAACCACCGATATCTGCGGCACCGGCTACTCCATCCTGTACGAGTACGGCATCTTCAAGCAGAAGATCGTGGACGGCTGGCAGCAGGAGCGCGCCGACAACTGGCTGCCCGGCGGTCAGGTGTGGCTGAAGAGCCACCCGGATCAGGCTGTGGAGATCCGCTTTGACGGCGAGATCCACGAGAACTGGGACAACGGCTTCCACTACATCCAGCATACCAACTACAACAGCGTCATGGCCATCCCCTCCGATATGTATGTGCAGGGCTACGATGGAAAGGGCGTTGCAAAGCTGCGTCTGTGGCAGGCAAAAGCCCCGGACTTTGATATGTCCAGCTTCTCTCTGGGCAACTACAACACCGCTATGAGCAAGAACGCCAACGCTGAGCTCATCTCCAAGGTGCTGTACCCCAACGATAACCACGTTGAGGGCAAGATCCTGCGCCTGCGTCAGCAGTATTTCCTGTCCGCCGCTTCTATCGGCGATATCGTGCAGAACCACCTGTCCAGCTACGCTACGCTGGAGAACCTGCCCGATAAGGTCGCTATCCAGCTGAACGACACCCACCCCACGCTGGCCATCCCCGAGATGATGCGCATCCTGCTGGATGAGTGCGGCTTTGACTGGGACAAGGCTTTCAGCATCTGCCAGAAGGTGTTCTCCTACACCAACCACACCGTTATGGCCGAGGCTCTGGAAAAGTGGAACGTGGACATCTTCAAGATGACCCTGCCCCGCATCTACCAGATCGTGGTGGAGATGGACCGCCGCGCCCGCGAGGAGCTGGCAAAGGCCTTCCCCGGCGATCAGGGCAAGATCGACTACATGGCACTGATCGGCGACAATCAGGTGCGCATGGCCAATATCTGCGCCTACACCGCCAACAGCATCAACGGCGTTTCCAAGCTGCACAGCGAGATCATCAAGGAGAGCGTTTTCCACGATTACTACCTGTTCAAGCCCAACGCCTTCAAGAACGTGACCAACGGCATTGCATACCGCCGCTGGCTGCTGGCCTCTAACCCCGGTCTGTGCAAGCTGCTGGACGAGACCATTGGCGACGACTATAAGCACGATGCTTCCGATCTGACCAAGCTGAACAAGTACGCCGACGACAAGACCGTGCTGAAGAAGCTGAACGAGATCAAGCTGGCCAACAAGAAGGATTTTGCAAGCTATCTGGCAAAGAGCACCGGTCAGGTGATCGACCCCAATTCCATCTTTGACTGCCAGGTCAAGCGTATGCACGAGTACAAGCGCCAGCACCTGAATGCGCTGAACATCGCTGCACAGTACCTGTACCTGAAGGAGAACCCCAACGCCGACTTCATCCCCAAGACCTACATCTTCGGCGCAAAGGCTGCTCCCGGCTACTATATGGCCAAGCAGATGATCCGCATGATCTGCAAGCTGGGCGATCTGATCAACAACGACCCCGCCGTGCGCGACAAGCTGCGCGTGGTCTATCTGGAAGAGTACTGTGTCTCCCTGAGCGAGCACCTGATGCCCGCTGCCGAGGTTTCTGAGCAGATCTCTCTGGCAGGCACCGAGGCTTCCGGTACCGGCAACATGAAGTTCATGCTGAACGGTGCTATCACGCTGGGCACTCTGGACGGTGCAAACGTGGAGATCGCCGATGCTGCCGGCAAGGAGAACGAGCTGATCTTCGGTATGCTGACCCCTGAGGTGAACAACCTGAAGCAGGTGGGCTACCACCCCAACGCCTTTATCATGGGCGACGACGTTGCCAACAGCGCCCTGAACTTCCTGGAGCGCGGCTGGAACGGCGAGAACTTCCACGAGGTCACCGAGAACCTGCGCAGCAGCGACCCGTACATGGTCATGGCCGACTTCAAGGACTACCGCCGTGCACAGGCCGACCTGCAGAAGCTGTATGCTGACCGCGAGACCTGGGCCCGCATGAGCCTGAAGAACATTGCCAACAGCGGCATCTTCAGCGCAGACCGTGCCGTGCTGGACTACGCCCGCGATATCTGGTACGCTTCCCCCGTGCCCATGGGTAAGTAATTTTCCCTTGTAAAACCGCAAAGCCCCGGTGGCATTTCGCCCGCCGGGGCTTTTTTGAGAAAGGACGATCTTTTTTGTCTTGTCTGTTCAACAGCTACGACCCCTACTTTAAGCAGCCCTTTGGTGCCGTGCGCGCCGGGCAGACTGTGCACCTTTCGCTGTGCATCCCCGAGGAGCTGGGCTATGTGGACCCGCACCTTGTACTGCAAAAGGAGGGCAAATACGATGTGCCCGTGCACTACCGCATGAAATTTGACGGTCAGACGCCCCACCAGAACCACTTTTCGGTGGATGTTGTGCTGGGCGACCCGGGCTTATACTTCTATTACTTTGACCTGTATACCGACTTCCGCCGCATCGTGCGCGGGGCCGACAACTGCGGCGTGGTCAGCTGGCAGCAGGGCGAAAGCTGGCAGATCACGGTCTACGAGCCGGATTTCCAGACGCCGGAGTGCATCAAGGGCAAGGTGTTCTACCAGATCTTCCCGGACCGATTCTGTGAGGGCATCGAGAACAAGCCCATGCCCTTCCCGGATCGGCTGTATCAGGCCGACAAGCACGCTGAACCCTTCTGGCAGCCCAACGAGACCGGCGGCCACCTGAACGAGGACTATTTCGGCGGTGATTTAGAGGGCATCCGCATCAAACTGCCCTACCTGCGGGAGATGGGCGTGGATTACCTGTACCTGAACCCCATCTTTGAGGCGCACTCCAACCACCGCTACAATACCGCTGACTATCTGAACGTGGACCCGCTGCTGGGCACCAACGAGGAGTTTGAGGTGCTCTGCCGCGAGGCCGCCAAGTACGGCATCGGCATCGTGCTGGATGGTGTGTTCAGCCACACCGGCTCCGACAGCCGGTACTTCAACCGCGAGGGACGCTACGGCGAGGGCGGCGCTTACCGCGACCCCAACTCCCCCTACCGCAGCTGGTACGATTTTGACCCCAAGTACAAGGGCGGCTACCGCAGTTGGTGGGGCTTTGAGACCCTGCCGGAGGTCAACGAGGAGACCCCCTCCTTTGTGGAGTTCATCACCGGCGAGGGCGGCGTCATCGACACATGGCTGCGCCGGGGCGCTGCCGGTTTCCGGCTGGATGTGGCTGACGAGCTGCCGGACGAGTTCATTGAAAAGATCCGTACCGCCGTCAAGCGGGTAAGCCCGGAGAAGTTTTTGCTGGGCGAGGTGTGGGAGGACGCCACCACCAAGTTCGGCTTTGACCACCGCCGCACCTATCTGCTGGGCAAGGGGCTGGACAGCGTGATGAACTACCCCTTCAAGAACTCCGTGCTGGATTTTGTCAAGGGCAAACCCGCCCAGCAGGCCGCCAACGAGATCCTTTCCATCTGCGAGCACTACCCTGCCCCTGCCATCAATACGGCGCTGAATTTCCTGTCCACCCACGACACCGAGCGTGCTTTGACCGTGATCGCGGACGAGCCCGCCAACGGGCGCGGACGGGAGTGGCAGAGCGGCCGCAGCGTGACCGGCGAAGCCTATGAGGAAGGGATGCTGCGCCTGCGCATGGCGTATGCCATCATCTACACCCTGCCCGGCGTGCCCTGCCTGTACTACGGCGATGAGATCGGGATGCAGGGCTACCGCGACCCCTTCAACCGCGCCTTTTTCTGCTGGGACAGCCACGAGGAGCGGCTGCGCCCGGTGCTGGCACAGCTGGCGCAGCTGCGCCACAGCTGCGAAGCCTTCCGCACCGGCAAGCTGCGGGTGCTGCGGGCTGAGGACGGCATCCTGCACTACCAGCGCATCGGCAAGGCCGAAACTGCGGAGATCATCGTGAACCGCTCCGAGCACATCATCGTGGAGCCGCTGGCTTCCGGCAAGCACACCGAGGTGAACCCCATGGGCTTTACCATCGTGGTGGAAGAAAACGGCCACAACCCCAACCACAGCTACTACGATATCCAGTGATGTCTGCGGGGCTGTAACCATTTGAATGCTCTGCGCATCCATAGCGGATTTGATTCTTTATTTGTAAGTCGGGAGGCTCTGCGGAGCTTCCCGGCTTACTTTTTTCACGGGGAGGGGCGCAGCGGCTGACAGACTTTTTTCCATTTTTGTCTATATTTTGTTTTCTGTGCAACGTTTCAGTAAAAAGCCCTTGACCTTCCCCCAAGGGGATGCCGTATAATAGCAGCATAAGGAGGTAACATACCATGCAGATCTCCCCCATTCTCTGGCTGGCTGCAGCCGTGGGCTTTCTGGCACTGGAGGCCAGTACCTTTAATATGACCTCCATCTGGTTTGCCATCGGCTCTGCCGCCGCATTGCTGTGCTGCGTGTTCACCGGGTCGTTCCGGGTGCAGGCGGTGGTCTTTCTGGTGGTAAGCATCCTGTGTCTGGCAGCCTTCCGCCCGCTGGCGGCAAAGCTGCGGCAAAAGCATACCGCCACCAACGGCGACCGCAATCTGGGACGGGAGGCCATCGTGCTTTCCCCTGTCACCGCCGAGATCCCCGGCCGGGTACGGCTGGACGGCGTGGACTGGAACGCCCGCTGCGCCACCCCCGGCGACACCCTTACGCCCGGTGCGCTTTGCCGCGTTACCGAGATCCACAGCACCCTGCTCATCGTAGAGCCTGTTCTGACCGAAAGCCGCAACCCCCACACAACGACCTGACAAAGGAGATGTATTATGGTTCTGTTTTTTGTCATCCTTGCGCTTGTTTTTGTTCTGGTGCTGGTCATTGTTTCCAACATCGTCATCGTGCCGCAGTCCAAGGTGTATGTCATTGAGCGGCTGGGCAGCTACTCCGATACATGGACTGCCGGCCTGCACGTCAAGATCCCCTTTATTGAGCGCATTGCCAAAAAGGTAAGCCTGAAGGAGCAGGTGGCAGACTTTCCCCCTCAGCCCGTGATCACCCGCGATAACGTGACCATGCAGATCGACACGGTGGTGTTCTTTCAGGTCATGGACGCAAAGCTGTACACCTACGGTGTCAACCAGCCCATTGCCGCCATCGAGAGCCTTTCTGCCACCACCCTGCGCAACATCATCGGTGAGATGGAGCTGGATCACACCCTGACCAGCCGTGACGTCATCAACGGCAAGATCACCGCCATTCTGGACGAAGCCACCGACAAGTGGGGCATCAAGGTGAACCGCGTGGAGGTGAAGAACATCATCCCGCCGCGGGAAATTCAGGAGGCCATGGAGAAGCAGATGAAGGCTGAGCGCGAGAAGCGCGCCGTCATCCTGAAGGCAGACGGTGAAAAGCAGGCTGCCATCACCGCCGCCGAGGGCGAAAAGGAAGCCGCCATTCTGCGCGCCGATGCCGTGAAACAGCAGCGTATTCTGGAGGCCGAGGGCGAAGCACAGGCCATTCTGGCTGTGCAGAAGGCCAACGCCGATGCCATCCGTCTGCTGAACGAGGCCATGCCCAGCGACAAGGTGCTGGCTATCCGCAGCCTTGAAGCGCTGGCGAAGGTTGCCAACGGCAAGGCCACCAAAATCATCATCCCCTCCGAGCTGCAGAATCTGGGCGGCGTTGTGCCCAGCATCAAGGAGCTGATGACCGACCCGAAGGACGCCGAGTAAGCGCCCGTTTCTCTGCAAGCAATAAACTAAAACAGCTCCCGGTCACGCCGCTTAACGTGACCGGGAGCTGTTCTTTTGCTATCTAAGCCTTATTAAGGGAATCACTTCTCCCCTTTTTCCTCGTTCTCCTGTGCCTGCTGTTCGCGGCGCAGTTCTTTAATGCGCTTTTTCTCGCTCTGGACGTGGGGCCACGGCCAAGAGAAGCCCTCGTTCTGCTTGCACCAGCGGGTAAGGGGGTAAAAGGCAAAGGCCAAGCCAAAAATATACAGCAGAGCGTACAGCAGGGCATCCAGCGTGATCAGGGCATCCAATGCACCGATCACCGCCACAACGCAGCCTGCCTTTAAAAAGAACTGGCCGTTCTGGCGGCAGTATTCCTCAAAGTTTTCGGCCTTGACCGCCCTGCGCCCCTGATCGCCCCACACGCGGGGATTTTTCATCACCGAAAAACCGTAAAAGGCCATCATCAGGCCAAGGGTAAGCTGAAAGCCAAAAAACATGGGTCATACCTCTTTTTATCAGAATACAAAAGCGGATCAGTCCTCAAACAGGGGCTTCATAAAGGGCAAAAAGTCCAGCGTTGCAAAGTAATCGCGGGGGGTCTGGGCGCGGCGGATCAGCCGGTGAGAGCCGTCCTCGCACAGCAGCACCTCGGCGCAGTGCAGCTTGCCGTTGTAGTTGTAACCCATAGCAGAACCGTGGGCACCGGTATCGTGGATGTAAAGGATATCCCCGATGTCGATCTTGGGCAGCATCCGGTCGATGGCAAACTTGTCGTTATTCTCGCACAGACCGCCCACCACGTCGTACTTGTGGTCGCAGGGAGCGTTCTCCTTGCCCAGCACCGTGATGTGGTGGTAAGCGCCGTACATGGCGGGGCGCATCAGGTTTGCGGCGCAGGCGTCCAGACCGATGTACTCCTTATAGATGTGCTTTTCGTGGATGACGGTGGACACCAATGCACCGTAGGGGCCGGTGGTAAAGCGGCCCATCTCGCTGAAGATAGCTACATCGCCCATACCGGCGGGCACAAGGATCTCCTCAAACTTCTGGCGCACACCCTCGCCGATGGCCATAATGTCGTTCTCGGTCTGCTCCGGGCGGTACGGGATGCCCACGCCGCCGGACAGGTTGATGTAGCTGATATGTGCACCGGTAGCCTGCTGCACCCGGACAGCCAGCCGGAACAGGATGGCTGCCAGCTCCGGGTAGTAGGCGTCCGAGATGGTGTTGGAGGCAAGGAAGGCGTGGATGCCGAACTGCTTTGCGCCCTTCTGCATCAGCTTTTTGTAGCTGTCGATCATCTGCTGCTCGGTCATGCCGTACTTGGCATCGCCGGGCTTGTCCATGACCTGAAAGCCCTCTTCGCTCTCGCCCAGCTGGAAGGTTCCGCCGGGGTTATAGCGGCAGAAGATCTCCTGCGGCACACCGGCCACCCGCTCCAGAAACTCCACCATGGTGGCGTCGTCCAGATTGATGTAGGCGCCCAGTTCGTAGGCTTTCTGCATATCCTCCACGGGGGTCTGGTTGGAGGAGAACATGATGTCGTGACCGGTAAAGCCGCAGGCCTCGCTGAGCATCAGCTCGGTCAGGGAGGAGCAGTCCACACCGCAGCCCTCCTCCTTGAGGATCTGCAGAATGACGGGGTTCGGCAGTGCCTTGACCGCAAAATACTCCTTGAAGCCCTTGTTCCAGCTGAAGGCCTTGTTGATGCGGCGGACATTCTCCCGGATGCCCTTTTCATCGTAGATGTGGAACGGCGTAGGCACATCCTCGATGATCTGCTGTGCCATCGCCTCGGTCAGAAACGGTTTCTTTTCCATAATAACATCCCTCTCGTTTTGCGCAGTCCGACATTTTCCGGCCTGCGGTCTATTCCATGCGGCCCAGTGCCGCAGTTCCAGCTGTTAAAGTTTCAGGTTCTCCCGGGTAGGGGTAAAGGTGGGGATCATGGCCGCCAACTGGCGCACCACGCCCTCATCGTTGTGGGCGGCAGCGGCCTCCAGCGCCTGCAGCTGCCCGTAAAACTCGGCCAGATCAATGGTACGGGGGCTTGCCACAAAGATCTTGTTGTGCTGGGTGCGGCGCATCTTGTCCTGCTCCTCGTCCATCATCAGCTCTTCGTAAAGCTTTTCGCCGGGGCGCAGACCCACGATCTTGATCTCCATATTCACGCCCGGCTCATAGCCGTAAAAGCGAATGAGCTGCTTGGCAAGGTCCATAATGCGCACCGGCTCGCCCATATCCAGCACATAGATATTGCCGCTTTCGGCCAGCGCACCCGCCTGCAGCACCAGCTGAGCTGCCTCCGGAATGGTCATAAAATAGCGCACGATGTTGGGGTCGGTCAGGGTGACCGGCCCGCCCTTTTTGATCTGGGCTTCAAACAGCGGGATGACGCTGCCGTGGCTGCCCAGCACGTTGCCGAACCGCACCGCCACACACTTCATGTCCGTGTTGCCCGCAAAGGTCTGGATGAGCATTTCGCAGATGCGCTTGGTGCAGCCCATGACGCTGGTGGGGTTCACGGCCTTATCGGTGGAAAGCTGCACAAAGCGCTCCACCCCGTGCTCGCTGGCGCTGACCAGCAGGTTTTTGGTGCCCAGCACGTTGTTCTTTACGGCTTCGGCGGGGCTTACCTCCATCAGCGGAACATGCTTGTGCGCCGCCGCATGGAACACCACCGTGGGGTGGTAGGTATCAAATACCTCGTCCAAGCGCTTTTTATCCCGGATGGAGCCGATGAGCACCGTGACCGGGATATCGCGGCCGTACTTCTGCTGCAATTCCATCTGCAGCTCGTAGGCGCAGTTTTCGTAGATATCAAAGATGAGCAGCTTTCCGGGCTTGAAGCGCATAACCTGACGGCACAGCTCGCTGCCGATGGAGCCGCCGCCGCCCGTTACCAGCACCGTTTTGCCGGTAAGGTAGCCGGAAATTTTGTCGGTATCCAGCGTGACTTCCTCACGGGAGAGGAAGTCGGCGGGGTTCAGCTCGCGGAACACCTCCTGCTGGGGTGCACCGCTGCCCACCAGCTGCGGGTCGCTGAGCACCTGTACCGCGCAGTGGGTGCTGACGCACAGGTCGATGACGTGGCTCAGGCGGCTGCCCTTTAAGGTAGGGATGGCAATGATGATGCTGTGGATGCCATAGCGCTTGCACAGCTCCGGGATATCCTCCAGCGTGCCCTTCACCGGTACGCCGTGGATGGTCTGGTTCAGCTTTGCGGGGTCATCGTCCACCGCAACCACGGCGTGGCCGTATTCCTTGTTGGATTTGCACACGTTGATGGCCCACGCACCGGCTTCGCCCGCGCCCACGATCATCACCGGGCGGTTGGGGTCCTTGGCGGGCACTTTGCGCAGCCGCTCACCCAGCGGGTGGTTCAAAAACAGCCGCCATGCCAAGCGGCTGCCGCCGACAAACAAAAAGATGAGCACGGACGCCATGCAATTGGCGGAATTGAACAGCACGCCGTGGATAAAGCAGCGGTTTACCACATACACCACGACGGTGGGCACAGCGATCATCCCGGCAAGGCGGATCAGATCCCGCTCACCGGCGTACTTCCACAGCACCGCGTACAGCCCGCCCGCCAGAAAGCAGATGATATACACCGCCACGATCCACGGCAGGTTTTCGTACAACAGGGCGCGATTGTGGGGCCACCACACGGCCTCTACCGCACCGTCTGCCCGCAGCAGCAGGGCAAAATAAAAGCTGAATGCCACAATGGCTGCATCCATCAGCACCAGCAGCGCACGGCGCAGCAGCACCTGCGGGGTATTCTTGGTTCTATCTTTCACTTACGATCCTCTTTTTTCCTCTCAGCGCCAAAGGCTTTTGCCCTGCGCTGCTTTTTCGGCAGTGTTCCCCGGCAGTGCCGGAAGGATACAGCTACACGTTTGTATTATACTCACAATCCCCGCCTGTGTCCAGAAAATTTACGTTTTTATCACTTTCCCCTGTTTTTCCCGGCCTTTGCCTGCCGCAGCACCGCCCGCACTTCCTCCCAAAGCCCCAGCGGCAGCGCCGCCAGTAAGAACACGATGGCCGTCACCGTGCCGCCCGCCGTCAGCACGGCCAGCTGCTCCGGCAACCCTTGAGCCGGGAAACCCGCCAGCGCCCGGCGCACACCCCGCCCGGCTGCACCGGCGGCAGCAGCAGCCAGCAGCGGCGCACCCAGCCACCGCCGGAAGGCGTGCCCTGTGCCGCTGGAAAGCAGCAGCCGCCCGGTGTTGGCTGCGCAGGTGTACAGGCTGGAAAGCAGGATCACCGCCAGAAAGCCCCGCATCCCGTACCGGGGCAGCAGCACCGCCACCCCGCCAATGCGCAGCACCGCGTCCCATACGCTGTACCGGAAAGCCGCTTTCTGCTCCCCGATGCCCTTCATGGCACCGTCCACCATGCTTTCCAGATACATCAGCGGCATAGCCGGGGCAAGGGTCTCCAGATAGAACCCCGCCTCCGGGCTATGGTAGAGCAGCTGCGCCAGCGGCCTGCCCCACACCCAGAACAGCGTACCCGCCAGCGCGGAGAAGTACCCCGTGAGCCGCAGCATCCGGTCCAGCAGGGCGTTCAGCCGGGCGGTCTGCCCCTCAATGTGCGCCTGTGTGATCTCCGGCATCAACAAAACCGCCAGACTGCCCAGCAGCCCGAAGGGGAAATTGAGCAGCGGCAGCGCCATGCCCTTTAAGGTGCCGTACTGCTCCAGCGCGGCGGTGCGCCCGCCGGAGGCCGCCAGATATACCGCAAGGCAGGCGGGCACCAGCATATTTTCGGCGGTGTGCAGTGCGCTGGAAAGCACCCTGCCGCCTTCCACCGGCCAAAGGATGTCCCACAGCCGCCGGGACATCTCCTTTGGCGGGCGCGGCGCTGTGCTGCCGAAGCAGCGTGCCGCCTCCCGCCGGTAAAACAGGCCCATCAGGGCGGTGGATACGGCCTCGCTCAGGGCAGTAGCCGCCAGCACCAGTGCGCAGCGGCTGCCGTCCGGCCAGCCCTGCGTGCGGGATAGCGCCCACACCACGGCGGCAATGCGCACCGTCTGCTCTGCCAGCTGGCTGAGCACGTTGGGCTCCACCCGCCGCCGCGCCAGAAAAAAGCCGCGCAGCACCGCAGAGATAGCCATCCACGGCAGTCCCAGCGCCGAGGTGCGCAGCGCGGCAGCGGCGCGGACATCCCCCAGCCACCATTTTGCCGCAAGGCCTGCGGTGGCAAGCTGGGCAACCATGGCAAGCCCGCCCAGCGTAAGCCCCGCCAGCACCAGCCGCACCAGCATCCCGCGCGCAGCGGCCTTGTCCCGGCTGAGTTCTTCGGTCAGCAGGCGGGTAGCCGCCACCGAGATGCCCGCCGTGGCCAGCGTGACGAACAGTCCGTACACCGCCAGCACCAGCTGATACAGCCCCATGCCAGCCCCGCCCAAGGCGTTTGCCAACCAGATGCGCAGCCCCATGCCTGCCAGCCGCAGCACCACGTCCGAGCCGGTAAGCAGCGCCGCGTTTTTAAAGTAGTTCTGCCGCACCCTGCACCTCCCCCTGCCCCGGAACGGGCGTTCACGGTTCAGCCTATGCAGCGGCTTTGCAAAACATGAGCGGCGCTATGGGTTGTTTCTGCGCACTTTTTATGGTATAGTTAACAGTGGTCAGGCAGGGCGCAAGCCCCCGCCTGTATTTTGAGCAAGGAGGAAGCGCACCGCCCGGGTCCTGCCCCTGCCGTGCGCGACAAAGAGAATGAGCGAAGAATGTACCCATGACTGCTCCAATTGCAGCGCAGCCTGTTCTTCCCGCGATGCCGCTCCGCAGCACGATGCCCCCAACCCCCACAGCAGTGTAAAAAAGGTCATCGGCGTTGTTTCCGGCAAGGGCGGCGTGGGCAAGAGCATGACCAGTGCTCTGCTGGCCTGTGCCATGGCCCGCCGCGGCTACCACTGCGGCATTCTGGATGCTGATATCACCGGCCCGTCCATCCCCAAGCTGTTCGGCATTCATGGCCGTGCCATGGCGGACGACAAGGGCTGCTGGCCTATCCAGAGCCGTATGGGCATTGATGTGATGAGCATCAACCTATTGGTGGAGAACGAGGAGGACCCTGTTGTGTGGCGCGGCCCGGTCATTGCCGGTGCCGTCAAGCAGTTCTGGACCGATGTGGTCTGGAAGGACGTGGATTTCCTGTTCGTGGATATGCCCCCGGGCACCGGTGATGTGCCCCTGACCGTGTTCCAGAGCCTGCCGGTGGATGGCATCGTTGTGGTGGCAAGCCCACAGGAGCTGGTAAGCATGATCGTGGCAAAGGCCGTGAACATGGCCGAGATGATGAAGGTACCCATGCTGGGCATCGTGGAGAACATGAGCTACATCGTCTGCCCGGACTGCGGCAAGCACATCAATGTGTTTGGCAACAGCCATGTGGACGAGGTGGCCGCAAAGCATCACCTGCCCGTGCTGGCCAAGTGCCCCATCGACCCCCAGCTGGCCCAGCTTTCCGATGCCGGCATGATCGAGACCTACGGCGGCGAATTTTTGGAAGGCGCAGCAGACGCCTGCGAAAAGCTGCTGAAATGATTTGACCCTCTGGCTGCTGCACAATTGCTGTGCAGCAGCCTTTTTCACAGTTTCATGATTGCTTTCTGCCTCTGTTCCGTGTTAGGATACAGGCAGAAATATTTTATCTGAATTTCAGGAGGCTGTTATGGAACTGACCCGCCGGGGCTTTTTGAGCCTTACCGCTGCATCCGCTTTTTGTCTGCTCTGCGCCGGCTGCGGCGATGCCGCTGCCCTTTCCCCTGCCGGAACGCTGACCGCCCACGTCGGAGACACCGGTCTTTCTTATTGCCTCTACACCCCGCAAAGCACCGGTACTCCAAAGACGTTGTTGCTTTATCTGCACGGCGGCAGCGGCAAAGGCAGCGATCTGAACGCTGTGCTGGAAGCAGAAAGTCTGCCCCGCTTTCTGCAGGAAGGACAGCTTGCCCCGGATGCCTATGTGGTAATGCCGCAGCTGCCCGCCAACTGCAAGGGCTGGAGCGACTGCACTGCCCAGTTGATGCAACTGCTGGCCGTCATTAAGGCGCAGTACCCCATTGCCCGCACCGCGTTGACCGGCCACAGCATGGGCGGCACCGGCTGCTGGGATCTGGCAGTGGCGTACCCGGAGACATTCTGCGCTGCTGCGCCGCTGTCCGGCTCGGTTCGGCTTACAGAGCAGAACCTGACCGCTTTGCAGAGCCTGCCGGTATGGGCAGTGGTTGGCAGTGCCGACACCATCGTCAAGCCGGACGCCTCGGAGCAGTTCATCGCTGCACTGAAAGAGAAAAACCCCAATGCCCAGCTGACCGTGCGCGAGGGTGCTACGCATTTTGATGTGCCGCAGGCCTATCTGGACGACACACTGGGGCTTTTGGACTGGCTGACGGCAGCCCGCTGAGCGTACATCGCCTGCCGCCGCGCAAAAGACATTCTTTTCCGCGTGACTTTGGGGCAGCGGCACACTTTAAAAAACAAGGTTCGCGGCGCATTCCGGCTTTTAATTTTCGTTTTGTGAAGCAGCTGTTACTTTTTATCTGTTTTTTTAAACAGATTCTGCTTTTTGCTATTGTAAAACCCACCGCAAAGCTTTATAATAGTAAAGTAAGCATTGCCCGCCATTGCGGGCGTGCCATGCACACATGGAGAACCGGAAGCGCCCGGCATCTGCAAGGATCCCCCCGCTGTGCGGCGGGCAAAGGCATTTCCGCTTTTTCAAATTTATAGAGTAATTGGGAAAAGGAGTATTCTATTATGCTGACGAATGAATACCTGAAGCGTGTTTACGAGGGTCTGGAAAAGCGCAACGCCAACGAGCCCGAGTTCCTGCAGGCTGTGCGCGAGGTGCTGGAGAGCATCCAGCCCGTTGTGGAAAAGCACCCCGAGTACGAGAAGGCCGGTCTGATCGAGCGCATGGTGGAGCCGGAGCGCATCATCACCTTCCGTGTGCCCTGGGTGGACGATGCCGGTAAGGTGCAGGTGAACCGCGGCTACCGCGTGCAGTTCAACAGCGCCATCGGCCCCTACAAGGGCGGCCTGCGCTTCCATCCCTCTGTCAACCAGGGCATCCTGAAGTTCCTGGGCTTTGAGCAGATCTTCAAGAACAGCCTGACCACCCTGCCCATGGGCGGCGGCAAGGGCGGCTCTGACTTTGACCCCCACGGCAAGAGCGACATGGAAGTGATGCGCTTCTGCCAGAGCTTCATGACCGAGCTGTACCGCCACATCGGCCAGTTCGTGGACTGCCCCGCCGGTGATATCGGTGTCGGCGGCCGCGAGGTCGGCTATATGTTCGGCCAGTACAAGCGCCTGACCAACAGCTTCCAGGGCGGTATGCTCACCGGCAAGGGCCTGACCTTCGGCGGTTCTCTGGCTCGTACCGAGGCTACCGGCTACGGCCTGTGCTACTTCACCGCCGAGGCTCTGAAGTGCATGCGCAACGACAGCTTCGAGGGCAAGACCGTGGTCATCTCCGGCTCTGGCAACGTTGCCATCTACGCCTGCGAGAAGGCTACCCAGCTGGGTGCCAAGGTGGTCACCATGTCCGACTCCAACGGCTACGTCTACGACCCCAACGGCATTGATCTGGCTTACGTCAAGGATCTGAAGGAAGTGCGCCGCGGCCGTATCAAGGAGTACGCCGAGACCCACGCCGGTGCAACCTATGTGGCTGACTGCAGCAAGGTTTGGACTGTGCCCTGCGACATCGCCCTGCCTTGCGCTACCCAGAACGAGATCAACAAGGAGTCTGCCGAGGCTCTGGTAAAGGGCGGCTGCACCGTGGTGTGCGAGGGCGCTAACATGCCCAGCACCCCGGAGGCTATCGAGGTCTACCTGTCCAACGGCATCCTGTACGGACCCGCAAAGGCTTCCAACGCAGGCGGCGTGGCTACCTCCGGTCTGGAGATGAGCCAGAACTCCGAGCGCCTGAGCTGGAGCTTTGAGGAAGTGGATGCCAAGCTGAAGGGCATCATGGAGGGCATCTTCCACGCTTCCTACGACGCTTCTGTGGCTGCCGGTTCTGAGGGCAACCTGATGGTCGGTGCAAACTGCGCCGGCTTCCTGAAGGTTGCTACCGCCATGATGGCACAGGGCATCACCTACTAAGTCATACTGCATCGTCCAAGAGCCGCGCCCGCAGGGGTGCGGCTCTTTTTTGGTATAACCCCGCCCCGCTCTGCCCACACTGGCAGTATCTTATGGCAGAAAGGGAGTTTTGTATGGACGAGCAGATGTTTTGTTTTCAGTGTGAGCAGGCGGCGGGCTGCACCGCCTGCTCCGGCGCAGCGGGGGTGTGCGGCAAGTCGGCCGAGACAGCCGCCGCGCAGGACCGGCTGACCGGTGCGCTGATCACCTGCGCCGGGCAGCTGCTGGCAGATGAGCAGTCTCCTTCTGCCCAGCAGGCCATGCTGCTGATGCAGGGGCTGTTCACCACCATTACCAACGTAAACTTTGACGCAGGCACCGTGGACGAGCTGACCGCAAAGGTGCGCGCCGCCTGCCCTGCCGCCGGGCCGGGCTACAACATGCAGCTGCTCTGGCATGAACCAGACGCAGACGTGCGCAGCCTGAAAAGCTTTGTCCTGTTCAGTCTGCGCGGCATGGCGGCTTACAACTATCACGCCCGGGTGCTGGGCCATGTTGACCCGGAGCTGGACCGCTTTTTCTGCACGGCACTGGATGCCATCTCCCGCCCGCTCTCCATGGAGGAGCTGTGGGCGCTGGTGCAGAAAACCGGCGAGGCCAGCTACCGCTGCATGGAGCTGCTGGATGCTGCCAATACCGGTGCCTACGGCGACCCGGAGCCAGTGGAGGTGCCGCTGACCATTGAAAAGGGGCCGTTCATCGTGGTTTCGGGCCATGACCTGTACGACATGAAATGCCTGCTGGAACAGACGAAGGATAAGGGCATCAATATCTACACCCACTCGGAAATGCTACCCGCCCACGGCTACCCGGAATTGAAGCAGAAGTACCCCCACCTCAAGGGCAACTTCGGCACCGCATGGCAGAACCAGCAGACCGAGTTTGAGGATATCCCCGCGCCCATCCTGTTCACCACCAACTGCATCATGCCCCTGCGCGAAAGCTATTCTGACCGGGTGTTCACCACCTCGGTGGTGTCCTATCCCGGCATCGTGCACATTGAGGAAGGGCGCGATTTTACACCGGTGATCGAAAAGGCGCTGGAGCTGGGCGGCTACAAGGAGGATACTCTTGTGCCCGGAATGAACGGCGGCAAAAGCGTCGTCACCGGCTTTGCGCGCAATGCTGTGCTCCAGCATGCGGGCGAGATCGTGCAGGCGGTGAAGGACGGCAAGATCCGTCACTTCTTCCTTGTGGGCGGCTGCGACGGCACGCGGCCCTCCCGCCGGTACTACACCGAGTTTGCCAAGCTCACACCGCAGAATACGGTCATCCTGACCCTGGCCTGCGGCAAGTTCCGGCTGAACGATCTGCCCTTGGGCAATGTGCCCGGCACGGAGCTGCCCCGCATTCTGGACGTGGGCCAGTGCAACGATGCCTACAGTGCCATCCGCATTGCGCTGGCTCTGGCCGATGCCTTTGGCTGCAGTGTAAACGAGCTGCCGCTCTCGCTGGTGCTGTGCTGGTTTGAGCAGAAGGCCGTGTGCATCCTCATCGCACTGCTGGCGCTGGGCATCAAGGGCATCCGGCTGGGGCCAACCCTGCCTGCTTTCCTCTCGCCGGGCGTTGTGGCTGCCCTGCAGCAAAAGTACGATTTAAAAGCCGTAACAGCACCGGAAAACGACCTGCAGGCCATTCTGGGCAGACATTGAGCCAGCGCTGTTCTCACTATGACTACAACTGACCGCCGTACGCGGCGTTTCGCACAAGAAGTGGTGTAAAGCAGTTGTCATATTTGGTGCAGCTGTCACTTGAAGATTTTTCAGGAATCTGTATAATATCAGGTATCGGAACAAAGGCGTTCCGCAGGGGCATCCTATGCCCTTGCGGGGCGTCTTTTTCTTTTTGCAGGGGATCAAAAGCTGCGGAGGGTGCCGCAGCCCCCGGTGAGCAAACAAGTAAAAAGGATGGGAAAGACTATGGAAAACTTTACAGAGCAGAAAACCACCCTTGGTCTGTACGATCCACAGTTCGAGCACGATGCCTGCGGCATCGGCGCTGTGGTGGACATCAAGGGACGTAAAAGCCACCAGACGGTGGACGATGCACTGTCCATCGTGGAGCGGCTGGAGCACCGCGCCGGTAAGGACGCCGAGGGCAAGACCGGCGACGGCGTAGGCATCCTGCTGCAGATCAGCCACAAGTTCTTCTCCAAGGTGGCCGAGGAGCTGAACATCCGGCTGGGCAACGAGCGGGAGTACGGCGTGGGTATGTTCTTCTTCCCCCAGAGCGAGCACCTGCGGGCACAGGCCATGAAGCTGTTCGAGGTGGTCACCCGCAAGGAGGGGCTGGAGTTCCTGGCATGGCGCGAGGTGCCCGTAGACCCCGATGCCGTGGGTCAGAAAGCCCGGGATTGTATGCCCGCCATCTGGCAGTGCTTCATCAAAAAGCCCGCCAAGGTAAGCAAGGGCATTGAGTTTGACCGCCGCCTGTACATCGTGCGCCGCGTGTTCGAGCAGGCCAGCAACGGCACCTATGTGCCCAGCCTGTCCAGCCGCACCATCGTGTACAAGGGTATGTTCCTTGTGCACGACCTGCGCCGCTTCTACGCCGACCTGCAGGACCCGGATTATGAATCTGCCATCGGCATGGTGCACAGCCGCTTTTCTACCAACACCAACCCCAGCTGGATGCGTGCACACCCCAACCGCTTTATCCTGCACAACGGCGAGATCAACACCATCAAGGGCAACACCGATGCCATGCTGGCACGCGAGGAGAGCATCTCCAGCCCCATTTTGCAGGACGACATGAACAAGATCCTGCCCATCATCAACACCTCCGGCTCGGACTCCGCCATGCTGGATAACGCGCTTGAGTTCATGGTGATGAACGGCATGGATCTGCCGCTGGCTGTGATGATCACCATCCCCGAGCCGTGGGAGAACAACAAGAATATCAGCCAGAAAAAGCGGGATTTCTACCAGTACTACGCCACCATGCTGGAGCCATGGGACGGCCCCGCCGCCATCCTGTTCTCGGACGGCGATGTGATGGGCGCGGTGCTGGACCGCAACGGTCTGCGCCCCAGCCGCTACTACATCACCAAGGATGGCCGCATGATCCTGTCCTCTGAGGTGGGCGTGCTGGAATGCGACCCGGAGAATATTCTGGTCAAAGAGCGTCTGCGCCCCGGCAAGATGCTGCTGGTGGATACCGTCAAGGGCGAAGTGGTGGACGACGAAAAGCTGAAGGAGCTTTACGCCAGCCGCGAGCCCTACGGCGAGTGGATCGACCGCAATCTGGTGCAGCTGAGCGGGCTGAAGATCCCCAACGTGAAGGTGGAGAGCTACACCGGCGAGCAGCTGACCCGGCTGCAAAAGGTGTTCGGCTACAAGTACGAGGACGTGAACACCATGATCCTTGCCATGGCGCGGGCAGGCGCAGAGCCTTCCGGTGCCATGGGTACCGACACCCCGCTTGCTGTGCTCAGCAGCCAGCATCCCCCGCTGTTCAACTACTTCAAACAGCGGTTTGCACAGGTGACGAACCCCCCTATCGATGCCATCCGGGAAAAGGTGGTCACCTCCACCAGCGTTTACATCGGTGCCCACGGCAATCTGCTGGAAGATAAGCCCGAGAACTGCAAGGTGCTCAAGGTGCACAACCCCATCCTGACCAACACCGACCTGTTGAAGATCAAGTACATGAACGTGCCGGGCTTCAAGGTGGCTACGGTGTCCATCAACTACTACAAGAACACCAGTCTGGAAAAGGCCATCGACCGGGTATTTCTGGAAGTGGACCGCGCCTACAAGGAGGGTGCAAATATCATCATCCTGTCCGACCGTGACGTGGATGAATACCATGTGACCATCCCCAGCCTGCTGGCTGTTTCGGCAGTGTCCCAGTACCTCATCCGCACCAAAAAGAGCACCGCACTGGCACTGATTTTGGAGAGCGCCGAGCCCCGGGAGGTGCACCACTTTGCCACCCTGCTGGGCTACGGTGCCTGCGCCATCAACCCCTATCTGGCACACGAGACCATCGGGCAGCTCATCGACGAGGGCCTGCTGGATAAGGACTACTACGCCGCCGTGCAGGACTACGACAACGCTATTCTCAGCGGCATCGTGAAGATCGCCTCCAAGATGGGCATTTCCACCATCCAGAGCTACCAGAGCAGCCAGATCTTTGAGGCTGTGGGCATCTCGAAGGAGGTCATTGACAAATACTTTACCGGCACGGTGAGCCGTGTGGGCGGTGTGAGCATGGCAGATATTCAGGCCGATGTGGAGGCGCAGCACAACGCCGCCTTTGACCCGCTGGGACTGGATATCAACATGGAGCTGGCCGACAGCGGTGCCCACAAGTTCCGCAGCGGCAAGGAAGAGCACCTGTTCAACCCCCAGACCATCCACCTGTTCCAGAAAGCCTGCCGCACCGGCGATTACGACACCTTCAAGCAGTTCACCCAGACGGTGGACAACATGGGTGCCGAGGGCGTGCATCTGCGCAGCCTGCTGGACTTCAACTACGCCGCAGACGGCGGCATCCCGCTGGAGGAGGTAGAGCCGGTCTCCAGCATCGTCAAGCGGTTCAAGGGCGCTGCCATGAGCTACGGCGCACTGAGCAGCGAGGCACACGAGACCATTGCCATCGCCCTGAACCGTCTGGGTGGCCGCAGCAACACCGGTGAGGGCGGCGAGCCCGAGGAGCGCTACCACAGCGAGAGCAATTCCAAAATTAAACAGGTGGCCTCCGCCCGCTTTGGCGTGACCAGCAAGTATCTGGTAAGCGCCGAGGAGATCCAGATCAAGCTGGCACAGGGCGCAAAGCCCGGCGAGGGCGGCAACCTGCCCGGTGCCAAGGTGTATCCGTGGATTGCCAAGACCCGCCACAGCACCACCGGCGTGGGCCTGATCTCTCCCCCGCCCCACCACGATATCTACTCCATCGAGGATCTGGCAGAGCTGATCTACGACCTGAAAAACGCCAACCGCAACGCCAACATCAACGTCAAGCTGGTCAGCGAGGCGGGTGTCGGCACCATTGCCGCCGGTGTTGCCAAGGGCGGCGCACAGGTCATTCTGGTGTCCGGCTATGACGGCGGCACCGGTGCTGCGCCCCGCACCTCCATCAAGCACGCCGGTCTGCCTTGGGAGCTGGGCATCGCCGAGACCCACCAGACCCTGATCATGAACGGTCTGCGCACCCGCGTGCGCATCGAAAGCGACTCCAAGCTGCTGTCCGGCCGGGATGTGGCCATCAGCTGCATGCTGGGCGCAGAGGAGTTCGGCTTCGGCACTACCCTGCTGATGGCAGAGGGCTGCGTGATGATGCGTGTGTGCAATCTGGACACCTGCCCCATGGGCATCTGCACCCAGAACCCTGAGCTGCGCAAGAACTTCCGCGGCAAGCCGGAGTACATCATCAACTACCTCACCTTTGTGGCCGAGGAACTGCGAGAGTACATGGCAAAGCTGGGCGTGCGCACCGTGGACGAGCTGGTGGGCCGCACCGACCTGCTGCGGGTCAAGCCCGCCGCCCCGGGCAGCCGCGCCGCAGAGCTGGATCTGGACTGCATCCTGCACAACCCCGCCATTGCCAACAGCAACGTCCACTTCATCAAGGAGGACAGCTACGACTTCCATCTGGAAAACACGCTGGACATGAAGGTGCTGATGAAGAAGTTCAAGCTGGGCAGCAAAGCTCCCCAGAGCGTCAGCCTGAATGTTTCCAACGTGGACCGCGCCTTTGGTGCCATCTTTGGCAGCGAGATCACCCGCAAATACGGCAACGACCTGCCGGATGATGTGTACACCGTGCACTGCACCGGTGCGGGCGGTCAGAGCTTTGGTGCCTTTATCCCGAGCGGCCTGACGCTGGAACTGGTGGGTGACTGCAACGACTACATGGGCAAGGGCCTTTCCGGCGGCAAGATCGTTGTGCGCCCGCCGCAGGGCATCGACTTCAAGCCCGAGGAGAACATCATCACCGGCAACGTGGCGCTGTACGGCGCTACCAGCGGCAAGGCGTTCATCTCCGGCGTGGCCGGTGAGCGCTTCTGCGTGCGCAACAGCGGCGCTACCGCCGTTGTAGAGGGCGTGGGCGACCATGGCTGTGAGTACATGACCGGCGGCACCGTGGTGGTGCTGGGCCAGACCGGCAAAAACTTTGCAGCCGGTATGACCGGCGGCATTGCCTATGTGCTGGACGAGAACTGGGACTTCTACCAGCGCGTGAACAAGGAGACCGTCAGCCTTGAGCCGGTGGAGCACAAGTACGATGTTGCCACCCTGAAGGAGCTGATCCGCGCCCATGTGGAGGCCACCGGCTCTCCGCGCGGCAAGGAGATCTTGGACAATTTCAGTGCGTTCCTGCCCAAATTCAAAAAGGTGCTGCCTTACGATTACGACCGCATGCTGCGGGTCATCGCCTCGGTAGAGGAGCGTGGTCTGGACGGCGAGCAGGCACAGATCGAAGCATTCTATGCAGTGCAGAAGCATAAGTAAGGAGGGGCAGCAGCATGGGTAAGACAACAGGATTTATGGATTATGCGCGCAAGACCAGCACGGACGTTGCGCCGCTGGAGCGCCTTGAAAATTTTAACGAGTTCCACATCTGGCTCTCGCGGGAGCAGCAGCAGACGCAGGCCGCCCGCTGCATGGACTGCGGCGTGCCCTTCTGTCAGGCGGGCATGATGATCGGCGGCATGGCCTCCGGCTGTCCGCTGAACAACCTCATCCCGGAGTGGAACGATCTGGTGTACCACGGCAAGTGGGAGCTGGCGCTCCACCGCCTGATGGCCACCAACCGCTTCCCGGAGTTTACCAGCCGGGTGTGCCCCGCCTTGTGTGAGGCCGCCTGCACCTGCGGGGATGTGACCGGTAACAGCGTCACCGTGCGCGAAAACGAGCACGCCATCATCGAGACGGCCTACGCCAAGAATTGGCTTACCGCCACCCCGCCGCCGACCCGCACCGGCAAGAGCGTTGCCGTGGTTGGCAGCGGCCCTGCGGGGCTTTCGGTGGCCGAGTACCTGAACAAGCGCGGCCACGCCGTTACCGTGTTTGAGCGCGCCGACCGTGTGGGCGGCCTGCTGATGTACGGCATCCCCAACATGAAGCTGGACAAGGCGGTCATCGAGCGCCGGGTCAAGCTGATGCAGGCCGAGGGTGTTGTGTTCCGCACCGGCATGGATGTGGGCGGTGCTGTGCCCGCCGAGCAGCTGCTGGCAGATTTTGATGCCGTGGTGCTGTGCTGCGGTGCCAAAAAGCCCCGCGATTTGAACGTACCCGGCCGGGACGCCAAGGGTGTGCACTTTGCCGTGGACTACCTGACCAGCGTGACCAAGAGCCTGCTGGACTCGGGTTTTGCAGACGGCAAGGCCATCAATGCAGCCGGTAAAAACGTGCTGGTCATTGGCGGCGGCGACACCGGAAACGACTGTCAGGGCACTGCCCTGCGGCAGGGCTGCACCGACCTGATGGCACTGGAAATGATGCCCCAGCCCCCTGTCGAGCGCACCGCCGCAAACCCGTGGCCGGAGTGGCCCCGGGTGCTGAAGGTGGACTACGGCCAGACCGAGTGCATTGCCAAGTTCGGCAAGGACCCGCGCGTGTATCAGACCACTGTGAAGGAGTTTTTGAAGGACGAGGCCGGCAACCTGACCGGTGCCGTCATCAGCTGCCTGAAACCGGAGCGCGACCCCGAGACCGGGCGCACCAGCATGGTGCCCACCGGCAAAGAATTTACCTACGACTGCCAGCTGGCATTTATTGCCGCAGGCTTTACCGGCTGCGAAAACTACACAGCCGATGCCTTTGGGGTGGAGCTGACCGCCCGGGGCAATGTAGCCGACCACAGCTTTAAGACCAATGTGGACAAGGTATTCGTCTGCGGCGATATGCGCCGCGGCCAGAGCCTTGTGGTGTGGGGTCTGCGCGAGGGCCGCGATTGCGCCGCCGAGGTAGACCGCTGCCTGATGGGCTACACCAACCTTTAATTTGCCATTCTCTTTCCTATCCTAAACAAGCAGAAGCGGGAGCCCGTTATAAGGCTCCCGCTTCTGCTTTTGTTGTATGCTGTTTAATCGGTATCGTATTCCGGCTCTGTGCTGCCCTCTGCGGGCGTTTCCGGGGTGGTAGGCTCGGTAGCGGCAGGCTCTTCCGGGGTGGCGGTGATCTGCACACTGGGGTCTGCGGCGATATACACAGTGATCACCGTGCCTACCGTGACCATAGCGCCCTCTTCCTCGCTGGCGGAGACCACGCAGCCCGTGGCGTAGGAGCCATCGTTCACCACCATAAAGCAGCTGGCCACAAGCCCACGGCTGCTCAGGATCTCAATGGCCTTATCCTGCGATGCACCGATGATCTTGGGCATTTCCACCTTCTCCGGGCCCTGACTGACCACGATCTGGATCACCTCGCCGTTCTCCATCACCTCGCCGGCCTCCGGCTCCTGCCGGATGACCTGCCCGGCGGGCACGGTATCGCTGTACTCCAGCACCGCCCGGAACAGGTACATACTGGTGTACTCGCGGTTATTCTTGATCTGCTCGTAGTCGATGCCCACAAAGTTGGGCACAAGGTTCTGGGGTTTCATTTCCTCGCTGCTGGCCGCTTCCGAGCTCGGCTCTGATGCGGGCGTCTGCTCCTCCTTGCTGCTCACGATGCCCCACAGGGTGAGCAAGATCAAAATGGAAAGCAGGATCAGAATGCCCGCCAGCAGCCCTTTCAGGCTGAGCAGGTGTTCCCTGCCCTGCGGGCTCTGCTCTGCCCGCGCCGGGTGCATCGGGGTCTCCGGCTTCATGGTGCGGGTCAGCTCGGCGGTATATTCCTTGGAAGAAAGCGCCTGATACAGCTGCGGCACGGTCTGGATGCGCTCCATGACCTTGAGCCGCAGCCCCAGCTGCAATACATCGGAGACATAGGCCGGTACGGCAGGCTCTACGGTGCGTGCCCGAGGGTTAGAGTCCGACACCACGCGCTGGGCAGCGGGCATGGGTGCCTGCCCGCACACCATGCGGTAAAAGACGGCGGCAAGGCTGTATTCGTCGGTGTAGCGCCCCTCAAACTCGGCGGTGGTGTACTGCTCCGGCGCGGAGTAGCCCTCGTACAGCTGCTCGTGCAGGCCGCTGCCTGCGGTGCGCAGCCCCACAGTGGCGTACCCAGCTAAACGGCCGCGGCCATCCGCCATCACCCGGATATTCTCCGGGCAGATGCCGCGGTGCACCAGCCCTGCCTTGTGCATGGCCGCCACGCCCTCAAACACCGGGCGCAGCATGGCGCAGGCATCCTCTGCCTGCACCGGGGCGGGACGGTTTTCCAGCCATTGCTCCAGCGGGGTGCCGCCTAGGTTTTCCAGCACCGCATACACGGTGTTGTTGGCTTCCACCACATCCAGCACGGCCTCCAGACCGCTGGCGGGGGTAATGCGCTGGATGGCGCGGTACAGGTCTGCAAAGTCCATGCGGGTGGTCTTGAACAGCACTTCGCTGCCCTGCTTGGGGCGCAGGATGCAGTCCGCGCCCCGCTCCGCTGAAAGGGTGACGGGCAGGTACTCCTTGATGGTCACCCGGAAGCCGCCCAGATTCTCCACGCCGCTGTACAGCACACCCTCGCCGTCCAGACTGCGCATCTCGCCCACGGTGTAGCGCCCGGCCAGCACCGTGCCCACCGGCAGACAGCCCGCCGGGTTGCAGCCCTCTAAGATCTTCCCGCAATGGGGGCAGACGGTCGCCGCAGGCGGCAGCTCCCCAATGCAGAACGGACACAGGCGTTTTTGCTCCATAGTGTTCTCTCCCCTTCCAAGCTTCTATACTTTTTATTGTATCATAGTGTTCCCCGCCGTGCAAGCTGTCCGCATTTTGGTGCGCACGCAAAAAGACCGGGGCCCGCAGCCCAAAGGGCTGACAGGCTCCGGTCTTATAGATGCAAGGGGTTTGCCTTATGCTGCGCTTAGTGGATGAACACAGGACCCAGCGGGTTTGCGATGGGGCTTACATAGCCGCCCAGCAGCTTGGGGATCGCAAGGCTGATGTCGGGGACGTAGGTCAGCAGCAGCAGTGCAATGAACATGCACAGGTAGAACGGCAGGGTCGCCTTGACCACCTTCTCCATGGGGCGCTTTGCAACGGCAGAGCCGATGAACAGAACAGAGCCAACGGGAGGAGTGAGCAGGCCGATGCCGCAGTTCAGAACCACGATGATACCGAACTGGATAGGATCGATGCCGATAGAGGTGGCGATGGGCAGCAGGATGGGGGTAGCGATCAGGATGATGGGAGCCATATCCATGATCATGCCCAGCACCAGCAGGATCAGGTCGATGAGCAGTGCAATGATGTAGGGGTTATCAGTGAGGTCGGTGATGGCGGTTGCTGCCAGATCAGGAACGTGCAGCATGGTCAGGCAGTTGCCGAACACTGCAGAGGTGGCGATCAGGATCAGCACGATGGACAGGGTGTTGACGCACTCGTCCAGAGCGTGCCACACGCCCTTCCAGTCCAGACCCTTATAGACGAACACGGAAACGAGCAGAGAGTAGATAACGGCGATAGCAGCGGACTCGGTAGCAGTGAACACACCGCCGACAACGCCGAACACCACGATGATGACAGCGGCCAGTGCCCAGATAGAAGTGCCCAGCTGCTTGACAAAAGCCTTGATGCTGAACGGATCACCCTTGGGGTAGTTGCGCTTGACCGAGATGATGTAGGAGCCGATCATCAGCACGATAGCCAGCAGAGCGCCGGGCAGGTAGCCGGCCAGGAACAGGCTGCCCACGGAGATACCACCGGCGGTGGTAGCGTAGATGACCATGTTATGGCTGGGAGGAACCAGCAGACCCTCGCAGGAGGAGGTGATGGTAACAGCGGTGGAGAAGTCTGCGCCGTAGCCCTGATCCACCATCATGGGGATCATGATAGAGCCGATGGAAGCGGTATCGGCGGAAGCAGAACCGGAAATGCCGCCGAAGAAGTAGGAAGCCACGATGTTGACCATGGCCATACCGCCGCGCATCCAGCCAACGCAGGCGTCAGCCAGTGCGATCAGCTTTTCAGAGATGCCGCCGGAGCCCATGAGCACGCCCATGGTGATGAAGAAGGGAACTGCCATCAGGCTGAAGGAAGAAATGCCCTTGACCATCAGGCGGCAGACGTCGGTCAGTGCCTGACCCTGCACCAGCATGCACAGCACGCTGGACAGACCAACGGCGTATGCAATGGGGAAGCGCAGGAAGATCATAACAAAGAAGCTGACAAGAAGGACAATGATCGCCAGTGTCTGAACTGTCATATTACATTTCCTCCTTTACAAAAAAGCTCTTAATATGGTTGTACAGAGATTCGATCTCGAAGATGATCATGGCAACACCGGCCAGCGGCACCGGGAAGTACATCCAGAAGCGGCTCAGCCAAGGCATGGAAACATAGAAGCCACGACCGCCCAGCGTGGTGGCGTAGTTCCAGCCGACCACCATCATGACCACACCAAGAACCATCACAGCCACATCGGCCAGAATGTCCAGCGCCTTGACCACTTTCTTGGGCAGGTACATATCAAAGGCAGTCATGCGGATGTGTGCGCCGCGGCGGATGGCCAGCGCAGCGCTCAGCACAGCCATGTAGCTCATGCAGGTCAGAACGACCTCCTCAGACCAGGAGGGGTCCGGAATAAAGGGGACGTAACGGCCAATGACCGACATCGTGGTAATGAGGATATCTGCGATCAGCAGGATCTTGCAGATGAACAGAACCACCTTGTAGGTAATGTCGTACGCCGGTCTGATCTTATCCAGAGTGGTAAAGATTTTCGGCATAGAAATTCCTCCATATAAAAGCCCGGCGAAGCCTGCGGGCGTATTCCCGTGGGCCTCCGCCGGGCAATGTACTACTCAGATTGGATGGAAAGCCAGCTTATGCCTTCATGTCCAGCAGCTTCTGGTACAGCTCAGCCTGATCAGAGGTGTTGTCCTTGATGACCTTAGCGCAAGCTTCCTGCCAGGGAGTCTTGTCGTCCACATCCACAACGTTGCAGCCGGAGGAACGCAGCTCGTCCAGAACCTTGTTCTCAGCGGTCTCAGACAGATCAGCGTTGAACTTCTGGGTGTCGGCAGCAGCAGCCATAACAGCAGCCTGCTGGTTAGCGGTCAGCTTGCCCCATGCGTTGTCGGTGATGACAGCCTGCACAGCGCCCAGAGTGTGGCCGTCCAGGATCAGGTTGTTAGCAACCTCGGGGAAGGCGTTGGACTTGTAGTTTGCGATGGGCTGCTCAGCGCCATCCACAACGCCGGTCTGCAGTGCGCTGTACAGCTCGCCGAAAGCAACGACGGTGGGGTTAGCGCCCAGACCCTCGACCATGCCGTTCATAACGGGGTCGTTGGACACACGCAGCTTCATGCCCTTCAGGTCGCCGATAGCAGCAACGGGCTTGACGGTGAAGAAGTGACGGAAGCCCTCCTCGCCGTAGAACAGGCCGCGAACGGGCAGGCCCAGTTCCTGAGGCTCGTTCAGGAACTCAGGAGCCAGATCGCTGTTGGCGAAGTTCCAGAAGTGAGCACGGTTGTTGAAGGTGAAGGGGATGGACAGCAGCTTAGACTTGTTGCAGCCGTAGCTGGTCAGAGCGAAAGCAGAGATACGGCTGATATCAATGGAGGTAGAGCCGCCCAGAATAGCGTCCAGAACGTCGTTCTCAGAGCCCAGAACACCGGAAGCCTGCACGTCAACAACCACAGAACCGCCGCTCAGCTCCTCGACCTTCTCCTTGAAGTGAGAACCGGTCTGACCAACGATGGTATCCAGCGGGTTGACCTCGGCGTAGACCAGAGTCACCTTGGGATCGCTGGCAGCAGCTGCTGCATCACCGGCAGCAGCAGAAGCTGCGGTAGAGGTGGAAGAAGCAGCGGTAGAAGTGGAGCCGCTCTTGGAACCACCGCAGGCGGTCAGAGCAACAGCAGCAGTAGCTGCACCGGCAACAGCCATAAAGCTGCGACGAGAGATCATTTTCATAGGAATCGTCCTCCTTAAAATAATTGTGAACTTCTCCGGGCGCACAGGTGCCGGAGCTTTCGTTCATTGACTGTACACACTTTAGCAAATTTTCCGAAACGAAACAAGGGGTTTCAAAAAATGTCCTGTTTTTCGAAAAAATGTCAAGATTGTTTTTGCCATATTGCACAACCGCTTTCCGTTTCGTTTGTGCAACACTGCCGACCAGTTGGATACATTCCTGTATTCATAGTGCAAAATAACACCCCGAAAAATGTCCGTCCGGGCGCTTCTCGGGGTGTTTTCTTCAGCTTTTCTGTATCCGGTCGATCAGCTCCTGCTGGGCAGAAAATTCATCGTACATGGGCTGCACCGCTGCGCGGAAACGGGCTTTTTCGGCCTCGTCCAGTTCCGTAACGCAGATGCCCAGCTTGCGCATATTCTGCTCTGCGTTCGCTTCCCGCCGCGCCCAGAGCTCGCGCTCTGTCCGTGCGCTCTCCCGGGCGCAGGCGCGGATCACCTCCGGGAAACTCTCGTCCAGCGCGGCAAGCTTTTCCATCACCGCCGGGCTGGCCAGCTGCACCTCCGGTACGCGGGTGTGCTCGTCCTTCAGGAAAAAGGGCGCTACCTCGTAGTGTCCCATCACCTCGTAGCTGGGCCAGTTGTTCTCTGCGCCGTCGATCTCGGCATTATGCAGGGCGGCATATACCTTGCTGTACACCACCTGCGCCGGTTTTGCGCCCAGTGCGGTGATCATATCGCTCATCATGTCCGACTCCTGCACCCGGATGGTCAGCCCTTGCAGGTCATCCAGCCCGGTCACCTTTTCCCGGGTGTAGAAGCTGCGCACACCGGCGTCAAACCACGAAAGCCCCACTAAGTCCATCCCATCCAGCACAGCCAGAAACTCGTCGCCGATGCTGCCGTCCAGCACCCGCCACATCTGCTCGGCATCGCTGTACAGGTAAGGCAGCTGCAATACGCTGAGCTCCGGCTCGTACTCTGCCAGCTGGCTCAGGGATACGCGGGAAAAATCCACCCCGCCGAACTGCATCTGCTGGATGACGCTCTGCTCTGCGCCCAGCTCTGCCCCGCTGTAAACCAGCACCTTTACCCGGCCATCCGTGCGCTGCGCCACAAGCTCGGCAAAGGCTCTTGCCGCCTTGCTGGTGGGGTAATCCTCCGGCTGGTTCTCCGCATAGCGCAGAATCAGCGGCTTTTCCTGCTGCGAAGAAGCAGACTGCGCCGTGCAGCCTGTAACTGCCAGTGCCGGAGCTGTCGTCAGCAGACGCAGCAACTGACGGCGGGTCACAGCCGCGCCTCCCGGGCTGCCTTTGCCGCTTCCTTCCGGTACTGGGTGGGGGTCATGCCGGTGCGCTTTTTAAAGGCACGGGCGAAGTAGCTTGCATCCTCGTAGCCCACCATGGAGGCCACCTCCGCTGCGGAGCGGAAGGGGTCGGCCAGCAGTTCCTTGGCGGCGTTGATGCGCAGCTCGGTCAGGCAATCCAGAAAATTCATCTTCTGGTACTTTTTGAACTGTGCCGAAAGATACGCCGGGCTGATGTGCAAGATCTCGCTCACGCTGTCCAGCGAGAGGTCAGCCATGTAGTTATCTTCCATATACTTGCGCACATGGTCCATCACCAGCGCGTTGCGATTGCTCTCCCCTTCCCCGGCGGGGTCGGTCTCCTGCTCCGGGGCGGCGTCCGGCTCCGGGGCTTCCGCAGCCAGCTCGGCCAAGCGGCGTCCCGCTTCGATCTGCCGGATAGCGCGGCGGATGGCGGCCTCGGTCTCGTCCGGGTCCACCGGCTTCAGCAGATAGTCGCAGGCACCCAGATGCACTGCTTCGTGGGCGTACTGGAACAGGCTGTACGCCGTGATAAAGATCACCTTGCACTCCGGGCGCTGCTCCAGCACCGCGCGGGCGGCATCCAAGCCGTTCATGCCCGGCATCTCGATGTCCATCAAGATCAGGTCTGCTTCCCAGAGCACGGCAGTATCGGCGGCTTTGCGTCCGTTTTCCGCCATCTCCACCGTCACCTCATGCTCGAACCGGCGCATGACGATATCTGCCAGCGCCTCCCGCTCCATTCTCTCATCATCCGCGATCAACAGACGAATCATTCCTCAAATTCCTCCTCATTCTCCACCAGCGGCAGATACAGGATCACCGCAGTTCCCCGCCCCGGCCGGGAGCGCACCACCACCCGGCAGCGGGCATCCAACAGCCGCAGACGGGCAGCCACATTATAAATACCGATATGCTCCCAGCGGGGTGCGGGCTGCTCCAATGCCGTGCGCAGCTGCTGTAACTGCTCCGGCTCAATGCCCATGCCGTTGTCCAGCACCCGGATGCACAGCAGGCCTTTTTCCCGCAGGGGGATCATGCGGATGCGCACCACGCCGCCCTCTTCCTTGGGGCAGATGCCGTGCTTAAAGGCGTTTTCCACGATGGGCTGCAAGATAAAGGACGGCACCATGGTCTCGGTCAGATCCAGCGAGTCCGAGAACGCCCACTGCATCTGCACCCGGTCGCCAAAGCGCACATGGTAGATGGAGTAGTACTCATCCACAACGCGCACCTCCCGGGAGAGGGGCACCTGCTCATCGTTGCTCATCAGGCTGTAACGCAGCAGGTGGGAAAGCGCCATGATGAGCGCCTGTGTGCGGTAGGCAGACTCTGTGCCCGCCATCTGCTGGATGACGTTCAGGGTGTTGAACAGAAAATGCGGGTCGATCTGGCTGCGCAGCTGCTGCAGCCGGCTGCGCTCCATGCGGTTCTGCAGTTCCAGTGCTTCGGTCTTTTGGCGGTGCAGCTCCCGCTCGATCTCGTTTTTCTCCTGTAAGGTGCTCACCTGCTGCGCCATGGAGTGCTTCATGCGGTTGAAGGATTCCGCCAGCTGCCCGATCTCCGGCTGCTTGGGCAGCGGGATGTCCGGGGTATCGAACTGGCTGCGGCTGATGGCGCGGGAGGCCACGATCATCTGAGAGACCGGGGTCAGCAGCCGCATGACCATCAGACCGGAGGCGCAGCCCAGTGCCACGCACAGCGCCACCACCACGATCTGCATCAGGGCGATCCGCTCGCCCAGCTCCGAGATCTCGGTATAAGTAGTCTGGGCGTCCAGAATCGAGGCTTTCAGCAGCTGCATGGTGTACTGGCTCAGATACCCGCCGCAGACCGAAACCTTATTGTAATACAGTTGGGAAGCCTTTGCATCCTGTCCGCTGGAAAGATAACCTTCCAGCTCCTCCAGCAGGGTGTTGTAGCTGCCATAGGTAGTCTCCACCGCGCCGTACAGCACCCACTGCTCATCGCTGACGTTCTGCAAGCCATCCATATTGGATCGGATGCGCCACAGCCACGCGTTGCTGGTGGAACAGGCCGCCCGGAGCTTTTCCAGCATTTCCTCGGTCTCGCCGTTCTCCCAGCGGTACGCTTCCAGAATGCTGATGGAGCTTTCCACGCCGCCCTGAAAGCGGCTGATGGCGTTAAAGTTGCCCATCTGGTCGTCCTGCACCTGCTGCACCGCCCGTGCCTGATAGCCGTTGAGGGCAAGCTGCAACGCAAAGGCCGCAAAAAATGCTGCCAAGCACAGCACCATGCGCTGCTTGAGCGTAACGCTGCGCTTCCAGTTGCGCCTTTCCATGCAAGGCTCCCCCCTTTTTTCGTTAAAGTGTATCTTATTCTACCACGCCTTGCGGGCGGTTTGCAAGCCGGATGCACCGCCGCCGGTGCATCTTTTGCTTGCTTCTTGCCGATAAATGTGGTACTATGCCCAAAAAGGAGAGTGACTTTATGACCCAGAATGTTTGCGTTTCCGTTCAGATGGACGAAAAGGGCTTTCACGATTTTGCAGCCTTTGACCTGCTGCGCCACAACAAGGGCTGGCAGCGTCCGGCGGTGTTTACCGCCATTCTGCTGGTGTGCGCCGGGATCTGCCTGAGCCAGATCGGCAAACGGGAAGGTGCCGGGCTGCTGACCGCCGTGCTGACCATTGTAGCCCTTGGCCTGCCCGCCGTATACTTCGGCACCTTTTTTTCGAACCTCTCCAAGCAGATCAAAAAGCTGGGTCTGCCCCGCCCCTTCTACCGGCTGGAGCTGGACGCCGCCGGGCTTTCGGTCTGGATGGCCGGTGAGCAGAACAAGGCTGAGCCTACCAACCGCTACACTTGGAACACCGTGTACTGTGCTTATCGCACCAAAGAGGCGGTGTACATCTACGTCCAGCGGAATCAGGCCTATCTGCTGAACGAGAGCATGGATGCCGCATGGAGCCTGCTGGGCAGCGCCCTGCCCGCCGCCAGCCTGCACGACTGCCGGAAATAAGGGTGCCGGGACGATTTTCAATGCGCTCCGCTTTGCTCTGCGCATGAATAGCGGAAAATTATGATTTATTTGAAATCCCGGAGCGTCTGCGGACGCTCCGGGATTTCATTTTCACAGGGAGGGGGCGTAACCGGGAACTGCATTTGCAGCGCTTGTTTCCTTCGGAAACAGTCGCGCTGCGGGGCTTCGCCCATTCCCGTAAAAAAGCGCTCCCGGAAGGTTTGCAGACCCTTTTAGACAAAACAAAAACCCACGCTGCGGCAAAGCAAAAGCGCAGCGTGGGTACGGAAATAGCGTTACAAAGTTTTAGCGGGCCAGAGTGTACTTGTGCAGGGTCTTGCGCACTGCACCGTTACCGGCGTACAGCTCCTTGACCATGCCCTCGATCTTTTCGCCCAGACCGACGGCGTACAGGTCCACACCGAACACGTCGGCACGGCTGTACAGAGCCTTCAGGCAGCTGAAGTCCTGCTCGCCTTCCTTGACTTCCAAGGGGCTGACGATGGCCTGCAGCTCAGCCAGCAGCGGATCGGGAGAGATCTCGAAGGGCTGGCCGTTGTCGTCGATGCCCTTCAGGTAGCGGGCATAGCCTGCCAGCACCAGCGGGATCAGCACGAGGTTGGACTTGTCCAGACCGCGCTCCTCGTAAGCCTTGATGGTCTCGCCGAAGCGGATAGCCAGCTTCTGAGAGGTATCGGTAGCGATACGCTGGGGAGCATCGGGCATGAAGGGGTTGGGCAGACGGCGGTTGATGACAGCGCCGATGAACTCGTAGGGGTTCAGCACGCCGGGATCAACGACCACGGGCATCGCCTCGATATAGCCGATCTTCTGGATGAAGGAGCGCAGATCCTCGTCTGCCATCTCGGCAGAGATGAGGGTGTAGCCCAGCATGCAGCCATAGATGGACATGGCAGTGTGCAGGGGGTTCAGGCAGGTGCAGACCTTCATCTTCTCGATCTTGTCCACGGTCTCGCGGTCGCAGTACAGCACACCGCCCAGCTCCAGCGGAGGACGGCCATTGGTGTAGTGGTCCTCGATGCACAGATACTGGGTCTCCTCGGCGTTGACAAAGGGAGCGGTGAAGGTGTGCTTCTCGGTAACGATGGTGTAGTTGTCCTCAAAGCCGTCCTTTGCCAGCATCTCCTGCACCTTTGCGTCCGGGCGCGGGGTGATCTTGTCGATCATGCTCCAGGGGAAGGTGACCTTGGTCTCGTCCTGCACATAAGCCAGGAACTCGGCGGGCACCAGACCCTGCTCCACCCACTTGGCAGCGTAGGCGTGGACAGCAGTCTTGACCTTATCGCCGTTGTGAGAGCAGTTATCCATGCTCTGCACGGTCAGGGGCAGCTTGCCAGCCTTGAAGCGCTCGTACAGCAGAGCGGTGACCTTGCCCATAGCCAGCACGGGGGTCAGGCCGCGCTCCAAGTCAGCAGGAGCAACGCCGTAGCCCTTCTCGGTGATGGTGAAGGAGATCATCTGCAGGCTGGGGTTCTGGAAGATCTCCACCAGACGTGCCCAGTCGGCGCCGAAGGAGTAATCAGCCTTCAGGCTCTCGGTAACGGAAGCGATGACCTTCTTCTCGATCTCGCCGGTGGACTTCAGGCAGACCAGCAGGCTCAGGTTATCGTAGGGCTGATAAGCCTTATCGATGATCTCGTAGTCGAAGCTCTCGGCCACGATGACGCCGCGGTCGTACTTGCCGCTGTTCAGTGCGTCGTTCAGCACGGCAGCGGGGAAAGCGCGGAAGATGTTGCCTGCGCCGAAGTGCACCCAAGTGGGCTCGGCGTGGGTCTTAGCCTTCACGGCCTCAATGTCGAATTTGGGCAGTTCGTAGCCCTTTTCTGCCCACTCGGCGGACAGATTGCCGTTTTTGATATCAGACAGCTTCATAATAATCAGCCCTTCTTTTCTTCATCCAGACGGTCCAGCAGATCCCAGATACCCAGCATATACTGGATGCCCAGAGCACGGTCATACTTGCCATAGCCGGGGCGGCAGACGCCGGGGCCTTCCTCCCACAGCTGACGGCCGTGGTCGGGACGGATGTAGCCCTCAAAGCCGCAGTCATGGTAAGCGCGCATCACCTCAATGATGCCGGTCTCGCCGCAGCAGTCGCGGTGAGCAGCCTCAGAGAAGTCGCCGTTGGGGAAGTGATGGATGTTGCGGACGTGACCGAAAGCAATGCGGTCGCAGTGCTTGCGGATGATCTCGGCGCAGTTATTGTTGGGGTTTGCGTTCAGGCTGCCGGTGCACAGGGTCAGGCAGTTGTACGGATCGTCCACCATCTTCAGGAAGCGGTCGATGCTGGGCTCGTCCACCAGCAGGCGGGGCAGGCCGAAGATATCCCAAGGGGGATCGTCCATGTGGATAGCCATCTTGATGTCACACTCGTGGCAGGTGGGCATCAGAGCCTCCAGGAAGTACTTCAGGTTCTCCCACAGCTTCTCCTTGGTGACAGGGGCGTAGGCCTTGAACAGCTCATCCAGCTTTGCCATGCGCTCCGGCTCCCAGCCGGGGAAGGTCATGTTGTACTTCTCGGTGAAGGACATGATATACTCAGCCATAGCCTTGTAATCGCCCTTGATCTTGTCCTTCTCGTAGAACAGTGCGGTGGAGCCGTCGCCTACCGGGTGGAACAGGTCGGTGCGGGTCCAGTCGAAGATAGGCATAAAGTTGTAGCAGATGACCTTAACGCCGAACTTAGACAGGTTGCGGATGCACTGCTTGTAGTTCTCGATATACTGGTCGCGGGTGGGCAGACCGATCTTGATATCGTCGTGCACGTTGACGGACTCGACAACATCCATATCAAAGCCGTAGGCGTGGATCTGGTCTGCAACCTTCTGGATCTCGTCGATTTCCCAGATCTCGCCGGGCATCTTGTTGTGCAGTGCCCAGACGATGCTGGTCACGCCGGGGATCTGCTTGATGTCGCTCAGGGTGACGGGGTCGTTGCCCTCGCCATACCAGCGCCAACCCATTTTCATAGGCATAGAGAAGTTCCTCCTGTCGTTATTTATCATGTGGCACGCGCAGTACGCCTGCGCGCTCTTCTTACTTATATTCTAATATATCAGTTACAAAATAGCAATACGCGCAATGCCAATTTTTTGTGTTTATTCTTGTATACTTTACACAAAAACGTCAAAATGCCAGTTTTTTAACAAGGTTTTTGGGCAGTGTGCTGCTCTCCTTCCAAGCTTCTCCTGTTCTTGCGGTCAGCACATCACAGCGCTCTGACCAGCCCGGCGCAAAGCGCAGCCGGTTGACAATTCCTGTAAAAACCTTTATATTCAAGACACGCAGCGCTCCGCGAAAACCGCCGGGCGCACCATCTGGTTTTATATATAAAGGAGGACCCCCTATGGTTTCACCTGCCAAGTGCATTGCCGGGCGTTCTGTTGCCGACTGGGTCGCGGCATACCCCGTGGTCTCCGACCTCTGCGCCCTGAAGGAGACTGCATGGGTAAACCCGGACAAGCTGCCCTTTGCACAGGCTGCGGCTGCCTGCCCGCTGACCCTTGCCGACATTGAGGACGCCGCCGCACGGCTGGAGCGGTTTGCGCCCTACCTTGCCGCCGTCTTTCCCGAGACCGCTGCAACGGGCGGCATCATCGAGTCCCCTGTCCAGCCCATTCCCCGGATGCAGCAAGTGCTGGAAGAGCGTAGCGGTACCCGCATCGCCGGGCAGGTATGGGTCAAACTGGACAGCCACCTGCCCATCTCCGGCTCCATCAAAGCCCGGGGCGGCATTTACGAGGTGCTGAAAACCGCCGAGGACATCGCCCTGCACAGCGGAATGCTGCACCTGACCGACAACTACGCCGTTCTGGCTGAAGAGCGCTTCCGCAAGCTGTTCTCGCAGTATTCCATTGCGGTAGGCTCCACCGGCAATCTGGGGCTTTCCATCGGCATCATGAGCGCAAAGCTGGGCTTTCAGGTCACCGTGCACATGTCCGCTGACGCGCGACAGTGGAAAAAAGACCTGCTCCGCAGCCGGGGCGTCAAGGTGGTAGAGTACGCCTCCGATTACAGCATCGCCGTGACCGAGGGGCGCAAGCTGGCGGCGGGCGATCCCTACTGTCATTTTGTGGATGACGAAAACTCCAAGACCCTCTTTCTGGGCTATGCCGTGGCTGCCCTGCGGCTGAAAAAACAGCTGGACGCGCAGGGCGTCACCGTGGACGCAGAGCATCCGCTCTTTGCCTACCTGCCCTGCGGCGTGGGCGGCGGCCCCGGCGGCGTGGCCTTTGGCCTGAAGATGCTGTTCGGCGATGCCGCACATTGTTTCTTTGCCGAGCCCACCCACTCCCCCTGCATGATGCTGGGCATGGCTACCGGCGAAAACAGCCGCATTTGTGTGCAGGACTTTGGCATCGACAACCGCACCGCCGCCGATGGTCTTGCCGTGGGGCGCGCTTCCGGTTTTGTGGGCGGGCTGATGCGCCCCTTTATGAGCGGCTGCTACACCCTGCAGGACGAGCGGATGTACACCCTTCTGGCACAGCTGGCTGATGCCGAAGCGCTTTTCCTTGAGCCAAGCGCTCTGGCGGGAATGTACGGCCCGGTGCTCACCCAGCCCGGGCAGCTGCTTGGCGCTTACACCAAAGCCGCCCTGCCCGCCGGTGCGCTGGCAAACGCCACCCATCTGGTCTGGGCCACCGGCGGGAACATGGTTCCCCGGGAAGAGATGCAGCGCTACTACGCAAAAGGCAAGGCGCTGGCGCAGGGGTAAGGAACACTCCTTTTCGCTTGCCGGGCGCATATTGACATTCTCGCAAGCGTACGCTATACTGTACACGAAAGGAGTGATTCTACAATGACCACTACAAATATCACGAATTTCCGTAAGAATGCCTTCGACTATGTAGAGCAGACCATTAAATACAACCAGCCCATCAACATCACCACCAAGGACGGTAATGCCGTGCTGCTGTCTGAAGAAGATTACAGCGGCATCATGGAAACGCTGTATCTGGTCTCTGCACCGGGCATGCGCGAAAAAATCATGGACGGAATCGCCGCTCCCCTCGCAGACTGCGTGGACGAAACGGCGGTGGAATGGTAAATGTATAAGGTCGTTTACACCAAAACCGCTGCAAAGGACGTACCGAAACTGAAGTCTGCCCATCTGGATGAAAAAGCAAAGGCACTCATTGAAATTATCCGTGTTGATCCGTTCCAGAACCCTCCCCCGTATGAAAAGCTGGTGGGTGATCTGAACGGTGCATACAGCCGCCGCATCAACGTCCAGCACCGCCTTGTTTATCAGGTCTACGAAAAAGAGCAGACTGTTAAGATCCTCAGTCTGTGGACACACTATGAACGATAAAGCCACTGGCACTCCTTCGGAAGCTCCATCCTCTGACGAGGATATGGGTGCCGAATACGATTTTTCCGGTTCCAGAAAAAATCCTTATCCTCACATTACGCATCAATAACAAACAAAAGCCGCTTTTTGTGCCAAACAGCACAAAAAGCGGCTTTTTATCGTCTTATTTCAGGAGCAAAGAGCCTTGTGGAAGGTTATTCCGGCAGATCCTCTTCGTTCTCCAGGCTGTGCCAGACGTTCTGGACGTCGTCGTTATCCTCCAGAGAATCCAGCAGCTTGCCCATCAGCTTCAGCTGATCGGGGCCGGTCAGGCGGGTGGTGGTCATGGGCACCATGGCCAGATCGTCAGACAGGATCTCGTAGCCCTTCTCCTCCAGAGCCTTGACCACAGCGGAGTAGTTCTCGGGATCGGTGGTGACCTCGGCAGCGTCCTCGCTGGCATCAAAGTCCTCGGCACCGGCATCCAGAGCGTCCATCATGGCCTCGTCGGCGTCCTTATCCTCCAGAGAGATGTCGATGACACCCTTCTGGTTGAACAGGAAGGCCACGCAGCCCATAGCGCCCAGATTGCCGCCATTCTTATCGAAGTAGTGGCGCAGGTCGGCAGCGGTACGGTTGCGGTTGTCGGTCAGGGTCTCCACCATGACTGCCACGCCGCCGGGGCCGTAACCCTCGTAGGTAATAGCCTCGAACTCGGTCTTATCGCCGCCCTCGGCCTTCTTGATGATGCGCTGGATGTTATCGTTGGGCACGCTCATGCGCTTTGCCTTGGCGATCAGATCTGCCAGCTTGCTGTTGGAAGCCGGGTTGGGGCCACCGTCACGGACGGCAACGCTGATCTCGCGGCCGATCTTGGTAAAGACCTTGGCGCGAGCGCCGTCAGTCTTTTCCTTCTTGCGCTTAATGTTGTTCCATTTGCTATGTCCAGACATGGGAAAGAGCCTCCTAAATTTATCGGTATCTCCGCCTGCGGGCAGACGGGCTGTGGTCGCCCGCTTGTGGCAGCACACAAAATCTAACTCTGTTATTTTATCACAATCCACCGGCACGTTCAAGCCTGAAAAGCCCGATTTTCGCCCGGATGCGTGTAAATCTGCGGTTTACAGCAGCCGCAGCGCCTTGGGGTAGTGGTTTTTCACCCGCCCGCCGGACACCTTGCCGCCGCCCAGCGGCCAGCCGTCCACGGTCACGCAGCACCAACCGTCCACTGCTGTGCGGGCTTCCACCTCGCGGCCGGAGAGATACTCGGTGCAGCGGCAGTCGGCAAGGGTCAGCTGCTCACAGTTCGTGCACAGACTGCCGAAGGCCGTGAACAGATGATGCTCCGGCACAAAGCGCCCCTTCTGCACACTGCCCACGAACACCCCCGCCCGCAGCACATGAAGCCCCGTCTGCGGAAAGGCTACCGGCAGCAGCACACCGCCGCCGTGCACCACGGCCGGGCGCTGCGCCAGTGCGGGGAAATACTGCCGGGCAAACTCCTGCCATGCGGCAAGGCTCTGCGCAGGGGTGGCCTCCCCTGCCCCGGTGTCGCGGGTGCGGCGGCTCGTGCCCTGCACGGCGTCCCGGCAGGCACGGCTGTCTGCGCGGCGTGCGCTGCGGGCATCTGCCGCCTTGGCGGGCTTTGCCTTGCACTTGCCCTTTTTGCCCGCTTCCGCAGCAGCGGCAAGCCAGAGCTGCTCCTCCGGGGTGTATTCCCCTTCCGGCGGCAGGGTGCGGGGCGTACCCGCCTTGACCAGCCGGGCCATAAAGTGCCCCTCGCCGCCCTGACAGGGCCAGATGCGGCGCACCTTGCTTACATCCAGCGGCAGACCGCCGGTACGGTTCTCTTCGCCCGCGCTGCCAAAGGTGTAGTCCACGTTGCCCAGCACATCGGCCAGCGTAAACTCCGGGTGGCGCTGCAAAAAGGCTGCTACCTGCCCTTCGTCCTCCTCCGGTGCGAAGGTGCAGGTGGAGTACACCAGCTGCCCGCCGGGAGCCAGTGCCGCTGCGGCGCAGTCCAGAATTTGTGCGCCCAGCTCTGCGCACTGCTTTACCAGTGCCTCGCAGTGCTGCTGCAGCGCTACCGGCTCCTTGCGGAACATTCCCTCGCCGGAGCAGGGCGCGTCCACCAGCACCCGGTCGAAAAACTCCGGCAGTGCATCGGCAATGCGGGCGGGGGTCTCGTTGAGCACTACGGCGTTGGAAACGCCCATGCGCTCAAGGTTGCTTTTTAAAATTTCGGCGCGCGCGGCCACATACTCGTTGCTCACCAGCACGCCGCGCCCCTGCAATGCCGCTGCCAGCTGGCTGCTTTTGCCGCCGGGTGCGGCGCACAAATCCAGCACCCGCATTCCCGGCTGTACCCCCAGCAGCGGCGCTGCCGAGGAGGCCGAAGGCTCCTGCGAGTAGAACACACCCGCATGGTGGTACGGATGCCGCCCGGGCTTAAAATCCGGCTGATGCACCACAAAAGCCGCCTTGCAAAAGGGCGATGGCTCCAGCGGAAAATCCGCTCTCTGCGCAAACTGCTCCGGCGTGGTGCGCAGCGCCGACACGGTCACGCCGCGCTCTGCCGTCTGCTGCGGGGCGGCATACAGCTGCTCGTACCGCGGGCCCAGCAGGGCACGCTCCCGCTGCTCAAAATATTCCGTAGGCATATTCTTTTCCTCCCCATGGGATGTATAAAGCCGCCAGCTGCGGCCACACTATGGACTGTGAGGGCGGCCCCGCCCCCACAGCAACGACCGAAAGGAGCATTCACACCATGGAAAACCGCAGTGAGAACCGCAGTACCAATTGCAAGAACCAGACCTCTAACCGTACCAGCAACAAGACCACCAACAGCGCCACCAACGAGCACAAGCACCCCAACCAGTACACCAAGGGTGCCGATGACGAGAGCGCTAAGAACTCCACTGGCAGCCGTTCCACCAACGCGAAGAACAGCCGCTGATGGCGTAAGCGGCATCTGACGGACCGCAGATGCCAACAAGCAAAGCCCGCCGCCTTCCACCACTGGTTTCCAGTGCGGAAAGCAGCGGGCTTTCGCATTCTTATTTCTGGTCAGGGTCAAACTGCTGCCACAGCACCTCAAACAGCTGGTGCACGCGCTCCAGCTGTCCGTTCAGATACAGCCAGCCCAACAGGCACTCGAAGCCGGTAGAAGCACGGTATTCCTCCGGGGAGGCGTGCTTTGCAACACTGGCCTTGCTGGCGTTGCGGCCGCGCTTGAACACGGCCAGCTCGTCCTCGGTGAACAGCGGCTCCAGCAGCTGCTCTTCCCGGAACTGCGCCTTGGCAGAGACATACTTGACCTTTTCGGCGTTCAGCTTTCCGGCTGAAAGGCGGTGGTGCTCCACCAGACGCTGACGCACCAGCAGCTCCAGCACGCTGTCCCCTACAAAGGCCAGCGCCAGCGGGCTGAGTTCCCGCGGGTCGATCTTTTCTGATTCGTTCATGATGCTTTATCCTTAGAAGATATAGTCGAACTGATACTCGCCGATGAGGATGGTATCGTTCTCTTCCACGCCCTTCTGCACCAGCGCGTCCAGAATGCCGCTCTCGCCCAGCTGACGCTGGAAAAACTGCAGGCTCTCGTAGTCGTCCACGTTGCTGCCGGCCAGAATATACTCCAGCCACGGGGCATCCACGCTCCACACATGGGCTTCCATGCGCTGGATGGTGAAGTCGCGGCCGTTCTTTTTGGCCTCCGGCTTTTTGTACTCGGGGGTGAACACCGGCACCTGCGGGATATCCTTGAGGCGGTTGTACACGAGCCCCGGCAGCTGCTTGACGCCCTGCATGGTGGCGGCAGAAATGGCTACGAAGGTCAGGCCCTTGCCCTCCACATACTGTCGGAAGGTCTCGATCTGCTCCTCGGTGGCAAGGTCGCACTTGTTGCCCACAACGATCTGCGGACGCTCGGCCAGCACGGGGCTGAACTTTGCCAGCTCCTCGTTGATCTTTTCAAAGTCCTCGATGGGGTCGCGGCACTCGCTGCCGGAAACGTCCACAACGTGCAGCAGCAGGCGGCAGCGCTCCACATGGCGCAGAAAATCGTGACCCAGACCAATGCCCTCGCTGGCACCCTCGATCAGGCCGGGGATGTCGGCGCAGACAAAGCTTGCACCCTCGCCCACCGACACAACGCCCAGCGTGGGCACAAGGGTGGTAAAGTGGTAGTTGGCGATCTTGGGCTTGGCGGCGCTGATGGTGGAGATGAGGGTGGACTTGCCCACGTTGGGGAAGCCGATCAGACCCACGTCTGCGATCAGCTTCAGCTCCAGCGTCACCTGCAGATCTTCGCCGGGCATACCGGGCTTTGCAAACTTGGGGATCTGGCGGGTGGGGGTGGCAAAGTGTGCGTTGCCGTAGCCGCCGCGGCCGCCTTTTGCAATGGTGACCGGGGTGTGGTCGGACAAATCTGCGATAACAAGGCCGCTCTCGGCGTCCTTGATCACGGTGCCCAGCGGCACCTTGATGACCAGATTTTCGGCATTTTTGCCGTGGCACAGGCTTGCGCCGCCCTTGCCGCCCTCCGGGGCCACATACTTGCGCTTATAGCGGAAATCCATCAGGGTGGACAGATGGTCGTCCACCACAAAGATGATGTCGCCGCCCCGGCCGCCGTCACCGCCGTCCGGGCCGCCTGCGGCCACGAATTTTTCGCGGTGGAAGCTCACCGCACCATCGCCGCCCTTGCCCGCATGGAGCCATATCGTGGCGATGTCGATAAAGTTAGTCTGTGCTGCCATACAGCCCCTCCTTAGTTTTACAGGCTGCCGCATTGTGCAAACACGCAGCCTTATTTCATCAAAAAGAGCCGGGCCACGAGGGTCCGGCTCTACGATTGCAGTTATTCAGAAAGAAGTTACTGCTTAACGCTGCACTTCTTGCCGTTCTTGCCCACGCGCTCGAAACGGACGGTGCCGTCTACCAGAGCAAACAGGGTGTCATCGCTGCCCTTGCCAACGTTCTCACCCGGCATGATGTGGGTGCCACGCTGACGGACCAGGATGTTGCCGGCCAGAACGAACTGACCGTCTGCACGCTTGGTGCCCAGACGCTGTGCTGCGGAATCGCGGCCGTTCTTGGTGCTGCCTACGCCCTTTTTATGTGCCATTGTAATTTACCTCCTTAGCCGTTGATCGCAGTGATCTCAACCTTGGTGTAGGGCTGACGATGGCCCATACGGCGAGCACTGTGCTTCTTTGCGCGATAGGTGATGATGTTCAGCTTCTTGCCCTTGCCATTCTTGATGACCTTGGCAGAAACGGTAGCACCCTCAACAACAGGAGCGCCAACCTTCACAGAACCCTCCTCGCCAATAGCGAGAACCTGATCAAACTTCACTTCGGAGTCGGCCTCAACGTCCAGCTTTTCGATGTAGACGATGTCGCCCTGCTCCACGCGGTACTGCTTACCGCCGGTAACAATGATTGCGTACATTTTGTTCATTCCTTTTCGTTGTACTCGCTGGTCGTAAAGGCAGGCCCTTACAGCGGGCCATTTCAGGCGCCCACACCATGCGGCTAGAATATTATAGCAAAAAACAAACCGGATTGCAAGAGGAAATTTCCCCTTTTGCGCAGATTTTTTACGTTTTTTTCTGCCCGGCCTGTTCTATGGCGGCTTTCACCTGTGCATTATAGGCCTCGGTCTTTTCCAAAAACAGCTTGCGCGGGCTGGAAGCCAGCAGCTGGGTGTCCTTGCCCGCAAAGGAGATGGGACCGTCCAGCTTCTTTTGAGCCGCCTTGTTCTCGGCGTTAAGCGCCAGCGGCACCAGCAGAGGCTTGCCCTTGAACTTGCGGGTAAAGTACACCTCTGCCGCAATGCCCACCACCACAGCGATGCCTGCCACCAGCTGGGATGCCCGCAGCCCGATGGAGGGCACCAGCATCAGGCTGTCGGTGCGCAGACCCTCGATCCAGAAACGGCCTGTGCCGTACCAGATCAGATACCGCAGGGTGATATCGCCGTTGAACTTGCGCTTTTTGATGTAGCGGAACAGTAGGAAGAAGCCCACAAAGCACCAGATGCTCTCATACAAAAAGGTGGGGTGCACCGGCAGGTTGGGGTCGATGACCACACCCTTGGGTACCGTGACCGTGCTGCTCATCAGGTAAGCACGGGTGGTCTCGCTGTACATTCCCCACGGCAGGGTGGTGTTGCAGCCAAAGGCCTCCTGATTGAAAAAGTTGCCCCAGCGGCCGCAGCCCTGCCCGATGAGAAAGCCCATGGCGGTAAGGTCGAACATGGGCAGCACCGGCACGCCACGCCACTTGCAGGCCAGACCGCCGAACAGAAAGCCGCCGATGATGCCGCCGTAGATGGCAAGGCCGCCGTCCCGGATGGCAATCATCTCCCAGATGCTCTCGTATTTAAAAGGTGCCATAGCCACATAGTAGGCGCGGGCGCTGATGATGCCCAGCACCACGCCGATAAGAATGACGTCCACCATGCTGTCCGGGTCTACGCCAAATTCCAGACTGTGCCGGAAGGCAAAGACCAGTGCCAGACACAGACCCACCGCGATGCACACGCCGTACCAGTAGATGCTGACCCCGCCGATGGTAAAGGCCACGCGGTTCAGCTGAAAGCTCAGCCCCAGACCCGGGAACTGCACCAGATTTGTAAGATAACTCATTCTTCTTCCTCCTCGTCCTCTTCCGCTGCCTGCGCCGTGCCATCCGGCAGGATGTACATGGTGGCCATGCGGTCGGTGCACAGGATGTGCTGCAAAGCAGCGTCCGCATCCTCTGCGGTCAGCCCGGCCAGCATGGAGATCTGCTGCGCCACCGTCTGGCCGCTGAGGGCAAAATCTGCCATCTGGCTGGCCGAGTCCTCCACGTTTTCCAGATTTTCGATCAGCTGGCCGTATTTTTCGTTCTTGCACAGGGTAAACACTTCCCTGTCCACACCGGCGGCGCGCACCCGGGCGATCTCGTCCAACAGCAGCTGGCGCACGGTGTCCGGCACATCGCTCTCGCCGGTGAACAGGATGCAGCAGCAGCCGTCCACCCGCAGCACCTCGCCGCCAAAGCCGGGGTTCACAAGACCTTCATCGTACAGGCGGCGGTACAGGGGCGACATCCCGCCCACGATGCAGCTGAGCACAAGATCGTACAGCGCCTCGGTGCGCAGGTCGCCTGCGGGCAGCGGTTCTTCCTTAAAGCCCACGCCGAAGCAGGGCTTGGAGACCGGCATGGTCAGCGTTTTCTCCGTAGCGGCAAGGGTCATGGGCTCCGTGGCCCACAGCCGCTGCACCTTTTCTGCCGGGCGGGGTTCCATCAGGCCGTGCCGCTTGCAGGCAGCCAAAATCTGCTCCATTGTCGTATTTCCGGCCGCAGCCAGCACCATATTGCCCGGGGCATAAAAGGCCTTGCAGCTATTGTACAGCATGGCGGGCGTGATCTCGGCAATGCTTTCCACCGTGCCTGCGATGTCGCTGCGGATGGGGTGGCTGTGGTACAGGCACTCGAACAGGCCGGTGATGAGCCGCCAGTCCGGGCTGTCATCGTACATTTTGATCTCCTGCCCGATGATGCCCTGCTCCTTGGCGATGGTCTGCTCGGTAAAGTAGGGGTGGCCTACCATGCCCAGCAGCACATCCAGACTTTCGTCCAGCTGCTGGGTGGCGGTGAACAGGTAGCAGGTGCGGTCAAAGCTGGTAAAGGCGTTGGCGTTGGCACCGGTCTTTGCGTACTTGGCAAAGGCGTCGCCGTCCTCGTCCTCGAACATTTTGTGCTCCAAAAAATGCGCCACACCCGCCGGCAGATGCACGGTTTGGCCGTTCAGGCAGAAATCCCGGTCGATGGAGCCGAACTTGGTGGCATAGATCACATGGGTGCTGGAATAGCCCGGCATGGGGCGCACCAGCACCGTCAGGCCGGAGGGCAGGGTCTGCCACTGGTCGGCCACGGTCTTTTCCAGCAGGGTCTGGTTATTCTGCGGCATGAGCAGCATCCTCCTTTGTAAGCAGATAGCTGACCGAGAGGGTCAGGCGGCGCAGGATGTCCCGCACCTCATCCTTGGTCACGGCGCGCAGAGCATTCCGCGCCTGCTCCGGGCTCTGGATGGGCGCAGCGCTGTTGGCCCCGGCGCGCAGCACCTCGATGTAGTACCAGCTCTCAATGCCGCCAAGGCTGTCCTCTACCCCGTTCATGCCGCTGAGCAAGCCCCGGCGGCAGTCCTCAAATTCCTCGTCCGTAATGGGGCCGGTGCACAGGTCGGCAAGCTCCTTCAGAATCGCCTGCTCTGCGCGGGCGGCATCGGCGTGCTCCACACCGCTGTTCACCGCCATGCTGCCGGTAAAGCTCTGGAAGGAGGAGGAGCAGTAGTAGCACAGATGATCCCGCTCCCGCACATTGAGGAACAGGCGGCTGGTCACGCTGCCGCCGTACAGCGCCATGGCAAGGCGCACGGCTGCCAGCTGCTGCGGCTGCATGGGCTGCCCCAGCGTGAACAGCATACACAGCTTTGCCTGCACCATATCGTAGTTTTCGGTCTTATGCACCGGTGCAATGGCGGGCATTGCCATGTTTTCCACCAGCGGCAGCGGGGCGCGGTCGATGCAGGCAAGCTCTGCCAGCAAGGCGTCCCGGATGGCGGCGGTCTGGGCGGCATCGCAGCCCAGCACCAGCAGCTCGATGTTGGCAGTGCGCAGCATCTGCCGGTAGGCGTCGGTCAGCATAGCCGGGGTAAGGCCGTCCACCTCTTCCAGATAGCCCTCCTGCCGCACACCCGCCGGGCTGTCGCCAAAGAACTCCCGGTTGGCCTGATGCAGGCAGTAGATGCGTTTATCGTTGATCTCGTCCTCAAGGCCTTTTTTCAGCATCTGCTTTTCAATGCTGACGGCCTGCGGGTCAAAGCAGCCGTCCACAAGATAGGGATGAAAGGCCGCGCCCAGCGCGATTTTCGTGTACTCGGCGGTCAGCACCTCGCCTTCCAGCGCAAAGGCATCCTTGATGCCGGTCACGCTGACGCAAAGGTTGTGGTTGCAGCCCATGGGGCGGGCGTCCACAGTCAGGTCTGCACCGTAGAGCTTTGCCAGCTTTTTGGTCAGCCGGGTCATATCCGGGCAATCCGCATAGCCGCGCTCCATCACCAGCGGCAAAAGCGCGTGGGCAGTGGCCGTTTTCCGCTGGGCCGGAAAAGCAAAGTGGATGCTGATACGGCAGCGGTTAAATTTAGAAGCCGGGTCGCAGGAAAGATGCACGCCCGGTGCAATGAGAGTACGTTCCAATGGTATTTCCCTTCTCTCTGTGCCGCAGCACAGAGCGTTTGATTCAGTCTGCCCGCTGCAGGGCGATGAACTCTTCCAAGCTCAGGCCGCTGGCACGGATGGCAAGGGCGTTTTCCACCCCTACATAGCGCCAGTGCCACGGCTCAAATACGATGCCTGTGGCGGCCTGCCGGTCCTGCGGGTAGCGCAGGATAAAGCCGTATTCCGCAGCGTAGGCCGTAAGCCACTCGTAGGCGCGGGTCTCGGCAAAGCCGGTGTCCTGCTGCGGGTCGTCCGCACTGAGGATATCTGCCGCGTAGCCGGTGCCGTGCTCGTTGGCGTTGGCAGCGGGCTGGATGGTAGCCGCCAGACGGGCGGCTTCCTCCTCGCTCTTGCGCTTATCGCAGTAGGTCTGCACCCGGGCCTCGTAGGCAGCCTGCCGGGTGTCGGCATCCTGATAACCGGCCGCAAGGGTCAGGCTGACGCCATCCGCCTGCGCGGCGGCGGCCATGCTGCGGTACTGCATGGCGGCTTCCGCTTCCAGCTGCTGGCCGGTGGCCTCATCGGCGGTATCCAGCAGCGGGGTTGGCTCGGCGGTATAGGGCAGGTTGGCGTTCACCAGCGTAAGCCGCACGTCTGCGGCATTGAACACATAGTCTGTGCCGTCATACACGCTGGCTGCAAACACCTTTGGCCCGGCCAGCAGGCCGTGCACCTTGGGCAGCAGCCACAGGATGCCGCCGGTCAGCAGCGCTACCACCGCAGCGCAGCCGGCCAGAAACAGCACCCAGTTGCGGGCCAGCCGCAGCATTTTGCGGCGCTTCCATTGTTGATAGGTCAGGCGCTTATCGGCAGGCGCTCTGAAGGTACGGGTGGGTTCACTCATGCGGCGGGCTCCTTTTCGGCGTTGTTGCAGCGCCGGTGCGCCGCACAGATTCAAACTATATTATACACCCCTTTGCAATTTGTGTAAACGCCGCCGTGTGTAAAAAAATTATGACCCGCCCGCCCCCGGCAGGGAGCAGACAGGCCATAAGCAAAAATTTTACGCAGATCAGTCAAACAGCATATCGTGGATAGCGCTGACAGCCTTGTCGGCGTCTGCACGGTCGATGATGCAGGAGATCTTGATCTCACTGGTGGAGATCATCTTGATGTTGATATTGTTGTTGGACAGTGCCTCGAACATCTTGGAGGCAACGCCGCTGTGGCTCTGCATACCGGCACCCACGATGGAGACCTTGGCGCAGGTGGTGTCCACGCTGACATCGCTGAAGTGTGCGCTGTCCTTCAGCACACGCATAGCCAGCTCGGCTTCGCCCTCTGCACAGGTAAAGCTGATATCCTTCTTGCCGTCGCGGCCGGTGGACTGCAGAATGATGTCCACGTTGATGTTCTTCTGTGCCAGCAGACCGAAGATCCTAAAGCTCATGCCCGGCTCATCGGGAACGTTGAGAATCGTGATAACAGCAACATCGGTGTCCTTGGCAACACCCTTGATCAGCATACCTTCCATGTCCTTTGTAACCTCCTTAACCACCGTACCCGGGATGGGGTTCAGGCTGGAGAGCACCTCCAGCTCCACATTGTACTTTTTGGCCAGCTCCACGCTGCGGTTGTTCAGCACCTGTGCGCCCAGAGATGCCAGCTCCAGCATCTCGTCAAAGGTGATCTCTTCCAGCTTTCGGGTGTTGCGCACCTTGCGCGGGTCAGCGGTGTAAACGCCTTCCACATCCGTGTAGATCTGGCAGCGGTCAGCGTGCAGGGCAGCAGCAATGGCCACAGCACTGGTATCGGAGCCGCCGCGTCCCAGCGTGGTGATGTCGTCCAGCTTGTTCAGACCCTGGAAGCCTGCCACCACTACCACACGGTTGCGCTCCAGCTCGGAGGAGATCCGCTCGGTCTCCAGCCGGGTGATGCGCGCCTTGGTGTAGGCACGGTCGGTGCGGAAGCCCGCCTGCCAACCGGTCAGGCTGATGGCATGGCAACCCAGCTCGTTCAGCGCCATGGCCAGCAGTGCGATGCTGATCTGCTCGCCGGAGGCCAGCAGCATATCCATCTCACGCGCCGAGGGGTTATGGGTGATCTCCCCTGCCTTGGCGATCAGGTCATCGGTGGTGTCGCCCTGTGCGGAGACTACCACCACTACGTCATTGCCCGCGTTGTGGGTGTTGGCCACGATCCGCGCAACGTTGAAGATACGGTCACGGTCCTTTACGGAGGAACCGCCGAATTTCTGTACAATCAACGCCATATCTTGTCACTCTCCTCTTTAACGCCCCGCGTTTGCGGGGGCTTGCCGGGCGGAAGCGTTCTTGCACTTCCCTTACCCGTTTATCATTCCACAGTTGCGCCGGTGTTATCGGCATCCAGCTGCAACAGTGTAAATGCTTCACATCCGTCCAGACCTTCCAACAGTTCCAGACCTTTTTCCAGCTTGGAATAGAACTTTTCGGCTTCGGCCTTTTCCGCCACAGCCATGACCGTGCTGCCTGCACCGGACACATACACGGCCTTTGCGCCGCACAGCCGCGCCATATCGAACACCTCGCGGGAGCCGGGCATCAGGGGCATACGGTACTGCTGGTGCAGCTTATCCTCGGTGGCAATGGCCAGTAGGTCGTGCCGTCCCTCGCAGAAAGCTGCGGGCACCAGCGCCGCACGGGACAGGTTATACACCGCGTCCTTATGGGATACCTCCTTGGGCAGGGCCGCACGGGCTGCTTCGGTCAGCAGCTTGTAGTCCGGCACGATGGCGGCAAAGCAGAGGCTTTCATCCACATTCCGCTTGACCGAATACACCTTGCCGTCCTCGAACACGCTGCTGGTCAGGCCGCCCAGCAGTGCCGGAGCCACGTTATCGGGGTGTCCCTCGATGGCAGTTGCCAGCGTGAGCAGCTCCTGCGTGTTGAGCACATCGCCCAGCATCCGGTTCGCGCCCAGCAGACCCGCGATGATGCAGGCCGAAGAGGAGCCCAGACCGCGTGCCATGGGGATGGGGTTCGTCTGGGTGATCTTGAGAGGCGGGATCTGCTTGCCCACTTTTTCGAACAGACCCTTGGCGGAGCGGTACACGAGGTTCGACTCGCCCCGGGGGATGCGGGTGCCGTCCGATGCCGAGATCTCCAGCACCTCGCTGTCCTCAAAGGTGACTGTGTTGTACAACGTAACTGCCAGACCCAGCGCATCGAAGCCGGAGCCCACATTGGCGCTGGTGGCAGGGACCGAAACTTTGATCTTCATTGCCGCAGTTCCTTTCCGTTACACTTCCTCGGGCAGACGCTTGAGCACCAGCTTCACGCTGCCGCCCACGGCCTCCACCTTGCGCGCGGCCTCGGCCAGCGCACGCTCGTCGGCGCGCTCCACAAAGTAGGCGCAGCCCTCATACCGCTCATCCACCACCTTGCCGTAGCCGTAGATGGCTTCCACCACAGCGGGTGCAATGCCCGCCACACGCACATAATATGCAGCGGGAGCCGGGTCGGTGAGCATGCCGTCCACCGGATCCGCAGGCTGCCAGAACAGGCTGTCGTGCACCTGTGCGCCGTTTTTCAGCGCATCCACCACGTCTGCCACCACAGCGCTGGCGGTGGGCAGCTTACCAGCGCCCTTACCGTAGAACACCACATCGCCCAGCATATCGCCCTTGACCAGCACCGCGTTGAACACGTCGTCCACGCTGGCAAGCTGGTTTGCCTTGGGCACCAGACACGGCTCTACACCGGCGGCAACACTGCCGTCCTTGCCAAGCTTCATCCATGCGATCAGCTTGATGACGCAGCCCAGCTTTTCGGCGCTGGCCACGTCGGCGGCGGTAATGGCGCGGATGCCCCGGGTGGGAATGTTCTGGGGGTAGATCTGGTGGCCGCACACCATGGAGGACAGGATGGCGATCTTGCGGCAGGCGTCGCGGCCGTCCACATCATCGCTGGGGTCCTTGGTCTCGGCGTAGCCCAGCTCCTGCGCAATGTGCAGCGCGTCCTCAAAGCCAAGGCTCTCACGCACCATTTTGGTGAGCATGAAGTTGGTGGTGCCGTTCACGATGCCCTCCACCTCGGTGATGACGTTGGCCGCCAGGCACTGGTGCATGGGGGTGATGATGGGCGTACCGCCGCCCACAGAGGCCTCGAACAGGAAGGCGCAGTCGTGCTCCTTGGCCAGTGCCAGCAGCTCTGCGCCATAGGTGGCCACCATCTCCTTGTTAGAGGTGCACACGCTGCGGCCGCTCTCCAGACAGGCCTTGACATAGGGGTAAGCAAAGCGGGTGCCGCCGATGGTCTCCACCACCACCCGGATCTCCGGGTCCTGCAGGATCACGTCAATGCTTTTGACTACCAAAGGCTCCACCGGGTTGCCGGTAAAGTCCTTCGGGTCCAGAATGTACTTTACCTCCACCGGTTCGCCAGCCCGGCGGGAGACGCTTGCGGCATTGCGGCACAGCACCTCGTACACGCCGCTGCCCACCGTGCCAAAGCCCAGAATTGCAATTTTAGCCATACTTTCTTTCCCTCGTTTCCTGTTTTGTTACAGGTTATACCCACAGCGCACACCCACGACCATGCGCTGGCGCGAAAGCTTTTCGGTCAGTTCCTCCGGGGACATCTGCATGGTATCGGTGCGGATGGTGACCGCCACCAGTGCAGCTCCGTTTTCCGGGGTGGACTGGTTGATGGTCACAATGCTGGCACCTGCGGCGCTGATGCCCGCCAGAAGGCTTTGCAGCGCACCGGTCTCGTCCCGCAGAGTAGCCATGACCGTGATGACCTCACGGCCGTTCTCGGAATCAAAGATACAATCCTTATACTTATAAAATGCGCTGCGCGAAAGCTCTACCGCACGGGTCGCAGCCGAAATGCTGCGGGCTTCTCCGCTGGCCAGCAGCTCCTTGGCGCGTACCACCTTGAGAAAGACCTCCGGCAGCACCTGCGCATCTACCAGATAAAAACGGCGTTCCAACTTGTTCACCTCTCAAACACAAGTGTTCTTGCAGAAAATATAATAGCATCCGAACCCCTGCAATGCAAGAGCCCGGATGCTATTTTGTCACTTTGTCCAGTTTTGTCTTGTAAAGTGCGCCCTGTCCTTGCCGGATTTTTCAGCAAAGGGGCGAAAAAGTACGATTTTTACCCTTATTCCGTGTCCAGCGCGCCGGTGTCGGTGGGGATGACCGGCTGGGTGGGCACAGCACCGTCCGTATTCTCGGTAGAAGCAGCAGCCTGCGGTGCCGCGTGGGAATAGGTGCAGGTATCGGGCAGGTCATCGGCACGGTAGTAGCCCACAGCAGTGCTCGGGCAGCCTGCACCGGCCAGAAGGCCGCTCTGGGTGCAGTAGCGGCGCTCCACCACGCCTGCGGAGGTGGGGAATGCCTTATAGGGCAGGTCTGCCTGCGCCTGCTCCATCAGTGCCTTCCACGCGGTCACACAGGTACGGGTCTTGGCCTGCTGCTTGGACAGGGTCTTGGTCATATCGTAGGGTGCATCGTAGCCCCACCACACAGCGGTGACATAGTAGGGCGTGCCGCCCACGAACCACAGATCCTTTTCGTCGCTGGCCGTACCGGTCTTACCAAAGGCTTCCATGCCGTTGGAGTTGGGATAGCGGCCGCTGGCAGTACCCACACTGGAGAACAGAACGTTCTTCAGCAGGCGGTTCATGACATAGGCGGTATCGGGGGTCAGTGCCTGATAGCTGGTGGCGTTGTTTTCCAGATAGATGTTGCCGTCCCGATCCAGCACACGGGTGTACAGGTGCGGGGTGGTGTACTCTCCATCATAGAAGATCTGGAAGGCTGCGGCCAGCGCCATGGGGGTAACGCCCTTGGTCTGGCTGCCCATGACCATCTGCGCCAGACCCACATCGTTGGTAGGGTCCAGCGTATTCAGCTGTAAGGTGTTGTAGACGAAGTTGAAGATATTGCTTGCGCCCACAAGGTCGCCCACGCGGATCGCAATGGTGTTCAGCGAGCGGGCAAGGCCGTTCCACAGCGGGATATCACTGCCGTCGCCGTAGCTGCCGCCATAGTTGCGCGGCCAGCTGCGCCATGCGTTGGGGTAAGCGCGGAGCTGCTTGTCGGAGAGACCCATCAGACCGTTCTTGCGGCAGTAGTCCTCGTCCCGGATGATCATATCCTGCTTCTGGTACAGGGGGGAGTTGTTGAGCATGGTGGACCAGTTGACCAGACCGTACTCGATACCCAGCGCATAAGCACCGATGGGCTTGATGGTAGAACCGGTCTGTCGCTCCACGTTGTAGGCGCGGTTCAGGGAAAGGCTCTTGGTCTTTTCGCCCAGACCGCCCGCAATGGCCAGCACGTTGCCGTCGTAGTCCAGCGTGACCATGGCAGCCTGCGTGCGCACATTGCGGTAATAGTAGACGGTGCCGTCCTCGCCGGTGCGGGTCTTGGGGGTGCCGTCCTCGTTGAACACCTGCACATCATCGTCCGAGATGGAGGTGACCTCTTCCTCATGCCAGCCTGCCGGGAAGTAGGCATCGTCGGTGTTCAGCATCAGGTTTTCCATCTGGGACTGCAGCTTGGTGTTGACAGTGGCTTCGATGGTAAAGCCGCCGGTGTAGAGCAGCTTCTGCGCCTCGGACTCGGTGATGCCCTCCTTGGCCATGATATCCTGCACGACCTCGTTGAACAGCGCATCGGTGAAGTAGGAGGTAACGGTGCTGGGCTTTTTGCCGCTGTCCTCTTCGGCCAGCACAAGGGGCTGGGCAGCGCCGTTGCGGTAGTCCTCCTCGCTGATCACGCCCTGCTGCCACATATTGTACATGATGAAGTTGCGGCGGTTGATCAGGTTTTCGGGGTTCGTGTAGGGGTTATAGTTGGTGGGGTTTTTGGTAATGGAGGCAATGGTGGCGCACTCCCACAGGCTCAGCTGGCTGACGTCCTTGTTGAAATACTCGTTGGCCGCCGTCTGCACGCCCTGAATGGTACCGGTAAAGCTGATGGTGTTCAGGTACGCCTCCAGAATGGTCTCCTTGGAGTAGCTGCGGCTCAGGCAGAGGGCGCGGTAGATCTCGCGCACCTTGCGCAGTGCACCATCGATGCCGCTGGCGCTGTTATCATCGGTCAGGTTCTTGATGAGCTGCTGCTCCAGCGTGGATGCGCCCTGCTTGGAGCTGTAAATGGGCAGCAGGTACTCGTTGATCATTGCGCCGATGGTGCGCTTGAAGTTGACGCCGGGCTCTGAGTAGAAGTCCTTATCCTCGGTGCAGATGAACGCATACTGCAAGTTGGAAGGGATCTGCTCAAGGTCTGCCCATACGCGGTGGCTGTTGGAGGAGCGCAGGGTGGCATACTCCACCTGTGCACCGGTATCCGGGTCGGTAGCCACCACCATACTGGACTGGCTCAGCTGGATATTATCCAGATCCAGCAGGTCGCCGTCGTTAGCGGTAGCCTGCACCACATAGTACACCATACCCACAGCCACCACGCTGCCCAGCATGATGCCAAGGCAGAGCACCGTAGCGATGGTACGTCCGATGAACCGTAGGATGGGGTGCTTGCTCTTTTCCTTCGGCGGCTTGGGGCTTTTAGGTGCTTTGGGTGCGCGGGTACGGTTTTCCGCTGCGGGGCGTGCCTCGCGGCGGCTCTGGGAAACATTGACCTTACGTCCCACCGGGCGGGCAGACTGCTCCTCGCCGCTCCGATGGATCTTTCTCATCTCATTGTTGGAGATAGGGATCGCCTCCTGACATTTCAAGACTGTTGCCGGGCATTGCTGCGCCGGGTTTTATCCACATCGTTTGTGACACGAAACTTCAAACTGCAATACCATATTATAGCACGCACGCCCCAGCCGGGCAAGAACCAATCTTTGCGCGCTGAGCAGATATAAATAGTATAACACACTCCATTGTGGAAAGTACAGTGCCCGCGTGTGAAAATTGTCTGCTATCCGCCAAAACGGGGCATACTTACGGGGGAAGGGAGTGTTTTTTATGCGCAAGCTGTCTGTCTGCCTGTTCTACGGGCTTTGCGTATTCACCATTGTGTTCAGTCTGTTCTGGATGGCGCTGCCAAAGCTGCCGCTGTCCCAGAGCCCCGCCGGGTCCGAGACCGACCCCGCCTCTCCCCTGAGCCTTGCCGCGCAAGCAGTGCCCCAGACGGACGCCGCCCGCTACTGCCTGCGGGACAGCGGCGGGCGGGTGGCGGTGTACACCTGCCGCGCCGATGGCACCCCGGGCACCCTGATCCGCGTGACCGGCATCTACACCAATCTTCTGCCGGAAAACGACGCGTTGCGCATCAAGCGCGGGCTTGTGGTCAACAGCCCCCGGGAGCTGGACCTGCTGCTGGAAGATCTGGGGGAATAAATGCAACAGACCGCCGCACAATGTGCAGCGGTCTATTGCATTTATAGGATTCAGGCTTCCATTTCTTCCAGCGGCACAAGGTATTCCTTGCGGCGCTGCTCGTATTCCAGCATATAGTCCTTGCTGGGGCTGTGGTGCATGATGTTTTTCAGGGTGTGGGAGTCGTAATCTTCGCCGGCCTCCATGCCCACCATGCGCACTGCGATGTTGGAGCAGTGGTCGGAGATACGCTCGGCGTTGTTCAGCACATCGAGGAACACCACGCCGGTGTCGATGGAGCAGACACCGTCCTTCAGGCGGCGGATGTGCTGGTCGCGCAGGCGTTCCACCATCACATCAATGATCTCCTCCAGCGGCTCTACCTGTGCAGCCTTCTGGATATCATCGTTTTCAAAGGCATCGTCCGTCAGAGCCAAAATGCGCTCCAGAGCATCGTCCAGCAATTGCAGTTCCTTTTTGGCGCTCTCGCTGAAGCTGGCTTCCTTATCGTACAGCTCCTCGGCCTTTTCCATGATGTTCACGGCATAGTCGCCGATGCGCTCGAATTCGGTAACAAAGTTCAGCAGCTCTGTCACCGCGTGGCTCTCGTCGTCACCCAGCTCCTGATCGGTCAGCTTGATCAGGTAGTTGGTGATCTCCACCTCCATGCGGTCGATCAGGTTCTCGCGCACCTTGATGGCACTCACGGTCTCCTCGTCCATCTTCAAAAGCAGCGGCGCGGCCAGACCCACGTTGCGGGCGGCACGGCGGGACATCTTGATCACCGCATTCTTTGCCTGCTGCAGAGCCACAGCCGGGCTCTTGTACAGACGCTCGTCCAGCACCGGCATGCTCAGTTCCTGTGCTTCCTCCACGCTGCTGGGCACCGTGAGCATCGCCAAGCGGCTCAGCACCCCGCTGCAAGGCAGGAACAGCAGCATAGCGCACACGCTGGACATAGTATGAATGTTTGCAATGGAGCTCTTGTTCATCACATCGCCCCACATGGGGATGCCGATGGTGAACTGCACCGCATAGATCAGCGCCAGCAGAATGACGCTGCCGATAACGTTGAAGTACAGGTGGATGAGCGCTGCCCGCTTACCATCCTTGGAAGAACCGCCGATGGTGAGCAGCGGGGTGAACGCCGTACCGATATGCGCACCCAGAATGATGGGGATGGCAGAGCTGAAAGTGACAAGCCCCGTGCTGGACAGTGCCTGCAAAATACCCACGGAGGCAGAAGAGGACTGGATGATCACGGTGACCACCACGCCCACCAGAACACCCAGAATGGGGTTGGTCATGGTGACGAACAGATTCTGAAAGACTGCGCTCTCCCGCAGGGGTGCCACGCCGGTATCCATCAGGCTCATGCCGGTAAACAGAATGCCGAAGCCCAGCATGATCTGGCCGATATTCTTCTTTTTGGCATTGCGGAGGAACACATAAAAAATGCAGCCAATAAACGCCACCACGGGGGCAAAAGTCTTGGGCTGGATCAAGGTCAGCCACAGGCTGTCGCCTGAGATATCCGCCATGCGGATCAACTGACCTGTTACCGTAGTACCAATATTTGCACCCATGATCACGCCTACCGACTGCGTCAGTGTCATGATACCGGAGTTGACCAGACCGACACAAATAACCACCGTACCAGCCGACGACTGGATGACGCCGGTGATCAGTGTGCCGAAGATCACGCCTTTGATGGTGGAGGAGGTAAGCTTTTGCAATACGCCCTGCATCTTGCCGCCTGCCAGCTTTTCCAGTCCGGCGCCCATGATGGACATACCGTACAAGAACAGCGCAACGCCGCCCAGCAGAGAGGTAATGTGTGTGATATCCATAACGATACTCCTAATATGAAACTTCCCTTTTTATCCTTTACAGCACACAGCCGCCGGAACCTTACGCGCACACAGCGCTGTCCTGTTCCGTAAGCCGCTTATTTTTATTATACCATCAAAGGGGTCGTCTCAACAAGGTTTATTTTACAGGAAAGTTACTTTTTTCACACATTTCGCAACATATTTCCCGGTGTAAAACCAAAAGCTTTCTTTTATTTTACATACATTTTACATTGTATCTTCCCGTATGCGGTATGTCTCCGCTTACCCGGCCAGCTCTTCCATGGCCTCGCGCACCGTGTCGGCTGAAAACAGGAACACACCACTGCCAGTGTATACCTCTACATGACTGCCCACATAACGCAACTCAAAATCCTTCATGGTGTTTCCCTCCTGTGTGTCTGTTTTGTTCCCGGGACTTCCCCGGTGAACACAGTATCGCACAATTCAGATACCATAAAAAGGACTTTCAAACGTTTTTGCGGATTTTTTCGTAAAAAACAGCGTATGCTCCCGTGAAAAAAGTGGCTCAGAAACGTCCGCAGGCGTTTCTGAACCACAAATTATAATAATACTTTCCTCATCGTCCGCTGCGCCGCGTTTCCGCAGGAAACAGGCGCTGGAGCTGCCGTTTTCCGTCACGACCCCTTCCCGTGAAAATGGGATAGCGGAGCGTCCGCAGACGCTCCGCTATCCCAAAATTAAAATAATTTTTCCTCTGACAATGGCTAGCAACGACGACGACCGCCGCCAGCGGCGGAAACAGGGAGGAGTTGTTGGGGCAGCGGCCAGCAAGACGCGAGTGCCGCCCAAGGCACGAAGCGGATGCTGGGTGCCGCAACCCGTAAGAAGCGGAAGCCATTCCAAATCGTCCCGCTGCGCCAGCATCACTCTGCCGCGTCCGTCACACGGACGGGGTAGCCTGTCCGCACACAGCGCACCGCATACCGGGCGTTGCCGCCGGAGGTGCAGGTGAACAGGGTCAGATCCCAGCTGTCCGTCTCGGTAGCGGTGGTCATCTCCTCGATCTGAGTGGGGTGCAAAGTCTCCACGCTCTCCACCTCGTAGCTCCAGCGCAGACCGTCCGCATCCGTAAAGTAGACCGGGCTGCCGATCGCCAGCCACTTGATGGGGCTGAAATGCTTTGCGTAGTTGTGGCCGCAAATCACCAGATCATCGGCATAGGTGGTGCCGCTGTACCGCCCGGGGGCGACCTTCAGCCCGGCGTAGCTCCACTGCGCCATTACCGGCAGTTCCAGCCCTGCCGCCGGGATGGAAAGCACCCCGATATAGTCGTGCCCCTCCACCTCCACGGTGGTCATTTCCTGCGTCGGGTCCAGCACTGGCTGCGGGGCTGCGGTCTCGTTTTCCTGCCGGTGCTCCGTAATGGTCTTTTGCATGGTCTGCTCCAGCTCGCCCAATACTTTCTGCGAGGCCTTTTCCGCCCGGGCGGCATCCCACCGGTTGTAGCCCAGCAATCCGGCGGCGCATAAGATCAGCACCGCACCCAGCACCATGCACAGCCTGCCGATTTTCCGTTTCATTGCATTCCACCCTTTATATATAATAGTATCGTCTGCTTCAGTATACCATTCCCTGCTCCGGTTTACAACCGTTCTCGCGGGCGATTTTTATCGGGCAGCAGCGCGCAGACCAGCCGCACCATCTGCCCGGTCAGGGGCAGCCAGACCAGCGCACACAGTACGTTGAACAGGGTGTGGGCGTTGGCGATCTGTCGGGCGATCACGGCGCACTCCGCCCCCGTGGGCGAGCACATCCGCACCAGCGCCGCAAAGGGCTGCAAGAGTGCGCAGCACACCGCTGCGCCGCTCAGGTTGAAGATGGCGTGGGCTGCCGCCACCCGCTTGGCGTCTCTTCCCTGCCCGATGGCGGCAAGCACCGCTGTGATGGTGGTGCCGATGTTATCCCCCAGCAGAATGGGGATTGCCGCCGTCAGCCCCAGCAGGCTGTGCACGCCGTCTGCCCCGGGCTGTGCCGCCATGCTTTGCAGCAGTGCCACGGTGGCAGAGCTGCTTTGTACCGTCAGGGTCATGCAGACGCCCGCCAGCAGCCCGTGCAACGGGCTTTGCTGCACCCGGGCAAGTTCCAGCCGGAGCAGCGGGCTTTGCAGCAACGGCTCCATGGCGCTGCGCATCACGGTAACGCCCTCGAACAGAAGCCCAAAGCCGAACACCGCCTCGCCCACGCAGCGGCCCCGCCAGCCCTTACAGGCCAGACAGAGCAGCACCCCGCCAAACAGCAGCAGATACCGCCAGCTTTCCACCCGGAACGCCAGCAGCTGTGCCGTAACTGTGGTGCCGATATTCGCCCCAAACACCACCGGCACCGCCTGCCGCAGCTGCAACAGCCCCGCCGCCAGAAAGGCAATAACCATGACTGTGACCGCCGAGCTGCTTTGCAGCACCGCCGTTACTGCCGCACCGGTCAGCAGCCCTGCCGCCGGGTTTGCGGTGCACCGCGCCAGCAAGCTGCGCAGCCGCCTGCCCGCCCCCTGCTGTACCGCCCGGCACAGGCTGTCTGTCCCGTACAAAAACAGCGCCAAGCCGCCGAATACTTGCAGCAGCGCCTGTAATCCCTGCTCCATCCGCACCCTCCGTTTCTGCCTGTCCTTTATTTCTATGCAGCGAGAACTGGTTTTCGTCCTGACAAAGCCTACAAGTTTTTTGTGAATTTTTGTTTAATATTTTCCCATTCTCTTGCAATCCGGCTGCAAAAGGAATATGCTTATCAGGCGTTAATACTTAACAGGTGTTAAGTATTTAAAAAATGCAAACGAGGAGGGATCGTTGTGTCCGAGCCAAGCAACCCCAGCTTTCAGGGGATGTGCCACTATATCGGGCAGCTGAGCAAGGCATCCAAGGCCGGGATGCGGGCGGCGCTGGCCGATTGCCCCAAATGCCACTTCAATCTGCTGGAAGGCCTGCTGCATTCCATCAACTGCCATGGAAAGGACGGTGCCATCTATGTCTCCGACCTTGCCCGGGAGATCCGCCAGCCGCTGCCGGCGGTCTCGCGCGGGCTGCGGCTAATGGAGCAGGACGGTACTGTGGTGCGGGAACCGGACCCCGCCGACCGCCGCAAAACGCTGGTGCGCATCACCCCCAAGGGGTACGAGCTGTGCCATCAGTGCGAGCAGGCTCTGCGCGACTACTTTGCCAGCGTGCTGGCACGGCTGGAGCCGGAGCAGGTAGCCCAGATGGACGCGCTGCGCGGCGCGCTGATGGATGCCATTCTTGCGGAAAATGCCGCGCGAAACATTGACCCGAAGGGAGAAACGAACCATGACAAAGATCTTTAAGCAGCTGGCCCGGCACTGGGCGGTCTGCCTTGTGGTGTTCGCACTGCTGTTCGTGCAGGCGTACTGCGACCTTGCCCTGCCGGACTACACCAGCAAGATCGTGGACACCGGCATCCAGCAGGGCGGCATTGAAAGTCCCCTGCCCCAGACAGTGCGCCAGAGTACGCTGGACGCGCTGAGCCTGCTGATGAGCGAGGAGGATGCGCAGAAGCTGCAAAACGCCTACCAGTACTATCTACAAGACGATGGTGTATTGCAGCTGCGCTCCGACCTGACCGAGGCCGAGCGCACCGCGCTGGAGGATGCCGTGACCACCCCGGATATCGTGCTGTATATGGCTGCCGCACAGGCCGCCAACACCCCCGCCGGGCAGAGCAGCATGGGCATGACCGGCCTTGCCGAGATGCCCTCTGCCGCTGCGGACACCGACACCGAGACCGTTGCCCCCACGGCAGCAGATCTGGATACGGTATGCAGCCAGTTTGCCGCCATGAGCCAGATGCCCGGCTTTGACCGCAGTATGCTGCAAAAGCAGCTGGACGGTGCCATGAGCCAGCTGGACAGCACCCTGTTGGAAAACCTGAAAAGCCAGTCTTTGCTGCTGGTGCAGCTGGAATATGAGGCACAGGGCGTTGCGCGGTATGTGCAGATGGGTTACCTCTTCCGGGTAGGCGGCCAGATGCTGGCACTCACCCTGCTGATGGTGGCCGTGGCTGTGGCCGTTGGCTTCCTTGCTTCCCGGGTGTCCGCCGCCATCGGCCGCGACCTGCGCCGGGAGACCTTCGCCAGCGTTATCGGCTTTTCCAACGCGGAGATCGAGAATTTTTCCACCGCTTCCCTCATCACCCGCACCACCAACGATATCCAGCAGGTGCAGTTCGTCTGCGTCATTCTGCTGCGCATGGTGGCCTACGCGCCCATTCTGGGCATTGGCGGCGTGCTGCACGTTGTGGGCAGCAGCAGCGGTCTTTCCTGGATCGTGGTGCTGGACGTTGCGATTCTGCTGCTGCTCATCCTTTTCCTGATGAGCGTTGCCATGCCCAAATTCAAGGTGATGCAGCAGCTGGTGGACCGGCTGAATCTGGTCAGCCGCGAGATTTTGACCGGCATCATGCCGGTGCGCGCCTTCAGCCGCGAAAAGTTTGAGGAGCAGCGCTTTGACAAGGCCAACCGGGAGCTGATGGGCACCCAGCTGTTCACCAACCGCGCCATGGTGGCCATGATGCCCTTTATGACCCTGATCATGAACGGCACCAGCCTGCTCATCGTCTGGTTCGGCGGCAAAGCCATGGACGCCGGTACCATGCAGGTGGGCGAGATGATCGCCTTTATCACCTACACCATGCAGATCGTCATGTCCTTCCTGATGCTGGCCATGGTGGCCGTCATGCTGCCCCGCGCCGGTGTGGCTGCGGATCGTATCGACGAGGTCATACGCACCAAAGCCACCATCCACGACCCGGACGAGGCCGCCGCAAAGGCTGCACAGGCACACACCGACTGGCAGGGCGTGGTGCAATTCGAGGACGCGAGCTTCCGTTACCCCGGTGCGGACAGCGATGCGTTGGAGCACATCAGCTTTACCGCAAAGCCCGGCGAGACCACCGCCATCATCGGTTCCACCGGCTGCGGCAAGTCCACTCTGCTCAACCTGATCCCCCGCTTTTACGATGTGACCGGCGGCAAGGTGACCGTGGACGGCGTTGACGTGCGCGAGATGCCGCAGGCACAGCTGCACGACCTGCTGGGCTATGTGCCCCAGAAGGGTGTGCTGTTCAGCGGCACCATTGACAGCAACCTGAAATTCGGCGGCGAAGATATCACCGATGCGCAGGTGCACAAGGCCGCTGCCATTGCGCAGGCAACTGATTTTATCGAAGCAAAGCCCGAGGGCTACCAGAGCCCCATTGCACAGGGCGGCTCCAACGTATCCGGCGGCCAGAAGCAGCGGCTTTCCATTGCCCGGGCAATTGCCAAAAACCCCAAGGTCTATCTGTTTGACGACAGCTTCTCGGCGCTGGACTACAAGACCGATGTAACGCTGCGCCGCGCCCTGAAGGCACAAACCGACAACGCCACCGTGATCATTGTGGCACAGCGCATCTCCACCGTGCTGCACGCGAACCAGATCCTTGTGCTGGACGAGGGCAGGCTGGTGGGCAAGGGCACCCACGCCCAGCTGATGGTCAGCTGCCCGGAATATCAGGAGATCGCCCGCAGCCAGCTGAGCCAGAAGGAACTGGCGCTGGATACCCTGAATACAGAAAAGGAGGGTGAGTGATATGCCCAGACCCGGACGTCCCACCACCGAGCGCGCCAAGGACTTTAAAGGCACGCTGCGGCAGCTCATCCGCACCATGAGCCACTACAAGCTGCCCCTTGCGGCAGCCATGCTGTTTGCTGTTCTGTCCACCATCTTCAACATTGCAGGCCCCAAGGTGCTGGCAAAAGCCACCACCGCCCTTGCCACCGGCTGGATTGCCCGGCTGCGCGGCACCGGCAGCATCGATTTTGTGTATATCGGCCGCATTCTGCTGTTTTTGCTGGGAATGTACCTGCTGAGCAGCGCCTTCAGCTTTATTCAGGGCTGGCTGATGACCGGCCTTTCCCAGAAGGTCTGCTACGACTTCCGCCGCCAGATCAGCGAAAAGATCAACCGCCTGCCGCTGGCGTACTTTGAAAAGCGCACCGTGGGCGAGGTGCTCTCCCGCATCACCAACGATGTGGACACGCTGGGCCAGAGCCTGAACCAGAGCATCACCCAGCTGATCACCAGCGTGACCACCATGATCGGCGTGCTGGTGATGATGCTTTCCATCAGCCCCCGCATGACCCTGATCGCCCTGCTGATCTTACCGGTGTCGTTGGCGCTGGTGCTGGTGGTGGTCAAGTTCAGCCAGAAGTACTTCAAGGCACAGCAGGCCACGCTGGGCGTGGTCAACGGTCAGGTAGAGGAGGTCTACGCCGGTCACAACGTGGTCAAGGCCTTCAACAGGGAGGCCGTGGTGCTGGCAGACTTCAACGCCGCCAACGATAAGCTGTACGAATCCGCATGGAAGAGCCAGTTCCTCTCCGGCCTGATGATGCCCATCATGAACTTTGTGGGCAACTTGGGCTATGTGGCGGTGGCCATCGTGGGCAGCATTTTTGCCGCAAACGGCGTCATCACCATCGGTGATATTCAGGCCTTTATCCAGTACGTCAAAAACTTTACCCAGCCCATCCAGCAGCTTTCGCAGGTGTCCAATATGCTGCAAAGCATGGCCGCTGCCGCCGAGCGGGTGTTCGAGTTTTTGAACGAGCCGGAGGAGGAGCAGCTGGCAGACCCCGCCCGCCGCGCCGACCCCGCCGATATTGACGGACAGGTCACCTTTGACCATGTGCGTTTCGGCTACACCCCGGACAAGACCGTCATCCACGACTTCAGCTGCACGGTGCAGCCCGGCCAGAAGGTAGCCATCGTAGGCCCCACCGGCGCGGGCAAGACCACCATGGTCAAGCTGCTGATGCGCTTTTACGATGTGGATGCCGGTTCCATCACCCTGAACGGCCACGATGTGCGGGACTTTGACCGCAGCGCTCTACGCGAGGGCTTTGGCATGGTGCTGCAGGACACATGGCTGTTCAAGGGCACCATCATGGAGAACATCCGCTACGGTCGGCTGGACGCCACCGATGAAGAGGTGATCGCCGCCGCAAAGGCTGCCAACGCCGACCACTTTATCCGCACCCTGCCCGGCGGCTACCAGATGGAGCTGAACGAGGACGCTTCCAACGTCAGTCAGGGACAGAAGCAGCTGCTTACCATCGCCCGCACCATTCTGGCAGACAACCGCATCCTGATTTTGGATGAGGCCACCAGCAGTGTGGATACCCGCACCGAGCAGCGCATCCAGACCGCCATGGACCGCCTGATGGAAGGCCGCACCAGCTTTGTCATCGCCCACCGCCTTTCCACCATCCGGGACGCCGACCTCATCCTTGTGATGCGGGACGGCGACATTGTGGAGCAGGGCACCCACGACCAGCTGATCGAAGCCAGCGGCTTCTACGCCGACCTGTACAACAGCCAGTTCGAGGACGTGGTGGATTAAAGCACCTGTCATCGCAATATAACTGCAAAGAGCACCTGTTGCCTTCTCTTCCGAGGGCAGCAGGTGCTCTTTTGTTTTACCCTCTCAGTCATCGCTGCGCGATGCCAGCTCCCCCGAGAGGGGGAGCTTTTCAGCATCTGTCGGTCAGCTGCAATAGAGCTCTCCCTTCGGGAGAGCTGGCGCGCATGCGCCTGAGAGGGTTTCCGTCTTTTCTTTATTCCTCCACCGCTTCCAGCTTCAGGCCGAACAGCCTTTCCGAGAGGGATGGCAGCAGCTGCTGCAAGGCGCGGACATAGGCCATTACTACCGGGTCCTCGCGCTTTTGCCCCAGCACAACGCCGAACCGGTGTCCCCTGCCCCAGTCCAGCACCCGCACAAAGCTCAGGTCCGGCCTGCGGTAATAGACCGCCGGGACCATCTTGAGCGCCGGTCCGCCGTAGGACGCGCTGCGGATGCCGCCCACCGGCGTAAAGTTCACCCCGCGTTCCAGCCCCTCCTGCAGCAAGCTTGTCTCGTAGACGGTCTGGTACATCTCCTTGATGGGCAGCCAGCGGTATTGCAGCGCCTGCTCCAAAGTCAGTCTGCCCAGCGGCATATCAGCGGGCGGGTGGATAGGGATGCAAAGTTCCGGCACATAGAGCAGCGGCACAAAGGTAAGCCCCTGTGCGTAAAATTCTGCACTTTCCAGCTGGAAGGAGAGGTCTGCATCCCCTTTTTTCAGGCTGCGCCAGACCTCGCTGCGGTTAGCGCACTGCGTCATGATCGAAGAATATTGCAGGCACAGCGCATCGGTCAGGGAGAACAGGTCGTACCCGAACATCCGCATGGCCTCATGGCTCCATGCAATCATCAGATGCCGCTCCGGCGGGTTTTCCTGGTGCTGCACCGCGCGGGCGTGGCGCACCGCCTGCTGATACAGAGCCACCAGCTGCTTTGCCTTAGGGTAAAAATCCTGCCCCGCCGGGGTCAGCACCACCCGGCGCGGTACATGCAGGAACAGCTCGAACTGCAATTGCCCTTCCAGCGTGCGGATCTGCTGCGAAAGTGCCGACTGCGAAAGATACAGCGCCTCTGCCGCCGCAGAAAAACTGTTCAGCTCCACGATCTTTACAAAGCCTTCCAGTGCGCTCTCGTTCATGCTTTTCTCCCTCCCGCGATACATTAGGTTATTCTAAATTATAATATAAGAAACATGAATTGTAAACAGCGCCCTTCTACGCTACAATTGTTAAGGATTCGGCAAAGTGCCTTTTACTTTGCTGCAGGATAAGAAGGAACACAAAGAAGAACAAAAAGAAAGAGAGCGTACCTATGAACAAGATTTCCCGTAAGGGCTTTATCAAAATCGCCGCTGCTGCCGCCATGAGCGGTGTGACTGCCGGTGCTCTGGCTGCCTGCAATGCTGCCTCCGGCTCTGCTTCCGCTTCCGGTGCTGCCGGTCAGTACATCCCCGGCACCTACGAGGGCACTGCCGAGGGCATTTCTTCCACCGTCAAGGTCACCATGACCTTCTCCGACAGCGCTGTCACCGACGTGGTGGTGGACACCTCCGGCGAGACCGCTTCCTTCGGCGCTGCCGCTGCTGATGAGCTGCGCGAGCAGCTGATGGCTGCCGGTTCTGCCGAGATCGACGGCGTTTCCGGTTCTACCATCACCTCCGACGCCGTGATGAAGGCCGCCAAGAGCTGCTACGCGCAGGCCAAGGGCGAGGCCGTGGTCTCCAGCGTGCAGCTGCCCACCGGCGATGAGAGCGACTGGCTGGGCAAAGAGCCCGACATCGACGAGGCCGCCATCACCGAGACCGTGGACACTGACATCCTGATCGTGGGCGCAGGCAACGGCGGTATGTTTGCTGCCGCCTATGCTGCCAAGAATGGCTTGAATTTCCGTGTCATTGAGCAGAACGCCAACGTGCAGGACACCCGCCACTGGGTCGGCGCTGTGGATGGCTTTGGTGCACAGGAGCAGGGTATCCAGATGGATCGTGCCAAGCTGCTGAGCGAGATCTCCCGCTACGCCTCGGGCAAGTGCGATCAGCGCGTTGTCAAGACCTGGATCAACGAGTCTGCCGAGATGATCGGCTTTGTCCACGAGATCATGACCGAGAAGTACGGCGTAGATATGATCTACACCTACGGTGACGAGGCCAAGTGGCCCGCAGAGAACGCCGAGCATAACACTGATTTCATGTATCCTGAAATCGAGTACACCTACGACCGCAGCAGCGGTGTTGCCCGCAACGAACTGCTGCTGCAGTACATTCAGGAGCTGGGCTACGATGTGGACTTCAAGACCAGTCTGGCCAAGCTGGAAAAGAACAGCGATGGCCGCATTACCGGCATCATCGCCCAGAGCACCGAGGACGACCATTTCATCCGCTACAACGCCAATCAGGGCGTGCTGCTGGCCTGCGGCGGCTTCCCCGGCAACCCCTACATGATGGAGCAGCTGGACCCGCTGGGCACCAGCGTGACCACCGCCTGCTCCTACTCCCCCGCCGACAAGGGCTACGGCATCCGCGCCGCTGTGTGGGCAGGCGCCAATCTGGACAAGGAAGCCGCGCCCATGCTGTTTGACCGCGGCGTTGTTGCACCCGGTGTGGATGGCGGTTATGTGGACAGCGACTCCGCCTTTGGCGGCAAGGCCTTCCCCGGCAAGATCCGCCAGTACAATCCCGGCACCCAGCCCTTCCTGAAGGTAAACCGCAACGGCGAGCGCTTTGCCAACGAGAGCTGCCCCTATAACGATATCGTCTACGCTGCTGCCCATCAGCCGGGCCGCGTCTACGCACAGATCTGCGATGCCAACATGCTGGAGGACGCAAAGCGTTTCCACACCATCGGCTGCTCTGCCCAGACCCGCAACGGCGGTGAGAAGTACATTCAGGGTAAGATGGACGAGGCTATCGAGGCCGGTGCATTGTTCAAGTGCGATACGCTGGACGAGTTGGCCGACAAGATGGGCTTTACCGGTTCTGCCAAGGACACCTTCCTTGCTACCGTGGAGCGCTACAACGAGCTGTACGACAAGCAGAACGATGAGGACTTCGGCAAGCCCGCTTACCGTCTGAGCGCCATCCGCACTGCGCCCTTCTACGGCTGCTGGCTGGGTGCTTCCCTGCTGACCACCGAGCAGGGCATCGCCATCAACGAAAAGGGTCAGGCTCTGGATACCAACAACCAGCCCATGGAGGGTCTGTACATCACCGGCGATATGTCCGGCAGCTTCTTTGCCAACAACTACCCCTGCCTGATGGCCGGTGTGGCTATGGGCCGCACCCTGACCTTCGCCATGAAGGCCGTCAAGCAGATGGCCGGTCTGGAAAACGCCTGATAAAGCGCTGTTCTCCGGCATACTCTAAGCGTTTCTTCTTTTCTTCTTTTTCATGTGAAGAGGGGCAGCCCCAAGACCGGGGCTGCCCCTCTTTGTTACATTTGTCAAGTTATCGTTTTTATGTAGTCTCCAATAAATTTCAAGTCTTTTTCCCACTTTTCAACTGCCTGCGCATACTTCGTTTGTGATTGAAACAAGTTTATACACTGTTCAATGGTTTGACAAATTTCATAATAAGTAATTTGTCCGCTTTTTATTAACGCGATTAAAATCCTTTGTCTTTCCAGCTCTGTTAATTCATTCGCTTTTACATTATACCCATACTGATGCAGCCGAGACTCCGGGTTAAATCCATCGAAGGCACTTGCTTCTTTTTCTTGTGTCAAATATCTCTGTGTTCGTACCAAAATCTTTCCAAATTGTTTCTCATATTCTGCCAGCGTCTTATCTCCAATAAAGAATTTTTTACACTCCGTACAGTAATGTGTCGGTAGAATTACCGCTCCACCACCATTCAAAATTTTAGCACAAAATCTTTTTGCTATTATTTCATGTTTTTCTTGATAACATCTTATCATCGGGAGTGCTCTAACAAGATAAAGCGTTTCATCGTCAATCTCTTGTTCCTTAAAACATTTTTTATTAAGAATCTCTTTTTCACGCATTGCCGCCAAGATTTGAAGTCTTGTATTCACATCATTTTCCACATTGTCTAATCGAATATTGGGATTGATTTGTTGTTTCCATTTATAAATAGTGTCGATATAAATCCACTCTATTGACTGACAGAATTCCTGAAATGTTGCACGGCGATATTGCCCTCCCTGCGCAAAAAAGTACTGAAAATTTCTGAATTCACCTTTATTTGCCCTAAATGTTTCATATTCGTTTGTAAAGAGATTAACGTTTTTGTTTAAAATGGGATTAAAGTGTCGCCTTACACGTCTTTTCATTTCATCATTTAAGTAGAAGTCAATTCTTCCATCGTAAACCTCTCCTTTTTTCTCCATTTTAGTTTTTGTATGTTCAATCATTTCTTGCATAAGTTCATCGAATATTTTGAAATACAGTGCGTAAAAGTCATCTAATGCTCCAAGAAGTGCCAAATTCTTGCTTGTAAGCGCACATTTTTTACTAATTGAGATGCCAAGTTCCTTAGCCGACATCAAGTCCTCATTAGCCTTAAACTCAATGTCAGGCATCATCTTTATGTGCTCGTTGAGTTCAACATTTTCTGCGGTTAATATCCCTGATAAGAACGCCCTTGGAATTCTGTATACCTTTTGTGTTCCGTCCCCAAATACCACTTTAAAATATGTGTTTTTCCCCCAGATTACTTTTTCGATACGTCCTTTTCCATCCGTTTTGCTAAAAACTATCTCCCCAACAAAATCTTGTAAATTCATTTTCTAAGCACCAACTATCTTTTAGATTTTAGAAGTTAACTTATTAATCAATAAAATAACATACTGGTTTATTATATTCAATCCATTCGTTCACTTTCCGTCAGAACGGCAAATTCCTTTGGTTATTTTGTCCTTTTTGCCCCGTATGCCCCCTACACAAATGGCCGCGATTGTGCTATGATAAGGCTGAAAACCGGGCAGTTCATCCCACCCGGTCAGAGATCGAGGTGTTTGTACAAATGTCGGATATTCTGGATACCTTACGGCAGGAAGGAGTGGACCCCGCCCTGCTTGCGGCGGTGCAGGAATACCGCGCCGCCCATCCGCTCAGCGAGGCGCTGCGCCCGCGCATCCCCGCCCCTGCCTTTATCTACTACGGCAAAGAGGTGTGGGAGCAGGCACTGGCGGCCATCCTCTGCGGCGAAAACCTACTGCTGGCCGGTGGAAAGGCCACCGGCAAAAACGTGCTGGCTGAAAACCTTGCCGCCGCCTTTGGCCGCCCCGCGTGGGACATCTCCTTTCATGTAAACATGGACGCCGCCTCCCTCATCGGCATGGATACCTTTGCGGGCGGGCAGGTGGTGTTTCGTCCCGGGCCGGTGTACCGCTGCGCACAGTGCGGCGGCTTTGGCGTGCTGGACGAGATCAACATGGCCAAAAACGAGGCATTGGCCGTGCTGCACGCGGTGCTGGACTTCCGCCGCGCCATTGACGTGCCCGGATACGACCGCATCCCGCTGGCTGAGGAGACCCGCTTTATCGCCACCATGAACTACGGCTACGCGGGCACCCGGGAGCTGAACGAAGCGCTCACCTCCCGCTTTGCGGTGGTGCAGATGCCCACCATCACGCAGGATAATCTGGAAAAGCTGCTGCGGGCGCAGTTCCCGGATCTTGCCGCCAAATATGTGCACCAGTTCGCACTGCTGTTTCTGGACCTGCAGAAAAAGTGCGACAGTGCCGAGATCTCCACCAAGGCGCTGGATCTGCGCGGCATGCTGGACGCGCTGCGGCTGATCCGCAGGGGCATCCCGGCCGGGGCGGCGCTGGATATGGGCATCACCAATAAGGCCTTTGACTCCTACGAGCAGGGACTGATCCGGGACGTGATCGCCGCGCGCATCCCGGCCAAGCTGGATGCCGGAAAGCTGTTTGCCTGATGGACGCCCAAAGCTACACCGCGCAGGAGCGGCGCGCGGCCAATCAGGTCTGGGCCGCCGCCGGAGCCTACGGCTTTGAGCCGCTGTTTCTGGCCCGCAACACGGACGGCACCATTGATTTTTACATGAACTGCATCGTGGGGCTGGTGCACAAATACTACGGTGACGCGCTGATCCGGGACATTTTTTCCGCTTGGGAGGGTGACACACGCCAGCCCATGCTGGACGATATGGCGTGGCTGTACTTAGAAAACGCCGCCTACCGGCTGGAGCTGCCCCGCCGCCCGGTGCTGGAAGCGCTGCGGTTTGCCCATGCGGACTACTTTTTTGCCATCCAGTACAAGCTTTCGCGGCAGGAGTGGATGGCGAAAAACCAGCTGGTATACACCATGCAGGCCGCGCGCTGGCGCAAGGTGCTGGGACGCACCGCCCCGGTCATGACCCCTTACGAGAGCAGCCTTGCCGCCGCGCTGGAACCGGAGACCGTACCGGAACCAGCACAGCTCAAAAACGACCTGCTGGCGTTATTTGCAAAGTTTGCCCTGTTTGACGGCGAGGTACGTCAGAAGCCCGCGCTGCACCTGCGGCTGCAAGGCTTCTGGGCAAAGCTTGCCACCAAAACCATGCCCACCCAGATGATCAAGACCGACCGGGTGACGGTGGAGCATTCCGGCGCGGTGGATGCCGCAGGCAGCGGGTTGGCGGTGGACAAGCGCCGGGCAAATATCACCCTGAAGCAGCGCGCCGCGCAGGACCGCGCCTACATTGAAAGCTGCTTCGGGCGCTGCTTCTACCCGCCGGAACAGCTGCGCAAGGCCGAGCAGGAACTGTGCACCGGAGTGCATCTGGGCTGTCATTTGTGGTTCAGCTCCGGGGTGCCCAGCCCGGAGCAGGCGCCCACCCCGGAGGCGCGGCAACTGGCACAGCAGGCCGAATTGCAGGCCGAACGCAACCGCGCCTACTATGCCAAAAATCAGGAGCTGCATCGCAGCGTGGTGCTGCGCCTTACGGAGCAGATCCGCAACTGTATTCTGGTGCATCAGCAGCCCGACCAGCGGGTGGCACGCAGCGGCAACCTGTGCGCCGGGCGGGTGTGGCGCGCCCCTTACCTGAACGATAACAGGGTGTTTTTGTGCCCGGAGGAGGAAAACTGCCCCGCCTTTACGGTGGATCTGCTGCTGGACGCCTCCGCCTCCCGCCTGCACTGTCAGGAGGTGATTGCGGCACAGGGTGTCATTCTGGCCGAAAGCTTGGCCAACTGCGGTATTCCGGTGCGAGTAAGCGCCTTTAGCAGCCTGCGGGGCTACACGGTACTGCGGGTGCTGAAAGGCTTTGCGGACAAGAACCGGCAGAACATCTTCCGGTACTTCGCCTCAGGCTGGAACCGGGACGGTCTGGCGCTGCGAGCTGCGGGCGATCTGATCCGGTACGCCCCAGGCCCCGCCCCGCGCCACCTGATGATCCTGCTGACCGATGCCAGCCCCAACGACAGCCGCCGCATTCCGCCCACAGCAGAGAACCCGCTGGGCTGCGCCTACGAGGAGGACGCCGGTGTTACCGATACCGCCGCGCAGGTGCGCACCTTGCAGCGGCAGGGCGTGCGGGTGTCTGCCGTTTTTATGGGCGAGGACAGCAGCGCCGGTGCCGCCGCGCAGATCTACGGCAAAAATATGGCGCGCATCCGCGGCATGGATCAGCTTGCCCGCGCTGCCGGCCGATTGATCCAGAACGAGATCCGGGAGCTTGGCGATTGAAAAATATAAAATGACCCCTGTGGGAGCAACTCCTGCCTTAGTCGGCATCTCCCGCAGGGGTCATTTTTTCACAACCGATTATCATAAAGCACAACCACGCTTGAACTTTCGTTTGCTCTACGTCATGAGCTTTTGCAAAATTTTGTCGTTTTGAAGAAACTTGCAGTTGTTTTTTCTTCAAAAGTATGCTATACTACGTTCAGAGAAGTTTTATACAGCCTGTCGGCCCGATCACCCGGCTGGTGCTTTTACAACGTTTCGCTGTTTGCCTTTTAGGAAGGAGATCAATCATGGACGCTTCCCGTTATTTTGACGCCATGCACAACGCCATGTCCACCCTGCACGCCGGTGCACAGCTGCTGCTCACCATCCGTTTGCAGGACACCTGCGGCAACGATGCCTATCTTGAAGTAAAACAGCTGCCCGGGGAGCAAAGCGCCCTTGTGTGCTACTCCACCATGGGACGGCGCTGCCTGAATTTCCAGCTTTTCCGCAAGGGCTGGCAGCTGTGCCACAATGCCGATGGGCAGCTGACCGGACGTTTTCCGTCCAGTGCCGACAGCCTGCTCAGCCAAACCGACTTCCGCGCCTACTGCCGGGAGGATCGGCTGGATGCCGCCCGCACCCAGCGCCTTGTGGAGGAACTGGGGCAGCGCGCCGGCACGAACTATGTTGGTATCATCCCGCAGAATGCCCGCACCGGCGCACAGATCACGGTGGAAAGTCACCTTGGCCGCGGCGCACGCTGGAGTTACTGGAGTCAGGACGCTTCCCCCTGCCTGCCGCTGGCCGCAATTTTGTACTGGCTGGCTGATTTTCTGGCCGGAAACGAGCGCCGTGCGTTGCAGTCTGACCCGCAGGCCGCCGCACTGGCTGCGCAGTGGCTGGCAAAGGACACCGCTGTGTTCTTTTGCACCTCCCCTGCCCTGACGGTATCCTCTGTGACCGGTCATAGTGTCCCTGCTGCACGGCGCACCCGCCCCACCCCGGTGCCTGCCGCACGCAGCAAGAGCTGGCAGAGCGTTTTGGCTGCCATGGCTGCGGTGTAAGCTGGCACCTTTTCAATCTGGTTTACATATAAAAGACGAGTGCATCGGCAAAACCGTGCACTCGTCTTTTTTGCAGGATAATAGCAAAAAAGCACCCCGCCAACCGTTTCCGGTCAGCGGGGTGCTTAATGCTTATAGTTTACGGTTCAGCTTACGCTGCACAGCACAGGGAGGAGATCACTCCTCGATGTAGCCGTACTGCAGGTACCAGTAGCCGTAGGGGCTGTGCCAGGTGCCCTTCAGAGAAGAGGTCTGCAGCCAGAAGTCGTTGTAGTAAGCAACGGGGATGCAGCCCATATCCTCCATCAGGATGTCCTCAGCCTTATGCAGCTGTGCAAAGTGCTCGGCAGCATCAGCAACCTTGGAAGCCTCGATTGCAGCATCGAAGTCGGGGTTGGAGTACTTACCATCGTTGTTGCCGTTGTCGGTGCAGAACAGCTCGACCATGTTGGAAGGATCGTTGTAGTCCATGACCCAGCCGTTACGGGCAACATCGTACTCGCCTGCACGACGAGCGGGGGTGAAGGAGGACCACTCCATCTTGTTGATGGTCAGGGTGATGCCCAGATCGCCCCAAGCCTGCTGCAGGTACTCTGCCAGAGGCACATGGTAGCCGACATCGTTGGTGCTGTACTCGATGGTGGGGTAGCCCTCGCCATTGGGGTAGCCAGCCTCTTCCAGCAGCTTCTTAGCCTCGGCCAGATTTGCCTCGTAGTCATCCGCAATGTAGGGAGAGCCGCCGTTTGCGTTGTCGTAGAAGTAACCGTTCTCGTCCACGATGCCAGGGCCGACAATGTTGGAAGCAGCAGAGTAGGTGCCCTGCATGATGGTGTTGGCAACGTAGTCACGGTCGATGGACAGAGCCAGAGCCTTGCGGACCTTGGCATCCTGGAAGGCATCACGCTGCAGATTCATGCTGACGTAGTAGGTGCCCAGAATGGTGTCAACATAGAAGTCGCCGCCATCCTCTGCCTTGGTCAGGCTGGGGATCTCGTCGGTGGGCACGTCCTTGATCAGGACAGCCTCACCGCTGTTGTAAGCAGCGAAGGCAGCGGAAGAGTCCTCCAGCAGCAGCAGGGTGATGGTGTCAGAGACGATCTTGGAGCTGTCCCAGCCGCCAACGTAGTTGGGGTTCTTGGTCAGCACGATGCGCTCGGACGGGGTCCAGTCGGTGATCATGTAGGGGCCGTTGGACACGAAGGTGTCAGCGGAGGTGCACCAGCTGTCGCCGTTGGCCTCAACGGTAGCCTGCTGCACAGGGCTCATAGCTGCGAATGCGGCCATCTTGTCGAAGTAGGAGCAGGGATAAGCCAGAACGATGGTCAGGGTCTTGCCGTCGTCGCTTGCCTTGACATTCAGAGCATCAGTATCACCAGCCTGAGCTGCCTCAAAGCCATCGATCATGCCCAGGCAGGTCTCTGCATAGGGAGCAGCGGTATCGGGGTTGACCATACGCTTAAAGGTGTACTCAAAGTCCTTAGCGGTCAGGTCAGTACCATCGCTCCACTTCAGGCCGTCACGCATGGTGAAGGTCCAGGTCAGGCCGTCCTCGCTTGCTTCCCAGCTCTCAGCCTGGCCACCAACAACTTCGTTGTTCTCGTTGATGATCAGCAGGGGCTCGAAGATGGTGATGATGGTGTTGGCGCCATCAACAGCGCTGTTCAAAGAGGGATCCAGAGTCTCGGGGTTGGGGCCGTACTGGACGGTGAAGCCAGCGGTGTTGACACTGCCGGTAGAAGAGCCAGCAGCGGAAGAAGCAGTGCCGGAGGTTGCGGTAGAACCGGACTTGCTGCCGCCACAGGCTGCCAGACCCAGAGCAGCGGCACCCACGCCTGCAACCTTGAGGAAATTACGACGAGAAATGCGTTTCATAATAATATCCTTCCCTTATATCAAATTTTGAGTGTGCCAGGTTGCCCCAGCCGCCTCTATATTCGATCCGGTGCAAATAATTTGTACACCGGAGGAACACAAATGATTATAATGCGTTCTCATGCCGGTTACAAGTCCAAAACTTGGACTGTAACCATTTTGTGACAACATTTCAGCGCTAAGTTGAATTGCTTTCACCTTTTACTGGTATGAAGTGTTCTCACTTCACGCGGTCAAGGTGATGGCATGCTGCCCAGTGGCCGGTGGAGACCTCCTTGAACTCGGGCACCTCGTTGGCGCACTGCTCGTCTGCATAGGGGCAGCGGGTGCGGAAACGGCAGCCGGACGGCGGGTTCAGGGGGCTGGGCACATCGCCCTGCAGCACGATACGCTTGGACTGGCGGGCCGTAATGGGGTCTGCCACCGGAATAGCGGAAATCAGGCTGCGGGTGTAGGGGTGGATGCTGTGGGTGATCAGCTCGTAGCTGTCGGCCAGCTCCACCATCTTGCCCAGATACATCACGCCGATGCGGTTGGAGATGTGCTTGACAACGCTCAAGTCATGGGCGATGAACAGGTAGGTCAGACCCATCTCCTGCTGCAGATCCTCGAACATATTGACGACCTGTGCCTGAATGGAAACGTCCAGTGCAGAGACAGGCTCGTCACAAACGATGAACTCGGGGTTCACGGCCAGTGCACGGGCAATGCCCACGCGCTGACGCTGACCGCCGGAGAACTCGTGGCAGTAGCGGTTTGCGTGCTCGCTGTTCAGGCCAACGCGCTCCAGCAGAGCGATGATTTTATCGTGGCGGTCCTTTTCGTTCTCGGCCAGATGATGGATATCAATGCCCTCACCCACGATGTCGCCAATGGTCATGCGGGGATCCAGACTTGCGTAGGGATCCTGAAAAACGATCTGCATCCGGCGGCGGTAGGGCAGCATATCCACTGCGATCTTGTTGTCCTTATCGAACAGCAGGTTGCCGTCATAGTAGATTTTACCGCCGGTGGGCTCGTACAGGCGCAGCAGGGTGCGGCCGGTGGTGGTCTTGCCACAGCCGGACTCGCCTACCAGACCAAGGGTCTCGCCCTTGCGGATGGCAAAGCTTACGTCATCCACAGCCTGAACGTACTTGCGGTTCTTGCCCACACCGCCGGCGGGGAAATACTGCTGCAGGTGCTGGACTTCAACCAGCGTCTTATGTTCACTCATTCTGCCTTTTCCCCTTTCTCAAATGCAGCCTTCTGCTGCAGCCAGCAGTAGGTATAGTGGGTATCGCTGAGCTCGGTGCGCGGGGGCATCTTGCTCAGACAGATCTTCATGCAGTTCTTGCAGCGGGGCGCAAAGGGGCAGCCGGCCGGCGGATTCAGCAGGTCCACAGGGGTACCCTCGATGGGCACAAGGCGCTCATGCTCTGCGGTGTTCAGCTTGGGGATGGAGTTGATCAGACCCTTGGTGTACTCGTGACCCGGCTGGTAGAAGATCTCGTCGGTGGTGCCGTACTCCACAATGTGGCCGGCGTACATCACGGCGATCTTCTCGCACATGGAAGCCACAACACCCAAATCGTGGGTGATCATGATAATGCTCATGCCCAGCTTCTTGCGCAGATCCTGCATCAGCTCAAGGATCTGTGCCTGAATGGTCACGTCCAGTGCGGTGGTGGGCTCGTCGGCGATCAGCAGCTTGGGCTCACAGGCCAGTGCAATCGCGATCATCACGCGCTGGCGCATACCGCCGGACAGCTCGTGGGGGTACTGCTTCAGACGCTTCTCGGGCTCGTTGATGCCAACCAGCTCCAGCAGCTCCTTGGCGCGTGCCCATGCATCGGCCTTGTTCTTATCGGTGTGCAGGCGGATGACCTCCACGATCTGGTTGCCGATGGTGTACACCGGGTTCAGGCTGGTCATGGGGTCCTGGAAGATGATGGAGACTTCGTTGCCGCGAATCTTGCGGAAGTCCTTCTCCTTCATGTTCTCGATCTCGTGGCCGTTGAACCACACCTTGCCGCCCACCAGCTTACCGGGGTAAGCGGTCAGACCCATAACGGAGTAGGCGGTGACCGACTTACCGGAGCCGGACTCGCCCACAACGCCCAGAACATCGCCCTGATTCATGGTAAAGGAAACGCCGTTCAGTGCCTTTACTTCGCCCGCAGGGGTGAAGAAAGAAAGGCGTTCATCTTTGATATCAAGAATTTTCTCGCTCATTTCTGTTCACCTCATCAATTCTTCAGCTTCGGGTCAAAGGCATCGCGCAGGCCGTCGCCGAACAGGTTGAACACAAGGATCATCACGCTGATCATCAGTGCGGGTGCGATCAGCAGATGGGGGTAGGTGTTCATGCCCTTGACGGCATCAGTAGCCAGAGAACCCAGAGAAGGCAGCGGGGCTGCAACACCCAGACCGATGAAGCTCAGGTAGCTCTCGGTAAAGATGGAAGCCGGAATCTGCAGGGTGGTGGTAACGATCAGGGTACCGATGCAGTTGGTGAGCAGATGCTTTTTGATGATACGGCCGCTGGATGCGCCCAGTGCACGGGCAGCGGTAACGTACTCGCTCTCCTTCAGGATCAGGATCTGGCTGCGGACGATACGCGCCATGCCGACCCAGTACAGCAGAGCAAAGATGATAAAGATGGAGATCATGTTGGGGCCAAGGGTCTGCATCCACTTGAAGCCGGGCTTGGAAGCCAGTGCATCCAGCGGATCCTTCAGAGCCATGCCCAGCAGGATGATCAGCAGAATATCGGGGATGGTGTACAGAATATCTGTAATACGCATCATGATATTATCCACCCAGCCGCCGGCAAAGGCCGCAACTGCACCGTAGGTGGCGCCGATGATCAGCACCAGCACAGAAGCGATCAGACCAACGGACAGGCTGACGCGGGTGCCCATCATGATACGCACAGCAAAGTCACGGCCCATACGGTCGGTGCCCAGAATGTGCGGGAACACCTTTTCGCCTGCGTCGATACGCGCCTGCTCGGAGGTAGAGTATTCGAAGGGCTTCAGGTTGTTGCTGCCCTTCATCTGCTCGGAATAGCTGTAAGGCCAGACAGCGGGCAGCAGATAGGCAAAGATGGCAATGGCAATGATGAACACAAAGCTGACCATGGCGATCTTGTTCTTCTTCAGGCGGCGGATACCGTCCTTCCAGAAGTTGACGCTTTCACGCATGACCACCAAGCTCTGCTTTTCCTCATTGCTGGCGGGCAGAAAATCCTCCGCGTTGAGCTGCAGGCTGAGCGGATTCTTTTTAATGTTTTCCATGAAAATCGCTCCTTTCTCTTACTGCAGCTTAATGCGCGGATCGATGATCTTATAAAGGATATCCACGATCACGTTTGCAATGATGACCATGCTGGACAGCAGGATGGTGGTGCCCATGATCATGGTGTAGTCACGGTTGGTGATGGCAGACACGAAGTCGCGGCCCAGACCGGGCACGGAGAAGATCTTTTCCACCACAAAAGAACCGGTCATCAGGCTGGCCAGCATGGGGCCGACGTAGGTGATGACAGGCAGAATGGCGTTGCGCAGAGCGTGCTTGAACAGGATCATGAACTGGGACACGCCCTTTGCGCGGGCAGTGCGCATATAGTCCTGACCCATGACGTCCAGCAGGCTGGAGCGCATCAGACGGGTGATATAAGCCGAGGGATAAATGGCCAGTGCGGTGACCGGCATGATATAGGCGGCCGCGCTGTTCAGACCAACGGTGGGCAGCACCTTCATGTTCATACCAAACTGGTACAAAAGCAGCACGCTGGAAATAAAGCTGGGGATCGCGATGCCACAGGTAGCAAACACGATAATAATGTTATCCAGCCACTTGCCGCGGTTGTATGCGGAAATGCAGCCCAGCGGGATGCCCACGCACAGAGCCACAACCACTGCAATGCCTGCCAGACGGCAGGACACCGGCAGCTTGCTGGCAATGATCTGGTTCACGGTACGGCCGCGCTGACGCAGGCTCAGGCCCAGATCGCCGTGCAAAAGGCTCTTCATGTAGTTGACGTACTGCACACCCAGCGGCTTATCCAGGCCATACTTTTCGGCCAGAGCCTGCTGAGCAGCGGCGCTGATGGACTTTTCTGCCACGAACGGGCCACCGGGGACCAGGTTCATGACAAAAAAGGTAACCGTAGCCACAATGAAGATACTGAAAATACCCATTGCGACACGCTTGATGATGTACTTTGCCATCGTTTGATGCCACTCCAATCCTATCAATGAATTACTGTTTTTGCTCTCAGGCCGAGCCACACTTTCCCGCAGTCCGCCAGCCTCACACATAGCGGATGTCTGTCCTTGGCACGCGGACAGAAAAAGCGAATAATAAAACGATGGCATCTTGCGGTTGCATAAACACCATCGTCCATACCCGAGAAACACTCTATCTATTATAGAGAGTACCACGAATTTTGTCAATTCACATGAAAATAATTCACTTCATTTTAGCAAAGCATGAGTGAATTCTTATACTTTATACAATTTTCCTGTATATTTGTAGGTAAAAGTGCTACTTTTCCGGTCTTTTGGGCAGCTGCTCCGGGACGCGCGCAGTCTGTTCAGCTCTGCTAAGCGCAAAAGACAGTGTCTCTCCCCCAGAGCCATCTATCCATGTCACCGGTATTTTTCTCCATATTGCTGGAAACTTGGCAAAAAAGACCACCCGCAGTCCCCTTCTCCGGCACGGTCGGTGCCCGGGAGATGTGCTGCGGGTGGTCATAGGTCGTTTTGCGGGTCAGGAGTACAGCTTTGCGGTCAGCTGGGCGTACATGGCGCTCTTTTGTGCCTTATAGGAGGCCATGGCCTGATCGGCCAGTGCGGTGCTTTGACCGTTGGCGGTGAGAATGGCGCGCATCTGGTTAACAATGCTCGCCACTTCCTTATCATAAGATGCCTGCATCGCATACAGTCTGCCGCTTCTTGCCAGCACAATGGAGATCTTGCGCGCCTGTGTCTGCTGAGACTCCGGCAGCGATTTGAACTCCGCCTTTGCCCCGGCAATGCAGCTGTTCAGTTCTGCCTCGGCACGCGCCTTGACGCTGTACAGCTGTTTCAGCAGTGCCTTGACCTCGGCCTCGTAGCCAGCCTCCTGTTTGCCGGACGAGGACGCCGGTTTTTCAGTTGTGGATGCCGCGCCAGAGCTGGATGTGCCAGTGGTGCTCTCCTGCTTGCCGGAGGAAGCAGTACTGTTGCTCTCTGTCCGGGAGGCAGAACTCGCCGAGGAGGCAGTAGAACCTGCCGGAGCAGATACCGCGTCCGCTCCCTCCTGCGGAACACTTGCCGATGCTTCCTGTTCCCCGCCGCTGGACGCGGCAGTTTCGCCGGTCAGCTCCCCAAGCGTGACATCGCCGCTGAGCAGCTTATCCAGATCCTCATCCGTCAGGGTGAGCTCTGTGCTGTCCGCCGGGGCATCCGGCAACGTTTCGGGAATACCGGCTGCCATACCGCGGAGATAGAACAGCACCCCAAGGGCTGCTGCTGCCAGCAGAATCACCAGCGCGCCCAGCACGATCATTACGATTTTCAGGACCTTATTTTTCTTCATACCAAAATCCGCTGCCCGGGCAGAGTACACCTCCGCCCGGGCAGTTTTCTCCTTACTTTAGGATTAGACCCACATGCCCAAAAACTTTTTGGGCTGATGCAGAGTCGCAGCGTCCAGCTCCTGATCGTGGAACAGCTCATCGCCGTTGCGCACGATGCGGGCGGCAGTTTCCTTACCCAGCAGCTTTTCCAGCTGCTGCACTCCCTGTGCCATGCGGGGCGGGCGCTTGTCCGGGGAATGGGTATCGGTGGAGATGACGTGGACCAGTCCCCACTGGATGAACTTACAAAGCTTTTTGCAAAGCTTGGGTTCCAGCAGTGCACCCACGTTGATCTGCGCATAGGCACCGGCAGCTACCCAGTCGTACAACAGGGTGGGATCCTCCAGCACATAAGGGTAACGCTCGATATGCGCGATCAGCGGCACGATGCCCTGTTGCTGCAGATTGTACAGGGTCTGCCGGATAAAATGCGGCTTGTGGGTGGTGGGAAACTCCAGCAGCAGATAGGCGGTATCCCCCATACACAGCGCCCGGGTGTCCAGCTCGCACAGACCGGGCGAGAAGAACACCTCTGACCCCAGCTTGAAATCAAACTGCATGGGCTGCCCTTCCAGCGCGGCAGTCAGCTGTTCAAAAGCAGCCTGCCGCTTTGCTGTAAAAGCTTCTACCGTGGTGCGCTCGCTGTTGAAGTGGCTGGTGAACGCGATATTCCGCACACCGTCCTCGTATTCCCTGCGCAGCAGTTCCAGCGAAACCGCCGTATCCTTTGCGCCGTCATCCATGCCGGGCAGAATGTGACAATGCAGATCGGTCATAACAATGCTTCCTTATTATTTACCGGCAGTGGCATCCTGCTTGCCGTAGGCATAGTTGTAATTGTAGGCATAGCTGTATGCGTAGCTGGAACCCTTGAGTGCCTTCTTCATGTCGTAGCGGGTCAGCACGCTGCCCAGCACCCGGACACCGGCATCCTGCAGCTTTTTCACTGCGCCGCGCACCGCATCGGCGGGGGCGTAGTCGGAACGCACTGCAAAGATGGCGCCGTCCACATAGCGGCCGATGACGGCTGCATCGGTGACCACAGACACCGGGGGTGCGTCAACGATGACAAAATCAAACTTCTGGCGCAGAGTATCCACCATAGCCTGCATCTGCGGCTGGCTCAGCATCTCGGAGGGGTTCGGCGGCGGGGTGCCTGCGGGCAGGAAGGTCAGGTTCATTTCCTTCAGTTCCTGCAAAGCCTCGTCCAGCGTGCACTGGTTGGACAGCACATTGGAAACGCCCTTTACGTTGTGACCAGCCTTCAGGTAGCGGTGCAGCACCGGCTTGCGCAGGTCGCAGTCCACCAGAGCTACCTTTTTACCGCTTTCGGCCAGCGTCATTGCCAGATTGACTGCCACGTTGCTCTTGGACTCTTCCGGCACGGTACTGGTAACCACCAGCGTGTGCACGTCCATGGAGCCTGCCATAAAGTCCAGATTGGTACGCAGAGACTTGTAGGCCTCCACATAGCCAAAAGGCATCTTTTTATCGGTGATCAGCTGCAGGGTGCGGTGCTCGCTTTCTTTCTTCTTTTTACCAAACAGATTCCACATCGTCTTACACCTCCGGGATCAGGCCCAGCACGGGCAGGCCGAGCTTCTTCTGAACATCTTCGTCATCCACAATGGTATCGTGCAGCAGATGTGCCAGCACCAGAACGCCGCACACCAGAACAGCGCCCAGCAGACCAGCCATCACAACGTACTTTTTGGTCTGGGGGAACACCTTGTTGGGGTTGATGGCTACATCGCTTACCGTCTTGCAGGAACCGGCTTCCACCTTTTCCACCAGCACGTCAGGCACGATGTCCGCAATGGTCTCCACGATCTCGCCCGCACGCTTTGCATCGGTATCCGTGACCGTGATCTTCATGATCTGGGTAGAGTCCACATCGGAAACCTCCACCATGTCGTACAGATCGCCATAGGTCATGTCCAGATCCAGCGTGTCGATCACCTCGTTCAGCACAGTGTTACCCTTGATAATGACCGCATAGGTACTGATCAGGTTCTTGGCCGAGTTGAAGTTATCACTGGTGAAGGTAGTGGTGGTGTCCTGCCGGGTGTTCACGATCATGTTGATGGAAGCCTGATACTTGGGTGTAAGCGCAAACATACACACCAGCAGGCAGATCAGCGCTGCCGCAACAGCTGCTGCCACGATCTGCACAATATGCGCCCACAGCAGGCGCGCCAGTTCCATCAGATCAATGGTCTCTTCGTCCTCCATGCTGCGGAGAGACTGCCCCATAGTTGTTTTTTCGTCCATAATAGAGAAACTCACCTTTCTTGTTTTTCCGCAGTGCAAGAAATGTACACCGGGTTCCTATAGATACACATTCGTTTTATAATGATAGCACATCTTGTTGTATATTACAAGCCGAAAATGCCATTTTCTGCCGGTAAACAGATGGATAAAATGTGCCATCTCCCGTACAAAAAAGGCATCCGCAGCACATTGATGACTGCGGATGCCTTCATTTTACGGATTTTTAGCGAATGCGCTCAACGGGAGCCCTTATCGTAGGGGATACCCTCGGCCTTGGGTGCCATGCTGTTCTTGGAAGTAAAGGCCAGAATGACCATGGAGGCCACGAAGGGCATCATATTATAGATGTTGCTGGACCAGTGCAGCTGTGCGAGGAAAGTGGAGTCTGCGATGTTGGCAAGGCTCTTGAACACGGCAAAGAACATGGCCGCGCCAAAGATGTGGAAGGGTTTCCACTGACCAAAGATCATAACTGCCAGTGCCAGAAAGCCTGCACCGGCCACGCCGACTTCAAAGTTCCAGGTCTGCACCGGGGGCACGATATACGCCAGACCGCCGATCGCGCCCAGCGCACCGGAAAGAATGACACCGGCGTAGCGCATCTTGTAGACATTGATGCCCACCGAGTCCGCAGCCTGCGGATGCTCGCCGCAGGCACGCAGACGCAGACCGAAGCGGGTCTTGTACAGCACAATGTAGCTGACCACCAGCAAGATCAGCCCCAGCGGCACGAACACGCTGAGCTCCAGCCCGCCGATGCTGAACAGGAAAGGCTTGTTGGAGTAGTTCAGCTTGGCACTGCCGCTCTCGCTGAAGTACTTGGAGATGACCACGGCAATGGCGGTAGCCAGCAGGTTCAGTGCCGTGCCGCCGATGGTCTGGTCTGCCTTCAGGTTGATGGAGGCAAAGGCCAGCAGCAAACTGTAAACCACACCCGCCAGTGCCGCCACCAGAATGGAGATGAGCACCACAAGGAAGGGCGACAGGCTTGCAGGCAGCATGGTCAGGGTAAGCACACCGGCCACACCGCCGATGACCATGATGCCCTCCAGCGCAATGTTGATGATGCCGGAATGTTCGCTGAACATACCGCCCAGTGCCACCAGCATCAGCACGATGCCGTACAGCAGGGTATATTTGATCAGAAGCAGCATATTACTTGCCCTCCTTTTTGGTCTTTTCTGCGGCAGGCGCAGGCTCTGCGTTCACGTTGGTCTTTTCGGCGTTCCTGAACAGCAGGCTCTGGATCTTGCCCCGGAACAGCATGGAGAATGCGCACAGGTAGATGATGATGCCGCTGATCAGATCCGAGATCTCAGTGGGGTAATACTTGGTAGACAGGAAGGAACCGCCGACCGAGATGTGGGAGATGAACAGTGCAGAGAACACGGTGCCGATGGGGTTGGAACTGGCCAGCAGTGCCACCGAGATGCCATTGAAGCCCATGCCCGGTAGGCTGGTGGAGTTCAGCGGATTCCACTGGGACACATTGGACAGATAGAACAGGCCTGCGCCGAAGCCTGCCAGCGCACCGGCAATGGCCATGGAGAGGATGATGTTCTTCTTCTCGTTGATACCGGCATAACGGGCGGCATTCTTGTTCAGGCCAACGGCCTTGAGCTCGTAGCCGAAGGTGGTCTTGTTCAGCACCACCCAGATCAGCACAGCCACCGCTGCCGCCAGGAAGATGGCAATGGTGGTGCTGTTGGTCTGGAACAGCTTGTTCAGGCCGAAGTCCGGGATCAGGGACTGGGCAAAATCGGCGTTCTTGCTCAGGTTCAAAGTACGGGTGTTGCGCACGTCGTACATAGGGCCGGTGCCGTTCTGGTAGATGAGTTCATTTACCAGATACAGGCCGATCCAGTTGAACATGATGGAGGTAATGACCTCGTTGATGTTGAAGTATGCCTTAAAGAAGCCGGGGATCGCGCCCCACAGGCCGCCCAGCACTGCGGCAGCCAGCAGGCAGACGAACCAGGGCAGCTTGAGCATGATGGCGCAGTACAGCGCGCCGTAAGCGCCCAGCGTGTACTGACCGGCTGCACCGATGTTGAACAGGCCGGTCTTGAAGGCAAAGGCCACGGACAGACCGGTCATGATCAGGGGTGCGGCATTGGCCAGTTCCTTGCCCACGCCGTAGGGGGCATCGTGGAAGCCGCCCTTGATGATGCGCACAAAACCATCGCCCCATGCGTGTGCGGGGTTGATGGCTACCAGCACCAGAAAGCCCACCAGCAAACCGATCAGGATGCACAGCAGTGCAGCCAGCACGCTGGTAACAGAGCTTTGCAGGCTGCCGCTGCGGGAAAGTTTTTTCTTATTCATGTGTTACTGCTCCTCCTTTCCCTGCTTGCGGGCGCCTGCCATATACAGACCCAGCTCCTGCACGGTGGTGGTCTTGGGGTCAAACTCGCCCACGATCTCGCCCTCGTACATTACAAGGATGCGGTCAGAAAGGTTCATCACCTCGTCCAGTTCAAGGCTGACCAGCAGCACGGCCTTGCCCTTATCGCGCTCGGCTACGATCTGGCGGTGGATGTACTCAATGGCACCCACGTCCAGACCACGGGTGGGCTGCACTGCCACCAGCAGCTTGGGGTCGCGGTCGATCTCGCGGGCAATGATTGCCTTCTGCTGGTTGCCGCCGGACATACTGCGCACGGTGGTCACACTGCCCTGACCGCTGCGCACGTCGTACTGCTCGATCAGCCGGTCGGAATATTCGCGCACCTTATCGGCACGGATAAAGCCGCCCTTCTGGAACTCCGGCTGCCAGTAACGCTGCAGCACGATATTGTTTTCCAGACTGAAATCCAGCACCAGACCGTGCTTGTGGCGGTCCTCCGGGATGTGGCCCATGCCATCCTTGGAGCGCTGGCGGATACTCTCGTGGGTGATGTCCTTGCCGTCCAGCGTAAGCTTGCCGCCAGACAGCTTGCTCAGGCCGGTCAGGCCGTAGATAAACTCGGTCTGACCGTTGCCCTCGATGCCCGCCAGACAGACGATCTCGCCGGCGTGCACCTTGAAGGACACATCCTTTACCACGTCCTTCTTGCGCTGGTCGTTATGGATGGTAACGTTCTCCACGTCCAGCACGGTCTCGCCGGGGTGCGCAGGCTGCTTTTCCACCTGCAGCTGCACGTCACGGCCCACCATGCGGCGGGAAAGCTCTTCCTTGGTAGTGCCCTTGATATCCACCGTACCCATATACTTGCCCTTGCGCAGCACGGTGCAGCGGTCGGCCACAGCCATGATCTCGTTGAGCTTATGGGTGATGAACAGGATGGACTTGCCCTCCTTCTTGAACCCGCGCATGATCTCCATCAGTTCGTCGATCTCCTGCGGGGTCAGCACAGCGGTGGGCTCGTCAAAGATCAGGATCTCGTTGTCGCGGTACAGCATCTTCAAAATCTCCACGCGCTGCTGCATACCGACTGAGATATCGCTGATCAGGGCGTCCGGGTCCACCCGCAGGCCGTACTTTTCGCTCAGCGCCATCACCTTTTTGCGTGCCTCGGCCTTCTGCAAAAAGCCCATCTTGTTGGGCTCCACGCCCAGAATGATGTTGTCCAGCACGCTGAAGCATTCCACCAGCTTGAAGTGCTGGTGCACCATGCCGATGCCCAGTGCGTTGGCATCGTTGGGGTTGCGGATGGCGACCTCCTTGCCGTTTTTCAGGATCTTGCCCTGTTCCGGCTGATACAGGCCGAACAGCACGCTCATCAGCGTACTTTTGCCCGCACCGTTCTCGCCCAGAAGGGCGTGTACCTCGCCCTTGCGCAGCTGCAGGGTGATATCATCGTTTGCCTTGATACCGGGGAATTCCTTGGTAATGTGGAGCATCTCGATCACATAATCCTCTGCCAATCTGCTCACTCTCCTTTCGTGCCGTAACGACACCTTTTCTATTCTGTAAACCATTATACCTGATTTTTTGCGGTTTGCACACGGCTTTTTGATTTTTTGTCAAAAAGCACAAGCAAAAGTAATACTTTTGTAAGATCTGCACGATTTCCTGCCCATTTCTCCGGCACAGGCATACAAAAAGGGCGGGGTGCCCCTGCATGAGCACCCCGCCCCTATCACGGGAGTAATTCCGGGAAAGCGATTACTGGATGTAGTTGACCTTGGTGAACTCGCTGACGGTGGGCTTGGTAGCGTCGTCGGAGCTGTTGTCCACAACGAGCTCGCCGGAAGCGATCTTGGTCTTCAGGGTCTCGTACTCGTCCTTGGTGAAGGTCTTGAAGTTCCAGCTGTCATCAGCAGTGGGCAGACCGACGTAGTCGCCGTCCTCCAGACCGAAGTTACCGTTGGTGGCAGCGATCTCGCTCCACTCGCCTGCCTCGATGTCGCCCAGAGCGGTGCTGACAGACTCAGACAGACCCTTCATAGCGGAGGTGACGAACGGGTTGTATGCGTAGCCGTCCTTTGCCACGCCGTTCACACCGATGTAGTTCTGGTCAACGTCAACGCCAACAACGTAGCCGTTGTTCTTCAGAGCAGCCTCGACAGCGGAGGTGTAGATGCCGCCGCCGCAGGCAAAGACGATCTGGGTGCCGTTGGCATACCAGCCCTCCATACGGGAGGTGATGTTGGCATCGCCGTAGAACTGGCCGCCGTAGAAGTAGTTGATGTCGATGTTGGTGCCCAGCTCCTTTGCAGCAGCGTCAGCGCCCTGCACATAGCCGTAGCCGTAACGGATAACAGCGGGCACAGCCATGCCGCCCAGGAAGCCCAGCTTGGTGTAGCCGTCCTTAACAACGGCGTAGCCTGCCAGATAACCTGCCTGCTCCTCCTTGAAGGTGATGCAGTAGCAGTTGGCGGGGATGCTGTCGGTGCCGATATCGAACTGGGTCACATCGATAGCGATGAACTTGATGTCGGGGTACTGCTCAGCAGCCCATGCCAGAGATGCACCGTACAGGTAGCCCACGCAGACGATAACGTCAGCGCCATCGTTGACAGCCTGACGGATCATGGTCTCACGGTCCTCATCGGAAGCATCGGAATCGGGGATGTAGTACTGACAGTTGTCGCCCATGTAGCCGGAGACAGCAGTCCAGCAAGCCTGGTTGAAGCTCTCATCATCGATCGTGCCGGTATCGCAGGTCAGAGCGACCTTGGCGATCTTCTCAGCGCCGTCTGCTGCGCCGGAAGCGGCGGCAGAGCTGGCAGCTGCGGAAGAAGCAGTGCTGGTGGAAGAAGCGGAAGAACCGCCGCAGGCGGTCAGAGCAGCGGCAGCGGCAGCAGCACCGGCCACAGCCAGAAAGTTACGACGAGAAATCTTCATAAGAAACTCTCCTTTTATTTTAAAAAATTGCGTCAAATGAATGAAATGTGCGCTCTGGCACATTTACTGGCTCAAGTATAGCGGGTGGATGTGACAGATGCAAGCAATTTCCGATTACAAATTCTTTACAAATCCTTTGTATAATTTGAGAAAAAGTAATTCTTTTTAACCGATTTGTCCCTGCTTGCGCTGTTTTTCAAAGAAGAACACTTACTCCCCTTCCACGGCGCTGTTGCCCGCCACGTTGGAGGGGCCAAAGCCGAAGGGCAGCAGCTCGTCCATGCTGCGCTCAATAAAATCCTCCGGGCTCTTTGCCATAATGACGTTCAGCTCCGGCCCGCCGAACTCGAACAGTGCCTGACGGCACACCCCGCAGGGCGAGGTGATCTGCCGGTTCACTTCGCCCCGGCGGCTGCCCACCACGGCGATATCGGTAAACGCGGTCACACCCTCGGCCACCGCCTTGAACAGGGCGGTGCGCTCGGCGCAGCTGGTGGGGGTAAAGGCGGCGTTCTCCACGTTGCAGCCGGTAAAAATGCGGCCGTCCGCAGCGCGCAGCGCAGCGCCCACCATAAAATCGCTGTAAGGCACATAGGCCTTTTCCCGCGCGGCCAGTGCCATGCGGATCAGCTCCTGCTTTTCTTCCATGGTCAGTTTTGTCATGCTGCTCCCTCCTTTTACGGGCAAAAACAGCGCGGCTGTCCTTGGAGCGGCAGCCGCGCTGGAAAATTATGCGATCAGTACTCTGCGCCCAGAGCGACCTTCATCATGTCGGTAAAGCTCTTCTGGCGCTCCTCGGCGGTGGTGATGCCGGGGGCCACAAAGCTGTCCGAGATGGTCAGCAGGCAGGCGGCGTTCTTGCCCAGCACCTGCGCGTTGGCAAACAGGGCAAAGCTTTCCATCTCCACACACAGGCAGCCGTCCTCGTCACGCAGCTTTTCCCAGTAGGTGGGCTTTGCGTCCGAGGGCTGGCGGTAGAACACATCCGAGGAGTGGATGTTGCCCTCGATCAGGGGGATGCCCTGCTTTGCAGCGGAGGCACGCAGCTTTTCGTTCAAAGCTGCGCTGGGCAGGGTGACGTTGCCGGTAAAGCCGCTCTGTACCCGGGCGTAGTTGCTCTCGCTCACAGCACCGGTAGCCAGCACGGTGTCGAACAGCTTGGCCTTCTCGGTGTAGCTGCCGGCAGAGCCGATGCGGATGATGTTCTCCACGCCGTAGAAGCTGAACAGTTCGTAGGAGTAGATGCCGATGGAGGGCATTCCCATACCGCTGCCCATCACGCTGATGGGGCGGCCTTCGTAGGTGCCGGTAAAGCCCAGCATCCCGCGCACGCCGGTCACCTGCCGGACATCCTGCAAAAAGGTATCGGCAATGAATTTGGCACGCAGGGGGTCACCCGGCATAAGGACTGTCTTGGCGAAATCGCCCATTTCTGCGCTAATGTGAGGGGTAGACATAGATGATCTCTCCTTTTTATTCATGATACAGCAGAGGGGTTTTCCTCTGTGGAAAACCCTCGCTGCTTTTTACCGATATTTGCTGCGGTTGAACACGTTCTGCGGTGCAATGTAAGCACCGTTGCGCCGGATCTCGAAGTGACAGTGGTTTCCGCTGGAGCGTCCGGTACTGCCCACATAGCCGATGAGCTGCCCCTGCTTGACCGACTGACCGGCGTGCACCACCAGCGACAGACAGTGGGCGTACAAGGTGGTGTAGCCGTTGCCGTGGCTGATAATGATGGAGTTGCCGTAGCCGTTGCCCGCACCGGCGCGGTTGTAGCCGGCCTTGGTCACCGTACCGCCTGCCGAAGCATAGATAGGCGTACCGGCGGCGGCGCAGATATCCACGCCCTTGTGGCTGCCGCCGTACCAGCGGGAACAATTCCGGTAGCCGGGCACCGGCCAGATGAACTGACCTCTACCGGTGATGTAGGATGCACCGGAGGACACCTTTTTGGTGCCCACCGTAACTTTTTCGGTCACAGGCTCCTTGGTCACCACAGTGCTCAGGATCTGCTGGGAAAGCTGATTGCCGTTTGCATCGTACACCCGCTGCGCCGTCACGGTGCGGATGCCGTTCTCGCCCTTCTGGGTAACGCGCTTCGTACCGGAGTTCAGCTCGTTGGACTTAGTGGTCTCGGTGGTGTAGGCGATCTCTTCTTCCCAGCTTTCCACCTTGGTGATGCGCACCTCCAGTGTCTCCTCCTCCCGCACCACGGTCAGTGCATCGCCGGGCAGGATCTTGGAGTTCTGGGTCAGGCCGTTTTCCCCGTTGGCGGTAAAGCCGGTGTTCATTTCACACAGTTCCTTCACGGTCAGGCCGTTTTTCTGGGCGATGGACCAGATGGTATCGCCGTTCTGCACCGTATAGGATTTTTCTGCCTGCTGCACGCCGGAGAGCAGCTGTTCCACCTCGGCTTCCTCCTGGAAGCTCTCGTTGAAGTAGATGCCGTTTTCCAGCGTGACATCCTTGTTGAAGCCCACGGTGGTGTTGGGGTCATCGGGGTTCTCGTAGGGCTCCAGCAGGCTGCTGATGTATCGCTGCAGGCTGGTGCCGTCCGCGCACACGGCGGTCAACTCACCGTCCAGATACAGGGCCGTGCCCTCGCCGATCTGGTCGCTGGAATTCTTGAGGATGGCGTCAGCCACGTCATTTTCGTCCATCACGTCATGGGCGACGGTCACGGAATAAGTAGGCTCCACGGTAAAGCGCGCCTGTTCTGCGCCGGAATAGTTGATACGCTGCTGCACAGCTTCCAGCGCAGAGTTGAACACCTCTTCGTTGGCCACATAGCCCACGGTTTTGTCGTCCACCTGCACTTGCAAGGCGTAGGGCTGGCGGATGGTGGTCTGGAACACGGTCACCATAACGGCCAGCGCTGCCACCGGCAGCACATACATCGCCATGCGGGGCACAAGACGGATGTTATCGGCGATGCCATGGGCAAGGAAGTGTCCGCTTGCGCGCAGCGCCGCGCCGAAGCCCTTCTCCTTGCGCACCCGATGTGCGTGGCGCAGCAGCGCACCGGTACCCCGCAGGGCAAGCACTACCGGGCCGAACAGGTCCCGCAGCAGCTGCGCCGCCCCGGGAAAGGCCATGGATGCGATATTTTTCAGCAGTTCTCTGCCCGTCTGCAGCAGACGCTGCAGCCCGTGCTGTAAGCGGCGTCCTGTGCGGATGACCGCATACTCGGCAGAAAAGCCTACGGCGTACAGCGTCTCGCCCACCATGGGCGCTATGGGGTTATGCAGCAGCTTGCGCCACAGCTTTTCCCGGCGGTGCTGACGCTTGCGGCGCATCCTGTGCCGCCGCAGCACACCCCGGCACTGGAGCTGTGCCCACAGCGAGCGCAGCTTCTGGCGGCGGGGATGCCGTACCGGCTGCGCAGCGGGCTGCTGCTCCTTTGTTTTATCTTCAATCAACGGGATTTTCTCCTTCCTGCGCCGCTGCAGGGCATTTTTTCGGCCCGGAACACAGCAGCTAGATGGTGTACGTTCCCCTGTTCAAAAGGCCAACAGGGCCTGTACACAATACGCTCTCTTTTTATTATACACTTTGCATGGTTTGAAACAAGCGCTTACATAAAATTTGGCTACTTTTTTCACGCAGTTTTCACGAAAAAAGCGCTTCCATATCCGGCGGCAGCGGGCTTTCCACCGTGACGGTGCGCAGCTGCAAGGGCATTTCCACCCGGATGCCGTCCGGCAGCGGGGTGTATACAGGCACTGCAAAGCTCTGCTTGGCACAGTGCAGCGCCTGCCGGCCAATGCGCTCCCGGCTGCCGCCGTAAAGGTCGTCCCCAGCAAGCGGATGGCCGATGGACGCAAAATGCACCCGGATCTGGTGGGTGCGGCCGGTCACCGGCACGCAAGCCGCAAGGCTAAGGCCGTTTTCTTCCTTTATAATAGTATACTCTGTGCGGCTGGGCTTGCCCTCGGGGGTAACACAGCGCCCGATGATGCTGTCGCCCCGGCGGCCGATGGGTGTATCGATAGCCCCCTCCCCCAGCGGCAGCGCACCCTGCGCAACGGCATAGTACAGCTTTGCCACCCCGCCCGCCAACAGCGGCGCGGCGTAGGCGTTTTTCGCCGCCAGCACAAGGCCGCTGGTGTCCTTATCGATGCGGTTCACCGGGCGGAACACCGGACTGTGGCCGTGGGCAGCCGCCCACGCGGCGTAGCCGTTTGCCAGCGTGCCGCCGGGGTAGTTCAGGGTGGGGTGCACTGCCAGCTGCGGCGGCTTTTCCAGCACCACCGCAAAGGCATCCTCGTAGACCACCTTGACCGGAATTTCCGGCTGCGGGGTCACACCGTCCCCTTCCGGCGGCAGCGCAAAGGAGAGCACCTGCCCGGGGAAGATACGCCGGTTTGCCAGCACAGGCACGCCATCCGCAAAAAAGCCGCCGCCCCGGAACTTGACCGCCCGGGCAAGGTCGGTGGAGACGGCACACTGGCGCAGAAAGCTGCGCACCAGTACCCCATCGTGGGTGGTAGCCGTATCCGGCACGGCAAAATACAGCTGCATGGCCTGCCCCTCCCCTGCAAAATTTACAAAAACACAAATGATATTATAACAAAAATCCGTTTCACTTGCAAATCTTACTTTTTTATGGTATCATGAGGAACGGAAAACGAGTGGAACATACGGCGGCGGGGCGGCTTTGACCGCTCTGAGGAAAGTCCGGGCCTCACAGAGCACGGTAACTGCTAACGGCAGCCGAGGGTGACCTTAGGGAAAGTGCAACAGAAAGGAAACCGCCGCAGCAATGCGGTAAGGATGAAAGGGCGAGGTAAGAGCTCACCAGCGCATGGGTGACCATGCGGCTTTGTAAACCCTACCGGAAGCAACGCCTATATGGGACGTACAGCGCTGCTCGCGTGTCCCGAAGGCGGCACGAGCCTGTCAGCAATGGCAGGCCTAGACAGATCGTCGTTTAATACAGAACCCGGCTTACGGTCTATCTCGTTTTCCCTTTTGAGTTTTTGCGCTGTCTGCTGCTGCAGGCAGCTTTTTTGTTGCAGCAACGTAAAAAGAGGCCACCGCACAGGATTTGTGCAGTGACCTCTTTTTTTGCTTGCAAGATCATTGAAAATGCCCGCCGCGTGCGCTTTGGGCATATTCAGCGGAATAATTATTTTTCAATTGCATCCCGGGAAAATCTGCGGATCTTCCCGGGATGCTTTTTCACAGAAAGAAATTGCTCAGTTCCCGCCTGCGCCTAAGATGGCGTCCAGCACGGTGGAGGCGGCGCTGTACAGCGAGCCTGCGGCCTGCTCTACCTGCTCCTGCGTGGGCAGGCTGACGGCGGGCGTCTCGGTGCTGCCGCCCTCGGCGGGGGTGGTCTCCGGCTGGGGCGTCTCGGTGGCAGCGGGCTGCTCGGCGGGCGTTTCCGTGGGCTGCTCGGCCGGTTGTTCGGCGGGCTGCTCTGTCGGCTGCTCCGGTACGCTTTCCGCAGGCTCTTCCACGATCACGCTGTCGGCGGGCGTTTCGGGCACCGAGACAGCGGCATCGGGGTCGGCGGTGGGGGTGTACACGTCCGTCTTTTCCGGGGTCTGGGTGGTGGAGCTCACCGTGCCCTCGCCACCCAGCACCGCCGCGATCATCTCCTTGGCCTTTGCCACAGAGTTTTCGTCCGGCTTCATGACGTAGAGTTTCTGTCCCTTGGCAGAGTAGCACTTGGTGCTGCTGCCGGAAGAACCGGTAACGGTGTAGCTTTCAATATTCCACTCCGCAAAATCGCTCAGCTGCATGCGTACCAGCGCACTGATCTGGTTCTGGGAAAGGCTGGTGACAAAGCAATCGGCGGCAGAATCCATGATCTTGGAAAATCCCATCAGCAGCGCCGGGGACTTGATCTTGTTCAGCATGGCATCGATCACCTTCATCTGGTTGATGCCGCGCTGCACATCGCCGGTCTTGAAGGCGTGGCGCTCGCGGGCAAAGGCCAGCGCGGCCTTGCCGTCCAGATGGTTCCAGCCCTCGGCAAAGGTGGTGGGGTCGTAGTAGCCGGGGCTGCCCACCGAGGTGAACGCCTGATCAGAGTACACGTCCACGCCGCCCAGCGCATCAACGATGTTGATAAACCCTGCAAAATTGATGCGGATGTAGTGCTGCACGTCCACCCCGTACAGGTTGCCAAGGGTGTCCATGCTGGTCTGCACGCCGTAAAGCCCGGCGTGGGTCAGCTTATCCTTGCTGTTTGTCCCGGCAAGGTCCACATAGTAATCGCGCGGGGTGTTGATCAGCACCACCTGTTTGGTAACGGGGTTCACGGCGGCAAGGATATTCACATCGCTGCGGGCTTTTTCGGTCAGTTCGCCGCGGGTGTCCACACCGCTCAGGTACACCACAAAGGGCTCTTTGGTGATCTTTTTCGCTTCGGCGTCGCTCAAAAAGCCGGTGGTCATATCGCCCAGCGCCGTCAGACCCTGCTGCGCCCACACGCAGCCCAGTGCCATGGCAGCGCACAGCACCACCGAGAACACCCGGGACACCGTGCCTGCAGTTTTGTACTCCTGACAGCGCTTGACCAGCAGCCACAGCAGCGCCAGCAGCGCCGCCAGCACCACCAGATACAGCACCGGCAGCATTTGGGTGCGCCAGAGCTGCACCAGCGCCAGAACGCTTAAAATTGCCTGTACGACCAGCAAAATTTTCCCTCGTTTCGGGGGCAGGTACGCCCCATTTGCCCCGGCAGCAGTGCTGCGGGGGGTGTTTTGCTGCGGGCGGCGGGGCGGCGGAGCGGATTGCTCCGGCGGCAGCTCCGAGAAAAACGCGGCGCTGTCCACCTCCACGGTGGCGTCCTGCTGCTCAGCCTTGTGCAAAAGACGGTGCAAAGAACGGCCGTCCTCCTTGCGGGAATGCTCGTTTTCGTCCAACATGAGAATACTCCTTTTTTAGCCCACCGGAACGATGGTCAGCACGGCGCGGGCAGGCAGGCAGGTGGCGGTCTGATCCTCCGCCGACAGCCAGCCAAAGCCCTCGCAGATGTGATCCGGGCAGGGCGATTCAATAAACCGCGCTCTGCCGTCCTTTACCTCTATATGCACCGTATAATAACCGGTGTCCACACTGTAAGTCTCGTCCTTTTCCAGCGGAATGTCCAGCACGGCGTTGCTATCGCCGTAGATCAGCTGGGCAGTCAGTTTGCCGCCGGTAGCATTATGGCTGCGCACAGCCAGCAGCACCGCAGCGATGGCCAGCACCACCGCTGCAAACAGGATATTGGTCAAAAGCTTTTTGTTCTTCATGGCTTACTGCTCCCCGGGCTTGAGCTGCTCCAGCTCAGCCAGCCAGAGGGTGGCGCAGGCGTCACTGGGCATACGCCAGTCGCCCCGGGGCGAAAGGGTCACGCTGCCCACCTTGGGGCCGTCCGGCAGGCAGCTGCGCTTGAACTGCTGGGCAAAAAAGCGCCAGTAGAAGTTGCGCAGCCACTTGTACAGCACGGCGTCCGTGTACTCTGCCCTGCCCGCAAAGGCCGCCTTTGCCAGCCGGTAGATCTTTGCCGGGCCAAAGCCGCAGCGCAGCACATAATACAGGTAAAAATCGTGCAGCTCGTAGGGGCCAACCAAGTCCTCGGTGATCTGTGCAATTTCGCCGTCCTTGGCGGGCAGCAGCTCCGGCGAGACCGGGGTGGCCAGAATATCCAACAGCACATCGTGCAAAGCGGCGGTGGCGGCGGCTTCGGCTTCGTACTGCACCAGATAGCGCACCAGCGTTTTGGGCACACCGGCGTTCACGCCGTACATGCTCATGTGGTCGCCGTTGTAGGTCGCCCAGCCCAGCGCCAGCTCCGAAAGGTCGCCCGTGCCCACCACAAAGCCGCCGGTGCGGTTGGCAAGGTCCATCAGCTCCAGCGTGCGCACCCGCGCCTGTCCGTTCTCAAAGGTGACGTCCAGCACCGTCTCGTCCTGCCCGATATCCGCAAAGTGGCTGCGCACGGTGTTGGCAATGCGAATTTCCTGAAAGCTTACGCCCAGCTCCCCGCACAGAATTTCGGCGTTGCTGCGGGTGCGCTTGGTGGTGCCAAAGCAGGGCATGGTCACCGCCAGCACATCGGCGGCGGGGCGGTGCAGCTGCTTCATGGCGCGCACTGCCACCAGCAGGGCAAGGCAGCTGTCCAGCCCGCCGGAAATGCCAATGACCGCCGTTTTGGCGTGGGCGTGCTCCAGCCGCTTGGCAAGGCCATCGGCCTGCATCTTCAAAATCAGCTCGCACCGGGCGGCGCGGCGCTGCGGGTCGCCGGGCACAAAGGGCGCGGGGTCGATGCGGCGGGTGAGCACCGTTTCCACCGGTGTAAGGTCAAATTCCACCGTGACGTAGCCCTCGGCGCTGTGCTCAAAGCTGGTGTTGCGGGCGCGCTCGGCTTCCATGCGCTGGCAGTCCAGCTCGGTCTCGGCGTGGTCGCCCGCAAAGGGCGCTGTCTCCGCCAGAATGCTGCCGTCCTCGGCGATGAGGTCATGCCCGGCAAACACCATGTCGGTGGTGCTTTCGCCGTGCCCTGCCGAGGCGTACAGGTAGCCGCACAGCAGCCGGGCAGACTGGTTTGCCACCAGTGCGCGGCGGTACTCGGCTTTGCCCACGGTCTCGTCACTGGCAGAAAGGTTTGCAATCACGGTAGCGCCCGCCAGTGCGTGGAAGGTAGAGGGCGGCAGCGCGCTCCACAAGTCCTCGCACAGCTCTACGCCCAGCACAAAACTGGGCATCTGGCGGCAGCGGAACAGCAGTGACGTGCCAAAGGGCACCTGCTGCCCGCAGACGGTCACCGTCTGCACCTCGGTGCTGCCGGGGGTGAACTGCCGCTTTTCGTAGAACTCGCCGTAGTTGGGCAGGTAGGTCTTGGGCACGATGCCCAGCAGCTGCCCCCGGCACAGCACGGCGGCGCAGTTGTACAGCTTGCCGTGCACCAGCAGCGGCAAGCCCACCAGCACTACGGTGTCCAGCGTGCGGGTCTGCGCAAGCAGCCACTCCAGCGCATCCAGAGCGCCCTGCTGCAAGGTGCGCTGCAAAAACAAATCGCCGCAGGTGTAGCCGGTAAGGCAAAACTCCGGGAATACCGCCAGCTTTACCCCCCGCTGCGCGGCAGTTTGCAGCTGTGCCAGAATCTGCTGCGCGTTATAGGTGCAGTCTGCCACCCGCAAAGCGGGCGAAAAGGCAGCTGCCTTTAAAAAACCATCTTTCATAAGAGGATTTCACATCCTGTCTGTTTCAATGTTGCCATGGTGACCCATGTTGACCATAGTATACCACAAACCGCATAAAACGGAAAGTAACAGACTGGTAAAAGAAGTGTGAACGGGGGAAACCCTCTCAGGCTCACTGCGTTCGCCAGCTCCCCCGAAGGGGGAGCTTTTGCGGTAATGGGAAAGTTTCTCATTGCATCTAATGCTTTAGCATTGAGGCTGACGGCGTGCGCCCTCTCAGTCACCTACGGTGACAGCTCTCCCAAAGGGAGAGCCAAGAGCACTGCCGGAAAGTTTCTCATTGCTCCTAAAACTTTAGCAACGAGCCAAACGGCTTGGCTCCCCCCTTGGGGGAGCTGGCGCGGGAGCGCCTGAGAGGGCGTTTTTTGCGCAGCCGGACACTTTGCGGTTTTGCCGGAAGCTTTGCCGTAACCGCAAAAGCTCCCCCTGCGGTGACAAAAAGGGGGAGCTGGCGCGTTAGCGCCTGAGGGGGTATGCACCGAAACGAGACTGAAGGGGTAAAAAAACACCCCCGCAGGCTTACGCCCGCGGGGGTGTCAATATGCTATTATGTTCCCTGCACCCCTAAGGGCACAGTCACGCAAGCATTGACCAATCGATTAAATCCGATTAGACAGTAGCAATGCCAGCAGAGAACTCAGCAATGCCAGCCTTCTCAGCGCCGTTCTTCACAGTGCCGAAGCCCAGGTTGTAGATAGCAGCCAGGTTGCCAACGACGTACAGGCCAACGTTCAGAACGCCCTTAGCGCCGCTCAGAACCTTGGTCTTGGTGTCCTTGCCACCGTAGTTGTTGCCCCAGACACCAGCGATATCGGAACCGAAGTTGCCCAGAACATCACCGGGGGTGTAGGTGCCGTTGAAGATAGTGCCAACGGTGCTAGCAACGAAGTTGTTCAGGTAGCTGTTACCAATGATGGTAACCAGGTTGGTGCTGAACTTGCTCCACTCCTTCTTGGTCATGACGGGGCACAGGTAATCAGCAACGCTACCACCCATAACGTAGGTCATCTCGTTCTCAGACACAGCAGAGAAATTTGCAGGCATCATCATAATGAATTACTCCCTTCAAAAATAGAAAAAATATTTTCGAACCGGTGTTTCCGGTTCAATCCTTACTAGGATGGCAATAATATACCACACTTTCCAGAAATGTTCAAGTACTTTTTTGAAAAAAGTGTAAAAACTGTGAAACCTCGTCCCCGCTTTTGTAGCAAATGTGCACTGTTCATGCGGTTTTTTCTGGTGTGACAAGTTTTTTCGCAAATTTGTGAAAAATAGACTACCAGAACCATAAGGCGGTGCTTTGCAATGAAAACAGTTGTTTTTGTGGACGAATTGCTGCTGGTAAACTTTGCCGCAGCCGCCGCGCTGCTGCTGGGCGCGGGGCTTTTGTGCGGGCGCAGCTGCACCGGGCTGCGGCTGTGCGCGGGCAGTGCGGCGGCAGCGGCAAGCACCCTTGCCCTGCTGGCCCCGCCGTGGCCCGCCCCGCTGGCGGTACTATATAAAATAGCCAGCTGCTGCGGGGTGGTGGCGGTGTGCTACGGCGTGCCCGGGGCGCGCAGCTTTGCCCGGCTGTGCGGGTGGTACGCGGCGCTCAACGGCCTGTTGTGCGGCGCGGTGGTGCTGCCCGGGGTACAGGCCAACAACCTGAATGTGCTGCTGCCGGTACGTCCGGGGCGGCTTTTGCTCTGCTGCGCCGGGGTGTATGCGCTGCTGCGCGGGCTGCTGGCGGTGTTTGGCCGCCCGCAGCGGGGCTGCTTTGCCGCCGTGCTGCACATAGCGGGCGCGTCTGTGCCCGTACAGGCCTACCACGACACCGGCTTTACCCTGCAAGACCCCCTTGCCGGGCGGCGGGTGGTGCTGGTGCAGTACCCGCCGGTGCGCAGCCGGCTGCCTGCGCCGCTGCGTACCTACTTAGACAGCTGGTTTGCCGACGGCACTGCCCCGCCCCCGGGGCTTTTAGTGCAGTTTGTGCCCTGCGCCGCCGTTACCGGCCACTGCCTGCTGCCCGCCGTGCCCGCCGCGCTGTGCCGTGGGCAGCGCCGCGTGCCCGGCCTGCTGGCGGCTTTTTGCGCCCCGGACGCCCCCACCGGCCCATGGACGCTGCTGCTTGGGGATGATGTAGCGGAGGAGGTGGGGGTGTAGGAGTTTTCCGCCCTCTCAGGCGCTCCCGCGCCAGCTCTCCCAAAGGGAGAGCCAAGTTTTAAAGTCCGTTGCTAAAGCTTTAGGAGAAACGAGAAAGCTTCCGGCAGTGCTTTTGGCTCTCCCTTTGGGAGAGCTGGCAAAGCCGTAGGCTTTGACTGAGAGGGCGCACGCCGTTAGCCCCATTGCTAAAGCATCAGGTGTAAAGAGAAAGTTTCCGGCAGCGCCAGAGGCTCCCTCCCCGAGGGAGCTGGCAAAGCCGCAAGGCTTTGCCTGAGGGAGTTCCCCTATAATACATATAATAAATAGTGCACAGGAGGGATATCCATGTTGCAGTTTTTCCGCAAGGTCTGGCAGCGGCTGTGGGGGCGTTTGCGCTACTGCGGCGCGGTGCATTATCTGGCGGGCGGGCCCAGCCTGCCCCCGCCCCTGACCCCCGAACAGGAAAAAATCCTGCTTGACCGCATGGCTGCCGGGGACGCCGCCGCCCGCGAGGAACTGATCACCCACAACCTGCGGCTGGTGGTGTATCTGGCAAAAAAGTACGAGAACAGCGGTGTGCCCGCCGAGGACTTGGTAAGCATTGGCACCATCGGGCTGATCAAGGCGGTAAACACCTTTACCCCTGCCCGGAGCATCAAGCTTGCCACCTACGCCAGCCGCTGCATCGGCAACGAGATATTGATGTACCTGCGCAAAAGCTCCAACCGCCGACAGGAAGCCAGCATCGACGAGCCTTTGAACGTGGACGGCGACGGCAACGAGCTGCTGCTCTCGGACATCCTTGGCAGCGACGCCAACGCGGTAAGCCAGCAGCTGGAACAGGACGCCGAGCGCGCCGTGCTGCGCAGCGCCGTGGCGGCGCTCTCGGCGCGGGAGCGGCAGATCATGGAGCTGCGCTTCGGCCTTACCGACGGCGTGGAGCGCACCCAGAAGGAAGCCGCCGACGCCCTTGGCATCAGCCAGAGCTATATCTCCCGGCTGGAAAAGCGCATCATCCGCACCCTGAAAACCCGCCTTGAAAGCGAGTAACAGCGGGCACAAGCGCTTGACATTCCGCGTGGGAACGTGTATAATGAAAATACAAGAGGCGCTGGCCTTGCAAACGGCTAACTCCTTACCATACTAAGTCAAAAAGAAAAATGACCGTTCATGATTGGATGTCAGTGAGGCGGTCATTTTTTCTTTTTATCATCACTGTGTGATACAGTCCATGTGATCTGAAAGGTGATGTAGATTGCCCCGCCGAGCAGCGTGAGCAGCAATACGACCTGTTCAAACGTCATGACGCATCCCCCCTTCCCGCCCTTAAGCGTCCGGGGAGAAACGAGATCTCAAAGAAAAAATTCGCTCTTACCCGGCACTCAGGTACCGGTAAAGAGTATAGCCGCCTGCGTTTGTGGGCACAGCGCCTGATGGGCGGCTTACGCCGCCAATCACAGCATACCATAAAATTACAGGTTTGTCTATAATGCGTCCCTCTTTTGCGGAGGGGCGCTCAATTTTTTCCACGCATAGCGCCCGGCGCACAGAGCCATACTTCCGGTAAAGCTAAAAGACCGGGGGCGTTTGGATGTACAACAAGGTGGAGCTATGCGGTGTGAACACAGGGCAGCTGCCTGTACTGACCGAAGCGGAAAAGCGGCAGCTGCTCACCCTTGCCCACGCCGGGGACAAAGCTGCCCGGGCGCGGATGGTGGAGGGCAATCTGCGGCTGGTGCTCAGCGTGGTGCAGCGGTTTGCCCAGCGGGGCGAAAATCTGGACGATCTGTTTCAGGTGGGGTGCATCGGGCTGATCAAAGCCATCGACAACTTTGACCCCGCGCAGCCGGTGCGGTTTTCCACCTACGGCGTGCCCATGATCATCGGGGAGATCCGGCGTTTTCTGCGGGACAACAACGCCCTGCGGGTAAGCCGCACCCTGCGGGACACCGCCTACCGCGCCATGCAGGCGCGGGAAACGCTGGAAAAGCAGCTGGGGCGGGAGCCCACCATGGACGAGATCGCCGCCGCAGCGGGGCTTGCCCGGCACGAGGTGACCGCCGCGCTGGAATCGGTGGTGGAGCCGCTCAGCCTTGACGAGCCGGTGTACACCGACGGCGGCGATGCCATGTATGTGATCGATCAGGTGCGCGACCCGGACAGCGAGGAAAGCTGGATCAGCGGGTTGCAGTTCCGGGACACGGTAGCCGCCCTTTCGCCCCGGGAAAAGCGCATCATGGAGCTGCGGTATCTGCGCGGCAAGACCCAGATGGAGGTGGCGCAGGAGATCGGCATCAGTCAGGCGCAGGTAAGCCGGTTGGAAAAAGGTGCCTTGCAGCAGTTCCACACCGGGGGATAAAAGCAGCAGTTTTCCGCTGCACCCCTATGAAAAAGTGGTTCAAAAACGCTCGCAGGCGTTTTTGAACCACAAATTATAATCATGCTTTCCGCTGAATATGGCCAAAGCAGCGCGGCGGCCATTCAAAATCGTCCCAGTCCAAAAAGACCGCTGCGCAGTGCAGCGGTCTTTTTGGGGTTTAGCGGCGGCTGTATCTGCGCCGGGTGGCAGCCCCGCCCCGCAGGTGGCGCTCGGCCTTGTTGCGCGCCAGTACGGCACGCACCTGCCCGTACAGCGCAGGGCTGATGCTGCGCAGCCGCACGGCAACGTCCTTGTGCACGGTGGACTTGCTGCACCCGAACGCAGCCGCCGCTGCCCGCACCGTGGCGTTGTGGGCGGCAATATATTCGCCCAGCTGCACGGCACGCTGTTCCGGATCGGCTTTCATATCCCGCCTCCCTGCGTTCCAGCTTTGCAATGGTATAACATACGCGCCGCCGGGGCGGATTATGTCTGCGGGCTTGACTTTTTGTCCCACGGCGCGTATACTGTGGGCGGACATAAAAACAGGGGCGCCGTAAGGCTGAGATCCGCATAGCGCGGAGTACCCTTTACCTGATCCGGGCAATGCCGGCGTAGGGAGTTTGCGGAACTGTCCGGTACGTTCAACAAACCTCCATGCGTCTGCTGCCAGCAGGCGCATTTTGTTTTTGTGTACTACTATGAGAGAGGAATCTTTTCATCATGTCCAAAACCTATTCCAAGACCCGTATTCTGGTGGAATGCGCCCTGATGATCGCCATTGGCACGGTGCTTTCCAACATCAAGTTCTTCACCATGCCCAACGGCGGCAGCATCACCCTGCTGAGCATGCTGCCCTTTGTGCTGGTGTCCTTCCGCCACGGCGCAAAGTGGGGCCTGTTCACCGGTTTCGTGAACTCCTGCCTGCAGATGATCATGGGCTTCTACCCTCCTCCCGCCTCCACCTTCCTCTACTTCCTCGGTGAGGTGCTGCTGGACTATGTGCTGGCCTTTATGGCACTGGGTCTGGCCGAGCTGTTCGCCCGCCCCTTCAAGAACCGCACCGTGGGCGTAGCCGTGGGCACCTTTGCTGCCGGTTTCCTGCGCTTTATGTGCAGCTTTTTGTCCGGCGTGCTGGTCTGGGGCAACCTGAGCGATGGTCTGGCCGCATGGACTTACAGCCTGACCTACAACGGCAGCTATATGCTGCCCGAGACCCTGCTCACCATGGTGGCCGCTGTGCTGCTGTGCCGCGTGGCTCCGCAGATCTTCGACCGTCAGGCACGCTAAGGCGCAGTTTTTCCAAAAAGAGCTCTCCCCTTGCTTTCTGATCCCCGCCGGGCACACGCCCTGCGGGGATCTTTTGCTGCAATAAATTTTCAAAAAACTGTTGACAAGCGCACCTCCGGCTGGTATAATTACACACGTCGTCAGGCACAAGGACAAACATCTGGGGGTTTAGCTCAGCTGGGAGAGCGCTTGCATGGCATGCAAGAGGTCACCGGTTCGATCCCGGTAATCTCCACCAGAATGAAAAAGCACTACACAGAAATGTGTGGTGCTTTTTTGTTACTGCCAAACGAGTGAGGGTTTCGCTCAGCTGGGAGAGCGCCGTGCATGGACTGCAAGAGGGTCACCGTGATTGGAATCGGCCCGGTAATCTCCACCAGAAAGAAAAGCACCACACAGGAATGTGTGGTGCTTTTTTTGTTTTACCTGCCGTTTACCTTAACGACCCCTTTCGTGAAAAATGCGTTTGGAGCACTCCGCAGAGTGCGACAAACGCAAAATATAAATAATCTTTCCTCCGATCATGGTCAGAGCAGAGCGGAGACCATTTCAAATCGTTTTGCCCCAAAAGAGATTTGCCCTTGTGGTCAGGGGCATCTTATGCTATGCTTAAATAAGATATGGATCTTGGCACACTGAGGAAGGAAAGGAAGCGCATCATGAAGCCATGGCAGCTGCTGTGCGCGGACATCTGACCTGAGCACCCGCCGGAAAGGAGGAGCATAAATGAGACTGTTTGCCCGGCACCGCGCGGAGATGCCTTCGCGCGCGCCCAGTCACCGGCTGCTGTGGGCCAGCCTGCTGCTGGCGCTGCTGTTGCTGCTCACCTTTGGCGCAGCCCTGTTTTTGTTCGTCAGTCTGCACAACACCAAAAAGGACACGGTGCGCAGTCTTGAGATTCAGTACGCCGTGTTCCAGAACGATATGGAGCGGTATTTTGACCAGCTTGCCGTTATGGGCGTCAACCTTTCCGAGGACACGAGCGACCTTGTGGAGCAGCAGCTTGCCGCGCAGGGCATGACCTCCTTCCGCCAGCTGAGCGATGCCCCGGAGGCGCTGACCGCCTTGCAGGATGCCATGCTGGAGCCGCTGTGCCGTACCCTGCGCCGGACGAGCTGCTCCGGTGCCTTTGTGCTGCTGGATGCCACCATCAACAGCCACCTTGCCGGGGCCGAGCCGGAGAACAAAGAGGGCGAACTTCCCATGACGGACTGAACCGAATGAACAAAAAAGCGTTTGTCGCTGCCCGCAGGCCGCGACAAACGCTTTTTATTTTACTGTGCACCCAAGCGCATTTTGAAGTCCTGATAGCCGAAATGCACCAGCTCCCGGCAATTGCCGTCTGCGCCCAGCAGCCAGATGGGCGGCAGGGGCATCCCGTTGAAGGTGTTGTTCTTGCAGGTGGTGTAGATGGCCATATCGCCAAAAACAAGTTTATCGCCCTCGGTGAGAGGGGCATCAAAGCTGTAATCCCCGATGATATCCCCCGCAAGGCAGGTGGGGCCGCCCAAGCGGACGGTGTGCGCCTTCTCCCCTGCCTCACCGGCGTCCAGCAGCGGCGGGCGGTAGGGCATCTCGATGACATCCGGGGTGTGGCAGGCTGCGGACATATCCAGAATGGCAAGGCTGGTATCCCCGTTGCGCAGGGTGTCCAGCACGGTAGTGACCAGATAGCCTGCATTCAGCGCCCAAGCCTCGCCGGGCTCCAGATACACCTGCACGCCGTACTTCTGCCGCACCGAGAGGATGCAGCGTTCCAGCGTAGCAAGGGCGTAGCCCGGGCGGGTGATGTGGTGTCCCCCGCCGAAGTTGAGCCACTGCATCTTGGGCAGCAGGTCTGCAAACTTTTCCTCCACTGCGGCCAGCGTTACCGCCAGTGCGTCCGCGTCCTGCTCACACAGGGTATGGAAGTGCAGACCGTCCAGCAGGGCGGGCAGCTCCGGGTGTTCTGCCACGGCGGCATCCCACTGAGCGCGGGTGGTGCCCAGACGGCTGCCGGGGGCGCAGGGGTCATAAATTTCGTGACCCTCCTGCGTGGAGCACTCCGGGTTGATGCGCAGGCCGATGCTTTTGCCCGCCGCCTTTGCCGCAGGGCCGAACTTTGCCAGCTGGCTGGGCGAGTTGAACACGATATGGTCAGCGTATTGCAGCAACTGGGCAAACTCGTCTGCCCGGTAGGCGGCGCAGAACACATGGTTCTCCTTCTCCGGCAGCTCTTCCCTGCCCAAGCGACTCTCGTACAGGCCGCTGGCCTCGGTACCTGCCAGATAGGGTGCCAGCACCGGGTAGACGTTGAAGTTGGAAAAAGCCTTCTGCGCCAACAGGATGCGGCAGCCGGTGCGCTGCTGCACCCCCAGCAAAATCTCGCCGTTGCGGCGCAGCTGGGCTTCGTCCAGCAGATAGCAGGGGGTGGGCAGGCGGTGCAGCTGCGCCTCGGACAGGTTTGCCAGCCCCGCAAAGGGCGGGCGGCTGTCGCGCACCCGCATCAGTCCACCAGAGCCGGGCTGTGGCTCTCGGAGCGGGGCAGGCCGTACTTGTCCAGTGCATCCAGATACGGATCGGGATCAAACTCCTCTACGGTGTGCACACCCTTGGTGGTCCACTTGCCGGTGAGCAGCATCAGGGCGCCGCACATAGCGGGTACGCCGGTGGTGTAGCTGATGGCCTGAGAGCCCACTTCCTTGTAGCACTCCTGATGGTCGCAGACGTTGTAGATATAGTAGGTCTTATCCTTGCCGTCCTTTTTGCCGGTAAAGATGCAGCCGATGTTGGTCTTGCCCTTAGTGCGGGGGCCAAGGCTGGCGGGGTCCGGCAGCAGCGCCTTGAGGAACTGGATAGGCACGATCTCCTGTCCGTTGAAGTTGACGGGGGTGGTGGACAGCATGCCCACGTCCTCCAGACAGCGCATATGATCCAGATAGCTCTGACCAAAGGTCATGAAGAAGCGGATGCGCTTTGCCTCCGGGATGTTCTTTGCCAGAGACTCGATCTCCTCGTGGTGCAGCAGGTACATATCCTTGTCGCCCACCTGATCGAAGTTGTACTCCCGCTTGATGCTCATGGCCGGGATCTCCACCCAGTGACCGTTCTCCCAGTAGCTGCCGGGTGCGGACACCTCGCGCAGGTTGATCTCGGGGTTGAAGTTGGTGGCAAAGGCGTAGCCGTGGTCGCCGCCGTTGCAGTCCAGAATGTCGATAGTGTCAATGGTATCGAACTCGTGCTTTTTGGCGTAGGCGCAGTAAGCCTGGGTCACGCCCGGGTCGAAGCCGCTGCCCAGCAGGGCGGTCAGACCGGCGTCCTCGAACTTTTTGGCGTAGGCCCACTGCCAGCTGTAATCAAAGTAGGCAGAGAAGCCTGCTTCCTTGCAGCGCTTCTCGTAGATGGCGCGCCACTCCGGGTCATCGGTGTTCTCGGGCTCGTAGTTAGCGGTGTCCATGTAGTTGACGCCGCAGGCAAGGCAGGCGTCCATGATGGTCAGATCCTGATAAGGCAGGGCGATGTTCATCACGAGGTCGGGCTGGTAAGCCTTGATGAGGGCGATGACCTCTTCCACCTTGTCTGCATCCACCTGTGCGGTGGTGATCTTGGTGGCAGTGGTGGGAGCCAGCTCGGCAGCCAGCTTATCGCACTTTGCCTTGGTACGGCTGGCGATGCAGATCTCGGTGAACACCTCGGGCACCTGGCAGCACTTATGGATGGCAACGGAGGCCACGCCGCCGCAGCCGATGATCAGAACTTTGCTCATGTCGGTTACTCCTTTATCTGTAAAATAGTAGGTTCGTATTTATACCTGAAAGCCCGGCCAGCCCTTGTCCAGCGCGATCAGGGTCTCGCGCAGCACCTTGCAGGCGGTTGCGGTGGAAACGCCGGTGGTGTCCAGCGTGGGTGCCAGCTCGTTCAGGTCTGCGCCGATGATATTGGCCTTGGTCACGGTGCGGATGGCATCCAGCAGCTGCAAAAAGCTTACGCCGCCAGCCTCCGGGGTACCGGTACCCGGGAAGCAGGAGGGGTCAAGGCAGTCCAGATCGATGGTCAGGTACACCGGCACCTTGCTCTCGCACAGCTGTGCGGTCAGCTCGGCAAGGCCGGTAAAATCGAACTTGTGCATCTCGGTGTGCTGGGCAGCAAATTCGAACTCTGCCCGGTCTCCGCTGCGGATGCAGAACTGATGGATGCGGCCGTCCCCTACCAGCTCGTGGCAGCGGCGCAGCACACAGGCGTGGCTCAGCTTTGCGCCCAGATAGTCGTCCCGCAGGTCGGCGTGGGCGTCAAAGTGGACGATGTGCAGGTCGGGGTATTTTTTCACCGCAGCGCGCACTGCGCCCAGCGTGACCAGATGCTCGCCGCCCAGCAGCAGCGGGAACTTGCCGTCCTTCAAGATCTCCTCTGCACGGGCCTCGATATCGGCCAGTGCCAGCTCGCTGGAGCCGAAGCACAGCTCCAAGTCTCCGCTGTCGAACACATCAAAATCGGTCAAATCGGCGTTCTGGTAGGGGCTGTAAGTCTCCAGACCATAGCTCTCGTGCCGGATGGCCGCCGGGCCGAACCGGGCCCCGGGGCGGTAGCTGGTGGTGGAATCGTAAGGCGCACCGTACAGCACGATGCTGGCGGCGCGGTAGCTGCTGTCGCAGCCGATAAAGTTCTCAACGTTGGGATGCATCAGTGTTCCTCCACTTCCCGCAGCATCTCCTCCAGAAAAGCCGGCAGGTAGAATGCTCCGATATGCAGTTTTGTGGTGTAGTAGCGGGTGCGCATATTCAGCGCCTTCCACGACTCTGCGTCCAGATCATCGATAGGATGATACTTTTTGCTTGCAAAGCCGAACAGCCAGTACCCCGCCGCAAAGGTGGGGATGTGTGCCTGATACACCCGGCTGATGGGGAAGGTGGACGCAATGCGCTTATGGCTGCGCTGCATGGCGCTGGCGTCCTCGGCGTAGAAGGGGCTGCCCTGCTGGTTGACCATGATACCATCCTCTTTCAGGGCGTTGAAGCAGCTGCCGTAGAACTCGCGGGTGAACAGACCCTCGGAGGGGCCGAAGGGGTCGGAGGAGTCCACGATGATAAGGTCGTACTCCTCCTCGCAGCGGCGGATATACTTCAGGGCGTTCTCAAAGTAGATATGCACCCGGCGGTCATCCATACGGCAGGCATTGCCGGGCAGGTAGGCGCGGCAGGCTTCCACCACCTGCGGGTCCATCTCCACAAGGTCGATGCGCTCCACGCGGTCGTAGCGGGTCAGCTCCCGCACCACGCCGCCGTCTCCGGCACCGATGACCAGAATATCCTTGGCTTCCTTGTGCACCGCCATGGGCACATGGACGATCATTTCATCGTAGATGAACTCGTCGCGCTCGGTCAGCATCACGTTGCCGTCCAGCGTGAGCACCCGGCCGAACTCCGGGGTCTCAAAGATATCAATGCGCTGGTAATCGCTCTGCTTGGAGTAGAGCTGCTTATTCACACGGATGCTGTGCTTCACATCCGGGGTGTGAAACTCTGAAAACCAAAATTCCATCTCTTTCCCTCCTTATGCCAGAACATTCAGGTGCAAAATTTCGGGATCCTCCGGGCCGGTCATGCTGCAGCCCTTGGCCTTGGCGTACTCGATATAATTCAAGATCTCCTTGGTGATGCGCTCGCCGGGTGCGAGGATGGGGATGCCCGGGGGATAGCACATCACGAACTCGCTGCACACCATGCCCTCGGTCTCCCGCAGGGGCAGGCTCTTTTTGGGGGCGTAGAAGGCCTCCTGCGGGCTGGCAGCCACCACGGGGTCGATGTATTCCTGGCTCAGCAGACCCGAACCGTCGGTGCGGTAGCGGCGCTTGATCTCGGCCAGTGCACTGACCAGACGCTCCACCTCCTGTGGGCGGTCGCCGATGGACAGGTAAGCAAGGATGTTGCCGATATCGCCGAACTCGATCTGAATATCGTACTCATCGCGCAGGATGTCGTAGACCTCGATGCCGGCAAGACCGATATCCAGCGTATGGACGCTGAGCTTGGTGGTGTCGAAGTCAAAGACGGAATCGCCGTTGCACAGTTCCTTGCCAAAAGCGTAGTAACCGCCTACGGCGTTGATCTCCTCGCGGGCATACTCGGCAATGTCTGCCACCTGATGGAACACCTGCCGTCCCCGCAGCGCCAGATTGCGGCGGGAGATATCCAGACTGGACATCAGCAGATAGCTGCCGGAGGTGGTCTGGGTCAGGTTGATGATCTGGCGCACATAGCCCGGGTGCACGTTGGGGCCGATGAGCAGCAGGCTGGACTGGGTCAGGCTGCCGCCGCTCTTGTGCATGGACACCGAGGCCATATCCGCGCCCGCCGCCATGGCAGAAACCGGCAGGCCGCCGCCAAAGTAGAAGTGGGTGCCGTGGGCTTCGTCCGCAAGGCAGAGCATTCCGGCATCGTGTGCCATTTTTACGATGGCACGCAGGTCAGAGCAGATGCCGTAGTAGGTGGGGTTATTCACCAGCACGGCCACGGCGTTGGGGTGCTCCTTGATGGCCTTTGCCACCTGCTCCCGCTTCATGCCCAGCGAGATGCCCAAGCGCTTATCCACCTCCGGGTTCACATACACCGGCACAGCGCCGCACAGCACCAGTGCGTTCAGCACGCTGCGGTGCACGTTGCGGGGCAGAATGATCTCATCGCCCCGCTTGCAGGCGGTAAGTACCATGCTCTGCACACTGCTGGTGGTGCCGCCTACCATTAAAAAGGCGTGTGCCGCGCCAAAGGCATCGGCGGCCAGCTCCTCAGCTTCCCGGATGACCGATACCGGGTGGCAGAGGTTATCCAGCGGCTTCATACTGTTCACGTCCACGCCCACGCACTGCTGACCCAGAAAAGCGGTCAGCTCCGGGTTGCCGCGGCCCCGCTTGTGGCCGGGCACGTCAAAGGGCACCACCCGCATCTGCCGGAACCGCTCCAGCGCCTCGTAGATGGGCGCACGGCGCTGGTCCAGCCGGGAACGCGCTTTGTTCTCGTTCATCTTTTCCTCCGTCCCTGTTCTCTTTTTGCACAACAAAAAAGCGCAGGCACTGCACAAATGTGCAGACCTGCGCTTGGAAAAGCTTTTTCCGCGCTGATAAAGCACCCAGCCGTAAGTGCCGGTGCTGCGCGTTATTTGCGATCCAAAAAGACGGGGTGATGAGAGTCTATATAGCAACTACACTTTTACTACTCTTATTGACCGTTTCACAAGTCTGCGCATAGGCTGCGCAATTTCATGGTTGTAAAGGAACCAACTTATAAAATTTGAGCTTCAAACTCAATCAATAATGGCAGCTTGCGCCGCCGGTCGGCAGTGGACCCGGCTGTCCGTATGGCCTTAGCCCCGTTTGGGCGGTCCCGAGTAAATTGCTTTGAAAAGACTCTGCAAAGCGGTGTCTCTCAAAATCAACAAAAGAATAACATGATTCGCCGTATCTGTCAACTAAAACTTTTTGGCAGTCGCCCGCTGCGGGTGCGCAGGGCGCAAAAAGGGGCGTTTTGTGCAAAAAAGCAGATGCCCTTCCCGGCGCAGTATGCTATAATAAAGGTGCATTGAATGGAGAAAGAGGGTGTATGGATGGCACTGCCAATCGCCATCGTAGAGGATCAGGCCCCGGACGCCCAGCGGCTGGAGGAGCTGCTGCAACAGCAGCTGCCCGAAGCCGAGTGCACATGGTTTACCTGCGGAGATGATTTCCTCCGCGCCGCAGTAGAGCCCGGCCTGTATGCCGTGGTGTTTCTGGATATCTGTATGACGGGCACCAACGGCATCGAGACCGCCCGCCGCCTGCGGCAGGCCGACCCGGAGGTGCTGATCGTATTCGTGACTTCCTCGCCGGAATATGTATGGGACGCCTTTCCGGTGCACCCCTTCGATTACCTGCTCAAGCCCTATCAGGAGGAAAAATTCGAGCACCTTATCGCCGAGCTGCGGCGGGCGCTGCACTGTAAGGAGCCGGAGCTGGAGATCCGCATTTCCCGCCAGAGCATCCAGCTGCCGCTGCGCAAGATTCTGTACGCCATTGCCCGGAACCACTACGTCCTGATCACCACCGAGGAGGGCGAGTACCGCGCCATGTGCAGCTTTGCGCAGATCGAAGAAAAGCTTACCGCGCAGGACAACTTTATGAGCTGCAACCGGGGCGTTATCATCAACATGGACAAGGTGCTGCGGTTCGGGGAGGACTGCATTGAGATCCTGGACGGCACACGCCTGCCGGTACGGCAAAAGGATAAAACCGCCCTGCTTGCCCGCTTTACACAATACCAGTTCCGCCACATGCGGCAGGAGCTGCATTGAGGAAAGGAGCAGCCGCCATGGAACTTGCCCTGTTCGGCCGTTATTTTCTGGATTTTGCGCTGCTGTATCCCAGCGCGTTTCTGTGTCTGGCATCCCTATGGGAAAAGCTGCGCACCCCTAAGCGCACCGCCTGCATCGCCGCCGGGTGCATCACCCTGCTGTGCATCGGGTGCGCCGCTCTGTGCACCGTGCTCGGGCTGAGCAGCAATACTTTTCTGCCCGTTATCGTGCTGGTCTCCTTCTGGCTGCTGCGCTGGCGGGTAACGCCGGAAGTGACCGTAAGCCAGACCGCGTTTCTGTTTTCCATCTCTGCCGTGATGATGGCGGTGTGTTCCCTGCTGTCGATGGTGCTCAACGCCCGGGCCGAGAACTCCAACCCACAGACTGCCTGCCTTGCCTCCACGGCGCTGCTGCGGCTGGGCTTGGCAGCGGTGCTCACCGTGCTGTTCTGGTTCACCGCCGTGCAGTGGAGCCGGTGGCTGCTGCGGGAGTACAGCGGCGAAGCCTTCTGGCAGTCCGCATGGCCGCTGCCCGCCATCTACGCCGTTTTTCTGGTGTACTGTATGCCGCTGGACCCCGCCGTAGTGCTGGTCGGACGACTGAAGATCATCTCAGTGCTGGCGGTGTCCATCTCGCTGTTCGGCATCTTTCTGCTGCTGTACGAGATGTACCGCGTTGCCCGGGAGTTCACCCGCAACGCCCGGCTGAACCGGGAAAACCAACTGCTGGCCATGGAATCCCGCCGATATATGGAGTTACAGACCTATCTGGACAACACCCGCCGTCTGCGGCACGATTTCCGGCAGCATCTGCATGTGATCGCCGGACTGACCGAGACCGGGCAGCTTGCGGAGCTGAAAAGCTATCTGCACCAGTACGAAAGCGAGCTTAGCGAGCACCGCCCCACCCTGTGCGCCAACGCCGCCGTAGATGCACTGGCCGGATATTACGACCATGCCGCCGGGCAGCAGGGCGTCCCTGTGGAGTGGAAGCTGGTACTGCCCCGGCAGCTGCCCATGCCGGAGGCCGACCTGTGCACCATTCTGGGCAATCTGCTGGAAAACGCCCTGCACGCCAACCAGAAGCTGCCGCCGGAGCAGCGCCGGGTGCAGGTGATGGCGCAGATGCTCAGCCCCGCCATGCTGGGGCTTGTGGTGGAGAACCGTTACGATGGCGTGCTGAAAAAGCAGCAGGGCATCCTGCATTCCACCAAGCACGAGGGCACCGGCATCGGGTTGGTCTCTGCCGAGACGGTAGTACACAAATACAACGGCAGTCTGCATCTGGAAACCGAGGAGCAAATCTTCCGGGTGAACGTCCTACTCAATCTGTAACCACCGGCAGGCCAACGTGAAAGTGTTCAAAAAGCAGTGCCGCCCTTCACAGAGAAGTTTTTCTGCGAAGGGCGGCGCTTTATTATTCCTCGTTTTTTTCTGCGTTTTTCTGTGCGGCTTCCAGCTCGTCCACCCGCTTTTGCAGGGCGGTGATCTTATCGTCCATTTTCAAAAATGTCCAGACCAGAACGGCCAGCACCAGCGCGGGAGGAACGACCATCCACAGGGATTGCCGACACCAGAGCAGCAGCGAATAGCCGCCGAACACGGTAAAGAGAAACACGGCAAACAAGCTTGCAGCCAGTACAGCAAAAAATCCCATACAGAAAGTCTCCTTTCGGTTATTCTTCCGTTTCTTCCTCGTCCGGGTCCAGCTCAATGCTGAACACGGCTTTTTTCAGCTTGCCGCAGCCCTGCGCCTTCAGACCGGATTTATACGGTTCCCCCGCCAGATACAGGGCAAAGCGTCCCTCGCACAGCATTCCGGCAATGCTGGTACCGGCAGTGCCTACGGTAGTGTCGGCGGCTTCATCGGTGGGCTTGGTGGGGGTCAGCTCGGCAAGGCTCACCTCAAACAGCTCGCTGCCGTCCAAATCGGTCTCCAGCGTGATGTGGTTGTCGTGGCGCTGGAACAGTGCCTTGTCGGAGGTCTGGGGCGTGACGGTGCTCACGGTGACCACCGCCTTGTCCCCATCAATGCGGGTGCGCCCGGCAGGCAGGGTGGTGATATCCCGCGCCATGATGTACTCGATCACGGTGTCCAGATTGTCGCTTACGCCCAGATAGTTGGGCAGGTTGTTCAGGGTATCGTAGATCATGGAAAAATTCCTCCGTCTGTGTTATTTCAGTCACCTGTATGGTATCACAGGTCCGGGGCAGATGCAATATCTGCTGGGAGAAGATGTTTTCTGCAAGCCGCCTGTGGCCCAGCGCACCAATCCGCAGCAAACGCCCCTTATGCAAAAAACCTTGGCATTTTTGGGTAAAAATCACCATGTAACTTTAGCTCAAAACTTCCAGCAGCCGTCTGCCTGCTTCCTGCTGCGACTCCCCAAAGGACACCGCCAGCTCCTCCCGTAGGACACGCTCTACCATCTGGTAAAAGCGGGCATCCATGGCGTTGATCCTTCGGCCACGGCTTTGCTGCTGGGTCTGCTTCTGCTCCAGTTCCTTGAACAGGGTCAGGCACTGGTAAAAATCATTGGTATTGTAACGCATTTTACGTTGCATGTTAATCGAGAGCAAAACAACATTTGAAATTCTCCACGATGCGCAATATACTCATTACCAAATTGTGTGAAGCACAAAAAATTGTTTGTCACAATAAATCTTTGGGGCGCGCCCAGCTTGTGCTGGGTGGTGAAATTGAGCATTACCTTGCGTTCGGTTGCGACCACGGCAGATTGGAAGATTGACCTTTAATTAGAATATCCGAAGCAAAACAACAGCCTTCTACTTGCAGTCCTCGCAAATAGAGGGCTATACTCCATTGCCCTTTATTATACGCCACTATTTCCACGAGAGCTAACGCTCATTGGTGGTATTGCGCTATAAAAGGCCTTTCCATTCACTGTGTTCTGTGTCATACCAATCAAATCCATCAACTGGTCCTCAGAATATGGAATCTGGCAGTTTTTCAACTTCTTAGAGTTGCACGAATAGGTTCCATCTAACAGAGTAATAACCCCCATCCGCTCCAGACTTGCCAGCATCTTTCCAAGTTCTTTTCGATCACATTTTATCCCTTTTTCCGAAATAGCCGTTGTAATCTGAGTTACCGACAACGGCTTTTCTTTTAGCAACATTGCCAATGCAAGTTTTGCCCCTTTTAAGTAGTAGGGGATGATTCCATTCCGTATCCAAACTCCTTTTTTCACATTGCAGTCCTCCTTTTATTAGATTTTGTAGGTGTCTCCGCTTAAAGCAAGATACCTTAAGCTGCCAGTATACACTCTAAAAGAAAGCTCTTGCGTTTCTTACTGGAATAACGAAATTTAAGCCCGTTTTATTTCATTTGTCCACAATTTTTTTCAAAATCGTATGGTTGCACATAAATTTTCAGAAAACTTGTAGCGCAATCACGATTTTTCTCCCATCTTGGAGCAGCAGTTCTACACATCCAGTATCCATGTTAAATTTGCAGGCTCTTTCATCGTATTTCATATTCGCATCCTCCAAATCTTGTTATTGGCTTACGGTCTATGACAAGGTATCGGAGTTTTGCGCCGTCCACGGGAGCCTTCGTTGTTGTACCCAAAGAAAACGAAAAATCCGAACCCTTCTCCAATCGGAAACAGGTTCGGATTTTTCTTGTTTGGTGGGCGCGGGTGGATTGCGCGAGCCGCGCAGAATAAGGAGCCCGGGTCGCGACTCCCAGCGGCTGCATCGTGCCTTGGGCGGCACGCGCATCCTGCTGGCCGCAGCCCCAACAGCTCCTCCCTGTTTCTGCCACCGGCAGCGGTCGTCGCTGTTGCACTGGGCTGTTTTTGCGCTGTCTTCTGCGACAGCGCCGCAGCTGTTCGAATCCACCCTTGTGTCCCTTTTTCAAGGCTGATAAAACAGAAGCTCCGGTACCCATTGGATACCGGAGTTCTTGGTGGGCGCGGGTGGATTCGAACCACCGAAGCTGAAAGCAGCAGATTTACAGTCTGTCCCCATTGGCCACTCGGGAACACGCCCATATTCATTTTCCACAGCCGCGTGGACTGCCTGTATATGTTACCACTGAAAGCGCGATTTGTCAACCCATAATTTGGGCTGTGCGAAAAAAATATCTGCGACAATCACAAAAGCCCTCCCGTCCGGGTGCGCTTTACAGCGTCCGGGCGGGAGGGCTTTTCAGCCTGACGAAAACAGGTCAGGAGAAGATCACTTCTGGTTCTTCATGTAGATATGGTGCGGCAGACCGGCGATGTACAGCGGGGTCAGCTCGGCCTGGATCAGCGGACGGGCGTAATCCAAGAAGTCCTCGGTCATCTGGGTGTGGTTGTTGTTCATCCAGCTCAGGGGGACCTTCTTTTCCAAGTTGGCGACCTCGCTGATGGGGTGCAGTTCGGTGGTGCACTGGTAGGGGTTGTTGGAGATGCGCTTCAGGGCAACCATCTGACCGGTAACGCCCTCAAAGGCTGCTTTGGCAGCAGCACCGCCTACCTGATAGGCTTCGGTGATGTCAGTGCGGCTGGTCAGGTGACCGGCGCAGCGCTGCAGGGTGGAAAGCTCGATGCAGCGGGTCTTGGTGTCCAGATTGCGTGCCACCACGTTGGCCAGATACCGTGCGGTACCGGTCAGTGCCTTGTGGCCGAAAGCGTCCACTGCGTGCACGTCGTCAGCCAGCTCACAGACATAGCGGCCATCCTCCAGCTTTACGCCCTCGGAAACAGCAATGACGATGCTGGGCTTCTTTTCCTGCATCACACGCACCTTTTCCACAAAGCGCTCCACGTTGAAGGGAACCTCGGGCAGGCAGATCATGTCCACGCCCTCGCAATCGTCGCTCTTGGCCAGTGCGGCGGCGGCGGTCAGCCAGCCGGCGTTGCGGCCCATGATCTCCACCACGGTAACGTACTTGGTGCCGTACACGGTGGCGTCACGGATGATTTCCTTCATCACAACGCCGATGTACTTGGCGGCAGAGCCGTAGCCGGGGGTGTGGTCGGTGACCATCAGGTCGTTGTCGATGGTCTTGGGCACGCCCATAAAGCGGATGTCGCTGCCGATGCGGTCGCCGTAGTCAGCCAGCTTGCCGATGGTGTCCATGGAGTCGTTGCCGCCGATGTAGAAGAAATAGCCGATGTTCAGCTTTTCCAGAATGGCGAACAGCTTTTTGTACACCGCCTCGTCATCCCGCCAGTCGGGCAGCTTGTAGCGGCAGCTGCCCAGAAAGCTGGACGGGGTGCGCTTGAGCAGCTCGATGTCCAAGTCATCGGTCAGCAGGGTGGAAAGATCCACCACCCGCTCCTCCAGCAGACCGGCAACACCGTTGCACATACCGTACACGATGTCTGCGCCGCGGTTCTTGCAGCTTTCAAAGACACCCGCCAGACTGGCATTGATGACAGAGGTGGGGCCGCCGGACTGACCGACAATTGCGTTTTTTCCCATGATGATTTCTCCTTTTTTGTTTTTTCTGTTTCGGCTATAAAAACGTGCAGTTGCACAAAAACAGACGCGGAAGGGTAAGGCGGATCATAGACGGATGTGGCGGGGGGTACCGTTTACATACACGGGGGTGACTTCGTCCAGGATCAGCGGACGGGCGTACTCCTCAAAGGCTTCGGTCACCTGCATCCCGTCCGGGGTGATCCATTCCAGCGGGACCTTCTTTTCCAGATTTGCCACCTGCTGCACATCCACAGACTCGGTGATGCACTGGTACGGGTAGTTGGAGACCCGCTTGAGGGCGATCATGCGGCCGCTCTCGCCGGCAAAGGCAGCAGCTGCGGCGGCACCGCCTACGGCGTAGGCCTCGTTCACATCCGTGCGGCTGGCCAGATGGCTGGCGCAGCGCTGCAAGGTAGAGAACTCGATGGCACGGCTCTTGCACTGCAGCTTGTCGTGGATGAGCTCCGAAAGGTAACGGCTGGTGCCGCTGAGGATGGCCTTGTGGCCAAAAGCGTCCAGCTGCCCGGCGGTGGACACCAGATCGCACAGGTAAGTGCCGTCTGCGGTCTTTACGCCCTCGCTGGCTGCGATGATAACGTTGGACTTCACCCGCTGCAGCTCGTCCACCCGGGCAAGGAACTTGTCCTGATCAAAGGGAACCTCCGGCAGCAGGATCAGGTCGGGGCCTTCGCAGTCCTCGCCGCCGGCCAGACAGGCTGCACCGGCCAGCCAGCCTGCGTGGCGGCCCATGATCTCGGCCACCGTCACGCTGCGGATGTTGTACACCGAGGAGTCGCGGATGACCTCTTTCAGAATGGTAGCAATGTACTTGGCCGCAGAGCCGTAACCGGGGGTGTGGTCGGTAAGGCACAGGTCGTTGTCGATGGTCTTGGGCACACCGATAAACCGCACACTGCTGCCCACCCGCTCCCCATAGCGGGACAGCTTTGCGATGGTATCCATCGAGTCGTTGCCGCCGATGTAGAACACGGCACAGATGTCGTACTTGTCAAACAGGGTGAACAGCTTGACGAACGGGGTGGCGTCGGTGTCCGGGTCGGGCAGCTTGAAGCGGCAGCTGCCCAGATAGCTGGACGGAGTGCGCTTGAGCAGCTCGATGCTCATGCGGTCGTCCAGCAGGACGTTGAGCTCCAGCAGCTCCTCCTTGAGCAGACCCTCGATGCCGTACTTCATGCCGTACACCTTGTCTGCACCCAGACTGCGGGCGGCTTTGTACACGCCCGCAAGGCTGGAGTTGATCACGGCGGTAGGGCCGCCGCTCTGACCAATGATAATATTCTTGGCCATGGAAACCTCCTTCAGATCATTTAAAATGTGTCTGCTGCCGGGCAATCGGCTTTCCGCACCGTCCGGTAAAGTGGTCTGTCGGCCCTGCACTGCCAACGGACCGGGACGGCAAAACAGCCGCCTGCCGCAACTGACACAAAAATATTTGCAGCTTGTGTATTTGCTTTTTGTAAAATGTGCAAAATATGCTGCAATCCTATTGTACCCGTTTTGCCTGTTGTATGCAAGACCCAATTGGTTGCACAGGCAAAAAAAATATGATAAAATAGGTGCGCACTCCAAAAATACCGGACAGAAGCACCTGTCTGTTGAGATAAATGCAGAAAGCTGGACAGAGAATATGGGCATTTCACACGAGTATCATTCGGCACCCCGGCGGCGCTCCCGCGGGGGCATCGGCGGCAAGCTGCGGCTGGCAGGGGTCATTGTGGCCATTCTGCTGGTCGCCTATGCGGTGACCGCCATCTTGGAAAAAAGGACTGTGGAGGAAGAAAGCACCCCGCAGACCGGCGCAGGCGGCATTGCACAGAACATTCTGGCACCGCTACCCATGCAGGGCGAGGCGGCTTCCGGCAGCGGCAGCGAAGGTGCAGCCGACGGCAGCAGCACGGCGCAGGCGGTGCAGCTGGAAAACTTCGGCCCCGCCCGGCAGACCGACGGCGCCTATACCATTAAGGCTTACGACGCAAGCGTCATCCGGCAGTCGGCCTGCGGTCAGGTAGACCTGAGCTACTTTTCGGACGCTGCTTTTCTGGGCGACAGCCTGACGGTGGGCTTCTCGGATTATCAGATCAATCTGAGCGGCGCGCTCATCTGCGGCTATACCGGCGTGGGGCCGGACGCCATCGTCAACCGTGCCGCCGTTAAGAGCCCCACTCGCGGGCAGGAGGTGGCACTGGATGTGCTGGCAGCGGCACAGCCCAAAAAGCTGTATATCCTACTGGGTACCAACACCCTGACCACCTTGGGGGCCTCTGACCGTTTTCTGGCCTACTACGGCCAGATGCTGGACGAACTGCGCCAGACACTGGGTGACGACTGCATTATCTATGTACAGTCCATTCCGCCGGTACGGCCTGCGGCAGCGGAAAAGAAGCCGGGGCTTGCCTCGGACGTGCTGCGCGGCGTGAACGAGCAGCTGGCACAGCTGGCTGCAAGCAAGGGCTGCGTTTATCTGGACCTGTGGGAGGCGCTGGCTGACGGCGAGGGCAACCTGAAGGAAATGATCGCCGCACCGGACGGCGTGCACCTTTCGGCCGGCAACGGCTACGGTGCATGGGTCACCTACCTGCGCAACCACGCAAAATATTCCGCAAGTAACCCGTGGATCATGGGCAGCGCTTACAGCGCAGAATAAAAAACAAAAAGCAAGTGCACCGCCTTATCAAAAGCCAACGCTTCTGATAAAGATGTGGTGCACTTGCTTTTTTATTACCTTTTATCTTTATTCTGCGGGTCATCCAGTCCTTGGAACATCACCATGGCCAGACTGACAAAACTGGCGCCCAGCGCAAAACCCACTGTTCCCAGCGACATACTGAACAAAACGCCCATGGCAACGCCGAATAGGATGCCCGCCACCTGACTTTTCTTCATCTTACTGCTCTGCCTTTCCGTACCATGCAACAGACAGCCGCCACGAGGCAGCGTACAGCGCCAGCACCGCTGCCAGCACGACCACCAGCACCAGCAGCGAGCCATGGGCGGGCAGGATGCTGTTTAAAGCATTGTCCCCCGAAGAGACGAAATAGCCCATAAAGCTTGCAAGCAGACCGATGCTCAGGTAATACACATACCGGGCTTTTTGGTAGCCAAATCGGTAGGTCAGGGGCAGCAGGATGACGTTGCCAAGCAAAGTCAGCATAGCAACCTGCAGCAGGGTCGCCACGGTGATCTGCACCGTTACCGTACCCCAGAGCAGCTGTGCTCCCGCCAGTGCTACCATGCTCAGCAGTTCCGCAAGCACCATACCGCACAGACCGATGAGGTATTTGCCGCCCACCAGCTGCTCTTTTGTCACCGGCAGGGCGGCGCTGTAAGCGCTGAACCGGCTGTTCTGGTCGTAAGCCAGTAAGGACATGGGCGATATTCCCAGCAAAAGCCCGCCGTACAGCATAAAGAAATTAGAGCCTTCCTTCATGAAAAACGTTCCCATCAGCATCATAGCAATCGACACCAGAATGATCCATCTGGTGTAGCTCCACATCTGATAGGCATCCTTCAATAACAGACCTTTCATTGCACATTTTCCCCTTTCACCATCAGCACAAACAGTTCCTCAATGCTTACCGGGGCAAGCTCTGCCCCGGCGGGCATTGCATCCCGGCGCACAAGCGCCTCAGCTCCGTAGGGGGTGACACGCTTGCCGTACACCCGCGTATCCAGTGCCGCCAGCTGCGCCGCCGTGCCGTGCCACAGGGCGTATTCCTCCCGCAGAGCGTCCTTCTCCTCACAGAGCAGCAGTCTGCCCTTGTGCAGAAAGGCGATGGTATCGCACAGCTTTTCCAAGTCGCTGACGATGTGGGAGGAGATAAGGATGGAGTGGTTTTCGTCCCGGGCAAAGTCCAGCAGCATGTCGGTCACCTCGTCCCGCACCACCGGGTCCAGCCCGTTGGTAGCTTCGTCCAAAAGCAGCAGCTTCGGGTGGTGCGCCAACGCCACAGCAATGCACAGCTTCATCTTCATGCCGGTGGAGTAGTCCTTGTATTGCTTCTTGTCCGGCAGACCGAACTTTTGGCACAGCTCCGCATAGGCGGCAGCGTCCCAGTTCTGGTAAATGCCCGCCATCACCTTGCCCGCCTGCACCGCGTTCAGGCACAGGGGGATGCCCTCGCTGCCCAGCACCACGCCAATTTCCTCTTTGGTGCGGACGGAAGCGGTGCGGCTGTCCCTGCCAAGAATGGTCACGGTGCCGCCGTCCCGCTGCACCATGTCTAGGATCAGCCGGATGGTGGTGCTTTTGCCCGCTCCGTTTTCACCGATCAGGCCGCAGATGGTGCCGCCGGGCAGGGTCAAGTCCAGCGGCCCGAGGGTAAAGTCCTTATAGTGTTTTGTAAGCCCCTGCAATTCCAGTGCGTTCATATTCAGCCCTCCCACAGCAGTTCCAGCATCTCCCCCAGCTCTTCTCTGCTCAGCCCGCAGGATGCGGACAGGCGGACGGCCTCGGTAAGATGCGCTTCAATTTTTTTCAGAGTTTCTTCCCGCAGCAGCTCGGTATTTTTAGGGGCTACAAAAAAGCCCTTTGCCGGTACTGCGTAAAGAAAGCCCTCTTTTTCCAGTTCATCGTAGGCGCGCTTGGTGGTAATGACGCTGATGCGCAGATCCCGTGCCAGCCCCCGGATGGAGGGCATGGCCTCGTCCGGCTGCAAAGCCCCGCTGATGATCTGCTGCTTGATCTGGTTGTAGATCTGGTCATAGATGGGCGCGCCGCTTTTGTTGTTGATAAACAGTTCCATCGGCTGCTCCTTTGACGCTTTCGTTTTGTCTGTATATGTACAGTATATACAGTAGATACAGGTTTGTCAAGAGGGTGCACAAAAAAAATACACCCGCCATCCAAAATGGACAGCGGGTGCAATTTTTATAGGTTTTACAGTGCCTTGATAGCGGTCTTGATGCGCTCGGCGGCAAGCTTGGTCTTTTCCGCATCGCCGAAGGCGGTCAGGCGGAAGTAGCCCTCGCCGCACTCGCCGAAGCCCACGCCGGGGGTGCCCACAACGCCGCAGTTTTCCAGCAGCCAGTCAAAGAACTCCCAGCTCTTCATGTTGCCGGGGCAGCGCAGCCAGATGTAGGGGCTGTTCTTGCCGCCGCAGTACCACACGCCGCACTCGTCCAGTGCATCGGCGATGACCTTTGCATTGCGGCGGTAGTAGTCCAGATTGGACTGGATCTCAGCCATGCCGCTCTCGGTGAACACGGCGGCAGCGGCGCGCTGCACCACATAGGGCACACCGTTGAACTTGGTGGTCTGGCGGCGCAGCCACAGCTTATTCAGGCTCATGCCCTCGCGCTCCAGTTCCTTGGGCACTACGGTGTAGCCGCAGCGGGTGCCGGTAAAGCCTGCGATCTTGGAGAAGGAGCAGATTTCCACAGCGCACTGGCGTGCACCCTCGATCTCGAAGATGCTGCGGGCAAGCTCGCCGTCCGAGATGAAGCACTCGTAGGCGGCATCGTACAGGATGATGGCATCGTTCTTGCGGGCGTAATCCACCCATGCCTTCAGCTGTGCGCGGGTGTAGGCAGCGCCGGTGGGGTTGTTGGGGCTGCAAATATAGATGATGTCTGCCTTCACATTCTCGTCCGGCATGCCGAGGAAACCGTTTTCCTGCCCGGTGCGGCTGTAAATGATCTTGCGGCCATCGGTGACGTTATCATCCACATAGGTGGGGTACACGGGGTCCGGTACCAGCACGGTGTTGTCCACATCGAACAGACCCAGCAGGTTTGCAAGGTCGCTCTTTGCGCCGTCCGAGATAAAGATCTCGTCCTCGGCAAGCTGGGTGCCGCGGCCGGCGTAGTAGCCCTGAATGGCCTGCTTGAGGAAGGGGTAGCCCTGCTCCGGGCCGTAGCCGTGGAAGCCCTCTTTGGTGCCCATCTCTTCGGCGGCGTCGCGCATGGCCTGCACCACGCACTTTGCCAGCGGCTGGGTCACATCGCCGATGCCCAGACGGATGATCTCCTTTTCCGGGTGTGCTTCCTGATACGCAGCCACCTTGTGGGCAATGTCCACGAACAGGTAGCTGGCCTTCAGCTCGTTGTAATGCTTGTTCATCTTCATGATACTTTCCCTCGCTTCTATATTGTGGAACCCTCTCAGTCATCTCGCGTCCGCTCGATGCCAGCTCCCCCGAGGGGGGAGCTTTTCATTTTGAAGGGAAACTTTTCCTCTTGATGCAGAAAAGCTCGCCCTTCGGGAGAGCTGGCGCCGTCAGGCGACTGAGAGGGTTCTTGTTTAAACTTCGGTCGTGCCCTCGCACACGGTCTCGGCAGCGCCGGTCATCAGCAGCTGCTTGCCGGGCAGCACCCGGATGGTCAGCTCGCCGCCGCGCAGCTGCACATGAACGTCCTCCCCGGCGGGGCAGACACCCAGCTCGGTCAGGGCTGCCACAGTGGCACAGGTGCCGGTGCCGCAGGCCCATGTCTCGCCGCTGCCGCGCTCCCACACGCGCATCTTCAGGTGGGTGGCGTCCACTACCTGCACAAACTCGGTGTTGATGCGCTCCGGGAAGTTTTCGTGGTGCTCAAAGCCCGGGCCGATCTGCTCCAGCTTCAGACTGTCCACCTCCGGCACAATGGTCACGCAATGGGGGTTGCCCACGCTGATGCAGGTCACCCGCCACAGGTTCTCTTCCACCTGAAGGGGCAGATCTACCAGCGGCCCTTCGCCCATGTTCACGGCTGGCAGCGCCGCCGCCATGGCGGTGTAGGTACCCATCTCTACCTGCCACAGCCCTTCGCCCATGCGGGAAACGGTCTTTAAGCCGCTAAGGGTGTCGATGGCAAGCTTCGGCTTTGCCGTGCCGCGGGTGTACAGCCACTCGGCCACGCAGCGGATGCCGTTGCCGCACATCTTGCCCTCGCTGCCGTCCGCATTAAAAATGCGCATCATGGCGTCTGCCCCGGCTGTGACCGGTGCGCAGATGCAGATAATGCCGTCCGCGCCGATGGAAAAATGCCGCCGGGACAGCCGCTCTGAAAGCGCTGCGATCTCCTCCGGCACACCGGAGGTGCGGCAGTCCAGATAGATGTAATCGTTGGCGCAGCCCTGCATTTTGGTGAATGAAAGCTTCATGCTTATCGCTCCTTATAAAAGAGACTGGTCAGTCCCTGTAAACTCATTACTTTATAATGATAAAAAAACCGGCACGAGATGTCAAGGGAAAAAGCAGCTTTCAGACAATTTTCTTCAGTTGCTGCAAAACAGGGCTTGACAATACGCACTGCATGGGATATAAAAAAAGAGAGCGCTTTGTACAGCAGGCAAGGCTGTGCCGGATACCGGAGGCTTTTCCGGGCACGGCGGGCTGTACGCGTATGCAATACAACTGCAAAAAGGAGACCACAGGAATGGATACTTTTGAAAAAATCCGTGCATTGCTGGCTGAGCAGCTGGACGTTGACCCGGCAAAGATCACGCTGGAAAGCGATATCATGAGCGATTTCGAGGCAGACAGTCTGGATATCGTGGACATGGTGATGACGCTGGAGGACGAGTTTGGCATCGAGGTGCCGGACGACGCGATCGAGTCCCTGCGCACCGTAGGCGATGTGGTAAACTTTGTGGACAGCCACGCGCAGAACTGATTCTTTTAGGCAAAAGCCCCGCCTTTGCAGTGCGGCACACGGCCGTGCAGGCAGGCGGGGTTTTATTATGGTTCGTGCGGAACGCACAGCGTTTGGCGCACGGCCTTGGGAGGATATAACAAAATGGCAAAAGACAACAAGAAGCTCGTGCAGGCGATCACCAGTCAGGAAGAAAACTTTGCACAGTGGTACACCGATATCTGCGTGAAGGCAGAGCTGGTGGAGTATTCCAGTGTGAAGGGCTTTATCATCCTGCGCCCCTATGGTCAGGCCATCTGGGAGTTGATCCAGAAGGATCTGGACGCCCGGTTCAAGGCCACCGGCCATGAGAACGTGGCTATGCCGGTGCTGATCCCGGAGAGCCTGCTGCAGAAGGAAGGCGAGCTCGTCAATGGCTTCGCGCCGGAGGTGGCGTGGGTCACGATGGGCGGCTCCGACAAGCTGGAAGAGCGTCTGGCAGTGCGTCCCACCAGCGAGACCATGTTCTGCGACCACTGGTCCCGCGTGCTGCACAGCTACCGCGAGCTTCCCATGAAGTACAACCAGTGGTGCAGCGTGGTGCGCTGGGAAAAGACCACCCGTCCCTTCCTGCGCAGCCGCGAGTTCTGGTGGCAGGAGGGTCACACCATCCACGAGACCGCTGCCGAGGCCGAGGCTGAGACCCAGCAGCAGCTGAACTGCTATGCAGACACCTGCGAGCAGGATCTGGCGATCCCCGTGGTGAAGGGCCGCAAGACCGACAAGGAAAAGTTTGCCGGTGCCGAGGCCACCTACACCATCGAAGCCATGATGAAGGACGGCAAGGCACTGCAGAGCGGCACCAGCCACTACTTTGGCGATAAGTTCAGCAAGGCTTACGATGTCACCTTTACCGGCCGCGACAACCAGCTGCATCATCCGTTCCAGACCAGCTGGGGCGTTTCCACCCGTCTGGTGGGTGCTATCATCATGACCCACGGCGATGATGACGGCCTGATCCTGCCCCCGGCCATTGCCCCCATTCAGGTAGTAGTGGTGCCCATTGCCGCCCACAAGCCCGGCGTCTCCGAAAAGGCTGCCGAGCTGGCCGAGAAGATCAGCAAGTACGCCCGCGTGAAACTGGACGACAGCGACAACGCTCCCGGCTGGAAGTTTGCCCAGTGGGAGATGAAGGGTGTGCCCCTGCGCCTTGAGATCGGCCCCAAGGATCTGGAAAAGAACCAGTGCGTGCTGGTGCGCCGCGACACCCGCGAGAAGGTCTTTGTAAGCTTGGACGAGCTGGAGACCGCCATCCCCGCCCAGCTGGAGGCTCTGCGCAAGGATCTGTACCAGCGTGCGCTGGAAAACCGCGAAAAGCGCACCTGGGCTGCCACCACCATGGACGAGGTGAAGGAGCTGGCCAAGGCCAACACCGGCTACATCAAGACCATGTGGTGCGGCGATCTGGCCTGCGAGATGAAGATGAAGGAAGAGGCCGGACTTTCCAGCCGCTGCATGCCCTTTGAGCAGGAGCAGCTCAGCGATGTGTGCCCCTGCTGCGGCAAGCCCGCAAAGGCCATGGTCTACTGGGGCGTTGCTTACTAAGCATCTGCTTTTCTGAGCCTTTGCACGGAACGATTTGAAATGGCCGCCGCGTGCGCTTTGGCCATCTTCAGCGGAAAGAATATTTTATAGTTCGGGACAGCGGAACGCCTGCGGGCGTTCCGCTGTCCCCTTTTCACAGGAGGGGTCGCAGAGGGAAACAGCTGCCCTATTGCAGACAGCCAGCATATTCTCTGCTGCGGCACTCTCAACAAAAAAGAACCGCCACCCTGGCCGGTGACGGTTCTTAGTTTCTAAGACGGTTCATCAAAAGGGCTGACCGCTTGTCGCAGTGCCTTTTCTATTTATAGTATACCCACTTTTGAGGTTTCTGTCAAGAGCACGCCGTTTCTGCGTGCTTTTTTCTTACCGTTCAAAGGTGGTGCTGAGGGTGGTCTGCCAACTTTCGCCGGGGGCAAGGCAGGCGGCGGCGGCGCGCTGCTCCCAGTCCTGCGGGTCGGTGGCAGCGGCGGGCAGGCTGTGCCACGGCTCGATGCACACGAACCGCACCGGCTTTGCGGGAGACGACCAGATGAGCGAATAGGGGTAGCCCTCCACCTTGCAGGTGATATTGCGGCCGGTATCCTTCTCGCAGATGCCAATGGTGCCAGTGCGCAGGCCTGCCATGCAAAAACTGTCGTTGGCAAACAGGTCATCGGTCAGTGGGATGGTCTGCTGGTTCTTCCACTGGTAATAGCTCTTGCCGCTCAGCAGACCGTTGGGGCGGGCGTCGAGGATGACCGGGCTTTCCGGCTGGTCAAAACGGAACTCGTAGTCCGTGGTGGTGTGCTTTTCATCGAACGGCACGTTGAACGCCGGGTGGAAGCCGATGCCGAAGCGCAGCTCCTCCGTGCCGGGGTTCGTCACCTGCAAAGTATGGTGCACGGTCTTGCCCTCCAGACGGAAGGTGCTGGTGAGCACAAAATCATAAGGGAAGCGCTCTGCCTTGATGGCATCGTCTGCGCGCAACTCCAGCTGGATGGTGTCCCCTTCTGCCCGCAGCAGGGTGTGCTCCAGATCCCGGGCAAAGCCGTGCTGACCGCCCTTCCATGTTTTGCCCTTGGCTGCAAAGGTGCCGTCCACCAGCTTGCCCGTCCACGGGAACAGGATGGGTGCATGGCGCTTCCAGATGGCAGGGTCGGCCTGCCAGAGCAGCTCTTCGCCTGCGGCGTTCTTCAGGCTGACAGCCTCTGCACCGTGGGTGTCCACGGTCAGGGTCAGGAATTCGTTGTGAATGGTTGCCTGCATTTTCAGTATCTCCTTTGTCCTTCTTATTTTCCGGGGGCCTGCTGCTTCCAGTATACTCCCCTGTGTGCCAAAAATAAAGCCCCAGTCCACCCGGTTTCAGCAGGGCTGCGCCAGCGGCAGGGTGACGGCAAAAGTGGTGCCGTTTTCGCTGCTGCTCTCCACGGTCACACTGCCGCCGTGCAGCACGGCGATCTCCCGCACAAGGGCAAGCCCGAGCCCAACGCCGCCCATTTCCCGGCTGCGGGACTTATCCACCCGGAAAAAGGGCTGGAAGATGCTGTCCCGGCAGTCTGCGGGGATGCCCGGGCCGGTATCTGCAACGCGCAGCACAGCGGCTTGTTTTTCCTGCCGCAGGGTGACGCACACCGCGCCGCCGGGGCGGTTATACTTGATGCCGTTTTCCACCAGATTGAACACCAGCCGGTAAATCAGCGCGTCGCTGCCCACCATGCCAAGCTCCTCACAGTCCTGCTGCAGGGTGATGCCAGTTTTCTGCGCAAGAGGGGTCAAATCGGTCAAGATTTCCTCCACCAGCGGCGCAAGGGCGATCTGGTCGGTGCGGGAGACCGATTGCAGATTGCTCATCTCTAATAAAGTGCGCACAAGGGCAGTCAGGCGGTCCAGCTGCTCCCGCAGGGAGCTGACCAGCCCGGCGGTCTCGGCGTCCATGGCCGGGTGCTCCTCTGCAAACAGTTCCAGCTTTGTCTGCAAAATAGCCAGCGGGGTGCGCAGCTCGTGGGCGGCGTTGCCCGCAAACTGCCGCTGCAATTCAAAGGATTGCGCCAGCCCATCCAGCATCCGGTTCACCGACCGGCTCAGCTGCCCGAATTCCTGCACGGTATCTTCGTCCAACCGGGCGGTGGCAATGCTGTCCTGATCGACCCTCTGTGCCTGCTGCGCAAGCTGCTGCAAAGGTTTCAGCGCTCTACCGCTGACAAAATAAGCGATGGCAGCGCTGACGATGGTGACCACAGCAGTGATGCACCAGCCCTTGCGGCCAAAGACCACCTTTGCATCGTAGACCTCCTGCGAAAAATGCGCCAGCAGGCTGGACATTTCCTCCTGCGGGATCTCGATGGTCAAGGAATCTGCGCTGCCGGGCTGGTACTGCATCATAAAGCCGTTGAGGGCATCCATGCCGGTGGCACCGGTGCGGTATAAAAGCAGGTTCATGCACACGCAGGCGCAGGCGATGAGCAGCGCCGTCAGCAGGGTGATGCGCCATTGCAGGGACAAACGCTTCATTGTACCTCTCCTCCGATCTCATAGCCTTCCCCGATGCGGTTGCGGATGGGGTCGTAACCCAGCGCCGCCCGCAGCTTTTTGCGCAGCGCAGAAATATGCACCCGGATGGAGTTGCTGAAGCTGTCCACGCTGCCATCCCAGACGTGCTCGATGAGCTCTTCCTGACTGACCGGGCGTCCCTGATGCAGCAGCAGATATTCCAGTACGCCGCTCTCCTTCCGCGTCAGGGCAAGGGTCTGGCCGTCCACTGTGGCAACGCGGCTGCGGGTGTTGAAACTGAGCCGCCCGCAGCACAGGCAGACATCCTGCTGGATGAACTTGCGCCGGGTCAGGCTGCGCACCCGGGCTTCCAGCTCTGCAAGGTGGAAGGGCTTGGAAAGGTAATCGTTCGCCCCGGCATCCAGCCCCTCCACCTTATCTGCAATTTCGCTGCGCGCCGATAAGATCAGCACACAGGTCTCAAGGTCGTGCTGCCGTAAGCTGCGCAGCACCTGCATCCCGTCCACCTTGGGCAGGTTGAGGTCCAGCAGTACAAGGTCGTACCGCTCTGCCGCCAGCGCTTCCAGCGCGGCTTCGCCGTCTGCACAGGCGTCCACCTCGTACCCGGACAGCCGCAGCTTCCGGGCAATATCCTCCCGCAGGGAGTGCTCGTCCTCTACCACTAAAAGGCGCATTTTGTTTTCCACCCTTCCCGTAAAAATTCCGTTTCTTGCGTTTTTCTTCATTATAACAGATTATAGCAGACGGTGTTAAGATTCGTGTTAAGATTTTCTTAGCAGAAATTTTATCCCACATGGTGTATACTGGTGCCATCAAACAACAGGAGGCTATGATGTTCATGACAAAAAAACAGGCGCAGCTGCTTTTGCTGGCTGCCGGGGTGCTGATGCTGCTCTTCGGCGTATGGCGGGGCGAGGCGGACACCGTATTTTCAAAAGCCATCCGGCTGTGTATGGAGTGTGTGGGCATTGGATAAGAAAAAACTAAATCCCCTCGCCCGGTTCCGGGGCTTTATACAGGCCGGGGCGACCCTTTTGACCAATATCCACCTGCCCAACTTTGCCAAAGGGACGCTGTATCAGGGCAGTGGAAAATACGTCTGCGTACCGGGGCTGAACTGCTATTCCTGCCCGGGTGCTGCCGGTGCCTGCCCGGTGGGGGCGTTCCAAGCGGTGGTTGGTTCTTCCAAATTCCGCTTTTCCTACTACATCACCGGCATCCTCATCCTTTTCGGGGTGCTGCTGGGGCGGTTCATCTGCGGCTTCCTCTGCCCGTTCGGGTGGTTTCAGGAGCTTTTACACAAGATTCCTTCCCCCAAGCTCTCCACCAAAAAGTTAAAGCCGCTGCGCTATTTAAAGTATGCCGTGCTGCTGGTCATGGTGGTGCTGCTGCCCCTGCTGGCGGTCAACGAGCTGGGTATGGGCGACCCGTTCTTCTGCAAGTATCTCTGCCCGCAGGGCGTATTGGAGGGTGCCATTCCCCTCTCTCTGACCAATGCAGGCATCCGCGCCGCGCTGGGCAAGCTGTTTACATGGAAAGCCTGCATCTTGCTGGCGGTCATCGTGGGCAGTGTGGTGTTCTACCGCCCCTTCTGCAAGTGGCTGTGCCCGCTGGGCGCGTTCTATGCGCTGCTGAACAGGGTCTCGCTGTTCCAGATGCGCGTAGACACCCACAAATGCGTCTCCTGCGGAGCCTGTGCAAGGGCCTGCAAGATGGACGTAGACATTACCAAGACCCCCAACCACGCCGAATGTATCCGCTGCGGAATGTGCATGAAAGCCTGCCCCACGGACGCCATTCAGTATAAATTCGGGCTGGGAGACAAATCAAACAATGAAGCAACAAAGGAGTAAAATTATGAAGCTCAACCGTGTAACCGCACTTTTGCTCAGCCTTACGCTGGCTTTCAGCCTTGCCGCCTGCGGGCAGAGCGCTTCCTCTGCATCTTCGACATCCTCTTCTTCCGCCGCTTCCTCTGCGGCAGCGGAAACCAAGACCGAGGAGCAGCTGCTGGCCGAGGAAAACGAGATTCTTTCCGCAAACGATGCCCTGTGGGAGAAGGTGTTCACTTCCATGGACAAGAACGTGACCGAGACCACCCTCAGCACGAACTACGGTGATTTTCTGCTGAGTGCCGTGGAAAAGGCAAAAGACCAGTTCTCGGATGAGGAGTACAAGACCCTGACCGCAGATGCAGAAAAGATCCGTGCCATCGAGGAACAAATTGCAGCTCTTGCCCCCGCAGAGGGCACCTCTTCCAGTGCTGCCGCACAGGGCACCGCTTTCCCCCAGTTTGAGGGCAGCGATTTAGAGGGCAACCCGGTGGACAACAGCCTGTTTGCGGGCAACGCCTTTACGGTGGTGAACTTCTGGTTCAACGGCTGCAAGCCCTGCGTGGAGGAACTGGACGACCTGAACGCCCTGAACGAGAAGGTCAAGGCACAGGGCGGCGAGGTGGTCGGCATCAACACCGAGACGCTGGACGGCAACCAGCAGGGCATCGAAGCTGCCAAAAAGCTGCTGGCTGCAACGGGCGCAAGCTACCGCAACATCTACTTTGCCTCCGGCAGCGAGGCCGGTAAGTTCGCGCTGAACATCATGGCCTTCCCCACCACCTACGTCTTTGACCGGGACGGCAACGTTGTGGGCCAGCCCCTGCTGGGCGGCATTGACAAGGAAGAAAACCTTGCCGCTCTGCAAAAAAACATTGACGCCGCCCTTGCCAAGGACAGCGCCAAATAAGCTATTCTCCCCTGCCGCCTTCGGGCGGCTTTTTTGTTTGCACCGGGCATTGCCATGCACGCCCGGGCACCGGACGGAATACGCTGGGGCAGAAGCATACTTTTACCAGCAAAGGAGCGTATCTCCATGAATAACACCGGAACTCTCCGCATCCAGACCTTTGCGGCACGCCAGTCTGCCCCCGTGGAGGGGGTGACCGTTACAGTGCAGGGGGACGGCTTTACCCTGCACCGCATCACTGATGTCACCGGCAGCGCCGCCGATATCCCCGTTGAAGCCCCCGCCTGTGCCCTCTCGCTGGACGAGGACAACACTACCCGCCCTTACGCCATTGTCAGCCTGACCGCCGCAAAGCCCGGCTACCGCACCGTGCGCATTGAGGGCATCCAGATCTTTGCCGGGCAGGTAACGCTGGCGCAGCCCCAGATGCTGCCCGACACCGAGGAAGGCCGGGACATCCCGGACGCGCCCATCATCATCCCGCCGCACGCTTTGTTTGCGGGCAGCGGCGGCAGCGGCCCGCAGCCGGTGCAGCACTGCACGCCCCGGGTGCTGGAACAGGTCGTCATCCCCAAAAATATCACGGTGCATCTGGGCAAACCGGCGGCTTCCGCCCGCAACGTGACGGTCTCCTTCCGGGATTATATCGCCAATGTGGCTTCCAGTGAGGTCTACCCCACATGGGCGGACGAAAACACCCCAACGGGCAGGCAGGGTATTTTTCGGTTCAGAACTCCCATTCGATCGTGATCTCCTGCTTTCCGGTCAGCGGGTCTTTTGTGCCGACAATAACCCGCCGCACCAGAAGCACCGCAAGCTCACGGGTCAGCTGCGGAATCTGTGCCAGCTCCTGCACGCGCTGCCTTTGCGCCGGAACGGCGTCCGTTTTCTTTGGCTGCTGTTCCAGCTCTGCTTCCAAGCCACGAATGCGGCTTTCCGCGCTTTTTATTTCCTCCCCAAATGCCCTGTTCAACTCTGAAAACTGAACGGCATCGATCAGCCCGGACGCCTTGTCCAGATACAGCTGCTGCATAGCTTTGTGCCGCCGCTCTGCTTCGCCTTTCAGCCGTTTCAGCTCGCTGCACTGCGCCTGCGCCCGCTGCCGCACCGGGTCATCCCGCCGGGGCAGTTCCACCTTTTCCGGGTCGAAATATTCCGCTGCATATTCCCGGATGCGCTGGAGCACCAGTTCCTGCAGATCGTCCAAGTTTGTGCAGGTCTTGTTCCCGCACCGCTTGGGCGCACGCTGGTGCATCCGGCAGCGGACATAGCGCACACGGGTGCCGTCTGCCTTGGGCGGGCGACCGGTCTGCTCCATAATGCAGCCGCAGCAGCTGCACACCACCTTCCGCGCCAAAGGATGGATCACGCCACTGGCACCGCTGCGGGTGCGGCGCTGCATCATCTGCTGCACGGTATCGTAGGTGTCCTTGTCGATGATGGCTTCGTGGGTGTTCTCCACCACGATCCACTGGGACTTGGGCAGCCAGACCGTCCGCTTGGACTTGTAGCTCACCTTTTTGTGCCGCCCCTGCACTAGATCCCCGGCATAGGTCTGGTTGTGAAGCATCTGGTAGATCGTCCCGCTGCTCCACAGCAACTCACTGGGCGTTTTCTGGGCAAGGTGGTAGCGCTCCCCGTTCTGCTGCTTGTACGCCGTGGGGCTTGGCACCCCCTCCTCGTTCAAAATTTGTGCGATCTTGTGGGCTCCCACGCCGCGGAGCGTCATGGCGTAGATCCGCTTTACCACCTCCGCTGCCTCCGGGTCGATCTGGAGCCTCCCCTTCACCGCCGGGTCTTTCTGGTAACCATACAGCGCAAAGGAGGCGATATACTGCCCCTCCTTCCGCTTGTGGTCCAGCACCGAGCGGACATTGGCAGACAGATCCTCCAGATACCACTCGTTGATCAGCCCATTGATCTGCCGGGACTTTTTGTTCGCCGTATCGCCGGTATCCACATGATCCACCACAGCGATGAACCGGATGCCCCACTCAATAAACTTCCCGTGGAGGTATTTTTCCACCAGCTCCATATCACGGGTAAAACGGGACTGGGTCTTTGCCAGCACCACATCAAACTTATGTTCGCTGGCAGCCCGGATCATGGCATTGAACGCCGGACGGTTCCGGTCGATACCGGAGTAATCCTCATCGGAATAGATCTGGTAGAGTTCAAATCCCTGCTCTATGGCGTACTGGATCAGCATAGACTTCTGGTTCTGGATGCTTTCCGATTCGCCGGTTTTGGTTTCGTCCTCTTTGCTCAGGCGGCAATAAATCGCGGCTTTCATGCGCTGCACCGTTGCAAGGACAGCCTGTCAGACGCAGGCTTTTGACAAATCGGCAGCAGACAGCATATCAACAATGTATCGTTCAAATTCCTGCTCGAAACGTTCTTTGCGCTGCTGGTTTGTCTCGGAACGAAATTTCTCGTACAGGATAAAAGAAGTTTTTGCCATAGGCTCCCCCTTTTCGGTTTGCTTGGTTGTACTGTGCGTCATTCCAGTCTATTTCCCGCTGCCGGAAATCAGAACGTTTCAGGCGGCAATATGGCACAGCTATTACAACAACCGACAAACCAAATTACAGCAAAACGGCCTGAACCCTGTACCATACAGAGTCCAGACCGTTCAGGCTGCTTTATTTTACTTCTGCTCCTTATCCACCACTTGGATCTTGCCCTTCTTCCACAGCACATAGGAGGTCAGGATGCCGATGGGCAACATCACGATGATAAAGATGCCCACAAGTCCGCCCAGCACGGAACCGTAGCCCGCAAGGCGTGCGGCAAGGGAGACCACCGTCATGATGATGAGCACCGGCAGCACGCCCTTGATGCCGCCCTTGACCACCTTTCTGCCGCTGGACGAGCTGGCGAACAGACCCAGCGCCATGGAGCCGAACAGAGCCGGCAGCAGGTAGCCGGAAGCCGTCTTGACGGCGGGCAGCTCGAACACCGGGCTGATGAAGGAGGCACACACCGCTGCCAGCGTCAGAATGGCAACGGTCATCAGGGAGGAAACCGCAACAGCCACCGAGGCAATGGCCTCACCCTCCGGGGTGTTGGGCTGCTTCTTGGTCAGGTTCATGGCGTTTGCCGCCACCGGGAGCTTCAGGTTCATGATATTGCCGGTGATGAAAGCCAGATAAGCCGAGCATCCCAGAATGGGGGTGTAGCTCAGTGCCTCCGAAAAGCCCACCGGAATGTAGATGAGTAGGATGGAAAAGGTGTTCACGTTGAACACTTCGCCCAGAGACGGGATGCTGTCGTAGGCAGCCAGCACCACAAAGGGCAGCGCCACCATGTAAATGAGGGCGATCAGGGTGCCCACACGGCCCCAGCGGTGCGCCCAGCTCTGGAAGGAGTCCATTTTGGTCTCAGTCTTTGCTTTGCTCATGTCTGTTTTCCTCCCCTTAACCGAAGATCCGTACCCATGCCAGCGAAGAGATCAGGCCGCCCAGCATGGAGAACGCCATTACAAAGTTATTGAGCCATGCAAGACCCGGGCGCTTTGCCAGCACGCCCACACCAATGGCGATCACAAGGCCGGTGATCATAACGGCAGCCTGCACATTATCGGTGAACAGCAGAATGGGAATGTACACCGAGAACATCACCAGCATAAACACACCGGACAGCACGTTTTTCCAAGTGCTGCCGCCGCTTTCGGCTGCAGAGCGATCCACGCTTTTGCACAGCTTTTTGCCAAGGGGCAGTAGGATCAAAAAGCCGCTCAGCATACCCACGCTCATCAGGATCATCACCACGCCGAACTGCCGTCCGGTGGCACTTTCCAGCATTTCAGCGGAGGACGCGTAGCCCAGCACCTGTGCAATGGAACTGGAGATCATGGTTTCATAAGAGAGCGAACCGATGACCGACAGCCGCCACCATGCCCACACGCTGCCCAGCACCGCAATGAGCACGAACAGACCTACCACGATGGAAAGGCTGGGCACGACGGAAAATATCAGGCTGGATTTGATCACATTGCTCAGTTCCTTGCGGGTGATGCCCAGCTCCAGACAGTGGTCGTAAGCCTTTTTTAAGTAGACCAGCGAGAATGCGGAAATGTACAAAAGACCGCCGATGACCAGCGCCAGCAGCAGCGGACTCTGGATGATATCTTTCATGGTTGCCATAGATTGTCCTCCCCACAAATACAGAATAAACGAAAAAAGGCGGGTATTTTCTGCCCGCCGTCCTTGCGATACGGACAGGATACCGGAAAAAGCAGCTCCTGTCAAATGAGTATGACTAAAGCGCGAACAGCTTTTAGGATATATTTCCGGCAGAAGAAGCCGCAAAAAGCCTTTACCGTGTTATAATAATAAAGTGTTGACCGTCGGTCACTTTGCTTCCGTTGAAAATTGCACAAATTTTAAAGAAAATTTCTGTCGTTCTGCCGAAAGCAGCGGACAAGGGCAAGGTATTTTTCTGTCTTATCCTTATCGGTATTCAGGTCGGTTTTCGTGAAATATAAAGCAAAAAGGAGTTCTGTCACGGACAAATGTCCGGGCAGAGCTCCCTTTCCGTTTATCTTATGATTCCTTACTTGCCTTCCGGATTCTGCAACTTCCGCTTGACAGCAGTGCGGCTGTTGCCCATCGCCCCTGTTCAGGACAGCTTGATCTTCAGGTCTGCCAGCAGATTCACCGCCTCCGGCAGCGAGAACTTGGCGTCCTTCAGGCGGCTGCCCAGAATATCCACCTTATAACCCGTGGCATCCCGGAAATCCGCTTTGCGCAGATTGCACTGGTAGAACTCCGTTTCGTGCAGCTCTGTGCCCTTGAAGCTTGCCAGCTGCATCTCGCACTTGGCAAACATGGAGCCCACGATCTCGTTGCCGTTTGAAAAATCAAAGCGGTTGAAGTTCATTTCGGTAAAGGTGTTGTATTTCAGACTGCAATCCTTCAGGGTGTGGATGGGATCCGGGAATGCACCATTGGACAGCAGCGGTGCCCACTCGATCTCCTGCAAGCGGCAGTCCTCAAAATCCAGCGACTGCACCGAGGAGGACACGCTCCGCAGCCCGGTGATCTCGCACCGCACAAACCGGCACTCGTTCAGCGTGGTGTGGTTCAGCTCGCATTTTGAAAAGGAGCAGTCCACAAATACGCAGCCCGCAAAATCGCAGCTTTCAAAGACTTCTCCGGCAAACGACAGGCCGGTAAACCGTTCACCTTCGCAATAACGTTCCGTCATAGCCTTCCCCTTTTATCGCAGCTCTTCCAGCAGGGCGGTGCAGCCCTCCAGCACATCCCGCCATGTGGCCTCAAAATCCCCGGTGTACCACGGGTCTGCCACGTCGCCGGGGCGGCGGGTGTGGTCCATCAGCAGCGAGACCTTGTGCTCCGGGTCGCTGCCCACAAACCGCGCCATGTTCCACAGGTTGTTGTGATCCATGGCGATGAGATAATTGTAGGTTTCGTAATCCCGCCGGGTCATCTGCCGGGCGGTCTTGCCTGCGCAGGAGATGCCGTGCTCTGCCAGCTTGCGCCGGGCAGGCGGATAGACCGGGTTGCCGATCTCCTCGGTGCTTGTGGCCGCCGAGGCAATTTCAAACTGCCCGGAAAGCCCGGCCTTTTCCACTAAGTCCTTCATCACAAATTCTGCCATCGGGCTGCGGCAGATATTGCCGTGGCACAAAAAAATTATCTTTGTCATTCCTTACACATCCCTCCACAAGTCTTTATAATACGATACACCGCATTATTTTTCAATGTTGATTCTGTGTGCTTTTCACGCATCTCTACGCTGCTCTCCACAACTTTTCAGCAAAATGGTGTAGTAATGGTGTACCAAACCGTGCTATATCAACCTGACATCTTTCGCTCCTGCCGGTCAGACGACCCCGGAAAATCGACCAGTTTCGCCATCTGTTCCGCAGCGTGGTCATAGCTTGCGTGGGTGTAGACATTCAGCGTGATGCTTGCATCGGAGTGCCCCATCACATACTGCAACGCCTTGATATCCATTCCCGCATTTGCCATGTTGGTGCAGAAGGTATGCCGGAACACATGAGGCGTGATGTGCGGCAGCGGTGCATCCGGGTACAGCTTGCGATACTTTTTCATCGCCCAACGCATCTCGTTCTCGATGTGCAATGCCACCTTCGGGTGATCGTTTTTATCCAGCAACAGAAACCCACTGTAACCATCAATGATGACCTCATTCTTCAGCCGTTTGCGGTTTGCAAGCAGGTTCTGCAAGCTCTGGAATACCTCCTCCGTCATCGGGATAAACCGGCGGCCACACTCCGTCTTGGTTTTCTCAACGTAGTATTTGCCGCCACTCTCCCGGATCAGCTGATGGTCCACACGGATCCTGCGATTTTGAAAATCCAGATCCTGCATAGTCAGACCACAGAATTCGCTGACACGCATTCCGGTTCCCAGCAGCACCACAAATTCGTCGTAGTACTTGGCGTAATTCTTGTCCTCTCGGATGAAATTCATCCACACCTTCTGCTGATTCTCGGTCAGCGAGATGCGCTTCTGTGAATCGTTGACCACCACATCCGTCAGCTTGAAGTCAAACGGGTTACGCCGCACAACTTCCTCGTTATAGGCCATCTGGAAGGCCGGCTTTACTACGCCCCGGATGCTGGTCAGGGTGCTGTACCCCTTTCCTTCCTTTTGCAGCTTGATCATCCAACGCTGAGCATCCGACACCTTGATATCACGGATCTTTCGTGCCCCGAATGGTTCTTTTTGTACGATGTTCATCACAAAGCCGTACCCGACCTTCGTGTTATAGCGGACACCGCACTTCAGCGAAAGATAGCGTTGCAGCAGTTCGTATACCGTAATTTCGCCGCCTGCATAGTTGAGACCGTCTTCAAGGCTTCTCTGCAGTTCATCCTCTTTTTCACGCAAGGTTTTAAGATCCGACGCATAGATACATTTTCGGTTTCCCAAAGCATCCGTGTAGCGATATTGATAGATCAGGTCTTTTCGCTGGCTCTCTCCTGTCCGAAGAACACGTCCTTTATTGTCTTTTCTTCTTGACATCGTCAAACTCCTTTCCTGAATGGAAAGAGCCTTGATATGACACCCTCAGTATACCACATCAAGGCTCACTTGGCACGTCCGATTTTAGATGGAGTAGGCTTTATCGAGATATTCGTCCAGCCTGCGGCGTTTGATGAGCCGTTTTGAGCCGATCCATAAAACGAATTGACAGTGCTCGCCGTCCGACAGAGTGCGAAGTTTGTTGATGCCAATGCCGGAATACGCTGCGGCTTCTTCCAGCGTCAGATTGCTCTTTTCCCAAATCGGGACATCCTTCATAGGCAGACCTCCATATCCTTGTAACCGAACGCCTGTAACCGGGCAGGAAAATTCTCTTTTTCTGCACACAGGGCATCCGGTGGGCTTTATACTTTTTCTTATCTTTTTAAGGTTACATGGTTACAGAAAGAGGAAAACGCAGCAGTCATGCGGCTTTTACGCCGTAACTGAGGTGTAACCGAATCTGTAACCAACCGTGTAACCGCTGTTCATCAAAAGGGAAAGCCCAGCTGCTTGGCTTCCGCATCCGTTATTTCGGAGAAATTTTCAGCCCCGGTTTCGGGGCTGGTTACGCGCTCCCAGCCTTTCTGAACGCCGTACTTCGGGTAGCGCTTGGCGGTCTTGTGCGCCTGCCAGCCTTGGATATCGCCTCGCAAAATTCCTGTGTTCATGATCTCGCAGATCGCACGGGTCTCCCACTCTGCCGGGATGTTCGTGTTGCCCAGCGCTTCTGCGTAAAGCTGCTTAGAGCACACCCGGTCACCCGTGTAGTCCTCCAGAAAGGCGTAGATCATGCCAGCCTGTGCATCCTCCTGCATGAAATCCTGCTGGTGGGCTTGCAGGGTTTCCTGCATGGCGGGGCTGAACGCCAGCTTGTAGCTGCCGCTGTTGTAGATAGTCATAGCTTCTGCCCAGAGCTGGTCGATATAGGCACGGGATTCCTCCTCGTTGTCCAGAATGTGCACCTCGGCCAGTTCAGCATCCACCGGGATGGGAATAAAGCGGCGGTTGCCTGTGCGGTCACGGGGCAAAAAATCCTGCCGGTTGGTAGTGCCAGCAAAAACGCACTGGCGCAGACGGTCGGCAGGATGGGTCTCGTAGGGGATTTTATAGGTCTCCTTCTGCTTGCTGAGAAAACTCTTGATCTCCTCGATGCTCTTGGCGTTAGCTGTGGCGATCATCTCCGACATTTCGATGATCCAGTGCCCTTGCAGCTTTCGGAACACGTTGTCATCGTCCAGCCGCCGCAGGTCATCCGAGAACCACTCGTCCTTGACTGCCAGCAGCCGGAAGAAGGTAGATTTTCCAGCACCCTGCCCACCCACCAGACAGAGCATGGTCTCAAATTTGCATCCCGGCTGGAACACCCGCTTGATGGCCCCCAGCAGGAAGATTTTCATAGCTTCGCAAGTGTACTCGTCCTCCGCAGCACCGAGGAAATGGTGTAGGACGTGGGCAATCCGTTCCGTGCCGTCCCATTGCAGGCCGTTCAGGTAGTCCCGGATGGGATGGTAGCGGTTCTCGTTTGCAACGATGCGGATGGCCGATTCAATTTTCTTTTCGCCGGAGATGCCGTATTTCTCCATTCTCCGCAGGATATACTTCATGTCGGTGTCGTTCAGCGTCTTGCCGGAGCGGGGCCAGCCCACAGGCTTTACAATGTCGATGCGTTCACTCAACAAGTTCAGCCGGATGGCATCGGCAAGCACATGGTCGTTCTGCAAAATCGTGATGCAGTTTTGAATCGTCCGCTGGATTTCGCCGTTGGAGTGCTTGGTCAGCATTTCCTTCACATCTTCAATGGTTCTGGGAGTACGTTCTTCGTTGACTTCTTTGTTCAATAAACATCACCTCGTACTATTATTGAAAACGATTTTTTGACTTCTCGGCGGTAGGCGGTGCAGATGGATTCCGCTGTGTCTGTTCTGCCTGTAATCGGCTCAGCAGTTGCAGAACGGAATCCCGTGCTTTCTCCTTGACCTGCTCCTTGCCCTTCTGCCGGACTTCCGGCTTCAGGAGTTTCTCCTGCAGGCGGGCGGCGGTGGTCTGCATGGTCTTGAGGAATTTGTTCAACACATCGTCTAAACGATGAGCGGCGTATTCTCTCGTGGCCTGCGGAGCCTTGCGTTCCGGGGACAGCACCCATTTCTTCGTGTCCTCGATCATCCGCATATCTTCCTTGCGGGTCTCGGTGCGTACCACGTCCGTCACGACTTCCACCGCCTTGTCATAGGCCGCAGCCGAAACATCTTCCAGCAGGGTCTCCATGTCCGAAACTTTCAGGGTCAACTCGTCCAGCTTATTTTGCTGGGCGGCAAGCTGTTCCTTTTGCTTGGCAAGGATGAAGTCCTGCTTTTCCAGATATTTGCGGTTGCCGTATTCTGCTTCTTCCTCCAGTTCCAGCCCGTGCCGTTTTGCAATCTCAAGCAGCATTTTCCGGCAGGCGGCATCGAAGGTGATTTTACGGTTATTCCGGCGGCTAAGAGGTTTATCCGGGTCGGGCAAGTCGAAGCCCAATCCCTCCAGCGCCTTTTCCTGCTGGGGAGCCACCTCACCATACTTGTTCTCGCAGTCGAACACATGACGCTCATGGATGTGGGGTGTGCTTTCGTCCAGATGCAGCGCCCAGTCCAACACATGAACGTGGGTGCCATACTTGGCCTTGAACTCGTCAATAAACTCTGTGACGATGTTCAGCAAGTCCTCTGCGGAAGCGTGTTCATCCAGCGTTCCCAGCTGATAGATGGTTTCTTCCGGGCAGGTCTTGCGGCTGGACAACAGGTCGGGAATAGAGCGGTTGCGTTCCGTGTGCCGGATCTTGGCGTTGCGCTCGTTCTGACTTTCGATGAAGACCGTATAGCGGCTTTCGTAGAATTGCCGTTCTACATCCGAGAAGGTCGCCGCCAGATCGTCCGGATCGGGTGGAGCGAGAGCCGAACGGAAACCGTGGAAACAGTCCCAATAGATGTTGCCCTTGGCTCGTTCTGGGTCGATGTGCTCACTGTTGGCAAGGTTGAAACTCCGGTCATTGTGCTTGGGGTTATAGGTGCCGTGGGCTCCGGCTCGTCCGTTGTGTCGTGTTAATTTCAGATAGACATCCCTCCGTTTCAACAGCTTGGTGGGGAGAACGCAGCAGCGGAGCTGCTAAATCTGCCGCCCTTTTGCGCCAGATAATACCCAGTAGGATATGACGCACTGCATCATATCACTGGGCAAGGCGTTCCCCCTTGACTCCCTTCAACGGGCCATTTTGGCCCGTTGATTTTGGCAAGCTGGCGGTCAAAGATTTGCGAATCCCTGCCCGCAGCTCGTCCGGCTTTTTCAGTTGGCCAAAATGACCAACTGATTCCGTTACGGGTAAAATCAAGTGCCGGGTGCGGCACCTGATTTTCAACGACCTTGATGCGTTACAGATGGAATCAGGTTGTCTTTTTGGCAACCTGATTTTTACGGAGTGGGCGCGATGCGTAACAGATAAAACCGAAGTTCTCAAAATGATAACTCCGGTGGCTTCGTTGCAGATGAAATCAAGTTATCATTTTGACAACCTGATTTTGATACGGCTACAATCAAGTTCCCAAAGTGGGAACTTGATTCGGCAGGTGTTACAAATCAAGTTACGGAAAGCGTAACCTGATTTCAGATGACAGCCCAAATTCCCACTTTGGGGATTTGGGAGTGAGCGATTAAGAGTTACGGTATTTTGGTACTTTCCAAAATGGGAAGTGCCACTTTACTAAATAAAAGCAGCACCGATAAGGAACTTGACAAACTTTATCAAGTTCCTCAAAGAGAAGTGTGTGCAGCTGTTTTACGATGGCGGTAATCTTTCTGCCGACAGGCATTGCTGCAATATCTGGCATCTGCCCGAATCGGTAAGAACTGCTCCCCGCAGCAAGCGCAGGTGTACATTCCACGTTCGGCACGCTTTTTAAGGCTTTTCCGCAGATTCAGCATCTTGTGACCGCAGGTTTGGAAACTGCAATATTTGCGGTTTCGGGTCTGGGTGTAGATGACCTTGCGGCAGTATTCACATTGGATTCTGCGTACACTGGGGTCGCCATCAATGAAATATTCCATCAGGGTGTCCTGAATTTCGCGTTCCCATTGTTCTGCTGTCATAGGCATCCTCCTTTGGCTGTTACGGGTGTGTGGTGGATAATGAAAAGCATTATTTGCCCAAATGTTACGGATGCGTGGCGGTTATCAAAATGGTAACAGCCACTTTCACACAATAAAGCGTTGCGATTATTTGGTTGATGGTCAAAATGACCACCAACCAAGCATTCTCTGTTATGGCTGAGTGGTAAGTTGACATTTTGTCCATTTACCACTTCCAAGTGGTGAGTTACTGTTTTCGTAACCCACCACAGAGCGACCGTGTTACGGTCATTTGGTAAGTACTGAAAAGCAGCACTTATCGGATTTCACCGTGGCTTGACAAAATGTCAAGTCGAGGTCAAACGTAACACGAACAGTATCCATGTAGACAATTTGTCCACACGGATACAAACTAGAGAGAATAACCTCATGTGCTCATTTTGAACACATGAGGTTGGATGTGCCGTTCTCCCTGCATGGATTTCCTGCCCCCTTCCGGCGGCGTTTTCTGGCTCTCCTTCTCAGGGTCATCGCCGGGTATCCCATGCAGACGGTCATGCGGTTTTCAAGGTGCGGTGCTGGATCTGGCAATAAAAAATCGCCACACAACAACCGAAACCTGACCCTCCCTTCCGGGATGGCCTTGGTTCGGGTTCGTTATGTAGCGATAAGAAAGTTAAAAACTTGCTCCGGCTCCTTTGGGAGCCGAGCTAGAACTCTAAGTAAATATGTTATATTAAATTGTTGGGATAGACTACCACAAAAAACGAGCCGTGTCAACAAAAAGTTTTGAGAATACGATACTTTCGGCGGTTTGCAAGAAAAATCGAGGGAAGCTTTGGTAAAAAGAGCGAAAACAAGACAGCTTGCCCTGTTTGATATGATGTGCAAACCCAAAAATTATCTATGCCGAGAAATAGCAGCCAGTTTCAAGTCAAAATTGACGGTCTAGTTTACAAAATGATTTTGAAATTTGGAAAGCCCTCTAGGAGACTCCGTAGTATGAGCAGGTGATAGAAGAAGCAATGAGAACAGATGATGAACTCTATAAACTCTGCTTTCCAGAGCATACGGCGGAAACACTGGACTTTTGGTGGCACGGACGTCAAGGGATACATCGTTGGGCGGTGCCCATTGAACCTGCGAGCATTGACCTGACGCAGTACGACCGTGCGACGATTTGTTTGCACATTTGGGCGTTTACACTGACTGCACCTGTGCGCAGCTTCTGTCACAACAGGTATCAGGGGAAATCAAGGAAGCAGACTACATTCTGGTGCATCACTATGAAAATGCGGCACAGGAGCTGGATACGCAGCTGGGCATCTATCATACCCAGCTGCGCAGCATTCGGTGCAGAGAGCGTGCTTTTTAGCAGTGATTGATTTTTCGCGCAGTTTGGTCGCTTTCGATATAATTTGACTATACATTGTAATTTTTGACAAATTGCAGTATAATCAAAAGACAGTATAACTTTGTACCGCTAAAGTGGCCGTATGAGCACATACTCATACGGCTGTTTTTAATTACAGCTTACTCACAGCCAAATGAGGTGTATCTATGGAAAATCCAGTGGTATCAAAAATTATAGAGTTATTGGAAGAACGCTGTAAAGATGCTTTTTCTGGATTGACGGGAAAAATCAAACTTTGCTGCATCAAAAGAAAGCTCAAGAAGGAAATCTCTAATGAAATACTCTTAATGTATGGAAATGAAACTTTTTATAATGATTGGGATCATTTTCTCGTAGAGCATGATGTGATTTGCAACATCATCCATAATTGTTGCGATGAATCAGTGTTCAACTATAAATCCAAGTCTCAAACAATAAACTATTATATGCATTTGTTTGTTGAAAATTATCCTCAACACAGTTCGCATTATTATGAAATCAGCGTTATCCTACAAAGATATTTCGAGGCGATTTATCGAGCTTTGAATAAATCGGATAATGCTGAAACGAGAGTTGTTTGTAATGCAGTTAAGGAACTTGCACAGGGATTATCCTATGAGTTACAGGATATTAAAAGCAAGCTTGAACAAATCGATGGAAAAGTAGATACATTGGTTGGCAGACAAAATCACACCTCTACACGGTTTTTATTTGACGAGTATCGAAAATATTTATTGTGCCTATATCCGCAGTATTCAGCAGATGAATATTTGGAGCGTAAAATTTACTCAAAAGATGATCAAGACGTTCAATTGAATGCTCTAGATGTACTACTTAGAGAAAAAAGTGTCCTCGTTTTAGGAGAAGCAGGTTATGGAAAAACGTATGAATCTGTCACGTTGCTTCAGAAAGCGTGCACAAACGAGAACATGCATACACTGATTCCGATATTTATTCCTCTGCAAGAATATGGACTGCTTTATTCTGATATTATAGGTGGTATAAAGTATAAAATCAATTATTTTTGTGATGGAAGAGCAGATGAGTTTATTGAAGAAATGCTCAAAGAGGGAAAGTGTGTTTTAATTTTCGATGGAGTTGATGATATTGCGCAGGAAATCGACCAAAAAAATTCTATGCAGAATTCAGTAATTTTACCGCACAGTATCGCAACAATTATTTCTTTGTTACAGCGCGTTTTAACCGTTATAATGGAAAATTGGGCGCAAAAAAGGAGTATTTCCTTACTGCATTGAGCGAACAAACAGTTCAGCAAGAACTGAGAAATGAGGGGATTTTTGTAAATATTCCACGGCAATATTATGCCCTCTTCTCAAATCCGTACTTTTTGTCAATTGGAAAAGCCATATTAAAGCAAAACACTAATCGAACCATATTTAACCGGAGCAGCTTGTTCGAGGAACTGTTCCAAAAATTATATGGAAATATGTCCCGGCAGGAGGGCTATTCAGGGAACACTCCAATTACCTACCATGACGCACAAAATATTTTAGGACAGATGGCATATCAATCTTTTTCTCAGCCGTGTTATAGCTATATGGAATTCGACCAGAAACTTTCTGAAATAATTCCTGAAAACAAAATGAGTGTGATAGGTTCCTTTATTGAATCTGGACTATTTAAAATCGAAGGGAAAGTGTTTTTTGTACACAAGCTGCTCAAAGAATATTGCACTGCATACTATTTAGTTCATAACCTCCCTTTATCCGGCAACAAGGAACTGTATCTGAAGTTGGTTGAAAAGGAAGAATGGAAAGAAGTCTTTATTTTTGCGGGAGGAATTTTTAAGAATCAGCAAGAGCAAGATGAATTTCTGGATTTTGTAATGGAGTATAATTTACCGTTGTACGTCGAATGTGTTGATGCTAAAAGTGATGTAAGTGGAGCAGACAGCGCCAATGTTCCAAGTCGACTGTTAACACAAATACTTAAGACATATCGATTCATTTTGGATAAATATTTTTGCCCAATAAAAATGCTGTTCGAGCCATTTTATGTACCAGAGCGATTTGCAACGGAAAAGAGGCAAAAGGTTGCTATTTGGGGGAGCTTATCAGATGACCAAAAGTGGCTAAGCTATTGGTTTGACCTGGTTTCGGAAGACGAAAGTGATGTTCAGTGTATTAATGAGAAGCAACTGGAAGAGTACCATAGAGCGTTTGAAGAAAAGGCATTTTCTCAAAGACGTAGTATCGTTAGTCATGGTACGAATTTGAGACTATCTGGATTTGGCGATGACAGTGGCCGTAAAATTGCTATCAATTTAATAAAAGCCGGGCTTAAAGACTTAATTGAGAAGAAAAAACTGATAGAGGATAAATATTTACTGTGTGAACGAGTTTCTTCTTGCAAACAAAGGATAAAGAAGATTAAAAATGTTGACGATTTGCTCCAAATGCAAAGAACTATTGACGAAATGGTCGATGAGGTACTTGAAAAAGATCCTTATGTAGAAGGATATAATTACGATGGCGTAGAAATGTTTCCACTCCAAAAGATATTGCATGATTTAAATTGGGAGAATGCGATTTGGTCAGAGTGTGTTCTTCCTGGCCCGGATGTCGAACTACCGAAGGAAGGGGGCTGCTTTACTTGGGACTTGTATTCGAAAAAGCAAAAAGAACAACGCATCGCCCTGTTTTTCTATTATCACGAAATCAGTTATCTGAGCATGGTTAACTATAATTTCCCAGCACTAGAAAAATATTTCCGAAGATACAATGATGCCCCTTATCAGGTAGTGGTTGAAGTGAATCATAAGGAGAAAGCGAACCCGCGTGATTTTATGTCGGAGCCGACAATTCAATATTATTATATTGCGTCTTCTACGAATGAAATCCCGCATCCGATGATTCAAGAAGTAGAGGAGAAAGCATTCTCTGACCATCGGCAAATCATGCAGGACATCCAGGAAAGCTATACAAAACAAGGGCGGACTGCGAAGCGGCTATCGACTACAATGACAGGTTTTACATTTGTTATTACATCAAGGAGAACTTGTGAAAACAATCCGCTATCCGATTATGTGTATGAATCGATAAAAGAAAGTTTAGAGGATATATTTGGCTCAATTCAGTGACGGTCAAAAAACAAATGATATAGTTACTGGCAATGCCGTCGTATATACAACGACGACTTTCGTATTGCAAAATATTTGTTGCGAACGCTCAAACCCTCAAACTGCATCCGATGGGTATAGGTCACACCTGTACATCCTTGCATAGAAATCAGGATTTTCTCTTACACACTACGCCTGAAAACGATTTGCCTGACGTTCAACAGCTTTCATTTTTGTAACAGGCATAGCACAAAAAGGCGGCCATCTGCACCCATGCAGACAGCCGCCTTTGGTTTTATGCTGTATTCTGTTTTCTCAATCTCTGAAAATCTTATCCAGTTTCCTTTCCATGGTGCCCGCCTTGGCAAATTCCAGCGTATCCGCCTGACGGATATGGTGGGCAGTGATGCCGTGACCCTTTGCAAAGCCCAGAATGTAGCTGATGGCAATGCGGTAGATGATCTCGGTCGGGGCCAGCCCATAGACCTGTTTGGCAAAGATATGTTCCAGCCGGGCGTTATCGCCCGGGAAGGCTTGCCGCATCTTCTCGCTGCGGTAAAGGCGCTTGACGATTTCCGTAATGTACAGGCCGGACTTCATGTAGGGGTCCAGGAAGGTCTTGCCGGGGTCATCGAAGCAACCGGGGTTTTCCTGTTCCAGCAGGTCCACCATCTTTTTCACCACCCACTTGGGGGTAAAGATCTGGTTGGTTTTCTGGGGCGGGATGTAGTCGAAGATATCCTCGGTGCGGCTCTCGTCAAAGTAATCCGCCAGCTTGACCTTCAGGTTCAGGAATTCCTTCACCGAATCGTCAAACACCACCGGGTCGAACAGGTGGCCTGCAAAGTGCTCCTCCTGTCCGGTGGCTTGGTTGATGTACGGCCCGCCGTCCCGCAGAAAGCGGAACTGTTCCAGCGTGATGCTGGTGACCTCCTGAAAGACCTTGTCCGGGATGATCCGGTCAAAGTTTGCCAGCGTCACGGTCTCGTCACCATAGGCCATGAGGAAAGACGGGATGGTGCGGGAGAAGCCCCGCAGATGGTCACGGACGGTGTCCTCGTAGCCCTTTTTCTCCTGCTCCTTCTGGTTGGTCTCCACGGTGCGCACGATGGTCTGCTGCATTTCCTGCGCCGTCTGCTGGATGGTGGATTGCAGCGTCTCCATCAGGGCGGCGGTGCTCTGCTGCTGCTTTGCGTCAAACTCCCGGTTCACCTGCTGGCGCTGCTGGGCGGTGGTGCAGCTTTGCAGCTGCTGGGTGCGCTGGGTCTCCAGCTGGCTCTGGTCGATGCGGTAGTTGTCCACCACCTTGTTCACCGCCACGTCCATCTTGGCTTTGGCGGCGCTCTCAAACCGCTTCTGGTCGGACAGCTTCAGGTCGCGCCCATACTCCTGCTTTGCCTGCTCCACCATAGGAGTGATGATTTCCTTGGTGATGCTCTTTTTCAGGGGTTCCAGATGCTCTTCTTTGGCAGGAGCAGGGGCATCGGTCAGGTCTTGCAGGGCGGTGTCCAGCGCAGGGGTACTTTCGTAGATCTTCGCCCCGAACACATCCGCTGCCTTGCCGATGACGTAGCCCTCGTCCAAATCCACCTCGCCCTTGTCGTTCAGGGAGAGGTCTGCACCGGTGTCCGGGGTGATCTGGATGGGCTTTGCCTTGGCTTCGCTGATGGGCTGGAAGTTTTGCAGAATATCCAGCACCTCCTGCGGGGCACTGAACACGTTGGAAATGTTCTGAAACAGGAAGTTGCTCTGGAAGCCCATCCGCACCACTTCCTTGGACTTGATTTTGCGGGGGATGCTGAGGACTTTTTCTGCATCCAGCGGGATCATCTCCCCTTCCTCGTCCTCGCCGATGACCGGGAAGAAGTTGAGCAGATTCTGGATGTGCGCCTTGCGCTCCTCGGTGTCGCCCTTGCCGCTGGCAGTGTCCTGTGAAAGGTCGTTGGCGAACTGCTCGTAGATCAGCAGGGTGCGGGCAGGGTCAAAATCGAACACATAGGCGTTCTCTTTGCGGCGGAAGGTGCCGTTTTCGTGGAAAAGGCAGGGGTTCTGGGCACGGAACGCCGCCTGCATATACAGCGCCGGGCTTTTCAGGTTGGAGAGCATGAGCACCGCCGACCACTCCGGGATGGTGACACCGGTGGTGAGCTGCCCCACCGACAGGGTGATGGTCTTTTCGTGGTGGGCGATGGCAGCTTTTACCCGGTCAAAGCTCTTCTGGTTCTCGTCCGTGTCATCCAGCTTGCCGTCACCGGCGGCAAGGATCACCTCATAGTCCCGGAATACCGGGTGCGCCTGCAACTTTTTTGCCAGTACTCTGGCACTGTCCACCCGGTTCAGCAGCCAGAAGGTGTGCTTCAGTTCGGCACGCAGTTCCGGGGTGGAGAACGGAAATTTGTTCTGGGTGGTCATGGCATCCAGAAAGCGGTCCACCTCGGCGTCGTGCTCAAAGCTGCCGCTGGGCTTTACCTTAAAGAACTCGTTCAGGTCAAAGGCAAATTCCTGCGTTTCGCCGTCGATCTCCACCCCCTGTTGGATCTCGTCCCGGATGATCTCGGACATCTGGTAGGTGTAGAGGTTGAGCATGGGGAGGTTGGCGTAGGGGTTCTGTTGCCCCGGTGCGCCTTGCCAGTTCCGTTTGGCGGCCTGCTCGTCCGCATAGGTCCAGTTAAAGATGGCATCCCCGGCAAACTTGTCGTTCGCCAGTGCCTTGAAGGGCGTGCCGGACAGGTGCAGCGTGAACCTGCGGCGGATGCGGTCAAAGGCAAGGTCGGTCTTGTAGGTGTCCACGCCCTCGTGGGCTTCGTCGATGACCAGCACATCCCAGTTCAGCTCGGTCAGGTGGCGCAGCTTGTCGTACTCGCCGCCGAAATACTTGGAGCCTTTCATGTCCTGCAAGCTGACGAACTCAATGCGCTTATACAGTTCCTCGCCCTGTGCGGCGGCATCCAGATAGCCCTGCTCGTCCAGCACATGGGGCTGCCCGGCAAGGGCATCCACATGGCTGACGAACAGATAGCCGGACTCCCTGCCCAGAAAGCGCACATAGTCGCTGTACCAGCTGTTGGCGATGGCGGGGCGGTTGGTGACGATGAGCACCGTCTGTGCATCGACCTGCTTGCAGAAGTCGTAGACGGAAAGGGTCTTGCCAAAGCGGGGCTTGGCGTTCCAGAGGTATTCCCCGCCGGGGTGGCTCTGATAATAGGTCTTGGTGTCGCGGACAGCCCTTGCCTGTTCTTCCCGCAGGGTGTAGGCGATGGCGGCATCCAGCTGCACGCGGCCCCGGTTCATGCGGAAATCCTGAAAATACCGCCGGGACTGCTGCCCATCCAGATGGAACCACTCGTTTTTGCGGTCATTCTCCACGTTCAGCTTGCGGAGGTAGGCGTGGAAATCGTGGTCGGTGAACACCTCGCCGCTGCCGTCATCGTAGACGGCATTGCCCCGCCACTCCTCGTGGAACAGCACATCGGCGGTGTGGGTCTGCTGTTTCAGGCGTTTGTCCACCGATTGCTCGGTGTAGCCGATTTTTGTCCAGCCGTTGTGCCGGGCAATTTCCGGGGTGGTATAGGCGTAGATCATGGGCACCACCTGCCGGGCAGTGCGCAGGGTTATGCCAGCCATTATGCCATCTCCTTTATAATGCTTTGTATGAATGCCACTTCATCAGAAGTTAGTTTATACTTTGAAAACAGTTCTTCATCTGTCCACGCTCTTGAAAAATCCTGAACAGGAACAAAACCAAACATACCTTTGCTGATATGCTGTGTCATCGCCAAAATCGAAATCAAAAACCGCACAAATCGTGTCTTTAGGTATCTCATATAGTTATCTGCTTCAGCTTCTGTGTCAAATGCTCCTGCAACGAGATACGTTTCTGAACAAACTACTTTCGGCGGCTGCTTTTCCATTGTCGAGAGAATGCGGTATTGTCCGTTCTTGTCGGGCTGTCCTGCGTGTTCTGCCGTCAAATATGAAATAACGATTTTATAGCGGTCTATATTTTCTATACCCGTAGAAATCAAACTTCTTTTATATGGGCCTATCCCACCATTAAATCTCAGTTGAATATCTCCTGCTTTGAGCGGTTTCACATTTGTAGCAAGACCAAACGGCTTTCGGCTGGAAACTATCGTATCAAGCGTCTGCTCTCCTTTCAGACGCACCTTCTTAACTATCTCGGCAGCGATTGGATAACGAATAAATGTCGAAAACTCATTCAAATCACGGTATTCGGATGTCTTAACCCCATCTCGGTAATTTATGTAGTAGCATTTTCCATCATGTGACTTAGCCCACACAAAATAGCATACACCACCAGCAACATCCACATTCGGAAAAACATCCAGCGAGTTAGGATAGTCAACGAGTACCGCCATTCGTTTGTCGTTTAACATCTGCTCTCGAAATTTATCCAACCCTTTACCACCAGAATACCATTTTGCTGGAATGATAAAAGACATTGCCGTTGGATTCAAAGTCTTTGTTTCCTCAATGAATTTGTTATATACCGGCGTTGCGCTTGCGCCTGAACCTCCATCAACTTCCTGATACGGCGGGTTTCCGATGGCATAATCAAACTTCATGCTGGTACTCCCTTCCTGAATGGTTTCAAAGTTCTGGGCGGTTCCATGGCTGCCCTTGCGCCAGTTTTTCACTTTACAGGATACCGTGGGCGGCTGCGGCTCTGCCGCCCCGAACATGGAAAAGAGGTCGAGCTGTTCTGTCTCCGGCTGGGGCTTGCCGCCGGGCACGGACAGGTGCAGGCCGTCCATCTGCCAAACGTTCCAGCTGATGATGTTGGCGATGGGCTGCAGTTCCTCTTTTGTGGGTTTGCGCTGCCAGCGGGCTTGCAGATGCTCTGCAAAGGTCAGCAGCAGGTTGACCCGCGCCAGCAAAAGATTATCACCCTGATACTCGTAGCCGTAGGTGGACTGCACCGCATGGGTGGCAAACTTGAGCCATTCTTCCTCCGTGGCGGCGTTCTCGCTTACTACACGCAGCTTGCGGTCCAGAATGCCAATGCGCCGGGGCACCGGGATCATCTCGCCGGTGGCGGCATCGTACCGGGACGCCAGAAAGGGGGCTTCGCCACAGGTCACCTCAAAGCGGCGGCTCTGCACATACTGCACCCATGCCGGGGTCTTGCCCCCGCAAGCCGGAAACTGCACCGGCGTTTCCACCGTCTGCCAGCCTTGGGGCAGCTCCACCGTGAACTGCCCGGCGGTCTCTCCTTCCCCCAGCCCACGGAACCAGTCGGCATCCAGTGCGTTGTTCATCTTGTTGCAGACCCATGCGGGGCTGAACACCTCGCCTTTTTTGCGGGTGCGCTGCTGCTGGGTGTCGGTCTGCTTCATCATCCGGGGCAGCACCACCTCGTAGTGGGTCAGCCTGAGCTGCTGGGTGGTGATCTGCGATCTATCCGTCACCGGCTCGTACATCACAGTTTGCAGTTCCTCCGGCGGGTCGGTGGCCCAGATGATGTTTTTACCGGTGGAGCGGTCTTTTAGAAGTGTATCCAGCACCGCCTGCACTTCCGGTGCGTGAAAGTCGATCAGTTGTTCCAACGGGGATTTCCTCGCTTTGCCTTAGCGTTACGGCGGAAGTAGTATTTTTGTACTAGTTCCGCCTTATACTAGCATTATAACTACTTGTTTGCATCGTGTCCAGCATTTTAAGTGCGTCTTTCGTCAAAAACTAGTAGAATTCCCTATACTAGTAACAGGAAAGGTGGTATTGATAATGCTTGGAGAGCGACTGGCAGAGATCCGAAAGAACTACCATGACACACAAAAAAGCCTTGCGGATAAGCTAGGGCTTACCGTTTGGGCTGTCAGCGCTTGGGAGCAGGGACGCAATTCGCCGCCTAGCGATGTGTTGCTTGCCATCTGCAAGCTCTACGGCACCTCCGCCGATTACCTGCTGGGGCTGACCGACATCGACCCCTCAGACGAGGCCCGCAAACAGCGCCAGCGCCTGACCGAAGAAGAACAAAACGAGATGCACCGCTACGAAGAATATTTGCTCTGGAAACGCAAAAAATAAGCCGCCCAGCGAGACCGTAAGGTCGCTGGGCGGCTGTTGTTTTGTTATGGAATTATTTTGCGGCATCCTTAAAATTATTCATCAACTTTGAAAAATAATCCATTTCTTCCTCAAAGTGAGGATTACTATCAATGGCGAGATCCTTATAGATGGCAGGAATATTTTTTCGAGAGTTTTCTGCTCTGCTGGACTTGAGAATCTCGTCCAGAATCTGCTGTTCCGTTTCTTTATTATGTTGGTGAAGGTACAGAAGTATCTCGAATTCACGAATTGTCATAATAAAACAGGAAGAATCCGAACCTAATATTTTGTGCGCAGCTTCTTCTACTATGGCCGAATTAGAAAACTGGTCATACAAGAGAATAATTTTTATAATAGGATTCTTGCTCGAAACTGATAATCGAACATAACTACTATTTAATTGCTTATACGCTTTTGAGATTGTGCGTTCAAAGAAAATATCGGCATTATGTAAATTGGGAATCTGCTGCTTTACATCAAGACTAATCAGAGCAGATTTGGATTCTACAAGTAGCGTTAAGCTTCCTAGATCGAATGTGAAATCTGCTGACTTTCGGGAACCAGTAGACAGTGTAGTCCATTCAGATGGTTTACAATATTTTGAGGCAATATCTTTTATATAATCCTCAAAAAGGCATCCGAAGGTATTCACAAAGACTTGTGTTCCTTGCTTGCAGTAATAATTGCGCACAAGCCAATAAAGACCATTTCCAACCAGCATTGCCACAGGAAAAATACTTGAAGCAAAATATTCTCCCGTCCTTTGGGTTTTAATGAATGGTTTTGAATACAAGAGCTGCTTTTTTAGAGAAGAAGTACGCAAATTTTGATAGGTGCACGAATAATATTTAATAAAGTTGGAAAGATTCTCAACAGTAAGGACTGTACTGTTCACATTACTGTATAATTCTTCCGGAGCAGACAAAGGATCCGGATGCTGACAGCACAACCAAAAAACAGTTACCAGAATTAAAACATAATCATTGACAGGAATTCCAAAAATCTCGCGCACAATAGCGTCAGTATCAATTATAGACCGATGTTCAAAATTTTCCGCCGCAAAAAGAATATAATAATCACGGCTGAATTTTTCAAATAGCCAATATAGATTTTCATATGCAAATTGTTCAGCTGTCATTCCCATCAGGGTACGAAATACGCCATCGGCATCTACATTTTGAAAAATCCCCTCTTTTGCAGAGCGCTCGTTGTCATAGTCGCGATATAAGTCGACTAGAACTTCAACTGGGACTTTTTTTGAGGAACGACGATAATCGTTGCTTTCTTTTATAGATAGAAACTCCATGTCAAGAATATCCCAAGCAGTCAATGTGACGGTTAGAATCTTTCTCTGACCATTGTGTATAACTGGAATAGTTACAGGCATTAAACACTCATTTTTTCTAAACATATCTATAGATTTTTCCGAAAGACAATAAATAAGTCCATCCGTTGGAATTTTCTTGATTTCAGAAATAAAATCCTTCATAAGGCACTCCATATTATTAAGCGATTTTCTTCTAATACAAAGTTTATAGCGGTCATTTCCATAAACATCACTCAATCTTTCTGTTTGCTTCCTCTTCCAACATCATAAATCGATCAAAATCGCTCTCATACAAACGGTCCTGCACGACACGATACTTCTCATATTCCGTTTCCGCATGAAGCTTCGCCTGTTCTGCGCTGATTTTTCCGGGACCGGTCAGCAGCTCGTTGCCGTTGAACTCCAAAAAGCCGTCCAGACGCTTTGCCCAGTCCTCCATGCTCATGGGGATTTTCCGTTCTGCCTGCAATTCGGCATAATCCAGATAGAGTGACACGATGCGCTCCAGATAGTTCATTTCCTCTTTGCTCAGGTAGTTTTTGGCCACCGTCACATCTGCTTTCAGGATTTTTCCGTCCGGGGCATTCTCCCAAGTGGTAAGCCCCATGTGTTCCTTGTTGGCATCGGCCCGCTCATAAATCAGCTCTGCCGCCGTGTGGCGATGCACGGCATAGTGCATCTTGTTCTGGACGGTCTGGAAGAACAGCCGGGTCGTCTTGGCATCCTTGTCGTAATCGAACGCCGTAGCATACAGGTCTGTCACTTTCTGGTAGAACTTGCGCTCCGACAGGCGAATCTCCCGGATCTGCTGCAGTTGCCGCTCGAAGTATTCATCCGTGAACATATGGCCCTTTTTCAGGCGTTCCACATCCATTGTCCAGCCCTGAATGGTGTGGTCCTTGACGATCTGCCCTGCCCACTTACGGAACTGCACCGCTCGCTGGTTGTTTACCTTGAAGCCGACAGCAATGATCATTTGCAGGCTGTAGTGGTCCTGTTTGCGGCTGATTTGCCGGTTGCCCTCGGTTTGAACCGTCAAGTATTTCTTGACAGTTGCCTCCGGGGTGAGCTCTCCATCGGCATAGATGCGTTTGATATGCTGGGAAATCGTCTGTTTTGACACAGCGTACAGTGCCGCCATCATCTTCTGTGTCAACCAGATGTTCTCATCCTCATAGCGCATTTCATAGCTGGCATCGTTCTCCCCTGTGGACGCCACAAAGGTCAGGTACTCCGCTGCCGAGCTGCGGATCACCTGCTTCTTTTTCCTGTTTTCTGCCATCTTGTTCACCTCTCGTTTTTGCCTTGCATCGGCTGTCTTTTCCATCTTTCAGAACCATTATACCATCCCCCACACGCCCTGTAAATGAAAAAGCTGACGGTGCGAATCTTACGGCATCCGTCAGCTTTTTGTGTCATTCAAGGCTCTTATAAAATGGTGTAATCATGGTGTAGTAAGCCGCGCAAAACTCAAAATTTCAATTTAGTATCGTTATTATTTTGCTTTTTCAAAGATATTGCCGTGGCAGACAAACAACACCTTTTTCATCTTACTCCCCCAGCGTCTCGCCCAGTGCCAGCACGGCGTTGTGGACGCACTCCGGGCAGGGGCACAGCGGTGCGCCGGTCTCCATGCCCTTCAGGTCTTTACAGATGGTAGCGCCGCACTTTTCCTGAAAGTTTTGCAGCAGTTCCTTGGAGATACGGGGCGTGCCCTTGCCGTCCGTAACAACGCCAGCCACCATCACAGCGCCGATCAGTGCGCCGCAGGTGCTTTCCATGCAGCCCATACCGGCGGCATAGCCTGCGCCCAGCTTCATCAGAGTGTCGGCATCTACCGGCAGCTTGTCCTCGAATGCTTTCAGCACCGCCTGTGCGCAGTTGCACTGTCCGGCAGCTTTCCATGCGGCAGCCTGCGCTGCCCGTTCTTCGATGTTCATTTTACAGTCCTCGTCTTTCTTTGATCCGTTCCGGTTCACTGCATTCAGTATACCATGGTTTCTCCCAGCAGAAAAGCCTCTCACGCCAATTCTCGCTGCTCTGTGACAATGAAAAATAACGTTTAGCAGTCACGCGTTTTGCATCACTTTGCCAACCATCCGTGAATCATAAAATGTATCTGGGTGATATGCGCCTATTCTACCGGGAGCGGGCGTCCGCAAAGCAGCCCTCTCTGCCCGGCAAACCGGATTTCTTTTTCTTCTTTATCTTAAACGAAAACGGCCATGCAAAAGCATGACCGTTTTCGTTTTGTCATTCTTTTTTGAATGTGACAGGAAATGACTGCGAAATATCTGTGAGTCCTGTGATGTAATTCATGTCTACATTATAGAACCTTGCCAACTCGATCAGACACTCCACTGGCATCCGCACTCTGCCATTTTCATAGTCTGAATAAGTCGTCTGTGCAACATACACAGCTTTTGCACTATCCTTTTGGCTGTAGTCATGATCATCCCGCAATTCGCGAATCCTCTCCGTGTACCGCATCGCAATCACCTCGTATTAGATTGTACAATAATTCAAACCATTTCGCAATTTTCACCGGGTTTTACGGTAAGGAAAACAACGAAATGGCCTGTCCTGTGCCGACCCGCCGCAGCCAAAAGACCGCCATACTTTGCGTAGGGCAGTCAGGGCTGCCGAGAGGGTGGTGAGGCGTCCCCTTACTCACTGCACCGAAATCAGCAATTTTCATACGCCTATATGTTCATTTTCATCTTTGGTTTGTGCTGTCCTACCTGGCCGGAGCAGGCACTGCGGGCGAACATCCACTGCCAGATCTCGCTGGCGCTGAACCGCATTTATACCGAGTGGTACCCCAGCAAGGGCTACACCTTCAACATCACCAACTCCACCAGCTACGACCAGTACTACGTCCATGGGCGCACGGTGTTCGAGGTGATGGTGCGCATCACAGACGATATCTTCAACACCTATCTGCGCAAAAGCGGCACGGTGAACCCCTATTATTCCGAGTACTGCGATGGCAAATCGGTCACCTGCCCGGGGCTCAAGCAGTGGGGTACGGTGACGCTGGCCAACAACGGGCGCAGCGCCTTGCAGATCCTGCGCTACTACTACGGCAGCAGCATCGAGATCGTGCGCACAAAAAACATCCGCTCCATCCCGCAAAGCTACCCCGGCACGCCGCTGCGGCAGGGCAGCCGCGGCGCGGCGGTGTTCACCCTGCAAAGGCAGCTGAACCGCATCACCAAGGACTATCCCTTCCTTGGCAAACTGACGGTAGACGGCGTATTCGGCAGCCAGATGGCCGCCACGGTGCGGGCGTTTCAGAAGCAGTTCAACCTGACCGCAGACGGCGTAGTGGGGCGGCAGACATGGTACAAGATCAGCTACATCTATGTATCGGTAAAGGACCTCGCCGAGCTGACCAGCGAGGGCGAGACCGCCACCGGCACCCTGTCCAACGGCACATGGAACGGCACGGTGCTGAGCACCGGCGCTTCCGGCAGCGCGGTGGAGCAGGTACAGTTCTGGCTGAACACGCTGTCGCAGTACGACAGTGCCATCCCCGCCGTAAAGGTGGACGGCGTATACGGCACTGCCACCGCCAATGCGGTGCGCGCCTTCCAGCGCAAATACGGCCTTACCGTGGACGGCGTAGTAGGGCAGACCACTTGGAAAGAGCTGTACGATGAATTTTTGAGTATCCAGTCCGACAACGGCACCCCAAACGCCTACCCCGGCACCCCGCTGCGGGAGGGTTCCTCCGGGCAGAATGTGCGGCTGGTGCAGTTCTGGCTGAAAATCGCACGCACCGTGTACACGAACCTTGAAAGCGTGACCGTGGACGGAAAATTCGGCGCGGGCACGGCGGCAGCTGTTCGGCGTTTTCAGCGGTACTTCGGGCTGACGGCAGACGGGGTGGTGGGGCGCACCACATGGCAAAAGCTGTACGAGGTGTACAACGATATCGCCAACCGGCTGCTCTCCTCCTCCCTGCGCCCCGGCGAGTACCCGGGCGTGCTGCGCACCGGCTCTTCCGGCACAGCGGTGCGGGAGCTGCAATTTTACCTCTACCTCATAAGCGCCTACGAGAGCAGCATCCCGCCGGTAAGCATTGACGGAAAGTTTGGCGCGGATACCGAGCGGGCGGTGCGGGCATACCAGCGATTTGCGGGGCTTACCGTGGACGGCGTGGTGGGACGCACCACATGGAACTCTCTCTATGGCCGCGCCAGCCAGCTGCGCTCCTCCGGCCCGGTGGTCACCTTAAAGCGCCTGCCCTACCCCGGCACCCCCCTGACGGTGGGCAGCAGCGGTGAGACCGTGCTGTACTACAATCTGCTTTTGCAGCGCATCGCCTACTATTTTTCCAGCGTGGAAGCCCCGCCTCTTGCTGACCGTTATACTGACGAAACTGCCACTGCTACCCGCAGCGCCCAGCAGCTATTAGGGCTGGAGCAGACCGGCATTGCCGATGCCGACACATGGACGGCGGTGGAAGCGCTGAGTTTGCAGCTGGCCGCCCACGCCCCGAACCCCGACCGGGATACCCCGCCCAGCACCGCCTACCCGGGGCGCGCCATCGCCGAAGGCAGCGCCGGGCAGGAGGTAGGACAGGTGGAGCGCTGGCTCAACCGCCGGGGACAGCTTTCCTGCGACGAGGACTATGTGGCCGACAACAACCGCTTTGGCGCGGCAGACGCTGCCGCCGTGCGGGCTTTTCAGCAGCAGGCGGGGCTGCAGCCGGTAAACGGCATCGTGTACCGCGAAACATGGCACGCTTTGCAGGCCCAGTGCACCGACCCCTGCGGCTGCGAGAAGGAGGAATGAGGGATGGCACGCCTTTTGATCTATGACGCCTACGAAAACAAGGTATACACCTACGCATACCTGAACGAGAACGACCCCATGCCTTACAGCACCCTGACCACCCTGCGGCTGCGGGAGTTCCGGGGCAAATCGGCCAGTCCTACCCTGTGGACCACCATTGCTGCCATGGAAGCGTGGAACCTGACCCGCCGCAAATACGGCAGGGGCATTCCAGTGGGGTACGCCTTCCGCCGCATCTGGGAGGGCGGTCACGGCACCCGCAGCCAGCACTACGCCGGGGTAGCGTTCGATGTGGGGCAAAGCCTTGACCAGCGCCAGCGCACCGCCATTTACAACGCCGCCCGCGCTACCGGCGCGTGGGGCTATGTGGAGCCGCTGAGTCAGACCCCCACATGGGTGCACTTTGACCGCCGCTACGGCACCCCGGCCTGCAGCGGCACCACCGCAGGCTACCCCACCCTGCGCCGGGGCAGCCGGGGCTGCTATGTCATGGTCTTGCAGGATGCGCTTTCCACCCTTGGCTACCAGACCGGCAGCCGCATCGATGGCATTTTTGGTGCCCGCACCGAGCAGGCTCTGCGCGGCTACCAGAAGCGCACCAGCCTGCGGGTGGACGGCGTGTGCGGCTGCGACAGCTGGAAAAAGATCTCCACCGCCGTCATCGGCATCGGGCGCACCAAGACCACCATCGACTAGCGCCCTGCCGCTTTGTCCGTCAACGATTTAGAATGGTCTCCGCGCTGCTCTGACCATTTTCAGCGGAATCATTATTTATATTTCGCGTTTGTCGCGGCCTGCGGGCCGCTCCAAACGCATTTTCAAGGTTCAGGCCGCAACGGGAAGCTGTATCACACCCAAAAACCGGTTATCTTTCTTGGCAATTCTTCTTATGAAAAAAGGGTTCCGAGACGCTCCCAGGCGTTTCGGAACCCTTTTCTACGGAAAAATCTTATTTTACAGCCTGTTTCAGCTGTTCGAGATCTGCGGCATCCGGGTGGGAGAGCGCCTTATCGAAGTTTTCGATCAGGGCGTCCAGATTGGGGATATGTACAGGCTTTGCCTTCATGTCCTCGTACCGCTGCCGGACGGACAACGGCATTTTGCCCTGACACATAAAGCTGCCGATAACGGTGTTGCTGCCGTCCAGCGCCTTCCGGGTGGCTGCAAGGATCTTTTCAAAGTAGGGCGCACTGCCGCCAAAACCTGCGGTGCCGAACAAGAATACCCGCTTGCCGTGCAGCTGCTGCAAAAAATCCAGCGTGTCGGCATCGGCCTTGCCCTTGTCCGTCCAGAAGCCCACATACAGGGTGTCTGCTGCCAGTGCGGCGGCATCCGGTGCGCCGAAATAGCAGCAGTCTGTCTGCGGCAGCTGCTCCCGCAGGGTCTGTGCCAGCAGTGCGGTGTTGCCGGTTTTGCTGCTGAATACGATGGCGTAGCTCATTTTTACCTCCCTCAGAGCAGCGGCAAAGCTGCCGGATGCTCTTGTTCATACGTTATTTTTACGGCAGTTCCTTTGCAGGGAGAGCCTGAAATCATGGAACAGTATAGTACAGCGCCCTGCCAAAATCAAGGGTTGACGATATTCTCGCCTTTCCCGGCCAGAAAGCTGCGCAGGTTGCCGGTGGTGATGTCCATCAGCCGCTGCAATGCTTCCTTGGTGGTCCATGCGATATGCGGGGTGAGCACCGCGCCCGGCAGACCGCGCAGACGGCTTTGGGGCGGCAGTGGCTCGGTGGCAAAGGCGTCTGCGCCGTAAAAGGCAAGCTTGCCGCTTTCCAGCGCATCGGCTACGGCTTCCTCGTCTACCAGTGCACCCCGGGCAGTGTTCAACAGAATAGCGCCGGGCTTCATTTTGGCAAGGGCTTCCCGGCTTATCAGTCCACGGGTGGCGGGGGTAGCCGGGCAGTGCAGGCTGAGCACATCGCTGCGGGCAAGCAGGGTGTCAAAGTCCACGAACTCCACCCCATCGGCGGCGTACTCCGGGCGCACCGTTCGGGTGCACACCAGCACCTCCATGCCAAAGGCCTTTGCAATGCGGGCGGTCTGGCGGCCGATGCTGCCGTAACCGTAGATGCCAAAGGTCTTGCCCAGCAGCTCCACCTGCGGCAGCAGACCGTACTCTGCCGGGATGCCCAGCTGCCAATACCCGGCCTTTACCGCCCGGTCGTACCGCTGGGCGCACTGGCAGATGGCCAGCAGCAGGCTGAAGGTCATCTGCGCCACGCTGTAAGTAGAATAGCCCGGCACGTTGGCCACTGCCACCCCATGGCGGCGGCAGGCTTCAAGGTCGATATTATCCGTGCCGGTGGCGATGATGCCCACCCACTTGAGGTTCGGGCACTGCGCCAATACTGCCTCGTCAATGCGGCACTTGTTGATGAGCACCAGCTCTGCGTCCCCGATGCGGGGTGCAATGTCGGCGTAGTCGGTGCGCACATAGCTGGTGGTGTCCGGCACCAGTGCCTTAACCCCGGACCAGTCCAAGTCCCCTTCTTCCATCACATAGCTTTCCAGAATCACTGCCTTCATAATTTTCCATCCCATCTCTATTTTAACGTCATTCCGTTTCTTTCAGTGGATAAAGCGCCAGCGCAAGGCTGCCGCCATAGGGGCGGCTGTCCAGCGCGGCATAGCCCTTTGCCAGCAGCAGCGCCAGCTGTACCCTGTCTTCCAGCGGCACCCACACCGGCGCGGTGCGGGCGGGCACGCAGCCGGTGCACAGCAAAAAGCAGGGCGCAAGGCTTTCCAGCGGGCGCAGCGCCCGCAGCCCAAAGCCCTGCCGGAAATATAGCGGCAACAGCGCTGCCGCCGCTTCGGTGCACTCCACTACCGCCCATGCCGTGCCCTTACGGCGCAGCCGGTCTGCCCGGGCTGCGGCAGTTTCTACCAGCCGGGCAGGCAGCTCCGTGCCGGTACACACCGGCGGGGTAAGCAGACAGCCGCCCTCCAGCTGTCGGCGTCCCAGCCAGCTGCGCAATGCCGCTGCGGCGGCGGTATCGGCGGTAAGGGGCAATACCAGCAGCGCCGCCCCGGAGGTGCCCCACGCCTCGCCTGCGGTCAGCATCCGCAGCACCTCGGAGCAGGGACGGTAAAACCCCGCCCCGCCGCAGCGCACCAATGTAAAAAATTCCTCGGCGGAAAGCCGCCGTACCTGCCGCTGACGCGGCGGGTCGCATACTTGGATCATTTGCAGTTCCTCCGTTCTGATGTTCTTTCCATCAGCATACGGAAAACTGCGTGCGAACCGGCGCGAAACAGCGCACCTTACAGCGCAAAAATCAGTCCAGCGAAATGTCCTCGCTCAGCACCTGCCCGATGGGCTTTGCGATGCACAGGTCGGCAGAGGCATCCGCCCCGGTGGGCTGCATATTGATGACCACCAAGTTATCGCCCCGGAAGTACCGGATGAGCCCGGCGGCGGGATACACCACCAGACTGGTACCGCCGATGATAAGGGTATCGGCGTGACGGATGGCATCCACTGCGCCGGACAGTACCTCCTCGTCCAAGCCCTCCTCGTAGAGCACCACATCCGGCTTTACGATGCCGCCGCACTCTGTACAGCGGGGCACGCCGGTGCTATTAGCAATGAAATCCACATCGTAAAATTTGCCGCAGCGGGTGCAGTAGTTGCGCAGGGTGCTGCCGTGCAGCTCGTACACCGTTTTGCTGCCCGCCGCCTGATGCAGACCGTCAATGTTCTGGGTGACCACCGCCCGCAGCTTGCCCTGCTGCTCCAGTTTTGCCAACCGCAGATGGGCGGCGTTGGGCTTTGCACCCTTTACAATTAGCTTATCCCGGTAAAAACGGTAGAACTCCTCCGGGTTTTCCTCCCAGAAGGTATGGCTGAGGATGGTTTCGGGCGGATAGTCGTATTTCTGGTGGTACAGCCCGTCCACGCTGCGGAAATCCGGGATGCCGCTTTCCGTAGAAACGCCTGCGCCGCCGAAAAAGACGATGCTGCTGCTTTTTGCAATAATGTCTTCCAGTGCCTTGACCATAGTTGAAACGCCCCTTTCCTCACGGAAGCTTTTGTGTTAAGATAGTACCAGTATAGCACATTCTTGTAGGAAAGGAAGAGGCCGGTTTTGAACGTCTGGTACATCAACAGCATCCTTGGAGCCATCTGTTTAGAGGAGGAGAACGACGCACTGTGCGGGGTACATTTCTGCCCGGACGGCGCGCCGGAGCTGGAACCGCTGCCCCGCAGGGTGGTGGAAACGTCCCTGTTACAGGAGGCCGAGGAGCAGCTGAACGAATATTTTGCCGGGGTGCGCCGGGAGTTCGACCTGCCGCTGGCGGCAAAGGGCACGGCCTTTCAGCAGGCGGTATGGGCGCAGCTGCGCAAGATCCCCTACGGGGAGGTGCGCACCTACGGACAGCTGGCGGCGGCGCTGGGCAAACCCAAGGCAAGCCGCGCCGTGGGCAGCGCCTGCCACCGCAACCCGCTGTGCATCGTGGTGCCCTGCCACCGGGTCATCGGGGCAGACGGCAGCCTGACCGGCTACGCCGAAGGGCTGGACATCAAGGAATATCTGCTGGAACTGGAGCACTTTTAAGGAATTTATTCCACTTTCAAACTTATAAAAAGGCTGCTGTGCAAAACGATGCACGGCAGCCTTTGGTGTTTTATGCAGTTTTAAAAGCCCGTGGGCGGGACGTAATAGCTTGGGATCGACCCGCTTTTGGGCGTAGCTGCGGCCTGTTGGCGCAGCGCCGAGCGGGTGACCTCTGCCCAGGAATACTGGGTCATATACTCGCCCCGGTAGGAGTTGAACGCCGAGCGGTCTCCCCGCAGGAAGTTATAGTAATCGCAGTCCACCTTGCTGGTATCCAGCGCCAATGTGCTGCGGCCGCGTACCAGCAGCCCGTTGACCCCTGCGTCCTCCAGCGTGTGGCTGAGGTCAAAGATCAGGTTGCGCAGGTGGCTGTGCAGCGAAGCGGTGTCAGGCTTATCCTCCCACAAAACAGCCAGCATCTCGCCGTTGGTACAGGTGGCACCGTTGCGGTCCACAAGGTAAGCCAGCAGCTCCTTGCTCTTGCTGCGCTTGAAGGAGAGCGGACGCCCGCCCACAAAGATCTCGAAGTTGCCGAAGCACTGGATCTTGATGCCCACAGGTGCCGTTTCCGGCGGGTAGCGCAGATTTTCCAGCACATTGCGCACATCAGCCTCGTTGGCGGGCTTGAGCAGAAAGCCGCTGACAAAGATCTGCAATGCTTCCAACGCATATTCCGGGTGCTCGGTGACCACGATGATATTGCAGCGGGGCTGCAATTTCTGGATCATACGGGCAAGGGCAAGGCCATTCATGCCCGGCATTTCCAAGTTCAAAAAGGCAGCATCCATCGGACCCTGCCGCATCCACGTCAAGGCGTCGTCGGTCGTCATGGCACTGATATAATCACAGTCCGGTGCCACCCGGCACAGGATACGGATCAGCGAATTGATCGCAAGCTGACCGTCATCCACGACCAGTATTTTCATAGCTTCACCCCCTGTCTGTCTGTGCAAAACAATTCCCCGTTGTTAGTTTAGCACGCCGCAAACTTTTAGGCAAGTTATTTTCTGGAAAAATCCAAAAAAGAAACGTTTTCGTTCAGATATTTGTCCATCTTCTCCTGTATCTTCAAGACCTTTTCGTAACTTCGGCCGCCTTTTTCGACGAAATACCGGAGCATTGCGCACTTAACTGATATATCAAATCAGTGTTTATTTGTCCCCTTTTCCTGCCGGAAGGTACGGCTTTCTCCGGACAAACAAAAGGCCGCTGCACCGGTCTTGTGCAGCGGCCTTTTGAATAATTTGCGTTTGTCGCGCTCTGCGGAGCGCGACAAACGCTTTTTCACGAGTGCTTCAATGGAGATCCAGCTCCGGCGGGACGTCCAGCTGGTCGGAGACATATTTCCCGTTCTTTTTGCGCTGACGCACGCACTCGGTAAGCAGATATTCGATCTGCCCGTTTACCGAGCGGAAGTCATCCTCTGCCCAAGCGGCAAGGGCATCGTAGAGCTTGGCGTTCAGGCGCAGGGGCACCTGTTTTTTCGGCTCGGCCATCAGTACAGGCTGCCGCTGTTCACGATGGGCTGGGCATCGCGGTTGCCGCACAGCACCACCAGCAGATTGGACACCATTGCCGCCTTGCGCTCATCGTCCAGTTCTACTACCTTGTTCTCGTTCAGACGATCCAGCGCCATTTCCACCATGCCCACAGCGCCGTCCACGATCATCTTGCGGGCGTCAATGATGGCACTGGCCTGCTGGCGCTGCAGCATGACCGCCGCAATTTCCGGCGCATAGGCCAGATAGGTGATGCGGGCTTCCACCACCTCGATACCGGCCTCGGCCACGTTCTTCTGGATCTCGTCCCGGATGCGGGCAGCCACCACCTCAGAGGAGCCGCGCAGGCTGCCCTCGTCGGCTACGCCGTCGCCGGTGGTGTCCACGTTGGGGGCAACATCATAGGGGTACACCCGCACCACGTTGCGCAGGGCGCTGTCGCACTGCAGGGAGAGATATTCCTTGTAGTTATCCACGTTGAACACGGCCTTGGCGGTATCGGTCACGCGCCAGATGACCGCAATACCGATCTCCACCGGGTTGCCCAGACAATCGTTGATCTTCTGGCGGGAGTTGTTCAGGGTCATCATCTTGAGGGAGATCTTCTTGCTCATGGACTCAGCGCTCAGCTGAGCATTCTGGCCATTATTGCCAAACAGCGCAGCCACGCTGGTTTCCTTGCTGTTCACGTCTCCGCTCTGGCTCAGGCGGGTGCCGGCGGCGGGGTTGACGGCGGTGCAGAAGGGGTTCACCCAGTAAAAGCCCTGTCCCTTCAGGGTACCGATGTAATCACCAAACAGGGTGAGCACCAGTGCCTCCTGCGGCTTTAACACCTTGAGGCCGCAGAACAGGAAAATGCCTGCGATCCAATACGCAATGGACAAGATCAGCAGCGGCACGCCCAGAAACAGCCGGTACGTCCGGTCTGCATTCAGCAGGGTGATGCAGTAAATGAACAGAGCGATGGCCACCACATAGCCCAGCAGGGTGAGCAGCAGCATAGCCATGCCGTTTTTGCGGGTATTCAAAATTTTCTCTTCCATAACAAGTCCCTCCTTATCAGGGTCGGAAGTATTTCTTTCTGATATCAAAATCATATCACTTTGCAGAAGAACTGTCAAGTACTTCCAACAAAAAATCCCCGCCTGCCCGGGTACCGCGGGCAAAGCGGGGTTTTGTTATAGGAGCGCCGCGCAACGGGCGGACAAGATATCAGGCGTCTGCCTGCTCTTCTCCCCCGATCAGTACCACGGCAACATCGTTGACGTTGGTACCGGTAGCACCTGTGATAATAAGCCCCTCCACCGCCTGCAAGGCGTGGTAGGCATCGTTGTTTTGCAGGGTGTCGAACACGTTCCGGCCCGCTGCAGCCAGTGCAGCGGCGGTGTCGCCGTCCGCATAGCCGCCGGCGGCATCGGTGGGGCCATCGGTGCCGTCACTGCCCACCGAGAACACCGCCGCATTTTGTCCGGCCAGTGCTGGAGCTGCAGCCAGCGCCAGCTCCTGATTGCGTCCGCCCAGCCCTTTGCCGGTCAGGTGCACCACCGTTTCCCCGCCCGCGATAAAGGCCAGCTTTTTCCCCTGCCCCGCATGGGTGCGGGCGATGGAGCCCAGAAAGCTGCCTGCCTCCCGCGCCTCGCAGCAGAGCCGGTCGGTGAGGAGCAGCGGCGCATAGCCCAGTTCCCGGCAGGCTTCGGCAGCGGCGGCGCACAGCTCCCGCACACTGCCGGTGATATGGGTGGTCACGTTGTCGAGCGCTTTCGGTGTTTCCTGTGCCAGCAGCGCCTTTGCCTGCGCCGATAAGCGCAGCCGGTATTTTTCCGCAATGGCAAGCGCCTGCGCGCAGGTGGAGCCATCCGGCACCGCCGGGCCGCTGGCGATCATATCCAGCGGGTCGCCCAGAATATCGCTGAGCACGATGCTGAACACCTTTGCCGGGGCACAGGCCTGCGCGAACCGCCCGCCTTTGACTGCGGACAGCCGCTTGCGGATGGTGTTCACCTCCACAATGTCCGCTCCGCTGGCAAGGAGCTGGTTGGTGATATCCTGCAATTCCTCGCCGGGGACAAGCGGCTTTTCAAACAGGGCGCTGCCGCCGCCGGAAAGCAAAAACAGCACCGTATCCTCTGCGGTCAGCCCCTGCACCAGCGCTAAAGCTTTTTCGGTGGCTGCAAAGCTGTTGGCGTCCGGTACAGGATGGCCCGCCTCGTAACAATCCACGCCGGGAATTTTCCCCTTCACATGGCCGTATTTGGTCACCACAACGCCGCCATCCACGCGCCCCAGTGCCTGCACGGCAGCGTGTGCCATCTGCCACGCAGCCTTGCCCGCCGCCACTAGCAGCACCCTGCCGCCCCCGGGCTGAAAGTTTTCCAGCGCGCGGCACACCGCTTTATCCGGCAGCACCGCCTGAATGCTGGAACGGATGATCTCATCCGCATCCCGCCGCAATGTGGTATTCATACTATGACCCTCCTTACAGGATCTGCCCGAACTTTGCAGCACATTCCATCAGCAGCCGCAAGGTTCGGTTATTCTTTCGATAAATGAAAGTCCGTTTTCCGCGGAAAACAAATAATCCGAACCTATCTCCTATCGGAAACAAGTTCGGATCATCTTTGTTTGGTCCAGCAAGACTGGACAAATCCGAACTTGTCGGGGCAAAGCCCCTCCATCTTGCTGACGCAAGACCGTTCTGTTGCTCAAAAGCCCCACTGGGGCTTTCGTTGCTTCGCAAACGCAAACTTTTTTCTCCGCAATCGGCGGTCAAAGTGTCCTCAAACCGGACGGTTTGGGTTCCATCCTTGTAGTTGAACGTAATCAGCATCCGGTCATCGTACAGGAAAATGGCATTTACAAAAAATTCAATCAGTGCTTTCCGCTGCTTTTTCTGCGAAATGTCGAACTTTCTAAATTTCATCAGCCAGAATCGGATGAAATCCTCATTGAAGCTAGGATTCTTCAATTTTTCATCTGCGATTTTTGCAGTCAGCTCATCTTTCTGGATTTCCAGCGCTTCCAGCCGCTCTTTGGTTGTCCGGGTGTACAAGCCGTCCTCGATTGCCTTCATCAGGTTGTCCAGCTTTTTGTTGACCTCTCGCAGTTGCTTTTCCAGCAGCGGGATCGTGGTGTTCTCCTGATTCTGGACATCCATGACCAATTGAACGATCTTGTCGATCACCGCATCGTCCTGAATCAGCTTCATGGTCTCCCGGACGACCAAATCTTCCAGCCATTCTTTCTGCACGGTCTTTTTGTTGCAGCCCTTGCGCCGGTGCACTTCCCTTTCAGAGCGTTCTCAGTTTGACCACGAATCACCTTTTTGGACAGCTCTGCCGAATAGTATTCTGCCATACCTTCCAGAAGGATTTCTCCCAGAATGCCCTGTGAGCCCTCGGCAATGGGTTCCATGACGGAAATCAAATGGATGCCGTTCTTTTCCGCATAAGCCGTACATTCCCGAATCTGCCCTTCGATGGATTCTTCGCGCTGGTTATCCGATGAATATCGGGCATAGATCACGGCGGTCATAGACTCACCTCCTTTTTCTTATCGAACAGACGGGTAGCTTTTTGCATACTTGTAGATCTGCCGTGCACAGTCAAGGCTCATTTTGCTGGAGTCATTGTGTTTGAGCCATGCGTTCACATTGCCCGGATTCAGCTTTAAGTCCGTGTAAAGGCGATAATTCGTCAATTTCTTTTTCTGTTGAAGTTCTAATACCCGGCGATGGATCAGCTCTTTTGTGTCATTGTCTGCAAGGACGGTATCCCGCACCGAACAATAACTGCGCCAAACCTTCAAATAGCCTTCCGGCAATTCTGGTGATTGCTTTTCCAGAAGCAGTCGCATTTGCGCCAGCGAATAGCGATTGGAAAGCTGCTCATATTCTGCAGCAACAGCACTGTTTGCGGTATAGCGGAGCAACAAATCTACTTTATCAAAGGCCAGCGCATAGAGGAACAGCGGTTCTTTCAGGCGGGGATTCTCGCTCAGACAATCTGCCAGCTTATGGACGCTTGCCGTCTGCACCCCGGAAAGCTCTGCCACATACTGCTTCAAGAAGCCCTCAAAGGTCAGCTTTCGCATGGTCTCCACCTCTCCACATACTCCTGATAGATGTCGTACTTGCCGAGCAAGCTATATAGTTCTTTCGGAACGCTCAGGGCATCAATGTCATGGGTAGCACGGGTCAGCTTGCCCAGCAAAATAAACGCACTGCCGCCTACGATCACCATCTGATAGCGGTCGTTATTGTCGATCATCAGGTCTGCGTCTTCGTCCAGACGTTCCAGACGCTTGCGGAGGTCATCTAAGATCATCTTTCCCATAAAGCAGCCTTTCTTATTTTCAATAATAGTATTTTCTAAAATTATTTTATAGGAAAGAAATCTGATTGTCAAGTATAAAGCAACGGCATTTCACACAATTTATACTGCCATGTTGTCTGTCTACATCTCACACTGACTAATAACCGTACTGACTACCGTATCATAATCCTCCGGCGGATACTTATACTTTTTCAGGAGATGCTTCACCATCTTACGCATACTCGCACGAGCAGTTTCTTTTTTCTGCAAGTCTATTACGCTCGTGTTACTGAATTTCTGCGTTCCCAGCCATCGCCATTGCAGCGTTCGATTGACGCAGGTTGAGTTATCGGCAGATAAAGCGAACATAACGGGCGGCTCTGTTATCGGAGCCGCCCGTTGTGTTCGTTTATGAAAGGGAAAACTTAGATCTCATACCACTTGATCTCGTTGGCATCCAGATGCAGAGCAAAGCTGCTGCCGTCTGTGGTGTAAACGGTAGTGTCCTGCGGCTCGTACGTGTTGTTCACCACACAATATTTTCCGTTCTTGACGTAGGCATGAACTTCTACATTATAATTGGAGCTGAACCATGTATGCAGCTCCTCCTCGCTGTGGGCACTCCACAGGATGGCACGGTAAAGGGTGCGGCTGTTGGCAAAGCTGTAAGGCACACCGCTGATGTACACGGCACGGCCCTTGCCGAAGTCGTGTGCCGCCATCTGCACTTCTTTGTTTCGCTGCACCAGCACTTCGGTGCCTTCCAGCGCATAAATGTTCTTCTTGCCCTCGCCAAAGTCGATGGGCTGGTCGGCATCCTGCAGAATGAAGTGGTCCGGGTGTTCTTCCCAGTTGTACTTGTCGTAGTTGAGGGTGAAGCCGTTTTCTTCCTCCACGCCCAGCACGCTTGCAAGCTGGAGAATGTGGCCCTGATACGGGTGACCGGAAGGCTCACCCACGCCGATAAAGCCGCCGCCGTTCCAGACGAACTTGCGGATAGCAGAGGAAATCTCCGGGTCTTCCCACCAGATGCCGCCGGTATGTGCGGTATCGGCATCGCCTACATTGATCATGACATCCACCGAATCCAGCAGATGCGGGTCGTTCTTGATATCCTCAAAGCTGATGAATTTCACATCAAAGGGCGCGCCGGACAGCATCTCAATGACACCGGCGTAACTGTAATTCTGTTTGTAATACAGGGCGTGGTGTACCATGTGGCAGCCCCAAGCCCGCATTTTGCCCCAACAGTTCAGCACGGCAACCCGCTTGACGCAGTAGGGGGTGGTGCCCTTGATGTTCTCGTACAGTTCGCGGAACTCGTTGCAGACGCTCTCCACGTAGTCCACGAACTCCGGGAACTGCAAGGCCAGTTTCAGATAGCCGCCATAGCCGATGCGGTCGATGGGCTTGCGCAGGATAGCGCGGCGGGCTGTGACCCAGTTTTCCTTGGCTTCCCGCACCGGGTCGCCGCCCTCGTGGAAGGTGTCCGGGAAGAAGTACGGTAGGAAACGGCCCTCGGTGTACTTCACGCCCTCAATGTCAGAGATCAGGCGCAGGGTGGAGCCGTTGCCCACGCTGCCCACCACGGCATCCAGTCCGATGGTCTTGAACTCCGGCATGAAGGGCTCGGTGCCGATCCAGTGATCGCCGAGGAACATCATGGCTTCGCAGCCGCACTCGTGGGTGATGTCCACCATCTCTTTGGCCAGCTTTGCCACCTCACGGCGCTGGAACGCCTGAAAATCCCGGTATTCCCTGCTGGGTACGCGATACTGGTTGTTGTAGTAGCCCTGGTCGATGATGTACTCCGGGCGGAACTTGTAGCCCACCTCCTGCTCGAACTGGTTCAGGATATAGGGGCTGACCGAGGCGGAGTAGCCGTACCAGTCCACAAACTTTTCCCGCTTCAGTTCATCGAAGATCAGGGTGAACTGGTGGAAAAAGGTGGTGTAGCGGATGACGTTGACATAGGGGTGCTCGGCAATGAACTTGCGCAGGCGCTCCATGGAATACTTGTGGGTCTTGGGCTGACGCACATCAAAGGTGATCTGGTGTTCAAAGTTCGTCCAGCCGTTAGTGGTGGCGTTGTACATGTGCACCGGGTCCCAGATGAGGTAGGCCAGAAAACTGACGGTATACTCATGGAACGGTACGGCCTGTACGGTCACGCTGCCGTCCGCATAGCTCCACTGCTCCGGCGGCACGGGCTGACCTGTGGTGCGGTCCATGACCTCCCACCAGCGGGTGATGTCGTCGTTGGTGTTCACCTGCATCAACTCCGGGCTGATGCCCTTCATCAGCGGGATGGTGACCGTGTCGCCGGGTGCGGTGTAGAAACCGGTCATGATGTAGCACTGCTGCACCTCGTCCGGGTTCGCCTTGGCCCATGCGTTGTCCTTGCGGGTGGTATAATAGGTGGAGTAGATCTTTGCATCGGCATCCTTCAGCTGCTGCGGAAAGTCGGTGCCGTCACAGTCGCGGATGGCATCTGCACCCCACTTTTTCAGAATTTCCAGCGTTTCGGGCACCACGTCCAAGTCGGTGGGGATGGTCACGCGCCCGGCCTTTCTTGTTTCATCCATAGGGATTCTCCTTTACCTCTCTCTTATCCTTAATCCTGATAGGTCGCATTGTAAATGGCCAGTACAGCCAGCAACAGTGCCACGCCCACAAGCATGATACCAAGGCCAGCCAGCTGCCCGGTCATTTTCCAGCCTGCGATCACCAGTGCAATGGACAGCACAAACAGCACGAGCATCAGCACAATGCGCAGGGCAGGATGGTTTTTCCAGAATGCTTTCATCGTTTGTCACCTTACCCTTTCAGACCGCCCACGGTCATGCCCTGCGTTAGCTGCCGCTGCACGCAGATATACAAAATCAGAGTGGGCAGCATCACCAGCACCAGACCGGCATACATGGTGCCGTACTGCGCGGCGCTCTGCTGCGCCTGCATCAGGTTCAGCAGACCGACCGGCAGGGTGCGGGGTGCGCTGGTAGAACTCATGAGGGTCATGGAAATGATGTACTCGTTCCAGAAGGACAGGAAGTTGAACAGAATAATGGTGATGATGGACGGCTTCGCCATGGGGAAAATAATGCGAACCATGGCAGAGAAATAACCGGCACCGTCGATGTAGGCAGCTTCCTCAAAGTCGTGCGGCAGAGTGGCGAAATAGCCCGACAGCAGATAGATCGTAAACGGCAGGGCCGTTGCCGCATAGACCACGGCCAGAATGAACAGGTTGTTCAGCAAAAAGCCGCTGCCAAAGTGGCCTTTCAGCCACACATCGCCGTCCCGCAGCATCAGGAAGATGGGCACCACGATGTAGTTGACGTTGATGAACAGACCTGCCATGAACAGTGTGTTCAGCAGCTTACGGCCCTTGAACCGGAAGCGGGACAGGCAGTAAGCAGCAGGCAGCGCAATGACCAGAAGCAGCACCAGTGCCAGTGCGGTGACGATGACCGAGTTGAGCATATATTCGCCCATCTTGGCCCCATTCCACGCATTGACAAAGTTCTGCCAGTAGAACCCGGCAGGCAGCGCCCACGGGTTGCCGTAGAACTCGGAGTTCTGCTTGATGGATGCCATGAACACCCATGCCACCGGCACGATGATGGTCACGGCCAGCAGGATCAGCACAAAATAGATAAAGAACTTGTAGAGACCTTCCGCCGAGCGGGAAGATTTTTCTTCGGTTTTCTGCATTTTCTTCCCTCCTTAAAATTCCAGCGTGTCACGGCTGGTGGCCTTATTGACACAGGCGGACAGTGCAAACGAGAACAGGAAGATGACCACACCGATGGCCATACTGTAACCATACAAACCGGCATCCTTCTGGCTGTACATATAGTTCAGCGCAACATCCGAAGCTCCATTCGGCCCGCCGCTGGTCATGGCCTTGACGAACAGGAACGCCATGTTGATGGTGGAGATGATGAAGAAAGTCAGAGTGGTGCGGATATTCGTCCAGATAAGCGGGATGGTGATCTGGAAGAACTGGGTCAGCCGCCCGGCGCCGTCCAGATTGGCGCTCTCGTACAGGCTGATGGGCACGGCAGACATGGAGGCCATGTACATGACCATGTAGTAGCCGATGGCCTGCCATACCATGGCAATAATGATGGAGGGAATGACCAGTTTTTCGCCTTTCCAGAGGATGGGGTCGCTCATATCCCGGAACAAGCTGATGATGCTGTTCAGCATACCGTTTTCCGGCTTATAGATGGCCGAGAAAATGCCGGAGATGACGACCACGGAAAGGATGTTCGGGATGTAGAAGATGACCCGGAAGAAATTCTGCCCTTTGATCTTTTCGCGGGTCAGGATGGCTGCAAACACCAGTGCAAACGCAAAGGTGACGATGGTGACCACCACTACCAGCAGGATCATATTCTGCATCGAGCGGATGAACTGGGTATCTTTCAGCAGATGTTGGAAGTTTTTCAGGCCCACAAAGGTCTCATTGGGCGAGTAGGCACCGCGCTCATACAGGCTCATGCGAAACACATTGAGGGTGGGCAGAATCATAAAAATAAAGAACAGGATGGTGGCCGGTGCCACGCAGAGGAACACGAACCGTTTGCGGCTTTTGTCAGATTTCATAGACAAACCGCTCCTTTCTATTGGAATCCCGAAACCACAAAAAGCGGAGGCGGTCAAAACCGCCCCCGCTGGGCAGGGCTCAATTACTCAATGATGTTAGCACGCATCTGGTCGCTGGCGGACTTGATGCCGTCGATCCACTGCTGCTCGGTCATGCTGCCGGAGACCAGCGAGTTGACGGGATCGAAGAACACGGTGCGGACTTCCACGCCGGGGATCGCAGTAAAGGAAGCGAAATTGCCCATAGCTGCCTTTGCGCCATTGTCGTAGATGGAGTAGAACATCTTGTTATCGCCGTCCAGATCATCGGCAATGCCCAACACAGGCTGAATGGCACCACTCTCGGCGAACAGCTTGCAGGCTTCATCGCTGTACAGATAAGCTACAAACTGCTTGGCTGCGTCCAAATGCTCAGCACCCGCCGGGATCCACGCCTGCTCGAACCATGTGTAGCTGTACTGGTCGCCGCCCGCCTTGACAGCGGGCAGAGCAGTCATGCCCCACTCGAAGCCATCGGCGCGGGGTGCTTCGGCCATCTCGCCCACGATCCAAGTGCCGTTGGGCATGAACAGAGCCTTGTTGTCCAGCACCAGCTGCTGGTTCTGGGTGAAGTCCTGATCGTTGGCCTGTGCCGGGGTGATGGGATTGGTGTAGGAGGCCAGTTTGGTCACGATATCAAAGCAGGTCTGTGCTTCGGCGGTGTCCCAGATTCCTTCTTCGTAGCGGGTAGCCTTGTTGAAGAAGTCGGGGCCGCCTGCGGCATACATCAGTGCATAGAAGAACGCATCAAAGTAGCCAGTGGTGGGGTACGTGAACAGGTAGGTGCCCTCGGCAGCAGCCTTATCCCCCAGTTCCCACATCTCATCCCAAGTAGTAGGCACATCCCAGCCCTTTTCCTTCAGGAAACCGGCGTTGTAGAACAGACCACAGGGGCTGTAGAACATGGGAGC
>CAKSYT010000002.1 GCA_934524985.1 uncultured Faecalibacterium sp. | reverse complement strand
CAACAACCGCCGAATCAAATTAAAACTAAACGGCCTGAGCCCTGTGCAGTACAGGATTCAGACCGTTCGAGTCGCTTAATCTTATTTTTGTCTAACTTTTGGGGTTCACTTCAGTTTTTGTGCAGCAGCCTTTTTATGTGGGACGATTTTGAATGCGCCCCGCTTCTTCCGGGTTGCGGCACCCAGCATCCGCTTCGTGCCTTGGGCGGCACTCGCGTCTTGCTGGCCGCTGCCCCAACAACTCCTCCCTGTTTCCGCCGCTGGCGGCGGTCGTCGTCGTTGCAGCGGAAAGATTATTTTATAATTTCGGAATACCGGAGCGTCTGCGGACGCTCCGGTATTCCATTTTCACGGGAGGGGTTTGGAACGAACTCCCTCAGTCAAAGCCTGACGGCTTTGCCAGCTCCCTCTGGGAGGGAGCCTCTGGCGCGCCCGGGCACTTTGCACTTTAGACGGAAACTTTGTCGCCATGCCAAAGGCCCCATCTCAGAGGAAGCCTTCCCCCGGCGGGTGAAGGCTTCAGCGGTGGCGGGAAGTTTTCTCATTGCGTCTGATGCTTTAGCGACAGGGCTAACGGCGTGCGCCCTCTCAGTCAAAGCCTGACGGCTTTGACAGATTCCCCCTTTTGTCACCTGCGGTGACATCTTCCCCCGGAGCGGGGGAAGTCTTTCCTCAAAGGGAGAGCCAAGAACACTGCCGAAAGCTTCCTCATGATGCCTGATACTTTAGCAACGGACTTTAAACCTTGGCTCTCCCCTTGGGAGAGCTGGCGCGGGAGCGCCTGAGAGGGCGTGCGAGGCTAGCGGGTGCTGCCCCTCATCCGGCGCTATGCGCCACCTTCCCCCGGTGGGTGAAGGCTTAAGCGGTGGCGGGAAGGTTTCTTATTGCGTCTGAAACTTTAACGACAAGGCTTACGGCGTGGCAAAAACCTGACGCCTTTGCCTGAGAGGGTAAAAAAGTGGGTCAGAAGCGCCCACAGGCGTTTCTGACCCACAAATAGAGCTATATTTTTGTTTTACAGCTGGCAGGCGGTATCGTAACCGGTGCGGATGGCGTTGGAGATATCCGCAGCCTTACCTGCGGCATCGCCGATGGAGTACACCGGGATACCGGCAGCTTCCAGCGCAGCAGCGTCAAATTCGTTAGAGCGTGCGCCCATGGCCAGCACGATATAGTCACAGGGGATGGTCACCTCTGTGCCGTCCTTGTTCTCGCAGACGACGGCATCCATACGGAACTCCTTGACCTTGTGGCTGGGGTACTGCTCCACGCCGTAGGTCTTGTAGTTTTCCAGCAGGGTGGGCAGAATGGTGGTGCTCTCACCGGCTGCGATCTTGTCCATCATCTCGATGACCGACACCTTGCAGCCGCGGGCAGCCAGATACTCTGCGGTCTCGCAGCCTACCATGCCGCCGCCGATGACGGCCACCGTGCCATACACCTGCTGCTCACCGGCCAGCACCTTCCAAGCGTCGGCAACGTTCACGCTGTCGATGCCGGGGATGCGGGGCGCTGCGCTGTGTGCGCCCACAGCGTTGATGACGGCCTCGAAACCGGCGTCCTTCAGCTGCTCGGCGGTGGGAGCCTGTGCCATGCACAGGTGTACACCGGCGTTGCAGACCGCGTGGATCAGATCCTGTGCGGCGCGGCGCATCTCCTCCTTGCGGGGAGGCACGCAGGCAATGTTCAGCTGGCCGCCCAGAGAGGTGGTCTTTTCAAACAGGGTCACGTCATGGCCGCGCAGTGCTGCCACACGGGCGGCTTCCAGACCGGCAGGGCCGCCGCCGAGGACGGCAATCTTCTTTTTCTGCGCTGCGGGCTGGATGCTGCGGGTGTTCTCGTAGCCGTTCTCCGCATTCAGCACGCAGGAGAGGAACTGGCGGTTCTGGATGGCATCGGTGCAGCCCTTGTTGCAGCTGATGCAGCGGCGGATATCGCAGGCCTTCCCGGCAGCGATCTTGGTGCCCCAGTCGGGGTCTGCCAGCAGCGGACGGCCCACGGCGACCATGTCAGCCATGCCGCTCTCAATGACACGCGCGGCCATGTCGGCGTCTACGATACGGCCCACGGCGCTCACCGGTACATTGACGGCCTTTTTGATGTCCCCGGCGATCTTGACAAAGAAGCCGTAGGGCTGCACACCCATGGGAGGGATGGTGTCGGCCATGTTGCCGGTGTGGTTGGCCTGTGCAACGTGGAGCATATCCACGCCGTCCTCCACCAGCCACTGGGCAAACTGCACGGCGTCGGCCTCGTCAATGCCGCCCTTGCCGCGCTGCGGGGTGACGATGGACAGCTTGTAGTCGATGACCATACCCGGCACAGCCTTGCGGATGGCGCGGGTCAGCATGCGGGCAAAGCGGACGCGGTTCTCCAGACTGCCGCCGAACTTGTCGGTGCGGTGGTTCATGCGGGTGGAGCACAGGCAGCCGTTCAGGCGGTCGCCGTGGATCTGAATGACGTCCACACCGGCCTTCTGGGCACGCACTGCGCAGGCGCACATCTTATCGATGATGGCCATCAGCATCTCCTCGCTGACCTCATCGGTAAAGAACATCATGTCGTGATGCAGGCGCTGACGCATCTCGTCAAACTTCTTCTGCATGAACAGGCTGTTGATGGCGTCCACATCGTACTCCGGGTGGAAGAGCTGGACGCCGAGCTTGGTGCCGTAGGCGTGTACGCTGTCGGCCAGTGCCTTGAAGGCAGGGATCTGGCTGTCGTCAAACAGCTTGGGGGTGGGAGAAAAGCTGTTGATGGGTGCCACATCGCCCAGAACGATGTAGCCCACACCGCCCTTTGCCAGACGGGTGTAGAAGCCCATGTCCTGCTCGCTGATCATACCGTTTTTCTCGTAGCCGGTGGTCAGCGGGGGGAACATGATGCGGTTTTTAAAGGTCTGTCCGCCCACCTCAATGGGCTGCAGAATTACGTTTTCCATACGAAAGCCTCCTTGCAGATACGCTTTGCTTTACAGATTTGCTTTGATGAATGCTGCGGTCTTTTCCTCCACGGCGGCACGGGCTGCCAGCGTGGCAAAGTTGTGGCCGCCGCCTGCAATGGTGTCCACCTCGGGTGCGGTGTACACCTGTGCATAGCGGTTGCAGGTGCCTTCGTCCACCAGACGGTCATCGTCGGCGCGCAGCAGCAGCACCGGGCCGTTGTAGCCCTTGGCCTCGGTAAAGGGATCGGGGTGCTTGGCCATCTCGTAGTTGAAGGCCATCTTGTAGCACAGACCCTCCATGTCGGCGTAGTCCTTGCCGGTCTGCACAACGCCGTCGGCGCGCTGTGCGCAGCCGAACCACATCCCGGCACCCGGGCACAGCAAAATCAGGCCGTGGGGCTGGATGACCGGTGCGCAGGAGGCGGCAATGTAGCCGCCCATGCTCTGGCCGGAGAGGAACAGCTTTTCGCTGTCCACATAGGGCTGCTCAGCTGCCCATGCAAAGATATCCTGTGCATCGGTGTGCAGGCCGTCGAAGCTCATATCCTCGAACTCGCCGTCGCTCTCGCCGTTGCCGTAGAAATCGAACCGGGCGCTGCCGATGCCCTGCGCTGCCAGAGCGCGGGACAGGTGGGTGTACATGGACTTGTAGCCGCTGCAGCTGCCGGCAAAGCCGTGCAGATGCACTACAAAGGGTACCTTGCCCTCGGTATCGGGCAGGGTCACGATGCCGCGCAGGGTGTGGCCATTGCGGTTTTTAAACTGGACCTGTAAGATCTTCATGGTTTACTTGCTCTCCTTTGCGGCGCGGCGGGTCTTCAGCTCTGCCAGCATCTCGGCAGTCTTCTGCTTGGTCAGGGGGTAGACGAAGAACAGGATGGCAACTGCAACGCCGTAGCCCAGGAAGTAGATGCCGGTGTAGCTCTTCCAGATGGCGTTCACAACGCCTGCGGTCTGCACAGCGCCGGCGGTCACGTTGTAGCCGATGGCACCCAGCACAAAGCTGGACAGGCTGCCGGAAATGGCGCTTGCAAGCTTGCGGAAGAAGGAGTAGGTGGAGTAGACGATGCCCTCGTTGCGCTCGCCGGTCTGCAGCTCGTGGTAGTCGATGGCGTCGTTGACCATGGCCCAGATCAGCACCTGCATGCCGGAAGCGCCCAGATAGCAGATACCGTTGATGACGATGAAGGCCACGGGGTTATGGACGGGGAAGAAGAACAGGATGCCGAACACGATGGCGGCAAAGCCTGCGCCCATGCAGCACCACTCCTTCTTGCCGAACTTGTTGGCAAGAGGCTGGGTGATGGCGAAGGACAGCACAGCGTACAGAACGCTCAGCATACCGGAGACAGCCTGAATTTTAACGTTGCCGAAGAAGTCCTTGTACAGGTAGGTGTTCAGGCCGTTGACCACGGAAGCGCCGATCATGCCGGTCAGGCTGAAGAACATAACGCCCAGCAGCGCCTTATTGTGGGAGATCTCTTTCAGGACATGCAGGTAGTTCAGCTTTTCGCCCTGCGGACGCTCGGGCACAGCCACGCGCTCCTTGCACCACACGCAGGTGATCTGCAGGCACAGCAGGCCCAGCAGAGCGCAGATGCAGGCCAGCATCAGGAAGCGGCCGGCCACGGGCTGATTGTTCACATACAGGAACAGGGGGCCGACCATGACCATGACGGTCATGAAGATGGTGCCGCCAAGGCTGCGGTAGCGGGACAGTGCGGTGCGCTGGCTGACATCATCAGTCATCACGCTGGACAGGGTGCCGAAGGGCACGTTGACGCAGGTGTACAGTGCCTCGTACAGAACGTAGGTGACGAACATGTAGGCCAGACGCAGGCCGTAGTTGATGTTGCCCACATTGACAAAGCCCAGCACACACAGCACTGCCATGGGGAAGGAGAAGGCGCGGATCCAAGGGATGAACTTGCCGCCCTTGGTGGCCTTGCGGGAGTCCACGATCGCGCCGATGATGGGGTCGTTCACGGCGTCCCAGATCTTGGTGACCAGCAGCAGGATACCCACGTGGAAGGGGTTGACCTGCAGGATCAGGGTGTAAAAGATCGACAGATACATGGCGCGGTACTGCTCGGTAAAGCAGCAGCCCAGATCGCCCAGTGTATAGCCGATCTTGTCCTTCATGGAGAAGGGTCGGATGGTCTTTTTCTGGTCCATTGTGTTTTATCCTCCTTAAAAACAGTGAAACCACGAGACTTTTCGCACAAGTCTCTTTTCTACGCTTTGCATTATACGTTAAATTTCCATCAATACATATCCAAAAAATGATTGAAAACTATCACAAATTGATGTATTATGCAATTATAACAGTTGTGCTTTTCTGTTGTGTACAACAAACTGTTACACATGACAGTTTTACGGAGGAGTTTTTGGTGAACTATACAGCCAAGCGTTATTTTTTTGAGCAGAGCGCCGTCCGGGAATTTTATTCCGGCGCGTATTATGATTTGTTTCTGGTCATGCGGGGCAGCGGGGTGTTCCGCTGCCCCGAGGTGGTGCTGCCCGCCCAGCAGCAGAACCTCATCATCTTCAAGCCCGGTCAGGGCGGCAGGCTGGAATACGCCGGTGCCTACGGTCCGCTGGAGCTTATCCGGGTACAGCTGTCCCCCCAGACGCTGGCGCAGCTTTCGGATGCAGACACCGACCTTGAAAAAAGCTTCAACGTGGTGCCCTTCCGGCAGGTGGCTGTCCGCCCGGACAGCCAGATCTATATGCTGCTGAAAAACCTTGCCCGGAAGCTGCTGATGCTCCCGCAGGAGCGCACCCAGTTCGGCGCAGCGGTGTTCGAGCACGGTATTTTACAGATGTTCGTGGTGCTGGCGCTGCGTGCCTGCATCCATGCGGAGTTCCACACCGCATCGGTCAGCCGCCACCACCTGATGCTGGACGAGGTGTTTTTGTTTATTCAGGCGCACCTTACCGAGGAACTGACGCTGGAACGGCTGGAGAAGGAGTTCTTCGTTTCCCGGGAGCATATTGCCCGGGAATTTAAGCGCCAGACCGGGCAGACGGTGCACCGCTATATTGTAAAGGCGCGGCTGGACCGCTGCTGCACCCTCATCGAGCAGGGTCTGCCCATCACCGAGGTGTACAAGACCAGCGGCTTTGGCGGCTACAACCACTTTTTCCGCGCCTTTAAAAAGGAGTACGGCATGACCCCCAAGGAGTATTTCAGCACCACCCGGCAGGACGCCCGGGGATGAACCCGGCAAAATAATGCCGCCGCGCCTGTGAAAAAAGCCGCCCGGGAAGATCCGCAGATCCTCCCGGGCGGCTTGCTTATCCTATTTTTTTTGCCCTTACTTGCGGCGGGTGAGGCAGTTCAGCACCATCACTACCAGCACGAGAAAGCCGATGACCAGCAGGATACCGGTCATGCCGATGAGCATCATGGGCAGGGTGGTCATCCAAGAAGAAAGATGAAGCATAAAGGTACCTCCGTTAAGCCATCAGGGAAAGGATCAGTCCGCCGGCAAGGACGGATGCGATCTGCCCGGAAACGTTGACGCTGATGGAGTACATCAGCAGGAAATTCTGGCTGTCCTCGGCCAGACCCATCTTGTTGACCACACGTCCGCTCATGGGGAAGGCCGAGATGCCTGCCGCGCCGATCATGGGGTTCAGCTTTTTGCCCTCGGGCAGGAAGAGGTTCAGCAGCTTGGCGAACAGCACGCCGCCTGCGGTATCAAAGATAAAGGCCACAAGACCCAGCGCCATGATCAGCAGGGTGTCCGGCCGGACGAACTTGTCGGCGGTCATCTGCCCGGCTACGGTCAGACCCAGCAGCAGGGTGATGAGGTTTGCCAGCACGTTCTGGGCGGTCTCGCTCAGAGAGTTCAGCACCCCGCACTCCCGCAGCAGGTTGCCGAACATCAAAAAGCCCACCAGCGCCACGCTGGCCGGGGCTACCAGACCGGCGACCACCGTGACCACAACAGGGAACAGGATCTTGGTCAGCTGGGTGACGTTGCCTTTTTCGTAGGGCATACGGATGCGGCGCTCCTTCTGGGTGGTCAGCAGACGGATGACCGGCGGCTGCACGATGGGCACCAGCGCCATGTAGCTGTAAGCCGCCACCATAATGGCACCCAGATACTGGGATTTCAGGGTGTTTGCCACAAAAATGGCGGTGGGGCCATCGGCTGCGCCGATGACCGCAATGGACGCGGCATCCTTCAGATCAAAGAAGAACCCGGCCAGAAACAGGGTGAAAAAGATACCGAACTGTGCCGCTGCGCCAAACAGCATGAGCCACGGCTTTTCCAGCAGCGGGCCAAAATCGATCATGGCACCAATGCCGATGAACAGCAGCAGCGGGAACAGCTCGTTGGACATGCCTGCCTCAAACAGGGCAGAGATGGGGCCGATGGTGTCGCCCTGCGTGATGGCACCGGATGCGGGAAGGTTGACCAGAATGGCACCGAACCCCATGGGCAGCAGCAGACTTGGCTCCATTTTTTTGACGATGGCAAGGTAGATGAGCAGGGCACCGATGCCCCACATGACCACCATCTGCCATGTCAGCGCCCCGAAGTTTGAAAAGAGCGCGGCGAATGTGTTCCAGAAATTCATAATGTTTTCCTGCCTCCTTTTGTTTTGATGCTGCGGCAAGAAAAAAGAGACCCTTGCCACAGCGTACGATCTGTGACAAAAGTCTCAAGCGAACACATGACATCGGGCATTGCTGCCGTGATGACGCTGCCATGCAGCGGCCTGCCGGTGAAAAAGCCTTGACCGGCAGACTGCCCTTTACTCCCCTTTATCATTTCTATTGATACCAGAAACTGCCGCTCCTGTCAAGGGGGAAAATGCGTTTTTGCGCAAAAATCAAACCGTTAATCCACCACCGGCACATCCAGCCCGAACTCCTGCGGGCGGAAGCGGGGACAGACGTTCTCGGTGATGCAGATGACCGAGGCGGCCAGACGGCTGCCGATCTCGCAGGCTTCTGCCAGCGTTTTGCCGTAGGTCAGGCCGATGACCGTGCCCGCAAAGAAGGCGTCCCCCGCGCCGGTGGTGTCCATGACGTCCACTTTTTTGGCAGGCACGATGCCGCAGCTGCCGTCCGCACAGGCGAATACCGCGCCCTGCCCGCCCATGGTCACCACCATGCTGGGAATGTTGGCGCTGCGCACGTTGCCCGTGAGAACCCGGCACATCTCGTCCGGGGAGAGGTGGTCGTAGTCATCCGAGAACAGCAGCCCGGCCTCCTGCTGGTTGCAGACGAAGCAATCGATCTGCTGCAAAAAATCCCGCCGTTCCATGGCAATACTCATGTTGGAGACCACCGCAAACACCTTTTTGCCGTACTTTTTGGCGTAGCGCAGGGTCTGCTTCACCGTCTCTTTTTCAAGGTCCAGTTCCAGCGCAATGGAATCGCAGTCCGCAAAAATCTCGTCGCCCTGCTCCTGCAGCAGACCGGTCAGCGGGGTGGTGTCCGGCCGCTTGGAGATGGCGGCGTGTACATCGCCGTCGTTGTCAAAGATGGCCAGCCATGTGCCCATGCCGTCCGGCTTTTTCTGGATAAAGCGGGTGTTCACCTTGTGCTTTGCCAGCTTGTCGATGACGTCCTGCCCCATGCCGGTGTCGTCCACCAGACCCACAAAGGTGGGGCGCAGCTCCACGTTGGCAATATCCTCCACCACGTTGCGGCTCACGCCGCCGTGTACCTGCTCGATGCGTCCGGCGTTGCGCCCGCCGGGGATATAGGTGGAAAGGGGATAGCCCTTGATATCCACAAAAACAGCTCCGATGACTACGATGCCCATAAACGATAAACCTTTCTGACTTCAGTTGATTTTACCTGTATTATACAGGAAGCGGAAAAAAGATGCTATCCTTTTGCCCGCTTTTGCGGAAAAATGTCTCCAAGGCGGGACGATTGGGAATGCCCTCCGCTTGCGCTCTGGGCACCGTCAGAGGAAAAATTATTTTTATTTTGGATTCCGAAAAGTCTGCGGACTTTTCGGAATCCATTCTTCACGGAAAGGAGCCGTGAACGAGAACGGCGGCTTTAATATTTATTTCTGCATTTCGGAAAGTCTGTAATGCTCGTTGTAGATGCTGTTTTCCGCTACGACCCTTCCGTGAAAAGGCCAATCGGGAAAATCCGCAGATTTTCCCGATTGGCGAATATAAATAATCTTTCCGCTAAAAACGCCCAAAGCGCAGCGGAGGGCAATCTGAATCGGCCCCTGTCACATCGCTGTGCGGGCGGTGCGCACCAGATACTCCATAGCCTGCACCGGGTACTGCCCGGCGGCGGTCTCGCCGGTGAGCATCAGGCTGGACGCGCCGTCCAGTATGGCGTTGTAGATGTCGCTCACCTCGGCGCGGGTGGGCACAGCCCGGGTGTGCATGCTGTCCAGCATCTGGGTCACCACCATAAAGGGCACCCCGGCTGCCCGGCAGGCGGCAGAAAGCTGCTTCTGGCAGCGGGGCAGCTCCCACAGGGGCATGGCGTTGCCAAGGTCGCCCCGGGCGATGACTACCTCATCCACCAGCGGCAAAAACTCCGGCAGCGCCTGTACGCCCGCAAGGTTTTCAATTTTGGCAAGAATTTTCAGCTGCGGCGCACCGGCTTCTGCCAGCGCCTGCCGCAGGCTGCGGATATCCGCAGCACCGCGCACAAAGGGCAGCATCACCCCGGTGACGCCGCAGCCGGCGGCGATGGCAAGGTTCTCCTTGTCCTCAGCGGTCAGGGTGGGCATCTGGATGTCTGCCCCCGGTGCCGCCAGACTTTTGCGGCTTTGCAGCACTCCGCCCCGCACCACGGTGCACACCAGCGCGTCCGGCTCCACGGCGTCCACACGAGCCAGTAGCTTGCCGTCATCCAGCAGCAGCTCCTGCTCCGGCTGCACGCCCTGCACCAGCGCAGCAGGGCAGGGGAGGCCCTGCGCGCCCAGACGCACGGTCTGCCCGGCGGTCAGGGTGAGCGGCTGCGGCAGACGTCCGATGCGCAGTTCCGGCCCCTGCAGGTCGATGAGCAGCTTTTTTACCCCGGCTTTGCGCAGCAGCGCCAGCCAGTCCGTGTGCGCTGCCAGCGGGCCATGAGAAAGATTCATGCGGATGCCGGTCATGCCGGCCTCCACCATCTGCTGCAAAAGCTTTACATCGGCACAGGCAGGGCCGATGGTTCCGTAAAAATCCATAATTCCTCCTGCAATACGCGTTTTCTTTCTATTGTAGCATGACCGCGCGGCAAAAGATAGCCCGGCGGCGCATAAAAAAACACCGGAAGCCGATGCAAAGCCTCCGGTGTCTTTTTATGATGCCTTATGGGGTTTACTGCGATACTTTGCACCGCCTGCGTTCAGTACAAAGCTTACAGCTCCCTCTATTTTTAAAGGTTGTACTTAGTTTACAGCATTTTGGGCGGTTCGTCAAGGGCTTTTTCCAGCTTTTGCCGGGAAAAACTGGAATATCACAACATTATCACAACTGCAGCTGGTGGTAGCATGCGCCCTCCATAGTTTTCCAGCATACGGTGCTTCCCTCCAAGGTCATGTAGCTGTGGGCGGTGTTTTCCTTGGGGATGCTCACAGAGCCGGGGTTCAGGTAAAGGTTCCCCTGCCCGAAGTCCGTCCATGCGGGCACATGGGTGTGGCCGTGGAGCAGGATATCCCCCGGGGCAAGGGGCGGCAGATGGTTCAGGTTGAACACATGGCCGTGGGTGACGTAGACCAGCCGCTGCCCCACCGGAAGCACGGCGTAATCTGCCAGCACCGGGAAATTGAGCACCATCTGGTCCACCTCGGCATCGCAGTTGCCCCGCACGCACAGCAGCTTGGGCGCAAGGCTGTTCAGCAGCGGGATCACCTGCTTGGGGGCGTAGTCCCGGGGCAGGTCGTTGCGGGGGCCGTGGTAGAGCAGGTCACCCAGAAAGAGCAGGCGGTCGGCCTGCTCCCGTTCAAAGGCCTGCTGCAACTGCTGTGCATAATAATAGGAGCCGTGCAGGTCTGATGCGATCATCCATTTCATATATAATGCCCTCCCTCAGAGCCGGTTTGCCTTATTGTAGCGCCTGCTGTAAAAATGGTCAAGTGCTTGAAAAAGTCATACTTTTAAGCCAAAACCCCTTGACATGCCGCGGAGGATGTGGTATTCTGCCAGAGTTGCAGCCCGCAAATGCGCAGGGTGCATATCGCGGACAGCTGCCGCGATCATAAAAACCGTGTGGATTTTTACAGCAACATTGCTACTTTTCGCCACACAATGACCTTTAAAGGGTCATTGTGTGGCTTTTTTGTGCGCCGGAAACCGGCTGCAAGCCGATGCTGTGCCCGCCACATTTTTACTTTTTACAGATAGCAGGTGAAATTTTTCAATGAATGAAACTTTTATGAAGGAGAAGCCAGTGCTGCCGCTGCTGCTCTCGATGGCGCTGCCCAATGTGCTCTCCATGTTGGTGAATAGCCTCTACAACATTGTGGACAGCCTGTTTGTGGCACGCATCAGCGAGGACGCCATGACCGCTTTAAGTCTGGTGTTCCCCATCCAGAACTTTTCCAACGCCATTGCCATCGGCTTTGGCATCGGCATCAACGCCATGATCGCGCTGTATCTGGGCGCGGGCGACCGCGAAAAGGCCGAGATGGCCGCCACCCACGGCTTTGTGCTCAGCCTTGTGCACGGCGTGGTGATGATGGCGGTCAGCATCGCCATCATGCCCGGCTTTCTGCGCCGCTTTACGCAGGACGAGGCGCTGATCGCCGCCGGCATCACCTACTCCACCATCGTGTTCCTGTTTTTGGTCGTGAACATGGTCTCACTGGCCTTTGAAAAGATCTTTCAGGCGGTGGGCCGCATGAAGGTGTCCATGGTCGCGCTGATCACCGGCTGCGTGTGCAATATTCTGCTGGACCCGGTGCTCATCTTCGGGCTGGGGCCGGTGCCTGCCATGGGCATTGCAGGCGCGGCACTGGCAACCGGCATCGGTCAGGCGCTCAGCGTGGCGGTCTATCTTGTGGTCTACCTGCGCACCGAGCTGCCGGTGCGGCTGCGCCGCAGCTGCCTGCGCCCGGACGCAGTGCTGGACGGCAGACTGTACGCCATCGGCATTCCGGCGATCCTGAATCTGGCGCTGCCCTCGCTGCTGGTCACTTTCCTCAATGGGCTGCTGGCGGCCTTCTCTCAGAGTTATGTGGTGGTGCTGGGCATCTATTATAAATTGCAGACCTTTTTGTATCTGCCCGCCAACGGCTTTGTGCAGGGTATGCGCCCGCTTATCGGCTACAACTACGGTGCGCGGGAGTACGCCCGTGTGAAAAAGCTGTTCCAGCTGACCCTGTTTATGAGCGCTGCCATCATGGCGGCGGGCACGGTCATCTGTCAGTTTGCCTCCGGGCAGCTGATGGGGCTGTTCACCCAGAACCCTGAAACCATCGCCGCCGGGCAGACTGCTTTGCGCATCATCAGCATCGGCTTTGTCATCTCGGCGGTCTCCACCACCGCCTCCGGTGCGCTGGAGGGTCTGGGCAAGGGCGCAGAATCGCTGGTCATCGCGCTGTGCCGGTACGTCGTTTTCATCATGCCGCTGGCTGCACTGCTGTGTAATTGGCTGGGCGCAGACGGCGTGTGGCACGCCTTCTGGCTCACCGAGGTTCTGGCAGCGGTGGTCTCCGGTGCGGTCTACCGCCGGGCGGTCAGCCGCAAGGGCTGAGCGCCGCCAGCCGCCTTGCGCGGGACGATTTGGAATGCGCTCCGCTTTGCTCTGCGCATAGTCAGCGGAAAAATTATTTTATATTTCGGCACACCGGAGCGTCTGCGGACGCTCCGGTGTGCCATTTTCACGAAGGGGAAGTTGAAGGCAAACGGCAGCGCAGCACCTGTTTCCTACGGAAACGCGGTGCTGCGGGAATACAGATCGGGCATTTTTAGCAGCTTGAATCCTGATTTTTCATTGACACTACGGTAAAAGTACGGTAAAATATTCTTCGTGTTTTGACAAAAACTGTCAGCGCGCAAGATATTACAGAGGATGTGGAAGTATATGATCGAGACCATTGCCGCCGTCAATCAGGCGGTGAACAGCTTTATTTGGGGCATCCCCGCCATGGTGTGCATCATCGGCGTGGGCTTGCTGCTCAGTGTCCGCACGGGCTTTTTGCAGATCCGCAAATTCCCTTACGCCATCCGCACCACCGTGGGCCGGATGTTCCGCAAGCGGGACGCCTCGGACGGTGCCATGACCCCCTTTCAGGCAGTGTGCACCGCGCTGGCGGGCACGGTGGGCACCGGCAACATTGCCGGTGTGGCGGGCGCTATCGCCATCGGCGGCCCGGGTGCCGTGTTCTGGATGTGGTGCTCTGCGCTGCTGGGCATGTGCACCAAGTTTGCCGAGGTGACGCTGGCCGTGCATTTCCGGGAGCGCAGCGATACCGGCGAGTGGGTGGGCGGCCCGATGTACTATATTAAAAACGGCCTTGGCCGCCGCTGGCAGTTTCTGGCGGTGCTGTACGCGCTGTTCGGCGTGCTGACCGTGTTCGGCACCGGCAACGCAACGCAGGTGAATACCATCGTGGCGGCAGTGGATACCGCCCTGCTGGAATACGGGCTTGTGGGCAATGGCTTTCTGCCCACCCTCAACCTCATCGTGGGCATCCTTGTGGCGGCGCTGGTGGCGCTGGTGCTGCTGGGCGGCATCAAGCGCATTGGCAGCGTAAGCGAGAAGCTGGTGCCCTTTATGGCACTGTTCTACATTGTGCTGTCGGTGGGCGTGGTGGTGCTCAACTTCTCCCGCCTGCCCTATGTGCTGGAATCCATCGTGGCGGGCGCGTTCAACCCCGCTGCCTTTACCGGCGGCACCATCGGCAGCCTGTTCGTCAGTATGCAAAAGGGCGTTTCCCGCGGCATCTTTTCCAACGAGGCTGGTCTTGGCACCGGCTCCATCGCCCATGCCTGCGCCGACACCAAAAAGCCGGCCAAGCAGGGCATGTTCGGTATTTTTGAGGTGTTTGCCGATACCATCGTCATCTGCACCCTGACCGCGCTGGTCATCCTGTGCAGCGGCACCCCGGTCAGCTACGGCGCAGCGGCCGGTGCCGAGCTGACCATCTCCGGCTTTACCACCACCTACGGCGGCTGGGCTTCCATTTTTACCGCTGTGGCGCTGTGCTGCTTTGCCTTTTCCACCATCATCGGCTGGGGTCTGTACGGCTCCCGCTTTCTGGTGTTCCTGTGCAAGAGCAACAAGGTGGCGCGCCCCTTCTTTGTGGTGTACGCTCTGGTAGCCATTCTGGGCGCTACCATGGACCTTGGCCTGCTGTGGAGCATCGCCGATACCTTCAACGGCCTGATGAGCATCCCCAACCTCATTGCACTGCTGCTGCTTTCAGGCACGGTGGTGCAGCTGACCCGCGCCTTTTTTGAATCGGAAGGGTGAGCGGCAGCTCTGCCCATAGTGGACAGAAGCGCCGGAACGCGGTATACTGAGAGAAAAACAACGGTGGCTATGCACCACAGGAGGTTCTAACGTGGAAAACTTTAACGAACTGCTGCAAAAGTATGCAGATTTTATCGTCCGGGTGGGTGTGAACCCGCAGCCGGGGCAGACCCTGGTCATCAACTGCCCGCTGGAGGGCGCTCCGCTGGCACGGCTGTGCGTGCGCAGCGCCTACGAAGCCGGTGCGCGGGACGTGCAGGTGAACTGGCAGGATGACGCCGTTACCCGCATCCGCATGGAGCTGGGCAGCGAGGACGCACTGACCGACCACAAGGGCTGGCAGTTGCGCCGCTATCTGGATTACGCCGAGAGCGAGGGCGGTGTGTGCGTGCTGCACCTCATCGCGGACGACCCGGAACTGTTTGCCGGGCTGGACGGTGCCAAGATCAGCCGGGTGAACAGCGCCAACCGCAGCTTTATGCAGCCGTGGCGGGAGTACACCATGAACGACCGTGTGCAGTGGTCCATCGCCGCTCTGCCCGCAGAGCCGTGGGCAAAGAAGATGTTCCCGGAGCTGGACACTGCCGCCGCCATTGAAGCACAGTGGAAGCTGATCTTTGATACCTGCCGTGTGACCGGCGGCGACCCGGTAGGGGAGTGGCAGAAGCATCTGGACCGCCTGAACGAGCTGGGCGCAAAGATGAACGCCCTTGATCTGGAAAGCGTGCATTTTGAAAGCGCCAACGGCACCGACCTGACCGTGGGTCTGGCCGAGCAGGCGGTGTGGGAGAGCGCCGGCAGCAAAAACGAGAAGGGCGTGCCCTTCCTGCCCAACATCCCCACCGAGGAGGTGTTCACCGCACCCCATAAGGATAAGGTGGACGGCATCGTTTACGGCACAAAGCCCTACGTCTTTAATGGTCAGCTGATCAAGAATTTCCACGTTACCTTCAAGGACGGCAAGGTGGTGGAGCACGGCGCCGACGAGGGCGTAGATCTGCTGGGTCAGCTGCTGGACACCGACGAGGGCGCACGCCACATCGGCGAGGTGGCACTGGTGCCCGCGTCCAGCCCCATCAACCGCAGCGGCAAGCTGTTCTACAACACCCTGTTTGACGAGAACGCCGCCTGCCACATCGCCTTTGGCGACAGCTACCCCGGCACCACCGTGGGAGGTACCGGCCTTTCTAAGGAAGAACTGGCAGCCCGCGGCATGAACCACTCCTCCCTGCACGAGGACGTGATGATCGGTGCAGAGGACAGCCGCATCACCGGCAAATGCCGCGATGGCCGCACCGTGCAGCTGTTCGAAAACGGCGTCTGGGTGCTGTAAAAAAGCCCCAAAGGGCGCGCAACTGCAAAAAAATTGCGAAAATGCTTGCATAAATCGCAAGAGTATGCTATATTCTAGTAGTACGATATAGTTTAACCTGAAACGTGGGCCGCAAGGTCCGCGTTTCTTGTTTGTTTGGAGGTTTTTTATGGCGAAGCAGTCTGGCGGCAACACCGCGCAGAGAGTGGAAGCGCTTGTCCGTCCCACGGTGGAAGGCATGGGTCTGCGCCTGTGGGATGTGGTTTTTGAGAAGGAAGGGCCGGACTGGTATCTTCGCATCCTCATCGACCGGGACGGCACCATGGATACCGACACCTGTGCAGAGGTGTCCCACGCACTGGACCCCATTCTGGATGAGGCAGACCCCATCGACCAGAGCTATTATTTGGAAGTGGGCAGCCCCGGCCTTGGCCGCAAGCTGACCCGCCCGGAGCACTACGAGGCACTCAAGGGCCAGAAGGTGCGGGCAAAGCTCATCCGTCCCAACGCCGACGGCGTGCGGGAGCTTGCCGGTATCCTGACCGGCCGCGAGGGCAGCACCGTGACGCTGGAGACCGAGAACGGCCCCGTGACCTTTGAAGTAAATGCAGCCTCCGGCGTACAGCTGTGCGACGACGAGGATCTGTTCAACTGAGAAGAACCGTCTCTGATGGAGAAAAGAGAACAAAATATATAGGAGGAACCCGAAAAATGACAGCAGCGAATAAGGACTTTTTTGAAGCGCTCTCCATGCTGGAGCATGAGCGCGGCATCACCGCAGAGTACCTGATCGAAAAGATCAAGGCGGCTATCATCATTGCCGTCAAGAAGAACTACGAGGTCGAGGAGGACCACATCCGTGTGGACATCGACCCCGACACCGGCCGCTTTGACGTGGCTCTGATCCAGGACATCGTGGCAGACGAGGACTGGTACGACGAGCACGCCGAGATCGGTGTGACCGAGGCACGCAAGATCCGCAGCAGCTACGAAGTGGGCGACCGCATCATCACCCCGCTCAAGACCCGCGATTTTGGCCGCATTGCTGCCCAGACTGCAAAGCACGTCATCCGTCAGGGCATCCGCGAGGCCGAGCGTAACCAGCAGCTCAGCGAGATCCAGTCTCGCGCACACGATATCGTGCAGGCCACCGTTACCCGCGTGGATACCGAGAAGGGTATCGTTGCGCTGGATCTGGGCAAGGGCGGCGAGGCTGTTCTGCCCCGCAACGAGCAGGTGCCCGGTGAGGTGTACACCGAGGGCGAGACCCTGCAGGTCTACATCGTGGACGTGGTCAGCACCGAGCGCGGCCCCCGCGTGATGATCAGCCGCACCCATCCCGGCCTTGTCAAGCGCCTGTTTGAGCTGGAAGTGCCCGAGATCTTTGACGGCACTGTGGAGGTAAAGGCCATCAGCCGCGAGGCCGGTGCCCGCACCAAGATGGCTGTCTGGTCCAAGGACCCCAACGTCAACCCTGTTTCTGCCTGCATCGGCGAGCACGGCGCCCGCGTGGCCGCTGTTGTGGAAAAGCTGGGCGGTGAGAAGATCGACATCGTCAAGTGGAGCGAGGATATCTCTGAGTTCATCTCCGCAGCCCTGAGCCCCGCCAAGGTGGTCAAGGTGGAGCTGCTGCCCGGCGAGACCCGCTCCTGCCGCGTCACCGTGCCCGACCAGCAGCTGAGCTTGGCCATCGGCAACAAGGGCCAGAACGCCCGCCTGTGCGCCCGCCTGACCGGCTACAACATTGATATCCGTCCCGAGAGCGGCTACTACGGCGAGGACGAGGAGCCCAAGAAGGACGCAGCAGACGCTGAATAAGCCCGGCACCATCTGCCGAAGGAGGGAAACCGGATGGCACAAAAAAAGATTCCTGCCCGCCAGTGCATCGGCTGCATGACCAGCCGCCCCAAAAAGGAACTGGTGCGCGTGGTGCGCGCACCCAGCGGGGAGATCAGCATTGATCTGGTAGGCAAAAAGCCGGGGCGCGGCGCATATCTCTGCCCCAACCCGGACTGCCTGACCAAGGCAAAGAAGAAAAAGGCGCTGGAGCGCTGCTTTGAGCAGCCGGTCCCCGCCGAGGTATACGACGCGCTGGCTGTACAGCTGGCCGCAGCCGCAAAGGAGGCAGCAGCCGATGGCAAAAAAGAATAACGCCCCCGCAAAACCCAAGCTGCCCCCGGAGGAGGCGCTGTATCAGGCCGTGAGCCTGTGCCGCAAGGCCGGTGCGCTGACCATGGGCTTTGACGCCGTGGAGGAAGCCTGCGTAAAAAGCAAGGCATGGCTGGTGATGACCGCATCGGACATCAGCCCCAAGACTTTGCAGCGTTTGAACTACGCCGTGGGCGACTTGGTGGACGTGTTCACCATGCCGCTGACGCAGGATAAGCTGGCCGATATCAGCCACAAGCCCGTGGCTGTTTACGCGGTGACCGACCGCAACCTCGCAAAGCTCTGCTTCGACCGCCTGTCGGACTGCGGAGCAATCAAAAATGAGGAGGATATGAGCGAATGATCGTAAAATATAAAGTGAGTGACTTTGCAAAGGATCTGAACCTTTCTACAAAGAAGGTGCTGGATGAGCTGACCGCTATGGGCAGCACCGGCAAGAAGAACAGCTCCAATCTGGAGGAGAACGAGCTGAACTACCTGCTGGAGAAGTTCAGCAAGGATAACAGCGTGGCAAATCTGGACGAGTTTTTGAACAGCGCCAAGGCTCCCAAGGAGGAGCCCAAGGCCGAGAAGAAGGCTGACCAGAAAGTCGAAAAGAAGGCTGAGAAGAAGCCCGAGGCTCCCAAGGCTGACAAAAAGCCCCAGCAGCCCGCCGCAAAGGCCGAGCAGCCCAAGGCAAACAACAATAATAACAACAACGGCAAGCACGGCGACAAGAAGCCCGAGCAGCACAAGAAGCGCGAGGAAAAGACCGTTTCCTTCAGCGAGCTGGCACGCGAGACCGGCGCAAAGGCTACTGCTGCCCCCGCACAGGCAGTTTCTGTCCGCCGCGAGGACAATCAGGTCACCGTGGATACCCGCACTGTGGATATGAACGTGGACCGCTTCGATGCTCGTTACGATGATCTGGCTTCTACCAAGAACACCGAGAACCGCCGCAAGCCCACCCCGCAGGGCAACAAGCAGAAGTTCACCCAGCGCGGTCAGCGCCAGCGCCAGCAGTTCCAGAAGGGCAAGCGCGAGACCGAGTTCGAGCGTCTGCAGCGCATCCAACTGGAGAAGGCCCGCAACGCCCAGCTGAAGGTGCTGATCCCCGATGAGATCACCGTGGGCGAACTGGCTGCCCGTCTGAAGCAGCAGGCTGGTAAGGTCATTGCCAAGTTTATGCAGTTGGGCGAGATGCACGCCATCAACGACGTGATCGATTTCGACACCGCATCTCTGCTGGCAGAGGAGTTCCACGCAAAGGTTGAGCACGAGGTGCACGTTACCATCGAGGAGCGCCTGTTCACCCAGGAAGAGGATGCACAGGAGGATCTGGTGGAGCGTCCCCCGGTCGTCTGCGTCATGGGTCACGTTGACCACGGCAAGACCAGTATTTTGGATGCCATCCGCAAGACCAACGTCACCGCAGGCGAGGCCGGCGGCATCACGCAGGCCATCGGTGCCTATCAGGTGCGCATCAACGACAGCAAGATCACCTTCCTGGACACCCCGGGTCACGAGGCTTTCACCTCTATGCGTGCCCGCGGTGCCAACATGACCGATATCGCCATTCTGGTCGTGGCTGCCGACGACGGCATCATGCCCCAGACCATCGAATCCATCAACCACGCCAAGGCTGCAGAGGTTAAGGTGATCGTGGCCATCAACAAGATGGATAAGCCCACCGCCAACCCCGAGCGCGTGAAGGAGAGCCTGACCAAGTACGGCCTGATCCCCGAGGACTGGGGCGGAGATGTGGCCTGCATCCCCGTGTCCGCACTGACCGGCATGGGCATCAACGACCTGCTGGAGCGCGTTGCGCTGGAAGCCGAGGTCATGGAGCTGAAGGCTAACCCCAACCGCCGCGCCAAGGGTGCAGTTGTTGAGGCACGTCTGGACAAGGGTCAGGGCCCCATCGCCACCATTCTGGTGCAGAACGGCACTCTGCACGCCGGTGATGTCATCATTGCCGGTACCGCCGTGGGCCGTGTGCGTACCATGCGCAACGATAAGGGTCAGCTGCTCACCGATGCCGGCCCCTCCACCCCCGTGGAGATCACCGGCCTGACCGCCGTGCCCGAGGCAGGCGACCTGTTCGAGGCTGTTGAGGACGAGCGTCTGGCCCGTGAGCTGGCCGAGCAGCGCATTGCTGCCGCCAAGGAGAAGCAGTTCTCCTCCTTCCAGAAGGTCACGCTGGATAACCTGTTCAGCCAGATGGCACAGAACGACATGAAGGAACTGGCCATCGTGGTCAAGGCCGACGTGCAGGGTTCTGCCGAGGCTGTGAAGCAGAGCTTGGAGAAGATCTCCAACGACGAGGTGCGTGTGCGCGTCATCCATGCCGGTGTCGGCGCCATCAGCAAGTCCGACGTCGATCTGGCCGATGCCTCCAACGCCATCATCATCGGCTTCAACGTCCGCCCGGACAACGTGGCTAAGGAAGAAGCCGCTGCCACCAAGGTGGAAATGCGTATGTATCGCGTCATTTATGATGCCATCAACGATGTCACCGACGCTATGAAGGGTATGCTGGCACCCAAGTTCCGCGAGGTTGCTCTGGGCGAACTGCAGGTGCGTCAGGTGTACAAGATCTCCAACGTGGGCACCGTTGCAGGCTGCCGCGTGACCAGCGGCAAGATCACCCGCGACAGCAAGGTGCGCGTGGTGCGTGACGGCATCGTCATCGCCGAGGACGAGATCGCATCCCTGAAGCGCTTCAAGGATGACGCCAAGGAAGTGGCCGAGGGCTACGAGTGCGGCGTGACTCTGGAAAAGTTTGCGGACGTCAAGGAAGGCGACGTGTACGAGGCCTTCAAGATGGAAGAGTACCGCGACTAAGCAAAAACCGAATATATAACAGCTTCCCGGCAGAAAAGGGGGCTGTTGCAAAAGCAGCGAAACTGCGCCCTCTCAGGCGCTCCCGCGCCAGCTCCCCCAATGGGGGAGCCGAGCCGTAACGTTTACAGCTAAAGTGTCAGGAGAAAAGACGGAGAGAACGAGGATGCTGACTGTGTGCAACGACCCCTGTCGAACGAAGTGAGACTGATGAGGGCGTATCTTTCGCAGGCGTGGAGCGTGCGCCCTCATCCGTCGTTTTGGCAGACAAATGCCGCCTTGCCCCGGCCGGGGGAAGGCTTTAGGAAGCTGCCGGACAGAATTTGGAGAAAACTATGTCTCAGAAAAATATGGGCCGTCTTGCGCAGGATATGAAGCGCGAGGTCATTGCCATCATCGGCCGGCTGAAGGACCCGCGGCTGGAGGGCGGTCTGCTGACCGTCACCCGTCTGGATGTGACGCCGGATCTGGATGTGGCAAAAGTGTATGTAAGCGTGATGGGCCGTGCAGACGGCCCCAAGCCCGCCATTGAAGCGCTGAACCGTGCCGCAGGCCATGTGCGCACCGAAGTCAGCAAAAAAATGCACATCCGCAAGGCACCCCGCTTCATCTTTGTGGAGGATGACGGTGCCGCCTACGCTGCCCACATCAACGAGCTGCTGCGCAGCCTGAACGTGAACGGCGAGGAAGAAGCACAGTCTGCCGATACCGAACAGACCGAGGACTGACTGCCTTTGCGGAAAGGATGGATCATTGGATGACAGAACAACTGAATGTGCAGCAGATGGCGCAGCGCCTGCTGGCTGCGGACAACATTTTGATTCTGTGCCACAAAAACCCGGACGGTGACACCATCGGCTGCGGCAGCGCCCTGTACTATGCGCTCAAAGCGCTGGAAAAAACAACGGCGGTGCTCTGCTCCGATGCCGTGCCGTCCCGCTACGCCTTTACAAACCCACGGCTGTTCAAGGGCGAGTTCGAGCCCCGCACCGTGATCGCGGTGGACGTGGCCGGGTTGCAGCTGTTTGGCGAAAATAACGGTGTGCCGCAGGTTGCACGCCATGTAGACCTGTGCATCGACCACCACGCAGGCAACAACGGCTATGCCGATTTTACCCTTCTGGATGCCGGTGCCGCTGCGGCAGCGGAGCTGCTGTATCAGGTCATCGTGGAGATGGGCGTGCCCATCACCCCCCACATTGCGGACTGCCTGTACACCGGCGTTGCCACCGACACCGGCTGCTTCAAGTTCTCTTCCACCACAGCCAACACCCACAAGATTGCTGCAAAGCTCATTGAGGCCGGCTGTCATGTGGAGGAGTTGAACACCCTGCTCTTCGACACAAAGCCCCGTGCCCGCATGGAGGCCGAGCGCATCGCCCGCAACCATCTGGAGTACTATCTGGACGGCCGCTGCGCTCTGATCTACCTGACGCGGGACGAGATCCGGCAGAGCGGGGTAGACCCCGCAGATCTGGAGGAGCTGACGGGCCTGCCCATCAGCATCGAGGGGGTCAAGGTCGGCCTGACCCTGCGCCAGCAGCCCGGCGGCAGCTACCGCATCAGCGTGCGCACCGCAAAGGGCGTGGACGCCTGTGCCATCGCCCGGCGGCTGGGCGGCGGCGGGCACACCCGCGCAGCGGGCTGTGAGCTGCTGGGCGACCTTGAAAACGCCAAAAACGCGATCCTTGCAGAGGTGGAAGCCGAGCTGGACGCACCGCAGGAGGAAGCATGATGCAGGGCATCCTGATCGTAGACAAGCCCATGGACTGGACCAGCTTTGACGTGGTGGCAAAGCTGCGCGGCGTGCTGGGCACTCGCAAGCTGGGGCACAGCGGTACGCTGGACCCCATGGCCACCGGCGTTCTGCCGGTGTTCTGCGGCGGTGCCAGCAAGGCGGTGGATTTGCAGCTGAACCACGACAAGACCTACCGCGCCACCCTGCGTCTGGGGACACGCACCGACACCGGCGACAGCACCGGCACGGTGCTGGAAACTGCCCCCGTCACCGCCGGGGAAAAAGAGCTGCTGGCTGTGCTGCCGCAGTTTATCGGCCCGCAGATGCAGGTGCCGCCCATGTACTCGGCGGTCAAGATCAACGGCCAGCCGCTGTATAAGCTGGCGCGCGAGGGCGTGACCGTGGAGCGTAAGGCACGCCCCATCGAGATTTACGGCATTGAGTACGGCGGCAGTCCGGCAGAAAACGAGTATGTGCTGACGGTGCGCTGCTCCAAGGGCACCTATATCCGCACGCTGCTGGAGGATATCGCTGCCGCTATGGGGCAGAAGGGCACGATGAGCGCTCTGCGCCGCACTTCTGCCGGTCTGTACACCGAAGCGGACGCCCACACGCTGGAAGAAATTCTGGCCGCAAAGGAGCAGGGGAGCGCTGCACTGGAAGCACTGATGCTGCCGGTGGAAAGCGTGTTCACCCCGCTGCCGCTGCTGGTGGTGGAGCCGTGGGTGGAGCAGCATCTCTATAACGGCTGCCCCACCAGCCGCTACCCCGCAGCAGACGGACGCTACCGGGTGCGCAATGCCGCCGGGCAGTTCCTTGGCCTTGCCAACATTACCGGCGGGGTGCTCCGGGTGGAAAAACTGTTCGTGGAACGTAATTGAGCAATAAAGGAAACAAGACCCATGCAGATCATTTCTCAGTTTGCCCCTCTGCCGCTGGCACAGCCCGAAAAAGGCACCGCCGTGGCCATGGGCTACTTTGACGGCATCCATATCGGCCACCGGGCGGTGATCGAAGGGGCTGTGCAGTGGGCAAAGACCCATGATGCGGCTCCGGCGGTGTTCACCTTCCGCCTGCCGGTGGAAAATAAAATGAAGGGCAAGCGCCTGCTTTCCACCGAGGATAAGCACGCCTTGATCCACAGCCTTGGGGTAGAGTATTACCTCACCCCGGACTTTGAGACGATCAAGGCGCTGAGCCCGGAGGAGTTCGTGCGCGGCATCGTGGAAAACTGCCACGCCCGGGCGCTGTTCTGCGGCGAGAACTTCACCTTTGGCGCAAAAGCTGCCGGTACCCCGGAGCTGCTGCGCGCCCTCTGCGCCCCCCTTGGGGTAGAGGTGGTGGTGGTGCCCATGGCACAGTTTGAGGAAAAGCCGGTGTCCTCCACCCGCATCCGCACCGCGCTGGAGGGCGGGGATATCCCGGCTGCCAACGCCATGCTGGGCATGCCCTACGCCATCCGCTTTGCGGTGCAGCACGGGGCAGGGCTGGGGCACACCCTTGGGGTGCCCACCATCAACCAGCTGTACCCGCAGGGCTTCCAGATGCCCCGGAGCGGCATTTATATCACCCGCACCTGTATCAACGGGGTGTGGTATCCCTCGGCTACCGGTCTGGGCAGCCGCCCGACTGTGAACGATGACGCCACTAAGGTGACCTGCGAGACCTTTATCCCGGGCTTTTCCGGCGATTTGTACGGCACAGACCCGGTGGTGGAGTTCTACGCCTACCTGAGCCCCAGCAAAAAATTTGATACGCTGGACCAGCTGCGGGACTGCATCAACGATGCCGCCCGCCGCGCACAGGAATATTTTGCATAACGCATCTATTTTTTAATTTGGGATCCGGAAATGCCTGCGGGCGCTTCCGGATCCCTTTTGTCGTGATGAAAAAACGGCATTTCCGGCGTCTGCGGGCAGAAAAAACCGCACTTCGGGCAAAATAGACACATTTCCTTGCAACAACGGCAAATGTTTGTTAAACAATTATCTATCGCTTATCCTTGCAATACACACAGTTTTTGTTTATAATAGTAGCTGTACGGGGCAAAGCCCCGATTGTGAGCGAGACTCTGGTTCAGAATTATAACTTGAGAGGAGTTTTTACCATGGGTTTAGGTAAGAAGACGATCGACGATCAGAACTACTGCGGCAAGAAGGTGCTTGTCCGCTGCGATTTCAACGTCCCGATGAAGGACGGTGTCATCACCAACGAGAACCGCATCAATGCAGCTCTGCCCACCATCCAGAAGCTGGTCAACGATGGCGCTAAGGTCATCCTGTGCAGCCATCTGGGCAAGCCCAAGAACGGCCCCGAGGCTAAGTTCAGCCTGGCTCCCGTTGCTGTGGCTCTGAGCGCAAAGCTGGGCAAGACCGTTGTGTTTGCCGATGACGACAACGTTGTGGGCGAGAACGCAAAGGCTGCTGTGGCTGCCATGAACAACGGCGACGTCGTTCTGCTGCAGAACACCCGTTTCCGCAAGGAAGAGACCAAGAACATGCCCGAGTTCAGCGAGGAGCTGGCTTCTCTGGCTGACGCTTATGTGGACGATGCTTTCGGCAGCTGCCACCGTGCACACTGCTCCACCGCAGGTGTTACCGACTACATCAAGGATACCGCTGTCGGCTACCTGATGGAGAAGGAAATCAAGTATCTGGGCAACGCTGTCAACGACCCCGTCCGTCCCTTTACCGCTATTCTGGGCGGCGCTAAGGTTGCTGATAAGCTGAACGTCATCTCCAACCTGCTGGAAAAGGTCGATACCCTGATCATCGGCGGCGGCATGGCTTACACCTTTGCCAAGGCTCAGGGCTACGAAGTGGGCAAGAGCCTGTGCGACGACACCAAGCTGGACTACTGCAAGGAAATGATGGCTAAGGCACAGGAGAAGGGCGTCAAGCTGCTGCTGCCCGTGGATGCAGCCTGCATCAAGGACTTCCCCGATCCCATCGACGCTCCTGTGGACGTGACCGTGGTGCCCATCAGCGCTATTCCCGCTGACATGGAGGGCTGCGACATCGGCCCCGAGACCATGAAGCTGTTTGCTGACGCTGTCAAGGCTTCCAAGACCGTTGTCTGGAACGGCCCCATGGGCGTGTTCGAGAACCCCACTCTGGCAGCCGGTACTCTGGCTGTTGCCAAGGCTATGGCTGAGAGCGATGCTACCACCGTTATCGGCGGCGGCGACAGCGCAGCAGCTGTGCAGCAGATGGGTCTGGGCGACAAGATGACCCACATCTCCACCGGCGGCGGCGCTTCTCTGGAGTATCTGGAGGGCAAGGAGCTGCCCGGTATCGCAGTCATCCAGAACGCATAATTTTTCCGGCATCACAATGGGTGCGGCGGCATTTACGCCGCCGCATCTTTTCTTTTTGTGCAGGCAATTTGTAAATAGTTACGAAGGTAAGGAGAAAATAACAATGGATAAGGCAAAGCGCAAGGCTATTATCGCTGGCAACTGGAAGATGAACAAGACCGCCTCCGAGGCTGCTGTTCTGGTGGACGAGCTGATCCCTGCCGTGAAGGACGCTACCTGCGAGGTGGTCATCTGCACTCCGTTTACCGATCTGGTCACTGCTGTGGCTAAGACCAAGGGCACCAACATCCATGTGGGTGCCGAGAACGTCCACTTTGAGAAGTCCGGTGCTTTCACCGGCGAGATCAGCGCCGATATGCTGGTGGATCTGGGCGTGGAGTACGTCATCGTCGGCCACTCTGAGCGCCGTCAGTACTTCGCAGAGACCGACCAGACCGTCAACAAGCGCACGCTGGCTGCCCTGAACGCCGGTCTGAAGGTCATCATCTGCGTGGGTGAGAGCCTGCAGCAGCGCGAGGAGGGCGTTACCGAGGAGCTGGTCCGTATGCAGACCAAGATCGCCCTGCGTGACGTGACCGCCGAGCAGATGGCAAACGTTGTCATCGCCTACGAGCCTATCTGGGCTATTGGCACCGGCAAGACCGCTACCGCGGATCAGGCAGAGGAAGTCTGCGCACAGATCCGCAAGGTGGTGGGCGAGCTGTACGGCGAGGCTGTGGCCGAGGCTACCACCGTGCAGTACGGCGGCAGCATGAATGCCAAGAACTGCGAGGAGCTGCTGAGCAAGAAGGACGTGGACGGCGGCCTGATCGGCGGCGCATCCCTGAAGGCTCCCGACTTTGCAGTCATCGTCAATGCAGCCACCAAGGGCTGAGCAACTGCCTTTTCTTAATTAGCTGTTTCAGCGCCCGGCTGCGCCGTTTTTTCAGCGCTGAGCCGGGCGCTGATCTGTTTTTACAACAGCCGCTCGGGTGTTGTGCACCCGCTGGCTGCACCCCGCAGGTGGGGCGTTGGGCCTTACCTGCAATGCGTGATAAATTCAAAGGAGATTCAATTTTATGGCAAAGAAACCTGTTCTGCTGTGCATCATGGATGGCTTCGGCTGGGTGCCGAATGAGACCTTCGGCAACGCTGTTGTGGCTGCCAAGACCCCCCATCTGGATGCTCTGATGGAAAAGTACCCCATGACCACCATTGATGCTTCCGGCATGGCTGTCGGTCTGCCCGATGGTCAGATGGGCAACTCCGAGGTTGGCCACACCAACATGGGCGCAGGCCGCATCGTGTACCAGCAGCTGACCCTCATCACCAAGTCCATCCGCGACGGTGAGATGCTCAAGAACCCTGTGCTGGTCAAGAACATGAAGGCCGCCATCGAGGCCGGTAAGGCCATCCACCTGATGGGTCTGGTGGGCACCGGCGGCGTGCACAGCCATGCCGACCACTGGTTCGGCGTGCTGGAGATGGCAAAGCATCTGGGCGCAAAGGAAGTTTACCTGCACTGCATCACCGACGGCCGTGACACCGACCCCCACTCCGGCAAGGGCTTCCTTGCGGACCTGCAGGCCAAGCTGGACGAGCTGGGCGTGGGCAAGATCGCCAGCGTTTCCGGCCGTTACTACGCCATGGACCGCGATAACAACTGGGACCGCGAGGAGAAGGCTTACGCTGCCTTCGTCTACGGCGAGGGTGAGCACGCCGCCAACGCTGCCGAGGCCATCGAGGCTTCCTATGCTGCAGACAAGACCGATGAGTTCGTGCTGCCCTGCGTCACCTGCGAGGGTGGCCGCGTGCAGGATGGCGACACCGTTATCTTCATGAACTTCCGCCCCGACCGTGCCCGCCAGATGACCCGCATCTTCTGCGATGATGCTTTTACCGGCTTCGAGCGCCGCGGCGGCCGCAAGCAGGTGCATTACGTCTGCATGGCCGAGTACGATGCCACCATGCCCAACTGCGAAGTGGCTTATCCCCCGGTGGAGCTGAAGAACGTTCTGGGCGAGTACCTGTCTGCCCACGGCAAGACCCAGCTGCGCATCGCCGAGACCGAGAAGTACGCCCATGTCACCTTCTTCTTCAACGGCGGTGTGGAAGCTCCCTACGAGGGTGAGGATCGCTGCGTCATTCCCAGCCCCAAGGTTGCCACCTACGACCTGAAGCCCGAGATGAGCGCCCCTGAAGTTGCTGCCGAGTGCGTCAAGCGCATCGAGAGCGGCAAGTACGATGTGGTCATCCTGAACTTCGCAAACTGCGATATGGTCGGCCACACCGGCGTGTTCGAGGCTGCTGTCAAGGCCGTTGAGGCTGTGGACACCTGCGTGGATCAGGTGGTCAGCGCTGTGCTGAACGCCGGTGGCTGCGCCTTCATCACCGCCGACCATGGCAACGCCGAAAAGATGATGAATCCGGACGGCACCCCCTTTACCGCCCACACCACCAACGTTGTGCCCTTTGTGGCTGTTGGCTGCGGCGATGTGAAGCTGCGCGAGGGCGGCTGTCTGGCCGACATCGCACCCACCATGCTGCCCTATATCGGCCTGCCCGTTCCCGCCGAGATGACCGGCAAGAGCATCATCGTGGAGTGATGCCGGACGGGATAACCGGATAAACAAACAAAAGGCTGCTGCACATTGCGTGCGGCAGCCTTTTTGCGTAAGGAGACGATTTTGAATGCCCTCCGCTTTGCTCTGGGTATAAATAGCGGAAAGAAATTTTTTATTTGTTATTCCGAAAAGTCTGCGGACTTTTCGGAATAACTTTTTCATAGAAAAGGGAATAGCGGAGCGTCCGCAGACTCTCCGCTATTCCAAAATTAAAATAAATTTTCCGCTGAAGATGGCCAGAGCGCACGCGGAGGCCATTATAATCGTTCCGCCTGCAAAAAACAGCAGAACTTACTTTTTCAGGTGGCTGTCCCAGCCGCTGGAGGTGGTGGCCTGCTTGTCGGGTGTGCACCACATGGCCTCTACGCCGTCCAGCGATTCCACCAGCTTCTGCCCCTCTTCCAGCGGCATACAGAACAGGGCAGTGGTCAGGCAGTCTGCCATGCCGGAGTCCGGGCACAGCACGGTGACACCGTTGTAGTAGGCGGCGGGCCACAGGGTGTCCGGGTCGATGATGTGGTGGTAGCGCTTGCCGTCCACCACAAAGTAGCGCTGGTAGTCGCCGCTGGTCACCAGCGCAAGGTCGCTCATATTGATGGGCGAGCCGAAAATGGAGTTGGTATTGGTATACACCTCCGAGGCGTTCCACGGGTTCTCCACGCCGCCCGTCCACTGGCTGCCGTCCGGCTTTGTGCCGATGGCGCGCAGGTTGCCGCCCACGCTTACCAGTGCGCTGGTCAGGCCGCGGGCTTCGGCGGCGCGGCAGACCATCTCCACTGCGTACCCCTTGCCCACGCTACCCACGTCCAGCGACATCTCCGGGTCGGACAGGTAGACCGTTTTGGCATCCTCGTCAATGACAAGGGCATTGATATCGCAGTGCTGGGCAGCAGCTTCCAGCTCCTCCTGCGTGGGCAGGGTGTTGTCGGCCTCGGAAGCGTTCTTTTCAGCGGCTTCGCGGTGGTCGTGCCAGATGCCCAGCACGCTGCCCATGGCAATGTTGATCTTGCCGCCGGTCAGGTCGTACATCTGCCGCGCCAACTCCAGCATGGAGAGGATGCGGTCATCCACCTGTACCGGGGCTTTCCCGGCGTTTTCGTTGATGGTCTTAACGTTCACAACGCCGTCGTAGTCGTTGTAGATATCGTAGAGTTGATTGTAGGCAATCAGATCCTGATGCAGCGCCTGCATCTGGGTGTTGAACTCTTCCTCGCTCTCGCAGTAGGCGATGACCTGCGTCACCGTGTCGAACACATCATAAAAGATGGTGGTGTACCGGGTCAGTTCCTTTTTGGGCTTGCAGCCGACCAGCAGGCTAAGGCTCAGCACCGCCGCCAGCAGTGCAGCGGTCATGCGGGTGATGCGGCTCTTCATACGGTCTGGCTCTCCTTTGCGGCGGTAAAGGCGGTGTGCTCCTCCTGCAAATGCGCCAGCAGGTCTGCAAACATCCAGCTGCGGTTTGCAGGGGTGACCACCGCCTTGAGCGGGATGGTCACCTGTGCCTGCCGCATCAGGTCCAGCAGGGTGTCCACGTCCTTATCGCGGAAGTTTGCCAGCACCAGCGCCGGGGGATAGGCGCCCGGCTCCAGCACCAGTGTTCTGGGGGCTTTTACCTCCACCTCGCCCAGCAGCTGGGCAACGGTCTTGCCGGCATCGGCGGGGGCAACGGGCAGCAGCTTCATGCCAAAGGCGGGTGCCATGCCCTCCAGCTTGCCCCGGTCGGCGGGGGAAAGGTTCCAGCCCAGCGCCAGCGGCACCCCGGCGTTCTGGTTGCGTGCAATGTGTGCTTTCATCGTTAAAACCTCTTTCGGCAGTGTTTTTTCAAAATACACCATAGTATACCATAAAATCCGTGAAAAGAAAACGAAAACCCGCCGTGGCACGGAAATCAGGGGCATTTAAGGTAAAATGCTGCTTGGCTGCGCGCGAACTTTCCGGCAAAAAAGAACTGCTGCACCCGGTCGGTACAGCAGTCCCTGCGTATAACAATATTCTTTCGGGCGGGCTCAGTTCATTTTTTTGCCGAAGAACTCCACCTCTTTGCCGATGAACTGCATCAGCTCATCGAACTGGTCCGGGGTCAGGCTCTGTGCGCCATCGCACTTGGCCTTGGCGGGGTTGTTGTGCACCTCGATCATCAGACCATCGGCACCGGCGGCGACGGCGGCTTTGGCCAGCTCCGGCACCATCCATGCGTGGCCGCAAGCGTGGCTGGGGTCTACCACCACCGGCAGGTGGGTCATCTTGTGCAGCATGACCACACCGGCAAGGTCCAGCGTGTTGCGCATACTGGTCTCAAAGGTGCGGATGCCGCGCTCGCACAGGATGACGTTCTCGTTGCCCTCGGCCATGATGTACTCGGCGCTCATTACGAACTCTTCCAGCGTGTTGGCAAGGCCGCGCTTGAGCAGCACCGGCTTTTTCTGGCGTCCGACGGCCTTGAGCAGCTCAAAGTTCTGCATATTGCGGGCACCTACCTGGATCAGGTCTACGTTTTCAAACAGGGGCAGGTGCTCGGTGTTCATGATCTCGGTCACAATGGGCGAACCGGTGGCACGGCGGGCCAGCTTGAGCAGGTCCAGACCCTCGCTGCGCATACCCTGAAAAGAGTAAGGGGAGGTGCGGGGCTTGAACGCGCCGCCGCGCAGCAGGGAAGCGCCTGCCGCCTTTACCCGCTGGGCGCAGTAGGTGATCTGCTCCTCGCTCTCGATGCTGCACGGCCCGGCGATGACCGCAAAGTTGCCGCCGCCGATCTTGACGCCCTCCACGTCGATAACGCTGTCATCCGGGTGGAACTTGCGGTTGGCCTTTTTGTAGGGCTCGGACACGCGGCGGCAGGTCTCCACCACCGGGTTTGCCAGCACCCAACTTTCTGCAATGGCCTTGGTATCGCCGATCAGACCCAGAATATGGGTGTCGCTGCCCTTGGAATCGTTGATCTGCAGGCCCATATCCTCCAGCTCGTGGCAGAACTCGCGCACCTGTACGTCGGGTGCATCCTGTTTGAGTACGATGATCATAGTGTTTTGTCTCCTTTGCCTTTTCTTATCCTGTGAAACGGCGAGGGAGACCGGCTCCTTTGCCGCAGCTTGCAATGTCAAACTTCAGTGCTCTGAAGTGCGTGACGCTATGATATCACTTCATGAAACTGAAGTCAAGAGAAATTTTGAATTTTTTCAGAAAAAGTGGTAGAATAAAAAAGAAAAGAACCCGCGCAATCATTGCTTTGCAATGACTGCGCACCCAAAGGTCGAGCTTTTTACTCCTTTCCATGGGGTGTTACTTCCCGGTGGAAAGAGAATCTGCCGGTTATTGCGCATAAGCTCCCCCTTTCGGGGGAGCTGGACGCGAAGCGGACTGAGAGGGTTCATTCAATAGAATCAAAGAGGGAATAACAATGGGAAAAGAAGCTAAAACCAACGCAATGCGCATTCTGGAACGGGAAAAGGTGGCCTATACCGCCCACGAGTACCCCCACGAGGAGGGGGTGGCGGTGGACGGTGTGACCGTAGCCGCCAGCATGGGTGAGGACCCTGCCTGCGTTTACAAGACGCTGGTAACGCAGGGCAGCAGCAAAAACTATTTTGTGTTCGTCATTCCGGTGGCGGCAGAACTGGACCTGAAAGCCGCAGCCCGCAGCGTGGGCGAAAAGAGCGTGGCGATGATCCATGTGGCGGATATCAACAAGGTGACCGGCTATGTGCGGGGCGGCTGCAGCCCGGTGGGCATGAAAAAGCAGTACCGCACCGTCTTTGACGAAAGCGTGCTGACCCAGCAGAAGGTCTACGTTTCCGGCGGGCGCATCGGTACGCAGGTGTGCTGTGCCCCGGCGGATCTGATCCGCGCTGCACGCGCCGCCACCGCAAAGATCATTTTTTAAAAATCCGGCGCGATATCTGGGATACATCAACACAGCCTTTACATAAAATATACTTGCTGCATAAGTCATACTTAAAAAGAAAAAGGATGGCGAAACTGCACAAAACTTTCGAAAGTTTTTTGACGGCATGGGAACACAAGGGAGAATTTGCCCAAACGCTCTTTGCAAAGCGGTTTTTTTGCCGTAAACTGTATCTAGTACAGGGACGATGCCCCAAAAAACGGGCTTGCATCGTTGCCTGAAAAAACGCTTGCACAGGAAACTGCGGAGGGGAACTTCAATGATGCTGCTGGTGCCGGGTCGCATGGAATGGGGTCACATTCACTGCAATCAGGGGCATGGTGCAACCTTGTGCAAAATGCGCGGACAGAAAAACCGGAAATAAAGGCCGTGGTACAGGTGTACCGCAGCCTTTTTTGTTTGTCGGTCTTGTTGGACAGTAGAAAGAGAGGCTTTGGAAAATGGTTCGTAAAGTGGCAGTGATCATGGGTTCGGACAGCGATTGGCCGGTGGTCAAGGGTGCCTGCGCCCAGCTGAAAGCGCTGGACATCCCCTTTGAGGCACATATCCTTTCGGCACACCGCACCCCCGCCGAGGCAGCAGCCTTTGCAAAAAGTGCAAAGGCCAACGGCTTTGGCGTTATCCTGTGCGCAGCAGGCATGGCAGCCCATCTGGCAGGCGCTTTTGCCGCCAACACCACCCTGCCGGTCATCGGCATCCCCATGAAGGGCGGCGCGATGGACGGCTTGGACGCGCTGCTGGCTACCGTGCAGATGCCCAGCGGCATCCCGGTGGCTACCGTGGCGCTGAACGGTGCAAAGAACGCCGCATGGCTGGCTGCTGAGATCCTTGCACTGAGCGATGACGCACTGGCGGAAAAGCTGGAGGCTGAGCGCGTAGCCATGGCACAGCAGATCGCAGCCAAAGAAGAAAAGCTGCAGAACGAACTGAACGAGCTGTAAAGGAGAACCAATGTCTGATTTTGCATATCCGCTGCATGAGGAGTGCGGCGTTTTCGGCATCTACGACCGTGCCGGTACCGAGGATGTGGCCGCAGCGGCTTATTCGGCCCTGTATGCGCTGCAGCACCGCGGGCAGGAGAGCTGCGGCATCGCCGTCAACGATGACGGCGTAATCACCGGCCACCGGGATCTGGGCCTTGTGAACGAGGTGTTCACCCCGGAGGTGCTGGCAAGCCTGTCTGCCCCCACGGCACACATGGCCACCGGTCATGTGCGCTATGCCACCGCCGGTACCCGCGTCCGCGCCAACGCCCAGCCCATGATCGTCCGCCATGGCCGTGGCACCATGGCACTGTGCCACAACGGCAACCTGACCAACGCCGTGGAGCTGCGCCGCCAGCTGGAAAACGAGGGCGCCATCTTCCACGGCTCCTCGGATACCGAGGTCATCTGCTACCTTATCACCCGCAACCGTCTGCGTATGGGCAGTATCGAGACTGCCATCAGCAAGACCATGGACGTGCTGGAGGGCGCGTACAGCCTTGTGATCATGTCTGCCACCAAGCTCATCGCGGTGCGCGACCCCCGGGGCTACCGTCCCCTGTGCATCGGCACCCTGCCCGGCGGCGGCTATGTCTTTGCCAGCGAGAGCTGCGCACTGGATGCCACCGGCGCTTCTCTGCTGCGGGACGTGGAGCCCGGCGAGATTGTGGTAATGGATACCAAGACCGGCGAGCTGCGCAGCATCAAGGATCACTGCGGCCGCCCGGACACCCAGATGTGCGTGTTCGAGTTCATCTACTTCGCCCGCCCGGACAGCGTCATCGAGGGCAGCTCGGTGCACGAAGCCCGCAAGCAGGCAGGCCGCTTCCTTGCACAGGAGCACCCTGTGGAGGCCGATGTGGTCATCGGCGTGCCGGATTCCGGCTTGGATGCAGCACTGGGTTACTCGCAGGAGAGCGGCATCCCCTATGGCATCGGCTTCATCAAGAATAAATACATCGGCCGCACCTTCATTCAGGGCAGCCAGAAGCAGCGCGAGAACAGCGTGCGCATCAAGCTGAACGTGGTGTCCAGCACCGTCAAGGGCAAGCGCGTGGTGCTGGTGGATGACTCCATCGTGCGCGGCACTACCTCTGCCCGCATCATCAAGCTGCTGCGGGATGCCGGTGCTGCCGAGGTGCACTTTATGGTCTCTGCACCTCCCTTCAAGTATCCGTGCTACTTTGGCACCGATATCCCGGACCAGAAGCTGCTGGTAGCTACCGGCCGCACTGTGGAGCAGATCAACGAGGTCATCGGCGCCGATACGCTGGGCTATTTGTCCAACGAGCACGTTGTCCAGCTTGCCAAAAACGCAAAATGCGGTTTCTGCACCGCCTGCTTTACCGGCGAATATGCCGTAGAGCCGGAAAGTGTGCTTTCTACCGATATTCACGACCGTCACCTGAACGACCGTCCCAAGGACGCCAAAAAGTTAGGAGAGTAAGAACATGGAAAAGAGCTATTCTGAAAGCTACGCCGCAGCAGGCGTGGACATTACCGCCGGTTACCGCTCTGTGGAGCTGATGAAGCAGTATGTCGCCCGTACCATGAACGAGCACTGCATCGGCGGCTTGGGCGGCTTTGGCGGCCTGTTTGAGCTGGACTGCACCGGCTACAAGCACCCGGTGCTGATCTCCGGCACCGACGGTGTGGGCACCAAGCTGAAGGTGGCCATGATCATGGATAAGCACGACACCATTGGTATCGACTGCGTGGCCATGTGCGTCAACGACGTCATCTGCGCCGGTGCAAAGCCGCTGGTGTTCCTGGATTACATCGCCTGCGGCCGCAACGTGCCGGAAAAGATCGCCAACATCGTCAAGGGCGTGGCCGAGGGCTGCGTGCAGGCCGACTGTGCACTGGTGGGCGGCGAGACTGCCGAGCACCCGGGCATGATGCCGGAGAACGAGTACGATCTGGCCGGTTTCACCGTGGGCGTTGTGGACAAGGAGAAGATCCTGAACAACGAGACCATGGCAGCCGGTGACGTGATCCTCGCCCTGCCCTCCACCGGTGTGCACTCCAACGGCTTCTCGCTGGTGCGCAAGGTGTTCAACATCGACGCCGACCCCGATGTGCTGTTCTCCACCCCCGCCGAGCTGGGCGGCAAGACCCTTGGCGAGGCGCTGCTGGCTCCCACCAAGATCTACGTCAAGCCCGTGCTGAAGGTGCTGGAAGAGGTGCAGGTCAAGGGCATCTCCCACATCACCGGCGGCGGCTTCTACGAGAATATCCCCCGCAGCCTGAAGAAGGGCTGCTGCGCCCGCATCAATAAAGCGGATGTGCGCACCCCCGCTCTGTTCCACCTGATGCAGAAGGTGGGCGGCATCTCCGAGCACGATATGTTCAACACCTTCAACATGGGCGTGGGCATGGTGCTCACCGTGCCCGCCGAGCAGGCCGATAAGGCACTGGAGATCCTGCACGCCAACGGCGAGCCGGAAGCCTACCGTCTGGGCGTCATCGCAGAAGGTGAGGGCGTGGAGCTGTGCTGAACATTGCCGTGTTAGTGTCCGGCGGCGGCACCAATCTGCAGGCGCTGCTGGATAGCGAGGCCCGGGGCGAGAACCCCAATGGTAAAATCACGCTGGTAGTGGCTTCCAAGCCCGGTGTATTTGCGCTGGAACGTGCCGCAAAGGCCGGTGTAGAGGGCTGCGTGGTGCGCCGCAAGGACTACGCCACCAGCGAGGAATTTGACGCTGCGCTGCTGGAAACGCTGCGGGCGCACAAGATCGATCTGGTGGTGCTGGCGGGCTTTCTGTCCGTGCTGGGCCCCAGCGTCATTGCGGCTTATCCGCGCCGCATCCTGAACGTGCACCCTGCGCTGATCCCTTCCTTCTGCGGGCCGGGCATGTACGGTCTGCGCCCCCACGAGGCCGCACTGGCCCGGGGCTGCAAGGTGACCGGCGCTACCGTCCACTTTGTCAATGAGGAGTGCGACGGCGGGCCCATCCTGCTGCAGAAGGCCGTGGACATCCTGCCCGGCGACACCCCCGAGGTGCTGCAGAAGCGGGTGATGGAACAGGCTGAATGGAAGCTGCTGCCCAAGGCGGTGGCTATGATCTGTAACGGTGAAGTGGAGTAAAAGAACCCTCTCCGTCAGTGCTGACGCACTGCCACCTCCCCCGAAGGTGGAGGTTTTACACATCTGATGAGTACGCAGAAAAAGCTCCCCCCTCGGGGGAGCTGGCGAGCGAATGCGAGCCTGAGAGGGTTTGAATAGGAGAACAACAATGGAAAAGATCAACCTGAACGAGTATCTGGCCTCCAACGAGTACCCCGGCCGCGGCATTGCGGTGGCAATGGCACCGGACGGACGGCAGATGTTTATCGGCTACTTTATCATGGGCCGCAGCGAGAACAGCCGCAACCGCGTGTTTGACCCCGTGCCCGAGCGCGGCGGCATCTGCACCGTTGCAGCCGATCCCGCAAAGCTGGAGGACCCCAGCCTGATCATTTATAACCCGGTGCTGACCCTTGGCAAGACCCACATCGTGACCAACGGCGACCAGACCGATACCATCTACGACCTGATGAGCCAGGGCAAGAGCTTTGCCGATGCCCTGCGCACCCGCACCTTTGAGCCGGACGGCCCCAACTACACCCCCCGCATCTCTGCTGTGGTGTACGCTGACGGCAGCTACCAGATGAGCATCCTCAAGTCTGCCGACGGCAACGGTGACAGTGTGCAGCGCTATTTCTTTGATTACCCCCAGCCCGTTGCAGGCGAGGGCCACTTTATCAGCACCTACAAGCACAACGGCAACCCCATCCCCAGCTTTGAGGGCGAGCCCCTGCGCTTTGCCTGCCCCCGCACCATCGGCGATTTTGCCCACGATATGTGGAGCAGCCTGAATCTGGACAACAAGGTCAGCCTGTTTGCCCGGGTCATCGATCTGGACACCGGCGAGAGCGGCGATATGATCTTTAATAAATATGACCCGGTGTGCAGCGACTTTGACGACCCCGAGGAGCCGGAGCTGCTGCCCGAGGAGCTGGAACTGCTCAAAAAGCTTGACGCCGAGGAAGAATAAGAGTAAACCTTAGGATATAAGGAGGATGCACCAATGAATGAACTCGCACTGAAGTACGGCTGCAACCCCAACCAGAAGCCCAGCCGCATTTATATGGAAGATGGCTCCGACCTGCCCGTTACCGTGCTGAACGGCAAGCCCGGCTACATCAACTTTCTGGATGCCCTCAACTCCATCCAGCTGGTCAAGGAACTGAAAACCGCCTGCGGTCTGCCTGCAGCGGCCTCCTTCAAGCACGTTTCCCCGGCGGGTGCAGCACTGGGTCTGCCCCTGACCGAGGTGGAGCGCCGGATGTACCACATTGCCCCGGAGACCGAGCTCTCCCCGCTGGCCTGTGCCTACGCCCGCGCCCGCGGCGCAGACCGGATGTCCTCCTTCGGCGATTGGATCGCCCTGTCTGACATCTGCGATGTGTCCACCGCAAAGCTGATCCAGCACGAAGTCTCTGACGGCATCATCGCCCCGGGCTACGAGCCGGAGGCACTGGCTATCCTGTCCGGCAAAAAGAAGGGCAACTACAACGTGGTCGCCATCGACCCCGCCTATCAGCCCGCTCCCATCGAGCATAAGCAGGTGTACGGCATCACCTTCGAGCAGGGCCGCAACGAGCTGGTCATCAACGCCGACACCATGCTGAACAACTGGGTCACCGAGAACAAGGATGTGACCGAGGAGCAGAAGCGTGACCTCATCATTGCCCTTATCACCCTGAAGTACACCCAGTCCAACAGCGTGTGCTACACCTACAATGGTCAGACCATCGGCGTGGGCGCAGGCCAGCAGAGCCGCATCCACTGCACCCGTCTGGCCGGTCAGAAGGCCGACAACTGGCAGCTGCGCCACATGGACAAGGTGCTGGACCTGCCCTTCCGTGACGATGTGGCAAAGCCCAACCGCGACAACGCCATTGATGTTTACATCGGCGATACCCCGGAGGACGTCATCGGTGATGATGTCTGGGCCGAGACCTTCACCCGCCAGCCCGAGCCCCTGACCGCCGAGGAAAAGAAGGCTTATCTCAGCAAGGTGACCGGTGTGTGCCTTGGCTCGGACGCGTTCTTCCCCTTCGGCGACAACATCGAGCGCGCCCGCCGCTCTGGCGTGACCGCCATCGTGCAGCCCGGCGGCTCCATCCGCGACCAGCAGGTCATCGACACCTGCAACAAGTACGGCATCGCCATGGCCTTCTGCGGCCTGCGGCTGTTCCATCACTAAGAAGAAGGAACGAAGCCTCTCCGTTGTTGCTGCGCAGCAATGACTGAGAGGGTCATTCAAAAACGGGAAGGTGAATGATATGGCTGAAAAAATTCTGGTAGTGGGCGGCGGCGGCCGCGAGCACGCCATCATCAAGGCACTGAAAAAGAGCCCCGACTGCGGCGAGATCTGGTGCGCACCGGGCAACGGCGGCATCAGCTATGACGCCAAGTGCAAAAACATCAAGGCCACCGATGTGGATACCATGGTGGGCTTTGCAGCGGAAGAAAAGTTCGATTACGTTGTGGTGGCGCAGGACGACCCCCTTGCACTGGGTATGGTGGACGCGCTGGCAAAGGTGGGCATCCCCGCCTTTGGCCCGGATAAGGCCGCTGCCCGCATCGAGGCTTCCAAGGTGTTCTCCAAGGACCTGATGAAGAAATACGGCATCCCCACCGCAAAGTACGAGACCTTCGATGACCCCGCAAAGGTCATGGATTACATCCGCGCCGAGGGCAAGTACCCGGTGGTCATCAAGGCAGACGGCCTTGCACTGGGCAAGGGCGTGCTGATCTGTGAAAACGAGCAGCAGGCCGCTGACGGCGTCAAGGAGATCATGCTGGACAAAAAGTTCGGCGCATCCGGCAACCATGTGGTGGTGGAAGAGTTCCTCACCGGGCCGGAGGTCAGCGTGCTGAGCTTTACGGACGGCAAGGTGGTCAAGCCTATGGTCTCCAGCATGGACCATAAGCGCGCCAACGACCACGACACCGGCCTGAACACCGGCGGCATGGGCACCATTGCCCCCAACCCCTACTACACCCCGGAAGTGGCTGCGGAGTGCATGGAAAAGATCTTCCTGCCCACCATCCGCGCCATGAACGCCGAGGGCTGCCCCTTCAAGGGCTGCCTGTACTTCGGCCTCATGCTCACCCCGGACGGCCCCAAGGTCATCGAGTATAACTGCCGCTTCGGCGACCCCGAAACGCAGGTGGTGCTGCCGCTGCTGGAAAGCGACCTGCTGCACATCATGCAGGCCTGCACCGACGGCACGCTGGCAGAGCAGGAGGTCAAGTTCTCCGATGGTGCTGCGGCCTGCGTCATTCTGGCTTCCGGCGGCTACCCCGTGGCCTACGAGAAGGGCAAGCCCATCTCCGGCCTTGTGGACGGTCAGCTGCCCGGCGAGGAGAACGTGACGGTGTACCACTCCGGCACTGCCATTACCGAGGACGGCCAGCTGGTGACCAACGGCGGCCGCGTGCTGGGCGTTACCGCCACCGGCCCGCGCCTGACCAACGCCCTGAGCCACGCCTACGAGGCAGCCGAGAAGATCAGCTTTGAAAAGCTGCACAAGCGCAGCGATATCGGCCTGCGTGCCCTGAAAGCGCTGGCAGAGAAGCAGTAAGAAAGAATACAAAGGGGGAACCTACCCAATGGTCTATCGTATTTATGTGGAAAAAAAGCCCGGCTTTGATGTCGAGGCAAACGGTCTGAAAAACGAGCTCACCAGCCTGCTGGGCATCAAGGACCTGACCGGTCTGCGCCTGCTGAACCGCTACGATGTGGAAGGCATCGACGAGGCACTGTTCAACCAGTGCGTCAGCACCGTGTTCAGCGAGCCGCCGGTGGATAACACCTACGCCGAGCTGCCCGCTGCCGAGGGCGTGTCCTTCGCGGTGGAGTATCTGCCCGGCCAGTTCGACCAGCGCGCAGCTTCTGCCGCCGAGTGCATCCAGCTCATCAGTCAGGGCGAGCGCCCGCTGGTGCGCTCTGCCCGCGTCTACCTGCTGGAGGGCGCTCTGACCCCCGAGCAGGTGGCCGAGATCAAGAAGTATGTCATCAACCCTGTGGAAGCCCGCGAGGCTTCTCTGGAGACCAAAGAGACCCTGAAGATGGAGTACCCCGTGCCCGCTGCCGTGGCAGTGCTGGAGGGCTTCAACCAGCTGGACGAGGCAGGCCTTGCCAAGTTCATCGAGGAAAAGGGTCTGGCCATGGATCTGGGGGATATCAAGTTCTGTCAGGAGTACTTCCGCTCCGAGCAGCGCGACCCCACCATCACCGAGATCAAGATGATCGACACCTACTGGTCCGATCACTGCCGCCACACCACCTTCGGTACCATTCTGGACGATGTGCAGATCGATGACGCCGTGGTGCAGGAAGCTTTTGACCGCTACATGGCCATGCGCACCGAGCTGGGCCGCGAGAACAAGCCCCGCTGCATGATGGACCTTGCCACCATCGGTGCCAAGGAGCTGAAGAAGCAGGGCATCCTGAAGAATCTGGACGAGTCTGAGGAGATCAACGCCTGCACCGTCAAGATCAAGTGCGATGTCAACGGCAAGGACGAGGACTGGCTGTTCCTGTTCAAGAACGAGACCCACAACCACCCCACCGAGATCGAGCCCTTCGGCGGCGCTGCCACCTGCATCGGCGGTGCCATCCGTGACCCGCTGTCCGGCCGCAGCTACGTCTATCAGGCTATGCGCGTTACCGGCGCAGGCGACCCGCTCAAGCCGGTCAGCGAGACCATGCCCGGCAAGCTGCCCCAGCGCAAGCTGGTCACCACCGCAGCCGCCGGTTACTCCTCCTACGGCAACCAGATCGGTCTGGCTACCGGTCAGGTGGACGAGATCTACCACCCCGGCTATGTGGCAAAGCGCATGGAGATCGGCGCTGTTGTGGGCGCTACCCCTGCCTCCCACGTCCGCCGCGAGTGCCCCGCCCCCGGCGATGTGATCGTGCTGCTGGGCGGCCGCACCGGCCGTGACGGCATCGGCGGTGCTACCGGCTCCTCCAAGGCACACAAGCTGGACAGCCTTGAGCACTGCGGTGCCGAGGTGCAGAAGGGCAATGCGCCCATCGAGCGCAAGCTGCAGCGCCTGTTCCGCCGCGAGGACGCCTGCAAGATGATCAAGCGCTGCAACGACTTTGGTGCCGGCGGCGTTTCCGTTGCCATCGGCGAGCTGGCCGACGGCCTGTACATCGACCTGAACAAGGTCACCAAGAAGTACGAGGGTCTGGACGGCACTGAGCTGGCCATCAGCGAGAGCCAGGAGCGTATGGCTGTGGCTCTTGCTCCGGAGGATGTGGACAAGTTCATCGCCATTGCCACCGAGGAGAACCTTGAGGCTACCCCTGTGGCCAAGGTCACCGAGGAAAAGCGCCTGAACATGGTGTGGAACGGCGTGTCCATCGTGAACATCAGCCGCGAATTCCTGAACTCCAACGGTGCAGAGAAACACCAGAACGTCCATGTGGAAAAGGGCAGCGTCTGGCAGCCCCAGTGGGCCGGCCTGACCTTCAGCCAGAAGATGAAGTCCATGGTGGGCGATCTGAATGTTTGCAGCAAGAAGGGCCTTTCCGAGCGGTTCGACTCCACCATCGGTGCAGCCACCGTGCTCATGCCCTTTGGCGGCGCATACCAGCTGACCCCCCAGAACGCCATGGTAGCCAAGCTGCCGGTGGACGGCGAGACCACCACCTGCTCCGGCATGGCATGGGGCTATAACCCCTACCTGATGAGCGCCAACCAGTATGTGGGCGCACGGCTGGCTGTTATTGAGAGCGTGACCAAGCTGGTAGCCACCGGCTTCCGCTACGAGGACGCCTACCTGACCTTCCAGGAGTACTTCGAGCGTCTGGGCAACAAGCCCGAGCGCTGGGGCAAGCCGCTGGCTGCCCTGCTGGGCGCACTGGATGCGCAGATCGGTCTGGGCATCGCCTCCATCGGCGGCAAGGATAGCATGTCCGGCTCCTTTGAGCAGCTGGATGTGCCTCCCACGCTGGTGTCCTTTGCTACTGCCATCGGCAAGGCAAGCCGCGTAGTCTCCACCGAGTTTAAGAAGCCCGAGAGCACCGTAGTGCTCGTGCGGCCTATCATCGACCCGGAGACCGGCTGCCCCAACTTCTTCTCCCTGAAGGCCAATTACCGAATGGTGGAGAACATGATCGAGGAGGGCATGGTCGCTTCCGCCTGCTCCGTGGGCTACGGCGGCATTGCCGAGGCCCTGTTCAAGATGGGTCTGGGCAACCGCATTGGCTTCAAGATGCGTGCAAACATGACCACCCACCAGATGTTCGAGCCTATGTACGGCTCCATCATTCTGGAAATGGTGTCCGATTCTCCCGCCGGTATGCTGCTGGGCGAGACCACCAAGGAGTACACCTTCGAGTCCTGCGGCGAAAAGCTGGATATGGCCGAGCTGCAGGAGATCTGGGAGAGCAAGCTGGAGCCTGTGTATCCCTACCGCAAGGTTGGTTCTGCTGTGGAAAAGATCAACGGCAGCCTGACTGCCCCCGCCGCACCCAAGATCGGTGTGGCAAAGCCCAAGGTCATCATCCCGGTGTTCCCCGGCACCAACTGCGAGTACGACACCGCCAAGGCCTTTGCCCGCGCCGGTGCCGACCCCGAAATTCTGGTGGTGCGCAACCTGACCCCCGCCGACGTTGCCGAGAGCTGCGAGGCACTGGTCAAGGCCATTGACGCAAGCCAGATCGTTATGCTGCCCGGCGGCTTCTCCGGCGGCGATGAGCCGGACGGCAGCGCCAAGTTCATCGCCTCCTTCTTCCGCAACCCTGCGGTCACCGAGGCTGTGCGCCGTCTGCTGCAGCAGCGCGACGGCCTGATGCTGGGCATCTGCAACGGCTTCCAGGCTCTGATCAAGCTGGGTCTGGTGCCCTACGGCGATATCCGCCCCATCACCGCCTGTGACCCCACCCTGACCTTCAACACCATCGGCCGTCACCAGAGCATGCTGGTGCACACCCGTGTGGCTTCCACCGGCAGCCCGTGGCTCAGCAAGTGCGCCGTGGGCGAGATGCACACCGTTGCCATCAGCCACGGCGAGGGCCGCTTTGTGGCACCGCAGGAGGTGCTGGACACCATGCTGCGCAACGGTCAGGTAGCTACCCAGTATGTGGATCTGACCGGTGTGCCCACCATGGATCAGCGCTTCAACCCCAACGGTTCTGTGCTGGCCATCGAGGGCATCACCAGCCCGGACGGCCGCGTGTTCGGCAAGATGGGCCACTCGGAGCGCAGCGGCGAGTACCTGTACAAGAACGTCACCGGCGATAAATACCAGCCGATCTTTGAGGGCGGCGTGGACTATTTCAAGGTTTGATGGTAGAATAAGAAGAAAACCCTCTCCGTCACGCCTACGGCGTGCCACCTCCCCCGAAAGGGGGAGGTTTTCCGGTGCTGACCGGTAGAGCGCAAAAAGCTCCCCCCCTCGGGGGAGCTGGCGAGCAAAGCGAGACTGAGAGGGTTATTTTCAGGAGGAAACAACCAATGTCACAGCATGATCGCTATATCAGCCCTTTTTCCACCCGCTACGCTTCCGATGAGATGCAGTACATCTTCTCGGACGACAACAAGTTCCGCACCTGGCGGCGGCTGTGGGTGGCGCTGGCTCGTGCCGAAATGGAGCAGGGTCTGACCAACATCACCCCGGACATGGTAGCTGAGCTGGAGGCTCATGTGGACGATATCAACTACGAAGTGGCCATCGAGCGGGAAAAGCTGGTGCGCCACGACGTCATGAGCCACGTCTACGCCTACGGTCAGCAGTGCCCCAAGGCGGCCGGCATCATCCATCTGGGTGCCACCAGCTGCTATGTGGGCGACAACACCGACATCATCGTGATGCGGCAGGGCCTTGAACTGGTGCGCAAAAAGCTGGTGGGTGTGCTGGCAAAGCTGGCACACTTCGCCAAGGAGTACAAGGATATGCCCTGCATGGCCTACACCCACTGCCAGCCCGCACAGCCCACCACCGTGGGCAAGCGCGCTACCCTGTGGGCCAACGAGCTGGTGATGGATCTGGCCGAGATCGACCATCGTCTGGCCACCCTGCAGCTGCGCGGTGTCAAGGGCACCACCGGCACGCAGGCTTCCTTTATGGAGCTGTTCAAGGGTGATGCCGACAAGATCCGCGCCGTGGATGCTTCCATTGCAAAGGAGATGGGCTTTGACCCCAAGGCCGTTGTGCCGGTGTCCGGCCAGACTTACAGCCGCAAGGTGGATGCCTTTATCCTGAATGCACTGGCCGGTATTGGCCAGAGCTGCATGAAGTTTGCCACCGACCTGCGCCTGCTGGCAAACTTCAAGGAGATGGAGGAGCCCTTTGAGAAGAACCAGATCGGTTCCTCCGCGATGCCCTACAAGCGCAACCCCATGCGCTGCGAGCGCATCTGCGCCCTTGCCCGCTACCTGATGGTGGACGTGCTGAACCCCAGCTTTACCACCGGCAGCCAGTGGTTTGAGCGCACGCTGGACGACAGCGCCAACAAGCGCGTGGCTATGGCCGAGGGCTTCCTTGCCACCGATGCCATCCTGAACATCATGCTCAACGTCACCGATGGTCTGGTGGTGTACCCCAAGGTGGTGCGCAGCCGCCTGATGGCCGAGCTGCCCTTCATGGCCAGCGAGAACATCATGATGCAGGCTGTGGAAAAGGGCGGCAACCGTCAGGAGCTGCACGAGCGCCTGCGCCAGCACGCCATCGCTGCCGGCAAGCAGGTCAAGGAAGAGGGCCTGCCCAACGATATGGTGGACCGCATTGCCGCAGACCCGGCCTTTGGCCTGACCCGCGAGGAGATCGTGGCAGGGCTGGTGCCGGAGAACTTTGTGGGCCGTGCACCCCAGCAGGTGGAGGAGTTTATCGCCAACGTCCTGCAGCCCATCTTCGATGCTGACCCCGAGGATGTGGAGCAGCACGCCTCCCTGAGCGTCTGATAACAAGATCAATTGCAAAAAGGAGAAGCCCACGGGCTTCTCCTTTTTGCGTTTGTGCCTTGCACGATTTTGTTTGTCATGTTACACTGAGGACATCATCAACAAAGGAGAACCGCTTATGCGTTTGGATAAATATCTGGCCGAAACTGCCCAGTGCACCCGCAGCGAGGCCAAAACCATGCTGGCAAAGGGCCGCGTGCAGGTGAACGGCGCGGTGTGCAAAAAAGGGGATACCCAGCTGAAGGAGACCGACACCGTGGCGGTGGACGGTGCGCCGCTGCGCTATCAGAAGTTCGTCTACCTCATGCTCAATAAGCCCGAAGGGGTGGTGAGCGCCTCCACTGATAAACGGGACACCACTGTGGTGGACTTGGTAGGGGACGCCTACCCCCGGCGGGAGCTGTTCCCGGCCGGGCGGCTGGATAAGACCAGCACCGGCTTTGTGCTGCTGACCGATGACGGCGGCTTTGCCCACGATATCCTGTCCCCCCGGCACCATGTTTCCAAGACCTACACCGTGACCATCGACACCCCGCTCACGCAGGAGATGCGCACCGGCTTTGCGGCAGGGGTCACGCTGGCAGACGGCACCGCCCTTTCGCCTGCCGAGGTGACCGCCCTTTCTCCCGATGGGCTTACCGTGCGGGTGGTGCTGCGGCAGGGGGTGTACCACCAGATCAAACGGATGTTCGGCGTGTACGGTGCCGGGGTGAATGCCCTGCACCGGGAGGCCATTGGCGGCCTTGCACTGGACGCGCAGCTTGCGCCGGGGCAGTGGCGGGAGCTTTCTGACGAAGAAGTGGCAAAAATTACCAGATAAAACGCTGCGCTTTTCACGCGGTTTTCAAAAATGTATCACATTTTACCGGTAAAATAACGGTAAGAACCACGCAAAAAGGCACTTTTTTGGCAAAAAATGGCCCCGAAAGATAATTTCAACAAGAAAGAATTATTTTTTTTGTTGAAATCTGTTGCAAAAGTAAATTCTTTTGTGTAAAATATAGATTGTAATGCGGCTAAATTGTTTAAAATCACAACCCATGCCGCCGCGGCTTGCACAAACGAGGAAAAGGGGTATCCATTTATGGCCAATAGAGTATTTCAAAGCGTGATCTACCAGATGAAGGACGCGATCAATCGGGTGGTCGGCGTTGTGGATGAGACCGGCGCTGTCATTTCCTGCTCGGAGCTGAACCTGATCGGCGAGGTGCGCGAGGGCTATATGGCCGAGCGGCTGAACGCAGGCGACCGCTTTGTGCGCGATGGCTATACTTACCAGCAGTTCTCCAACGCCAAGCATAACGATTATGCCGTGTTCGTGGAGGGCGCCGATGAGACTGCAGGGCAGTTTGCCGGTGTGCTGGCCATCAGCCTGCAGAGCATCAAGCAGTACCACGACGAAAAGTTCGACAAGTCCAACTTTATCAAGAACGTAGTGCTGGACAACATCCTGCCCGGCGATATCTACGCCAAGGCACGGGAGCTGCACTTTGCTACCGATGTCTCCCGCGTGGTGTTCATTGTGCGGGTGATCAGCGGCGGCGATATCTCTGCCTACGATGTGGTCAGCAGCCTGTTCCCCGATAAGCAGAAGGACTTTGTGTTCAATATCAGCGAGACCGACACCGTGCTGGTCAAGGAGATCCGCAAGGGCATCGACCGCACCGATATGGAAAAGCTGGCTGCCAGCATTGTGGATACCCTCTCCGGCGAGCACTACATCAAGGCCGTGGTCGGCATTGGCACCCCCATTGCCAACGTGAAGGATCTGGCTACTTCCTTTAAGGAAGCCCAGATCGCCATGGAAGTGAGCAAGGTGTTCGATACCGAAAAGCAGATCATCCGCTACGATAACCTGGGCATTGCTCGTCTGATCTACCAGCTGCCCACCACCGTTTGCGAGATGTTCCTGCGCGAGGTGTTCAAGCAGGGCAGCATCGAAAGTCTGGATCAGGAGACTTTGTTCACCATCCAGCGCTTCTTCGAGAACAACCTGAATGTGTCCGAGACCAGCCGCGGCCTGTTTGTGCACCGCAATACGCTGGTGTATCGTCTGGAAAAGATCAAAAAGCTGACCGGTCTGGATCTGCGTGAGTTCGACGACGCTATCGTCTTTAAGGTAGCGCTGATGGTCAAGAAGTACCTGTCCAACAACCCGGCCAAATACTGATATTCCGCTGTGCGGGTTTTGCCCCGCCGGCGCCGAACCGGCCGCTCGAAACCGATGCTGGCCGGTTCTTTTTGCAGTGTTGGCTGCGGACGGGCTGTCTTGACCGTCAAAAATCTTGATGTCAGGAGCTAATACGATTCCATGATCGATTTTGAACACGTTTCCAAAGAATATAAAAAGGGCGGACGCCTTGCGCTGGAGGATATCAACCTCCATGTGGATGAAGGTGAGTTCGTCTTTCTGCTGGGTCACTCCGGTGCGGGCAAATCCACCCTGCTCAAGCTGATTTTGCGGGAGGCACTGCCTACCTCCGGCAAGGTGACCGTGCTGGGCAAGGATGTTGCCAAGCTGCGCCGCCACAAGATCCCTTATCTGCGCCGTCAGATGGGCATCATCTTTCAGGACTTCCGGCTGATTCCCAGCATGACCGTATACGAGAACGTGGCCTTTGCCATGCACGTCCTCAACGTGCCCCGCAAGGAGATCCGTCCCCGCGTGGAGTACATTCTGGAGTTGGTGCATCTGGAGGATAAGGCCAAGTGCTACCCGGATACCCTTTCCGGCGGCGAGCAGCAGCGTGTGGCTGTGGCGCGTGCGCTGGTGCATAACCCCAAGCTGGTCATAGCGGACGAGCCCACCGGCAACATTGACCCGGAGCTGAGTCTGGAAATGATGCAGCTGCTGGAGCGGGTGAGCAAAATGGGCATCACGGTGCTGGTGGTCACCCACGAGCACGAGCTGGTGCACCGCTTCCATCAGCGTGTGGTCACCCTGAGCCATGGCCGCATCGTCTCGGACGTGCCCGCAGACCCTGTGGCTGCCGCCGAGGATGATCTCTCGCTGGATGTTGCCGCCTTTGATGCGGACGATGCGTCCGCTGCGAAAAAGGAGGTGGCTGCCGTATGATGCGTCCTTCTACCTTCTTCTTCCTTACCCGGCGCGGTGTGCGCAACTTGGGCAAGCACTGGGCCATGACCATTGCCTGCATCGCCTCTTTGAGCGTGTGTATGACCCTGAACATCTTTGCCAGTCTGGCCGAGGTGAACGTGGGCAGCATGGTGGCCTATCTGGGCAGCCAGAACGAGACGGTGGTCTATCTGGACCCCGAATGCGATGACGCCACCGCCGCGCAGGTAGGCGAGACCCTTTCGGCTATGCCGGGGGTCAGCGGGGTGCAGTACGTCTCCAAGCAGGACGTGCTCGACACCTACCGCGGCTATATGCAGGATTATTCCTCCCTGTGGGATGAATTTGAGACCGATAACCCCTTTAAGGCCAACTACCGGGTCACCCTGAGCGACCTGACCCAGATGGAGAGCATGAGCGTGAAGATGCAGGCCATCCCGGGCGTTGTCAGCGTTACTGCCCCGGTGGAGATGACCAATATCTTTGTGGAGGTCCAGAAGGCGGTCACCAAGGGCGGCCGCATGATCGTGCTGGTGCTGATGGTGGTCAGCATCATTACGGTGGGCAGCACCATCCGCCTGAGCGTTTTTGCCCGCCGCCGCGAGATCGAGATCATGAAGTATGTGGGTGCCACCAACCGCATGGTCACCCTGCCTTTCTTTGTGGAGGGCCTGACCATGGGTCTGATCTCCGGCATCCTGACCGCAGCGGTCAGCCTTGGCTGTTACAGCTATGTAGTCAACGCTGCCGGTGGCTTGGGCGGTATCTGGCAGATGCTCATGGGCCGCGCACTGGTGCCGGTGGCAAACGTGCTGCCGACCATCGTGGTAACAAGCCTGCTCAGCGGTGCTATCGTAGGCGGCGTGGGCAGTATGTTCTCTATCCGCAAACATCTGAATGTGTGACCGAAAGGAGCCGCGTTTTATGAGTAAAGCAATGCACGCAAAGCCCTTCCGGCTCACAGGCCCTTATACCGGTCGGCATGCCCGGCCGGAAAGCCCCCGCAGCAAGCTGATCCGTGCGGTCAGCCTTGGGCTGGCCTGTGTCTGCCTGCTGCTGACGGCCACGGTGTACCCGGTCTCGGCAGCTACCAATAGCACCAGTATGGCCAGCTTGCAGACCAAGCTGGATAAGCTTTCCCAGTCCATCAACCAGCACAAAAAGGAACTGTCGGACGCCAAAAAGAAGGAGTCTGCCGCCAAGGCGCTGGAAAGCGAACTGAAGGAGCGGGTCACCGTTCTGCAAGATCAGATCGGTGTGCTCAGCGGTCAGATCGCCGCAGTGCAGAACAGCATTGGCGAAAAGGAACAGCAGATCGGCGTGATGCAGACCCAGATCACGGACAAGCAGACCCAGATCGAGGAAAAGCAGAACGAGATCGACGGCCAGTGGGATGATTTTAAAAAGCACATGGCTGCCATGCAGGAGCTGCGGGACGGCGGCAGCGTGGCCATGCTCAGCGCGGTGAACGACCTGTACGAGCTGCTTACCTTCAACGAGGTGATGCAGGATATCTCCATCAAGGACACCGAGATCATGAACAACATGAAGTCCGCCAAGCAGGGGCTGGAGGACGATAAGGCCGCGCTGGAAGAGCAGAAGGCCGGTCTGGAAGCCGAGAAGGCAGAGCTGCAGAGCCAGAAGAGCGAGCTGGACAGCCAGAACGCCCAGATGAAGGGCAAGCAGAGCGAACTGAACAGCAGCATTTCTGCGGCACAGCTTTCCGCTGCCGAGGCACAGGCGGCGCAGCAGAAGGCGCAGGCAGCCATCGAGTCCGACGAGATGAACTACGAGGCCGTGAAAAAGGAGATCCAGAAGCTGATCGCCGCAGCCTCTGCCAGCAAGCCGCAGCTGAGCTTTAGCGGCTTTGCCTGCCCGCTGAAGAGTTATACCCGTGTTTCCAGCGAGTACGGCTGGCGCAAGAACCCGGTTTCCGGCGTGAACAAGCTCCATGCCGGCATGGACTTTGCAGCCCCCGGCGGCACGCCCATTTACGCAGCCGCCAGCGGCTATGTGCAGGTGGCAGGCTGGTCTACCGGCGGCTACGGCAACTACGTTATCATCTACCACGGCAAAATGTCCGATGGCAATACCTATACCACCCTGTACGGGCACATGCGCTCGGTGGCTACCAGTGCAGGCAAGTATGTGAAGCAGGGCGAACTGATCGGTTATGTGGGCAGCACCGGCAATTCTACCGGCAACCACCTGCATCTGGAGGTGTGGAAGGGCGGCTCCAAGGCCAACGCCGTGAACCCCCGCAGCTGCATCCCCATTCCCCACAACTAGGGTGCATCTGAAAAGTCGAAAATTTAGTCTATTTCTACAAGCACAGCAGGCTTTTGCGTTAAATCCCGCTTGTGCTTACGAAATATTCGTCATTTTCTTTGTTTTCAGATACACCCCAACAAGCAACGCAAGGAGTCTGGTTGATCTATGAACGAACAAAAACGCAAGCGCGTGCTGCGCATCGGCTGTCTGGTTCTGGCAGGGGTGTTTGTACTCTCGCTGCTGGGCAGCATCTTTATGATGTTGCCGCTCTGACCGGGAGGAAAGAACCATGAACCGTAAAATTTCTTTGGGTATGGCGGTCACTATCGTGATCCTTGCCATGACCGTGACCTTTTCCATCACGATGCTCATTGCCATGCGTCTGTTCGATAGCACGGTCAACAGCGTAAAAGAAAAGGAAAGTATGTACAACAAGATCGCTGAGGTGGACCGCTACGTCCGCAGCAACGATTACTACACCATCGACGAGACGATGCTGTACGACCGCCTGACCGCCGGTTATCTGCTGGGCACGGGCGACAAGTACGCCCGCTACTACACCGCCAACGCCTACACCGAGCTGATGAACATCCAGAGCGGCAAAATTTTGGGCATCGGCGTGGAGCTTGGCATCGACCAGACCGGATACGCCAAGGTGACCCGTGTCTACGACGGCTCTCCCGCGCAGGAGGCAGGCATCGCCGTGGGTGACTATATCACCACCGTGGGCGACACTGACGTCAAGAGCCTGTCCAGCGCAGATGCCGTATACAAAGCCTTGCAGGGCGAGGCCGGCACCACCGTTACCGTGACATGGCTGAACAGCGCTGCCGCCAGCAAAACGGCTGAGCTGACCCATTCCGGCTACACCAGCACTACCGTGGACTACCAGCTGCTGGACAATGTGGGCTACATCCGCATCCGTCAATTCGACGGCACCACCCCCAGCGAGCTGGACTACGCTCTGCGCACCCTGACCGCCAGCGGCGCAGCCAGTCTGGTGTTTGACCTGCGGGACAACGGCGGCGGCATTCTGGAGGATGCCGTCAGCTGCATCGACCTGATCGCCCCGGAGGGCACGGTGGCCTACGCCGAGGACAAAAACGGCAACCGCACCGTCATCGGCAGCAGCGATGCTGAAAGCTCCATCAGCCTGCCAATGGTCTGTCTGGTCAACGGCAACACCGCCAGCGCAGCTGAGCTGTTCGCAGCCACCCTGCGCACCATGAACGGTGCCCGTCTGGTGGGTACTACCACCATGGGCAAGGGCACTATCCAGAGCAGCCCGCAGCGCCTGTCGGACGGCAGCGCCGTGGTCATCACGGTGGCAAAGCTGGTCTGCGGCGACGGCAGCTGCTTTGACGGCACCGGCCTGACCGTGGATGTGGAGCGCGCCCTGAGCGCAGAGGAAGCGACGAACTTCTACGATTACACCCCCCAGACCGACCCGCAGGTGCAGCGCGCTGTCAGCGCTGCCCAGCAGCTGAGCGGCACCACCACGCTGGCGGGCGCAAGCTCTGCCGCCGCAGCGGACAGTACCGCCGCCTCTGCGGCAGCAGAGGATACCGCCCCCGCAGAGACTGCGGAAGGGGAAAACGCCGAAGGCGAGACTGCCGCGTCTGAGCCGGAAACGGCTGCAAGCGCAGCGGAGTGAGCCCGCAGAACTGAACCATAAACACCAAAAAGGCTGCTGCGTTTTGCAACAGCCTTTTTCTGAGAAAGGAATTGACCCTATGCCGGAACTGACCGACCTTTCTGTGATCCGTGCCCTGTGTGAAAAATACGATTTTGCGCTTTCCAAGGGCTTTGGGCAGAACTTTATCATCAACCCGGGCATCCCCACCAAGATCGTGGATGCCAGCGGGGTAGACAAGCGCTACGGTGTCATCGAGATCGGCCCCGGCATCGGTGTGCTGACCAAGGAGCTGGCTAAGCGCGCCGCCAAGGTGGTGTCCATCGAGGTGGACGAGCGTCTGCCGCCCCTGCTGGCCGAGACCATGGCCGGTGTGGATAACTTCAAGTTGGTGCTGCAGGATGTGCTGAAGGTAGACCTGAAAGCCCTCATTGCCGAGGAATTCCCCGGCATGCCGGTGGCGGTGTGCGCAAACCTGCCCTACTATATCACCAGCCCCATCGTGATGAAGCTGCTGGGCGACCGTCTGCCCATTGAAAGCCTGACTGTTATGGTGCAGAAGGAAGCCGCCGACCGTCTGGCCGCCGTGCCCGGTACCCGCGCTTCCAGCGCCATCAGCTGCGCGGTGAACTACTACGCCACCTCCAAGCTGATGTTCACCGCCGCACCGGGCAGCTTTTATCCCGCCCCCAAGGTGACCAGCGCTGTGGTGCGCATGGATATCCGTCCCACCCCCGCCGTACAGGTGGAGGACGAGGCGGGCTACTTTGCGCTGGTGCGTGCCGCCTTTGGACAGCGCCGCAAGACCGCTGCCAATGCCATTGCAGGCGGGCTGAATCTGCCCAAGGAAAAGGTCATTGCCGCCATCGAGGCTGCAGGCTTCGATGCCCGCATCCGCCCGGAGGCACTGACGCTGGAGGACTTTGCAAAGATCCAGCAGGCACTGGGCTAGGGTGTATCTGAAAAGTCGAAAATTTAGTCTATTTCTACAAACACAGCTGGATTTTGCGTTAAACAGCCTTGAAATCCACAAAGGATTCCTGCGGCTATTTGCCTAAAATCCCGCTTGTGTTTGCGAAATATCCGTCATTTTCTTTGTTTTCAGATACCCCTTAAGCAAAAAGCAGTATAGTCGGCGGGCAATAGCTCACAAAAAAAGATCGCAAAAAACCCGGAACCTTTTCGGAGCCGCAAGGGCTCAAAAGGTTCCGGGTTTTGGTTTTCAGCGGTTATGCGGCAGCTTTCGCCTTACTCAGAAGGGGAAGATGCTGACGATGCGGTTCCATGCGGCCTTGAGCGGGGAACCGGAGGAGACGCCGCTGGTGGTCAGCTGTACATCGTTGAAGGTGACATCGGCGTTGCGGGCAACGTAGAAGCCGACATAGATGTAATCAGAATCCACAGCGGTCAGGGCGTAGTCGAAACCGGCAGAGGCGGTCTCGTTATCGCCGTAGGTCAGGGTGAAGCCGTCGGCAGTACCCACAAGCTTCAGGTCCACGGTATCGCCTGCGCCGTACTTCACGGTTGCGGCGGGGCCGTCGTACAGCGCACCGCTCTTACGGCCGAAGCAGTTGATTGCGCCCTGATTCCGGGTGCCCACGGCCACATAATCGCCTATGGGGTCGGAGATGCTGGTATCAACGTACATCTCGTCGCGCGCCATCAGGCCAAAGGAGACCTGATTGTTCTTGGCAAGCTTATTCACGGTGGCCTTGGCGGTCAGGGTGAAGTTGGTGCCGGCGGGCAGCTGGACGTAGTACATCATCAGGCCGTCCACCGTGGATGCGATCTTGCCGCGGTTGTTGGCGACGCCCAGCGTGATGTTCTGGCCATCGACAGCGGCGGTGAAATCGCCGCCGGAGATCTTGTCGTCACCGCCCACGTTGCCGAAGACAGAGCCGTTCCACACCGTGCCGTTGGCATCGGTAAAGGCAGGCCACAGCTTGCTGGTCTGGGTGGGTGCGGCATAGCTGGAGGGCACATAGTCCGGGTTTGCGGCATCGCCGTAGAACTGCTTGTAGGTGGGCTTTGCCTTGTTCCGGTTGTAAGCGCCCAGCGGGGTATCGGCGGTAAGCTGGGCAATGAGCCATGCGTTCAGCTTTGCGCCGTAGCTGTTGGTGTGGGTCAGGTCAAGACCGGTGGGGGAGAGCTTGCCGCGCTTGTCGGCCTTGGCACCGGTAAAGCTGTGGGTGTACTGTGCCTTTTTGCCCATGGCAATGTTTTCGTTGATGGTGGCACTGGTCAAATCCACGCAGATGAGGTGCAGTTCGCTGCACATATCGCGGATGGCCTGTGCGTAGTCGCCGCCCTCATAGACGGCATCGCCGATGGTGACGGTGGTGGTCTTGTGGCCGGAAGCACCGTCATAGCTGGCCTTGTTGTTCGCCTCGGTCAGGCGGGCAATGGGGGTGCACACCACGGGGATAACACCGCGCTCCAGTGCGGGCTGGATGTAGTTGACGTAAAGGCTGTTGGCAAAGGAACCCTCGGTCTTGTAGTCGCCGTTGGGGTTGGTGTAGCGGGCGGGCTCGGTCTTTTCATCGTTGTGGCCAAAGCCGATAAGCAGGAACTTGTCACCGGCGGCATCGCCCAGTGCGGGCACCGTGTCGGAGCCCTTCAGCAGGGTGGTGTAGTTGGCCATGCCGGTAAAGTCCTTGCTGGATGCGCCGGAAACGGCCAGATTGTAGACATTGGCGTTGAAGTAGTTCTCAAGCTCCTCGCCGTAGCCCTCGCGGGGGAGGTAGTAGCTGTCGTTGAAGGGGGAGACGGTGGAGTCGCCCACCACCCAGAAGGTGGCCTTGGCAGCCTCTGCCTGACCCCAGACAGCGCCGCGCGCACCGGCATCGGTGGCAGCCAGACCCTCGGCGGTGAGCAGCAGCAGGCCGTGCATATCAATGCTGCCGTCTGCGTTGCGGGTGGGGGCAACGGAGGTATCCAGACTCTGGAACCAGCTCTCCTTCACGGTGACGGTGTTGGTAGACTTGTTGTGGCTGGTCTGGGTCTCGGCATCCCAGTAGAAGTTGTCCGGGCCGTAGACAGCGGTGCTGCTCTGGCTCTGGAGTGCCAGCTGCTCCTTGCCGTCCGTGCCCTTGCGGAAGGAAATGATGCCGTCAGCGGCGTAGTCGGTCACGGCAGACTTGTTGCCGGTGTACAGTGCAACGTTGTAGCCCTCGTTGTTGTAGGAGGTGGAGTTGTACACCTTCACGTCCGGGCAGGAGTTGGAGTCGATGCCCTTGGCGGCGTTGTCGTAGGAGATGGAGTTGAGCAGCTTGTGGTTGCCGGGCAGGTTGGTGCCGCCCATCTTGAAGCCGTTGCCGTTGCCTGCCTCGACAGTGGCAGCCACATTGCCAAAGCTCAGGTTGCCGTTTGCGTCACAGGTAACGGTGGGGAATTGCAGCGGCTGCTTCTTGACCGGCTCTGCGGCCAGCATCAGGTAGCCGTTTTTGTAGGCCACGCAGTTCTGGATGGTGACAGCGCCGATGGAGCCGGTGGCAGCCTTGGCGAACAGGTCCCAGCCGTCGTCGGCGTTGTAGGCGGCGATGCAGCCGTCAAACACGTTGCCCTCGCCGGTGGTCAGCTTGGCGGCAAAACCGTCGGCATCCTCCATGGCACGGTCGGCGTTGTTCATGGCGGTGCAGTTCTTGATGGTGTTGTAGCTGGGCCACAGGGCCTTGCTGTCGGTAGACAGGCCGGAGACCTGCAGGCCGGTGTTGCCGTTGTTGTAGAAGTTCATCTGCTCCAGCACGCAGTGGCTGCCGGCCAGCTGCATGCCCTTGGCGCCGTCCTTGGTGTTGGTGACGTTCAGCTTGCTGATGTTCCAGTAGTTGCCCCAGACGCTGAAGCCGGTGCCCACGCCGCCAAAGTCCAGCGTGGCGTAGCTGCCGTCTGCGGTAGTCAGGGTGATGGGAGCCTCGGCGGTGCCGTCACGGCCGCGCTCTACCTTCAGCTCACCGGTCAGGGCATAGGTGCCGCCTGCCAGCTGGATGGTCTGGCCTGCGGCGGCGTAGTTCAGCGCGGTCTGCAGGTCTACGGCGTCCGCAGCGCTGGTGCCGTTATGGACAGCGCTGCCGTCCGGGGTGACCACAATGACGCCGTTTGCGCCCAGTGCCCGCAGCGAGACCTTCTTTTCAATGGTGGCGGCCTTGTAGCTGCTCAGCTTCTCAAAAGCGCTGATGACGTAGTTCTTGTCCGGGGTGAACACCACCTTAAAGGTGGTATCGCGGGTCACGGTGTAGCTCCGGGTCAGGGTCTCACCGGCCTTGACGGCAAGGTTCTTGTCCACCAGCTTGCCGTTGGCGTACACCTTGGCGGTGCCGTCTGCATTGGCCTTGAAAGCCAGTGCGTAGCTGCTGCCGGTGCAGGTGGAGGGGCTGGTGATCTGGTACACCGGGTCGATGTAGCTGGTGGGCTGCAAGGTCCACTCCGAAGCGTTCCATGCACTGGTGGTGTAGGTAATGTTGGAGAAGGTCACGTTCATGCCGCGGGCAGCTGCAAAGCCCAGATAAGCCTTGTTTGCCTCCTGCACGGTCATGGGGTCGTCCAGCTCAGTGTACTTGGAAACACTGGTGGCGATGCTGTCTTTTGCCGGGATGTACAGGGTAGAAGAGCCGATCACCGCGCCGGTGGTGCCGTCCGCGTTGATGGCGTACTGGGTGGCAACATAGCTGTTGCTGGTCTTGGCCAGACTGACGCGGTAGGTATCGCCCTGCTTGATGGTCTGGCTACTGAAAGCGGCGCGGGTGGCCTTGACATCGTTAGAGGCGGCGGTCTCGTTGGAGATGATGCCGGTGTAGCTGCGCACGCCCACGGCGTCCTTGATCTCTACGCCGTCCAGCGGGAGCTTGGTACCGGTGACCGAGATCTGGTTGGAGAAGTAGCTGCCGGAGCCGCTCAGGCTGTCGCGCAGCATCAGCGCAAAGCCCTCCTGTCCGTCCGGGGCGGGGTTGATGTAGTCGATGGTCACATCGGCTTGCAAATAGAAGTTTTCCTTGGTGGGGTCGATGGTGGTGTAGTAGAAGGAAAGGCCGTCAGCGGGGGAGTCGGCAACGAACTTGCCGCCCTTTTTGTTGATGGTACCGTCCTCCTTGACGGTGCAGGCGTTCAGGGTGACTTTGCTGTGGATGTCCGCACCCTCTGCAAGGGTGTTGACCTCTGCTGCGGAGGAGGTGCCGAAGGCCTTGAACTGCCAGCCGTTTGCAGAAGTGCTGTCCTCTGCAAATGCAGCCAGCGGTGTCATGCCCAGCAGCAGCGCACCTGCCAGCAGCCCGGCCACAGTGCGCCGGATGCTTTGCTTTGCTTTTCTCATGAGTATTCTCCTTTTTTCCTATGCGCCGTAGGACACGAGCTTATCTGTGCCAGCGCGCACAATGTTGTATTCAAGTTAACATGGATTTCACATTTTTACAAGAAATATTTAGAAGAACAAAACAATTTTGGCGTTTGATATAAACTTTTTGGTGATATATTGGATAGAATGCTGAAAAAAAGAAAGGGAAAAGACATGAATTACTCAACTGAACTTGTATACTAGTATATGAATTTCGGAAAATTGGAGACATTTGCTGCCCCAACTGCGGCAGATAATGATAGGCTGACTGCTGCATGGCTTAGAGCGGGAATTGTTTTGTGAAATGCCGGGACGAATGCGCGGAGCTGCCGATCTTTTTGTGCTCTGTGCGCCGGGCGAAAAAAGAAATATATTTTCACAGTTGTGCGGTGGGTAGGACGAAACTTTGTCAAATGCGTGGAATATTGCAGAAAAATTTGTGAAAAGGCAACAACGGATATCCCCTAAACGTGTTGATATTGAGAAAAAAGACGGAGGATTGTTTACAAAAGAATTACAGGCTGGTATACTTTGTAACGGTAGATCCCTATGAGATCCGCAAAGAAATAAGAAAGGAAATACCGAACCGTGAATACCACCGCACCGCACGCCCTGAAAAAACGATTGCTGACCCTGATATTGAGCCTTGCTTTTCTGCTTACCTGTCTGCCCGCTGCACTGGCAGTGGATCTGAACGTGGACGCAGGTTTCTACTTCAAGCAGAGCCGGGGCGGCACCTGTACGCTGGCTTCCGCAGCCATGATGCTGCGCCGCCGCGCCTACTTTGACGGGCTGAGCGACTGGACGAACGTGACCGAGAACAGTGTGCGCTCCACAGCATGGGCCAACGGCCTTGCACACAGCTTTACATATAAGGAGATGCAGGTGGGCTACGCCACCCTGCCCTCCAGCCTGCAAAGCAAAACGGCGGTGCTGATCTCCCTGCTGGAGCAGCACCCGGAGGGCATCGTCCTCTACGACCGCACCCAGCCCCATGCGGTGTTGCTGACCGACTACACCAACGGTATTTTCTATTGCTCCGACCCGGCGGGGAACATCGGCTACGGCCGCATCCCCATTACCAGCTCCAGCGTGTCCATTGCCAGAGCCTCCTGCTACTGGTATGTCACCGCAGATCACAACAGCGTGGCGGCTCAGGCCGACGGCCTGCGGTTGGAGGGTGTGCGCTACCCTGTGAATCTTCGCACCGGCAGCGGCATGGCACTGACCGGTGCGGCCAACAGTGCCAGCGGCACCACTTTGACCAGTGTGCAGGTGGCTGTTCTGGATGCAGCCGACCAGACCGTGCAGAGCGCTGAGGCGCAGGTGAATGCCGCCGCCTTCTCGCTGAACACGCTGGACAGCCAGATCCGCTTCGGGGAGCTGCCGGAGGGCAGCTACACCTACATGGTGCTGGTGACCGACTCTGCGGGCGAGAGCCTGTGCTTTGCCTCGGACTTCACGGTGTCCGGCAGTGCAAGCAGCACCCAGACCTATTGGTCGCTCAAGGATGCCGAAGGCTCTAAGCTGCAGCAGACGGTCAAGCAGATGGAAACCACGGTAGAGACCGCCGCCGAGACCACCGTAAGCTGGTTCGCACAGCTGTTCGGCTGATAAAAAGATATAATTTGGAGCCGCTGCACAAGGCAATGTGCAGCGGCTCCATTTGCGTAATTTAGGATTTTTCTGTGAAAAAAGTGGTTCTGAACTACAAAATTTAAAATAAATTTTCCGCTTTGTTCTGCGGCTATTACCCCCGCAGCTCTGTGCCGGGGTAATAATGCGCCAGAATGGCGCGGTAGTCTGCGCCTTGCTCCGCCAGCGCCTTTGCGCCCCACTGGCTCATGCCTACGCCGTGCCCGTAACCTTTTGTGGTAAAGGAGAAGGTGCCGCTCTGCCAGACCACCGTAAAGCAGGCGCTGCGCAGCCCCAGCGCCTTGCGCAGGGCAGTGCCCTGTACCGTCTGCCCGCAGACCGGCAGGCTGTCCACATAGCCGGAGGGAGTGAGCACCGGCGTACCGAACCACTGCGCCTGCTGAGAAAGGTCGGCGGCGATGCCCAGCCGCTCGGCCAGCAGCTGTTGTAATTGGGCAGCAGAAAGGTTCAGGGTATATTCGTAGTTGTCGGCGGCGGTGTCGGTGCTGCTGTCTACCGGTACAAGATAGGGCAGGGCAGTGCCCCAGACGTTTTCGCTGGCTTCGGTGCGGCCATTGGACATGGCAAAGTAGCTTGTCCCGGCGGGGGCGTCCCCGTAATACAGCACCTGCGTCTGTACCGCATCCACCAGCGCGGAAAGCCGGGCATAGTTGGCCGCATAGGCAGTGCCCCAGTAGCTGTGCAGCACTGCATCGGTCAGATAGCCCTGCCGCCGGGCGGGGTCTGCGGTGAACCATGCGCCGTTTTCCTCGGTGCTGTGGTCCCGGCGGTAGAGGGCGTAACTGTGCGCCGCCACCGCCTGCGCCTTCAGCGCTTCATCCGGCCAGCTGACCGGCATCTCGGCGGCAACAGCCCCGATGAGGTATTCCCGCAGCGGCAGCTCCACCGCCTGCCCGGTGCTCTGGTCCGTAAAGCAAACGATGGCGGTCGTGTCAGCAGGGGAGGGGGCTTCCTGTTCGCTGCTTTCTGCCGAAGCGGCAGAGGCGGCTTCTGCTGCGGACGGAGCAGCACCCTGCGCAAGGGTCATGCGGGCAAGACGGTAGGCAGCACACGGCAGGGCACAGCCCAGCACCAGCAGAACGGCGCACAGCAGCAAAAAGGAACGTTTCATACTAGACCTCCTCCCGGAACGCAGGCTTTGGGTACATCATACGCCCGGCGGCGTGCAAACCGGCGGGAAATGCGCAGAGGAAAAACGGCATTTTTGCGCTTTGCGGGGAGAAGTGCACACTTAGCGCTTGAATTTACTTCACAAAAGCGATATTATAAAAGTATGTCCATCAGAGCGTAGGATGGACGGGATCGGAAAGTATAAAAAGTAAGAGACGGAAAGGAGCACTCCTATGAACTTTGCACACGCAGAAGTGGCAACGCTGGACCCGACGACCATGCGTACCCTGTGCGAGGAGTACATCGCAAACAACTACATCGACCCGGAGACCAGCGAGCGGCTGGGGGTCAAGCGCGGCCTGCGCAACCCGGATGGCACCGGCGTGCTGGCCGGCCTGACCAACGTCTGTGACGTTGTGGGCTACAAAAAGGATCAGGAGGGTCATGTGATCCCCACCCCCGGCAAGCTGATCTACCGGGGTGTCAACATCAACGAGATCGTGGATGAGGCTTACCGCAACGACCGCTTCGTGTTTGAGGAAGTGATCTGGCTGCTGTTGTTCGGCAGCCTGCCCACCCGGGAGCAGCTGGATGATTTCTGCGAGATCCTAGCGGAATCCCGCGCCCTGCCGGACGGCTTTATGGACACCATGAACGCCCCCTCGCCCAATATCATGAACAAGATGCAGCGCTGTGTGCTGGGTTTGTATTCCTACGATGAGCGCGCCGAGGATCTGAGCCTTGAAAACATCCTGAACCAGAGCATCAACCTGATCGCCAGCATGCCCACCATGATGGTGAACGCTTACCAGATGAAGCGCCGCTACTACGACAAACAGAGTATGTTCTTCCACCTGCCCAAGCCCGGCCAGAGCACGGCGGAGCACATCCTCAGCACCTACCGCCCGGATCAGAAGTTCACCCACGAGGAGGCAAAGCTGCTGGATATGTGCCTGCTGGTGCACGCAGACCACGGCGGCGGCAACTGCTCCACCTTTACCACCCGTGTGCTGTCCTCCTCCGGTACGGACACTTACTCAGCTATCTCTGCGGCCATCGGTGCCCTGAAGGGGCCCAAGCACGGCGGCGCGAACCTGATGGTCAACCGCCAGCTGCAGGATATCCTCAAGCACGTTGAGAACCCGGACGATGATGATGAGGTGCGCGAGTATCTGCGCCGCATCCTGCGCAAGCAGGCGGGCGACGGCTCCGGCCTGATCTACGGCATGGGTCATGCGGTGTACACCATCAGCGACCCCCGTGAGGTCATCCTGAAGCAGCGCGCAAAGCATCTGGCCTACGAAAAAGGCTTTGAGGAAGAGTACAACATGCTGTGCAGCATCGAGCGGCTGGCGCCCGGCATCTTTGCCGAGGAAAAGGGCAGCTCCAAGCCGGTGTGCGCCAACGTGGACCTGTTCAGCGGCCTGATCTACAATATGCTGGGCATCTCGGAGGATCTGTACACCCCGCTGTTTGCCATCGCCCGTGTGCCGGGCTGGTGCGCACACCGGGTGGAAGAGGTGATCTTCGCCAACCGGATCATCCGCCCGGCCTACAAGTATCTGGGCGTGCGCCAGAAATATAAGCCCATCGAGGAGCGTTAATGGAACCGTTAGAGTTAGTTATTGTTCTGCTCTGCGTACTGCTTGGCCTTGGCCGCAGCGCAGACCTTGCCTTTGCTACGGACGCCGCCACCGGTCTGTGCACCGCAGGCGCGGTGTGGTGGCGGTATCTCGCTTTGGGCTCTGTGGTGCTGGTAGTTGTTCTGGCCGGACGCAGCCGCCCGCTGCCTGAGACGCCGCTGCGCAGCCGCCGCCCGGCGGCAGGCGTGCTGGCCTTTGCCGGGGCAGTGTGTATGCTGGCTGCCGGTGCAGCGCAGTTTGTGTTCGCCGCCGGTACAGTAAGCACCTTTGTGCGCATTCTGCTGGAGGTAGCCTGTGCCGTGTGGCTGAGCAACCTCGGGCGCAGCTGGCTGCGTGGAGACGGCTGGAAAACGCCCGGCGGCGGTCTGCCGCTGGCCATTGCAGGCAGTGCACTGTTCTACTGGAACGTGCTGATGCGCTTTATGGAGAACAGTTCCAGCTGGCACAGGGTACAGCCTACGGCAGCGGTCTGGCAGGAACTGGCGGCGCTGCTGTTTCTGGCGGCGCTGGCACGCACGCTGTATCTGCCCCAGCCGGAGAACGGCCGCACCCTGCACGCGGCGGCACTTGCAGCCTTTTGTCTGTGCCTGTGCTGGGAGCTGCCCCGGGTGCTCCTGCTGTTAACAGCGGGTTTTGGCGGCGGCATGGCGGCAGCGCTGCCGGAGCTGCTTTCCGGTCTTGCTCTTTGCTGCATCGGCGGCATGGGGGTTGCCTGTACCGGGAAGGGAAAAGCTGGAAATAACTGACAAAAGTGGCTGCGCACCCTTGGTGTAATTGAACAAAAGCTTTGTGACAGGGTGCATAAAATCGTACAAAAGCCAAAAAAGATGAAATTGTGTTGTTAATTTTTTAGCAGACACTTGAAAGTTTGCCAGTTTTGGTCTACAATAAAGATACCGTGATTTATCCGATTATGGGTAAAATAATTAGGAGGTACTATTACAATGGCTGTTAGAGTTGCTATCAATGGTTTCGGTCGTATTGGCCGTCTGGCTTTCCGTCAGATGTTTGATGCTGAGGGTTACGAGGTCGTCGCAATCAACGACCTGACCAGCCCCAAGATGCTGGCTCACCTGCTGAAGTACGATACCGCTCAGGGCTCCTTCTGCGGCAAGATCGGCGAAGGCAAGCACACCGTCGAGGCTACCGATGATTCCATCATCGTCGATGGCAAGGAGATCAAGATCTACGCTGTTAAGGACGCAAAGGATGCTCCTTGGGGCGAGCTGAACGTTGACGTCGTTCTGGAGTGCACCGGCTTCTACACCAGCAAGGAGAAGAGCATGGCTCACATTCAGGCTGGCGCAAAGAAGGTCGTTATCTCCGCTCCCGCTGGCAACGATCTGAAGACCATTGTCTACTCTGTCAACGAGAAGACCCTGACCGCTGAGGATCAGGTCATCTCCGCTGCTTCCTGCACCACCAACTGCCTGGCTCCCATGGCTGACACCCTGAACAAGACCTTCCCCATCGTTTCCGGTATCATGACCACCGTTCATGCTTACACCGGCGACCAGATGATCCTGGACGGTCCTCAGCGCAAGGGCGATCTGCGCCGTGCTCGTGCTGGCGCACAGAACATCGTTCCCAACTCCACCGGTGCTGCTAAGGCTATCGGCCTGGTCATCCCCGAGCTGAACGGCAAGCTGATCGGCTCTGCTCAGCGTGTGCCCGTTCCCACCGGTTCTACCACCCTGCTGGTTGCCGTTGTCAAGGGCAAGGATGTCACCAAGGAAGCTATCAACGCTGCCATGAAGGCTGCTGCTTCTGAGTCCTTCGGCTACAACGAGGATCAGATCGTTTCTTCCGACGTCATCGGCATGCGTTACGGCTCTCTGTTCGATGCTACCCAGACCATGGTCGCTAAGATCGACGACGACACCTATCAGGTTCAGGTCGTGTCTTGGTACGACAACGAGAACTCCTACACCTCTCAGATGGTTCGTACCATTAAGTACTTCGCTGAGAACTGCTAATCACAGCTCTACACTCAAAAGTGCTTGAGGTGCCGTGCTGAATAATGGCTGATACCGGCGTTGCCGGTACGAACATGCTGTGATTGGTACGACAACAGGATATTGAGTTCAACACCCTTCCTTTTGCGGGTTTCCGTGAGAGGAAGGGTGTTTTTATTATGTTGTTGAAAGAAGCAAGAGATGGATTTTTGTTTGATTGCGAGTGTAGACATTTGGCAAAAGGGTCAATTCGCAATTATCGAGCAGAAACGAAGTTCTTGATGGAATTTTTGGAGTTGAAGCAAATAACGGAAGTTGAAGATGTAAAAGCCCATCATATCAGGGACTTCATGAAGCAGAAACAAGATTCAGGGAATACGGTATGTTATGTGAATGACATTCTAAAAGCATGTAAGACGTGGTTTAATTATTTGGTTGAAGAAGATTATATTGAAGAACGGAGAAATCCGGCAGCGAAGGTAAAGTATCTGAAACAGCCGAAAACCATTATTGAAACCTTCTCAGTGCAAGAGGTGAAAGAACTGATTCACTATTATTCCGGGTGTGATTACTTGGACGTGAGAAACAAAACTATCATAACTTTGCTCTTTGATACTGGAATGCGCTGCAACGAGATGATAATGATGGAACCAGAGGATATAAAGAAAGATTACATCGTGGTTAAGCATGGAAAGGGGAATAAAGAGCGAGTTGTGCCGAAGTCACCGATGTTATCTAAACAGTTGGTAAGGTATCTGTTTGTTCGAGAAAACTACTTTGAAGGGAAATCTAACAAGAAAAATCTCTTTTTGAGCAAAACCGGAAAACCGTTGACAGATGAAGCAGTTGCCCGGATGTTGAAGAAAGCAGCTCTTGAAGTAGGTGTTTCACCCGAAGTTCGTGTTAGTCCGCATACATGCCGACACACGTTTGCACAGATGCAGTTGAAGAATGGTTTGGACTTGTATAGTCTTTCCCGATTGATGGGGCATGTTAATGTAATGATTACACAACGGTATCTGTTGGGAATCAAGGACAAAGATATTGTGGATAAAGGGAATCAGACAAGCCCACTCATGAATCTGTAAGGGCGAATGATGTTCAGATAGTAGCTTTAGAAATCATTAAGGAATAGTCAAGCAAAATTTTTGAAAAAATGCGATAAACCCCTTGACGTAAAGAAATAGATGTGGTAAAATATAAATGGTGAAAAAGGAACATTGACTTTTCTGACTGTCTGTGGTAAACTATATCCACAAGGCAGAACGGCTATTTGAGTTATATGTTAAAATCCTCTGCCTTATTGTTGGGCAGGGGATTTTTTGTTTAATACTGATAGCCGCACTACACTGAACTTTATTGCAATGAAGTGAAGAGTAAATATAATCTAACAAAAGAAGGGAATGGGCGTGTTATGCTTGGATAAAAAGAACCGTGTTGAAATTCACGACTTTAATGAATGGATAGCAGGTGTATATCTGATAGAAGCCGGGTGCGGAATGGGAAAGAACTACTTTGTGTTCAACACTCTGTTTCCTTATGCTCAACTGAATGGAAAAAGGATGTTGGTATTCTCAAACCGGGTAGCACTGAGGGAACAGCAACAGGCACAGACGCAAGAAAAAGATATTAAGCTGATAACATATCAAAGCCTAGAACATGATGAGTACTTGGGGACGATGCAAGACACCCAAGACAAGGTAAGAGGGTTGATGCTGCAAGTTGGCGAGTACGATTACATTATTTTAGATGAGGCACACTACTTATATCAGGATGCACCATTCAATAAGAATACAGAAACCATTATTGAGCTGATTGAAAAATACAGAAGTTCAAAAATCATTGTGCTACTTTCAGCGACACCGGATTTATTAAAGAAGTACCTGCAAATAGACAAGGCATATTTTTTCAAAGCAGATTACAGCTATATCAAAGAAGTACAGTATTACACAAAGCGTGATACACTCGATGAGATTATTAACAAGATTCCAGAAAATGAAAAGATTGTGGTGTTTGCAGATAGTAAGGACAGATTGAAGGAACTTCACAGCGAGTATCCAAACAGTGCGTATCTTGATGCAAGCAATAAGAAAAGACGGAAGGTGTTCAATCAGACAGTAGAAAGAGAAAGGTTTAATTGTAGGATTCTCTTTACAACAAGGGTTTCGGATAATGGCATAAATCTAACAGATAAAGATATTAAGCACGTCATTATTGAAACAACAGATATTGTTGAGTTCATGCAATGCTTGGGGCGAAAGCGTTCACAAGATGAGAATGATATAATCAATTTGTATTTCTTAGATGACATTGGCAGGATAAGCGGATTCTGTACGAAGTATAAAAAAGATGTAGAGATAGCAAAAGAGTACGAATTATTAAAAGATGTAGGACGGTTAGAAGAGTTTAGGAAGAAGTATTTGAAAATAAGATTACCTTGCTTTTTTGATAATGAGCCAAAGATTGTTTATCCGGCTTACTATAAGATTCTAAGTGATTGTGAATTTTACGAAAGAATTGTAAGCAAAGAAACATCTTTTCACAAAGAAGTTGAAAACAGACTTGGAAGAAAAACTGTTTGGTATGAGAGAAAAAAGAAGAACGAAGAACTGAGTTCATATCTTTCAAGAAATGTTGGAAGAAGATATGAAAAAAATGAAAGAGAGGAACTTGTAAGGATTATTGATTATAAAAAAGATGGTCATTTTCAAAGAAGGATTGAAAAGTTGAATTATTATCTAACAAGAAATCAGATAGGATTTATTTTGAAATCAATTTTTGAGAATAGAAAAACATATTGGATAATTGAATGTGCAAAAAATGAACGTACCTCTTATTAAGGGTGACGTATGATTTTTGCAAGAAAGGGAATAAAAATGAATAATTATCGTAAGCAGTCGCCAGAAATCAAAACTACAATTTCTCATGATGATAAAACAGTGACAGTCTATCTTTATCATGGTGAGCAAATAAAATGTATTCCCGAATTTCCGAATTATCATATTACATCGGAAGGTAGGGTGTGGAGTTGGGATGCAAACAGATTTTTGAATCCTAGTAAGTGCTATGTGGAATCTAAAAAAGAAGGATGGAATAAATGCTATTTGAAATATTATCTTGTTGATAAAAATGGGAAAACACAGCAGATTTATGCGCAACGCCTTGTTTGGATGGTGTATGGTGATACATCCTTAGAAAAGGAAAGCCATGTTCATCATATTAGCGGTGACAGTCTTGATAATCGGATTGAAAATTTAGTGCAACTGACACCAAAAGAACACAAAAAACAATTTGAAGGCCCATATCTGTTAATCACAAAAAGGCCAAACCGTGAATTAACTTTGAAGAATGGGCGGGAATGTTCAGAAGAACATTATGAAGCGGCCTATAGTAGAAGCGAGGCGGCTAAAATTCTTGGAATGACAGAAAGCGAAGTTGATAAACTGGTAAAAGGGCTAGATAGGTCGGGAACAGGCAATCCTAACGGATGTGCACCAGATGGAAGATTTGTCATTAGATTTGAAAATGTTTACCCGCCGCTTTCTGTTTTGGATTCATGGAAGAAAGGTAAGCAATAACATAATAAGGGACGGCTGCAAAATAAGATGCAGCCGCCCCTTATGGTGCTATTCTTTTGTTAGATTAGAGAATCAATCTTCCTTGATTTCCATGTTGTCCAAACCAAACTCAACACATAACTGAATCAATTCGTTCCGGCTATGGCCTGTTCTGTCTGTGATGGCATCTAGTCTTTTTATCATGTCGTCTGAAAGGCGCACTGATACAACGGAAGTCTTGCCTAGTGCAGCCCGCCGGGGACGTATGATTAACTTTTTCTCTGTACGATTTTCCATGTTACACCTCTTGTTTACTACAAGTGTAGCTTGAAAAAGTACAAAATAATAGACTACAATAATAATTTATTTTACTATAGTGTATACAAATGTAGTTTATTTGTGTATAATGAGGGTAAGAACATCTACTTGAACAAGAAGGAGAGGTCAAAATGCGGAAAAAGATGAAAGTGTTGGGGGCGGTAGTGCTATGTGCGATACTGCTTGCAGGGTGTGGCACATCGACAAGTTCTAGCAGCGAAAGCCCTTCAAGCAGCACGGTAGTTCAGGATGTAGCAAGTTCAGATAGTAGTGAATCGTTTAACGCTTCGCTAGAAGAATTTGAATCTTTGAAAGATGAAGCAGAGAATCTTTTGGAAGAAGGTAAGTATAAAGAGGCAGTTGTAGCAGCTACAAAGGCGTACCAGCTTGTAGAAGATAAAGATGGAGAAGAAGAAATTCCCTTGCGTGTAGCTGAAAAGTTGGCAGAAGAATGTGGTTTGAAAAATCCAAAAGCTGAAATTGATACAACAGAAAAAAGTTCAATCGTGAACTTCATACAAATTGACTGCGATGATTTGGATAAGGAAAGTGAAGATGAAATTATAAGGATTTATAATGAATTGCGTGATAGGAGTAGAGAAGTCATCCAAGCAGGAGGGATTGAAGGTGAAACAAGCGGAGCGAGTGGAACAGGGAAGACATACGCAATACTAGAATTAGTTAGCGGAGGAAAAAGATATTTTGTTTCGGGTTGGGATGAAAAAGATGAACTTGTAGTAATGGATGATGAAGATGCCCAAAAGAGAGCGACTGAAAAGAAATTCTCAACCGGAGGGTCGAGCGATAGCAAGAACACGGAAAGCAGAAGCAATTCAACAAAATCCGATGTTCTAGCGAATGGCGATAGTAAGGATAGCTATGGACATGATAAGTTTGACGCTTTTGTAATTGCAGAAAATGCTGTGAAGAAAAAGTTGAAAGCCCCATCAACGGCGCAGTTCTGCACGACGACGGAAGCGACGATTGGCCGTAATGGCAATACATGGACGGTCAAGGGCTGGGTCGATGCTCAAAACGGCTATGGTGCAACGGTGAGAGCAAACTTTGTTGTAACCTTCACTTTTGCAAGCAAAGATACATACTCTGTTGCACTTTGTACTGTTTCCTAAAAAAGAATGATTTTCTGTTAGATTATGCTATGCTCCCGGCGGTATGCCGGGGGCTTTTTGCATCATGGTATGTTAGGCGATACTGCCTTATATATAAAGGAAGAATGCAAGAGCTATAACAAGAAGGGTAAAGTGTGTTCAAAAAGGTACGATTTGGGGAACAATCACATACTTGCTCAAAAGAGCGGAAAAAGCAGGAAGTACACTGTACTTAAACATGTGTTGCAATACTTTATGAATGTTCCTAAAATATATTGACTTTTGCGAACATAACGAATATAATAATAGACGAAGGGACGGTGTTACAGAATGGTGTACGGATATGCAAGAGTAAGCACAAAAGAGCAAAACTTGGATAGACAGATAATTGATTTGAAAAAAGCCGGGGTTGATGAAAGATATATCTACTTCGACAAAGCAAGTGGAAAGAACTTTAACCGTAGAAGTTGGAATACACTTGTTGGAACTCTGGACACTGCACCTGTTCTTCGTGAAGGTGATTTGCTTGTTGTATCCTCTCTTGACCGGATGGGGCGAAACTATACGGAGATACAAGAACAATGGCAGTACATCACACATGAACTGAAAGCTGATATTCGTGTGATTGACATGCCGATGTTGGACACGAGCAAGAACACAGATAATCTTGACCGCCGATTCATTGCCGATTTGGTGTTGCAGATTCTAAGTTATACAGCCCAGAAGGAAAGAGAAAACATCCACAAGCGGCAAGAGATGGGAATTGCAGCAGCACAGAGCAAAGGTGTGAAGTTCGGTAGGCCAAAGGCACAGTATCCGGCAGAATGGGAAGAAACCTACAAGGCGTGGAAGAACGGCGAGATAACCGCAACGGCAGCAATGGAAAAGATGGGAACGAAGCGGACAACTTTCTACAAGTTGGTGAAGCGGTACGAGCAAAAAGAAGATTGAAGGACTGAATATCCAAATTCTGAGAATCTTTTTCGTGCAAAGTGTCATACAGCCACTAGCTAGACACACAGCAGAAAATATCTCAACGATATATCGCTTGATGGTTTAGTGGGGTAAGATGGCGTAAAACATAAAGAATCTCTAAGGATTGACGATTTGAAGAAAGATTTTCTTGTTAGATTAAAGATGGTTGATGTGGTGATAAAATCTTGATTTCATCGCTGATATGCTAAAATGAAATAATATAGCATGGATAAATCAATCATTGTTTTGATGAGAGTACAAAGAAGGTGATAGAGAAAAATAAGAATAGTTCTCTACTGTATCTTATAACTAGGTACGACAACGGTTGATTCTGCTACGACAACTGTTGAATGTCCAAAGTATGGAAATTCGTATAAATAGGGTGAAAACTTACGATGATACGATGACACCTATCAGGTTCAGGTCGTGTCTTGGTACGACAACGAGAACTCCTACACCTCTCAGATGGTTCGTACCATTAAGTACTTCGCTGAGAACTGCTAATGACGTTCTGTCGTTAAAAAGTGCCTGATTTGTCTGTCGGAGTTTGTCTTGCTCAACTACGAACAAGCTTGATCTGGTACGACAAGCTTATCTAGCAATTTTTCACCCTTTCTTTTGTGGTCCGCCATGAAGGAAAGGGTGTTTTTTATGTGTTTGAAAGATCTCCGCGATGAATTTATCTACGACTGTGAATGCCGCCATTTGGCTAAAGGCTCCCTGCGCAATTATAAGGCTGCGACCCGGTTTTTGGTGGAATATCTGGAACTGAAGCAGATCACTGAGCTGGAGGACGTCCGTCCCCGCCACATCCGGGACCTAATGAAGGAAAAACAGGATGCAGGCAGCACGCCCCGCTATATCAACGACCTGCTCAAGGTGTGGCGCACATGGTTCAACTATCTGGTCAATGAGGGCTATCTGGAGGAGCGGGACAATCCGGCCAAAAAGGTAAAATGTCTCCGCCAGCCCCGGACGATCATTGATACCTTTACAGTGGCAGAGATGAAGCGGATGATCCAGTTCTACGATGGCAAGGACTTTCTGGACGTGCGGAACAAGACCATCATCATGCTGCTGTTCGACACCGGGATGCGCTGCAACGAAATGATCCTGATGGAGCCGGAGGATATCAAGCAGGACTATATTCTGGTCAAGCACGGCAAGGGCAGCAAGGAACGGGTCGTGCCAAAATCGCCTGCACTCTCTAAGCAGCTCGTCAAGTACTGCACGCTCCGGGATGGCTACCTGAAGGAGCACCCTACCCGCTACAAAAACCTCTTCCCCAGCAAAAACGGCAAGCCGATGACCGATGAAGCCGTGGCACGGATATTGAAGCACGCCGCAAAAGAAGTGGGGGTCTCGTCCTCGGTGAGGGTCAGCCCTCATACCTGCCGCCACACCTTCGCACAGATGCAGCTGAAAAATGGTCTGGACCTGTACAGCGTCTCCCGCCTGATGGGGCACGTCAATATCATGATCACCCAGCGCTACCTGTTGGGCATCAAGGATAAGGACATAGTGGATCGCGGCACCCAGACCAGCCCCCTGATGAACCTGTGAAAAACTGAATCTTACACTTCAAGAGTAGTCCCGCCGGGTGGTGGGGCTGCTCTTTTGTTTTAATTCTATTGATTCAATTGTAAAAGAAGATCATAGAAAAAGTACGAGATTCAATTGACTTGAAAAATGACGTATACACAATGAAAATGAAGAAGTGTTGAATGGAGTCTATATCTAATTATAAATAGGAAAAACATAGCTGGAAAAATAGACGCTAATGCGATGAAATCTTTTGCATTAAAGAAAAGTTATGGAATGCTTATATATTATAATAATGTATTTATATATTTATAATAAGGTGAGTTGAATGACTTTGAGAATTAACGAAAGAAAATCAAACGATACAACGAATAAAAGGTGGGAATTAAAATTTAGCGATGAATTCTAATACAAAAAAGCAACATTATGGAATCAACAGAATGGATTCAAATGATTGAGAAAAGTACAGGAATGGAAATCGAGAATGCTGACAACAGTAGCGTACGGAAAGCGGGTTAGGTGCAATGGCGGAGTTGATCCAGACAAGGCTATATAACCTGTATATTGATATGATGTTGTGCGGGATGCGAAAGCAGAACGGAATGATAAGGAGACATGACTAGTATTCTGATGTGTTTGTGGCGCGAGCGGCAGAGGTGAAACTGGTCGACGAAGTGACATGACTGGTATCTTGATGTGTTGGTTGTACGTGTAACAGAAGGGGTGGACAACACTTGACATTTCTTACAACCTGTGGTATTGCGCATATATTACTGCAAATAGGCCTTAGAGTCTCTACAACGGCTTTTTACAGCCTGCATAGTGATTTATGGTAAAAAACTGCAAAACGAGCTAGAGATGCCTTACAGCGCGTCTAGTAAAACTTTTTTTGAAAAACCACTGGACAAGCGATCGGAAGTGTGTTATGCTTATGCACCCGAGACGGAGAGAGCGGCCGGACAAGCCCCGGACGTGCTCGACATCCCGACAAGCGTGCCCCGCGTGCGGGGGGGGGCGGTGACCGAGGCGACTTGGAAGCTGCCCCTGAACGCCGGAGCAGGCGACTACCCTGTGAAAGCGGGGTGGAGCACCTTGAAAACGGAACATCGTCAAAAATTTATTTGGACAAGGAGGAACGTGAACATGGAAAAAAATGACATTTTTAATACGAGTCTGCTGCAGTTGCCCATGAAGGTACAGGTGGCTGACGAGGGGGTGGTACAGGATATCGCGCCCGTTGCAGCGCCCGCAGACCTCGCCGGGGAAGCAGCGGAGCTTGAGTTGGAAGTTCTGAACCAGAGAGGCGTTGTTCTTCAGCGGTTGAGCGATGTGACGCCCAAAAATCATGAAATGTTGGCATCTGGACGTCTGCAGTGCGGTGAAATCACGCTGCTTTGCGGTGACGGCGGTGTGGGCAAGGGGCAGTTCGTGGCGCAGATCGCGAGATCCCTGACCATGGGCGAGGCCACGGAGGCTTTTCCACAGGCACCCGACCGCACGGGCAACGTTGTGATCCTTGCAGGCGAGGACCCCATCGATGCTGTGCTGTGCCCGCGTATGGATGCTGCTGGTGCTGATCTGGACAAGGTCGTGGTGATCGATTCTGATGTATACTACGAGAAGAAGGGGAAAATGCCCTATCTCGGTGACCCGGATCTGGTGAACTGGATCGTTGCGGCGAATCCGCTGGTGCTGGTTATTGACCCATTACAGGCATTTCTGCCAAATTCTGCCAATATGAACAACCGCCAACAGATACGGAAGGTGCTTCAGGACTTGCGCATGCTGGCACAGCAACAGGGGTTTGCCATCCTGCTGGTGACCCATACCAACAAAAATCCATCTGCGTTTGGGCGCAAGCGCCTGAATGGATCGGCTGAGCTATGGGACACCGCCCGCAGCGTGCTGATCATGGGGCATACGAGGGATGGCAGCAAAAGCTACGTCTCCCACGAAAAGAGCAGCTATGGTGTACCGGCGGATACGATCCTTTTTACCACCGAGACGGTAGAGGTCAGGGGGATCAAGACGGTAAGGCTGAGGTTTGACTCGACTTCGGATTGGAAGGACGAGGATTTTTGTCGGGAGAAGCCGGACAATAAAGGGCAGAAGTATGCAGAAGTTCAGAGAGAGCTCCTGCGTACGTTGAATACCGCCCCTGGGAACCGTATGGTCAGCAAGGAGCTTCAACGGCTGGTTCTGGAAAAAACTGGATGCAGTGAAAGCACCTATAACCATGCGCGCAGCGCGCTGAGTGGCGATGGGCTCATCAAAAACGTCCGGCAAAGTGTACCAGAGGTCGGAGTCTGCGGCGTTACAGCCCTGACACGGAGCACGGCAGTGGCGTAACGGCTGCTGAGGGTGTATGATTGCAATTTGCAATGTAGGCGAAAAATATCGATGAAAAGCGAAAAAACACAATTTCCACCTTTGCAATGTTGAGCCCTGCTTTGTAAGGTTGAGGCCGCCATAACAGGGGCAAAAAGGAGGAGGTAGCATGCAGTGCAGTAGACCGCTGAAAATCCCATAGCGCTGATTGGCTGAAAGATCTGACCCGCTTTAGCACTGTTGGGAGCAGACAGCAAGACCGTTCCAAAAAACACGATTCAATTCAAAAGGAGGACCATATGACAGATAGAACATAGAGCCCGGACAGCACCCTGCCAACAAGGGAAAGTGTACATGAACTCTAGCAAAATAAACAAAAAATATAAGTTTGGAGTGTTGAAATTGCTGAAAATTTGGAAGGATTATTATCTGGACGCGAGCAGCGTGTATTATGCGTTGAAAAAGGCGTATGCGAAGGCCGACGGCGGGGTGGAGTACGATACTTGTACCTATCATGCAAGGCTGGAGGAGGCGCTGGCAGAAGCTGTAAGGCGCACGATCCGTGAGGGAGTCGCCAGCGGGGAGCTGAAGGAATGGGAGCAGGTGCGTGTCGAACTCCAGCGGTTGGAGAGCGAGGCGCGGGGGCTGCTGCAGTCCATCTGCCCGGCGGACAAGGATTTTGCCCCGGCTCTGAAGAACGACCGAAACAACAAATGTGCATGAAAAAGGAGAACTGATATGATCGAACTTTATTTCAATGATGCAAATCTTCTGCCCGAGAACCGTGAAGAGGAGCAGTATGCAGAGGCGGCACTCAACAACATCTTGGCTGGAAAGACGGCCGACACGGAGATGTGCATCATGCCCTGCTTTTACGATGCTCCGCTACGCAAGGGGCTGCTGTACCATCTGGACGACGGCACAATGCTGCGGATCAGGCCTATCCTAAATGAGGCGGGCGAGCCGGAGCTGCTTATCAGATGCGTTACGGAGGAGACTGTTGAGGGGATGTACCAGAGGGTCTCGAATTACGACTAAGGCGAGCACTGCACCGACAATGTACCTGTTTTCAAAAGTAAATTTTAATGAAAAGGAGCTATAACATGGTTGAAAATAACGTAAAAGAGAACCTGATTGACGATGAGGAGGAACTCTATGTGAACCTGAATGATCTGGTGAACCTCAGAGAGTCGGCGGAGCTCAAGGAAGCTGCAGACGCATTTGAACGCTACTTGGAGGATTATGCGTTGGCAACAGGAATGCCGCAGAGCATCCTGTCGGATATCTGCCATCTGTCTGTACAGGTAGCACGCAGGGGAATGGAATTTTGCTTTATGAAAGGGTTCGAGATGGGTGCCCGTGTAATGAAGAGCACACTGGAAGAGGAGATGATGGAGGGGGTGAAGCCGTGAACAGAAGACAAGCAGCGGTATCCTGACACTGTAGTACGAGCAAGAGGTTTGATTATGCTAACCGCAAGCGCAAAAGAAGCCTGCAAAAAAATTACATGTGCGCGCATCGCGCAGGAGGTACAATTATGAACTACAATCACGAAGACGCAGTAACGATTCGGACGAATGGACGTAAGAATGACGCATCGGCGCTATGTGCGTTGAAGGATGTGCTGGAAGGGAAGGCTTTGATCTACGATGCCTGCACAGACACACCCCACGACAGTCTGAATCCCTGCGAAGGAATTACGTTGAAGCTGGCTGATGCGCCGGATATGGAGTGTGATATGATGATCACCTTCTTGCCGTACCTCAGCGATGATGGGCGGGCGTTACTGAGAATCGAGTGCCATTCTGTACCCTACCGGAATGATGCGGACGAAAAAATTGTCCCCACGGCATATGACTGGATGGACGAGCTGGATGAGCTGGACGATCCGGACATTGATACGATTTTTTAATCAACCAAACAGGAGGGATACGACTATGATCGATATTTATATGAACGGTGCGGAGGTCCATGCCGAAACACCTGAAGAAGAGCGGGAAGCATCACTTATTCTGAACGCAGCGCTGTCCGGGAAAACGACCCCGGCGGGCGGATGCATCTGCCCGGATCAAAGAGATTCCACGGTTGGTAAAGGCATTACGATGCGTTTTTGCGATGGTACGGATATGACCATTACGCCTACCTCAGATGCAGAGGGCAACCCCGAACTGGAGATCAGCTGCAACATGGAGGCTGTCGTTCAGGAAGCGGCGGAGGAGCCGGCCTACTATTATGAGGTGCGGCTTGAACCAAAGCCTGTACTGCGGAGCTATATCGCTGCCGCCTATGAGCTCTGCAATCAACTGACCGATAGTGAGCTTGTGCAGATGGGGCATGACCGGAATACGGGGCGCATTCGTCTGTTGCAGGCGTTGGAAACGGTGGATGCACTGGCCGATTACAGCGAAGAGGCGGCGACGGAAGAGTTCGGAAACTATATGGATGTGAATTTCCCCAATGTGACGTTCAAGCCGGAGTTTGTGAATCCCCGGGCGGCACGATGGTGTGAAATGTAAAGGACAAGGAGAAAGCTTATGACGGATAACAAGACCTGCAGCGTAGACATTTTGAGTGTGTCGTTGGGCGAAGAAGGCTATTTGATCATCCCACGGCAGATGCGTGAGCTGTGTGAGCCGCTGGTCAAGGCCGCAGAAGCGCTGGAAAGGGCGCTGGATGACCTGCCGGTTGATGAGGCGGACAAGAACAGGATCGCGCGGTTGTCGGCAGAGCTGATGGCCCAAGCAGAGCAATATGCGGTAGAGCTGGGAATCCAGGCATACTTGGAGTTTACCAGAACGCTGACCCCAGAGATGAGCGCTGGGCTTGAAGGGCACAAGGACAATGAGGTGCCAGAGACATGATCCGCGGCAAACAAAAAACCGCCTTACCTGTTGGCGCAGGCAAAGCGGCGATAGAGACGGGAATATAAATGTCTATGTAAGTTCCCGCCTCTATAATAGCACAGAACGAAGCGTTTGACCAGAGCTTTTTTCTGGCAGGCGCTGACAAACCGGCGCATGGTCTGGCAAGATGGCTGGGCTGTGCGCCCCTTTTTATAAGGAGGGGCATAAATATAATATGAAGACACATTGGCCATTTGGCGGTTTTTTCCTGAAGCTTTTGGATGAACAGAACGGAACCCACGAATATGAGGACTACCTGAAGGAACGTGAGGGAGAGGAGCAACTGCCCGAGGAGGAGCTGGAATTCCATTACTCCAAGGACCCTAAAAAAATGACGATGCAGGAGTCGCTGGAAGAGATGGACAGGTTCCTGTGCTGGAACGAGATGACGCCGGAGGAGAGACGGGCAGAGTTGGAGGTACAGAAGGCAGCCACGCGCGCCACAGAGCAAGCCGCCGGGGATATGCCCTGTTCCATGGAGCCAGAGAGTGCGCCAGACACCCCACAGGACGCGGTATTGGATACCCCGCCGGGTGATGTATCATGGGATGCGCCGGAGAGCGCTGCAGACACGGTGCCAGACAACGTCCCAGACGCTGCCGAAGGGGATGTGCCAGAGAGGGCAGGGGACACTGCACCGGACAGCGTACAGGATGATGACCTAGACACTATAAGGGATGCCGTGCCAGAAGCTGTCGAAGGAAATGCACCAGACGCGATAGGAGCCCTGACAGAACCAGAGAAGAGGGCAGAGAACGCGACTGCACAGGGGGTAATAGCGCCGGAGGCAACTGCAGAGGAGACGCTTATGCAACAAGGGGTAGAGCCCACCAGACAGGCAGCAGAGGCAGAGGGAACATCCAGTCCCCAGACGCTAGAGCCCGCCGAGCTGCGACAGGAGGCAGAGGACGCGCCAGAGGTGGAGGTGGTGCCTGCAGAAGCAATCGTGCCATTGGGACAGATAGGAGAGGACGCCCCGGCAGAGAAGGAGCGGTGGGCGTATGCTTCAGAATTGATCGGTGATGCATTCCAGCATTGGGGGAACGGAAGAGTCCTTCTGGATATGGGAACCGGACGCGGCAAGAACGAATTTATCATTAAGAAGCTGGTGAGCTGGCTTGTCGATGAGATGCTGAAAAATACGACCATAGGCCGGGTTCTATGCCTCTGCCCGCTGAATACCCTTTACGACGAGATGATCCAACGCAGAACGGAAGCCGCCATTGCCGAGGTCGATGGTGAGCCAACGGAAATAGCAATGACCTATGATGCATTGTACAAGTCCATGCTAGAAGTCCAGACCTACCAGTATATCGAGGCGAGATACAGGAATGATCCGGCATCGCTGAAAAAGTATCTGGCAGGGTTCAAGTACATCGTCGCGGATGAGTGTCACTATTTTACGGATTTTTCCTCTTATGGAATGAATACCTATTTATCGCTGGAAGTGCTGCAGAAGGCCGAAGCCGACCATGTGGTTATCTATATGAGCGCAACGGGCGAGGAAACCTATAAGCTGCTGGAGGATACCGTAAAGACACCCGAAGACCGCATCTACAAACTGCCGCAGGATTACCAGCATATCAAGCAGAAATATTTCTATTCGAGGGAAAATCTGGTCGTGATGCTAAAAAGTCTCCCGGAAGACGAAAAGGCCGTTATCTTTGTATCATCCGGCGAGGACCTGCTCAAAATGAGGGAGATATTCGACGATACAGCTGCCTATTACTGCTCCGAGAACAACCCGAAATACGGCAAAATGTTCAATAAGCTGACGGACTGTATCAAGGACAGAGAACTTCAAAAAAGATTTTTGTTTACGACTAAGGCTTTTGGCATAGGTACCGAGATCAAAGACCGCACAGTAAAACACCTGTATATCGACCAATGGAAGCCGACGGACGTCATTCAATCAACAGGTCGAAAGCGCCCACTTGATGTCGACGATACCTGCACGGTCTATTTTCGTGATTATGATGCGGACTGGTATTATGGTGACTTGAAGAAATTTAAGGCCATCGTGATAGAAGAGCTGAAGCCAGCAGTGGCATATCTTGCGGGGCCGGAGGCATTTGAAGTGTTCCGAAACAGTGGAACGCCCGATAGTATCAATAACAAAATAAGAAAATGCAAGATCATGGAGTTCGACGATGCAAAGGGTGAGTACCGCGTGAATCCGCTTGGTGTCCGGCAATTGAAGCGTGAATTGGAACTGCTTAACGAAATGCTCGAAACGTCATATAAGCAGGTCTTTGCAAAGTATGCGCCGGTGTTAGCAGAGGAAACGGTGCCGTATTGCTTTGATTCGGTGGTGGACTGGATAAACGCACACTTGAATCAGCCGATGTTGAAGGAAGAAATGTACGAAAGTATCATGGCCTTGAAGGTGTTCAAAGAGTATAAAGGACGTCCGATGGGGCAGGACATATTAAATCGTAAACTTCAAATCTATGGCGTCAAGATCATCAGTGTTCGCGACAAACAACGAGTGAAAGAAGGGAAAAGCAATGATGCACGCGATGCTACATTTTGGAAATTGATTCAAATATAATGTGATTCTGGGGCAAAAATTGTACTCGCTTTATATAGAATAGGTACAAGAATTGCCCCAAATTTAGATAACAAAATACAGAACAAGAGAAAAATAACAGACTTATGATATATTTATAATTTGAGATTCGTGAATACTTTGATATCTCACTCGCGAGCATCGAGCGTGCGAGATATTAAAGTGTTTACGAAAAAAAGGAAAGAAGATGAGGGGGTGGGAGAAGAGGGAAACCCACCATTGATTCGATCATAGTAATATATCTCAAATAATTGATGTAAGCGCCTGCCCGGTGTGATTCTGTCTGGCTTTGATAACATTAAAAAGTATACCTCAAACGGAATGTATCATGTTATCGTATAATACAAGGGCATCTACACTGTGGACAACGTTTGATGGCGGAATTTTGCGCTGTCAAAAAAGGACCATTCAAGACAACGCCTATACAACATCGAACAAATTGTTCGGAGTTCAAAAGCGCACCCCCCTCGAATTGAGGGTCGATGAACTGTTATCAAAATGATTACGGTTGGAAAAGCTCAGAGGACAAAGTGACTACCGAGAACCATATTCTATCGATGATACGATCAATGAACATTATCCAAATCGGTAAAAGTTCGATGGAGCTTAGATATGGCGTCGGTATTTCGCAGTCCCTTTCAAAACTCCTCATAGTACATGACGGCTTTCTATGATGCCACGTAAGTTATGATGGACAATTTTGCGGTATTTCGCTTTTTTGCGATTAACTGTACCATCAACACCCGTCATTTTGACAGTAGTTGAAATCGAATCAAGACGCAAAAACACCCCACTGCTCGACATAGAGTAGCGGGGTGCTTGTTGTTGAGGGGCGCTTATTTCAGAATAGAGAGATCGTCATAGCGGGCGACACCATTATAGAGCAGCTCGAGCATGGTCACGGCAGGAGGGCGACCATTCAGAGGATAGCTAGCCAGCTCCTGAACGCGATCGGGGCAGAGATCCCATGCAACCTTGGATGCCCGGCGGATCGTGCTCTGGACTGCTTTGGGCTCATACAGCTTCTTGTCGGCAATGGGCGTGTAGCTCTCTTTTTCCACAGCTCGCAGGCGGTCTTCGTCCTCGGCAATCAGCGTCAGGGCTTGTGATAGAATAATGTAGGCGTTCATGTTACGGGTGATCCCGACATAGCGCAGTACATCATTGATACGGGCGGATAAATCGGAAGTAACCGTTTTGACATCATCCCCATTACATATATTTGGACCAGTTTTATCCAGTCCGAAATAAATGTAACGCAAAATATGCCAAAACAGGCGAAAAGCGTCTAAATGCGTCATAAAGTGCCAAAATATGTCGCAAATGTATGGCGGTGGCGTACACCAACAGGGGATAGGAGCGCGCAGCAGGGCGTTGATACTATGGGTGAGGAGAGGCTGTGCATGGGGCTGATTTTTCGACGAACATTAAACAAAGTTCTTTAAGTGCACTTGTAGAAATGCGATAGATTGATTTAACTTGTTTTGCCAAAATAGAACTGCTAGAAAAATGGTAAAGTGATGCAATATGATTGATTTTATAATGAAAAAGCTGTACAATTATGTAAAATGACAAGGAAAAAGTTTGTTTGTTTTGATGAACCAACTGTGCTTTAAGAATGTTGTATTAAAATAGCAGGATTTTCTTGACTATAATCAAAACAATGAAACTTGCAAACTATCTTGTGACTGGACGGCTCAAACTCGATTGTGTTAAAGTAATCAAGGGGGAATTCCGTGGAGAGTATCAAAAAGTATATTCAAGGTTATATGTCTGGTGAATCATGGGAAGAACTATGTGTTAAGTGCTATCGCATTCGTTATCAGAAAGATAACTATATGTTGATACCTGCTACTCAAGGCGGAGATGCAGGTATAGAAGGATTTACCCAAAACGGTATAGTACATCAATGTTACTGTCCGGAGAGAGAATATTCAGATAATGAACTATATGACCATCTACGCAACAAACTTACTGCTGATATAGATAAATTAAAGAATAATGCGAAAAGGTTTGAGAAACTTGGCGTTCCGCCAGTGACTGAGTGGCAGTTTGATATTCCGGAATACAGGGATTCGCGAATTATTGAGCATGCGGAAAAAAAGCGACAAGAAATCTTGGAGGCTAAGAAGCAGAATTCAACAGCATACCAACATATTGCAGATAATTTTCGAATTGTTATAAAAACAGCAGAGGATTTTTTTCCGGAAATAAGCCGGATTGTTCGGACGAACTTGTCGGATGATAAACTTAATCTTGCGATTGAGAGTTCCGATGAAGTGGATTGGTCGAAGTGTGATTCTGAAAAGATTGAAAATATACAAAAAAAGATTAAGGCTATAATGCATGTTGAAGAAGACGATGAGGACTTGAATGCTGTTGTCGGACTTTATGCGAATTACTACATGAGCGGGATTGAAATCCTAAATAAATTACATGTGGATTTTCCGGAAATTTATAATGAAATATATAGAATAGAGCAAAGTTATAAAAAAGAAGTGGCGCTTAAGACACGTATGAATACAGACAGGTCGATGAATAAAGTTTTATTTGATACAATTATTGAGGATTTTGATTCTAAACTTAGGCGGGATTTTTCTTTTAGGTTTACAGAGGCGTCCATTGCTGATCTTAAGGAAGCTTTGATTGCAAGCTGGCTGGCAGACTGCTCGATGAAATTTAAGGAATAAAGTATATGAAAAAAATTCCTGTTGATTACAAAAGCGTTGTTTTTGATGCAAAACCTGATGCCGTTCCATATAACTATCGGATTAGCTATAAAGTTACTCAACTGTGTTTAATTATGCGGATTTGCGGCCGTGGAGACACGTGCTCGCTTATAAAACTTCACATGATTTCATTTGCACTAATTTCTCACGAGAATATGAGAAAACTAATTGAATTTGCAGATGGTAATAATAATTATCCCCTTGTTCGATTTGATCCAGCAGTTAACCGTGCTCTAACATATGCGATAGGATATGGACTGATTGAACAACAACCAAGCGCAAAATATAAACTTACTCACCGTGGAAAACAACTTGCGGATCACATAAAGACTGTTGGCGATCTTATGACGGTTGAGATAGATGATTTGAACTTATTGGCGAAGAAGTTAACAGAAACAAAGGTGGAAGAAGTAATCGAACAATGGAGGATAAAAGATGTTGAAAATCAATAGACTACGGGTTGAGATAAATACCGTTAAAGGGGTGTACGGTATTGATGAACGGTTTTGTAGTGGGATGAATTTTATAGCTAGTCGTGAAAATACTTGCGGAAAAAGTTCGATTTTGGAGGCCATTTACTATTGCCTTGGGTTTGAACAGATACTTGGTGGAGCTAGCGTGACTGGAAGTAAAGTTCTAACGTCTGCTTTTAAAACTACTATTGAGGATAATGGTGAACCACAAACTGTAACAGAGTCTGGAGTGTACCTCGAAATTAGCAATGGCTTTGAGGTTAAAACAATTTATAGAAATATTAAGTCAGAGAATAAAAACAACCATCTTGTAACGGTTTTTCATGGAAGTTATGATTCTATAAGTAAGACTGAGACGTTGTCGGAAGATTATTATGTTAATTTTCAAAATTCTGCGACGAGTGGGAGAGGATTTCATACATTCTTGGAAAATTTTCTTCATATGGAACTGCCGTTAGTGCGAACATCAGATGGAAATGAGCGGAAATTGTATCTGCAGGTTGTTTTTGCTGCTATGTTTATTGAGCAAAAACATGGTTGGTCAGATATTCTCTCAGGAATGCCTATATTTGGAATACGTGAATCCAAGAAGCGAATCGTAGAATTTGTATTGAACTTGGAGACGATAAAAAATGAAAAGGAAAGAGATAGGCTTAATACAATAAGAACAAAACTAGAATATGAATGGGGGCAGTTGATAGAAGATTTAAAAAGAACTGTTCATTCTGAAATGTGCGAAATTATAAATCTTCCAATCCATCCAAAAGTGCTATCAGAAAATGATTGCTTGAGAATAAAACCAATGATGTTAAATGGAACTTCGATAGAAGATGCCATAAAATCACTGGAGGCTGATTGTGATGCACTGCGAGACTTGAAGCCAAGAGTAAATGAAAATTTTGAATTGCTGAGCACTGAACTTTCGGAGACTCAAAAACAAATTGCTTCTTATGAAAAACACATACAGGAAGTAAATAAAAGATTGGTATATTATGACGAAGTAATTAAACGACTGAGGGAGGATTTAATACTTGTAAAATCAGATATTCGAAATAATAATGACGCTGCAAGACTCCAAAAATTCGGCTCGGAAACATTAGAAGAAGGCATCTCAGCGAATATTTGCCCTGTTTGCAAGCAACACATTGAAGATAATTTATTTGATGTGGAAACTGCAAGTGGGTTTATGAGCATAGAAGAAAATATAAGGCATCTTAAAGAACAAAAAAAGATGTTGGAATTTACGTTGGGAAGCCGTAAAGAAGAACGAGAAAGACTTATAAGAGATAAAGAAAACCTTAAAAACAGACTTCAACAGTTACAACGACTGGCGTATGCGCTGCGCTCTGATTTGTACACTACTGTGAATACAGAAGATTCAGAGACAATCGTTTTCAAACGTATAGAAATTAGAAACAGAATTGACCATTTATCAAAAATGAGGAATACAGTTGACTCTTTAATTGAACAGCTAAAAAACTTATCAGATAAATGGAATGATTATCTTGACCAAAAAGGAAAATTACCTCGGAAAGATATTTCCGAAGAGGATGAAGAAAAAATTATACTTTTAAGGAAAAGATTTGTTGAAAATCTGAAAAGGTACCATTATAGCAGTTTGACAAACTTTGATGGAATTGACATCTCTATGAATTCGTCACTTCTACCGACTATTGATGGATTTGATATGAAGTTTGATTCTTCTGCTAGTGACGGCATTCGCGTGATTTGGGCCTTTACGATGGCGCTTTTGCAGGTTTCTGTCGAAAAGGAGGGAAATCATCCTGGAATTATTATTTTTGATGAACCAGCACAGCAAAGTATAGTGCCAGAAGACATGAAAAGCTTTATTGAATCGGCAATGGAAATCAAAGGGGAATTTCAGATTATTACGGCGATTACATTGAATAGCCAAGAATTGATAAGTATTATTGAGGGGCTGGATACATCGCGCAATCATAAAATCCAAATCGAGGGAAAGGCATTTAAAATATTAAATAAAACCAATAAAATTACGCTGCTAGAATAATAAATGAAATGTTTGTTGCCTTACGGTATAATAGCGCGTAGGAAGGTGAAGAAACTATGATAACTAGAGATTAAAATAGAACATAAAAAGACATTTTCTATGAGAAATAAAATAATAGAACTAAGCGTAGCTGAACTTATTTAAATCCACTCGTAAAAAGGATGATTTTTCTTTATAGAAAACATGAAAAATTCTGAGGATAATAAGCTGACCCGATATATCTAATATAAAACAGAGCCCTGCTACTCGTGTCTGAGCGGCAGAGCTCTGTTGCTGTGGGGGATACTATAGGAAATGGCAGTTGGTGTCAGAGCTCAATGATTTCTGTAGTAACTTTCGTTTGACCCTTGCCAAAAAGTCCGGCATAGCCAAAATCGGCCAGATCCTTGAGCTCCTGTGCTTTTTCTCGCGTCTCACGGTAATCTTCACGAAGCAAAGTGTCTCCATTTTCATCATGGAATACCGTTTTGACAACGAACTTATTTTCAGCCATAAACTCCCTCCTGTTGCTGATAGAAGTGGTGACGATGGGCGCGATGTCTATTACCGCAGCTTTCTCATATAGGCTTGGGACGTTCTTTTCTGGCTCTCGTAGAAGGTAACGCCGGTAACATCATCCACGACCAGATCATCATAAGGGATGCCCTTTTTATTCAGATGATCAATGAACCAGCGCTTTTTCAGATAGCACCACGGGGTTCTGCTGAGGTCGCCGTAACTCGATGCAGGCCGCTCACATGCGTTGTAGGTTTTGCCGCAGATGCTCCACCATTCTTTACGAACTCGATCCCGCATTTGCAGAACCTCAGAGGTGCCATGAAGGCCATGCTCCTCGCCATACTGATAATCTGCCTTCTTGATTTTTGCGTTCTGTCCCGCGCTGACTGCACCAGCTGCACCAAGACCCAACATGCCTAAAAATAACGAAAAAGCGCCTGCCATAATATTATCCTCCTGTATTTTGAAGTGTGTTTGCTTTTGCTGTACCTGAAGTCTACCAAACGATGCATCCGATAAGATGGACTTACAAGTGTGCTGTTAAAAATATGGAGCATTGTGGCTGCCGTCGCGCGAACTGATGGATGACCGCACTATAGCAGGCAAAAAGTCTCCGGTAAGGCCTCCGGCGGCAGGGGACACCTCACTCAGTCAGCCCTAACAGATAATCGGTCGACACCTGATAGAATTGGGCGAGCTGGATCAGGCGGGGAATCTCAGGGCATTTGTCGTGCTCCCATGCGTAGACTGCCCGGCGGCTCACACCCATGGTTCGGGCAAGCTCGGTCTGAGTATAGCCGTGCGTCAGGCGCAGGTGCTGCAAACGTTCTGATATAATGGTCATAGCTGCTCTCCTTTAAATAATGGGCGTCCTCTCACAGCCCGGCGAATCTCTGTCTTTACGGGTGCATTTTTAAACAACGTCAAGGGTAATGGTGCCGCTCTCTTTGGTGATGATCTCATACTCGGTGGACTGGATATCCCGCAATACCAGCTTTTCAATGCTCAGGATACTGGCAAGGTGGATGGAAAGCATGGTGTGTCCGGCCATGAAATGCAGCTCTGACTTATTCCGGTGCGCGTGCAGCTGGATGTCTTGGAACGCGATGTCTGCCCCGATAAAAACGGCGCACCCACTGGCTTTGCACTCGGATGTCTCGGCAAGAAAGGTGTCAATAGCGATTTTATAAGTATCCATGAGGAGCCTCCTGTAATTTTATATATAGCGCTACTCTCACTCGTGCCCTCGCTCTCTGTCCTGCTGTGATTAGTCAGCCTTCACGAACAGCTCCATGCAGTCTGCACAGATGACCCGCACTTCCTTGGTGCTCCGGATGATGGTACCGCACTTGGGACATACCCACCGCCGGGTGCTGCTCTTTGCCTTGGGAGGTTTCGGCGCTCCGGTCTGACTGCTGCCGGGTGCCTTGCTGCCTGCTCCGGTGCCTGCCATATCCGACCATGCCAGCCGCTCGCCCATCTGGATGTCCTGCCAGCCTTGGAAGATGATGAAGTCCAGCAGCTCTTCGGACGGGCTCGTGATGGTCCAGCCGTATTTCTCGTGGTGGTCGACGGTCAAGCCGTGTACCTCTGCCTGCTCCTTAAAACGCCGGTTGTGATTGACCCCGTTGTTGCTGGTATCCTTGATGCCGGTCTCCATGCAGTACTCATGCACCATCTCGTGCAGCAGGGTGGAAGCGGTCTCCTCGATGGGACGGTCAAGGGTAGCCGACGAAATATTGATCTCATACTTGTTCTCACCGCCTGCCTGCCAGACTTTGGAACAGGTGATATGACCATAGGCGGACGGGGTCTTTTTCAGGCTGATGATGGGCTCGGGTAGCTTGCCTGCAAAGTAGCGCTTGTTGAGCTCGCGGAACATCTTTTCCAGCTGACCGGCAGCGCGGGAGGTTTTGACAGTCTGCTTCATAATTTTTCGGTCCTTTCTCTTGATAAAAAAGGCCGGGACAGGTATAATATTGGTGCAGCCCGCCCCGGCGGGTGGTTTAGGGCTCTATACAACGTCAGCTTTGGACGGGCGGCGCTGTATGGGGCTTTTTTCGGGTGATGTCAGGTGATGCTCAGGCGGGTGCCGGTGACCGTTTTGCTGTACTGGTCGTACAGGTCGGGAGCCACGGCCTTGATGGCTTTGCTGTCCAGTCGGGTGCTAGAGAAATCGGACAGGCGGACCTTGTGGCAGCCTACTTCCAGATAGTTGGTGGAGCGCTCAGCCAGTGCCTCACGGATCTGGATCTTCAGCTGTTCCTGTTCAGCCTGTGCAGCCTCGATCAGTTGGGCGGCCTCCTTGTACTGCTCGACAAGGGTCAGTAAAACGTTGATACTCATGTGTGTACCTCTCTTCAAATCGTTGGTGAATGGTCGGATGTGAGAACCGGTGTTCCCGATGACATGAGTATACACATACTGTGCACAGTATGCAAGGCGGAATAATCACCAAAGAAAAGTGCAAATATCTGTGCAAAGTGCATACTGGGAATAGTATGCGAAAACAAGAGATTATGATATAATACCTTTAGAAATCCAAAGAAAGTTGGTGCAAGGATGGGTGGAAAAACAAGCACAGCCAGTCGCTCAAAGTACAACGCAAAAACCTATGAACGGCTCGTGTTGAATTTGAGAATTGATAGTCCACAGAGTAAAAAAGCGATTGAAGCGGCAGCAGAACAAGCTGGAGAAAGTGCGACTGCCTATGTGGTGGAAGCTGTGCGCCGTCGCATGGAGCAAGAAGAACTGCTCAGCTCGTCAGACACCCCGGGGGTAGTTAAAAATCTGGAAGGGGACACTGACCCAGTAGAATGAGATAGTTGTTCCATCTCCCCAGATCTGATTAAAATCTAGCAGCAGAAGGCCTCTGCCTTTCACAGAAATGTGATCGGCAGGGGTTTTTTAGCGAAAAAAATAGCCTGACCCATGCAAAAGAGCACAAATCAGGCTGACGATGGATATGAAATTCTAAAATTCACTTAGAAAAGAGAGTACGCGTTGCAGAAAAATCCGAACAGATCGTTCGGTGAACTATTGGATCTCCTGTTCCAGTTCATCGAACAGTGCACAGGAAAAGAACTGACCAAGCGTGATGTCAAGGCCATCACAGAGCTTTTTGATGGTGGCGATGGATACACGCTGACGGGATGGGTCGAGCATACTATATACCGTAGATGGTGTTACACCGGCGCGGGTCGCTAATTCATTGGGGCGTATCCCGCGCTGGTCGCAAAGCTGTTCAAAGCGCTTGGCAACGGCATCTTTTACAGTCATGATGAAGTTCACCTCAACATGATAGTACAGAAGTTCGTGCAGTTTGGTATACGCAGTTGCGTATATTACGAGAATGTTTTATGATATGAGCGGTACGCGGTTGCGTAATGATGGGAGAATGTAGTTGTCAGTAAAATAAAAAAGTATCCTCCACATGGAAAATGGAGGACCATGGGCGAAATCTGGCGTTATTCCAGTAGATTTAACGCTTTTCTGCCCCTCATAGACACCTGATGGGAGAATATCCGGTTCATCTCCCGGCGCTTTCGGGTCAAGTCAGAGTGCACATAGCGTTGCAAAGTAATGTTGGCATTGGCGTGTCCTAACAATTCGCTGAGGGTCTTTACATCACACCCCGCTTGCAGGCAGGTCGTTGCAAAGGTGTGGCGCAGCGCATGCGGACGTACTTGCCGGATGGTTGCCTGTTTCAGATATACTTTGATGCTTTTTCGGTAGCAGCGGGGTTCGGTGGGCTTAGACTCGTTGCCAGATAGAAACCACGTAGAATTACCGGCATTACCGCGCAGTTTTTTCAGCATAATAAGCAGCAGTTTCGGAATTGGAATTTCCCGGCGGGAGGTGCGGGTTTTAGGTGTTTGGATAACCACCTTTGTATGCCCGTTTCCGTAGGAAATTCGGCAGACTGTCCGGTTGATTTTCAGTGTTCCAAGTTTCAGGTCAAAATCACCCCATTGCAGGCCGCAGATCTCACCAATACGCAGACCTAATTCAAGCCCTAATAGCAAGCCCGTTTTGCGGGGGGTGGGGGTCTCCTGTACATATTGATAAAGTCGCTGCTGTTCCGCCGGGGTGAGGGGCACGGGTGTTTTGTCAACAGCTTTTGGCAGCGCCACTTCCAACTCCATCGGACGAATCAGGCGTAAGTGCGCGGCATACTTGCAGATGCGGCGCAGCATCGAGAGGCATTCCCGGGCAGAGGAGTTCCCCAGCGGCTTGTGTGTAGCATCTGTGGGCGCGATAATCTGTTGCATGGACTGTTCCAGAAAGCTTTCCTCAAGGGATGCAACAGACACTTTGCTCAAAACCGGAAGAAGATATTTGTGCAGCGTGTACGAATAATGTGCGTATGTTGATTCTTTTACACTGTTCCGCAGGGAATTCAGCCACACCTCGGCCAGCGCTTCAAAGGTCAGGTCGGTTCTTTTCAGGTTGTAGAAGCCCGCTTCCGCTTTTTTCCGAATCAGTACCTGCTTGACCTCTGCATAGGCTGCGCCATAAATATAGCCCCACTGGATTTTTCCTTCCGGCGTGCGTGCCTTGATGTACCGGCCTTCCCACCGGCCATCCTTGCGTTTATGTATGTTTTCGCCCCGTCGTGCCATTTCTGTTTCCTCCTGCGGCTTGGACACCCATCTGACCACTTATTCTGTCCATCTTCGTTTTAGGCTGTGTTTTTCATGAAGAACTGGGCAATTTGCAAAAAAGTTTCGGCTTCTGCGAAGTTTTTTCTAAGGCCGGGTGGGATACATTTGTAAGGATTTCTATTGAATCCCAGATATAACCATGATAAAATAATAGGAGAATTCAGACAATCTTATTTAAAATTGGTATCCTCCATTTTCCATGTGGAGGATACCAATTTATGCGGGAAGGGGTGAACAAGGTGGCATTGTGTCTGTTTGAGCACAATGAGAAAGCGTATCATGCGGCGATTCGGATGATGGAGCAGTACGGCAAAGCCGCTATTGTTCATCCCACCGGCACCGGAAAAAGCTTTATTGCGTTCAAGCTGATCGAGGACAACTCGGAGAAGGTCGTGATCTGGCTTTCTCCCAGTGAATATATCTTCAAGACCCAGCTAGAGAGTCTGAAAAGGAACGACCCGGATTTTCCGTTGGCAAACGTTCACTTTTATACCTACGCCAAACTGATGTGCTGTACGCAGGCACAGTTGGACGAAATAGCGGCACAGAAACCCGCCTATATTATACTCGATGAATTCCACCGTGCCGGAGCGGAATGTTGGGGCGAAAGCACGGTGGCTTTATTAAAGTTATGCCCGGATGCAAAATTGCTTGGGCTAACGGCAACAAACGTCCGCTATCTGGACAATAACCGCGATATGGCCGAAGAACTATTTAACGGACATATTGCCAGTGACATGAACCTTGGCGAAGCAGTCGTCAGGGGCATTTTGCCTGCCCCGAAATATGTGACCACGGTTTATCAATACCAGAAAACGCTTGCGAAGTATCAGGCGCGGGTGGACAACCTACGTACACCGGGTATTCAGGACGTGAATCAGAAATATCTGGACGCCCTGCGCCGCGCACTGGAACAGGCAGATGGTCTGGACAGGGTTTTTGCCCATCATATCACAAATGAATCGGGCAAGTACATCGTGTTCTGCGCCAACAAAGAGCACATGGACGAGATGGTGTCCCGCGTGCCGGAGTGGTTCGCCGGGGTCAACCCGGATGTAGTGGTATACGAAGCCTACTCCGATGACCCGAACACCGACAAGGCGTTTGCGGAGTTCAAGACAGACACCAGTGATCGGCTGAAGCTGCTGTTCTGCATCGATATGCTCAACGAGGGCGTTCATGTGGAGGGGATTTCTGGCGTGATCCTGTTCCGGCCTACCATCTCTCCGATTATCTACAAACAGCAGATTGGCCGCGCTCTGACCGCCGGGGACACCGCAGCCCCGCTGATCTTAGATGTGGTCAACAATTTCGAGGGACTGACCAGTATTTCCGGTTTGCAAAACGAGATGCAGGAGGCGGTTCATCGTCTGTATGCCAACGGCGAGGGCGATAAGATCGTCGCCGAGCGGTTCGAGGTCATCGAGCAGGTGCACGACTGCCGGGTGCTGTTTGAGCAGCTGCAGGCAAGCCTTTCTTCCAGTTGGGAGCACTATTTCTCCGAGGCCAGCATTTACTACGCAGAACATGGCAACCTGAGCGTCCCGAAGCTGTATACCACGCCCGGCGGTCTGAGCCTTGGCGTGTGGCTGGTCACCCAGCGCCGGGTGCGTGAGGGACAGATTCAAGGAAATCTGACCGAGCAGCAGATCGCACGGCTGGACAGCATCGGGATGGTCTGGGGCAACCGAAAGGAAATCGCGTGGCAGCACGGATTTGAGGTTGCAAAGAAATACCACGACACCTACGGAAACCTGATGGTGCCCGGCAAATACACCGACCGGGACGGCTACCCTTTGGGACAGTGGATCATCAAGACCCGACAGCAAAAGCTGAACGGCCGCTTGAAGGGAGAACGCATCGCACAGCTGGATGAGCTCGGCATGGTGTGGAGCGTTTTTGATGCCAAGTGGGAAAAGGCTTATGCGCTGGCTGCGGCCTATTACGAGGAGAACGGCAACCTGAACATCCCTCGATCCTACGAGACGGCCACTGGAGAACGCCTTGGATTATGGCTTGCAAGCCAGCAATGGGCGTACCCGAAAGGAAAGCTGACGGACGAACAGGTTGAGCGGCTCAACCGTATCGGGATGTACTGGGGCAACCGCAATGACCGCCAGTGGAACGAAGGGTATCAGGAGGCTAAGCGCTACTTTGATGCCCATGAGGACTTGAATGTCCCAATCAATTATGTTTCGCCGGACGGATATGCCCTTGGGAAATGGGTCAAACGGCAGCGATATACTCGCCAGAATCCTGAAAAGAGCGGTGCTGTTCTGACAGAAGAACGGATTGCAAAACTGGATGCCATCGGAATGCGGTGGGAGAAAAGCAACCCGAAGCGCACATCTGAGCAGGCGGCGCAAGCCGAAACAGTTACGGCAAAAGCAGGTTAAAGCAAGAAACTTACAAACAAACGTGAATTTAGATGAGGAGTAAAAATGGCTACGAATACTGTCGGAATCGATAAGGAAGTTGAAGTTGACCGCAAGGAAAATCTGCGCGACCATCGTACGTATTGGATCGGGCGTCGGACGCAAGACGTGATTCTGTCATCGCTGGCACTGGTGGTGCTGTCGCCGGTCATGCTGGCTACGGCTATTGCCATTGTGGTGGACGACCCGTCTGCAGGCCCTGTCTTTAGTCAGGAGCGCATTGGACGCAACGGAAAGCCCTTCAAGTTCTATAAGTTCCGCTCCATGTGCCCTAATGCGGAGGCAAAACTGGACGACCTTTTGGACCAGAACGAGATGGATGGTCCTGTGTTCAAGATCAAGGACGACCCGCGCATTACCCGTGTGGGCAAGTTTATCCGCAAGACCAGCCTGGATGAGCTGCCGCAGCTGTGGAACATTCTGAAGGGCGATATGAGCATCGTTGGCCCTCGCCCGGCACTTCCCCGTGAGGTGGAGCAATACGGCGACTACGAAAAGCAGCGCCTGTATGTGACCCCCGGCCTGAGCTGCTACTGGCAGATCGCCCCGCACCGTAATGACCTCTCCTTTGAAGAGTGGATGGATTTGGACGTGAAATACGTCAAGGAGCGCAGCTTCTGGGTGGATTGGAAAATTATTTTTAAGACGTTTAAGGTGTGTTTGTTGGGGCGTGGGGAGTAAAAAATAGTACATGGAAGGAAAACGGTTGGAGAGACGAGATGGAGAGAGACCTTAGAATTGCGGTATTTGGACAGAAACGATTGTCGAGAGAGGGCGGCGTAGAGATCGTTGTAAAGGAGCTGTGTACACGGATGGCACGGCAAGGTTGTCAGGTGACCTGCTACAACCGGTCGGGGCACCATGTGAGCGGTGCAGAGTATGACGATATCGATAGCACGAACTATGAGGGGATTCGGCAGAAGCACGTTCCGACGATAGAAAAGAAAGGCCTGGCAGCGGTAAGCGCCTCGGCTTTCGCGGCGCTTTACAGTGCATTTGGAAAATACGATGTGGTGCACATCCATGCAGAGGGACCGGCATTTTTCTCATGGCTGCCGAAGATGTTTGGCAAAAGGGTGGTGGTTACCATCCATGGGGAGTGTGAAATAATATGGACAACCAGAGAAAAGCCTGATTTCATGAGGGTTTGCGCGGCTTGACCTTTTTACCTCAACTTGTTTCTGTTTGTCATGGTGCGTTACGTCCAGCGTGTTTTCAGGGGTTAATGGCTTCTGGTTGCGCTCTATACTTAACCCACCACAGCGAAAGCTGATAGGGCAGAAAACAAAAATAAGGAGGTACGAGGACAAGCCTGCGTATAGATTGTTACTGCAATCTGTATACAGGCTTGTTGTCGTGCAATGAAATAAGCAGGAGATTCAACAAGGGAGGATAAGAAAAATTATGATGGAAAATAAAACAAAAATTGATCTGAAAAACAAGAGCGTTTTCATTACAGGTGTGGCGGGATTCATCGGTTCCAATCTTGCGAAGCGGCTGCTCTCCACAGTGGAGGGTGTCAAGGTCGTGGGGCTGGATAACATGAACCACTACTATGACGTGCGCCTGAAAGAAGCCCGTTTGAACGAACTGAAACAGTTTGAAAGTTTCAGTTTCGTAAAAGGCAATCTGGCAGACAAGGCTGTGATCGAATCTATCTTTGAGCAGTATAAGCCGGAAATCGTTGTGAACCTCGGTGCGCAGGCAGGGGTTCGGTATTCCATTACGAACCCTGATGCCTATGTGGAAGCAAACTTGATTGGCTTCTATAACATTCTGGAAGCCTGCCGCCATTCTTACGATGAAGGACATACTCCGGTGGAGCATCTGGTTTATGCGTCTAGTTCTTCCGTATACGGCAGCAATAAAAAAGTGCCGTACAGTACGGATGACAAGGTGGATAACCCGGTATCTCTGTATGCAGCCACTAAGAAATCCAATGAACTGATGGCCCATGCCTATTCTAAACTGTATAACATTCCGTCAACGGGTCTCCGTTTCTTCACGGTATATGGCCCTGCCGGTCGCCCGGATATGGCGTACTTCGGCTTTACCAACAAATTGCTGAAAGGCGAAACGATTCAAATTTTCAACTACGGCAATTGCAAGCGAGACTTTACTTATGTGGATGATATTGTTGAAGGCGTTGTTCGTGTAATGCAGGGTGCGCCGGAGCGCAAGAACGGCGAAGATGGTCTGCCTGTTCCTCCGTATGCAGTTTATAACATTGGTAATCAGAACCCGGAAAATCTGCTGGACTTCGTACAGATTTTGCAGGAAGAACTGATCCGTGCTGGTGTCCTGCCGGAAGATTACGACTTTGAAGCACACAAGAAACTGGTTCCGATGCAGCCGGGTGATGTACCTGTGACCTATGCGGACACGAGCGCACTGGAACGTGACTTCGGATATAAGCCCTCTACCAGCTTGCGTGAGGGCCTGCGGAAGTTCGCTGAGTGGTATGCAAATTTTTATAAGATGTAACTGGAGGACGCAAATGAAAGATTCCGTTTTTTTGAGCTATCCAAAGCCTTATTTAGAAAAGCAAAAGCAGTTTATAGAAAAAGTTGTCAGTTATTTAGAAAATAGAGGGCTGCAACCAAGAACATTAGGCGTGACGGATTATGATATGGATGCCCCACTAACAGCAATAAGAAGATTGTTGCTGGAATCAAATGGATTGATAGCAATCGCATTCAGAAGAAGCCTAATTGTGAAAGGAACGGGAAAACCGGATAGCGATATAGGTGAAAATGCGTACGATTTGACAAATCAGTGGCTGACGAGTCCATATTGCCAAATTGAACCAGCGATGGCTTTTCAGTTGGGACTACCGGTATTAATTATAAGAGAAAAGGGCGTAGTAGAAGAAGGCATATTAGAAAAAGGTGTGCTGGGCGTTTATATGCCAGAATTTGATTTGGATAGTGATATAGACGCGTACTTTGCATCTAAAGAATGGACACAAATAATTCAAAAGTGGGAAGGCTATGTCCGATGTGTTGTTGAAAAGAAAGGGCAGCCGCCAATCTTATACTGAATTTGTTGAGGATAGAAAAGTCTGATGAAGTGTGTTGAGGTTTACAAGGAATTATATCATCAGGAGCCGTTTGATGTGGCATTCTGCCCGTACCGTATCAGCCCGCTAGGTGCGCATATTGACCATCAGTACGGAAAAATCAACGGTCTGGCAATCGATAAGGGAATTCACATGGCCTACCACCCGAAGCAGAACGGCGTTGTGGAGTTGCAGTCTTTGAACTTCCCGAAGCGCGCTCAGTTCTTTGTAGGCGATGTGCCAGAAGAAAAGCAGGGCGACTGGGCAGATCATTTGCGCGGTGCAGCTAAGATGCTGGGCGAGAAGTACCGCTTGAAAATTGGTCTGTCAGGCATCATCGAGGGAAGTCTGCCGATTGGCGGCTTGTCTTCGTCTGCATCGGTCATTATTTGTTTCTTGTCCGCACTGTGCAAAGTGAATGGCGTCCATCTTGAACCGATGGAGATGATTCTCACGGCAAAGGCCGCAGAAAACCAGTATGTTGGTGTTTCCTGCGGCAAACTCGACCAGAGTTGTGAGGTGCTTTCCAAGAAGAATCACCTACTGTACCTTGACACGAAAGACGATAGCTATGAACTGATCCCCACCAGTGAGAAAATGAAGCCTTATAAGGTGGCAATCTTCTTCTCCGGCTTGGAGCGTTCTTTGAAAAACTCCAAGTACAATCTGCGGCAGGACGAGTGCAAGGCAGCGGCCTATGCACTGATGGGCTATGCAGGAATGGACTATGACACCTTTGCAAATACTCGGCTGCGCGATGTACCGTATGAGGTCTTTGAAGCCTATAAAGACCGCCTGCCCGAACTGTGGCGCAGACGGGCAGAACATTATTACAGTGAATTTGCCCGTGCCGAAAAGGGTGCAGAACTGTGGCGTTATGGTGATTTAGAGGGATACGGTCAGCTTGTTTTTGAAAGCGGAAAATCCTCTATTTACAGCTATGAGTGTGGTTGTGATGAACTGAAAAAGCTGTATGAAATCATGGTTGATACCGATGGTATCTACGGTGGTCGCTTCTCTGGTGCGGGCTTCAAAGGTTGCTGTATGGCACTGATCGACCCGGACAAGGCCGAAGATATTGAAGTAAAGGTGACAACAGAGTATCTGAAAGCGTTCCCGGCACTGGATGGAAAGTATAGTTTCCATCTGTGTGAGAGCGCAAATGGAGTTGAGTTGTAAGAGGGGAGTACATATAGATGAAATGTTTGATTTTGGCAGCGGGCTATGCTACACGGCTTTATCCGCTGACAGAAAATTTCCCGAAACCGCTTCTGAAAGTGGGCGAGAAATCCATCCTTGATTGGTTGGTGGATGATCTGGTTGACACCACCGACATTGACGAATTTGTGGTGATTTCCAACCACAAGTTCGCACAGCATTTTGAGAACTGGAAGAACAATAAGCAAAAGACGCGGCCTTATGAGGTTACTGTGATCGACGATGGTACAAGCACCAATGAAACTCGTCTGGGAGCAGTCAAAGATATTCAGCTGGCGGTAGAAAAGCTGAATTTAGTTGATGATTTGCTAGTTATGGCTGGCGACAATGTGCTGAATTTCAGTCTTTCCAAGTTTGTGGAGTTCGCAAAGGAAAAGAATACCTCCTGTGTGATGTGCCATGAGGAAAATGAACTGAAAAAGCAGCAGAAAACGGCGATCATCACGTTGGATGGCAATGACTTGATTACCAGCTATGAGGAAAAGCCGAAAGAGCCGAAAGGAAATCTGGCTGTGCCGCCGTTCTACTGCTATCGTGCCTGTGATGTAAAGCGGATTCAGGAGGCACTGGATAATGGCTGCGGCTATGACGCACCGGGCAGCTTTGCGGCTTGGTTGAGCAAGCAGACACCGATGCACGCTTACGTCATGCCGGGTAAGAGGTATGACATTGGCGATATTAACAGCTATGAGTATGTAAAGAGTGTGTTTTCAAAATAAAAACGCAAAGAGAGAGGAGAAAGTAATCATGAGAGATTTTAAGGATTTGAAAATTGCTGTGGCCGGAACTGGCTACGTTGGACTTTCCATTGCAACGCTGTTGAGCCAGCATCATAAGGTTATGGCAGTGGATATTGTGCCGGAAAAAGTTGAACTTATTAACAGTAAAAAGTCTCCGATTCAGGACGAATACATTGAAAAGTATCTGGCAGAGAAAGAACTGAACTTAACTGCAACACTGGATGCAAAGGAAGCATATAGCGATGCTGATTTTGTTGTTATTGCAGCTCCTACCAACTACGACAGCAAGAAGAATTTCTTTGATACTTCTGCGGTTGAAGCGGTTATCAAGTTGGTGATTGAGTATAACCCGGAAGCAATTATGGTGATAAAGTCCACGATTCCTGTTGGCTTCACAGCAAGTGTCCGCGAAAAATATCACTGCGACAATATTATCTTCAGCCCGGAATTTCTGCGTGAGAGCAAGGCTCTGTATGATAACCTTTACCCTTCCCGTATCATCGTTGGCACGGATGTAGAAAACGCTCGTCTGGTAAAAGCGGCACACACTTTTGCCGAAGTGCTTCAGGAAGGCGCAATCAAGGAAAACATTGACACGCTGTTCATGGGCTTTACCGAAGCAGAAGCGGTTAAGTTGTTTGCTAATACCTATCTGGCTCTGCGTGTCAGTTACTTCAATGAACTGGATACTTATGCTGAGATGAAGGGCTTGAATACCCAGCAGATTATCAATGGTGTCTGCCTTGATCCGCGTATCGGTACTCATTACAACAATCCCAGCTTCGGCTACGGCGGGTACTGCCTGCCCAAGGACACTAAACAGCTGCTCGCAAATTATGCCGATGTGCCGGAAAATTTGATTGAAGCAATCGTGGAATCGAACCGTACTCGTAAAGATTTTATTGCGGATCGTGTGCTTGAAATTGCTGGTGCTTATGAAGCAAATGACAGCTGGGATGAGAGCAAAGAAAAAGATGTTGTGGTTGGTGTTTATCGTTTGACGATGAAGAGCAATAGCGATAACTTCCGTCAGAGCTCTATTCAGGGTGTCATGAAGCGTATCAAAGCTAAAGGTGCAACTGTCATCATCTATGAGCCGACCCTGAAAGATGGCGAGAAGTTCTTTGGCAGCGTTGTGGTTAATGATTTGGATGAGTTTAAGAAACAGAGTCAGGCTATTATTGCAAATAGATATGATAAGTGTCTTGATGATGTGGAGGAGAAGGTTTATACGAGAGATTTGTTTGGAAGGGATTAATATATGAAACTCATTACTAAATTTTTTGTGACTGTGTATAAATATATTGCCCCGATTAAGTGCGCAAGATTACTTGGAGTAACAATTGGTGATAAGTGCAAAACATTTGGATCGGTTAATTGGGGGAGTGAACCATTTTTGATTACGTTAGGTAATCATACGGAAGTTTCGTTTGGAGTCACTTTCATAACTCACGATGGCGCAACGTGGTGTTTCAGAGACGAAGAAGAGTACAGGGGAGCCATGAAATATGGAAGAATTCGTGTTGGAAATGATTGCTTTATAGGCGCTAAAAGCATAATTTTGCCTGGAGTAAGCATTGGAGATAAGTCAATAGTTGCAGCAGGAGCTGTTGTTGCAAAATCAATTCCTTCAGGAGAAGTGTGGGGGGGGGTACCTGCTAGATTTATTTCCAAGACATCCGATTACGCAGATAAAATTTTAGATAGTTCACCTAAAAATGTGGAAGGCTTAAAAAGCTTAAGTAGACGAGAAAGAATTATTCGACTTACAGATGAAATAGAAAAAATAAGGATGCAATAAATATTTGGAGAAAGATAGATGAAAATTGCAATAATTGGACATAAACGTATACCGTCAAACGAAGGTGGAATAGAGAAGGGCGTAGAGCAACATGCGGTTCGGATGGTGCAAAGAGGAAATGATGTCACAGTATATAACCGTGGCGGTCACAATGTTTTTGGAAAAGAATTTGATGGAAAGAAACTGAGAGAATATAAAGGCATTAAAATAGTAACGGTTCCAACAGTAAAGGGAGCAGCTTGTGTTCCGATTTATTCTTTTCTTGCAACTATCCATGCAGCATTCAGTCGGTATGATTGTGTGAGTTTCCGTGCATCAGGATCATGTGCTATGATTCCACTTGCTAAACTTTTGGGGTTACGAGTAGTAGCATCGTTACATGGTATAGATAGCCAAAGAGATAAGTGGGGCGGCTTTGCATCAAAATATCTTGAGTTTGGAGAAAGAATGGCGGCTACAAAGGCAGATGTATGTCTGGTTCTCTCTAAAAATATGAAACAATATATTGATACAAAATATGGAGTAAATTCAGTTTTATTTGCTAATGGCATTGATAAACCGGAAAATCATGATGTGGATATTATCAAAGATAAGTATGGTTTAGAAAAAGATAGCTACATCCTTTCGTTGGGAAGAATTGTTCCAGAAAAAGGATTGCAATATTTGATTGAAGCGTTCAAAAATTGTAAAACTGATAAAAAGCTTGTGATTGCTGGTGGTTCAGAATCAAACAAAGACTATTATAATCAACTGTTAGAATTAGCTGACGGTGATAAACGAATCGTTTTTACAGGCTATGTGTATGGACAAGAGATACAAGAACTTTATAGCAATTCCTATATTTTTGCATTGCCAAGCAACTTGGAAGGAATGGCAAATGCGTTGCTGGAAGCAATGAGTTATGGAAACTGTTGTTTGATTAGTGATATTCCAGAAAATACTGAAGTGGTTCATGAGAAAGCAATGTGGTTTGAAAAAGAAAATGCAAAGGATTTGCAGAAAAAACTACAGATGCTCTTAAATGATTCTGAACTTGTGAAAAAATATAAGACAGAAGCTGCACCTTATATTTTAGAAAGGTATAGTTGGGATATTGTTGTTGATCAGATGTTGCGTGTTTATGCAGGTGATGTTGTAGATTACGATACTGTACTGAGAGAACGAGAATGCGGTAGTGGGGAAAAAGCATGAAAGTGGATTTTTACATAAGCAGCCTTTCTAGCGGAGGTGCGGAACATGTGTTGACAAATTTGGCGGCAAATTTTGCAGAACATGACATGGATGTTAGCATAACATCTTATGAAAAACGTCCGCAGTTTTATAGTGTTGCATCAAATGTAAAACTTAATAAGTATAATTTTACGAATAAAAGTAAGTTAGCAGAATGGCTCTGCGATTATCGCGCCACAAAAAAGTATCTTCAGAAAAGAAAAGCAGCTGTTGCGATTTCATTTTTAAGCAGATGCAATTTTATGCTGATTCTGGCAGGACTTTTTTCAAAGACAAAAATTATTGTCTGCGATAGAAATAATTTGCTGCGGAAATATCCTAAATATGTTTTTGATGTAACGTGTTTTTTGTACCGGTTTGCCGATGTCGTTTGTGTGCAGACTAATGAAATGAAAACTTTTTATCCGCAATATTTACAAAAGAAAATTGTGGTTCTGGAAAATCCGTTAGATTTTGATGAGATGGCAGCACAATGCGAGGGCCAGAGTATAGAAAAAGAAAACACAGTGATTTCGGTTGGACGGCTAGAAAGACAGAAAGATTTTGTGACACTGATTAAGGCTTATAAAAAAGTGGCCGAGTTATATCCCGACTGGAAATTAAAGATTTATGGACAGGGAAATCGTAAAGATGAACTACAAGATTTGATTGAAAAGGAAAATTTGACTACCAGCGTCAAATTATGCGGCGTGACGCATATGCCTTTTCTTGAAATGAAAAAGGCAAGAATTTTTGTGCTGTCATCTTTTTATGAGGGATTCCCGAATGTGCTTTGCGAAGCTATGCACGCAGGGTTGCCATGTATTTCGACAAAATGTGAATGTGGCCCGTCAGAATTGATTACTGATGGAGAAAATGGTTTTTTAGTTGATATTGGTGATATAGCTACAATGTCGGAAAAGATGTCTTTATTGATTGATGATGAAGAATTAAGAAATAGGCTGGGAAGAGCTGCAGAGAAATCTACCGAACGATTAGAGTATAAAACGATTAGTAGTAAATGGTTGGAGATGATTCAATCGATTTGATATTTCCATAGCTAGCCTGAGCTATTTACAACAAAACTGTGAATGTGGCTAAAAGAAACACAGATGTTTTTGTTTTTAATTATTTTGCTTTATGAATGAAAAGAATAGAGTATCTATTAAAGTAGTCGTAAGAGAACTTGGCATTAGATTGTTATTAATCCGTTCATTTAAGTCTAATGATTTGGCAGAGTTTAAAAACTATACGGACAGGGATAATATTCTGTGATGATATATAGGATTGGTGCTGTCGTTTTAAAATTTAAACTTGGCATATATTTAATGAGGTTATAACTGAAATGTATTTTGAAATTTAGGGGGGTACTTTTTAGTCGGTGAGAGAACTGTGAATGACCCGGGTTTAGTGAGGATGGAGATTTATGAAAACGAAAATTTTATTTATTATGAGTAGTTTGAGAAATGGTGGGGCTGAAAGAAGTTTGGTCAACCTTCTTCAACTTTTTGATTATCAAAAATACGAAGTGGATCTTTTGCTGTTTCAAGAGGAAGGTATTTTTTTAGAACAACTTCCGAATGAGGTTCATATTCTCCACGATTATGATATTTTACATTTACTATATGCAAAAGGAAATAATCGGATAAAAGGAATAAAGCATCCACTATTAACGTTTGATCATTATTGGGGAACATTTTGGGCCCGCAAAAAGACAGAATCTATGTATGCCAGTAGGCAATACAGATGGGAACATTATTACAAGGATAGAATTCCATCAATAAAGACAAAGAAATATGATGTGGCAATATCTTACCTACATGGCGAACAGCTGTATTATTTGGTTGACAAAGTTGATGCAAAAAGGAAAATTGCGTGGATACATACTGATTATTCAAAGTTGAATGCTCTGGAAGAGCATGATTTGAAGTATATGCGCCAAGTGGATTCTGTGGTTAGCATCTCGAATATTTGTGTTGAAACACTCTGCAAAACCTTTCCGTCAATAAAAGAAAAGTTTTGCATGTTGCCTAATCTTACTAGCTCATCTTCGATTAAGTATTTAGCTGAAAAGGAATATCCAAAAGAGTACGAAGGGGATGAATTTAAAATTGTATCTGTGGGGAGATTAATTCATTTAAAAGGGTTTGATATGGCTGTAGACGCAGCATCTATATTGAAAGAAAATGGATTAAAGTTTTCTTGGTTTATTCTAGGTGATGGCGAGCTGAAAACTGAACTGAATATGCAGATTAAGAACAAAAATGTTGATGATTGCGTATTTTTACTGGGGGCAACTGATAATCCATATAAGTACATGGATGGAGCTGATATACTTGTACAGACCTCACGTTATGAAGGTAAGTCAGTTGTTTTGGACGAGGCAAAAATTTTGGGAAAGCCTATAGTTGTAACAAATTACGACACTGTGAAAGATCAGGTTAATGACAATGAAGGTGTAATTGTTAATATGAGTTCCGAGGCAATCGCAGCAGGAATAATGAAAATCATTCCAAGAATAGATGAGATACATACGTATTTAAACGCTCACGAATATGGAAATCAAGATGAAATCTATAAATATTATCAATTGATTGATAATGTTTAATCATAGAGGAGCAGATAGAAATGAAGAAATTTATTATAACGATGGATACAGAAGGTGACAATCTGTGGAATTGGCATGAAGGAGATGAGATTACAACTCATAATACTCATTATCTTTTGAGATTTCAGCAGTTATGTGAAAAATATGGCTTTAAGCCGGTTTGGTTGACAAATTATGAAATGATTATGGATCCAGACTATGTGGAATTTATAAAGAATGTTGAGAAAAATCATACAGGCGAGTTGGGAATGCATTTACATGCTTGGAACAGTCCGCCGCTGTATAAATTGCCAATTGCAAATGATGGACAACCATATTTGATTGAGTATCCCAAGAATATTATGGAAGAAAAGGTGAAATTCCTCACAGATCTTATTTATGAGAAAACTGGAATTAGGCCAATTAGTCATAGAGCAGGAAGATGGGCGATGAATCAGGAATATTTTAATATTATTGGGAAATATGGTTATAAAATAGATTGCTCTGTTACTCCTGGCATAGACTGGTCACATATAGTAGGACGGACAAAAGATAGTGCTGGTTCAAATTACAAGAATTGTCCCCATAGTATTTACAACGTGGAATTACCTGAACGAACAAAATTGACTGAGGTGCCGGTCAGTATTTTACTTTCACATCGGTATTTTTGTGATGTGAACGCCCCAATAAAAAAACAGATAAAAAAAATATGGCATTCAATAAAAGGATATCCGATTTGGCTGAGACCTAATGGAAGTAATTTAAAGGAAATGAAATATTTATTGAGGTGCCATACGAAAACTGATGACCCTTATGTGATGTTTATGCTTCATTCATCAGAACTGATGCCTAGTGGGAGTCCTTCGTTTAAAACTGATAATCAGATTGAAGCTTTGTATAGAGATATAGCTGAAGTTTTTGATTATGCTAAGGCGTTGGGGTATGAAGGCAGCACTTTAAGGGAATTAATTTGAGAGGAAAGCAAGATGAAAAAAACAGTTATTCTATTTACAGGAAATAGAATAGGTGGAGTTCTGCAATTAATAGCAACGCTATATAATGTTTTGAAGAAACTGGATTATAATGTATTTTGTTTTGTTCCAGAAGATGCAGAACTACATATCAAAGATTTTGGAGACGCTCACATTATTCGTTATAATACGCGAAATCATTCCAATAAATTTTTGGATAAAGCACTTAGATATGTTGCAAAGAATCCGAGTGTGCTAAACGTGGCTAAACAAGTTGAAAAGATTAACCCGGACTATGTTTGGCTGGTAGACAATCACTTCTATTCTGTGCAGGTTGGGTTGCAGTTGAATAGAGATAAACAGTTTTGCATATTGACAATGCATGATGCAGGTACATCCCACCCTACAAGGTTGTCATTGAAAGCTCGATTTAGAGGTGGCTGGAATGATTGGCTGAGTGGAAAACTAGAAAAAAAAGCTGATAAAATTCTATTGCTGTCAGATAATTCTAGAGAATCATATAGACATAGGCATCCAGAATATGAACCAAAACTGCTTTCATTTTCGCTAGGTGCGCATGTTCCAGAATGTGATGATGTGAAACCAAGTGAAGTATCTGATTACAAGTATCATTTGTTTTTTGGTAGATTGGATAAGTATAAAGGTATATCCACATTAGCGAAAGCTTATTCATCTACGAAAGATCTGAAAAGTAAGCTCATAATTGCTGGAAATGGGATATTATCAGATGAAGAGTTAAGGATGATTAAGAATAATCCTAATATCATACTTATCAAAAGATACATCGATGATGGTGAGATGCGGTGGCTAATAAGAAATGCAGTATCTGTTGTTTTGCCATATATAGAAGCTACTCAAAGTGGTGTGATTCCAATTTCATATTATTTTGGTACACCTGTTATTTGTTCGAATTTGCCTGGGTTAACACAATTTGTTGAAAATGAATCAACGGGTTTTATTTGTGAAACATTAATTGATTATCAAGAGGCTTTCAGAAAGATGGAAGATAAAAATATAAGGTTCTATATGGGGAAAAAGGCAATTGAATATAACGATAAATATCTTAACTGGGAAAAGAATGTTTCAGGCTTTTTGAACACATTGTAGTATATAAATGAGGTGAAAGAATTGATTATTACAAAAACTCCGTTTCGCATGTCTTTTTTTGGCGGCGGTACCGATATAGAAGATTTTTTTAAAGAAAATAATGGAGCAGTTTTATCGACAACCTTTGATAAATACTGTTATGTTAATGTAAGACATCTTCCGCGTTTTTTTGATTACTCTACTGAACTATCTTATTCAAAAACAGAAAGAGTAACAAGTGTAGATGATATTCAGCATCCCGCAATTCGTAATGCAATGAAAATGCTGGATATGCATGAAATCCGTCTTACTTATGAGGCCGATCTTCCAGCGCGTTCTGGATTGGGAACTTCCAGTTCCTTCGCAGTTGGAATGCTAAATGCCTTTTATGCTTTGAAGGGAAAGTACGCTGATAAGAAGAAATTGGCAGATGAAGCGATATATCTTGAGCGCTACCTTTGTCAGGAGGCTGGCGGCTGGCAAGATCAGATTGCTGCTTCTTTTGGTGGATTTAACCGCATTAACTTTAATGCAAATGGATATGAGGTTTTACCAGTTATTATCTCGCCAGAGCGAAAGAAACAGCTTAATCAGAATCTAATGATGTTTTTTACAGGATTTACCCGCTTTTCTTCAGATGTACAAAAAGCAAATGCAGCAGGGAAACAGAATAAGGTTGCCCAGTTGAAAGAGATGCTTGCTCTAGTTGATGATGCTGAACGCGTTCTGACGGATAAGAATGCAGATCTTGATGATTTTGGCAGAATGCTGGATCATACATGGAAACTGAAGCGTCAGACTGGAGCGGCAGTTTCCACGAATAGTATTGATGATCTTTATAAAAAAGGCATGGCTGCTGGTGCACTTGGAGGAAAACTGTTGGGTGCTGGCGGTGGCGGGTTCCTTGTATTTTATGTGCAGCCAGAGAGACAGGACGCGGTTCGTTGGGCGATGCGTGATTTGATGCATATTCCGTTTACATTTGAGGATGGAGGTACAAGGGTTATCCACTATACACCTGAAACATATGAGCCGAAGGAATGAATAGTTAAAGAAAATTAGAGATAGAGGGATTGACAATGTTTGAGCAGCGATTGCAGAAGCATATTGATTTGTTAATGGAAAGATACCCAGAGTTAAAAATATGTGAACAGAGTATTATTGATGCTTATTTGGTAATGGAAGAGTGCTATTTAAAAGATGGAAAACTTTTAATTGCAGGCAATGGAGGATCGGCGGCAGACTCTGAACATATTGTAGGAGAATTAATGAAAGGTTTTAAGCTCCCAAGAAAAACGGAAGCAGACTTTGTAGCAAAGCTTGTTGCTGCAAACGAAGAACTTGGATCTGTGCTGGCAGATAATCTACAGGGAGCACTTCCGGCTATTGCCTTGGATGGTCACCCTGCACTTTCTACAGCATATATGAACGACTGTGAGCCATTGTTGTGTTTTGCTCAGCAGATTAATGGGTACGGTAGAGAGGGAGATGTGTTTTTGGGCATTTCTACGAGTGGTAGCAGTAAAAATATATTGTATGCTGCAACTACTGCACATGCAAAAGGCATGAAAGTAATAGGCTTGACTGGTGCAAAAGACAGTAAGTTGGCGCAGATGAGCGATGTTTGTATCAGGGTTTCAAAGACTGAAACTTATATGGTTCAGGAGTTGCATCTTCCTGTTTACCATTGCTTGTGTTTGATGCTTGAGGAGCGGTTTTTTGGAAAAGAGGAAACTAATGCGAATATCAATTAAAAAATGCTTTTTAATTGCATACTTGATTATTATGTTGTTGCCAGCACACTTTTCTAATGCATTTACCGGTGCCTGTAATAACATTTTTTCGCTATTAGCGATGATAATGTTATTTCGGCATAAATATCGTCCAAATAAATTTGTTAGAATAGTGACATACTATTATCTGTTTTTGTTAATGATGACGCTGATAAGCGGAACAATGACAATTAATATAGCTATATACAATATAAAATATATCGTCTTTATAGCTTGCATACATATGCTGTACCAGATGAATCCGAGTTCTACACTAAAAACCCTTTTTAATGTGATTTTTTTGTTTGTTTTTGTAGATTTGATGACAATATTGTTGTATCCAAATGGTTTATATACGACGGTTACAGAATATAGTCAGTGGTCATCAGCAAGCGTTGCAAACTGGTTTTTTGGAAACAAAAATAATAGAATTACATGGGAGCTATTAATGATTTGCTTAGCTACGATTTGTAATTCGTGCGGCTATTTAAAAAAGACATTGTATTGTTGCATAGTTCTAAGCTGTGTCGTTGCAGTTTTTATGACTAAATCCAGTACCTCAATTGTGGCAATTGTAATTACTGTTATTGCAGTGATTCTAAAAAAGTATCAACCTCAGAATATTAATATAAATTGGAAAGTCTTTTTTGCGTTATATGCAGGGATTGCAGCATTGGTATTAGTTGGAAATGTTGGATTTCTTTCGCCAATCATCTACCAATTGTTTGGGAAGGATGTTACATTTACTGGAAGAGCAAGTACGTGGGTAACTGTAATTAAATATATAAAAGAAAAACCATTTTTTGGCTGGGGAATTATTACATCAGATCAAGCTATACAGATGATATCTAAAGCATCCGCTGTAAATGCACATTCACAATGGCTTCAAGTCCTTTTCCAGGGAGGAATAGTAGGTCTATTGATTTTTGTTACTATTATATCTGAATGCTTTAAAAAGCTGAATTTTGCAAAAAAAGAGACGCAATTCTTTTTGTTTGGCCTGTTATTTTCGCTTCTGCTCGTAATGATATTTGAGGTGGAAATGGGATTCACAGTATTGCTGATACTATTTTTGTGCTGTGAATATATAAATATAAGCATTGATGGTTTAAGACTTCATAAAGGAGATTTTGCGGTTGAATATGAAAAAAGTTCTAATTAAAGGTTATTATGGGTATGAAAATTTAGGTGATGATTTCATACTTTACACTTTGCTAGATACCCTAAGTTCTGTGGGGAAATTTGATGTTACAGTTGTTTCTGCAGGAGACAAATATACAGAGCTTTTCAATGGATTCCCAAACTTGAATTGTTCTGTGATGACAAAAAAATGGCGCAAATTTAGTAAAATCAAAGAGCTCATAAGAAATGATTATTGGATAATTGGTGGAGGAGGATTATTCCCTTCTGAAAGCAGTGCAGATTTTAATAGTTTATTATCAGAGATTAAACTGGCAAGATTTTTCCACACCAAAGTATGTATATACGGAATAGATATTAATTCCATCACAAAAAAAGAAAATAAAAAAATATGGAAAGAAATATCTCAGTGTGTGGAATTTATTGTGTGTCGTAATAGACGTACGTACAATCTTCTCAAGGAGATTGATTGTAAGAATATTATAAAATCGAGTGATATTACTTTTTCTGTAGAAACACCTATTGAAAAAGAGAACAATACAGAATGTTTGAAAAAAATCAATTGTGAACAGCAAAAATATATTTTGTGGGCTATTCCTATGCCATGGTTTAATAACGAGTATAAGGAAGAGGTTCACGGAGAACGATACAAAAAACTGGTAACTGATATACAAAAAGCTGCAAATCAAGAATGTAATAAAGAGCTGAAACATGTATTCTTGCCGTTTTATTATGATATGGATATGAAAATTATATCTGACATAGTAAAGGGAATTGACGGTGAATATGTGATTTGCGATAAGGCAAAGAAATTAACAATTGAAGAGAAGAGACAATTGTTCAAGTTTGCAAAAGCATGTGTTTCCATGCGTTTCCATGGAGTAATGTTTTCTTTGTATCATCAAACTCCAGTGGCAATTATTTCGTATTCCAATAAGACATCTGATGTTATTAAGGAGTACGGATTACAGGGTGATCTTATTGAGTATGGAATAAGACCTAATGCTGATTTTTATTCTGAATTTGATTTGCAATCTGATAAGTTAAACCAAATTATTTCGACAATAGTTATGAATAAAACGCAAACAGACTATGCGACAATTAGCGCTAAGCTGAAAGAAAATGCTGTGCAAGCGAAAAAAATACTTCAGGATTGGTTTAAATAAATGAGAGGAGAATTGAGATATGAGGGAAGGTAACCGAAGACTGGCAACGACTATTTTAATATCAGGCACGGCAGCCTTTCTTAGCTATTTGATTAATTTTTTTCTAACTAAATATATTACAGCTAATGTAGGAATTGAGGCATATGGTTTTGTTTCAATTGCAAAAACAGCAGTGTCTTATGCTCAGATTATTACGGTGGCATTTACCACATTTGTTGTTCGATATATATCGGTCACATACCATGAAGGAAATATAGAAGAATCTAAATCATATTATTCCTCTTCTGTATTTGGTTGCATGGCAATCTCTGGAGTCGTATTTCTTGTTGCGTTGATCCTTATATCTGGACTTGAAAGGATACTGGTTATACCAGATGAGTTGGTAGGGCCTGTTAAACTTCTTTTTATATTAGTTTTTTTGAATTTTTCTATCACTACAATGATTGTTCCAATCAGCTCTGCCAGTTATATCAAGAATAGATTGGATTTGGCCGGCGTTTTAAAGATATTTTCATATTTTGTTGATGCAGCAAGTTTAGTCTTGATGTTTAGGTTGTTTTCGCCCAATATTTGGTTTGTTGGAGTGGGGTCGCTGGCATCTTCCTGTGTATTATTAGTTGGAAATTATACATTAAAAAAAGTATTATTAAAGGATTTAACATTTGATATTAAAGCTTTTGATTTAAAAAAGATTGCGTCTATGGTCAGCAATGGCATTTGGCAATCTATTAATAGCTTGGGAAATGTTCTTAACAGCGGATTAGATTTGTTGATATCTAATTTAATGCTTACAGGAATTGAAACTGGTCAAATTGCTATAACGAAACAGATTGGCACTATTTTTTCATTGCTATATTCTACGATATCACAACCTTTTCAACCTCAGATGCTAAAAAGTTATGCATCAGGAGATATGAAAAAGTTTGTTTCAGAACTTACAAAAGCAATGACGGTATGCGGACTGTTTTCGAATATTGCATTTGCGGGATTTATTGCATTAGGAAGACTTTATTATGAACTTTGGCTTCCAGAGCAAAATGGAGACTTGCTTTACACGTTAACGATACTGACGATATTTACCAGCATTACAGAAGGCGTGGTTTCTCCTGTTTATTATGTAAATACTTTGACTTTAAAGAAAAAAATTCCTTGCTTAGTAACAGTTGGGTGCGGACTTTTGAATGCGGGAAGTATGTACTTGTTGCTTTCATATACTTCAATGGGCGTTTATGCAATTGTACTTACAACAGCAGTGATTATGACTATAAGTAATTTTTTCTTTACCCCAATTTATGCTTCGAAGTGTCTCAATATTAATCCAATGCAGATTTATAAAGTTTTAATTAGACATGTTTTTTCAGTGATGCTAATGTGCCCGCTGTTTTTGAGTATTGCCAGGTTGTTACAGCCGAATTCTTGGTTGGGACTCATTTTTGCAGCTATGATTATGTCTCTCTCTGGTACACTTGTTCATGTAGTAATAATGGGAAATGCAAAAAATGTGATCTCAAAATTGAAAAGAATATTGAAATAAAATCGAGGGTGTAATTATGGAGTTAAAGAAAAGAAAAAAGTGGATGGACGTAGCTAAAGGTATAGCATTATTTATGGTTCTGTTAGGGCATGGTATGAGAGACACTATGCGCGTTAACAATGCAGGATTAGACTATGTATATAGAGTATGTTATGTGTTCCATATGTCTTTTTTCTTCTTCCTATCAGGGTATTCTTTAAAGAATTCTATGGAGCGCTATAATTACGATAAGATGAAAATGGCAAACAAGAAAATTAGGGCGTTAGTATTTCCTTGGATTGCATATACCTTGTTTATTTATGTTGTGTTTAATACAGCATTGGTTATACCAGGCATAAAAAAGATCTTATATGGTTCCGGATATGAGAAAAAGGCATTAGCTGCATACTTAATAGAGGCATTGCAGGCTAATAATGAATGGGCATATCATTTGTGGTTCTTATTAGTATTATTTATAATTAGTATTCTTTTCATATTATTATCTGCAAAGAAAGGTAAGGGTCAATTAGGAATTTGGATAATAATAGCAGCTTCTCTTTTTACAGTAGGGTATGGCTATTATGATTTTTTGGGAGATTGGAATGATTTATTCTTTCACTTGGCAGTTTATATTCCATATTTTGGGATTGGATACGCTATACAACTGGGGAAATATGTTGAGATAAATAATCAAAAAAACTCTTGGATGAAAGGTTTAGAATTATTAGGAGTTGCCTACATTTTAATTAGAGCCAAATGGTTTTCTGGTTTTAATGGAAATAATATTGCGGGAGACACAAAATTGGTGCGTGTTACGGTAGCATATCTTGGATATATTTTGATGCCATTTGCCATGATATTATTATGTCAAGTGTCTAATATACTTTCTGAAAAACGAGACTTTTTGATGGATAAATTTGCGTGGTTGGGCGAGAATAGTTTTAATGTGTATCTTTGGCATCAACCTTTTTGCTGCGCATTCTGTGGAGTAGTATTGTATGATAAGCTTGGGGTGCCTGCTATTGTAACAATAGGCGTGTGCATTACATTAAGTATAATTGCTGGCTGGATTATTACACAGTTAAAACAAATAATAAATAATTCTATTTTGAAAATACGAGAGAGCACATAGAAGAAAGAGGAGAGCATACGATATGATATCAAATAAAAGAGAATACCGTTATTATATGGAGTGCGATAGAGTTGCACTGAGAAAGGAAACTAAATATCCTCGACTTATAGGCGATGTAGAATGGAAATATGAGAGGTGGCTTCGTAGAACAGAGTATTACCAACAGTGTAATAAATTGCTGTACTTTTTTTCGAAACTTATGCTTCATCATTATAGTATGGTAACGGGATTTCAGATTGCATTAAATACATGCGGACCGGGGTTGTCACTTGCACATCGCGGAACTGTAATAATAAATAGTAAAAGTCATGTAGGCAATAACTGCAGAATGCAAACAGGTGTTACGCTAGGAACTACTAATGGGGATGTTGAAGCTCCTACTTTGGGAAATAATGTTTTCCTTGGTGAAGGATGCAAGATAATTGGAAATGTTACTATTGCTGATGATGTATGTATAGGTGCTAATGCAGTTGTTGTAAAAGACATTCTAGAGCCAGGAACGTGGGGGGGGGTACCTGCAAAAAAAATCAGCAATAATACATCTGATAGTAATATAGTGAAAGCAACGGAATTGATTGCAATAAAGTAGATAGAAAAAGTTTGATTTGATGGGGGTGAATGTATAATAGATGACTGTAAGAAAATGTTGTATCGAGAATTCAATAAATGAAAGAGATAATGTTATGAATAATATAGATGTCGTTATAGTTGGTGGATTACACCATAATACGTTGGGAGTTCTTCGTTCTTTAGGAGAAAAAGGAATTCCAAAATCCCAAATTCGAGTATTACTTATCGGAGAAAGAATTAGTAAAAATAATCTTATATCAAAAAGCAAATATATATATACTGATTATGTGACATGCATTGAGAGGTATGAAGAAATAATACCATGGTTGGTTCATTTGGCCGATGACAAAAAAAGAAGAGTGATAATATGCTGTTCAGATGGGGCGGCAGAGGCAGTGATTGGACACTACGATGAAATAAAAGAATGGTATGCAGCACCATCTTTAAACTGTGACATTTCTCAATTGATGTCAAAACAAGAACAAGGGCGATTAGCTAGAGAAAGTGGCTTTTTTCTTCCTGAAAGTAAAGTCCTTAGTACTGCAAAAAGTGAAGAGTGGGATATATACCCATGTATTACAAAACCAATAAAAAGCGTTATTGGAGGAGGAAAAGGAGACATTCGTATTTCGCACAATAGTGCTGAGTTATCTCATGAGTTAAGGACAACAGAGGCTGATCTGGTTCAAATTCAAAGGTATATTAAGAAAAAAATGGAGTTTCAGTTAATTGGCTGCTCTCTAAATGGTGGCGAAATAATTATTATACCGGGTTATACAGATATTATAAGACAGCCGGATAATACAAATACAGGATATTTATTATATTCGCCGATTTCTAATCTTAATTATGATAAGAAAGCTGTGGAGACTTTCATTAAAAAAATAGGTTACAGCGGCTTGTTTAGTTTAGAGTTTATACGTGATGAGAATGGTGTTGATTATTTCTTGGAAATAAATATGCGAAACGATGGAAATGCATACTGTGTAAAAACTGCTGGTGTGAATTTGCCGTTCATTTGGTGCTATTATCAAGTGAACGGGAGACTACCTGAAGAAGCACTGGAATTTGATAAACCTATCTGGTTTATGCCTGAATTTTCTGACATTAGAAGGGGCATTAAAACAGTTGGCGTGTTTAAATGGGTGCAACAGTTTTTCACTGCAAAATCACATGCAGTGTATAATTTGAGGGATATGAAACCTTTTTGGTTTCAAATTCGTCACATTGTTATTAAACGTATAATGAAGAGTAACAACTGATGGGAGAAGAATACTCCAATAGGAATAAAATGCTTTCGGATATAATGACGTATATTTACTAGACAAGGGTATGGAGGAAGCATGTGATGAAAACAGTAATAATGGCCGGAGGGCGAGGAACTCGAATATCTGAATTGTTTCCTGATATTCCGAAGCCTTTGATTCCAATTGAAGGTGTTCCGGTTCTTGAACGAGAGATTATCTCGTTGAGAGATCAGGGATTTAAAGATATCATTATGACAGTTTCCCATATGGGAGACAAAATCATGAACCATTTTGGAGATGGTTCTAAGTTGGGTGTGTCAATCCAGTATTACAACGAGATTACACCTCTCGGAAACGCGGGTGCACTTTTTAAGCTACGAGAGCAACTGGGGGAAGCACCATTTCTTCTTTTGAATGCGGATGCCATTTTTGATGTTGATTTCAACCGCATGGTAAGATTTCATCAGGAACATGGTGGATTAGTGACGCTATTCACTCATCCAAATAATCATCCTTATGATAGTGGTCTTATCATTGCAGAAAAAGATATGTCGGTTCAATCTTGGCTGGCAAAGGAAGATGTTCGCCCGACATATTATAAAAATAGAGTCAATGCGGGCTTGCATGTAATCAATCCTAAAGTCCTTGATATGGTGTCGATTGATGCAGACAAAATCGGTACTGTGGACAAGACGACAGGGAAGACTGTAAAAGTTGATTTGGATCGTCAGCTTCTGAAACCATTGGCTGGAACTGGTAAGATGTTCTGCTATGATTCGCCAGAGTATGTAAAGGATATGGGTACACCAGATCGTTTCCATCAGGTAGAAGAGGACTTCAAAGCAGGAAGAGTAGCGGCTAAGAATCTTTCAAACAAGCAGAAGGCTGTGTTCCTTGATAGGGATGGTACAATCAATAAATATATCGGATTCCTTAGAAACATTAATGATTTTGAGTTGATTAGTGGTGTGGCTGAGGCAGTTCGAAGAATCAATAAATTAGGATATCTCTGCATTGTCGTTACCAATCAACCCGTTGTTGCGCGTGGCGAAGTGACGTTGACCCAATTAGATGAAATTCATAATAAAATGGAAACTCTGTTGGGGTTGGAAGGTTGCTATGTGGATGCGCTCTATTATTGTCCTCATCATCCGCACAAGGGATATGAAGGTGAAGTCCCAGAATTGAAGATTGAGTGTGATTGTCGCAAACCGAAGCCGGGAATGTTGCTGAAGGCGGCTATCGATTATAATATTGATCTGAGCCAAAGCTATATGATTGGCGATGGTGAGAATGATATTAAAGCTGGATTGGCGGCTGGATGCAAAGCAATTCTGGTTAATGGGGACGGAACAGATGCCAAGACTGAAGACTTTGGACAAGCCGACACATTGGCCTCAGTATTGGAGTTTGTAGAGAAATATCTTGAATGAAGCATAAAATATTGCAAATATTGAGATAAAGGGTAATAAAAAATGGGAAAGTATTTTGGAACGGACGGCTTCCGTGGAGAAGCCGGAATTACATTAACAGCAGACCATGCCTATAAAGTGGGTCGCTTTCTGGGCTGGTATTATAACGCTCTCCGTGAGCGCAATGGTGATACCGACCCTGCTCGCATTGTCATTGGCAAGGATACTCGCCGCAGCTCCTATATGTTTGAGTACAGCCTTGTCGCTGGGTTGACTGCTTCTGGTGCAGATGCCTATCTGCTGCACGTTACGACCACGCCGTCTGTGGCTTACATTGCTCGTGTGGATGACTTTGACTGTGGTATCATGATCTCCGCCAGCCACAATCCCTACTATGATAACGGCATTAAGCTGATTGACTGCTACGGCGAGAAGATGCCCGAGGAAATCCTGCTGCTGGTAGAGGACTACATTGACGGAAAGCTCCATGTCTTTGATAAGGATTGGCCGGAACTGCCGTTTGCTCATCGTGAGCACATCGGTTGCACGGTGGACTACGTGGCAGGCCGTAACCGTTATATGGGCTATCTGATCAGTCTCGGCATCTATTCTTTCAAGGGTGTCAAGGTCGGCCTAGACTGCGCCAACGGCAGTTCTTGGAACATCGCTAAAAGCGTTTTCGATGCGCTGGGAGCAGACACCTATGTCATAAACAACAAGCCAAATGGTCTGAACATCAACAATAATGCCGGCTCTACGCATATTGAGGGCCTGCAGAAGTTTGTTGTGGAGAAGGGTTTGGATGTTGGTTTTGCCTTCGATGGTGACGCCGACCGCTGCCTGTGCGTGGACGAGAAGGGTAATGTCATCACTGGCGACCATATCCTGTATATCTATGGCTGCTATATGAAAGAGCGTGGCAAGCTGCTGACCAATACTGTGGTAACGACTGTCATGTCCAACTTTGGTCTGTACAAAGCGTTTGATGAGCAAGGTATCGGTTACGCCAAGACTGCTGTGGGCGACAAGTACGTATACGAGTACATGGCGAAGAACGGCTGTCGTATCGGTGGTGAGCAGAGTGGTCATATCATCTTCTCCAAATATGCCAGCACCGGCGATGGTATCTTAACCAGTTTGAAGATGATGGAAGTCATGCTGGCTAAGAAGAAGCCGATGAGCGAGCTGGCCGCACCGCTGAAGATCTATCCGCAGGTGTTGGAGAATGTTCGCGTGACCGATAAGAAGGCTGCACAGAATGACCCTGCTGTGCAGGAAGCCGTGTCTAAGGTTGCTGAGGCACTGGGCGATACCGGCCGTATTCTGGTTCGTGAGTCCGGCACTGAACCGGTTGTTCGTGTTATGGTGGAAGCACCTGACCACGACACCTGCCAGAAGTATGTTGACGAAGTGGTCAATGTAATCGGCGAAAAGGGATATAAGGCGTAAAGTCAATGACGACTCTGGCAGTGTCCGGAGTCGTTTTGCATAAAAGGGAAAGCATAATAGAGAATTAAATAACGGGAGGGAAAAACCTATGTGTGGAATCGTTGGTTTTACAGGAAATCGACAGGCAGCACCGATCCTGCTGGATGGTCTGTCTAAACTGGAGTATAGGGGATATGACTCGGCTGGGTTGGCTGTCCGGGATGGAAAAGCACTGGCACAGGTCGTGAAAGCAAAAGGCCGTCTGTCCAATCTGATTGAGAAAACCGATAACGGTAATGCACTGAAAGGAACTTGTGGTATTGGCCATACCCGTTGGGCAACCCATGGTGAGCCGAGCCAGACGAATGCACATCCGCATGTTTCCGGTAACTGTAGCCGTTCCGGTTCCGGCACAGTGGAGTCTGAGGTCGTTGGCGTACATAATGGCATCATCGAGAACTATACTGAACTGAAAGAAAAGCTGTTGAAGCATGGCTATACGTTCTACAGCCAGACGGATACCGAAGTGGTCATCAAACTGGTGGACTACTATTATAAGAAGTACAACCTCGGCCCTATCGATGCCATTGCCAAGACGATGGTGCGTGTCCGTGGCTCCTATGCTCTTGAACTGATGTTCCGTGATTGCCCAGGCGAGATTTGGGTGGCACGTAAGGATAGCCCAATGATCATCGGCATTGCGGATGGTGAGACCTATGTGGCTTCGGATGTTCCGGCAATTCTGAAATACACTCGCAATGTGTATTACATTGGAAATCTTGAGTTCGCAAAGCTCGTTCCGGGTGAGGCGCATTTCTATGATCTGAACGGCGATGAAATCGAAAAGCAGACCACCGAGATCAAATGGGATGCAGAAGCAGCTGAAAAGGGCGGCTTTGAGCATTTCATGATGAAAGAGATCCATGAGCAGCCGAAAGCTGTCCAAGACACCCTGAATTCTGTGATCAAAGATGGAGCTATCAATCTGTCCAGTGTGGAAATCACCGAAGAGGAGATCAAGAACTTTGAGCAGATTTATATTGTTGCCTGCGGTTCTGCATGGCATGTTGGTATGGCTGCTCAGTATGTGCTGGAAGATATGGCGGATGTTCCGGTGCGTGTGGAACTTGCATCGGAGTTTCGCTATCGTAAGATGCCACTCAATCAGAAGGCACTGGTGATCGTTGTCAGCCAGTCTGGTGAGACAGCAGATACACTGGCAGCGCTGCGTCTGGCAAAAGAAAAAGGCATTACCACAATGGCCATCGTTAATGTGGTTGGCAGCAGCATTGCCCGTGAAGCAAACAAGGTGTTTTACACACTTGCTGGCCCTGAAATTTCTGTTGCTACGACCAAGGCATACAGCGCACAGCTTGCGGCTATGTACTGCATGGCGGTTCAGTTCGCAAAGGTGAGAGGAAAAATCACGGAGGAGCAGTACAGCTACTATATTTCTGAACTTCTGACTCTCCCGGAAAAGATGCAGAAAGCTCTGGAAGATAAAGAGCGCATCCAGTGGTTCGCAGCAAAGTACGCCAACGCACATGATGTGTTCTTCGTGGGTCGTGGAATTGATTATGCAGTATGCTTGGAAGGAAGTTTGAAACTGAAAGAGATTAGCTACATCCATTCCGAGGCATATGCTGCGGGTGAGCTGAAACACGGAACCATCAGTCTAATCGAGCAGGGAATACTGGTCATCGGTGTGCTTACACAGAGCGAACTCTACGAAAAGACTATCAGCAATATGTTGGAGTGTAAGAGCCGTGGCGCTTATCTGATGGGGCTCACTACCTATGGTAAGTATGAAATCGAAGATCAGGTAAACTTCACGGTCTATGTTCCAAAGGTGGATGAGCACTTCGTTGGTAGTTTGGCAGTAATTCCGCTGCAGTTGCTTGGCTATTATGTATCTGTTGCCAAGGGTCTGGATGTGGATAAGCCGAGAAATCTTGCGAAGAGCGTTACGGTTGAATAAAAAGTGACAACAAGAATTGGGACAGTTTTTGCCGATGGTCTGATAGCATTTTATTGGTTTTTGTGATTGCGCTTTTCTTTATTCATCTTATACAGGAAAAGGCTCAAAAGAAATATAAAGATGAAGTTGTCGCTCATACAAAAACTCAAGAGAAGTTGAAAAAACTGGAAAAAGATTCTTCGGATGAAATTGAAACCTTGAAAGCTCGAATTTCAGTTATGGAAGATAAAGAAAAAAATGATTTTGAAAAAAGGTTTCTCTATGGGGATGGATTATTACACTTGCATTTGTAGGCTTTCCGTATCTTCTTTTAGCAGTTGGCATAGAAATGATCAAGATGCTTTTTTCTACGGTTTCTCCGTTGTCAGCTTATGTAATAGCAGGAGCAATAATTGCAACGACTATTGACGGTGTTCTTTTTGAAAAGGGAAAGAAATGGTGCTTCGGGAAAGCACATTCTATTCTTGAAAAATAGTTCTAGCAAAAGTTCAGAAGATTTATGAAATACGAAACAGAATGCCCGTGGAGTAACGCGAGAAAATCAAAAGATTGCTATGGGAAAAGTAAAAACTTGGAGGAGATGGCTTGAAAAAATGGATGGTAAACCAAGAGATACATTGCAATATAAGCCCGACTTAGAGTGTAAAAAGGTTTTGAAAAAAATTGACATGGCTAGAAAATCCAAGAATTTGTCAATTCACGGGCTAGCTGAAAAAGCAGGAATTGCATCATCGACATTAAATGAAATGTTGCACGGGAAAACAGCACCGCAACTGTATACGCTATATAAGATATGCAATGCAATGGAGATTCCAATAAGCGAATTTCTTGAAGATGCGCGAGTGGATGTGAATGATATTGAAATAGATTTCTTAACGAAGTATAGATGTCTTCCTAAATGGAAACACGAAATGTTAAATGAATATTTAGAGATGCTCATACAATACAAAAGGGAAGAATAAACAATCAATTGACGAAATACTGACAAAACTGTCGGAGAATCGATATAGAAAGATAGACAATAAAGTGTTATTATAAAAGAAAATGGTATCCATATCTTGGCAGATGATATGAACTGAAATTTAGTAAAGTTGCATTTCCAAGATGGGCAAAAATGCTCTACCGAATCCAGGGCCAATGAAAGTTGGCTTTAGTATGCGGTAGAGCATTTTTATATGTTATTTAACGATGGTTGAAAATTTCAGGAGAGTGGGCTATGTCGAATAATAGAAAAAAAGTTTCAATATCGGCTGATTTGATTCCACAAATATATGAGCTTTCTGCTGTGAAATGTTTAAACGATGCATCAACGATTGCTCTTGTTCTCAAGATATTTAAGGAAATTACATCAAAAGTAGATGTATGTATGAAAGCTTTTCATGCGAGACTTACAATGTCGAATGAGGCAATGGCTTTTTCGTTCGTAAAAGATGATAAAGAGTGGAATCTGGAAATTCCAATTCTTAACGTAGACACAGAAGAGCTAAAACAGTTTTTACTTGGTAAAATATGTTTTTTGGATTTTTTGTGCTTGGCAGCCTTTAACATGTCCGTAGATATAAATACAATACCAACAGCGGAACAATTTATGGATGTGTTTGAAACATGGGATAAATACAGTAATCAAATTGGATATGTTGAGGATAAGTACACAATCAATATTCCGGACCAAGAAATTAAAGAAACTTTGAAGGAAGAAGGAGTTGTATGGTATTATGGAATGAGTTGTTCTGGAAAAACATATATGGGGATTAAAGAATTAAATAGCTATCCAATTATAAAGGTGGCGTATAATCCTTGCTTTTCTTCTGATGAAGAGTATGCTCTTATCAAGCTATTGATGTATTGTGGAAGAAACATTGCGATTTTATTGGATGATTTGCAATGTGATACAGAAAAAACTGAAGAACTTTTTAAGATTATTGCAGAGAAGAAAGATACATTAAAAAATAGAAATATCCATATATTTATGGTGAGTTGGGTTTCTCTTTTGACAAACGAGAAAGTTGCTGGCTATCAATCAGTGTTTAAGGCATTCCAAGTGAATACGGACAGATATATTGCGCAATTGCAAAGAGAAATAGGAGATAAAAAACTTAGAAAAATATGTGGAAAAAACCTCGCGCTGCTAAACAGTGCAGCAAAATACTGTGAAAAGAACTTAGGCGAACCGGAAAAAGAATTGTTTGAGACGTTTGTAAAAACAAATGACGCTCAGAAAATCGAGTTGATTTATAGATTATGTGTGTTAGGATCATTTGAATATTTGGTTCCTAAAGATTTCGTTGAAGCAAGTGTATTGTCGAAAGAATTGACAACTATTAAAGCAGTGGGAACAACATATTACGTGGGTCACAAGGAAATATGCCGTTTCCTATACCTTTATATAGAAAAAAACAAGAATGCTTTAAAAATAAATTCTCTTCCCGCCATAGACAAGATTATTCTTGACTATATTCAAGAACAGGAACCTGGAAAACAGTGGAGAGCAATAAGACAATTGATTGGAGAACATGGAGAAGAAAAGCTACAAAGCATAAGCCTGATATGGAGCGGTTTAAGCTGTTTTGAAACGGCGATAAAAAATCAAACCAGAGTAGATCCAGCATGGGGAAATGCACCTTCGTCGATGTATTTTGTTTTGAAGGTCGCGTCACTTCTTGGGGTCTTGCCCGATTATAAGAATGTTCTGGATAAATTTTGTGAAAAGTTTGAAGTTTCTGAAGAAGAGGTTAAAGTACACTACCATGAAATTGCAACAACAAATGACTTTAATCAAATCAAAAAGAGAATGATCAAAGAAGACAAGACAGATTGTTCGGGATTTGAGAAGGGGGCGGAGTTTGATTGTAATTGTGCACATAAAAACTGGTTGCTTGGACTTATTGTTGGATTGAAAAGTGAGCTTTGTCAATATCAACATGAAGACTTATATAATGCAGCTGTCTCAGAACTTTTTTCAAGGCAAACTTCTCAGGGTGGCTGGTATCCTGCAAGAATTCCGTGGATAACGGCACGAATTTTGATTGGATTATCACAAGCAGGGTATACTGTTGCTAATGATAATGTGAGCCGTGGTATTTCTTTTTTGTTAGAGTACATAAAGACAAGTGACCATTGGGAAGCACATACTGGTGGATGGAATACACCATATGAAACATCATCATTATGTTTGGAGGCAATTTACTCTTCAAAGGCAAAATTGAGCGCACAAAGAAAAGAACGTGTGTCAAAAGTTGTTCGTTATCTCTATGATAGAAAAGATGAATGGATGCGAGAGAATAAAATTGTTGATGGAAGTGCAACGGCATGTTGCTTGTTGAAAAATGATGACGGATCATATGGGAATTCAGCCGAACTGACAGATTATATTCAGAAATTGTGCAAGGATAAGGTATATAGCAAAATAGAGAAAAATAAGGAATTGAATCTTCAGGAAGAACAAAGTTGCCAGATAACACAAGTTGCATGGTATACGATGGATTTCTGCTGGGATGTGCTATATACGCAGCTGCCGAGGTTGCTTAATGAATTTGTGAAGCGTTCATTACAGGAAAAAAACAGCGAAAGTGAGAAAGCTATGAAAGATTATAAGATATTTATTTCTTACAGCGAAGATTCGAAAAATACAGTTAACCGCATAAAAAAGGTTTCGGCATATCTGGGACAAAAAGGATATACAGTCTGGTGCTACGCTGATGAACCGGTTGGTGTTAATACGGTGACGTTTATGCAAAAAGCTCCTGAGGCAGATGTAATTCTTGTTATGGGAAGTAAGAATTATAAGAATAAGTCATTGCTGATTGATGATAAAGGGAGTGGATCCGGAGTCTTTTTTGAGAATTTGATTTTGTCTCAGATGTTTATTTATAATAGAATGCAAAAGGTAGTTCCCATTGCATTTGAACAGGGAACATCGTTTGAGGATTCTTTTCCGCCGCCTTTTAGCACCAACAAAGGGCTGCGTGGGTATCGTTTGACGACAAAATTCCTTGAGAACCTTGCAAAGCAAATTGATAATAAATTAATGAAATTGGAGGCAAATAAATGATGTATGACTATGTTATTATCCATGGAAGCTATGGACATCCGTTTGAAAATTGGGAACCGTGGCTATTTAATGCTCTTACAAGTGAGGGAAAACAGGTATTAGCTCCACAATTTCCATGTATAGATCAAAACTATGAAAATTGGAAAAGAGTCTTTGATGCGTACAAACCATTTATAGGAGAAAGAACATCATTTATTGGGCATAGTTTGGGACCGGCTTTTATTGTTGACTATTTGATTGATGAAAAAATCAAAATAAACAATCTTTATTTGGCAGCTCCATTTTATGGCTTTATTGGAATAGAAAGTTTCGATAATGTAAATCAAAGTTTTTTTAAGTATAGTGATATTTCAAAGGCAGGTAAGTTTTTTAATAAGGCAATATGTCTATATTCAGACAACGATCCATATGTACCAATAGCGATGTCAAAAGAAATATCAAAACTGCTAAATGCAAAACAGGTAATTATCCCCAACAAGGGACATCTTAATGCAGGAGCAGGAATGATTGAATTTAAGGAGTTGAAAAAAGAAATTGAAAAAGATGGATGAAGAGTATATTAGGCTACTCAACTCAAATAAATTACAAGAATTATTTGATTGTAAAAGCGGGTATATGGATCAAAATGATTGTACTTGGTATCATGAAAATTGGATGATGCTAAGATATCTAGGAGTAGTCTCAAACCCGTTTTGGCACGAGGACTTCTATGAAAAAGCAATTCGACAATATGTGAATGAATTAGAAAAAGTTTTGATTTTAGGAACTGCGGATTTCTCGATGCCATATTTGTGCCAGATAAAAGGAATTAAAAAAATAAAAATCTGCGATATTTGCAAAACACCACTTAACATCTGTCAGAACGTGGCAAAAGCTAATAACTTTTCTTGGGAAGTAGAGCAGAAAAATGTGTTTGATGGACTAAATGAAAAATATGATATTGTTATAAATGATGCATTTATAACTCGATTTGAGTATGACAAAAAGCGCACAGTGTTAGAGAAAATTTGGAATGCACTGAAAGATGGAGGTGTTTATATTACAACTATGCGCAATGATTGGAATTGCGGAAATGCGATGGTGCCTAATAGTGCAGAAAAAGAAAAATTTATTGAAAAGACGGTACGCAGTGCAGAAAGAAAAAATATCGAGTGTAAAAAAGCAAAAGTTGCTGCATCAAGGTATATAGAAAAAATGAAGTCATATCCGATTCGTGATGAAAAAATGTTGGAAAATTTAATTGATGGATTGTTTAATATTGTTTACATTGGGAAGGGTCGAGTTGAAGGAGAGTGTACGAGAACAACTTACTTTAGATTGATATTGCAGAAACAGTCTGAAAAAGTCTAAATGTTGTAAAACTACTATTAAGATAGAGAAAATTGCAGTATGATTCGTGAATTGAAAATCAACAATATTGGAAATTATATAGAAGCAATTACACAAATTGATGCGGAACAACAGTATCGTATGTGGTTTCGGGGTCAGTCTGATTATTCGTGGGGGTTAGTACCATCGGTTCAACGAAAAGATGGTATGGGTAAACACTATGAGCAGTATGTATCGACCAATTTCATGATTCATACCATGCGGCTAAATCCAAATGCTCCGCAACGGTATGACCGTGTATCGTGGTTGACGTTAATGCAGCATTATGGCTTGCCAACCAGATTGCTGGATTGGTCGGAATCTCCATTGGTTGCACTGTATTTTGCATTGAGTAGTGATAAAGATGCAAAGACAGATGCAGGCGTTTGGGTTCTGAATCCAATGAAGTTAAATAAAAAAGTGGGCTATGGAGAATATGTTCCTCCGATAAGCTACGATAGTCTAAGCGGTGACCTGGAAGGTGCATTTTCTAATCAAGATAACGATGATAATGAATCACAGGGCAAAATTATTGCGTGTCATGGAGTAGGATGTGACTTGAGAATGTATGTGCAACAGTCGGATTTTACGATTCATAGTACTACTGAACGGTTGGATCAGATACTCAAGTTAGACGAATCCTGCGATTACTTTTATAAAATTCGTATACCGCGGAAGATCAGAAAAAAACTCTTAGTTCAGCTTGATGCGATGGGATTCCATGAAAGTTCTATTTATCCAGATATGGAGCATATCGCAAAAGAACAAGCAACCAGCCATTTCAATTTCTAAAATTGAAATAGAGCAAACAATATGATATACTTACATTAAAGCAATATGAATTTGATGGAGGTGTCCCCTATGCCCCGTCCCAAAGGTAGCAAGAATAAGCCCAAAATTGTGACTGCTGATTTTGCAACGCGGATTGCAGAAAAGCAGTCTGCAAAGGAAGCACTCTCTGCTGAGATTGCATCCATCACCGCAAACATTGACACTTTGAAGGCTGATCTGAAAGAGAAGAGGGCTGCTCTGAAGAAAGCCGAAAAAGAAGTGGCCACTCTGGAAGCAAAGAAGGCAAAGGCAGATGCCAAAGCTGCAGAAGAAGTAAAAAAGACTGAAGCAGAATCTGTTCTGAAAAAGCTGCTTGCCGAAGGCATGAGTGCCGATGAAATCCTCGAAAAATTAAAATAAACAAGAACTTAAGACTTAATAAATGCCGTGTGGACTGAACTCTAGGAGTTTACACGGTCTCTTTTGAAGGCCTTCATATAGGTTGTGATGCAAATAAAGGAAATGAAGTGTGAGAAAAATGAAATTACCAAAATTACATCAAAACAATAAAGTTTGAATATTATAAACCTCTTTCAAATGTTCTTTGAAAAAGATACGGGGGATGTTCTGCTCAGTTCGGTTCAGATTTACGTATCAGTGAAATATAAGAATCGGATGGTTTTGAAGCAGAGCTTGCATATCACTGCATGGAGCACTCTATGTGGCTCTGTGTATTAAGACGAAGAATGTATTCCTGACTGAAAAATTATGAGGAATAAAGCATGAATAAAGAAAAAACTGAACTGATTTATTTATGGATTGAGCAGGACGAACATGGATGCTTTCAGAATATGGAGTTCAATTTCTCTCCATGTTACAAAATAAATTTTAATCACAAAACGAGAAAACTAACTGCACAAAAAATAGATAAGCTGAATGTGTTTTCGGAGTCGAAAATCCAGAATCTAACAGCTATCATTGGCGAAAATGGTGTTGGAAAAACTACACTCATAAAATATCTGACGGAACTTGGAGATGTTCCGTATTCTCAAAGGGATAGCGCAGAAAAACGTCAAAAAAGAAGAGAGCGTACAGACTCTTTTATTGCGGTATATAAACAAGCATGGACAGATTCCTTGAAAATTATTAACCATCTGTCAGGATACCGCAAAATTCAATTTGAGGGAAATGAAATTAATGTCTACTCTGGAAATGAGTTTGTGACGGAAGATTATATAGGAAAAATATCTCATATTTGTCTGTCAAATAGTGAATACGGTATTGGTGCAAGCGGAAACAGAATGAATTCGGGCATTGACTATATTACTCTGACCAATTCAGCCCTTCCAACAATTTATAAGGATTTCTATCGAAGACTATATGGCGTGGATGCGGAATCCTTTTTAGTGGAACTTACGCGTTTCAATGCGCTTCAAAGATATATGGCTGATAAAGCAGAAGCTAACGACTTTCAGGTGTTTCTGGATGTTTTGTATTATGATTCGCTGTTGAAGGGGAAAAGCAGATTTTGTGGTAAAAAAATTGATGCCGTGGATTTTTCAATCTCAATATTGGAAGCACCAATATCAGAAAAGTCAAGCAGCGAAGCGGAGGTCATGATACAAAACGGAATGTCAAAATGCAGGACATTGAAAAATGATCTGTGCGAAATGGGGCTTTGGGGGAGGCTGGTTTACAATCTCGCAATGGAGTTGGCAGTCGTCTATGACGACTTTGATCCGAGAACTAAGAAGGTAGATGAAATATTTTCTTACTGTAAATCGTTTGTGACTGATGAAGTTCAAGGGCGCGAACGGACATATTATTTGGATGCGTGGCATGAAGTCAACGAGTTCAAAGCAATACTAGAAAACGCAAAAAAAAAAGGAGACAACGGGCTCTCAAAGACGGATCTGGCACGAGTGGATTATGCCACAGCGCCAGTTGAAAGCTTCCAAATAATTTTGAGTGATGCTCGAAAGGGTCATGCGTTTGTACTGAAGTATTTGGTCGTGCTTAATCTGGGAATGTCTTCTGGTGAACGTGCGCTTTTGAATATTATGTCACGCATTTGTTTTGCATCACAGATTGAGAATTACATGCCAGGAAAAGGCATTCAATGGAATACAAATATTCTTTTGCTAATTGATGAAATCGATCTCTATTTGCATCCTGAGTGGCAGAGAAGAATCGTTCGAGATTTGCTGAGTTTGCTCCGACGCCAGTTCAAAGGACATTACTTCCAAATCATTTTGACCAGCCATTCCCCAATTGTGTTGTCGGATATTCCGGTGGAAAACTGCATTTTCTTAAAGAAGCGGTCTGATGGTACAGTTTGTCAGGAGGAACGAAACGCACAGACATTTGGTGCAAATATTTACACGCTCTACAAGGATGCCTTTTTCTTATCAGACGATAAACTTGCAATGGGAGAATTTGCACAGAATAAAATCAATCAATGGATCGATAAAATTGAGACAGGGGAATTGAGCGAAGAAAAAGCCTATAAAATCATTGGATTGATCGGAGAACCTCTTATCCGTCGAAATGTTGAAAAAATGATTCGGCGGCAGGATAAAAAATCGGAACTCATGGAGGACAGGGCAAGTATCCATTCGGAAACCACAGAGGAAAAGAAAAAGATGATAGAATTTTTGGAACGCCAAAAGACAGAAATTGAAAAGCAAATCAAAATACTGAGGGGGATATGAGCATGATCCAATTGCCAAAAGTATCGAAGGAACTAGAGGCTGAATACTTAGAAAGTGTTCGAAAGAGCTACATAGAGGCATTGGAAAATCTAAAAGATCATAAAGTTGAGGTCAAGAAAAAGGAGGAAGAGACTGAAGAAAATTACCAGAAACGAAGGGAAAAATTTTCAAGGGAAGTGAATGCGATTATTGCTTTTTTGAGCGAGAAAGAAAAACTCGATGATGACAAGGTAAAGAACATATTAGTGGGCGAAGTTCCGTATCTTGAAAAAGCAATGGTGAAGATAGGTCAAATCGAAAGTATAGAAATTCAAAAAGAATTTGAACGTGTCTATACAAACTTTTCAAATCGCAAGTTTGGGCACCAGTGGGCAGAAAAACTTGGTGTTACTGTTTGTCCATATTGTAATCGAAGCTATATTTTTACTGTGGAAAAAGAAGCGAGAAATGGAAAAGCTCGGCCGCAATATGACCATTTCTTTCCGAAATCGAAATATCCTTATCTAGCAGTTTCAATGTATAACTTGATTCCATCTTGCGCAGTCTGCAATAGTGGAAAAAGTGATAAGGATAGCTTCAAAGATCAAAAAGTGCAATATCTGAACCCTTATGTGGAAGGCTATGGAACTAAAACTGTTTTGCAAATTACACCCAAAAAGAAGAAGGACAGAATTCACAGTTACGTTGGTTTGGCAGAAGAATATACTGTGAAACCAGAGAGTGCACCGGACGTGGATAAAGATGCAGCGAAGCGGATTCAAAACACTTGGGATTTGCTGAAGCTTGGCCCTCTCTACGAAAAGCATAGCGACTACATCCGGAATATTCTGCGGGCAAAACAAATCTACACCGAAGAGTATCTTGATCAGTTGATAAAAAGTTTTCCGGGGGCATTTGACGACATGGATGATTTAAAGAATGTAGTTTATTTTAACTATCTCGATGAAGAGAAATGGGGCAAGCGTATCCTAGCAAAACTGACGCATGATCTAGAAGCAGAGGATTCATGAATACCTTCTTTAGAGAATCAATTCGTAAAAAAATTATTGAAATCTTCGGTGTAATATGCCATAGCTTACTTACAAAATAAGCTTTGGTAGCGCAAGACATATAGGATGTGACGAAAATAATAAGAGGGGGTGCATTGTGAGAGAAACACGCAAGCCCGGCGGAGGCCGGAAAAAGTCAAAGCCAGAGTACGATGCCGGGAAAAATCTGAAAGAGCAGTTGGATGCGGCGGTGGCTCTTTATGAGGAGGACTGCTCTCTCCAAGCCATCGCAGACGCCCTGTCCCTCAACCCTATCAAAGTAAGAAAGCTGCTCATCACAGCCGGGGTGTACGAGTCAGATATAGCGGAGACGGTGCAGCACACTTTTTACAAGTATAGAGAAGCCCAAAGCTATAAAGACGCAATCCTCTCCACCGCATCAGTGCTCAAGCTGTCCAAAGCTTCCGTCACTTCGTACCTACCATATCAGAAGGGCGTGTATTTTCCAAATGAAGCACCAGCGGAGAAGATCAGCGTAGGAGCAGAGCGGCAGCGGAGATACAGAGCAATGAAAAAACTGCGAGCAGCGCCGACAGAGGAGCATTTGTGGGATGTGGTTCTACTCTATCAAAAAGTGCGTTTTAAAACCTACTCTGGCTTGCCATTCTCTTATGAAGTCCGAAAAGGCAGAAGCGGTGAATACACAAAGGAGCTCTGGATCGACCGCCGGGAAAACAGCAAAAGTCTGGCGTGGAGCTCGGTGCTGCTGGCGCTGGGCAATGTAAAAGAGGTCGGAGCAGTGGTAGACCGTCCAAAAGCGTTGGGGGATATCCGGGGCGTGACCTACATCTACGGGATGTTCTATCGGTTCGGACTGATCGATGTGCCGGACGATGCAAAGTGTAAAATGAATAAACGCAGGTGTGTTTCCAAGAACTGATATACGGTTGCTTATAGGTGCAACTGTCGGGTCGTAAGGCATATATGTTTTATATCAAACAAAAAAGAGCCCTGTTTTTCCCTCCATCCCTCAAAATCACTTCCGGTGAAATTTCAGCAAAAGAGGCAGCAGAGGAGCGCATCTGGGCAGGGCGGCAGCCCCGGGTCCCGGACGCTCCGAGGAATGCACGCGATATCACATGAAAATGTATACGCATATAACACACAAAGATGCAAAAATATCCACAAACACAAAATTGCGAAAAAACTTGAAAATAACGCTGAAACGTGGTATAATCTTGGTACGAACAAGCCGGTTTTGGTACGACAACGGTATGCTGTGGTACTGTAACTGTTGTTTCGAAATTATGAACGATCACAAAAAAATCGTGAAAATTTAGCGTAGCTACGACGACACCTACCAGGTTCAGGTCGTGTCTTGGTACGACAACGAGAACTCCTACACCTCTCAGATGGTTCGTACCATTAAGTACTTCGCTGAGAACTGCTAATCACAGCTCTACGCTCAAAAGTGCTTGAGGTGCCGTGCTGAATGACAGCTGTTACCGGCTTTGCTGGTACGAACATGCTGTGATTGGCATGACAACAGGATATTGCGTTCAACACCCTTCCTTTTGCGGGTTTCCGTGAGAGGAAGGGTGTTTATTTATCCACTTGCAGGGAGAAAATCTGCAGAAAGGATGATTTGCTCCAAGAATTGTGCTATACTGAACTTACAGTGTCCCCGAATCGATGCACTTTACAGATGAAGATATCTCTCTTTGCAGGGGCATCAGGCAACGGGGGAAAGCATATACACTACTAAAAGTTCGCTTTTGGGAACGAGGTAATCAAGAATGGGAAAATATTTTGGAACCGATGGCTTCCGTGGGGAAGCAGGCATTGATCTGACCGCTGACCACGCTTACAAGGTTGGCCGCTTCTTGGGCTGGTACTACAATGCACTGCGCGCGCGCAACGGCAACAACGAGCCCGCCCGCATCGTCATTGGCAAGGATACCCGCCGCAGCTCCTATATGTTCGAGTACAGTCTGGTCGCAGGTCTGACTGCCTCCGGCGCAGACGCCTACCTGCTGCACGTCACTACCACCCCGTCTGTGGCTTACATCGCCCGCGTGGATGACTTTGATTGCGGCATCATGATCTCTGCCAGCCACAACCCCTACTACGATAACGGCATCAAGCTGATTGACTGCCACGGCGAGAAAATGCCCGAGGAAACGTTGCTGCTGGTGGAGGACTATCTTGACGGCAAGCTCCATGTGTTCGATAAGGACTGGCCGGAGCTGCCCTTTGCCCACCGGGAGCACATCGGCTGCACCGTGGACTATGTGGCAGGCCGCAACCGCTACATGGGCTACCTGATTTCTCTGGGCATCTACTCCTTCAAGGGCATTAAAGTCGGTCTGGACTGCGCCAACGGTGCAAGCTGGAATATTGCTAAATCCGTGTTTGATGCTCTGGGCGCGGATACCTATGTCATCAACAATAAGCCCAACGGCTTGAACATCAACAACAACGCCGGTTCTACCCACATCGAGGGCTTGCAGAAGTTCGTGGTAGAGAACGGGCTGGATGTTGGCTTTGCCTTCGATGGCGACGCTGACCGCTGCCTGTGCGTGGACGAGAAGGGCAATGTCATCACCGGCGACCACATCCTGTATATCTACGGCTGCTACATGAAGGAGCACGGCGAGCTGATGAACAACACGGTGGTCACCACGGTCATGTCCAACTTCGGTCTGTACAAGGCTTTTGACGAGCAGGGCATCGGCTACGCAAAGACCGCCGTGGGCGACAAGTACGTCTACGAATATATGGCTAAGAACAACTGCCGGATCGGCGGCGAGCAGAGCGGCCATATCATTTTCAGCAAGTATGCCAGCACCGGTGACGGCATCCTGACCAGCCTGAAGATGATGGAAGTCATGCTGGCAAAGAAGCTGCCCATGAGCAAGCTGGCCGAGCCGCTGAAGATCTATCCGCAGGTGCTGGAGAACGTCCGCGTCACCGATAAAAAGGCTGCGCAGAACGACCCGGCGGTGCAGGCAGCCGTCAAGGCTGTGGCAGAAGCGCTGGGCGATACCGGCCGCATTCTGGTACGCGAGTCCGGCACGGAGCCGGTGGTTCGTGTTATGGTGGAAGCTCCCGACCACGACACTTGCCAGAAGTACGTCTCTCAGGTCGTGGAGGTCATCAAGAGCAAGGGCTACGCCGTCTGAGGTTGAACACGGCGGCAGATGTTGCCCGCGCACCAAAATGCGGGCAGCAGACGCGCTGCCCGGCGGGATTCTGCATCTTTTTGTTGACAAACCCGCACTTTTTGCGTATGATAGAAGCAACACTGAAAATTGTGTCAAATTGGCTGTGAAGAGAAGAGTACGCACCGTCTGCGCCTGACAGAAAGCCCGAAGGATGGAACCGGGCAGGCCGCGCGGTGCCGAAGATGGTCTTGGAGCCGCGCAGGTGAACAATGAGCCTGCGACGGGGTGCGCCCGTTATCGCGCAAAGGCCGGTTTTTGCCGGCTAAAGGCTGCGTCCGTAAGGGCGCGGCGAAGCAAGGTGGTACCACGAAGGTTCAGCGCTCTCGTCCTTGTCCGGTTATACCCGGCAGGGCGGGAGCGCTTTTTGCTTGCAGAACCAAAAGAAAGGAAGATAGAACCCCATGAGCGAACACAAGACATTTTATATCACCACCCCCATCTATTACCCCAGCGATAAGCTGCACATCGGCCATAGCTACACCACCGTGGCCTGCGATGCACTGGCCCGCTTCAAGCGGATGCAGGGCTACGACGTCATGTTCCTGACCGGCACCGATGAGCACGGCCAGAAGATCCAGGATAAGGCTGCCGATGCTGGTGTCACCCCCAAGGAGTATGTGGACAAGATCGTTGCTACCGTCAAGGATCTGTGGAAGCTGCTGGATGTCAGCTACGATCGCTTTATCCGCACCACTGATGACTACCACATGGAAAGCTGCCAGAAGATCTTCACCAAGCTGTACGAGCAGGGCGATATCTACAAGAGCGAGTACATCGGCCACTACTGCAAGCCCTGCGAGAGCTTCTGGACCGACAGCCAGCTGGTGGACGGCAAATGCCCGGACTGCGGCCGCGAGGTCTACGATGCCCACGAGGAGGCCTACTTCTTCAAGACCAGCAAGTACGCCGACCGCCTGCTGAAGCTCTATGAGGAGAACCCCCAGTTCATCCAGCCCGAGAGCCGCAAGAACGAGATGATCGCCTTCATCAAGCAGGGCCTGCAGGACACCTGCGTTTCCCGTACCTCGGTCAAGTGGGGCATCCCCGTGCCCTTCGACCCCAAGCACACCATGTACGTCTGGGTGGACGCCCTGAGCAACTATATCTCCGCACTGGGCTACGGCAACGAGACCTACCACGACTACGATAAGTTCTGGCCGGCCGACCTGCACATGGTTGGCAAGGAGATCCTGCGCTTCCACACCATCCTGTGGCCTGCCATGCTGATGGCACTGGATCTGCCCCTGCCCAAGCGTGTGTTCGGCCACGGCTGGCTGCTGATGAACGGCGGCAAGATGTCCAAGTCTGTGGGCAATGTGGTGGACCCCGTCATCCTGTGCGACCGCTACGGCGTGGACGCCATCCGCTACTTCCTGCTGCGCGAGATCCCCTTCGGCAACGATGGTATGTTTACCAACGAAGCACTGATCAACCGCATCAACAGCGATCTGGCCAACGACCTGGGCAACCTGCTCAGCCGTACCGTGGCCATGTGCGAAAAGTACTTCGGCGGCACTGTGCATAACGTAGCCGGTACCGAGGCCATTGACTCCGAGCTGGAGACCATGGTCAACGAACTGACCGCTAAGGTCACCGCCGACATGGACGATCTGACCATCCCGCAGGCACTGATGGAGATCTTTGCGGTCATCCAGCGCGCCAACAAGTATATCGACGAGACCGCACCTTGGGCACTGGCCAAGGACGAAGCCAACAAGCAGCGTCTGGAGAGCGTGCTGTACCACCTGTGCGAGGCACTGCGTGTGTGCGGCATCCTGCTGAACGCCTACCTGCCCACCACCGCCCCCAAGATGATGGAGCAGCTGGGTCTGGACGCTTCCGCACTGGATCTGAGCAAGACCACCTACGGCGCACAGCAGACCTACACCGTGCACAAGGGCGAGGCACTGTTCCCCCGCATTGACGTGGCTAAGGAGATCGCCCACCTGAAGGAAGAGGACGAGAAGCGCAAGGCCGCTGCCGCTGCTGCCAACAAGGCCAAGGAGGAAGCCGAGAAGAAGGCTGCCGCCCCTGCTGAGGAGAGTACCGTGGACTTCACCCACGAGGAAGAAATCGACTTTGACACCTTCTGCAAGGTGGAGCTGCGCGTGGCCGAGGTGCGCGCCTGCGAGAACCTGAAGGAGAGCAAGAAGCTGCTGCACCTCACCGTTTTTGACGGCGAGCGGGAGCGCTGCATCCTGTCCGGCATTGCCAAGTGGTTCAAGCCGGAGGATCTCATCGGCAAAAAGCTGGGCATCGTGTGCAATCTGGCACCCCGTCCCATGCTCAAGGGTAAGTACGTCAGCGAGGGCATGATCTTCGCTGCCGACACCGCTGACGGCGGCTGCTCCATTGCCTTCTACGGCGACGACGTCCCCGTGGGCAGCCGCATCCATTAAGTGAGGAGCACTATGTCTGATAATACAGCCGTCCGTGCGGCAAAGCTGGATAAGATCTTCGGCACGCCGGTGTGCGCCGTGCTGCTGGCCATCTTCTGCAATGTCCTGTGGGGCTCAGCCTTTCCGTTCATCAAGCTGGGCTACCGACTGTTCTCCATCGACTCCGGCAACACCGCCTCCATCTTCTGCTTTGCAGGGGTGCGGTTCATGCTGGGCAGCGTGCTGGTGCTGCTGGGCAGCATCCTGCTGCAGGGAAAGGCACCCCGCCTGCCCCGGGGCAGGGTGGCAGCCGAGTGCTGTGCGCTTGGTCTGTGGCAGACCACGGCACAGTATGCGTTCTACTATATCGCTGTGGCCATGCTCACCGGCGCATTTGGCGGCATCCTGAACAGCACCCAGAGCTTTCTGGGCGTCATCTTTGCCCACTTTATCTATGGCAATGCAGACCGCATGACCCCGGCAAAAACGCTGGGCTGCGCTGTGGGTTTTGCCGGAGTACTTATCGGTACGATTGGCAACCACGGCAGCGGCAGCGGCTGGGGAGTGTTCTGCATGATGGCGGCGACCGTCATCTTCACCCTGTCCGGCCCGTGGAACAAGTCGGTCACCAAAAAGGCCGACAGCTTTGCCGTCTGCTTTCTGAACCTGTTTGTGGGCGGGCTGGCACTGTTTGTGCTGGGTACCGTTATGGGTGGCCGTCTCCATGTGCAAAGCGCGCTGGCTGTGGTGGTCATGCTGTATCTGGCCTTCATCTGCGGCGCAGGCTATATCCTGTGGGCACTGCTGATGAAAAACAATCCGGTCAGCCGCATCGCCATCTTTGGCTTTGTCAACCCGGTGGTCAATGTGCTGCTGAGCGCCGTGCTCAACGGCGAGCCGCTGTTCCGCTGGCAGTATCTGGCGGCGCTGGTGTTCGTGTGCGTGGGCATCTGGCTGGTAAATAAAGCCCCCGCCAAAAAGGAGAAGGTATGACCGGACCTATTTTTGACACCCACGCCCATTACAGTGCCCGCGCCTTTGACGCCGACCGCTTGGCGCTGCTGGACAGCCTGCCCGGCAAGGGCGTGGTGGGCGTGTGCGAGCAGGCCACCCACTCCGGGGATGCGCCCCGGGTGCTGGAGCTGGCGCACCGCTATCCGTGGGTGGTGGCAGCCATTGGCATCCATCCGGAAAGCCTGCTGCCTGCCGCTGACTGCGGCGAGGACGGCCCCGCGCCCACGGTGTCGGTGTACGGCGGCGACTGGGCCGCCGAGATGCAGGCGCTGATGCCCTACTACGACGACCCCAAGGTGGTGGCGGTAGGGGAGTGTGGGCTGGACTACCACTGGCCTGTGCCCAAGGATGCCCAGCTGGCGCTGTTTGAAGCCGAGATCCGGCTGGCGCTGGAACTGGACAAGCCCATCATCGTGCACGACCGGCAGGCGCACGCAGATGTTTACGCACTGCTCAAAAAGTACCGCCCCAAGGGCATCGTGCACTGCTATTCCGGCAGCGCCGAGGATGCCGTACAGCTGGCGGCACAGGGACTGTATATTGGCTTTGGCGGTGCCTGCACCTTCAACGGTGCCAAGCGCGCAGCCAAGGCCATCGAAGCCCTGCCGCTGGACGCCATCGTGCTGGAGACCGACTGCCCCTACATGGCACCGGAACCGGTGCGCGGCACCCGCTGCGACAGCTCCCTCATCCGCTATGTGGGCGAGTACATCGCCCAGCGCAAGGCGCTGGAACCGGAAGAGGTGTTCCGCACCACCGCCGCAAACGCCCGCCGGGTGTTCGGGCTGTAACCATTTTTCCGCAGGTCGCGGGGCAAGCGCTCCGCTTCTGAATAAATCAAGTCAATTCATTGAAACCGATAAGAATAAGGAGATCACTATTATGAAGGCACGCATTCCCAAACACCGCGAGTTCATCATCAACTTCCCCGACAGCATCGACCAGAACAAGGCCAACGAGGGCTGGGCAAAGCTGCAGCAGATCGTGGAGGACTACAAGAAGGCTCACAACGGCGCTTCCGTTTACGCCCCCACCTTCATCGAGGACTGCGAGCCCGAGGTCAAGAAGCTGCAGAAAGAGTACGGCTTTGAGTACACTGTGGAGTTCGTTCAGTAATTTCAGCATCGCCTGATAGTAAAAGGGTCATTGCACAGTTTGTGCAATGACCCTTTTTGCGTAAAGCGTTCTGTTTCTGTTACACCTCGTAGTCCAGACAGACGCGGTTTTTGTAGTAGGAGCGCACCTTGCTGTTTGCCACTGCCACATGAGCCGGGTGGGTGGAGTAGCCCTTGAGCGCCTCGGCACTCTCAAAGGTGGTGTCCAGCATCAGGTCGGCGTTAGAGGAGGGGAGAGCATCAATGTTGACGTGGATGTCCACAAGCCCCGGAATTTTGCCGGAAAGACCTTCCAGTCCCTCTTTGATGCCAGCCTTGACGGCGGACTTTTCCTCGGCGGACAGCTCATCCTTCAGCTGCCAGAGAATAACGTGCTTGACCATAACAAAAAACCTCCTGCGTTTTTTCTCATTGTAACAGGATGAGAAAAAATCCGCAAGAGGAAAGCTGCAAAGTCTTACTGGGGCGCGAACAGCAGCACCACCAAAAGCACAGCACTGAGCACCGAAACTACGATGCCCTCCAGCCGGGTCAGCCGGATGTACTCTTCCGTAGGCTCGGGCACCTGCGTGTACCGCCTGCGGGAGCCTAGGGCAATGGCATCTTCCGGTTGCAGCGCCATAAAAATGCCGAACCCAATGCCGAAAAGCGCGACTAAAATTGCGCAGATAACTTCCATAGAAACCCCTCACTTTTTGTTTTTGTCGTCCCTGCTCAGGGTATAGCACAGATGCGAGATCAGCAGAGCAACACTGAACACGAGTGCCGCCACCATCAAAATAGAGTGCAGCGGCTCTACTCTAGGTAGAAAAATGTTGACCAGCCAGAGCGCGCCGCAAAGGATCGACACAATGCCGTAAAATTTGTGGAAGTGGTTCTTTTCGTCCTCATTGCTCCAACCGGTGCCGGTGCCATTGTAAAAGTCGCGGATGCCGCGGTATAAAAACAGCACACCCAGCGCAGCGTTCAGCCAATCTATGGTGGAAAGGTTCAGGTTCATATGTTTCTTGCCTCCCGGCGGCTCAGTCCGCGCTGTGCTCCCAGATCTCGTACAAAATCAGGTAAATGGCATCAACGACAAGGACGATGATGCGCGCCCAGTTGCTCAGGGTAGGGAAGCTGCCCAGAAACTGCAAAGAGGCAAAAATAATGGCATTGCAGATCTCCCACACGCCGTTTTTCTTCTGCCACATGGCGCGGTATTCCGGGTCGCTGTCATATTTGTTGAAAAAAGTGTGGATCAGCGGGTCTTTGCCTTGCAGGTCGCGGATGCCCATCCACAGCGCCACAAGACAGAACAATAACTCAATAATGTTGTACCAGCCAAACGCCAGCTGCATAAAATGCACCTCCCATCTTTTACCATATTATAACATAGGGGGGCAAAAACACAAGGACGGCATTCAACCTTTCTGCGTAAATTTTGCACAAATCGAGGGGGAGTTGATAGGGAAAAACAGCACAAAAGAAAACCAGCCGGACGAGGCGGTTGCAAGCCCTCGTCCGGCTGGATACTTACTTCTTCGGAGTCATAAGCCTCTTCTCCTTGGTGACCTCATTTTCGGAATACGGGTTTCATAGGGTGACTCTCCTTAGAAACGTTTCTTCAGAATTTTAGGTGCTTTGCAAGGGGATGAAAATCAATTGTACATTGGACTGACCCTTTTCTCAACTGTTGGACTGCGGCAAACGGTTCATGAGGATGAATTTCATATTACCACATTCTTTCGAGTTAGATTTGCAAGGGAAGCGTCTTACTTAGTACATTGGTAGAACTCCTTTTCAGCTATTCAAATAAGGTTCTCCGGATCATTGATACTTTCATAAGAATCATCTCCAGCGGATCTATCTGAACGCTCTGGGGAAGAATTAAATCGACAGGTTGTCGTGTTATCGCATTATTGATGCTCAAGACTGGCTCTGTTTTTGTGTTTTTATACGGGGGAAACATCCCGTTTGTGGTGAGCCTCTATTTTGCTTCTCAGCGAACCCCGACAGCCTGTCCCTGCTGTGCGGGTTCCATATCAACCATCGGTCTTCGCTCCTTTCTTCTTAAAGTCAGCGGGAGTAACTCTCTTTTGAGCTTCTGCTGTACTTCTCTGGTTTCTGGCTTAATTATACAGGAAGATGCACGTTTTGTCTATTGGCAGACCGCACAAAGAATAGATTTTCTTTTTGTGCAATGTTGAAACCTGCGGCGGTGCAGAAAAATTGCCCAGAAGTTCCGGGTCGTTCGTGAAGGATTTTCTATAAAAGGGGAGAAAGTTCCCACAAGCTATTATGCGCCGGTTCTATTTGTGCTACAATAGCGCCAATGAATGGTAGTCGCCGCCGCCCCGCGAGATGAAAGTTTCGCGGGGCGGCTTTTTTTGCGGCGAAAATTTACACAAAAAAGAAACGGAGAATCAATCAAAATGCCTAAAACTTTACCGGAACGTATTTTCTTTACTATTGTCATGGCCGCTATTATGGTCTATGGCATGATCGTCTACAATGTGGCGCTGAACACAAGCGGCGTGACCAACGCCACCTTTGTAATGGCTCTGCACGAAATGCCGATCATGGTGCCGGTGGCCTTTGTGCTGGAATTTTTTGTGGTGGAAAAGCTGGCCACAAAGCTGGCGTTCCTGTTTATGCGCCCCACAGACCGCCCGCAGTTCATCACCTACGCCATCTCGCTGATGATCGTGTGCATCATGTGCCCGGTGATGAGTCTGGTCGCAACGCTGCTGTTCAAAGAGCCGAGTTTTGGAATGTGGGTGCACACCTGGGGCTGCAATATGCCCATGGCACTCTGCTGGCAGATGCTGTACTGTGGCCCGCTTGCCCGTGCCATCTTCCGGCTGGTGTTCCGCCGCAGGGAAAAGCAGGCCGCGTAAGACGGTTTGTGCGCGATTCTATAATAAATATGTATAAGAAATATACATAAGATGCCGCCAAAACATACCGGGCGAGATACCTATACGTTTTTTATATACCTGATATATAAAAGCTATACGGTACGGCTATTTTTGCGGAAATATTTTCCAAAACCGCCAGAATACGCCTGCAAAGCACTGGATAAACCCGAGAAAATTGTACAGATTGTATGCTTTTGCGCCTTGCAATTGTGCACCATGTACAACAGTTTTGTTTTGCCGGTGCAATGCTACCGGGTAAAATGTAGAATGTGCACAAATACCCTTGCCAATTTTGTGCAATCGTACTATTATACACAACGAAAAAAGACGAAACCGACAAAGAAAGGGGAGGGCGCAGACAGCATTCAGGCAGCGCCTTCCTTGCTTTTTTCACGGTATACAGTCTTTTCTTCGCGCGATAAGAAGGTGTGAAGGGGCGCGGAGCAAGGGCGTGCGGCAGATCCTCGGCCGGGGATGCGCCGCACATCCGGCTCCCGCCCGCAGACCCCTATCCCTGCAGGAAGGAGGAAAAGCAAATGAACAAATTGACGCAGGCTCTGATGGAAGAACTTACCGTGGAGTATGTCAAGGTCGGCCCGCTGCAGATCCCGGAATCGGTGGTCATCAGCTGGGTGATCATGCTGCTGCTGGTGGTGGGCTCCATCCTGCTTACCCGCAACCTGAAGGTGGATCACATCAGCAAGCGTCAGGCAGCACTGGAAGCGCTGTACTCCCTTGGCAAAAACTTCTTTGAAGGGTTGCTGGGCAAGGAGGGCAGCCGCTATGTGCCGTATCTGATGACAGTGGCGCTGTACATTGCCTGCTCCAACGTGATCGGTGTGTTCGGCGTAAAGCCCCCCACAAAGGATCTGGACGTGACCGCTGCGCTGGCACTGATGAGCATCGTGCTTATCGAGTATTCGGGCGTTCGCGCCCGGGGCGGCGTGGGCTTTCTCAAGAGCCTTGCAGCCCCTACCCCCATCATGACCCCCATGAACATCCTCGAGATCGCCATTCGTCCCACCAGTCTGTGCATGCGACTGTTCGGCAATGTGCTGGGCGCGTTCGTTATTATGGAACTGCTCAAGCTGGTGGTGCCGGTGTTCGTCCCGGCGGTGTTCAGCCTGTATTTTGACCTGTTCGATGGTCTGATCCAGACCTATGTTTTCGTGTTCCTGACCGCACTGTTTATGAAAGAGAGCATCGGCGGCGAGGAATAAACAACACATTTAAAACTGTAATTATAAAGGAGATAGAACTATGAGTGGTTTGGTAGCTCTGGGCGCTGGCATTGCAGCGCTGACCGGTATTGGCGGCGGTATTGGCATTGGTATTGCAACTGGTAAGGCAACGGAGGCAATCTCCCGCCAGCCGGAAGCTTCCGGCAAGATCCAGACGAACCTGCTGCTGGGCGCTGCTCTGGCAGAAGGTACCGCAATTTTCGGCTTCGTCGTTGCACTGCTGATCATCCTGTTCCTGGGCCAGTAACGGAGGCGTGGACGAATGCTGAAGTTGGATTTGAACCTGCTGTGGACCGTGGTGGATGTCCTGATCCTGTATGTGCTGCTGCGCAAGTTTTTGTTCAAGCCCATCCAGAACGTGCTGGATCAGCGCCAGAAGATGATCGAGGCAGACATTGCAGCGGCACAGACCTCCAAGACCGAGGCCGCCGCAGCGCTTACGACCGCGCAGGACAAGCTGCGTAATGTGGACAACGAAGCCGCAGCCCGCCGCGCAGCCTACGAAAAGCAGGCCGAGGTGGAAAAGCAGCAGCTGCTGGCCGACGCGCAGAAGCAGGCCGATGAGATCGTGGCTGCCGGTAAGGCTGCTGTGGAGATCGAGCGCCAGAACAAGCTGCGGGAAGCAGATGCACAGGCTACGGCACTGGCACGCTCCATGTGCGAAAAGCTTTTGAAACATAATTTGACCGCCCAGGATGATGCTCAGCTGCTGGACGATCTGCTGCAGAAAGCAGGTGCAGGCAATGGCAACTGAATTCAGTCGTGAATTTTTTGCGGATAACCGCATCGTCAAGGCCGGCCTGCGCTGCGCTCATAAGCTCCGCGAAAAAGATCTGAACCGCATCAAGTCGGAGATCAAAAAGCTGTATGACGCCACCGAGGTCATCCTGAATATCACCGTGGACGAGAGCCTGCTTTCCGGCTATGTTCTGCAGGTGGGCGACCGCGTGTTCGACAATTCCGGCCGTCATCAGCTGGACAAGATGATGGAGGGCAAGCCTTCGCTGGCCACCCTCAAGACCCGCATCGAGGACTACAAGCCCGCCGAGACCTCCGCAGAGGGCGGTGTGGTCATCTCCTCTGCCGATGGCATCGTGCACATTGACGGCATGAACCGCGCTGTGTACGGCGAGATCGTCACCTTTGAAAACGGTGCCAAGGGCATGGTGGAAAGCGTGGAGCCGGAACAGCTGGGCGTTATGCTGTTCGATGGTGCCGAGACCGTTGGTGTGGGCACCATGGTCACCCGCAGCGGCAAGCGCGCCGGCATCCCGGTGGGCGATGCTTTTCTGGGCCGTGTCATCAGCCCGCTGGGCGAGCCCATCGACGGCAAAGGCCCCATCGAGGCCGAGGGCTACAACCCCATTGAGAAGCAGGCACCCAGTATTCTGGAGCGCCAGAGCGTAGACACCCCGTTGCACACCGGTATTCTGGCCATCGACTCCATGTTCCCCATCGGCCGCGGTCAGCGCGAGCTGATCATCGGCGACCGCCAGACCGGTAAGACCTCTATTGCGACCGATGCCATCCTGAACCAGAAGGACAAGGATGTGCTGTGCATCTATGTTGCCATCGGGCAGAAGGCTTCCTCCATCGCCCGCGTGGCCGAGGACCTGAAAAAGCACGGCGCTATGAGCTATACCACCATTGTGGCAGCTACCGCGTCGGATTCTGCCCCGCTGCAGTACATTGCTCCCTATGCGGGCACTGCACTGGCCGAGTACTTCATGGCCAAGGGCAAGAGCGTGCTCATTGTCTATGATGACCTGTCCAAGCACGCGGTGGCCTACCGTGCCATCTCGCTGCTGCTGCGCCGCTCCCCGGGCCGTGAGGCTTACCCCGGCGATGTGTTCTATCTGCACTCCCGTCTGCTGGAGCGCTCCTGCCGTATGCGGGATGATTTGGGCGGCGGCTCTATCACTGCACTGCCCATCGTAGAGACGCAGGCCGGCGATGTTTCGGCCTACATCCCCACCAACGTCATCTCCATCACCGATGGTCAGATCTTCTTGGAGAGCGCCCTGTTCAACGCCGGCAACCGCCCGGCTGTCAACGTGGGTCTGTCGGTTTCCCGTGTGGGCGGCGCTGCCCAGACCAAGGCTATGAAAAAGGCCAACGCAAACCTGCGTATCGAGCTGGCACAGTATAAGGAGATGGAATCCTTTGCACAGTTCAGTTCCGATCTGGACGCCGAGACCCGCCGCCAGCTGGAGCACGGCAAGGCACTGATGGAAATGCTCAAGCAGCCGCTGTGCCAGCCCAAGTCCGATGCCGAGCAGGTGGTCATTCTGGTGCTGGCTTCCCACGGCCTGCTGGACACCCTGCCCACCGCAGAGCAGCGGGAAAAGACCGCTGCCTTTGTGCGGCAGTTCCGTGCAGACGTCTCCGGCACCATGCAGAAGATCGATGCCGACGGCAAGCTGGAGCCCGACCGGGTGGATGCCATCCTGAACGCTTGGAAAGCTTATGCGGGAGGCAATGACCATGTCGTCCAGTAAGCTGCTGAAGGAGCGCATCGAGAGCATTCAGGATACCATGAAGATCACCAATGCCATGTACCTGATCTCTTCGTCCAAGCTGCGCAAGGCACGGCAGAACTACCAGAATGTGTCCCCCTACTTCAACCGTATGCGGGATACCATCTCCCGTGTTGTGCCGCATCTGCCGGAGGAGCCGGAGCACCCCTTCTTCCACGAGCGGAATCTGGAAAACCCCCGGCGGGCGTATCTGGTGCTTACTGCCGATAAGGGCATGGCAGGTGCCTATAACCAGAACCTGCTCAAGTTTTTGCGGGAGCACGCAGACCCCAATGACCGCTTTTACGTCATTGGTCAGGTGGGCTACCGCGCCCTGCGCCACCGGGACCCCCGCCTTGTGGAGGAGTTCCGTTACAGCGCAACCGCACCCACCTTGCAGCGTGCCCGCGACATCACGGTGGACGCCATTGATGACTTCAAGTCCGGCAAGCTGGACGAGATCTACATCGTCTACACCAAGATCCAGAACGCCCTTACCAGTGAGCCTGTCATGGAACGTCTGCTGCCGCTGGACCGGCGGTTTTTACAGCCTGCTCCCAAGGGTCTGGGCGACCCCAAGGGCGAGGTGGAGCTGGTGCCGGACGCATGGACGGTGTTCGAGCAGATCGCACCCATCTATATGCACGGCATGATCTTTGGTGCCATGACCGAGAGTTTCTGCGCCGAGCAGAGCGCCCGCATGACCGCCATGGATTCCGCTACCAAGAGCGCCAATGATATGATCCGGGACTTGCAGTTGGAATACAACCGCACCCGTCAGGGCTCCATTACGCAGGAGATCACCGAGATCATCGGCGGCGCAGCTGCCGTGCAGGATCGGACATAATAAAGGAACTTTCTCTGACATCGCGCAGCGATGACGGAGAGGGTTCGTTGGACAAACAAGATTTGACAAGAGGCAATCCAAATGATACAGGGAACTATTATTCGCGTAGCAGGCCCCGTGGTGGATGTGCAGTTCACCGCCGGCAGGCTGCCTGCCCTGCAGGAGGCGCTTACCGTGACCGCAGAGGGCACCGAGCGCACCATGGAGGTGACGCAGCACGTCAACGAGACCACGGTGCGCTGCATCATGCTTTCTGCCAGCGAGGGTCTGGGCAAGGGGATGCCGGTGGAAGCTACCGGCCACGGCCTGACCGCCCCTGTGGGCGAGGGCACACTGGGCCGTATGTTCGACCCGCTGGGCCGCCCCATTGACGGCAAGGGTGCCGTGGACGAGCTGCCGCACTGGCCCATCCACCGCAAGGCACCCGGCTTTGCAGAGCAGAAGCCCGCAACTGAGATCCTGGAGACCGGCATCAAGGTCATCGACCTGCTGGCACCTTACGCCAAGGGCGGCAAGATCGGCCTGTTCGGCGGCGCCGGCGTGGGCAAGACCGTGCTGATCCAGGAATTGATCCATAACGTGGCCACCGAGCACGGCGGCTACTCCATCTTTACCGGCGTGGGCGAGCGCTCCCGCGAGGGCTGTGACCTGTGGGGCGAGATGAACGCCTCCGGCGTGCTGGACAAGACCGCACTGGTCTTTGGTCAGATGAACGAGCCCCCGGGAGCCCGTATGCGCGTGGCCGAGACCGGCCTGACCATGGCAGAGTACTTCCGTGAGGAGACCCACAAGGACGTGCTGCTGTTCATTGATAACATCTTCCGTTTCGTGCAGGCCGGCAGTGAGGTCTCGGCCCTGATGGGCCGTATGCCCTCTGCCGTGGGCTACCAGCCCACGCTGGCCAACGAGCTGGGCGCTCTGCAGGAGCGCATCACCTCCACCAAGGACGGCTCCATCACCTCGGTGCAGGCCGTCTATGTGCCTGCCGATGACCTGACCGACCCCGCCCCCGCCACCACCTTTGCCCATCTGGACGCCACCACCGTGCTGTCCCGTAAGATCGTGGAGCAGGGCATCTACCCGGCTGTGGACCCGCTGGCTTCCACCTCCCGCATTCTGGAGGCGGACATCGTGGGCGAGGAGCACTACCGCGTAGCCCGCAAGGTGCAGTCCATTCTGCAGCGCTATCAGGAGCTGCAGGACATCATTGCCATTCTGGGCATGGACGAGCTGGACGAGAACGACAAGCTGACCGTCATGCGCGCCCGCAAGCTGCAAAAGTTTTTGTCCCAGCCCTTTGCTGTGGCTGAGAACTTTACCGGCCTCAAGGGCAAGTATGTGCCCCTGAAGGACACTGTGCGCAGCTTTGCCGCCATCGTGGACGGCAAGGCGGATGACCTGCCGGAGTGGGCATTCTTCAACGTAGGTACGCTGGAGGAAGCACGCGAAAAGGCAGAAAAGAAGCTGGCTGAGGAAAAGGGCGGTGCCGTCTGATGAACAAGTTCATGCTGAGCATCACAGCGTCCAGCGGCGAGTTCTATCAGGGCGACTGCGAGGATCTCACCCTGCCCATCAGTGACGGCATCTACGGCGTACAGGCCGGGCATAACCCGGTTCTGGTGGCGCTGCACATGGGCATCCTCCACTTTGTGGTGGACGGCAAAGCCCGGGATGTGCTGGTGGGTGACGGCATTGCTGAAGTGACCCCCGCCTATGTGATGGTGCTGGTGGACAGCGCCGAAAACCCGGAGGACATCGACAAGAACCGTGCCGAGGCCGCCCGCATCCGCGCCGAGGAACGCCTGCAGCATAAGCAGAGCATGCACGAGTATTACCAGAGCAAGATCGCGCTGGACCGTGCCATGCAGCGTTTGCAGACCGCCGCAAAGTATAAGCGCTGAGGCAACGCTCCGATTCCCTTATAACAAAACCTCCCCGTGCAGGGCAACTGCATGGGGAGGTTTTTCTGTCTGTCAGCGATGCAAAAATTATATTATATGGTCATTTTTGCGTGACCGTTCTGCGCGCTGCCGTGCCTTATGCCCGCACATCCTCCCGGCGCAAAAGCTGCCATGCCAGAAGGAACATCGTCCCCAGCCAGAAGATGCAGCTGAAGGCAAACAGCCCGTAGCTGCCAGCCAGAGCATCCGCGCTTTTGTTGGAGTTCATACCGAGCTGCATCAGGGAATAGGGCCACAGGATTCCAAAGCCTTTGGAGCTGATAAAGATGCCGGTAATGCCGCCCAGCAGCCCCAGAAAAATGGGCACGGCAAAGCTGCGGATGACCATGGCCAGTACCAGCTGTGCGGCAATGACAGCCAGCGCACCCAGCAGTCCCCGCAGTAAAAACAGAGGTAAGGTGACCGGCGGCAGCCCGGGCAGATGGGCAAATACCTTGCCGCAGAACACGAACAGCGCAAACACAAACGCATGGGTCAGCAGCGCCAGCTTTGTCACCACCGCAAACTTTGCGGCAAACAGGTCCAGCGGCGGCACGGGGCTTGCCATGATAAGATTCCAGTTGTGCCCCAGATGCTCCAGCCGCCACAAGTAGGCAGCATAGGTGGCTACCATGGCAGGGAAGAAGAGCATGGAATAAAACAGGGTGTGCTGGGTCCACAGGCTATACCAGCCGTCGGTGAGGATCTCGAGATTCTGCAGATAATTGAAGGTGCCATAGGTGGCCGAAAGAATGGGCAGCACAAAGAACATTGCCCAGATGGGGGATGCGTGGAGTTTGCGGTTCTCCGCAAGAATACAGCGTTTCAGCATGGTTTTATACCTCCTCGTCCTGTGCCTTGCGCCACGCAAGGGCAAACAGCACAGCGCCCAGCGCAAGGGTGAAGGCCAGCAGCCCCCAGTTGAAGGGGCGGGTGCCGTAGGTGACGGTGTGGGTGGCCTTGTCCCAGTTTGCCACTTCGTAGGCGCTCAGAGGGATGTAGTACCCAAAGGGTACAAAGTAACTGGCAAGCGGCGGCATAAAAGCAGAGAACAGCCCCACCAGTGCCCCTACGATGCCCACGCAGAGCGCCGGCAGGGGATTGCCCACCCACAGCATCAGCAGAAATTCCCCAAAGAAGAGCATTGCGTCCACAGCCAGCGTGCAGACGAACAGATAGCATAGCTGCCCTGTGGGAAAGGCTTCGGTATAACCATGAACGCGCCCCAGCACCGGAACGCAGGCCAGCTCCAGCACCGTGACCAGCAGAACTTCCAGCACCCCAAAGACCGCCTTGCCTGCAAACAGGCTGCGGCGGCTCTGCAGGGTGTAGAGCAGCTTGGCGGTGTTGCCTTTGATCTCCATATCCCACAGCCGGCAGGCCAGCACTGCCATCATCACCGGCATCAGAATGGCCTCAATGACGGGCAGGCTGTAAAGCAGGGCACTGTAACCGTTGGCAAGCTCCTCCGGGTCTGCCGGGGCAAGGCCGCCCACCCACAGCACGACAATGCCGGGAATGAGCAGGCAGAGAGCAAGGTCGTGCCGATGGTGGGATTTTTGCAGTTCTGCACGGAAAGCTGCCATCTTACGCCACCTCCCCGCTGGTCTGGGTCAGGCTGAGGAAGATGTCCTCAAGGCTCTTTGTCTGGGCCGTCAGTCCAACCACACCCACGCCGCTTTCGGCAAGGGTGCAGACCAGTGCCGCCAGCGCTTCGTCCGGCAGCGGGGGCAGCTGCAGGGTGCCCGGCTGATCTGCCGGTGCAGCGGCTTTTACTCCCTGCTGCTTCAGGACGGCTGCGGCTTTGGGGGCGTCCAGCACCCGCAGCAGAATGCCGCCCCGGCTGTGCTTTTGCAGCTGCTGCAAAGAACCCTCGAACAGCAGCCTGCCGTGGTTCAGGATGCCCACCTGATCCACCATCTGCTCGATCTCGCCCAGCAGGTGGCTGGAGATCAGCACGGTGGCTCCGGTGGTCTGCGGCATGGAGGCGATCAGGCTGCGCATCTCCTGAATACCCGCCGGGTCCAGACCATTGGTGGGTTCGTCTAAAATCAGCAGTTTGGGGTTGCCCAGCAGCGCCATAGCAATGCCCAGCCGCTGCTTCATACCAAGGGAATACTGCCCCACCTTCCGGTCAGCGTCCTTGGTCAGGTGCACGATCTCCAGCACCCGGCTGATGTCCTTCCGGTCCACATCCTTCAGGTCAGCCACGATGGAAAGGTTTTCCCGGGCAGTCAGGTGCAGGTAACCGGAGGGGGATTCTATTAAACTACCGGTCTGCCGCAGCAGAGCAATGCGGTTTGCTTCGTTCAGGGTGTGCCCCAGCAGTTCCACGCTGCCGCCGGTGGGGTGTACAAGCCCCAGCAGCATCTTCATGGTGGTGGATTTGCCCGCACCGTTGGGGCCTAAAAAGCCGTAGACACAGCCCTCCGGGACAGTCAGGTTCAAATGATCCACCACCGGACGGCCATGGTAGCTTTTGCAAAGGGCATGGGTCTCGATCACAGGTTTCATAAATGGTCTCCTTTCGCATTCATGGTTTTCGGAACGATGCCAGAATACACCCGCTGCCTTAAACTGACCGGAAGCGCAGCTTAATTTACCCTTAAATTTGCAGGCGTTTCCCGCTGCGGCGCAAAAAGTGTGGTATAGTAAAGGCGGGAAAGGAGAACTGCCCTTATGGATACCATTTATGATGCAAAGCTTCTCATTGTGGACGACAACACCGAACTGCTGGCACTGCTGTGTGAGCAGCTGCGGGGCGCAGGATATGGCCATATCAGAACTGCCCAAAGCTGCGGGAGTGCCCGCGCCTGCTTTGCGGCAGAACAGCCGGAGCTGATGATCTTGGATATCAACCTGCCGGATGGGGACGGCTTTTCGCTGTTCCGGGCGCTGCGGGCAAAAGCGGATGTTCCGGCACTGTTCCTCTCCGCACGGGATGCAGATGCCGACCGTCTGTTTGGGCTGGGTCTCGGCGCAGACGACTACCTGACCAAGCCCTTTCTGATGCAGGAACTGCTGCTGCGGGTGCAGCATATTTTGCAGCGGGCGTACCGGGCAGAGCTGTCCCGTGCAAAACCGGCACCTTTGCAGCTGGGGGAGCGGTGCGTAGACCTGAACGATGCCATTGTCACTCTGCCGGAGGGCAAAACATTGGCGCTGACCGCCACCGAGCTGGCGCTGCTGCGGAAATTGGCAGAGAACCGGGGACATATCGTTACCTACGATGCCCTTTGTGCTGCGGTCTGGGGCGCAGATTACTATGGCTGCGAGAACAGTCTGGGCGTACATATCCGGCATCTGCGGGAGAAGCTGGAAGCTGAACCCGGCGCACCGCAGTTTCTGCGGACGGTGCGGGGTATCGGCTATAAGCTGACAAAGGGGGAAGAAGCATGAAAACCTTTGTGCGTCTGATCCGGCGGTATGTGCTGGCGGCGGTGGGCATTGTTTTGCTGCTGCTGTTTTCCGGTGTTGCGGTGCTGGGCTGGCTGGGCTGGCAGGAGGGCTGCCGCCTGCCGCAGCGGGAGCACTCTTCCAGCGAAATTGCGGATTCCATGGTGGAAACGGCAGAAGGGCTTGCCTTTGGGGCAGAGCATACCCCGCAGGAATGGATGGACGGCTACGAGTGGGCGATGGTGCTGGACGATGCGGGAAACATCCGCTGGAACTACGGTCTGCCACAGGAACTGAACCACGCCTACACTCCCGGCGATATCGCCAAATTTGCCCGCTGGTATCTGGCAGATTACCCGGTGTTCTGCTGGACAGAACCCTACGGACTGTTCGTCATCGGGCTGCCGAAGGGGAGCCTGTGGAAGTACAGCATTTACGGCTCACCGGACTTTGCCCTGAGCATGGTGCGGGTGCTCCCGGCGGCAGCGCTGGGATTGCTTCTGCTGGGTCTGGCGCTCTGCTTCTGGCTGAGCTGGCGGGGCGCAAAGCGGCTGGAGACCGTGGCAAACGGTCTGGATGCACTGGCGCAGGGGCAGACCGTCCGGCTGCCTACCGATGGTTTTGCCGGGGAACTGGCAGAAAAGCTGAACCGGACCGGGGCGCAGCTGCAAGCCAAAAACGAGATGCTGGCCCGGCGGGATAACGCCCGCACCCAGTGGATCGCGGGGGTCAGCCATGACGTGCGCACCCCGCTGGCGTTGATCTTAGGCTGGGCGGAGCAGCTGGAACAGGACGCCCTTTTGCCGGACAGTTCCCGGCAGAAAGCGACCGGCATCCGCACCCAGTGCGAAAAGCTGCGCACCCTCATTGATGACCTGAACCTGACCAGTAAGCTGGAATACGGTGCCCAGCCCCTGCGCCGGAAAGACCTCCGGGCAGGGCCGCTGTTCCGGCAGCTGGTGGCGCAGTTTTGTGAAAGCCCGCTGGCAGAGCACTGCGAGATCACGCTGGAACAGGAAGAACCGGCAGAGCAGACGGTGATTTCGGTGGACGAGGCGCTGCTGGCACGGCTGTTGGAAAATCTGCTGAACAACAGCGTCCGGCATAACCCAGAGCCGGTGAACATTACCGTGCACACCCGGCGGGTAGGGGAGCGCTTCTGCCTGACCGTGGCAGATGACGGCATCGGCTATCCCCCTGCCGTTCTGGCAGCACTGAACGCTGCGGAGCCTGCCGAAAATGCGCCCCATATCCTTGGCTTGTATGTAGTGCAGCAGATCGCCGCCGCTCATGGCGGCAGGGCAGTGTTCGGGCAGAACACCCCCTGTGGGGCAAAAACAACGGTCTGGCTGCCATATCTGGTTCCAAATATATTGTAATAGAGTAGGAGAAACAGGAAAAAGAGAATAATTGATACTTTGAGTATGCAAAAGCCTCTCACATCGGAAACGATGCGGGAGGCTTTTACTGTTTAGGGTATTCTTTTCTGATATCACTGGCTCCGGAAATATAATCCATAGATACATTGTAGAACTTTGCAAGGATGAGCAGATTATCAATGGGAATGCGGGTCTTGCCGCTTTCATAGTCGGAATAAGTGCGCTGACCGACATGCAAAAGGTCGGCAATTTTCTGCTGTGTCAGAAAATGGTCTTCCCGAATCTCTCGTATCCGCTCATTATAGTGCATGCTTTCACCACCTTACACAATAAGTATAAGGATATTGAAAAGAAACTTGACAAATAGAGTTATAAACTCTATAATAACAAGCGAAACGATAGGGTATATAACTCTATCTATGTGGTCTGGCAAAAACGATTGGAGGAATGAAAATGCTGAATTACCCAAAGTCGTATGATATGCTGGCAGAAGAAGAACTAGAGTATACCAGCGGTGGAAGCGATGTGGATTTCATGCTGGCGCTGGCTGCTGGTGGACTAGCGGGAATTGCGATATCGTCGATTCTTTATGTGGTAAACGGCGAGAACATCCGAAACAGGAAAAAAGCAGAATGCCCGGAAAAGTACCTGCCGGATGCAGACCCTGCAAAGCGTAAACAGCTGGTAGAAGACACCAAATGGGAGTTGGCGACATCGCCGCTGGGCGCGGTTTCACTAGCAGGTTTTACCGCATCAAGTGTGTGTATCTTGGTAGGTGCGGGCATTACGATTGCAAATATTTTTGAAGGTGCAAAGAAGAAATAAGGGGAGGACAGAACTTTATGAAATATCCGGAGAAATATACAGTATTGTGCGCAGAAGAAATGGAATATCTTACTGGCGGCGGGGATGCAAATGTTGCCATGATGGGCATTGGCTTTTTAGGCGGCATTATGTGCGCGCTGGCTTCGAGTATTTACCGTGGGACAATCAGCAAGAAACTGCAGAATGAGAATCCTGAAAAATATCAACCAGCAGCAGATGGAAGCAATCTGCCGTTGGCACAGGATACATTGAAAACCTATTTCATGTCAGCAGGCGGTATTATGATTACACTGGGGCAGATTGCATCGGTTGGTTGTATCGCAGCAGGTACACTTGTGCAGTAAGATAGGTAGCAGTAGTCTGTGTAAAAAGAATGGCACCTTATACCGGGAATCCACTGGTATAGGGTGCCATTTTATGTTTTATTGTTTTATCTCTCAGTTGTAGCCTGCTTTTCCTTGGCAGATTCCGTTTTGCACTTATCCAGTGCATCGAACTGCTGTAAGATCTGCGGGTCTTTCAGCTTGATGACCTTGCCGGAAAGGTAGTGCAGGGTGTTTTCCTCCGGCACATCCAGAAAGCTGATGCGCACGGCGCACAGCGCCTGTGTTTTGGTGCCGGTGCGCTCGTTCATCTTGCGGTTGCCGTATTTGATATCGCCCAGCACCGGCTTGCCCAGATAGGCCAGATGGGCGCGGATCTGGTGGGTGCGCCCGGTGACAAGGCCGATCTTGCACAGGGCAAAGGGGCCTGCGGTGCGCAGCACGTCCACATCCGTGATGATCTGCTTGCGGCGCTCGTCCTGAGATTGATGGGCGTGGATGCTGACCTTGTTGTTCTTTTCGTCGTGCTCCCACCATGCGGTGAACCGCCCGGACTGGGGGATGCCTACCGTGATGGTGTAGTACTCCTTCTTCAGCAGGTCGGTGCGGATGATCTCGTTCATGTCCCGCAGGGCGGCGTAGTTCTTGGCGGCGATCACCAGCCCCTCGGTGCCGCGGTCCAGCCGGTTGCAGATGCCGGGCTTGAAACGGTTCTCACCGTGGGGGTCGTATTCGCCCTTCTGGGTCAGGTACTGGGTAAAGGCGTCCACCAGATTGGCATCACCGGTGCGGTCGCTGTGGCACAGCAGATGGGTGGGTTTGTACAGCACCGCAAGATTTTCGTCCTCGTAGATGACGGTCACCTTGGGCTGGTTGGGCTGCTTTTTTGGGGCAGCCTTCTGCACCGGCTTTGCACCCTCGGGCGGGAAAAACTCGTCGTTGATGTACAGCTCGATCAGATCCCCCGCCTGCAAACGGTACTCCGGTGCGGCTTTTTTGCCGTTCACCTTCACCCGCTTGTTGCGGAAACTCTTGTACAGCAGGCTGGTGGGAAAATCGCGGGTCACGCTCTGCACAAAGCGCGAAAGACGCACGCCGTCGTCGTTGGCGGTGGCAGTAAATTGTTTCATAAAGCTATCCTCATCGTTTTTGTCAGAATCATGCTTTTATAGTAATACAGGCGGGGCGGGAAGTCAACGCGCATTCCGGCGTAAAATCCGGGTTATTTTTGCAGAACGCTTGTGTTTGCGCCGCAAAATGGGTACTATAAGGAGAGAACATAGAAAAAAGGAGTACCGCCATGGCAGAGAATAAACGGCACAAGGGACATCGCCAGCGGATGCGGGAGCGGGTGCAGAGCTACGGGCTGGACAGTCTGGCCGAGCACGAGGCGCTGGAATATGTGCTTTACCTGACCAATGCCCAAAAGGATACCAACGGCATCGCCCATGACCTGATCGACCGGTTCGGGGATTTCGCGGCGGTGCTGGAGGCCAGCGAGGAAGAACTGTGCACCGTGGAGGGCGTGGGCCCCTCTACCGCCCGGATGCTGCATCTGCTGCCCCAGATCAGCCGGTACTATGGCCGCAGCCGCACCAGCACCACCCGCTGCATCAAGACCACCGAGCAGATGGGCAGCTACCTGATGGCAAAGTTTGCGTGGTCGGACTACGAGCGCGCCATGCTGGTCAGTCTGGACAGCCGCAAGCGGGTGCGCGCCGCCGTCTGGCTGCGGGAGGGCACCTCCGACCGGGTCAGTCTGGATATCAAAAACGTGGTGGCTGCCGCCATCAAGGGCGGCACGGATGCCGTGGTGCTTTGCCACAACCACCCCAACGGGGTGGCGCTGCCCTCGCTGGAAGATATGGACGCTACCGGCAGCATTGCCCGGGCGCTGGGGCTGGTAAATGTGCACCTGCTGGATCACTTTATTCTGACCGACACCGAGTATTTTTCCATGCGGGACGCCAACCGCCTGCCCATCTACGACTTCAAGACCGGTACGCTGTTCTGGCCGTAAAACAAAAAACTGTTTACATTATAAAATGTGCGTGCTATAATACAACTTGAAACAACAACAGATTGTGGTTATATGTGCAGAAGGGAGAAAACGATGGCAGAGGAAAAATTTGAGCTGGTGTCGAACTATGCCCCCACCGGCGACCAGCCTCAGGCGATCGCGCAGCTGGTGGAGGGGGTGCAGCGGGGCGACCGCTGCCAGACCCTGCTGGGCGTGACCGGCAGCGGCAAAACCTTTACCATGGCCAACGTCATAGCCCAGTGCAACCGCCCTACGCTGGTGCTGGCGCACAACAAAACGCTGGCGGCGCAGCTGTGTACCGAGTTCCGCTCGTTTTTCCCCAACAATGCGGTGGAATACTTCGTCAGCTACTACGACTACTACCAGCCGGAGGCCTACATCCCCAGCACCGATACCTATATTGAAAAGGACAGCGCCATCAACGACGAGATCGACCGCCTGCGCCACTCAGCCACGGCGGCGCTTTCCGAGCGGCGGGACGTCATCATTGTGGCCTCGGTGTCCTGCATCTACTCGCTGGGCGACCCCATCGACTACCGCAGTATGGTCATTAGCCTGCGCCCGGGGATGCAATTGGAGCGGGACGAGCTGTGCAAAAAGCTGGTCACATTACAATACGAGCGCAACGACGTGAATTTTGTACGCAATAAGTTCCGGGTGCACGGCGATACGGTGGATATCTATCTGGCCTATATGAGCGAGCTTGCCATCCGGGTGGAATTTTTCGGGGACGAGATCGACCGCATTACCGAGTTCAACCCCCTGACCGGCTCCAAGCAGAACGTGGTCAAGCACGTTGCCATCTTCCCGGCAAGCCACTATATCGTCAGCGCCGAAAAAAAGGCCGCTGCGCTGGAAAAGATCCGCGCCGAGTGCGACGCGCAGGTCAAACAGTTCACCGCCGAGGGCAAGCTCATCGAAGCGCAGCGCATCGCCCAGCGCACCAACTACGATATCGAGATGCTGAACGAGGTGGGCATCTGCAAGGGCATCGAGAACTACTCGGCGGTGCTGTCCGGCCGTGCGCCGGGCAGTATGCCTACCACCTTGCTGGATTACTTCCCGGAGGATTTTCTGCTCTTCGTGGACGAGAGCCATGTCACCTTGCCGCAGGTGCGCGCCATGTACGGCGGCGACTACGCCCGCAAGAAAACGTTGGTGGAGTATGGCTTCCGCCTGCCGTCCGCCTTCGATAACCGTCCCCTGAAATTTGAGGAGGTGGAGTCCAAGCTCAACCAGATGATCTTTGTCTCTGCCACTCCCGGCGAATACGAGCGCCGGAACAGCTCGCAGGTGGCGCAGCAGGTCATCCGTCCCACGGGCCTATTGGACCCGGTCATCTCGGTGCGCCCGGTGGAAGGGCAGGTGGTGGATCTTCTGGGCGAGATCAACGCCCGCATCCAGCGGCAGGAGCGGGTACTTGTGACTACCCTGACCAAAAAGATGGCCGAGGATCTCACCGATTACCTTACCGAGCAGGGAATCAAGGTCAAGTATATGCACCACGAGGTGGATACCTTCGAGCGCATGGAGATCATCAAGGATCTGCGCCTAGGCAACATCGACGTGGTGGTGGGCATCAATCTGCTGCGCGAGGGTCTGGACCTGCCGGAGGTGAGCCTTGTGGCCATTCTGGATGCCGACAAGGAGGGCTTTCTGCGCAGCGAGACCAGCCTGATCCAGACCATTGGCCGCGCCGCCCGCAACGCGGAGGGCATGGTCATCATGTATGCCGATGTGGTGACCGACAGCATGGAGCGCGCCATCACCGAGACCGAGCGCCGCCGCGCCATCCAGATGGCCTATAATGAGGAACACGGCATCGTGCCCAAGACCATCGTCAAGGCCATTGCGGACAGCATCGAGATCAGCGATAAGGCCGAAAACGCCAAGCGCAACACCCGCCGCATGGGCAAAATGGAGCGGGAAGCCGCCATTGAGCGCCTGACCCGGGAGATGAAGGAGGCCGCGAAGCTGCTGGAATTTGAACACGCAGCCTTCCTGCGGGATCAGATCGACCGCCTGCGCCGGGGCGAGAACCCCACCGTGGACTCCGCCGCCGAGACCGAGCGCAAACAGAACCATGCACAGACACAACGAAAAGGGAGAAAATACCTTGGCAAACGATAAAATTATCATCAAGGGTGCCCGCGAGCACAACCTGAAAAATATCAACCTGACCCTCCCGCGGGAAAAGCTGATCGTCATGACCGGCCTTTCCGGCTCGGGCAAGTCCAGTCTGGCTTTCGATACCATCTACGCGGACGGCCAGCGCCGCTATGTGGAAAGCCTTTCCAGCTACGCCCGGATGTTTCTGGGACGGATGGATAAGCCGGACGTGGACGAGATCACCGGCCTTTCACCGGCCATCTCTATCGACCAAAAGACCACCAGCCACAACCCCCGCTCCACCGTGGGCACCGTGACCGAGATCTACGATTATCTGCGCCTGCTGTACGCCCGCATCGGCGTGCCGCACTGCCCGGTTTGCGGGCGGGTCATCAGCCAGCAGACCGTAGACGAGATGGTAGATGCTGTTCTCAAGCTGGAGGAGGGCACCAAGTTCCAGATTTTGGCTCCGGTGGTGCGTCAGCGCAAGGGCACCCAGCAGAAGGAGCTGGACGCTGCCCGCCGCGCCGGTTATGCCCGCGTGAAAATCGACGGCAATCTGTATGATCTGGACGAGGAAATCAGTCTGGAAAAGAACATCAAGCACACGGTGGAGATCGTGGTGGACCGCCTTGCCCTGCGCAAGGGCATCCGCAGCCGTCTGGCGGATTCGCTGGAGACCGCGCTGGCGCTTACCGGCGGCGTGGCCGAGGTGGACGTCATTGGCGGCGAGTGCATGACCTTCAGCCAGAACTTTGCCTGCCCGGAGCACGGCATCTCCATCAGCGACCTGTCGCCCCGGCTGTTCTCCTTCAATAACCCGCTGGGTGCCTGCGAAAAATGCACCGGCCTTGGCACTTTTATGCGGGTGGATGAGGATCGCATCCTGCCCAACCGCAGCCTTTCCATCCGGGAAGGCGCCATCAAGGCCAGCGGCTGGTACTACGCCGAGGGCTCGGTGAGCGAGATGTATTATCTTGGCCTTGGTAAAAAATACGGTTTTACGCTGGATACGCCCATCAAGGAGATGAGCACCGAGGCAGTAAACGCTCTGCTCTACGGCACCAACGGTGAAAAGATCGAGATGCACCGCACCAACGAGTTCGGCAGCGGGGTGTACTACAACACCTTTGAGGGCATTGTAGAAAATCTGGAGCGCCGCTTCCGCGAGACCAACAGCGAGTGGATGAAGGAAGAGATCGGCAGCTTTATGTCCGGCGTGGAGTGCCCGGACTGCCACGGTCAGCGCCTGAAGCCGGTGGTGCTTGCCGTGACCATCGGGGATAAGAACATCAGCCAGTTCTGTGAGATGTCCATCCGGGACGAGCTGGAATTTATCAAGCAAAACGAGCCGAACCTCACCGAAAAGCAGCAGCAGATCGGCGGTCAGATCATGAAGGAGATCAAGAACCGCCTGCAATTTTTGCAGAGCGTGGGTCTGGATTACCTCACGCTTGCCCGGGCGGCAGGCACGCTGTCCGGCGGCGAGAGCCAGCGCATCCGCCTGACCACCCAGATCGGCAGCGCCCTGTCCGGCGTGCTCTATGTGCTGGATGAGCCCTCCATCGGCCTGCACCAGCGGGACAACGATAAGCTCATCGCCACCCTGAAAAACCTGCGGGATCTGGGCAACACGGTCATCGTGGTGGAGCACGACGAGGATACCATGCGCAGCGCGGATTATATCGTGGACGTAGGCCCCGGTGCCGGTGTGCACGGCGGAGAGATCGTAGCCGCAGGCAGCGTAAAGGATATCTGCAAGGCCAAGCGCAGCATCACCGGCGACTACCTCTCCGGCCGCAAGCGCATTGCAGTGCCCCAGACCCGCCGCACCGGCAACGGCCACTGCCTGACTGTAAAGGGTGCGCGGGAAAACAACCTGTGCAACATTGATGTCAGCTTCCCGCTGGGGGAGTTCATCTGTGTCACCGGCATTTCCGGCTCTGGCAAGTCCAGCCTTATCAATGAGATTCTGTACAAAACGCTAGCCAGCGAACTGAACGGTGCCCGCTCCCGTGCCGGCAAGTGCGATGGGGTAGAGGGGCTGGAATTTGTGGATAAGGTCATCGGCATCGACCAGCAGCCCATCGGCCGCACCCCACGCTCCAACCCCGCCACCTATACCGGCGTGTTCAACGATATCCGCACTGTGTTCTCCCAGACGCAGGACGCTAAAATGCGCGGTTACGGCCCGGGACGGTTCAGCTTTAACGTCAAGGGCGGCCGCTGCGAAGCCTGCGAGGGCAACGGCATCTTGCAGATCGAGATGCACTTTTTGCCGGATGTCTATGTGCCCTGCGAGGTGTGCAAGGGCGCGCGCTACAACCGCGAAACGCTGGAAGTAAAGTATAAGGAAAAGACCATTGCGGACGTGCTGAACATGACCGTGGAGGAAGCAGTGGTGTTTTTTGCAAACCAGCCCAAGATCGCCCGCAAGCTGCAAACTTTGCTGGACGTGGGTCTTGGCTATGTCACCTTGGGGCAGAGCGCCACCACCCTGTCCGGCGGCGAGGCGCAGCGCGTGAAGCTGGCCAACGAGCTTGCCCGCCGCGGCACCGGCAAAACGGTGTATATTCTGGATGAGCCCACCACCGGCCTGCATATTGCAGACGTGCACCGTCTGATCGAAGTGCTGCAAAAGCTGGTGGACGTGGGTAATACGGTCATCGTCATCGAGCACAATCTGGATCTCATCAAGTGCGCCGACCATATCATCGACCTTGGCCCGGAGGGCGGCAGCGCCGGCGGCGAGATCGTAGCGGAGGGCACCCCGGAGCAGGTGGCTGACGTGCCCGGCAGCTTTACCGGCCAGTACCTGCGCCCGCTGCTGGAACGCGACCGCGCGCAGCGCGCCGCAGAAGCGGAAAACCACTGACAAAAACAGCAAAAACGAAAAAGCGCGTATCCGTGTAAAAATCAGACTTTTCTCAGAAAAAACCAAAAATAATTGAAAAATCTGTTGACAAAACGGCCTTGCCTGAGTATAATATCTCTTGTCGCCACGCTTCGGTAGGGAAGCGGCGGTCGATATCCGGGTGTAGCGCAGTTTTGGTAGCGCGCTTGAATGGGGTTCAAGAGGCCGTGAGTTCGATTCTCGCCACTCGGACCAAACAAAGATGATCCGAACTTGTTTCCGATAGGAGATGGGTTCGGATTATTTGTTTTCTTCGGAAAATTAGTGTTTGCGCAGCAATGAAAGCCCCCGTGGGACTTTTAAGCGGCAGCGCGGTCTGCGATAGCAGATGGAGGGGCTTTGCCCCGACAAGTGACCATAAAAGAAAAATACCGCCTACGCAGCGCAGCGATGATTTTGCCAGGTAAATCAACGGCAAAATGAATCGGGTGTGTTGCGGGGCGGTAAATTTTTATGGGAATAGTTTTACGGCTTTGAATGAAAGATCAATCAATCTGTCAATCCAGATTGCGGCCGTATACTTCGACCTGTGTCAATGCGGGAAAGGGCGATGGGTCATCGGCTTTGATGAGCTGATCCAGTTTCAAACCGGTGATCCAGACACCATGCAGATCAAACCGCTGTCCTTCGGCGGTCTTTTGCAGGGGAAGAATCTGTTCTTCGCCGCTGGACAGCGTTAGGCGTGCCTGTGTCCACCAAGCATCATGCGGAAAATCTGCGCGGGTGGTCAACACCAGCGTATCAGCCTGAATAAGCCGCCCGAAGTCCAGCATCCAGCAGGCATTCGGGTCACGATTGATCCCCCAGCTCTCGAACGGATAGCGTCCGTGGCAGGTGGGGGATATGATCCCATCAATGGCGTTCCGGGCTGCAAATACAGATTCACCGCGTGTCTCTACATTTGCCCAAGCATGGGGAAAAACACCGGTATTATCATGATGGTCGTACCGGTTCCGCGCCAAATTGCGCGGTGAGGAAATCTCGTCTGCGGTGGCAGGACGTGCGGTCAGATAGTGCATCTCTCCGGCAAAGGCTCGTGGGCTGTAACTGATGTGCGCTTCCTCAAAGGGAACTTCCAGCCGAAAAACGGTGCTTCGGAAAAAGACCAGTTCTTCGCCCATTGCGTCATCCAGACAGATGACATAATAGCCGGGCTGCGGAACAGTCAGTTCCAACACATCACCGGGCTGGTAGGCTGGTTCGTAGCACAGCACGCCGTTGCCCTGTGCCAGAACCGAACCGGCGGCATTCAATACTTTCAATTCAGGCAGCATCCGTGGCTCTCCTTCTGTATCTTATCAAAATCAACCTTCCATGTTATACCATTTGATCTCGTTGACATCCAGATGCAGCGCAAAGCTGCTGCCGTCGCCGGTGTAAACGGTGGTGTCCTGCGGCTCGTAGGTGTTGTTCACCACGCAGTATTTGCCGTTTTTGACGTAGGCGTGAACTTCTACGTTGTAATTGGAGCTGAACCAGCGGTGCAGGCTCTCCTCATCGTGTGCCGCCCAGAGGATGGCACGGTGCAGTACACGGTTGTTGATAAAGCTGTACGGCAGTCCGCTGATATAAACGCCGCGACCCTTTCCGTATTCGTGGACAGCCATCTGCACTTCCTTATCCTTCTGGAGCAGGATCTCGGTGCCCTCCAGTGCAAAGATGCTCTTTTTGCCTTCGCCAAAGTCCACGGCGTGGTCAGGGCAGTCTGCCAGAATAAAGTGGTCGCGGTGTTCGTCCCAGTTGTATTTATCGTAATTGAGGGTGAAGCCGGTCTCCTTTTCCACGCCCAGCACGCTGGCAAGCTGGAGATAGCGGCCCTGATACGGGTGGCCGCCCGGCTCACCAACGCCAATGAGTCCGCCGCCGCGCCGCACAAAGCCCCGGATGGCAGACGAGATTGCAGGGTCTTCCCAGACGATGCCGCCGGTATGCGCCGTGTCGCCATCGCCGATATTCAGCAGCACATCTACGCCATCCAGCACCTTGGGATCGGCCTTGATATCGTCAAAGCTGATGAACTTCACATCAAACGGCGCACCGGACAGTGCCTCGATGACGCCCGCATAGCTGTAATTCTGCTTCTGGTACAGGGCATGGTGCACCATGTGGCAGCCCCATGCGCGGGTCTTGCCCCAGCAGTTCAGCACGGCAACTGTTTTGCTGCAATAGGGCGTTGTGCCCTTGATGTTGGTGTACAGCTCGCGGAATTCATCGCAGACGCTTTCCACATAGGTCAAAAACTCCGGGAACTCGCAGGCCAGCTTGAGGTAGCCGCCGTAGCCGATGCGGTCGATGGGGCTGCGCAGAATGGCGCGGCGGGCGGTCACCCAGTTCTCCTTGGCTTCCCGGATGGGGTCGCCGCCCTCGTGGAAAGTGTCCGGGAAGAAGTACGGCAGAAAGCGCCCCTCGGTGTACTTCACGCCGGGGATATCCGAGATCAGGCGCAGGGTGGAGCCGTTGCCCACACTGCCCACGATGGCATCCACACCGGAGCAGGCGAACTCCGGGCGGAAGGGCTCGGTGCCGATCCAGTGGTCGCCGAGGAACATCATGGCTTCTTTGCCGTATTCGTGAACGATGTCGGTCATTTCACGGATGATGCGGTTGACCTCGCGGCACTGGAAATTCTGGAAGTCCTTGAACTCCTTGCTGGGTACACGGTACTGGTTGTTGTAATAGCCCTGATCGATGATGTATTCCGGGCGGAATTTGTAGCCCACCTCCCGCTCAAACTGCTCCAGAATGTAGGGGCTGACCGAGGCCGAATAGCCGTACCAGTCCACATATTTTTCGCGGCGCAGTTCATCGAACACCAGCGTGAACAGGTGGAAGAAGGTAGTAAACCGCACCACGTCCACATACGAATGGGTGTCGAGGAAGCGGCGCAGACGTTCCAGCGTGTACTTATGGGTCTTGGGCTGACGGACATCAAAGGGGATCTGATGCTCTACATCCGTCCAGCCGTTGATGACCGAGTTGTACATGTGCACAGGGTCCCAGATGAGATAGGCGAGGAAGCTGACCGTATATTCGTGGTAGGCAGCGGGTGCATCCAGAATGACGCTTTCCGAAGCTGCATCGTAGTGCCATGCGGCAGAGGGCAGCGGCTGACCGGTGGTGCGGTCCATGACCTCCCACCAGCGGGTGATGTCGTCGCGGTCGTTGACCTTCAGCAGCTCGCGGCTGATCCCCTTCATCAGGGGGATGCAGAGCGCATTTTCCTCCGCAGTATAAAAAGGTGTCATGATGTAGCACTGCTGGATCTCATCGGGGTTTGCTTTGGCCCATGCGTTGTCCTTGCGGGTGGTATAGTAGGTGGCGTAGACTTTGGCACCAGCATCCTTCAATTCCTTGGGAAACTCGGTGCCGTCGCAGTCACGCAGGGCATCCGCACCCCAGCGCTCCATCAGCTGTAACGTTTCGGGAACGGCATCGAGGTCAGTGGGGATCGTCACACGTCCCATTCTTTTTTCGTTGCTCATAATAAGATTCCTTTCGGTAGTCGGGTGAAAATATTCAGCGCAGGCAGAGCCCGTCCGGGCGCTGCGGGGTAAAAACAAGGACACTGCCGTGCCCCGCACAGCCGTCTGCGCAGAGCAGCGCGGCATCGTGGGCACCGGTCTTGTGGCAGAAGATCACGGTAACGCGCTGTCCGTTCCGGGTAATGCGGACAGCCTGCACGGCATCCGATGCAAGCGGGCGGCCATTGCCATCGGTGACGGGGAGCAGTTCGACCTTACACGTCCCGCCCAGACAGAGCACAAATGGCAGGCTGGCCGTGCTTTTGGTGTGGCATTTCAGGCCAAGCACCGGCGTTCTGATTTGCAGATTATACAGCGGTGCGGCGGGAAGTGCGGACCGGGCAGCAAACTGCCCGGCCAGCCAGTGCAGCTGGGCGCAGGCCTGCTTTCCCTGCCAGAGGACCGATGCATCCTCCTGTTCCAGCGTTCCGCTTCCGAAGTGAAAAAACTGCTCGACCGTGTGGCGGGTCCCCTCTGGCGCAAAGATCCGGTCAATACCGATCAGGAGATCTGGCTTCACAAAAACGATCTCCCGCTCTGCCGTGGTGCCCTGCGCCGCGTAGCCCAGATGTCCGGCACGGAGAAGATCGGCCTGCGGCGTGAAGCGGGTCTCGGTGGGAAGGGGGCGGGCAATTTCTGCCCACTCCCATGTGGCGCGATACCGGGTAAAATCGGTTTCATCCACCCGGAAGGTGTTGTGCGCTGCGGGAGATTTGAACCATGCACGTTCCGCACCTTCTACATAGGTGTACCGGCCTGCATCCGCAAGCACCGCCTCGCCGTGATGCCATACATCCAGATGCAGCAGGTCTGCGTGACCGTGACCGCCGCCAAGGCTGCCGCAGTGCAGATGAAGATAGGTGTCGTTTGTGCCCCAGCCGGAACGCAGAATGTAGTTTCCGCTGGATTCCAACGCCTGTGAAGGCTGTGCCGGGCGGCGTTTGGGCAGTGCATCCAGCTTTGTCCGGGCATCTGCACCAAAATCCAAGAGCGTTTCTTCACACAGTGCCCCTTCGGCAGCGGCGGCCAGCTCCGGGTCTGCAAACAGCAGCGCCCCCTGTGCCAGCAGGTCGCCTGCGTCGATGCAGTCACTGTCGCTCTGCGGCAGAATTTCCCGGTTCGGCGTGACCCAGACAGCCAGTGCACGGAACATCCGGTGGATGGTCTCTTCCAACGCAGACGGCACTTCGATGCCGTTGCGGCGGGTCAGCAGCAGGGTGTCCGCTGCCGCATGCAGCACCTCGCAGTGGTACATGGGGCTTTGCTCCCACTGCACACCGTCCGGAAGAACGGCATTGCGCAGGTTTTCTGTCAGCCGTTCCAGTGCGAGGGTCTGCCAGTCTTTTCGGTTCAGCCACAGACCAATCAGGAACAGTCCGTGGGACTGGATGGCACCCCAGTTGCTCAGCCGGTGGAAAGCTTTGTGCTCCCGCACCAGAAAGGCACCGTGTTCGGCAAGGCTTTCGTTCATCCGCTCCAGCAGGGGGGCAGGCAGGGCATCCCCGAACAATTCCACGGCACGCAGCCAGTTTTCCGGCCGGAGACCGGCTTCCAGTGCACGCCATGTGGTACGTTCGCTTTTCGGCGTGTGGGGCACACGGTCAAGCCAGTCGGTCAGCAATTCCACAAAGGCAGCCCGGAACCGCTCCTCGCCGGTAAAGCACCACGCTTTTGCCAGATTGAGCAGAATGGTGTGGCGGTTCAGCGCATAGGTCCATTCCGGGTCGCCGAAGGGAACGGCATTCCACTGCACCGAACCGGAAAACCGGACAGGCTTGTGGGTCGGCTCCATCTCCCAGTGGTCACGGAACAAAAATTCCCGGCGGCAGATCTCCTCGGCCCGCATGATCGCATTGTGGGCAGAAGCCAGGCATTGCTTTTGGATCTCTGCGGCTACGGCTGCAGCATCCTGTGTCCAAAGCATTACCCCCATCAGGAAACGCCTCCTTCGCTCGATTTGAGATATTCGCCCCAGCGCCCGGCCAGCAGTGCGCTGACCAGCAAAGCAAGCATTGCCATGACGAGCCAGAGCAGGAACACGGCGTTCCAGCCGCAGCCTTCGGCGGCAGCGCCGATCCCCCATGTGGCTGCGGCTGCGCCGAGATAGGTGACGGCGTTCAGCGTACCGGACAGCATGGATGCGCCGCCGTGCCGCCCCGCCTTGACCAGGATGACATTGATGAACATGGTATTCACGCCCAGCATGGAGGCAGTCGTGACTGCCAGAAGCAGCACCGCCAGAAGCAGGCTGATACGCATGGCCAATGGCAGCGCCAGAAGGCAGACGGACGCCAGCGCAAACAGGGATCCGGCGGTTTTCAGTTCGTTGTGGGTGCAGTGCTCATTCAGCCAGCCGGACAGGTAGGCACCCGACAGGTTGACGAGGGGCAGCGCCATTGCAACCGCTGCCGAAAATGCCGGGCTGATCCCGAAATTGCTCTGGATCATACTGGGCACCCAGCTGGTCACACCGTCTTTCAGCCCGCCGTGCAGGAGGACCGGCAGCAGCATTGCGCCCAGCCCTGCTGCCAGCAGGGCTGCGGGGCCGTTCCCGGTTCCTTTTTGCTTCTGGAATTCCGGCTGCGGGGCATAGGCCGTTGCCCGGCGGAGCGGGGCAGTTCCAAGCCAGAATACCGCCGCCATGCCCAGAAGCAGCCCGCCGCAAGAGAAAAATACATGATGCCAGTCGGCAAGTTGCAGCAGCACGGCACTGAGCGCATAGGCTGCCAGCGTTCCGGCAGGGGTGGTGCTGTTGATGGAAACGCAGGCGTGCTTTTGGCGTTCCAGCGGCATACTTTCGGCAAACAGACGGACGATGGGCGGCCAGATCATGGCCTGAAACAGACCGTTTGCGCCCCAGAGCAGCCCCATGAAGGAAGTGGAAAACCCTCCGGCACCAAGGTTGCACAGGCCGGAACCGCACAGCCCGATCAGGATCATGGCATAGGGAGAAACCGATTGGCTCAGCAGACCGAATACGATCTGTCCCACGGCGTAGCAGATGAAGTATCCGGTCGAGACCGCACCGGCTGCACTGAGACTCAGGCTGTTTTCAGCTGTGATCGCACCCATGACGGCCGAGTAATTGTAGCGGCCTATATAGGCCGATGCATAGGCCAGCCAGCTGAGAAGATAGAGGGTCTTTCCCTGTGCATCGGAACGCAGGCGAGAGCAGACCGTTTGTTTCATGCCCAATATGTCCTCCAGTTCCGGGTGCGGCGGGTCAGGGCTTCCATGTAGAAATAATCGCCCCAGAGGTTTGCTTCGTCCACACCGTAATCGGTAACGGTATTGTAAGGGCTGGCCTTGCAATACACACCGTGCAGCAGCACACCCCCGCCGGGGCGTCCGGGGGCTGCGCAGTGCTCCACCAGTGCAGTCAGCAGGCGGTCGGCGGCCTGCTGTGCGGCGGCGCGTTCTGCTTCGGGCAGGTAGGGAAGCGCTTCGTACAGGCCGCAGGCCGCAATGGCCGCCGCCGAGGAATCCCGGGGTTCGTCGCCTTCGGTAAAAATGAGATCCCAGTAAGGAACGTTATCCTCCGGCAGACGCTTCAAAAAGAACGCGGCACAGGCACGGAACTGTTCCAGATAGGCCGGCTCCTGAGTAAAACGGTAAGCCAGCGCCATGCCAAGGATGCCCCATGCCTGCCCGCGTGCCCATGCGCTGTCGGCACGGTAGCCCTGTGCCGTCATGGCGCGCACCGGTTTGCCGGTCACAGGGTCCATATAGCAGGTGTGGCTGGTGGAGCCGTCCGGGCGGAACAGAACGTTTGCAGCGGTTGCTGTGTGCGCCCGCGCGATCTCGGCATAGCGGGCATCACCGGTCTGCTCTGCCGCCCACCACAGCAGCGGCAGGTTCAGCAGGCAGTCGATGATGAGCCGGTATTCCTTCCGGTCATTGATCTGCCCCCACGCCTGTAAAAACTGTCCGATGGGCTGATAGCGTTTCGTCAGCCGGGCGGCGGCTTCCAGTGCAGCATTCCGTGCCGCCGTGCTGCCGGTCAGCTGATACCCCGCCACGCAGGACGGCGTGTACAGAAAACCGAGGTCGTGGTGGTCAAGATTTTCGTTGAGGGCCAGACGCGCGGCAAAGCTGTCCACCTGCTGCAACGCGGCAGTGCGGAACACGTCCTCGCCGGTGGCTTCGTGGGCAAGCCAGCACATACCGGTATAAAAGCCGGGTGTCCAGTCGGTGTTGATGTCGGTGGAGTATACGCCGTTCCGGGTGCAGGGCAGCGGAAATTCCTTCCCGAATACCGGGATGTTTGCCTTTACCTGCTCTGCGGCAGCGTCCAGCGCGGCACAAAAATAAGAGGTTTGCACATCCATAGCGGGTTTCCTTTCTTACAGGAGATAGGCGTTGGAATAAGCGTGATGACCGGAAGCATCCCGGCAGTCCACCCGGATGTAGCCCTCATCGCCGGTCAGCGGGAAAACGGCCTCGGTCAGGCGGTTCTCGCCCGCCGGGGCAAGCGACATTTTGCAGCCCCGCCCCTGTGTTACCATATAGATCTTTTCCACCGGACTGCATTTTACATGCAGTGCGCCATCCTTGAGATACAGTGCATGGATCTCCGGGCCGGTGGAGGCATAGAAATCGCCTTTTTTCAAAGCGGAGATCACCGCGTCATAGCGCAGCTCCGGCAGCTTGAGCATCGTCCAGCCGCCAAAGGAATCGCAGCGCGGGTCGCCGGGGGCGTAGGCATCGTGGTTGTCATCCGTGGCAACACAGAACAGCGCCTTACCGGAAGCACGAAGCATCTCGTCATAGGACTGGGGCGCGTAGCCGTACAGACCATCCAGTTCACAACCGTGGTTGTAGATCTCCATTGCAAAGACGCCCTTCAGGTCTTTGTAGTCGTCATAGCACTGGAGCGACCAGTACGGGTGGTTGTAGCAGCAGAGGAAACCGTCTGCGTTCTGCCGGGCGATAAAGGCGTTCAACGCATCCAGATCGCCGTAGACCTGCGGCGGCTGCAGGGCGGCAAAGCCGCTGCGCGCCTGCGGCGCAGTATCGTAAAAATTCAGGTGGTAGGTGCGCACCCGCTCAAAGCTGCCCGATGCCGGGAACGGCTCGTTCAAATCGGCCTCGTAGGCGGCCAGCGGGATAAAATGCGCATCCATCAGCTCCGGGTGCCAGCCGTAATGACGATGGTCGGTAAAGGCAACGATGGAATAACCGCGCTTTTGGTATTCAGCCTTGACCTGTTCTTTCGTCCAGTGCCCATCGGAAAGAACGGTGTGGCAATGAAGATTGGCCTTGTAGAACTGCCCGCCCTGCGGCAGAAGCTCTCGATTCGGAACCATCCTACATCACCCCTTCACGGCACCTGCGGTGATGCCTTCCACAAAGTATTTCTGGCACAGGAAGAACGCAATGATGACGGGCACAAGCACCAGCGTTGCACCGGCCATCTGTGCGCCGTAGTCCTGTGCAAGACCGGATGCAAACAGCTTGATACCAACCGAGATCATCTGCTTGTTGATGTCGGAAATGTACAGATACGGGCCCATGTAGTCGTTCCAGCTCCAGACAAAGCTGAACAGCAGCATGGTGGACACCTGCGGCATACACAGCGGCAGAATGATGCGGCGGTAGATGGTAAAGTGGCTGCAGCCATCAATGCGGGCAGCCTCGCTCAAGGCATCGGGGACCGCTACGAAGGCCTGCCGCAGAAGGAACACAAAGTAGACGTCCACGGCAGCGGGCAAAATCAGCGCCCACATGGTGTTCAGGATGTGCAGCTGCTTGAAGATGATGTACCGGGGCATGATCATGATGTCGCTGGGAATCATCAGACCGGCCAGCAGCACAAGGAAGATGGCATCACGGCCGGGGAATTTGATCTTTGCAAAGCCGTAGGCGGTGATGGTGATGATGAAGAACTTGAGGATCAGGGTCAGCCCGGTCATGACCACCGTGTTGCCGAACCACTTGAAGAAATCGTAGAATTCGTTGTGGAACAGGGTCTCAAAGTTGGTAAGAGTGAAGTTTTTGGGGATGATCTGAAGCGGCGTGGAAAGAACGTCTCCGCTGGGCTTGAAGGAAGAGGAGATCATAAAAATGAAGGGATAGATGCAGCACAGACCCATAATAAGCGTGACGGCTGTGAGAATGACTTTAACGATGGTTTCGTTTTTCTTGGTTCGCATGGAAGTGCCTCCTTTACTGGTCTGCCCACTTTTTCTGGCCGCGCCACTGGATCAGCGTAATGACCATGACGATGGCAAACATGACCAGTGCCTGTGCGGATGCGTAGCTTGTTTCGTACTTGACAAAAGCGGTGTTGACGATATTGATGCTCATGACGGTGGTGGCCTGACCGGGGCCGCCATCGGTCAGGGACTGGATGACGGTAAAGTTTTGCAGGCTGGTGATGATGGAGCTGATGGTCAGAAAGAAGGTGGTGGGTGCGACCGCCGGAATCACAACGTTCTTGATCTGCTGCCATTTGTTTGCACCATCGATCTCGGCGGCTTCTACCTGCGATTTATCCACGTTCTGCAATGCGCCCAGATAGGTCAGGAAGTTCAGGCCGATGCCCTTCCAGACTGCGATTAACACAACGGCGGGCAGTGCCCATTTCTGGTTGAGCAATGGCAGAAGGGGATTCTCCGAGCCAAAAAACTTTTGCAGCAGATAGAACGGGCCGCGGGGGCCAAGCAGCAGCTGGAAAACAACGGAAACTGCAACCATGTTGGAAATGTACGGCAGAAAGAACATGGAGCGGATGCCCTTTGCCCAGAAAACGCCTTTGTTCAGCAGATAGGCCAGCACAAAGCTGAGGACCATAATGACCGGGACGTAGATCAGGGTATAAATGGCAGAGCGTCCCAAGGCTGCCATGGCCTCTTTGCTGGAAAAGAAGCGGATGAAGTTTTTCAGGCCGACAAACTTGGCACTGTCGAGTTTCGTGATGAACTTGACGTTCATAAAGGACAGCACAAAGGCAGAAACAAACGGAATGCCGGTGAAGATCGTGAATGCGATCAGATACGGCGTAACGAACAGATAGCCCTGCGCCGCTTCTTTCTTTTCTGCCAGGGATAGCTTTTTCTTTGCCTTGACCATAAGAAGCCCTCCTTTTAGGGTCAAAAAATGCCGCCGCGGTCAGGCGGCGGCATTCGGGATAGGGAATATGAAAATGAAAGAGGAAAAAACGAATTTAGTACAGCTCGGCTTCCTTGATGGCCTCGTTGGAGCGGCTGAAGATATTCTTCATCGTGGTATCCAGATCCTGCTGGCCCATGCCGTACAGCGGAGCTTCAGAAGTCCAGATCTGGCTGATGGTGGTATCGGCGGTACCAACGACCTTTTCGGACAGAACCTTGCGGTCAGCATCGAACCATGCGGCCTTGAACTGCTCGGCAGGGATATCGTCGGTAGCCTTGTAGGTGGGCACCATGCCGTTCTCAATGTAATCGGTGATATCGGCGTCGCTCAGGTCGATACGGGCGGGAACACGGCCATAGCCCAGAGCGTACTGGTTCTCTGCGATGCAGCGCACAGCCTCGAATGCAGCCTCCGGGTTCTTGGAGGTGACGGGCACTGCGTAGCAGCCGGAAACGGTCAGGGTAGAGGGCTGCTCTCCTTCCGGGTACGGGAAGGGCAGAATGGCGCACTTCCAGTCGCGGGGATACTTCTCGGTGTTGGGAAGCATGGAGGCTGCCCAGCCGCCGCAGACGAACATACCGAACTGTGCCTTATCATACTTGCCGTTGGCGTTCGCCTTGCCGGTGGAGTGGAAGGCGTTCCACGGGTAAACGCCAGCCTTGTAGGTGGTGATGTCGGGCTGGATCTTCTCCTCGTTGCCCAGACCATAGAAGAACTTGACGCTCTCGGCAAACAGCGGATCATCGTAGTTGGAGGTGCCGTCTGCCTTGTAGTGCTCTGCGCCCTTCTGCAATGCGTACATATAATTGTAGCAGTCGTAGTCCAGCATCAGGGAGCCGTAGATCTCGTTGTTGATATCGGTCAGCTTTTTGGCGGTCTCAACGTACTTTTCCCAGGTCCAGCCCTCTGCGGAGGGAACCTCCACACCGGCATTCTCAAACACCTTGGTGTTGACGAAGGTGCACCACACATCGTTGAATGCAGGCAGACCGTACATCCGGCCGTCGTCGTAATACGGGATGCTGCCGCCGAAAACAGCCGGTGCATCGTAGCTGGCGGCTACTGCATATTCGTCCAATGGAGAGAGGACGCCTGCATCGTAGAACACCTTCAGTTGTGCGGTGGTGCCGTAGATGATATCCAGCTCGTCGCCTGCCTGCAGGCTGACCAGACGCTTGTCCACTTCGCCCACATCGGCCTTGGGGATGATAGTGAACTGGATGTCGATGCCGGTCTTTTCCTTGACCATCTTTACGATATCCTGCATCTCGTTGCCGGTTGCCTCAGTATCGGTGGCGGCATAGTGCAGAACGACGCCCTCGTAGGGCTTGCCGGAGCCGGATGCAGCGCTTGCGGCAGCGGAGGAAGCCGGTGCGCTGGCTGCGGTAGAGCTGCTGGAAGAGCCGCCGCAGGCGGCCAGACCCAGCGCAGCAGCACCCACGCCGGCAGCTTTCAGGAAGGAACGACGGGAAATGGATCTTGACATGATGATTTCTCCTTCTACAAGAATTTCGTGTGCGGCAGGCGGTTCGCACGGAGCGCCTTGCCTTTGATGGCTTTAGTATATCAGTATGACTAATTTGTGAAAATAGGCAAAATTTTTCTTTTATCCGCATTTTTTGACATAAGTCAAAAACAGACAATGAATGTCAAAAAAATCTGATATATCAAACTGAGGGATGCCGCAACCGTCAGCGGCACCCCTCAGTTTTTTGGATTCAGATGGTTTTCCACGGCAGCTCGATGCGGACCCGTGTGCCAAAACCGGGACGGCTCTGCACAGTGACATGATCGGATGCACCTGCGTACAGCCGCAGGCGGGCTTCAATGTTGTGCAGACCGATGCCGGTGCTGCGGCGGTTCTTTTCTGCCGAAGGCTTGCGGCCGTGTGCGATCTGCTGCCGCAGTTTTTCCAGTGCAGCCTCGTCCATGCCGATGCCGTTATCCGTGACCGTCAGCACCAGATCATTCCCCCGGTGGTATGCAGCCACCCGGATGCGCAGAACGTGTTCCAGCCCTTCCATGCCGTAGAGGATGCTGTTTTCCACCACCGGCTGAAGAATCAGCTTGAGCACTTCCACGCTTGCGGCGTCGCAGCCGTGGAGCCGGACCTCATAATCGATCTTGCTTCCGTAGCGGATGCGCTGGATATTCATGTACATCTGGACGTGCTCCAGCTCCTGCTGGAGCGGCACGAACAGCCCGCCCGAAATGCTCAGCCGGTACAGCTTACCCAGACTGGATGCCATCTTGCTGATGTCCGGTCTCCCGGCTTCGCTGGCCTTCCAGACGATGGTTTCCAGCGTATTGTAGAGGAAATGCGGATTGATCTGGCTCATCAGGACCTGCATTTCCAGCTCCTGCTTCCGGCGCTCCATCTGCACCTGCTGGTCCAGCCCCACCCGTATGCTGTCCAGCATGGAATTGTAGGTGGTCATCATCCGCGAGACTTCCTCCGGGCCCTGCGGCTTTGCGTAGGAGTGCAGATCCCCGGCGTCTGCGTTCCGCATGGCTTCTTCCAGCTGGGTCATCGGGATCATGAACCGCCAGTAGAAGTATAGGATCAGCAGTGCAAACACCCCGCCGCAGACCGCCAGAACGAGGATCGTCTGGAGATACAGCTCCGAGGTTGCGGAGGTCAGGCTTTTGGTCGGAGCCAGAAGCACCGTTGTCCACGGGGTCGAGTCTCCTTTGGCAAATGCTACATCATAAGTGATTTCACCAATGCGGAGCGTGCCGTTTTCGCCCGGATGCTCTGCCAGAGCGGCGGCGATGCCTTCCGGCATACAGCCGGATGCGACAGCATCTTCGCTTGTAGAGGAGATCAGCTTGCCGTCCTGTGTCAGGATATACACCTCGGCACCAATGCGCTTGGCCTGCAATTCATACAGGTCGTATAGGGTCTTTTCCTCAATGGCAAAGACATGGATATAGGGATATCCGCTTTTCAGCGCCGAATACACCCGGCGGCTGCCCAGAACCACCTGATCCCGCCGCACTTCACCGTGCCGCTCTGTGCGGAGAAAATTCTCCTGCAAAGGGTAAAAGTAGAACTTCCCGAATTTCTGCGCATCGTCCATTCCCAGTGCTTCAAAGTTTTTGATGAGCAGGGTCGTGGTCTGGTTCGGGTCCAGAAAATCCAGTACATCGTGGCGGTTGACCACATAGATGGCATCGATCTTCTTCTGCTTTACCAGCCGGGAATAGCTCTCGAACAGCGCGCCGTTCGTGTAGGTAATGGCGTACTTTTTGGCATTCGGATTATCGCTGTAACTGCGGTCAAGGATCTCCAGCAGACGCTCATCGGTGGAAAAGGCATCGGAAACACTGTACACACCCTCGGTAAACCGGTCCAGCGTTTTGCTGATGTCCTGTGCCGTATAGCTGATGGCTTGAACATGCGCCCGGTGCTGCACCCGGATCGAACGGTCAAACAGCAGCGTGATCGCAAGCAGCATCGGCAAAAAAGAAGCCAGCAGTGCCAAAAGCATCTTTTTGCGCAGGGTCAGGTGTCCGCTTTTCATTCTGCGCCTCCCTGTGCTGCACGGTATTCCACCGGACTGATGCCGTAATATTTCTTAAACACCCGGATAAAGTTGGAGGTATCCGCATAGCCGCACTGCTGGGCAATGAGATACACTTTGCCATCGGGTTCTTTCAGCAGCTCTGCCGCACGGCGCATTCGCTTTTCGGTCAGATAATCGGAAAAATTGCAGCCGAGTTCGTTCTTGAACACACGGGAAATGTAAGCCGGTGTTTTATGGACGCTTGCCGCTACGCTTTCCAGCGAGATCATGTGGGAAGCGTATTCGCTGTCCACATATTCCCGGACGCGCTGCGCAACGCTGTTGACGGTGCGGCCATGATTGCGGCGGTGTGCAAGTGCCTGCTGGCAGGCAAAGAGACACGCCAGCACGAAATCCCGTTTGCTGGTCAGGGTGCCGCACTGGTGAATGTCGGTGTAGTGCGCCCCCAGCGTCCGCAGAACTTCTTCCATCTGCACGCCGTAACGCAGGCTCCACAGCGAAACATGGAACAGCAGCGACAGGCACAGGCGGTCTACGGTCTGGTAGTCCAGCTGTGCCGTGCCCGGCAGCAAAAGCACCCGGTCGATCTCGGTGCGCAGCGTATCGTAATCCTGCGCCAACAGGGATTTTTCAATTTTTTCGGTGTCAAAATAGAGGGGAACTTTAGGCTGTGCGCTTTGGATCTGCTGGAAATGAAAGACGCTTTCTGTCCCGGAAAAAGCGCTCTGCTTTGCACAGCAGTTGGCCTGCTCGTATGCCTGCGGCAGCATCTCCAATTCGGTGCAAAGGCTGCTGATGCCAGCGGACAGCGCAGTACGGAGCTGCGTGCGCGCCGCCTCCTGCAGCTGCCGGATCTGCGCCGTCACATCATCCATCTGGATCTCAGATTCGCTGCTGTATAAAATAAGCAGTCGTTCGCCGCCAAACAAAAAGGGCAGCTGGTGCAGCCGCCCGGCAGGGAGCTGACTGCTGATCTTCCAGATATTCCGCCACAGCTCCAGCAGATCTGTTTTTTCGTCTCCGCCGTGTCCATCCAGCGTAAAAGCGGCCACGACAAGGTTATCCGCGTCGATGCCCTGTGCGGCAAGCATTGGAAGAAAGCGTTCACTTTCTTCCGGAAGTGCGGTGCCTTCCAGCAAAGACGTCAGCCAAATCTGAAAATGCCGCTGAACGCTCTCGCTGACACGCGCCGTTTGCAGGCGCTCCTTGTCCAAGGTGTTTTTCAACCGCAGGAAGGTCTCCTCGAAATCTTCAAAATCCGTCGGCTTCAGCAAATATTCTGCCACATGATTTTTGATGGACATATTCAGATACTCAAAATCGCTGTAACCGCTCAGGATCACGATCTTTACGTCAGGGTAAGCGCTGCTCAGCCGCTGCATAAGCTCTACGCCATCCATTCCGGGCATTCGGATGTCCGAAAGCACAACATCGGGATGAACGAGCTTCAACTGTTCCAGCACTTCCTGCCCATCGGAACACAGCGCACAGACTTCATAGCCCCATTCCCGCCATGGAAGACTATGTGCAATGCCGTTGCGAATGCTTTCCTCGTCATCCGCAATGATCAGACGATACATAAAACTCCTCCTCCGCCTGTTTTTTTCAGTATACCACAAACCAAAACGGCGCGACAAGAATGCCGCGCCGGTCTGTTGAGATCTTCTTGTTCTTCTATTATAAGTATAGTGCCAGCCGGTTTGCCGTGTCAATCAGCAGGATATGATATCCGTTTGCATTTCTTGTACAACGGAACGAAGGAATTTAGTCTATGACCGCCGATTGCGGAGAAAATGCTTTATTTGTCCTGAAACCTGGAAGCCGCGTTACAGAATATACTCCATCTGCCGCTCCTTGGTTTTCAGACCCATCTTTTCATAAAAGCGCTCTGCCGAAGTGTTCCCCGCCCAGACGTTCAAAGTCACCTCATAGCAGCCCAGCGCTTTTGCCTGCTGCTTTACATATTCAAACAGACTTTCCCCGATGTGCTGTCCGCGCGCCTGCTTGTCAACGCACAGGTCGTCAATGAACAGCGACTTAAAGGGCACCATGTTGGTGGAAAAAGGCTGCTCCTTTAGCTGACAGAAGGCATAGCCCATGCACACATCCTCCTCGTCTACGGCAATATAGATGGGCTTATCCTCCTGCTTCAAAAGTTCTGCCAGTTCACAGACGGTGTATTTTGTGGTGCCGGGAATAAAAATATCCGGGCGTATCTCTGCGTGAATTTGCAGCACCTGCCCCAGCAGTGCAAGCAGTCTTGGAATGTCCTTTTCCTCGGCTTTACGAATATTCATTTTTTTGCTCCTTCCATTTTCTGGTTTTTACATTTCCAGTATACCACACCGGGCGGCACTGGAAAAGAGAAAATGCAACCCGTTGATAGCAAACAAAAAACGCGAGCGACCGCTTTGGCCACTCGCGTTTTTATGTATTGGGCGGATCGCTTAAACCAGATACGGATCCAGCAGAGCGTCTACCTCTTTTTTACGCTTGGGGGAGGGCTTTTTCACGGCGCGGCCGCGGCAGACAACCAGTTCCAGATGCTGCAAAGCACGCAGATCCTCCAGCGGGTTTTCGCGGGTCACGATAAAATCTGCGCTCTTGCCGGGCGCGATAGAGCCGGTCACATCGCCGATGCCCGCCAGCTGCGCGTTGCGCAGGGTGGCCGTGTAGAGGGCAAAACGGTTGCTCACGCCGCAGTATTTGTGGAAGTAGCACAGCTCCCGCCAGAAATCGTACTGGGTAATGTAAGGGCAGCCCACATCGTTGCCCAAGCCCACCGGAATGCCGTTTGCCAGCGCGGTCTTGGCGCTTTCGACTACGCCGTCAAAGACGATCTTGCCGTTGTACTGGTCTTTTTCCGAGGCACCCGAAACAGCGGTGTCAAACAGGGCGTAGGGCAGCGCAGGGGAAATGGTCGTGCACAAAAATGCGCCCCGCTCCTTGTACAGACGCACTGTCTCCTCGTCCATTTTTGCGCCGTGCTCAATGGAGTCCACGCCATTTTCCAGCGCAGCCTTTACGCCCGCAGGGGATTCGGTATGGGCGGCAACGGTATAGCCCAGCTTGTGGGCTGCATCGCAGACGGCTTTGATCATCTCCGGCGGCATCTTCATCTCGCCGGGGGTGCCTTTTTCGGTGGCGTCCAGCACGCCGCCGGTGATCATCAGCTTGACAAGGTCTACCTTCTGTGCACTAGCCTTTTTTAGCTGCGCCAGCGCTTCAGCGTTGTTGTGCGCCGCCACGGCCACCGAGCCTGCCATGTGCCCGCCCGGCACCGAGATGCCCTCGTTGGCGGCCAGAATCCGGGGTGCCAGCACCTTCCCGGCGGCGCTGTCGTCCCGGCAGCGGGTATCAAAGTCCGCAATGCCGCCCACGGTGCGCACGGTGGTCACGCCGCCCAGCAGTTCCAGCTTGGCATAGCTGCACACCAGCCGGTAGGCGATGGCGCGGGTCAGCCCGTTGCTCAGGATCTTACGCACCAGTGCTGCATTGTCCCGGGGCTTTGCGCTGGGTTTACCGTTACCCGCCAGATGGACGTGCAGGTTGATAAGCCCCGGGCAAAGATATCCGCCGTGCAGGTCGATGACCTCGCAGCCGTCAAGGCTTGCACCAGCATCCACGATGGCAGTGATCTTGTCGTTTTCGGTCAGCAGCACCTTGCCCCATACCGGCTCCATCTGCTCGGTGCCGTCCAGAAGAATGCCGTTGGTGTAGGCACGTTTCATGTGTTCCATCCTCTTTCCGTTTTATTTTGCATTATCCGTCCAATTTCTCCTGTGCCCGGTATTGCAGCGCTTCCAGCAGGGAATCCTCGTCCAGCAGGGTCTTGCCGGCAAGGTCGGCCACGGTGCGGGCTACCCGCAGAATGCGGTCATGCGCCCGGGCAGAAAGCCCCAGTGCATCGTAGGAGCTGCGCAGCAGCTGCTCGGCACCGGGGGTCATGCGGCAGATGCGCCGCACCTGTCCGGCGTTCAGCTGGGCGTTGCAGTGCACCCCTTTAAAGCCCGGCGCGGCGTAGCGCTTGGCCTGAATGGCGCGGGCAGCAAGCACCTGTTTGCGCAGCTCGGCACTGCTCTCGGAGGGCGCGGCGGTGTGCAGCTCGTCAAAGGCGATGGGGTCCATCTCCACGCACAGGTCGATGCGGTCCAAAAGCGGGCCGGACACCCGGCTGCGGTACTGCCGCACCGCACTGGGGGAGCAGGTGCAGGCGCGGGTGGTGTGGCCGTAGTAGCCGCATTTGCAGGGGTTCATGGCGGCTACCAGCTGGAAGTGGCTGGGGTAGGTGGCGCTTCCGGCGGCGCGGCTCACGGTGATCTGACCGTCCTCCAGCGGCTGGCGCAGCACCTCCAAGCTTTCGCGGGAAAACTCCGGCAGTTCGTCCAAAAACAGAACGCCGCAGTTGGCAAGACTGCACTCGCCCGGGCGGAACATTGCCCCGCCTCCGGCAAGGGCGGCAGAGCTTGCCGAGTGGTGCGGGCTGCGGAAGGGACGGGCAGAGATCAGCCCGCGCCCCTGCGGCAGCTGCCCGGCAATGGAGTAGATTTTAGTCGTTTCCACCGCTTCCTCCCGGGTCAGGGGCGGCAGAATGCCCGGCAGGCGCTTTGCCAGCATGGACTTGCCGGTGCCGGGTGCACCCGTTAAAAGCACATTGTGCCCGCCTGCGGCCGCAATGACCATGGCACGCCGCGCCAGCGACTGCCCCATCACGTCCGCAAAATCCGGCACCTGCTGCCATGCGTCCTCCGGGTCAAAAGGAATGGCGGCGGCAGGGGAGAGGGGACGGGTGCCCTTCAGCGCCTCCACCACCTCCCGGGCGGTGTGGGCGGGGTAGACGGTCATGGTGTCGGCACAGGCTTCGGCTGCTTCGGCGGCGTTCTCTGACGGGACGTACAGCGCCCGGATGCCGTGCTCGGCAGCGGCAAGTGCCATGGGCAGCACGCCGGACACCGGACGCAGACTGCCGTCCAGCGCAAGCTCGCCCAGAAAGGCAGCATCGGCGGGTACTTCTTCCAGCTGCCCGCTGGCGGTCAGCAGCGCCAAAAGCAGCGGCAGATCGTACACCGGGCCGGTCTTGCGCACATCGGCAGGGGCGAGGTTGATGGTGATGCGTCGGTCCGGGAAGCGGAAGCCAAGGTTTTTGATGGCGGCGCGCACCCGGTCGGCGCTTTCCCGCACGGCAGAGTCCGGCAGGCCGACGATGGAAAACGCGGGCAGCCCGCCGGAAACATCGGCCTCTACGGCAACGGCAAAGCCGCGCAGCCCGTTCAGGCCAAAGCTGTTGGTCACAGAATACATGGTGTCCCTCCCTGCATGGCGCATGGTTTGTCAAAAATGCCAAAAGTGGAAAATAATGGATATATCTGCTATACTTCGACAGTTTTTTCTGTTTGAAATCATTATAGTAAAGCACAGGAAAGTTGTCAATGCAGCAGAAAGGAGAACGAGAGAACATGACAAATGGGGAATGCTGCCGGTATATCCGTACTTATTCAGAGCTGGAGGGCTTGCAGCACGCCTGTACGCTGGTGTACTGCGCCGCTTCCACCCCGCAGGGGGTACTGGCACAGCTGCGCCGGGAGCAGGGCGGCAAGGTGCGCAGCAGCACAGTGCTTGCCCCGGCCGATAGCTTTAGCCGGGTGATGGTGCTGCTGCGCTATCTGTGCGAAAACGGCGTGGGGCCGGAGCAGTGGCTGGAGGTGCTGGAGGACGTGCACCAGCCTTACCAGCTGCTGGATACATCCAAAAACGCAATGACTATGGCGGAAAATCCGGTTTTTTGTGGCATTTGCCGGTTTTAAGGGCATAAACTTCGGCCATATTACGCAATTGACATAAGCGGAGCAAGAGTTTATAGTATAAGTAGGTTTATACAAACCGTTTCGATCCGGGGAAAAAGATTTTAAACAAAGGTAAGGTGTACAAGATGTATCTGGATGAATACAAGCGCTGGCTGGCAGCGGATCTGGAGGATGCAGACCTGAAGCCGGAACTGGCAAAGGTCGAAGGCAATGACGATGAGATCAAGGATCGCTTTGCTGTGGCGCTGAAGTTTGGTACCGCAGGCCTGCGCGGCGTGCTGGGTGCCGGTACCAACCGCATGAACATCTACGTTGTCCGTCAGGCAACGCAGGGTCTGGCAAACTGGGTGCTGACCCAGGGCGGTACCCAGACCGTGGCCATCAGCTACGACAGCCGCCTGAAGAGCGATGTCTTTGCCAAGACCGCTGCAGGCGTTCTGGCAGCCAACGGCATCAAGGTGCGCATCTATGATGCCCTGATGCCTGTGCCCGCCCTGAGCTTTGCAACCCGTTACTATAACTGCAACGCCGGTATCATGGTCACCGCCTCCCACAACCCGGCCAAGTACAACGGCTATAAGGCCTACGGCCCGGACGGCTGCCAGATGACCGATGACGCCGCCGCCATCGTCTACGACGAGATCCAAAAGACCGATGTGCTCACCGGCGCAAAGTACGTCTCCTTTGCCGAGGGTGTGGAGAGCGGCATGATCCGCTTTGTGGGCGATGACTGCAAAAAGGCCCTGTACGATGCCATTGAAGCACGTCAGGTGCGCCCGGGTCTGTGCAAAACTGCCGGCCTGAAGCTGGTGTACAGCCCGCTGAACGGCTCCGGCCTTGTGCCCGTGACCCATGTGCTGAACGATATGGGCATTACCGACATCACCATCGTGCCCGAGCAGGAGTACCCCAACGGCTACTTTACCACCTGCTCCTACCCCAACCCCGAGATCTTCGAGGCCCTGAAGTTGGGTCTGGAGCTGGCTACCAAGACCGGTGCAGACCTGATGCTGGCTACCGACCCCGATGCCGACCGTGTGGGCATTGCCATGAAGTGTCCGGACGGCAGCTATGAGCTGGTGTCCGGCAACGAGATGGGCGTTCTGCTGCTGGATTACATCTGCGCAGGCCGCATCGAGAAGGGCACCATGCCCAAGAACCCCGTGGCAGTCAAGTCCATCGTGTCCACCCCGCTGGCAGACGCTGTGGCAAAGCACTATGGCGTGGAGATGCGCAATGTGCTGACCGGCTTCAAGTGGATCGGCGACCAGATCGCCAACCTCGAGGCTGCTGGTGAGGTCGACCGCTTCATCTTCGGCTTTGAGGAGAGCTACGGCTATCTGGCTGGCCCCTACGTCCGCGATAAGGACGCCGTCATCGGCTCCATGCTCATCTGCGAGATGGCTGCTTACTACCGCAGCATCGGTTCCTCCATCAAGCAGCGTCTGGAAGAGATCTACGCTCAGTACGGCCGCTACCTGAACAAGGTGGACAGCTTCGAGTTCCCCGGCCTGACCGGCATGGAGAAGATGGCTTCCATCATGCAGAAGCTGCGCGACCAGCCCCCTGTGGAGCTGGCTGGCCATAAGGTGGTCAAGGTTACCGACTACAAGAAGCCGGAAGAGACCGGCCTGCCCGCTGCCAACGTGCTGATCTACACGCTGGAAAACGGCGCTACCGTGGTGGTGCGTCCCTCCGGCACCGAGCCGAAGATCAAGACCTACTTCACCACGCTGGGCAAGGATCTGGCCGAAGCACAGGCACAGAAGGACGCTCTGGCTGCCGCCATTGAGCCCATCCTGAAGTAAAACCATCCCAAAGCATCCGCAGGGCTGCTGCACGTTTTTGTGCAGCAGCCCTTTTTGCGTTCATTGGAGCGCAGCGCTGGATGAGGGGTAGGGCGCGCTAGCCTTACTGCGCCCTCTCCGTCATCGCCTGCGGCGATGCCACCTCTCCCAAAGGGAGAGGCAAGAGCACTGCCGGAAGGTTTCACATTATAGCTAATACTTTAGCAATGGACTTTAAACCTTGGCTCCCCCTTTGGGGGAGCTGGCGCGGGAGCGCCTGAGAGGGCGAAAGCACGCGCTTTATACAGCACAGATGCACTTTTGCTGTGTAAAATCGGTTGAAGTTTGCGCTGTGATACGCTATAATAAAACATGGTTTATTATAAGCAGCTGTGGGTGCGCAGCGCGGCACAGCGGCAGGGTAGGTGGAAGAGATGGAAAAAACTGTATCGGCAGTATTGGTGGCGGCGGGTTCCTCGACCCGCATGGGCTTTGATAAGCTCAGCTTTGATCTGGGGGGCGAAACGGTGCTGCACCGCAGCATCCGCGCCTTTGCCCAGTGCCCGCAGGTCACCGAGCTTGTGTTGGTGGCGGGCAAAAACCGGGAGTTTGTGGCGCAGCAGGCGGCAGATTGCCCAAAGCCTGTGCAGATCGTAGCGGGCGGGGCTACCCGTGCCGAGAGCGCAAAAAACGGCGTACTGGCCGCGCACGGAGAGCTGGTGGCGGTGCACGATGCCGCCCGTCCCTTTGTGAGTGCAGCGGTCATTACGGCGGCGCTGGAAGCAGCTGCCCGGTGCGGCGCGGCAGCCCCGGCGGTGCCGGTAAAGGATACCATCAAGATAGCTGCCCGGGGCGATGGCAAAACCGTTCCCCCGGACTGCGCGGTGCACACCACCCCGGACCGCAGCACCCTGTATGCGGTGCAGACCCCCCAGTGCTTTGACCGTGCAGCATATCTTGCGGCGCTGGAAGAGCTGGACGCCGCGCGCGCTCGCCTTGTTACCGATGATTGCAGCCTGTTTGAACTGACCGGACGTCCGGTGCAGCTGACGCAGGGCGACTATGCAAACCTGAAGATCACCACCCGGGAGGATCTGCCCCGCCCGGCACAGAGGAAGGAAACGGAAATGCGTATTGGACACGGCTATGATGTACATCGTTTGGTAGAGCAGCGCAAGCTGATCCTTGGCGGGGTGGAGATCCCCTTTGAAAAAGGCCTGCTGGGCCATTCGGATGCAGATGTGCTGACCCATGCGGTGATGGATGCCGTGCTGGGCGCAGCGGCGCTGGGGGATATCGGCCAGCATTTCCCGGACAATGACCCGGAGTATGCCGGTGCCGACAGCCTGAAGCTGGCCTGCCGCGTGGCGCAGATCCTCAAGGAGCACGGCTGGCGCATTGAGAACATCGATGCCACCCTGCTGTGCCAGCGTCCCAAGCTTGCACCCCATATCCCGGCCATGCGTGCCAATCTGGCGGCGGCTTTCGGCCTGCCGGTGGAGGCGGTAAGCGTAAAGGCTACCACGGAGGAGCATCTGGGCTTTACCGGCGAGGGACTGGGCATCGCCGCCCACGCAGTCGCCCTGATCGAAGCTGTGTAAGGGGGGCACACACGCATGACACTGAATGCGATCATCGCAAATTTTCAGACCTTTAAGATCGTTGATCTGCTGGATATCATCATCATCGCGTTTCTGATTTATCAGCTGCTGGGCATCATCAACCGCACCCGCGCCGGGCAGCTGGCTAAGGGCGCGCTGCTGGTCATGGTCGTGTATCTGGTGGCCAACACCCTGAATATGCGCACCGTTACATGGCTGCTCAACTCGCTGCTGCAAGTCGGTCTGCTCACCCTTGTGGTGCTGTTCCAGCCGGAGATCCGCCGTGCGCTGGAGCGCATGGGTCAGACAGACCAGTGGGCGTCCAAGCTGTTTAACGTAAAGGGTCGCTACAACGACCCCAGCCTGAAGGGCGCGTGGCGCAGCGCCATTATTGCCATCTGCGATGCAGCCGAGCGCTTTTCCGAGACCAAGACCGGCGCGCTCATCGTGCTGGAACGCCACACCAACCTTTCCGAGATCGTGCGCACCGGCACCCCGGTGAACAGCGCGGTCAATCTGGAAGTGCTGGGCACCATCTTCTACGAGGGCACCCCCCTGCATGACGGTGCCGCCATCATCGAAAACGGCCGCATCAAGGCGGCGGGCTGCGTGCTGCCCCTTTCCAACAATCTGGATCTGGGCAAGGATATGGGCACCCGCCACCGCGCCTGCCTTGGCATTGCGGAAAACTCCGACGCCATTGCCATCGTGGTCAGCGAGGAGACCGGCATCATCTCCATGGCTAAAAATGGTGTGCTGATCCGTCATTTTGACCGCCAGAGCCTGTATACCCGCCTCATCGACGAGATGATCCCCAAGGAGTCCACGGTAGAAAAGAACACCGCCGACAGCTGGGTGGAGCAGGCGAAAAAGCTGTGGAACTGGATCAGCCAGAAGGGGGAGGACGAGCAGCAATGAGCAACCAGCCGAACAAGACGAACGGTGCAAAGCCTGCCGTCCGCAAAAAAAAGAATCTTCTGGATGACCGCCGCATCCGACTGGCACTGTCCGTGCTGGGCGCCATCGTTGCATGGATGGTGGTCACCATTATTGTCCAGCCCGGCACCACCAACACCATTTATAATGTGCCGGTGGATTATACCTACGATTCCGCTGCCTATACCTCCCGGGGCCTGAGTATCGTCAGCGCCGAGGATAAGACTGTGAACCTGAAGCTCTCCGGCGATGGCTACACCATCGGCGGGCTGAGCGCCTCGGACTTTGTGGTTTACCCGGACTGGTCCAGCGTGCGCGACAGCGGCGAAAAGACCCTGCGGCTGCTGGTACGCGGCGCAAACGGCCTGCTCAACGGTGTGACCGTTACCATGGAGGGCAGTGACAACACGGTGGACGTGGTGTTTGACGTGGTGGAGGAAAAGACCCTGCCCGTTACCGTTACCACCAACTATCTGCGCATTGCGGATGGCTATATCCTTTACAGCACCGAGGTCTCCAAGGAGACTGTCACCCTGTCCGGCCCCAGCAGCGAGCTGAGCAAGGTGGCTACCTGCACCGCTGAGGCATCCTATAACAGCGAGCTGACCGAGTCGGTCACGCTGAGCACCCCTTTGCGCTTCTACACCAGCGGCGGCAAGGAGGTCAAGTTCCAGTACACCACGCTGGAAGAAAGCAACGTGGATGTGACCCTGCAAGTGTACAAGATGGCGACCCTGCCGGTGAAGGTGAACTTTATCAACGCGCCGCGCGGGTTCGATAACTCGGTGCTGAGCTATGCCCTCAGCTGCAAGCAGCTCAAGGTGGCAGGCCCGGCAGAAAAGATCGATGCGCTGTCCACCTTGTCCATCGGCACCATCGACCTTTCCACCTTCAGCCTGAACAAGGTGTACGAGATGCCCATTGAGCTGCCCACAGATATCTATCTGCTGGACAATATCTCCACCATCACGGTCAGCTTTGACTGCTCCGGGCTGGAGACCAAGACCATGAACCTGCCCGCCAGCTGCGTGCAGGTGGTCAATCTGCCCGCTACCTATCAGCTGACGGTGGAGACCGAGCGGCTGATGAACGTCATCCTCTGCGGCCCCAAGGGCGCTATGGAGACTTTGACCCCTGAGCAGGTGGTCATTGAGATCGACGCCGAGGACTTTGCCGTGGCCACCGGCCAGCAGAACATTGCCTGCCGGCTGTATGTGCCCTCCAACGGCAAGATCTTTGCACTGGGCAGCTATGTGCTGCAGTGCCGCATTGAAAGCAACTAAAGAAAAAGGACAACACAACAAATGATTCTGGTTCGCAACATCCGTCTGCCCCTCTCCGCAGGGGAGCCGCAGGCATTTGAAAAGGCGCTGCACACCCTGCGGGTGCCCCGCAGCAAGGTAGAGCACACCGGCGTGGCAAAGCTTTCGGTGGATGCCCGCCACGGCCAGCCCAAGCTGGTGTATACCGTGGCGGTCACCCTCAAGCAGCCCGGGGAGGAAGCCGCTCTTGCGGCGCGCTGCCCGGACGCCGCCCTGCACCGCCGGGCAGACTTTACCCTGCAGCCCGGCACCCAGCCGCTTGCGCACCGCCCTGTGGTGTGCGGACTGGGCCCGGCGGGGCTGTTTGCGGCTTTGCTGCTGGCACGGCAGGGGTACCGCCCCATCGTGCTGGAGCGCGGCCCTGCGCTGGAAGCCCGTGTGCAGGCGGTGGAGCACTTTTCTGCCACCGGTCAGCTGGACCCCAACGCCAACATCCAGTTCGGCGAGGGCGGCGCGGGCACTTTCTCGGATGGTAAGCTGACCACCCGCATCGGGGACGAGCTGTGTGATTTCGTCACCGAGGTGTTTTTGCAGCACGGTGCCCCGGCAGAGATCGCGTGGAAGCAAAAACCCCATGTGGGCACCGACCTGCTGCGCGGCGTCATCACCTCCATCCGCAAGGAGATCGAGTCTCTGGGCGGCGAGGTGCACTTCAACACCGCCCTTACCGGGCTGGAACGCAAAAACGGTCAGTTGGTGGGCATCACTACTACAAATGGCAGCTTTGCCTGCGAGACACTGGTGTTTGCAGTGGGGCACTCGGCACGGGATACCTTCGGCATGCTGATGGACAGCGGCCTTGTGCTGGAATGCAAGCCCTTCAGCGTGGGCTTCCGCGCCGAGCATCTGCAAAGCGAGATCGAAAAAAGCCTGTATCACGAAGCCGCCGGGCATCCGGCGCTGCCCCGGGGCGAATACCAGCTCTCCCAGCACGTCGGCGACCGGTGCGTGTACACCTTCTGTATGTGCCCCGGCGGTCAGGTGGTGGCTTCCGCCAGTGAGGAAGAGCGTGTTGTGACCAACGGCATGAGCTACCACGCCCGCAGCGGCAAAAACGCCAACGCGGCGGTGGTGGTCAGCGTGGGCGGGGCAGATTTTGCCAACGACCCCCGCCGCGCTATTGCCTTTCAGCGGGAGCTGGAAGCAAAGGCCTACGCCGCCGGCCGTGCCGCCGGGGCTTATGCCGCCCCGGCAGAGAACGTGCAAAGCTTTCTGGAAGGGCGCGGGCAGCTGCATATTGGTAGCGTACAGCCTACCTACGACCGTGGCGTGACCGCCGCAGATCTCGGCGCATTGCTGCCCGGAGAGCTGGCGGACACCCTGCGGGCGGGTCTGCGCGCCTACGAGCGCAAGATCGCGGGCTACACTGCGCCGGACGCCATCCTCACCGGCCTTGAGACCCGCACCAGCAGCCCGGTACGGCTCAAGCGGGAAGAAGATCTTGTGTGCACCCAGCTGGCAGGGCTTTACCCCTGCGGCGAGGGTGCAGGATATGCGGGCGGCATTATGAGCGCCGCCGTGGATGGCCTGCGGGTGGCCCGCGCCATCATCAGCCGGTATGCACCGGCAGAAGGGTGAGAAAACTTTGATGTACGATCGTGAAAACGATAACCGAAATAACGAAGGCCGGCAGGTGCAGCAGGAGCTGGAAGACCAGCTCCGCGCCTTTGGCGACACCATGACCGATGCCTTTGCCCACGGCTTTGAGGGCAGGGGCATGGACATTGGCGACCGGGCGTGGGACGTGGGCAAGGCAGCCGTCCATGCAGCCAACTATGGCATCGGGGAGGCGGCAAAAGCCTTCCGGGGACAGGGTAATTCTGCCAGCGGCAGTGCCGGGCAGCCCTTCCGCGCGGAAGATGCCGCCGGAATGCCCGGCTGGTTCCGGCAGATCTTTGCAAAGCCGGAGCCGACCCCGGTGGAAAACATCCGTATCAGCGCCAAAAAACGGTACAGCGCAGGCTGCACTTTGCTGGCCGTGGGCATCACCTTTGCAGTGATCTTCGGGCTGGGAACGCTGGGCTGCCTCATTGGGTTGGGCGTTATTTCGCCGACGGCTCTGGGCGATGTTGTGGTGTCGACTGCTGAGGGCGGCGGCATTCTGATGACGGGCACGGACTACGTTATGAACACCGCCTACAATGCGCTGGGCATCGTCGGCAGCGTGCTGGCCCTTGCCACGGCGGGCTTTGGCTGGATGACGGCCTGCGGTGCCTCCCGGCTGTCGGCCTCCAAAAAGCTGGGGGCGTTGGCAGATGCAGCCGAAAAGCTGAACGCGCAAAAGGGGCTTTCGGTGGAGATGCTGGCAGACCTGACCCATCAGACCAAGAAAAAAGCGCTGAAAAAACTGCGCAGCTACATCCATAAGGGCTGGCTGAACGCATGGCTGGACGATGAGACCGAAACGCTCTACCTGACGGCAGAGGACTACCGCGCCGCCAAGGAGAAAGCAGCCGCCGCGCAGCCGCAGCCGGAAAAGGCGGAAACCGGCGATGCTCCGCTCAATCTCGATACTGCCCGCCGCTTTGCTGCCGTGCTGGAAAAAGAGCAGCAGCTCATGCAGGACGCGCAGGCGCGGGAAGAGCTGGCGGCGATGTACAAGACCACTACCGCCATCTGCGACTGGCTGGAAGCACACCCGGAAAGCCAGCCCAAGACCCGCCGCTTTGCGGAATATTATATCCCCACCACCCTCAAGCTGCTGCACACCTATAACGATGTGCAGGGGCAGCAGGGCGAAAACGCCGAGACCATCCGCAGGGATATCGCAGGCATTCTGCATACCTTGAATCAAGCGTATGAGAACCTGTATAACAATCTGCTTTCGGACGTAGCCATGGATATTTCTTCTGAGATCGCCGCTTTGCAGGGAATGCTGGCCAACGACGGCCTGACCGGGAGGAAATTTGAATGACCTACCGTGCTTGGGAACAAAAACCGCTGGACCGCACCGCTGTGCGGGAGCTGACCGCCGCCATTGCCGAGCAGGCAGCGGCGCAGCTGGAAGAGCAGGCCATGGACGAAGCGCCATGGTCGGACGAAAAATATAAGGCCGTGCTGGCGGCGCAGCAGAAGGAAAACGCCCTGCTGGCGGGCATCCTTGCCGCCCGGGGCATCACCGACCCCGCCGAGGCGCTGACCTTGCTGGCAGGGGAGGAGGAGCTTTCCGACCCCGCCCTGCTGACGGATATGGACGCCGCCTGTCAGCGCATCTGGCAGGCCATCGATAACGGTGAGACCATCGCGGTCTTTGGCGATTACGATGTGGACGGCGTGACCGCCACCGCCCTGCTGTACCAACACCTCAAGGGCATGGGCGCGACCGTCAAGTGTATGCTGCCCAGCCGCGAGGGGGACGGCTACGGCCTGTCCAAAAACGCCATCCAGTCCATGCACAACAAGGGCTGCACCCTTATCGTGACGGTGGATAACGGCATCTCTGCCGTGGAGGAAGCCGAGTTTGCGGCTTCGCTGGGCATGGATCTGATCATTACCGACCACCATCTGCCGCCGGAGACTTTGCCCAAGGCAGTGGCCGTGGTGGACCCCCGCCGGGAGGACGACCACAGTCCCTTCAAGGGTCTGTGCGGTGCGGGCGTAGCGTTTAAGCTCTGCGCCGCGCTGGACGGCTGCCCGCCGGAGGAAATGCTGGATTACTGCGGCGACCTTGCCGCAGTGGGCACGGTGGCGGACGTGATGCCGCTGGTAGGGGAGAATCGCACCCTTGTCAAGGCCGGTCTGCGGCAGCTGCAGCAGACCGACCGCCCCGGCTTTGGGGCACTTTTAGAGGAAGTCGGCCTTGCGGGCAAGCCCATCACCGCCGAGAATATCAGCTACGCCATCGCGCCCCGCATCAATGCGGCAGGCCGCATGGATAACGCCGTCACCGCTTTGCAGCTGGTGCTCTGCGAGGACCCGGACAGGGCTGAGGAGCTGGCGCACAAACTCAACGAGATCAACGCCCACCGGCAGGAGACCGAGCAGCAGATCTTCAAAGCCGCCGAGGAATTGCTGGAGCAGCAGCCCGAGCGCTTGGACGACCGCATCATGCTGCTGTGGGGGCGGGACTGGCACCCCGGTGTCATCGGCATCGTGGCGTCCCGGCTGGTGGAACGCACCGGACGCCCGGTCATCGTGGTCACTATTGATGAACACGGCGAGGGCAAGGGCAGCGGGCGCAGCGTGCAGGGCTTTAATCTGCACGCCTGCATCGGCTCCTGCGCCGACCTTCTGGTGCGCTACGGCGGCCACGCCATGGCGGCGGGACTTTCCGTCCGGGAAGAAAACCTGCCCGAGCTGCGCCGCCGCCTGAACGAGTGGGCGGCCCGGGAGTGCCCGGTGCTGCACACCCCGCCCCTTACCTGTGACGTGACCATCCATCTGGACCGCATCACGGTAGAAAGCGTGCGGCATCTGGAGCAGCTGGCCCCCTACGGAGCGGAGAACCCCACCCCGGTGTTCCTGCTGCAAAGCGCGGTGGTGGACGGCGTATACCCGGTATCGGAGGGGCGGCACAGCCGTCTGCGGCTGCGGCAGGGCAACAGCTGCCTGTACGCCGTCTGGTTCGGGATGCCCGCCGAGCAGCTGCCCTACGCGCTGGGCGATGTGGTGGACGCGGCACTGAACCTTTCGGTCTACGAGTCCGCCCGGGGCGCGCAGCTTTCCGGCCGCATCATCGACCTGCACCCGGCAGGGCTGGGCGCAGAGCTGGCGCGGCAGGCTGCACTGGTGCAGGCGCTGCGCCGGGGCACCCCCCTGACCGAAGAACAAAAGAAACAAATCGCCCCCGCCCGCACGGATATCATTGCCGTGTACCGGGAATTGCAGTCCCGTCGCTGGCACGCCGAGGACTTGCAGCCCCTGTGCGCAAAGCTGGGCGAGGAGCAGACCGGCAAAACGCTGGTGGCAGTTGCCGCCTTGGAACAGGTGGGGCTGATCACCGCAGCGGAAAAAGGCGGGGCAAAGTTCTGGGAACTGGTGCCCACAGCAGGCAAAAAGAACCTTGCCGATGCCCCCATCCTGAAATGTCTGGAGGAACTATAAATGCCTGAGGGAAAGAAAAATACTGCCCCGGTCCCGGCTCCTGTACGGGACGAGGATGGCTACTCTGCCAAGACCCATCTGCACCAGCCGGTGCAGGAGACCGCCACCGTAGCCGCTACGGCACTGCTGGCAGACGCACCGGAGGGGGCGCTGCCTTCTGAGGTGCGCCCGGAGATCGTAACGTGGGAAAAGCTGTGCGAGGCCATTCAGGCCAGCGGCAAGGCCTACAATATGGAGATGATCCAAAAAGCCTACGAGCTGGCCAACAACGCCCACAACGGCGTGTGCCGCCGCAGCGGCGAGCCCTATATCTGCCACCCGCTGGCAGTCGCCCGGCTGGTGCTGGATCTGGGCATGGACTCCGAGAGCATCGCCGCCGCCCTGCTGCATGACGTAGTGGAAGATACCCCCACCACGCTGGACGACCTGAAAGCAGCCTTTGGCGAGGAAGTGGCGCTGCTGGTGGACGGCGTGACCAAGCTGACCAAGATCCAGTTCTCCAATATTGAGGAGTTGCAGGCCGAGAACCTGCGCAAGATGCTGCTGGCCATGAGCCGGGATGTCCGCGTGATGATCATCAAGCTGTGCGACCGGCTGCACAATATGCGCACCGGCGATGCTTGGCCGGAGCAGAAACGCCGTGATAAGGCCCGCGAGACCATGGAGGTGTACGCCCCCATCGCCAACCGCCTTGGCATCCTGAACGTCAAGGAAGAGCTGGAGGACCGCAGCCTGCATTATCTGGACCCTGTGGGCTATGCCGAGATCAGCCGGATGCTCAGCGAGCGCGCCGGTGAGGAGTTCCTTATCAAGGTGTCCGGCGTCATCGAGCGCCGTCTGGTGGAAAGCGGCATCGAGGGTGCCACCATCAAGCGCCGGGTCAAGAGCATCTACGGCATCTACCGCAAGACCATCATGCAGAACAAGTCCTTTGACGAGATCTACGATATCTACGCGGTGCGTGTCATTCTGGATTCTCTGGCCGAGTGTTACAGCACCCTTGGCCTCATCCACGATATGTACCACCCGCTGCCCAACCGCTTTAAGGACTATATCTCCACCCCCAAGCCCAACGGCTACCAGAGTCTGCACACCACTGTCATCGGGCACGAGGGCATCCCCTTTGAGGTGCAGATCCGCACCCGCAAAATGGACGAGCAGGCCGAGTACGGCGTTGCCGCCCACTGGAAGTACAAGGAAGGCCGCGAAGGCCACGATAAGCTGGACGACCGTCTGGCATGGGTCAGCCAGCTGCTGGAAAACCAGCGCCTGAGCGAGGATTCCGGCAACCTGCTCCACGATTTGAAGAGCGACCTTCTGCCGGAAGAAGTGTTCGCCTTTACCCCCAAGGGCGATGTCATCAACCTGCCCACCGGTGCTACCTGCATCGACTTTGCCTACGCCATCCATTCGGCGGTGGGCAACCGCATGGTGGGCTGCAAGGTGAACAACCGCATGGTGCCCATCGACCATGTGGTGGCCACCGGCGAGATCATTGAGGTGCTGCTGGGCCCGGTAGATAAGGGCCCCAGCCGCGACTGGCTCAAGATCGTGCGCACCAGCGAAGCCAAGAGCAAGATCCGCAACTGGTTCAAGAAGATGCGCCGGGAGGAGAATATCCAGCAGGGACGGGACGCCTTGTCCAAGGAGCTGCGCCGGGAAATGATCATCATCCCGGACGACCAGCTGGATGATTTTATCGACAGCTGCTCCCGCCGCATGCGCCAGAACAGCGCCGAGGAGCTGTACGCCGCCATCGGCTACGGCGGCATGACCATTGCCAACTGCCTGCCCAAGCTCAAGGAAGAGTGGCAGAAGCTCAAGGCTGCCGAGGCCGAGGAGAACAAGTCGGTGGAGGATCTGCCCAAGGTAGACCTGAGCCGCGTACACGCCACCGACGGCGTGGTGGTGGAGGGCTTTGATAACACCCCCATCAAGTTTGCCAAGTGCTGCAGCCCGCTGCCCGGCGACCCCATCGTGGGCTTTATCACCCGCGGTTTCGGCGTTTCCATCCACAAGCAGACCTGCGCCAACGCCGTTGCCAGCATGAAGGACCCCTCCAACGCTCCCCGCTGGGTCAAGGCCTACTGGGCAGACAGCGTGAAGGACAGCTACAAGGCCGGGCTGGAGATCATCGCCCTGAACCGCAACGAGCTGCTGCAGGATGTGCTCAGCGCACTGGCCGATATCCGGGTGCCCATCTATGCCATGAACGCCCGTCAGGTAGAAAACAACTGCGCCGTGGTCAGCCTGACCATCGGCATCAACAATACCGAGCACCTCAACCGTGTGGTGGCGCGCCTTTCCAAGGTGCGGGATGTGCTCAAGGTGACAAGGAGTTAACGCAATGCGAGCAGTCATTCAGGCCGTATCCTCTGCCAGTGTGCGGGTGGAAGGCGGCGAGCCCCGCGCCATCGGGCCGGGCATCATGATCCTGCTGGGGGTCAGGGACACCGACACGTTGGACATCGTGCCCAAGCTTGCCGATAAATGCGCAGGTCTGCGCATTTTCCCGGATGCGGAGGGCAAGCTGAACCTGAGCGCCCGGGATCTGGGCTATTCCGCACTGGTGGTCAGCCAGTTCACCCTTTACGGCGACACCAAAAAAGGTTACCGTCCCAGCTTTATCAAGGCCGCAAAGCCGCCGCTCTCGGTGGATGCCTACGAGCTGTTCCTTGCCGAGATGGCTAAGCACGGTCTCAAGGACGTGCAGCACGGCGAGTTCGGCGCGCACATGCAGGTGTCGCTGGTGAACGAGGGCCCCTGCACCATCATCATTGATACCGACGAGTGGAAAAAGAAGGAGTAACCATGCAAGGCTTTCACATTCCTGCGGCACCGCCGCTGTATACCAACACCTTTCTGCTCATCTCCGATGCAGGCCATGCTGTGGTCATCGACCCGGCGGCAGAGGTGCACAGCTACGACGAAATTTTAAAGCAGCACAATGCCACCCTTACCACCATCCTGTGCACCCACGGCCACTACGACCATGTGGGCAGCGCGGCAGCGCTGAAGGCAGAGTGGAACGCCACCCTCTACTGTGAAAAGGCAGACCTTGCCGGGGACCGGATGTATCCGCTTTCCGCTGCGGACTGCGGCTACACGGAAGGGGAGCAGTTCGCGGTGGATGAGCTGCGCTTTACCGCGTGGCACACCCCCGGTCACACCCCCGGCAGCGTGGTGCTGCTGTGCGGCGAGCACCTTTTCTGCGGTGATACGCTGTTTAGCGGCAGTATCGGCCGCACCGACCTTGAGGGCGGCAGCAGCGCACAGATGGCAGACAGCCTGCGCAAGCTGGCACAGCTGCCCATCCCCCACGAAACACAGGTGCTGCCCGGCCACGGCGAATTTTCCACCTTTGGCGCGGAGCTGGACAACAACTACTATATCCGCAGCGCCCTGCGCGGCGGCAACGACATTTTTTAAAGAGAGAACGACATGAAGATCTATATCACTGGGCTGCCCTCCGGGTACGAGGTGGAGCACCTTGCCCGCCTGTTTTACCCCATGGCACCCCTGACCCTGACCCCGCCGGAGCCTGCCGAGGACTGTCTGTGGGCAGAAAAGACCGATGCCGGTCTGTGGGTGCTGGTGCGGCAGGGAGAAAAGAGCAAAACGCTGGAAGCTCCGCTGCCGCTGCCGGTGGAACAGGGCGGCGAAACGCCGGAGTTTGCCCTTGCCAGCCTGACCTATGACCTGCTGCGCCAGTGGACGGGCATCCGCCCGCCATGGGGCAAAATGACCGGTGTGCGCCCGGTGCGGCTGATCCACGATAAGCGCGCCGCCGGGTGGAGCGCAGAGCAGATCGACCGTTGCTTTTTGCAGCGGTTCGACTGCTCGGAACAAAAATACGCAATGGCGAAGGAAATTGCTGACCTGCAGGAGCCTATCTTGCGGCTGGGCGGTGCGCCCAAGACGTACAGCCTGTATATCGGCATCCCGTTCTGCCCCTCCCGGTGCAGCTATTGCAGCTTTGTCAGCTGCAATCTGGACCGCGACCGCAAGATGGTGCAGCCCTATGTGGACTGCCTGTGCAAAGAGGTGGCAGAGATCCGGGTGCAGGCCGAGCGTGCCGGGCTGACTTTGTGCAGCATCTACATCGGCGGCGGCACCCCCACCAGCCTTTCCGCTGCCCAGCTGCGGCAGCTCATGGGCACTGTCCGGGAGAATTTTGACCTGAGCAAGGTCGTAGAATATACCGTAGAAGCGGGCCGCCCGGACTGCACCGACGCCGAAAAGCTGGCGGTCATCAAGGAATACGGCGCTACCCGCATCTCCATCAACCCGCAGACCTTCTCGGACGCGGTGCTGGCCAACATCGGCCGCAAGCACTCGGCACAGGATATTCTGGATTGCTACGCCGATGCCCGCCGCGCCGGGCACGAGGACATCAACATGGACCTCATTGCCGGTCTGCCCGGGGATACGGTGGAGGGCTTTGAGCACAGCCTGCGGCAGGCGATCGCCTTGCAGCCGGAGAACATCACCGTCCACACCCTTACCCTCAAGCGGGCGTCCCGCATCGTTATCGAGGATCAGAAGGAGAACGACTACGCGGACGTAGCCGCCATGCTGGAAAAGTGCCATCTGCTGGCTGAAGCGGGCTACCGCCCCTATTACCTCTACCGGCAGAAGAATACGCTGCAAAATCTGGAAAACGTGGGCTGGTGCAAGCCGGGCCACGAGGGTTACTATAATATCTATATCATGGAGGAAGTCCAGACCATCCTTTCGGCGGGTGCAGGCGGCAGCACCAAACTGGTGGCCGATGAGGGCAAACGGATGCAGCGCATCTTCAATTTTAAGTATCCGAACGAGTATATCCAGCGCTTTGCGGAGGTACTGGAACGGAAAAAAGGAGTGGCTGAGTTTTATGATCACGATCTGGGTACCGAAACGACTGGTTGAAGTAGACCTGTATAACGTAGCAGCCCGCAGCCCGCAGGCGCTGGCACAGCTGAGCGAAAACAGCTACGCCCGGCGGGTGCAGTATGCCGCCCAGAAAGTGCGCGGCTCCGGGGCAAAGATCGTTATGCTGACAGGCCCTTCGGCCAGCGGCAAGACCACCAGCGCCCACTGTCTGGCAAAGGCTCTGGTGCAGCAGGGCACCCCGGCGCAGGTGGTCAGTCTGGATAACTTTTTCAAGGGTGCTGCCTACTACCCCAAAATGCCGGACGGCACGCTGGACTACGAAAACCTTGAAACGCTGGATCTGCCCCTCATCAAGCAGTGCCTGCGCCAGCTCAGCGAGACCGGCAAGACCGAGCTGCCTATCTACGATTTTGCCACCGAGCAGCGCGCTGCCGAGGTGGAGCCTATCGACCTGCAGGGCGGTGTGTGCATCGTTGAGGGCATCCACGCCCTCAACCCGGAGCTGACCGGCCTTGTGCCTGACGACCAGATCTACCGCATCTACGCCGGCCTGCGGGAGGAGTACTGCATTAATGGCCGCCGGGTCATCAATACGCAGGACATCCGCCTGTGCCGCCGCACCCTGCGGGACGCCGCAGCCCGCGGCCGCAGCCCGGCCAAGACCCTTTCCATGTGGGACAGGGTGCTGGACGGTGAGACCCGCTATATCAAGGGCTTCAAGACCACCGCAGACTTCCTGCTGGACACCTCCTTTACCTACGAGCTGGGACTGATCTCCCGGCTGCTGGGCGAGGTGCGCCGTCAGTTCACGCTGGAAGGCCATAACGCAGAGCTGTGGGACGAGACCGCCCGCCGGTTTGAGCAGGTGGACCCGCTGCCGCTGGAGCTGCTGCCCGCCGACAGTATGCTGTGCGAGTTCTACGGCAGCCGCACCTAACCGGTGAAAAATGCGTAAAATTTGTTTCCAAACCAGCACCAAACTGTAAAAATTGCGGTGCATTCGTTGCAATTGCCATAACGCTGCGCTATAATGGGAATACGACCCCGGTATGGCGCGGGATGCGCCGCCATCTGCAGAGAATATACTGCCAGAATAAGAGAGGTGTCTATTATGGATTTTAACAAGATCAAAGCAATGGGTCTGGAATATGCCGAAAAGGGCAAGAACGCTGCCATGGATCTGGCCGAAAAGGGCAAGACGCAGGCGCTGCTGGTCAACGAGCAGGGCAAGCTGCTCAAGGCACAGCGTCAGCTGGGTGCACTGGTGTACAGCCTTGCCAAGGGCAAGGAGGAAAACCAGCCGCTGGTGGATAAATATATCGAGATGATCGATACCATCGAGCAGGAGATCACCCGCCTGAAGGCTACCCTGACCCCGGCTGAAGCCGCCGAGGTGGACTACGAAGCCCCCGTGGAGGAGGAAGAAGCTGCCCCGGAACAGCCCGCCCAGCCCGCCCGCAAGACCTGCCCGCAGTGCGGTGCGCCCGTCTCGGACGATGCGCTGTTCTGCAATAAGTGCGGCGCACAGCTGTAAGCCGATAACCCGAAAACTTTGCAACAGGGCGGTATCCCCCACAGGATGCCGCCTGTTTTTGTGAAAAGCGCAGAAAACCGTGAACAATGCTGGAAAATTGCGGCTTTTTGCTTGAAAAACCGCAACAGCTGCGGTACAATTTACAGTATCTTTTCAAAAGGAGATGGAACGTGTGCTGGACTGGAACCCACAGCCGCCCTATACGGCGGAGCAGCTATTACAGGTGATCCGCATTCTGCGGGACCCGGAAAACGGCTGCCCGTGGGATAAGGTGCAGACCCATGCGTCCATCCGCAAAAATTTTCTGGAAGAGACCTGTGAGGTGCTGGAAGCCATTGACGCAGACGACGCCGTTCTGCTCCGGGAGGAGCTGGGGGACGTGCTGATGCAGGTGGTGTTCCACGCCGCCATGGAGGAAGAGCGGGGACGCTTTACCTTTGAGGATGTGTGCCGCAACGTCTGCGAAAAGCTGGTGTTCCGGCACCCCAACATCTTTGCATCCTCCGCAGCGGAAAACGCCGGTATAAATGGCTGGGATGCGCTCAAAAATAAGGAAAAGGGGCGTACCACCCTTGCCGACGAGCTGGCCACTGTGCCCGCTACGCTGCCCGCGCTTATGCGGGCGCAGAAGCTGCAAAAGCGTGCCGCCGGGCATGGCCTTGGGCAGCAAGACGCAGCCGCAGCGCAGCATCAGCTGGAAGCCGCCGTGCAGGACTTTGGCAAGGCAGACGCCGCCGCCAAGCAGGAAGCCGCAGGCCAGCTGCTGTTTGCAGCGGTAAACGCCGCCCGCCTTGCGGGGGTGGATGCAGAGGAGGCACTGACCTTTGCGTCCAAGCGCTTTGCACAGCAGTGTCTGGAACAGGAACAACGCGGTACTCAGGTCGAATGACCTGCTCCGATAGAACGAGAGAATTCAAGACAAAAATCAGATGGAGGCAAATAATATGACCAAGACCGACTTGATCGCACAGGTTGCGGCAAACACCGAAATGAGCAAGAAGAGCGCAGAGCAGGCTGTCAACGCCGTTTTTGAGGCACTGGGCAAGGCCATGACCGAGGGCGAAAAGATCAGCATCTCCGGCTTCGGCACCTTTGAGGTGCGCGAGCGCGCCGAGCGTCAGGGCATCAACCCCCGCACCCGCGAGCCCATCACCATCGCTGCTTCCCGCAGCATCGTGTTCAAGCCCGGTAAGTCCCTGAAGGACACCCTGTAATCGGTTCTGTCACGCCGCCGCTGCCTGCACAAGGTGCGGCGGCTTTTTTGCTGAAAAGAAAGGAATAATTCTAAATGCGTCTGGATAAATATCTCAAGGTCTCCCGCCTCATCAAGCGCCGCACCGTGGCAAACGAGGTGGCGGATGCAGGCCGCATCCTCATCAACGGCAAGGTAGCCAAGGCCAGTCAGGCCGTCAACGCCGGGGACATCATCGAGGTCACCTTCGGCAACCGTCCCATCAAGGTGCGGGTGCTCTCGGATGTGGAGCCCCGCACCAAGGACGTTGCCCGCGAGATGTACGAGGTGATCGCGGAATAACAGCCCGCCTTGCCCGCATACAATGCTGGCAGGGGGGGACTGCCTATGGAAAAAGCTGCCGCAAAGCCGCCGCTGCCCCATGACCTGATCTTGGAGAGCCGCAGCAGGCTGACCGTCACCGGGGTGCAGCGGGTGCTGCATTGCAGCGCCGAAAGTGCCGCGCTGGAGACCGGCAAGGGCATTCTGCACCTGTCCGGTGCGCAGATCAGTATGCAGACGCTGGACTTGGAAGCAGGGGAAGCAAAGCTGACCGGGCGGTTCGATGGGCTGGAGTACACCGCCGCCCGCGCAGCCGGGGGCTTCTGGCACCGGCTGCTGCGCTGATGGTACAGGTACTGCTGCCCGCCCGGCTCTTGCAGGAAGCCGCTGCCTGTGCCGTGCTGGGTGCTGCCCTTGGCGCGGCGCGGGCGTTTTTGCCGGTGCGGGGCAGGGCGGCTTTTGTGCCGGATGTGCTGCTTTCCGGCGCGGTGCTGCTGGCGTGCCAGAGCTACGCCGCCGGGTACAGCACCGCTGCCGTGCTGCGGTGGTACATGGTGGCGGCAGCCTTTGCCGCCGCCCTTTGCACCGCCGGGGTGCTGGGCATTCCGCTGCGGGCGCTGGGGCGGGGGATAGGCGCTATTTTGCGCCTGCCCGGCCGTATTTTGCACCGTTTTGCGGTGCAGCCTGTGCGCCGCCGCCGCGCTGCGGCCAAAACTGCCCGCAAATTACGCCGGAACGCGGAAAGAACCGCAAAAAAATCCAAAAAGAACTTGCCAAACCAGCGGGCATTGTTGTATAATTCAAACGTATCAAAGTAAGAGAACAGACGCAGAAGGTCTGCTGTTCAGACAGGAGCGTAAGGCAATGACGAATACGGGACGCAAAAAGCGCAGAAAGAATGCAGTGGTCACCATGGCGTTCCGCCTGTTTTTTGTGCTGCTTTTGCTGAGTATGCTGGCGGCTTATATCTCCAATCAGGTCACCATCAGCTCCAAGCGGGCAGAACTGGAAACACTGAACGAACAGGTGGCGCAGCAACAGACGGAAAATCAGGAACTGCAGCGCGTACTGAGCGGCGATGCCGACCAGATCACCGAATGGGTCGCACGCGACTCTTACAACTACGCCGCACCCAACGAGCGCATCTTTGTGGATGTGACCGGTAACTGACCGCGCGGCAGGTCAAGAGTTTTGGAAAACAAGGAGTATTGAGTTTTGGCAATTGAGGTAGGGAACGTATTCGAAGGCCGCGTGACCGGTGTAAAGCCCTTTGGCGCATTTGTTGCGCTGCCGGAGGGGCGTGTCGGCATGGTCCACATTTCCGAGGTATCCAACGAGTTCGTGCAGGATATCAACACTGTGCTGCACGATGGCGATGCAGTAAAGGTGCAGGTCATCAACATTGCACCGGACGGCAAGATCGCGCTGTCCATCAAGCGGCTGCTGCCCCCGGCTCCGCGTCAGCCCCGGGAAGGCCGCCCCGCAGGCCCCCGTCCGGGCGGTTTCCGCAATGGGCAGGAGGGCGGACGCTCCGGCGGCCCGCGCGGCGCAGGCCGTGCCCCCCGTGAAGGCGGCCGTGGCCCTGCCCGGGAGGCTGCACCCCGCGTGTGGCAGCCCAAGGCACCCGCCCGCTCCGACAACCTGAGCTTTGAGGACATGATGAGCCGCTTCAAGAGCCAGAGCGAGGAGAAAATGGCGGATCTCGATCACGAGACCAACAACCGCCGGGGCGGCGGCTATGCGCCCCGCAGCCGCCGTGGCCGCTGAGCCATCGCATCAGCTGGGATCACAAGGAACACAGGCAGGCCTGTCCCCGGTCGGACAGGTCTGTTTTTTCGGGACTGAACAGAAAGGAACTACCATGCCCGCAAAATTTGAACTGATCGCCCCCTGCTTTTTCGGGTGCGAATCCACCGCTAAATTTGAACTGACCCGCATCGGCGCAGAGAACATCCGGGTGGAGGATGGCCGTCTGAGCTTCTGCGGCGGGGCAGAGATGATCGCCGCCGCAAACCTCAACCTGCGCACCGTGGAGCGCGTGATGCTGCTGCTGGCACGCTACAAGGCCACCACCTTCGACGAGCTGTTCGACGGCGTGTACTCCATCCCGTGGGAGGAGTTTCTGCCTGCGGACGCTGCCTTCCCGGTCACCGGCTCTTCCCTGAACAGCCAGCTGACCAGCATTCCCGCCTGCCAGAGCGTCATCAAAAAGGCAGTGGTCAAGCGCCTGATGAAGGGGCACCGCACCACCGTGCTGCCCGAGAGCGGCGTGGAGTACAAGGTGCGCTTTATGCTGCGCAAAAATGTGTGCGAGATCATGCTGGACACCACCGGCGAGGGCTTGCACAAGCGCGGCTACCGCCGCAACGCCATGGAAGCCCCCCTGCGCGAGACGCTGGCGGCTACCATCGCCGACCTTGGCCGTGTGCGCCGCGACAGCTTGGTGGAGGACCCCTTCTGCGGCAGCGGCACGTTACTGATCGAAGCCGCACAGAAGGCCATGAACATCGCCCCGGGTCTGAAGCGCCGCTTTGCCGCCGAGCGTTACAGCTTTGTGCCCGCCGCCCTGTGGGCAGAGCAGCGCCAGAAGGCACTGGCAGAGTCCAAGCTGGACGTGGGCTTTGAGGCCTTCGGCTACGATATCGACCCCGCCGCCGTGGCACAGGCCAACGCCAACGCCAAGCTGGCGGGTGTGGAGAACCGCTGCCACTTTGAGGTGGCAGATGTTGCCGCCTTTGCCGCAAAGCCGGAGGCCATCGTGCTGACCAATCCCCCCTACGGCGAGCGTCTGGGCACCATTGAGGGCGCTGCCAAGCTGGCGCGCACGCTGGGCCAGCAGATGGAAGCAAACCCCTGCGCCGGTCTGTACGCCATTACCGCCGATATGGACTTTGAGCTGCACTACGGCAAGCGCGCCAACAAGCGCCGTAAGATGTACAACGGCATGATCCCCTGCCAGCTGTATATGTACTATAACGCCCCCAAGACCGAAAAGGTGGCAAAGCCCATGCCCAAGTCCGGCTTTGACGGCAAGCGCACCCATTTTGAAAAGAAGTAAGGGCATTTAAGCCCCGCCCCGGCAGACATTGCACCGGAAAAGTGTGTCTTTTGCCGGGAAAATCCAGCACAAACACCCACAGACTGTCTTTTGCGCAAAAGAGACGGCCTGCGGGTGTTTTTTGCTGGAGAAAACGATTTTACAAAATTCGGCATAATGACAAATTACAGCAGTTTTTGCATCCGGTAGTTGCGTTGCCGAACAAAAAGGATTATACTAACCTTATTGACCGTAGGATACAAAAACTGTACAGAAAGGATGGCTGGCTCTTATGAAGGGACGGATGCGGCCCTATCTGCCGGAACTGACGATCCGGGATTACAACACCTATATGCGTTACCTCCGCGGGGTGCGGCGGCAGATGTATAAGTCTTACGGCTTCTACGCCTGCCATCTGCTGCGCACCAACGGGGTGCTGTTTGCCATCCTGTCCGACAGTCTGGCGGGGCGTATGCCCACCTGCAAACGGCAGCGGGTGCCCGGCACGCCGTTCCGGCGCAGCATGATGTGCCAGACACTGGGCATCCGGCAGGCGGCGCAGGTGGAGATCCTGATGGGCTGGCATAATTTGCAGGACCGCAAGTACAGCGAGCTGCGCCCGGCAAAGCGCGTGCGCCGCGCAGTGGACAAGCTGCTGCTGCGCCGCGCCTACGAGAAAGCCCGGCAGGAGAACCCGGCACTGGAGCGGCTGTTTGCACAGGAGCGGGAGCAGGCGGTGGTACAGATGAACCTGAGCGCCAAAAACTACGCCCTTGCCGCCGAGCCCATGAGCAACATCTACGGCGCTTTGTACTCCACGCTGGCTACGGACGACCACAACCAGCGCAAGAGTATGCGGTATATCGGCAGCTGCATCGGCCGCATTTTCTATCTGCTGGACAAGGCCGAGCGCTTCGAGGCCGACCGCCGCAACGGTCAGTACAACGTGTTTGTAGTCAACGAGCTCAACGGGCAGGCTGCCGCCATGGAGAACGCCCGGCGGCAGGCACTGGCAGCAGCCAACGACCTGATGCGGGCGTACAAGATGCTGGACCTCAAGCTGAACGATACCCTGCTGAACAATATCATGATCCTGGGCCTGCAGCACGCGGTCTACCCGCTGGAACAGGATGCAGACACTGAAAAATGGGAGATCCCATGAAAAAACAAAAAAGCAAAAGCTGGGCCATGGCCTACTGCGGCATGGCGGCGGCACTGTGCGTGGCACTGATGCTGCTGGGCACCATCATCCCCATTGCCATGTTCATTGCACCGGCGGTGGCCAGCTTTCTCATTGCAACGGTGTGCATGGAGTGCGGCATCACCATGGCGTGGACGGCCTACGCAGCCGTCAGCCTGCTGGGGCTGCTCTTTGTGCCGGATAAGGAGATCGCCCTGATCTTCACCGTGCTGCTGGGCCATTACCCGCTGGTCAAGCCCCGGTTTGACCGCATCCGCCCCCGGGCATTGCAGCTGGTGTGCAAGCTGCTGCTGTGCAACGCGGCAGTGCTGGCGATGTACGGCCTGCTGCTGGTGGTAGTGCCGGCGGGCAGCATCTCGCAGGAGCTGCGCACCACCGCGCTGGCAATGACCCTGCTCACGCTGGGCATGGGCAATGTGGCCTTTGCCCTGTACGACCGGGCACTGTGCAATCTGCTGCTGCTGTACAAGCTGAAGTGGCAGCCCAAGCTGCATAAAATGCTGGGGATGCACTGAGCAAAAACATTGAAAGAAGGAATGTGTACCACAAGCTGACGCAAAGCGCCGGGCCACGCGGGTGACAGCCGCGAGGGTGACGAGGAGAGGAATCATCGAAAGATTCGGCGGGTGTTTCTCCGGCTGAGGGCTATACCAGCCGCAGAACAGGGCAAAAACCGGCAGCAATACCGAAACAGATCCCTGCAAAGAAAGCCATACAAGAACATAGACTTTGATAGAGGAAACTGACTGTGCAGCAGCGCATTTCGGCGCGCCGCAGTCGGTCTGGAGGTATTTTGTATGTGTGGCATTGTAGGTTATGTTGGCATGCGCAGCGCCCAGCAGGTGCTGCTGGACGGTTTGGAGAAGCTGGAGTACCGCGGGTACGATTCTGCCGGTGTGGCGCTCACCCAGCGGGACGGTATCCGCGTGGTCAAAAGCAAGGGACGGCTTTCTGCCCTGCGCAGCAAGCTGGAAGAGCTGTCGCTGCCTCAGAGCGGCTGCGGCATCGGTCATACCCGCTGGGCGACCCACGGCGAGCCCAGTGACGTGAACAGCCACCCGCACTCTACGCCCCGGGTCAGCATCGTGCACAACGGCATTATTGAGAATTACGGCGCGCTGAAGGAGCGTCTGGTCGCCAAGGGCTACACCTTTGCCAGCGAGACCGACACCGAGGTGCTGGTAAAGCTCATCGACAGCTGCTATCACGGCGAACCCTTACAGGCTTTGCAGGCTGCGCTTGCCAAAGTGCGGGGCAGCTACGCGCTGGCAGTGCTGTTCAAGGACTACCCGGACACCATCTTTGCGGTCAAGCGGGAAAGCCCGCTCATCGTGGGCTGGGGCGAGGGCGAAAACTTTGTGGCATCGGATATCCCGGCACTGCTCAAGTATACTCGCCGGTACAGCGTGCTGGAAGAAGGGGACATGGCTGTGTGCACGGCACAGGGCATCCGCTTCTACAACGAGTTCGGCGAGGCGGTAGAGCGCGAAAAGCTGACCGCAGACTGGGACATGGAAGCCGCCGAAAAGGGCGGCTACCCCCACTTTATGCTCAAGGAGATCAACGAGGAGCCCGCTGCCATCACGGCAACGGTCAGCCCCCGGGTGGAAAACGGCCTGCCGGAGCTGCGCATCCCGGAACTGACGGACGAAAAGCTGCGCAGCATCGGCACGGTGCATCTGGTGGGCTGTGGCACGGCCATGCACGCCGGTATGGTGGGCAAGACCGCCATCGAGGCGCTGGCGCGGGTGCCCGCACAGGTGGATATCGCCAGCGAGTTCCGCTACCGTGACCCCATCCTGAAGCCGGAGGATCTGGTCATCATCATCAGCCAGTCCGGCGAGACCAGCGATACGCTGGCTGCTCTCAAGCTGGCTAAGAGCCGGGGCGTGCCGGTGCTGGCCATCGTGAACGTGGTGGGCAGCAGCATTGCCCGGGCAGCGGACTACGTCATGTACACCTACGCCGGGCCAGAGATCGCGGTGGCGTCCACCAAGGCCTATATGGTGCAGCTGTGCGTGCTGTACCTGTTTGCCCTGCGCTTGGCCTACGCGCGCGGGCAGCTGACCGAGGAAAAGACAAAGTACTACACCGCTCAGCTGCTCCACGCGCCAGAGGTCATCAAGCCCCGCCTTGCGGACTGCGAGCAGATCAAGTACCTTGCCAGCCGCTATGTGAACACCCAGAGCTGCTTTTTCATCGGGCGCGGGTTTGATTACGCCCTTTCGCTGGAGGGCAGCCTGAAGCTGAAGGAGGTCAGCTATGTGCACTCGGATGCCTACGCCGCAGGCGAGCTGAAGCACGGCACCATCAGTCTGGTCACGGATGGTGTGCCGGTGATCGCGCTGGCGACCCAGAAGAACGTCTACGAAAAGACTATCTCCAACGCCAAGGAGACCCGCAGCCGCGGTGCGCGGGTGCTGCTGTTCACCACCAAGGACGCGGAGGTGCCGGAGGGCGTTGCCACCGAGGTCATCCGCTTGGACGAGTACGATGACATCCTGATGCCGTTACAGCTCATCGTGCCGCTGCAATTGTTCGCCTACTATATGGCGGTGCTGCGCGGCTGCGACGTGGATAAGCCCCGCAACCTTGCCAAGAGCGTAACGGTGGAGTGACAGGGGAAGAATAAGATTTAGAATGGTCTCCGCTGCGCTCTGACCATATTCAGCGGAAGAATATTTTTATATTTACAAGTCTGGAAAATCTGCGGAGCTTGTCGGGGCAAAGCCCCTCCATCTGCTTGCGCAGACCGCTCTGCCGCTTAAAAGCCCCACTGGGGCTTTCATTGCTGCGCAAACGCGGATTTTCCAGACTTGTCTTTTTACGGAAAAGACATCCCCTAAAAAGCATCTCTTCCTGTGAAAAAGTGGTTCAGAAACGCCCGCAGGCGTTTCTGAACCACAGTAAAAATCGTCTATAACACAAAACCGCCCGCTGCACAGCATTTCGTGCAGCGGGCGGTCGTTTATGCAGGGGAGAGGGCGCTTACCAGAACCAGTAGCGCTTCTTGAGCACGATGTAGGCCACGGCGATGATGATAACCACCACGCCGCCTGCGATGAAGAAGGTCCAGTTGATGTTGCTGAACCGCAGGTTCTGGTTGGTCAGCAGGTAGCGTCCGGCAGTGTCGGCGGTGATCACGCCGTCCTTGTAGCTGTTCAGGAACTGCCACTTGTTGCTGATGGTGTTGTACAGGTACAGGCGGGAGTAAGTGCTCACGTCCAGCTCCAGCTGCACCGCACAGGGAAGGGTGCGGCCGTTGTCCAGCTCAAACTCCAGCCCCTCTTCACTCTCGGTGAAGGTGATGGCGGTGTCGATCTCGCTGGTGGTGCTCTTCACGTCCTTGCCGGAAACGTTCAGAGTGTAGCCGTCGCCCACCACGCACAGGGTCTTGCCGGTGGTGCGCAGGGCGTTCAGGATCTCGCCGGTCACGGTGGGCACCTCAGACTGGGCGAACACCACCTGATCCTCCGTGCTGTCCTGAATGGTCTGCACCACAGGGTCCAGCGGGATGGAAGTGCTGTCGTCCGGGGTGTCAGTGCTGCCATTGCTGCTGTCGCTGCCAGAGGAAGCAGCGGCCGAGCGGTTCACGATAACCGTGACCATGGCAGTGGCCTTGCCGTTGGAGATGGTAATGGAGGTAGAGCCGGTGCCTACCGCCGTGACCACGCCCGTGGGGCTGACCGTGGCAATGCTGCTGTTGCCGGACTTGAAGGTGAAGGACTGGAATGCACCGGCAGGGGTGGCCTTAGCCGTTATGGTGCGGGTGGCACCGGGCTTGAGCACGATGTAGTTGGTGCTGGGGGTGATCACCTGTCCGCTGTTGCTGGATGTAGTGCCGCTTGTGCCGGTGGAGGAATCCGTAGGCAGCGCAAGCACCGTAACGGTGGTGGTGGCTACCACAGAGCCGCAGGTGGCGGTAATGGTGGCTTTGCCGGGGGCTACGCCGGTCACGCGGCCAAAGCTGTTTACTGTGGCGATCTTCTCGTTAGAGGAGGTCAAGGTGACGGTGGCGTAGTTGGAAGCGGAGGTGGGGCGCACCTGCAGCGAAGCCGACACCGAGTTGCCCACATAGATGGTGTTGGAGGAGAGGGCAAGATCCATCTCGGTCACGATCATGGAAGAGTCCATGGACACCACGATGGTGTAGGCGCAGATCTGGTTGCCGGCGGCTGCCGTAACGGTGGCGGTGCCAACGCCCACAGCCTGTACCACGCCGCTGCTGCTTACAGTAAGCACGCTGCTGTCATCGGTCAGAAAGACCACAGAGTCGGTGCTGTAACTGGGCTTGACCACGGGGGACAGCTGCTGCGAAGCGCCCAGCAGCATATTGGCAGAGTAGCTGCCGGTGGAAATGCTCTCGGCGGGCACATCCTTGAGCCAAGGCAGTGAAACGCCGTTCTGCTCTTCAACAGGCAGGCTGGCGGCGGCCGCGCTCAGTGCGGTGCCGCATAGCAGCACACCCAGCATCAGCACACAGGCGGCCAGTTTCTTTGCGGTTCGAATCATGTTGTTTGTACCTCTTTGGGGTGTTGTAAAAGGGGACATCCTGCCGTGCTGTGCGGTCCGTATTAGCGGAACAGCACGCCCAGAGCCTCCATGGCATACTCAAAATAGGTGACCTGATCGTATTCCACGCGGGCGGTCACGCTCATACCGTTGGAAAGATCCACCTTGTCGCCGCTGCGGCTCACCACATAGGTGGCATCGGGCTTGATGGTCATCTTGTAATAGGAAGCGCTGCTGCTGGCGGTCACATCGCTGTCAATGGAGGTGACGGTGCCAGTCAGCGTGCCGTAGGAGTACTCCGACAAGCCGGTGATGGCGATCTTGCAGGGGTCGCCAACGTGCAGCAGGGGACGGTCGTTCACCGTCACCATGGCCATGATCTCCAGATCATCGTTCTCGCTGGCAACGGTAGCCAGTGCGGAACCGGCGCTCAGCACCATGCCCTCCTTGTAGGGGGTGTCCATGTGGATCACACCGGAGGTGGGCGCATAGATGAAGTAATCGTTGGCGCCGGTGTTCAAAGAATCCAGCTGCGCCTGCAGGTTATCCACGTTGACCTGTGCGCTGGTAATGCTCTGGGAGATGGACTGCATGGTGGAGTAGTACAAAGACTCCAGCTCGCTCTGGTTCTGCTCCATCAAAGCCTTGATCTGGGTGTCGGAGTAACCGGCAGCCTGATAGGTAGTGGCGTCAAAGGTCTTTTGCGATACCTGACTTTTGTAGGTCTGGTACTGATAGTAGTAGGGCTGATCATCGGCGCTTGTCTCGTCGAAGTAGTTGGTGTCGTCCTGAATGCACTTGAGCAGCTTGTTGTACTGGTCCAGCTGCTTCTGGTAGATATCCAGCTGGCTTTGCAGGTTGTCCTTCTGCATATCCAGATCGGTGCTCTTCAGCCGGGCAATCAGGTCACCCTCGTTCACATAGCTGCCCTCGGAGACATACAGCTCGGTGATGGAGCCGGAGTAGCTGGACATGATGTAGGTCTTATTGGCGGCCTGCACCACACCGCTGTTCTGGCTGACATAGATGCGGTTGGTCTGGGTGCTCCAGATCACCAGAAAGATCATGAACAGGCCGGTCAGAATGACAAAGGCGTACCCGTAAGGGGGCAGCTTTTTGTCCATCATGATCCGGCGGTCCTGCAGATCCGAAAGGTTCTGAATGGTTGTCGTCATAATTATTTGGTCTCCATAAATACGTCGATCACGGCATCGTCATCGTCCTGATTGACATAGATGGTATAGCTGTCGCCGGTCAGCTTGATGTCGTTTTCAAAGGCCATGATCTGCAGCTTGGCGGTAGCCAGCTGGCTGTGGCTCATCGGGCCGGTGTAGTGGGCGTATAGGCAGTTTTTTACCCGCAGCACAGCATCCATATGGTAGCCGGGCTCCATCTGGGTGATCATCTGGGTGGCCTGCTGCATCATGTACAGCTCCGGCACATGATCCGGGCCGGTACCCATCTTTACCGCCTGCACCAGCGGGCCGATAGGCTGTGCGCCGTTGCTCTTCATAAAGTTCTGCATCTGGGTCAGGATGACCGGCAGGTTGCCCAGTTCCTCCGGGCGCACAAGGCGGGAGAGAACGTTGGTCAGCTTAAGCGTCTTGTTTTCAGCAACTTTGATCTCGTTCATGATAAATTACCCCTAATCCTGTTATATTTTTTAATGTGAGCCGAAACAAAAAGGTGCCCGGAAGCGTCTGCCTCCGGGCACACCAAAACGAGGCATTCTTCGGTTTCCCGCCGGGCGGGAAAAAGCTTATGCAGCATCCGGGCAAAGGCTGCGGATGCGGTGCGGTCAGTAGGTGATGGACTCGCCGTCGTCGTCCTCTTCCACCACAGCGGAAGGTGCCTGCGGAGCAGGCTCGGACTTGCGCTTGCGGAAGATGCCCTGCTGCATGTTCCACAAATCGGCATAACGGCCATTCTTTGCCAGCAGTTCATCATGGGTGCCGCGCTCCACGATCTTGCCGTGATCCATCACAAGGATCAGGTCACAGTCACGGATGGTGGAAAGGCGGTGCGCCACGATCAGCATGGAACGATCTGCCAGCTGCTCGTAGATCATGTTGAAGATCAGCGTCTCGGTGGCAAAGTCCAGATTACTGGTGGACTCGTCCAGAATGTAGAGGTTAGAGTCCTTCAGGAAGGCGCGCGCCAGTGCGATGCGCTGCTTCTCACCGCCGGACAGGCCATTACCGGCTTCCTCCAGATAGGTGTTGTACTGCAGCGGCAGGTGGCGGATAAACTCGTGGGCATCAGCCTTCTTGGCGGCTTCCTTCACCTCGTCCAGCGTGGCGTCCATGCGGGAGATGCGGATGTTGTCGTAGATGGTCTTACTGAACAGCTCGATGTTCTGGGGCACATAGGCAATGGCGCGGCGCACCGAACTGTTGGTGTACTCGGCCAGATTTGCACCGTTAATGTCGATCTCGCCGTCCTCGGGGTCGTAGTACTTCAGCAGCAGCTTGGTAATGGTGGATTTGCCGCTGCCGCTGCCGCCCACCAGCGCCACCTTTTTACCGGCGGGGATGGTGAAGCTGATGTGATCCAGCGCGGGAGCGCGGTTGCCGTAGCGGAAGGTAACGTCCTTGAACTCGATGTCGCCCTCCACCTTGTCCAGCTCGCTCTGCTCCACACCCTCGGCGGTCTCGTACTCAGAGGGGTAGTCCATGATCTCGGTCAGACGCTTCATGGAGATACTGGCCTCCTGGATCTGCATCTGCAGACCGATCAGGTTGCTCAGGGGAGAGGTGAAGTAGCCGGACAGGGTGCTGAATGCCATAAAGCCGCCCAGCGTCATCTCACCGTTCAGCACCTGCGTGATGCCTACATAGGTGGTCAGCATGCTGAAACCGGTAGAGATGAAGGAGGAGATCAGGCTCTGCGTGGTGCTGATGCGGCTGGAGCGCAGGCTGATCTTCAGGCTCTTCATGTACTCGCGTTCCAGATTATCCAGCTCGGTCTGCTCGTTGGCATTGCACTTGACGGTCTCGATGCCGCGCAGGCTCTCGATCATCTGGCTGTTCAGCGCAGCCGACTGTGCCATGCTCTCTTCGTTGATCTTTTTATAGGGTTGTTTGTACACCAGCACCAGCAGGATGCTGACCAGCGCCATGAACAGCGAGATGGAGAACAGCATGGCGTTCATGCGGAACAGGATGATGCCGGTGATGATTGCCATGGAGATATCCATCACAAGGCTCAGCGCGATGCTGGTAAAGATGGACTTGATGGTGTTCGCGTCCGAGTAACGGGTGGTGATATCACCGGTCTTGCGGGTGGCAAAGAACTTCATGGGCAGGTTGAAGATGTGCCCGAAGTAACCCAGCATCAGCGGGATATCGATCTTGATGGACAGATGGATCAGCACCCATTGGCGCACAAAGCCGATCAGCGTGCTGGTAATGCTGACCACACTGAACACCAGGATCAATGTGACCAGCAGACTGTTCAACCCGTAGGGCAGCACCTCGTCCATCAGGATCTTGTTGAACATGGAGGACGCGATGCCAAGAATGGTGGTGATGATCGAGCTGAGGATGGCGTAGAAGAACAGCTTTTTCTGGGGCAGCAGCAGGTTGATATACCGCTTCATCATGCCGCCCTTTTCGATTTTGCCGCCCTTGAACTCCGAGGTAGGGTTCAAAAGCAGCAGAACGCCGGTAAAGTTCTTGTAGAACTCGTCCAGACTGATCTTTTTCAGCTCGGTGCCGGGGTCGCCGATGATGACGTAGTCCTTGCACTTATGCTTTTTGCCTTTTTCCTCTTCTTCCTTGCGGGCTTCGGCGTCCTGCAGCATGTGCTTGCGGCGCGCGCCGTCATCCTTGATGGTGGTCTTTTTGAACACTACAACAAAGTGAGCCAAGCCCTGGTCGGTGATGACCTGTGCAATGCAGGGAAGCGAGAAATCGCTCAGGAAGTTTTCGCGGTCCACGCGGACTGCGGCGGTGGTAAAACCAAGCTCATTGGCGGCTTTTTGCAGGCCTACAAGGTTGGTGCCTTTCAGGTCGGTGCCCATCATATCCCGCAGACGGGTGATGGTAACTTCCTTTTTGTAGTGCAGGCACACCATGGCCAGACAGGCAGCCGCACAGTCAGTGGTATCGTGCTGCCGGACGTAGGTATAACGCATAGATGTTTCCTTTTACTCTCAAGATTTATTCAAACGACACCAAGCTGCCCTGCCGCCCCGTGTTTGCCGCACAAAGCCGCCGGCTTGCCTGCTGATTTGACCAACGAAAAAACTGCGCTCCTGCACGGCAGCCTTCTGACCGGGGGAGCGCCTGTCTGTGGGGCAGAAAAAGCTGTGCGGGCTGCGCAGTGCCTTTTCCACGCCTATAAACTTATAAAAGTATACCACATCCACTAGGGTTCTTCAAGGCGATATTTTTTAAGAACCGTTAAGAATGGGTGAAAAAAGATACAGAAAAACAAAAAAGCGATGGAAAAATATCCATCGCTTTGCTGGCGCCTCTTGCCTGACTCGAACAGGCGACACCCTGATTAACAGTCAGGTGCTCTAACCGACTGAGCTAAAGAGGCATATCAGTGACTGCGAGAAATATTATACCGCAGTCACCGCGCTTTTGCAAGCCTTTTTTGCAAAAAAGCATGGGGAAATTCGCCAGACATGAAAAAACAGCGCAGAAACGCCCGTAGGTGCTTCTGCGCTGCCAATATGTTATAAGTTATAAGGATGCTTCTGTAAAATTACTTCAGCTTGCTCTTGGCCTTCATGCGCTGGTCGTGGTTCAAAATCTGCTTGCGGATACGCAGGTTCTCCGGGGTGACCTCCAGCAGCTCGTCCTGAGCAAGGAACTCCAGACAGCCCTCGAGGCTCAGCTTGCTGACGGGGATCAGGCGCAGAGCATCGTCAGAGCCGGAAGCGCGGGTGTTGGTCAGGTGCTTGGTCTTGCAGACATTCACGTCCACATCCTCGCCGGAAGCGGTGTAGCCGATGACCATGCCCTCGTACACCTTCTCGCCGGCACCGACAAGCAGGGTGCCGCGCTGCTGAGCGTTGTACAGACCGTAGGTGACGGCATCGCCGGTCTCAAAGCTGACCAGAGAGCCGGTGGAGCGGTTGGCGATCATGCCAGCCCAGACGTCATAGCCGTCAAAGATCTGGTTGATGATGCCCTCGCCGTGGGTATCGGTCAGGAACTGGTTGCGGTAGCCGAACAGGCCGCGGCTGGGCATACGGAACTCCAGACGGACACGGTCGGTGCCCAGAGACTCGATCTGCTGCAGCAGTGCCTTGCGCTGGCCCAGACCGGTCATGACAGCGCCCTGATACTGGGTGGGCACGTCGATGACAACGTGCTCCATAGGCTCGTAGGTCTTGCCGTCGATGACCTTGGTCAGAACGTGCGGGGGAGAGACCTGCAGCTCGTAGCCCTCGCGGCGCATGGTCTCGATCAGGATGGACAGGTGCATCTCACCACGGCCCATGACGCGGAAGGAATCGGTCGTGGGGGAGTCCTCCACCTTCAGAGCAACGTCCTTCAGCAGCTCCTTCTGCAGACGGTCGCGGATCTGGCGGCTGGTGACGTACTTGCCCTCGCGGCCTGCCAGCGGGCTGTCGTTGACGGAGAAGGTCATCTCCACGGTGGGGTCGTTGATCTTGACGAAGGGCAGCGGCTCGATCTGAGCGGGGCTGCACAGGGTATTGCCGATGGTCACATCCGGCAGACCGGAGAAAGCCACGATGTCGCCTGCGGTGATGTTATCGCAGGGCTGACGGCCGTTGGCCTGAAAGTCGTACAGCTTGGTCAGGCGGCCGCGCATCTTCAGGTCGGGGTTGTGCCAGTCGCACACAACGACTTCCTCGCCAACCTTGGCAACGCCGTTCTGGATACGGCCGATGCCGATACGGCCCACGAACTCGTTGTAGTCCACAGAGGAGACCAGCATCTGGAAGGGAGCCTCGGGGTCGCCCTCCGGCGGCTGGATGGTGTCCAGCAGGGTGTCGAACAGGGGGATCAGGTCGGTGCCGGGCACATCGGGGTCAAGGCTTGCAGTGCCCTGACGGCCGCAGCAGAACAGGATGGGGCACTCCAGCTGCTCGTCGGTAGCGCCCAGATCCATCAGCAGGTACAGCACCTCATCGATAACTTCCTTGATGCGGGCGTCGGGACGGTCGATCTTGTTGATAGCCACCACAAGGCTCAGGTTCTGCTGCAAAGCCTTCTGCAGCACAAAGCGGGTCTGGGGCATGCAGCCCTCGGCAGCGTCCACCAGCAGCAGCACGCCGTTGACCATCTTCAGCACGCGCTCCACCTCGCCGCCAAAGTCGGCGTGGCCCGGAGTATCGACGATGTTGATCTTAACACCCTTGTAGGTGCAGGAGCAGTTCTTTGCCAGAATGGTGATGCCGCGCTCACGCTCGATATCGCCGCTGTCCATCACACGCTCGGCCACGGCCTGATTGTCGCGGAAAGCGCCGCTCTGACGCAGCAGGGCATCCACCAGCGTGGTCTTGCCGTGGTCAACGTGAGCGATAATGGCAACGTTGCGCAAATCGTTACGAACCATAAATTTCTACCTCTCTATTTGAAAAGACTCATAAAATACGAACGAACGTCATACAAACCTAAGTTTATAACAGAACAGGGTGGTTTGTCAAGATTGTATAAAAATTTTTTCTGCAATTCAGCATTATGCCCGCAAACTTTCCGCAGATTTGTGCGGCGTGTACCTTAAAAATATGCTATACTAAAGCCATAAAACGAACCGGAGGTGTTTTGCATTGAAGCTGACGTTTTTAGGCGCGAACCACGAGGTGACCGGCAGCTGCACCATGCTGGAAGCGGCAGGGCAGCGTTTCCTCATCGACTACGGCATGGAGCAGGGCAAAAATGTGTACGAAAACCAGCCCCTGCCCGTAGCCCCCGGCGAGATCGACTTTGTGCTCATCACCCATGCCCATATCGACCATACCGGCCTTTTGCCGCTGCTGGCGCACAACGGCTTCCGGGGCAGGATCTACGCCACCATCCCCACGGTGGAGCTGTGCGGCATCATGCTGCGTGACTCGGCGCATATTCAGGAGTTTGAAGCTGAGTGGAAAAACCGCAAGGCCAAGCGCTCCGGCGCAGAGCCGGTAGAGCCCATGTACACCATACAGGATGCCGAAGCCGCCTGCCGCCTGTTCCGGGGCGTGGAGTACGGCAAGCGCATCCAGCTTGCTCCGGGCATCGAAGCGCGGTTCGTGGACGTGGGACACCTGCTGGGTTCTGCCAGCATCGAGCTGTGGATCACCGAGGGCAGCACCACCACAAAGCTGGTGTTCTCCGGTGATATCGGCAATCTGAATCAGCCCATCATAAAAGACCCCACCTATATCCAGCAGGCGGACTATGTGTTCATGGAGTCCACCTACGGCGACCGCAACCACGACCCCCGGCCGGACTATGTGGCAGAGCTGGCAAAAATTTTGCAGCGCACCTTTGACCGGGGCGGCAACGTGGTAGTGCCCAGCTTTGCCGTGGGACGCACACAGGAGATGTTGTATTTTTTGCGGGAGATCAAGGAAAAAGGGCTGGTCAAGGGGCACGGCAACTTTCCGGTCTACATCGACAGTCCGCTGGCCACCGAAGCCACCCGCATCTTCCGGGATACAGACCCCGACTGCTTTGACGCCCAGACCCGCGCTTTGCTGGAAAAGGGCATCGACCCCATCAACGTGCCGGGGCTGCGCATCAGCGTGACCAGCGACGACTCCCGCATGATCAACACCGACCGCACGCCCAAGGTCATCCTGTCCGCCAGCGGAATGTGCGAAGCCGGACGCATCCGCCACCACCTTAAGCACAACCTGTGGCGGCCGGAATGCACCATCCTCTTCGTGGGCTTTCAGGCGGTGGGCACTTTGGGACGCACCCTTATCGAGGGGGTGGACTCGGTCAAACTGTTCGGTGAGCCCATCGAGGTGAAGGCGGAGATCTGCCAGCTGACCGGCATGTCCGGCCACGCCGATAAAGACGGTCTGCTGCGCTGGGTGAATGCCTTTACGGAAAAGCCCCGGCGGGTGTTCGTGATCCACGGCGAGGACGAGGTGGAGAACCGCTTTGTGGACACCCTGACCGAGCAGGGCTTTACCGCCTGTGCACCCTACAACGGCGCGCAGTGGGCCATCGGTGCCGAGGGCGCCGTCTGCCTGCAGGAGGGCACGAAGGTCCGCGTGGAGCAGAGGACCGGCGAGGGTGCAAACCGCGCCGCTACCGTGTTCCAGCGGCTGCTCAGCGCCGGTAAGCGCCTGCTGCGGGTCATCGAGCACAACGAGGGCGGCGCAAATAAAGATCTGGCAAAATTTGCCGACCAGATCAACGCCCTGTGCGACAAATGGGACAGGTAATGCGGCAGCAGTTTGCAACAGAGCAGCCCGGGAAAAACGCAGCTGCGTCAAAAGCTCACAGGCGAAATGAGCCGCTGAAAAAAGAGAATAGAATTTTGTAAAAAACCGTTGACAAGCGCCCCTCCGGCTGGTATAATAACCCATGTCGTCAGGCACGAGGACAAACATCTGGGGGTTTAGCTCAGCTGGGAGAGCGCTTGCATGGCATGCAAGAGGTCACCGGTTCGATCCCGGTAATCTCCACCAGAAAGAAAAGCACCGCACAGAAATGTGTGGTGCTTTTTTGTTGTTGCCAAACGAGTGGGGGTTTAGCTCAGCTGGGAGAGCGCCGTGCATGGACTGCAAGAGGTCACCGGTTCGATCCCGGTAATCTCCACCAGAAAGAAAAGCACTGCACAGAAATGTGCGGTGCTTTTTGCTTTACCCCTTCCGGCAGTGCCCTAAGGCGTCCCCTTGGGGGAGCTGGATTTACGAAGCAAAGACTGAGAGGGCGAGGACGGTAAAATGTGCAAATGCCGCTCCCGGTCGAAGCCCCTCCGGTGAAAAATGCGTTTGGAGCACTCCGCAGAGTGCGACAAACGCAAAATTATAAAGAATCTTTCAGCTGAACATGGTCAGAGCGCAGCGGAGACCATTTTAAAACGTCCCATTCGCAGGGGACAGACTGCAAAGCGTTTACAGCTTTGCAGCCCCTAAATTCATGCTGGACATTTGCGGAAAGTTATGGTATAATTCTTTTTGCAATTGCGGGTATAGTACATCGGCTAGTATATCAGCCTTCCAAGCTGAGGAGGTGGGTTCGATTCCCATTACCCGCTCCACAAGACCTGAACCTTGAACGGTTCGGGTCTTTTCTTTTTGCGCTGCGCTGCACAGCCATCTTGCCAACCGGCGGCGGAAATGCTACAATAGAACCATAAAACGCTGAAAGGGGAACGCTGCTATGGAATTCCGCGATAAACCAATGGAGAACCTTATGCGCCTGCAGAAGAAGGATATCTGCAAAAATGTCAACGCCCTGCTGCTGGAGGGCGAGCAGATCGTGGGCGCGTACAAAACGGTGCGCGATCAGGTGGTGTTTACCAGCCACCGCATCATCATGGTGGATATGCAGGGGGTCACGGGCACGCGGCAGCAGATTTTTGTGCTGCCCTACCGCAAGGTGCTGCACTACGGCATCCAGACGGCGGGTTTTGGCGACCCATTGCAGGCGTCCCAGCTGACGGTCTGCTTTGCGGACGGCCACGAGGCTAAGTTCGGCTTTATCGGGCAGAAAGACCTGTTTCAGGTGGCAAACGCCATCAGCGCCCGCATTTTGTAAGAGAACCTGAAAACAAAAGCCGCTGCACAGTGATTGGTGCGGCGGCTTCTTTTTTTGAGACCACATCTGTGAAAAAACGGTTCAGAAGTGCTCGCAGGCGCTTCTGAACCGTCAATTTAAAATTGATTTTCCGCTGAAGGTGACCAAAGCAAAGCGGAGGCCATTAAAATAGTTTTGCAGCGTTGCACCAAAGATTTAGTCGTGCGCCGTTTTGCGCACCAGCTGCCGGTGCATCAGCGCCATCAGCACCAGAAATACAAGCAGGTAGAAGGGGAATAGCGCCGGGGTGATATTATTGGCAAGCAGGCCGAACAGCGGCGGCATGACCAGATTGCCCACATAGGCGCTGCTCATCTGGATGCCGATGACGGCCTGAGAATTCTGTGCGCCGAAATGCGCCGGGGTGGAGTGGATGACGCTGGGGTAGATGGGCGCACAGCCCAGTCCCACCAGCACAAGCCCGGCAAGCGCCAGCACCTGTGCCCCGGGCAGCAGCAGGGCTGCAACGCCCACGCTCAGCACCGCAAACCCCAGACGGATCATCTGGGTGTCGCTCAGTTTTAAGGTCAGAAAGCCGCAGACGCCCCGTCCCACCGTGATGCCGATATAGAACAGGCTGGCAAAGCTGGCAGCCGTCTGGGCGGGCACCTGCCGCACAAGGGTCAGGTAGCTGCTGGCCCAGAGCCCGGCGGTGGTCTCCAGTGCACAGTAGCAGAAGAAGCAGAGCATCACTTCCTTCGCGCCCGGCAGCGCGAACACCTGCGGCAGGGTCAGCGCCTTGGGTACAGTGCCGTCCGGGGCGGCGTCGGGGCGTTTATGCCACAGGGGCAGGCTGCAAAAAAGCACGGCGGTAAGCGCGATCTGGAACAGGGCAATGTACCGGTAACCGCTGTTCCAGCTCAGCCCGCCGGAAAGCGCCGCGCCCATCACCACAGGGCCGATGGTAGTGCCCACGCCCCACATACAGTGCAGCCAGCTCATGTGGCGGCTCTCGTAATGCAGGGCAACGTAGTTGTTCAGGGCGGCATCCACGCTGCCCGCGCCCAAGCCGTAGGGGACAGCCCACAGGCAGAGCATCCAGAACCGGCCGGAGACCGAAAAGCCGAACAGCGCCGCAGCGGTCATGCCAACGCTGAGGGCGGTCACTCTGCCCGTGCCCAGCGCCCGGGTGAGCCGGTCGCTGTTCAGGCTGGAAACGATGGTGCCCAGTGAGATGATCATGGACAGGATGCCCGCGTAGGAAAAGGGGACGCCCAGCTGGGGGTACATGGTAGGCCATGCAGACCCCAGCAGGGAATCCGGCAGGCCAAGGCTGATAAAGGCAAGATAAATGATCGGCAGCAAAAGCTGTGTCATGGAAAGCGTTCCTCCACAGATGATTTGATGGCATGCTCCGCAGTGTATGCGGGTGCGCTATAAGAATAACATGACCGGACGGGAAATCATAGGGCAAAAGCGCCTGCTTTTTACAATAAAACCGGCGTTTCTTTGATTTGATCCGTGAAAATGCGTTTGCCGCGGCCCACAGGCCGCGGCAAACATGAAGTATAAATAGACTTCCGCTTTTAGTTTTCGCTGTTCTTTTCCAGATACACAGTGGTAGAGGGGAAGGCGAAATCCACGCCGTTTTTCTGCATCACGTCCATCAGGTCGAGGTTCAAATCGTTCTGCATCTGCAAAAAGCGGGTCATGTCGGCGGTGCGCAGGTAGGCGGACACCAGCAGGTCGATGCTGGAAGCCCCGAAGCCGCTCAGCTCTACCAACACCGAGTCCTCGTAGGTGTAGGGGCTGGCCTTGAGCATGGCGGTCAGGTCTGCCATCAGCTGTTCCAGCTGGGGACGGGTGGTGTCGTAGGTGACCCCGAGGGTGAAGCGGTACAACCGCTTGTTGCGCAAAGTGCCGTTGTTGATGGTGGCAGAGCTGACCGTGCTGTTGGTCAGGATGTACACCGAGTTATCCAGCGCGCGGACTTTGGTGGAGCGAAAGCTGATGTCCACCACCTCGCCGGAAACGTCGCCCACGGTGATCCAGTCGCCAATGGAAAACGGGCGGTCCAGCAGGATGACCAGCCCACTGAACAGGTTTTTGGCGCTGTCCTGCGCCGCCAGAGAGATGGTCAGACCGACAAGACCCGCACTGGCTACGATGCTGCCCACCGGCAGGCCGGTCTCCTGTGCCATGGTCATAACGCCCAGCACCACGATGAAAATTTTGTACAGTTTGTTCAGCAGGGTGGTCAGGGTGCGGTTGGTGCGCACCTCCTCGCCGCAGTTTGCCAGCAAAAGGTCGGTGATATCGGCGGCGGCGTACAGTCCCTGACACACAAAATAGGTGGCGGCAAGCTCAAAGACCATGAGCAGAAACTTGCTCACGCCGGGGATCGCCCACGGCAGGCTGGCCGCTGCGGCATAGATGAACGCTGCAAGGGTGAGCCGCTGCACCGGCACGGCAAAGCTGCGCAGTAAAATGGGTGTACCGGCCAGCCGCCAGCTGCGGCGCAGCAGGGCAGGGCACACCTTACGGGACAAAAGCTGCCGCGCCAGCCAGCCAAGCACCAGCAGCAGAGCCGCGCATACCACGCGGGCGGCAAAGGCTGCCCAGCCCTCCAGCAGCAGCGAACCAAGCTCGAAGCCAAGGTTACGGATCGAGAAAATCATGGAAAACCTCCTGTGTTTTTTCACAACGCATATTATGATAGCATACTCTGCCGCCCGGGGCAAGGAAAGAAAGGTGAAAACGCACTTTGATAAAAAAATGTGCAAACTTTTTGGAAAGGGGGCTTGACAGCACCGCCCCGCTGCGCTATACTCTTGGTCAGAAAGTTCGTTTCAGGGCGGGGTGCAATTCCCCACTGGCGGTAAAGTCCGCGACCACCCGCAAGGGTGCTGACCCGGTGCAACTCCGGGACCAACGGTATAGTCCGGATGCAAGAAACGGCAGGCAAATTGCGTCTGTGCGCCCTGTTGCAGTTTTTTGGTTGCAGCAGGGCGCTTTTTAGTTTGTCTTTCCGGTTCGATCCAGCGCGAAAAGGGCTTTCCGAACAAATTTGAACGGGGCGTACACCCCGGGGAGGACAACTACCATGAAAAAGAATACCACCCACAACCTGACCGTTGCCGCCATGCTCAGCGCGGTCGCCTTTATCCTGATGTTCATCGAGTTCCCGCTGCCGATGCTCATCCCGTCCTTCGTCAAGATGGACTTCTCCGACCTGCCCGCCCTGCTGGGTGCCTTTGCACTGGGCCCGGTGTACGGCGTGGTCATCAGCTTTATGAAGAATCTGCTGCACATCATCATCAAGGGCACCTCCACTGCCTGCGTGGGTGAGCTGTGCAACTTTATGCTGGGTGCGGTGTTCTCCGCTGTGGCGGGCTTTGTCTACAAGCGCAGCAAGAGCCGCAAGACCGCTATTCTGGGCGCCATCGCCGGTGCAGCCGCCATGGCGGTGTTCAGCGTGCCCTCCAACTACTTCATCACCTACCCGGCCTATGTGCAGTTCTACCACATGCCGCTGGAAGCCATTCTGGGGATGTATCAGGCTATCCTGCCCTCTGCCGACAGCTTGATCAAGTGCCTTGTGATCTTCAATATGCCCTTCACGCTGGTCAAGGGTCTGCTGGACGCCGTGCTGTGCCTGCTGATCTATAAGCCCCTGTCTCCCATCCTGCACGGCCGCAAGTAAGCTGCTGAAATAATAGAGAGCCGGAAAGTCCGCGGACTTTCCGGCTCTCTTGTTTTAACGGGCTCGCACTTGGACTTACCCCTTCCTGTGAAAAATGCGTTTGGAGCACTCCGCAGAGTGCTCCAAACGCAAAATATAAAGAATCTTTCCGCTGATCATGCGCAGAGCGAAGCGGAGCGCATTCCAAATCGTTTACGCCAGCGCACCCTTATCCAGCCATTTGCCCCGCGCCATGCGCAGCAAAAACAGTGCGCCGCGGGTGCAAAGCTCCGCGCACATGGCCACCCATACGCCCACCAGCCCAAAGCGGGGAGCCAGCAGAACCGCCAAGGTCAGCCGCACGCCCCACATGCTGACAAGGTTCAGCACAAAGCAGCCGGTGCTGTCGCCCGCGCCCTGCATGGAGCCGCTGGCTACGATGCTTGCCCCGAACATCGGCTCGGCAAAGGCTTCGATGCGCAGCACCCGCGCGCCCAGCGCGATGACGGCGGCGTCGGCGGTGAAGATGCCCATCAGCTGCGGGGCAAACACATACAGCCCCACGCCGGTCAGCGCCATGATGCCCATGCCCATGGCGGTGCACAGCCATGCAAAGCGCTTGGCCATGTCCCGGCGGTTTGCGCCCACGGCCTGTCCCACCAGCGCAAGGGCAGCGTCTTGAATGCCGTAGCCCGCCATGTAGCACAGGCTCTCGGCGCTGACGCCCAGACTGTTGGCGGCAATGGCGGTAGTGCCCAGTCCGGACACGATGCGCACCAGCAGCACCTGTGCCGAGGACAGCGCGGCACGCTCTGCCGCCAGCGGTGCGCCCACCTTCCACACGTTGTGCAGGCAGGCACGGGTAATGCGCCACGAGCCGGGCTTGCGGATGCACAGCGGGCCGTCCCGCAGCAGTAGAACGCCCAGCGCTAGCGTACCGCCCACTGCATTGGCAAGGGCCGTGCCCAGCGCCGCGCCCGGCACGCCCCAGCCCAGACCCCAGACCGTGAGGGTTTGACCGAACACCGTCATTTCCCGGGTGGGGTTGATGAGGAAAAAGTTGAAGATGATGTCCAGCACGCAGGTGAACACGCTGATGAGGCCGGGGGTCAGGGCATCGCCGGTGGAGCGCAGCATGGCGGCATAGGCGCCCATGGCCATGACAAAGGGCAGGGAAGCCGACCAGATTGCAAAATAGGCCGAGGCATTTGCCTGCAGTGCCGTGTCTGCGCCCAGCCACCCGGGCAGAAACCGGCTGATGCCCACGCCAAAGGCGGCAGCGGCAAGCCCCACCGCCAGATTGAACAGCATGGACTGCCGCAAAACGCCCCGGGCGTCCTGCTGGCGGTCTGCGCCCAGATACTGCGCCACCTGAATGGAAAACGCCATGCACAGCCCCGCCAGCATCCCGTGCAGCAGCCATGTGCTGGAGCTGACGGTGCCGATGGAAGCGGTGGCGGCGGCGCCGATATGCCCCACCATGGCTGCATCGATGTACTCCATGGCGGTAACTACGATCTGCTGCAAAATGGAAGGGATGCTCAGCGTCAGCGCCACCTGTGCGGTGTGGCGCAGCGGCACCTGCTCGCCCTGCCGCATCCGGGCAGAGAGCTGCTCAAGGGTAATGGACATGGGACCTCCTGCGTTGCGTGTGAAAATACAGACTAATATACTATTATAAAGAGCGTTGAGAAAAAAGTCAATCCGCAGCGAATTTTGCCGCCGGGATTGATTTTTGGTCTAGGGCGTGATACACTCACAACGTACTATACAGAAAGAAAGAGGAATGTTATCTTATGATCCAAATGCTGACCTCTGTCATTGGGCAGCGGGGCGTGGATGCCATGGCATTTTTGCTGGCGTTTGCCCTGACCGCCCTGACGGATTCCATTTTCCGCGATAAACTGCCCCACGACCATGGCCGCGCCTTTGCGGTGAACGGCGAGCTTTCCAAAGGCAAGGCGCGGGGTTCCGGGTTGATCTTTGTGCTGTGCATCGCGCTGGTGTCGCTGGCATTTCTGCCCTTCACCACCGAGTATGTGGTGTATAATGTGCTGCTCATTGCTTCCATGCTCTCCGGCTATCTGGACGATGCCGCCGAGACCGCGTGGAACGAGTACAAAAAGGGCATCATTGATTTTGTCATTGCGGTGCTGGCGGGCGTGACCTACCTGAACTTCAACGGCTGCGGGGTGCACTTTTTGCAGTGGAGTTTTACGCTGCCCTACGCGGTGTACCTGCTGCTCATCGTCATCCTCATCTGGGCAAGCATCAACGTGGTCAACTGCACTGACGGTGTGGACGGCCTTTCCGCCAGTCTGGCGGTGGTGACCATCGGCACCTACCTGCTGGCCTATAAGACCGAGCTGGGCACCTACGCCACCGCCGGTGTGGTGTTCATCGGTGCGCTGCTGGCTTACCTGTGGCTCAACGCCAAGCCCTCTAGCCTGCTGATGGGCGATGCCGGCAGCCGCGCTATGGGTTTTTTCATCGCCATGCTGTCCCTCAAGTGCGGCCACCCCTTCGCCTTCCTGCTGGCGGCTATCGTGTTCATCGCGGACGGCAGCTTGGGCATTTTGAAGATCAGCCTGAAGCGTTTTCTGCACATTTGGATTCTGAAAAACACCCTGACCCCCCTCCACGACCATGTGCGCAAGCGCAAGGGCTGGAGCGATGAGCAGGTGGTAGCCCGCTGGCTCATTCTGCAGTGTGTGGCTTCTGCTCTGCTGCTGCTCCTTGTGCGGGGCTAAGCGGCACCGCTATAAAACTAAAGAGAAACGGGGCTGCTGCACATCGTTTTAGCCGAAAGTGCAGCAGTCATTTTCAAAATCAAACGTATAACCAAACAATTCAAAAAAGCATGTGCATCATAAATCTATCGAAAAATTCTGATTTTCGAAAAAATTTGTTGCACATGCTTTTGTTTTGGGTGTTGATACTGCTTGATTCTTACGCTTGTTCGTACAAAAATAGAGGCTGTCGCATGTGCAACGGCCCTTTTTTAGTTTCTATCATTACCCTTCCGCTCCGGAGGCCTACCATATTGCAGCATTTACCCGGGCAACAAAAATGTAAAAACAAGAATGGGCGAAAGAATATTGACTGCAGCATGGATCACCCAGCCATACAAAATGCTTCCGCGGGCTTTTTTTAACGAAAGCCATCCTAAGGCATAGCCTATTCCGCCCGTCAGGGATACGATGAGGAACATGGCGAGGAGGTTCTTGTCTGGCAACGCAAGGATGTGAACCATGCCAAAAATGAGAGCTTGCAGGGCGTTTCCTATGGTTTCTCCCCATTTATTGCACAACCGTTTGCAGAGAAACCCACGAAAGAGAATTTCTTCCGATAAGGAAGTCTGAACGACAGCCCAGATCAAGATGACTGTAAATGTTTCAATGCTCCAACCGGTTTGTCGAAATGCGTCCACTGTAAATCCTTGATAATTCAAATTGCCAGATCGATAGAGCCACAGATAGGGTAAAAATAGTACCACTAAAAATCCCACAAGGATACAAAACATGATCTTCAAAGGTGGGGTGGGAGCAGTTTTGAGCCCCAGCCATTTGAAAAAACCGGTGGCCCTTTTCTGTGTCAGAAGATACCACACAAAAGGAATACTTAGAAAAATCAAAAGCTGTAAAACTGCACTTATGATCTGGTTAAGCAAAATCATACCATTCCTCTTTTCGTTGGGGCTATTTTGCAACAGCCCCGTTGTTTTCTATCCGATAGTCGAGACTGGGGAAGTTTTACACTCCGGCCTTTTTGCACGCCGCCTGCACCACATGGCCTACCAGCACCGAGGTGGTCACGGTGCCCACGCCGCCGGGCACGGGGGTGATGGCGTCCACCACCGGCTCTGCGGCGGTAAACTGTACGTCACCGCAGAGTTTGCCCTCCTCGTTCACATGGATGCCCACGTCCACGACCGTCTGGCCTGCCCGCAGGCAGTCCGCGCCCACAGCGCCCATTTTGCCCATGGCGACCACCACGATATCGGCCTGCTTGCACACCTCCGGCAGGTTCTGGGTGCGGGAGTTGCACAGGGTCACGGTGGCGTTCTCCCGGTCCAGCATCATGGCGGCGGGTTTGCCCACCACAAGGCTGCGTCCCACCACCACGGCACGCTTGCCGGAAAGGGGGACGTTGTAATACTTCAAGATTTCCATGCAGGCCTGCGCGGTGCAGGGGGCGTAGCCTAAATCGGTGTTGGTGAACACCCCGGCCAGCGAACCGTCCGTGATGCCGTCGATGTCCTTCTCCGGGCGCAGGGCGGCGCGGACGGTGCGGTCATCGAACTGCTTGGGCAGGGGACGGAACAAAAGACAGCCGTGGATGCCGTCATCGGTGTTCACCTCGTCCAATACCTGAAGCAGCTGCTCCTGTGCGGCGTCGGCGGGCAGCACGAACTGCCGGACGGCGACCCCCACCTTGCCGCAGCGGGTCATCACGCCCCGCTCGTAAGAGAGGTCATCCTCCCGCTCGCCCACCCGCACCACGGCCAGCGTGGGGGTGATGCCTTTTGCCTTCAACTGTTCGCAGAGCGCCGCGTTGCGCTCGTTCATGGCGGCCACCACCGGCGCGCCCTTTAAAATCGTTGCCATATACTTTCCCTCATTTATGATATTATTTGTTGCGGAGTTTCCCGCTGACGGCGGTGAATATTTCGTCTGCCCGGGGCACAAACTCTGCCAGCAATGCGTCTGCCCGGGCGTCCAGCGCGGCGGCATGGGTGCGGTCGGCCATCAGCTTTGTATTGATGAACACATTCAGGCTTGCGGCCTGCAAAGCGGCCTTGCACAGCACGGCGGCGCAGCCTGCGTCCGATACCGCCAGCACGCTGCCTTTGGCGGCGTACTGCCCGGCCAGCGCGATGCCCTCGGCGCACTTTTCCATAATCTGCAGCGGTACGGCGCTTGCACCGTCCAGTGCGGCTTCCAGCACAGCAGCCTTGTGCGCGGCCTGCTCCGGGGTGTCCTTGGGCAGGCCGTAGGCTGCAGCCAGCGGCGCAAAGGCGTCGGCATCGGCCTGTACCAGCGCTTCCAGTTCCAGCCGCAGGGCACTGGCCCGGGCGTTCAGTGACTGAATCTCCGCTTCCACAGCGGCGTACTTCTTTTTGCCGGTGGTCAGGCAGCCCACCATGTTGCCCAGCGCCACACCGGCAGCGCCTACCAGCGCGGCGGTACCGCCGCCGCCCGGCGTGGGCGCTTTGCCGGCAAGCTGTGCCAGAAACTGTGCGCAGCTTAAATCGTTCATTTCCATGTGTAGATACCCCTCTCTGTTACAAAGGCGTCCAGCCGCTGGTCGTGGGCGTCCACGGCGGCGCGGGGGACGCGCTGAACCTCCAATGCAATGCCGATCTTCACCGCTCGGGTGCAGCGGGGCAGGTAGCGGTCGTAGTAGCCCTTGCCCATGCCCACCCGGTAGCAGTCTGCGTCAAAGGCGGTGCAGGGCACCAGCACCAGATCCAGCTGCTCCGGCTGCAAAAGGGTGGAGCGCTCCGGCACCGGCGTGCGGATGCCGTACTGTCCCACCGCCCAGCCGTCCGCGCCCGGCACGGCTGCGGTAAGGGTAAAGCCCTCGCCGCACACCGGGTAGGCCACCGTCTTGCCCTGCCGTGCGGCCTCGGCAGCCACGGCGGCAAGGTCGGCCTCGCCCCCAAAGGCTGCGTAGAGCAAAAGGGTATGGGCGGTGTGGTAGGCGTCCAGTTCCAGCACCCGGCGGCACAGCGCCGCGTTGGCTGCGGCGCGCTGCGGCGCATCCAGCGCTTTGCGGGCAGCACGGCCGGCGGTACGCTGCGCCTGTTTTTCCTCGGCAATGGTCATACAAAACACCTCGCTTCACCTGTGGGGGAGGATACTTGAAAAATATACAAAATCGACAGCGCATTTTTATACAAACATAATAAACACTTCAGACAAAAAAAGCAAGCCTTTTGGCGAAAAGAGGATTGAAGCCGCCGCCGCTTTCTGCTATGATTATGTTACAGTAGCAAGCGCCGTGCGGGCGCTGCGCTGCGAGAACCTACAACATTTTGTGGAGAGGGGCAAGTAAAATGTACAAGGATATGATGGATACCATCGGCATGGTCAATGCAGCCGACTCGGAACTGGGTGCAGCCATGGAGCGGGAACTGACCCGTCAGCGCGAGAACATTGAGCTGATCGCCAGCGAGAACATCGTCTCGCCCGCCGTGATGGCAGCCATGGGCAGCGTGCTGACCAATAAGTACGCCGAGGGTCTGCCCGGCAAGCGCTACTACGGCGGCTGTGTCTATGTGGACGAGGTGGAGAACATTGCCATCCGGCGCGCCTGCCAGCTGTTCGGGGCAAAGTACGCCAACGTCCAGCCCCATTCCGGCGCACAGGCCAACCTTGCCGTGTATTTTGCCCTGCTGGAACTGGGCGATACCGTCATGGGCATGGACCTTTCGCAGGGCGGTCACCTGACCCACGGTTCCCCGGTGAATATGTCCGGTAAAAACTACCACTTCATCTCCTACGGCGTCGGCGCAGACGGCGTCATCGACTACGCCGAGCTGGAAAAGCAGGTGCGCAAGGTGCGCCCCAAGATGCTGGTGGCGGGCGCTTCCGCCTACCCCCGCGCCATCGACTTTGAAAAGCTGGCCGAGATCGCCCACGGCTACGGCGCCTACCTGATGGTGGATATGGCGCACATTGCCGGTCTGGTGGCGGGCGGTCAGCACCAGAGCCCTGTGCCCTACGCCGATGTAGTGACCACCACCACCCACAAGACCCTGCGCGGACCCCGCGGCGGCCTGATTTTGACCAACAACCCCATCATTGCCAAGCGCATCAACTCGGCAGTGTTCCCCGGCACGCAGGGCGGCCCGCTGGAGCATGTGATTGCAGCAAAGGCTGTCTGCTTTGGCGAGGCACTGAAGCCGGAGTTCAAGGAATATGCCCGCAAGATCGTGGAAAATGCACAGGCACTGGCTGCGGCCTTGCAGCAGCGCGGGGTCAAGCTGGTATCCGGCGGCACCGACAACCACCTGATGCTCATCGACCTGCGGGACGAGGAGTGCACCGGCAAGGACCTGGAGCAGCGTCTGGACAGCGTGCACATCACCGCCAACAAGAACACCGTCCCCGGCGAGACCCGCAGCCCCTTTGTGACCTCCGGCGTGCGTCTGGGCACCCCGGCTGTCACCACCCGCGGCATGGGCGCAGCCGAGATGCAGGTGATCGCGGACTGCATTGCAGACTGCATCTGGCACTATGAGGAAAAGAAGGACGAGATCAGCGAGCGCGTTCTGCGCCTGACCCGGGAGTTCCCGCTGTACCAGTAAAAGCAAGGTGTAAATAAAAAGGCATCCGCAGCAAGCACAGGGCTGCGGATGCCTTTTGTTACAAAAAAGGAGAAAGACGATGGAAAGCTTAGGCCTTTTGCATCTGTATTACGGCGACGGCAAGGGCAAGACCACAGCCGCCATGGGGCTAGCCCTGCGGGCACTGGGCAGCGGAAAACGTGTGGTCATCGTGCAGTTTTTAAAGGGCGGGCAGAGCGGGGAGATCCCGCTGCTGGAACAGCTGGGCGCTGTCGTTTACCGGGGCAAGGCCGGGCAGAAATTCGTCTTTCAGATGAACGAAGCCGAAAAGGCCGCTACCCGCGCTTTGCAGAACCAAAACCTTGCGGCGGCGCTGGCGCAGCCCTGTGATCTGCTGGTGCTGGACGAAGCCGGAAGTGCGTGGGAGCTGGACATGGTGGACAAAGCCCTGCTGCAGCAGGCGGTGCTGCACCGCCCCGCCGGGCAGGAATGCGTCCTGACTGCCCACGCCGCCCCCGGGTGGATGCTGGACGCCGCAGATTACCTCACCGAGATGTGCTGCCGCCGCCACCCCTACCAGAAGGGCATCGCCGCACGGAAGGGCGTGGAGTATTAAGGGCATAGTAAAAGGAGTTGTTGCGCATAATGCAACAACTCCTTTTGCAGTTTTATACATCCCAGAACCCTGCCAGCGCCGTTTCCAGCGCGGCGGTGCCGGGCAGATACCGGATATGCTGCCAGTGCGGCGGGAACAGGCGGGCGGTGTCGGGCTGCGCAAAGCGGTCGTCCAAAAGCAGCACCACGCCTTTGTCCTGCGGGGTGCGCACCACCCGCCCGGCGGCCTGCAGTACCTTGTTCATGCCCGGGTAGCGGTAGGTGTAGTCGAAGCCGCAGCCGGACTGTTCCTCATAATAGCGGCGCAGCATCTCCTGCCGGGGGTTCACCTGCGGCAGCCCCACCCCCACGATGGCGCAGCCGATGAGCCGGTCGCCCACTAAATCCACCCCTTCGCCGAAGATGCCGCCCATCACGGCAAAGCCAAGCAGCGTCTCCGCAGGGTGGGGCACGAACTGTGCCAGAAACTCCGCGCGCCCGGCATCGTCCAGGCTGCGCTGCTGCACAAGAGTGGGAATGTCCGGCCAGCGGGCGGCAAAGGCTTCGTACACCTGCTGCAAATAAGCGTAGCTGGGGAAAAACGCCAGATAATTGCCGGTCTTGCCCTTTGCCAGCGCCGCCAGCGCATCGGCTACGGCGGGCACACTGGCTTCCCGCTGACGGTAGCGGGTGGAGATGCCCGGCAGGCAGAACAGCCCCAGATTTTCCGGCGGGAAAGGGCTTGGCAGCGCCACCGCCCGGGCATCGGCGCAGCCCAGTACGTTGCGGTAAAAGGCGGGCGGGGTCAAGGTGGCGCTGAACAGCGCCGCGCTGCGCCCTGCCGCCAGACTGGCATCCACAAAAGGTGCAGGGTCTAAGCAGAGCAGGTGCAGTTCCAACTCGCTGCCCCGGGCGGTGAGTTGGGTGACAAAATGGCTGTCGTACCGGTCAGCCGCGCGGGCGATATCCTGTAAGGCAAAGTATAACTCCAGCAGCTGCGCGTGGGCGGGGTCCTCGGGGTTCTGTTCCAGCCAGTCCTGCAAAGGGGTATGCACCGCCCGCAGCGCAGCGGGCAAAGCGGCGGGCAGCTGCTGCAAAAACACGGTGCCGTCCCGGGCGTACAGCGGCTGCGGCAGGGCAAAGTCCGGGGCAGCTTCGGCGGGTAAAAGGCTCACCTGTGCGAGCTCTGTCTCCCCGGCAGGCTCTGTGCCTATACGGGGCGCAGCCTGTGCACAGGCCTTGCGCGCCGCCAGAAAGACTTTATCCGCCTTGGTCAGCGCGGTTTTCAGGCTGCTTTTGCCCTTACCCAGCGCCCGCTTTGCCTCGGTCAGGCTGCTTTTGGCAAACTGCGCCGAGTACATGGCGCGGGCTCTGTCCGGCAGGTTGTGCGCTTCGTCAATAAGGAACAGCCAGTCCCCGGCGGCGTCAAAAAAGCGCTTCAGGTGAACCACCGGGTCAAAAAGATAATTGTAATCCCCGATGACCACATCGCACCACTCGCTCAGATCAAGTCCCAGCTCAAAGGGGCACACCGAGAACTGCCGGGCGGTGTCTGCCAGCGCGGCGCGGCTGAAACTGCCGCTGCCGTCCAGCAAAGCCGCCAGCGCGTCCTTGCGGCGGTCGTAGTAGCCGTTGGCAAAGGGACATACCTCCGGCAGACAGGCGGGGTGCCCTTCGGCGTCCGGGTGCAGACAGGCTTTTTCCTTGGCGGTCAGGGTCACGCTGCGCAGGGCAAGACCGGGCTGCGCGGCACGCAGCCGCGCCACCGCGTCCTCGGCGGCGGCTTGGGTGGTGTTGCGGGCGGTCAGGTAGAACAGCTTTGCGCCGCAGCCCTCACCCATGGCTTTCAGGGCAGGGAAGAGAGCACTCATGGTCTTGCCGATGCCGGTGGGGGCCTGACAAAAGATACGGGTGCCACCCTTGCAGCCGGTGCTTTTTCCGGCGCGGCAGGCGCGGTACACCTCGCCCGCCAGCGCCCGCTGCCCGGGGCGGTATTCCGCAAAGGGAAATTGCAGCGCCGCAAGGCTTTGGCTGCGCCGGGTGTTCCAGTCCAGCTGCCGCTGCGCCCACGGGGCGTACTGCGTTAAAAGCTGCTGCAAAAACTGTTCCAGCTGCTGCCGGGTGAACTGCCGCGTAAAGCGCAGGATCTGGTCGGTGTCAACTTGATAATAGGTCAGCCGCACGGCCAGCGTTTCCAGCCCCTGCTGGCTGCTGTAAATGGCGGCATACACCATGCCCTGCGCCCAGTGGCAGGGGTTCAGCTCCTCGGTGATCTCCTCATAGGGGACAGTGGTAGTCTTGATCTCGTCAATGGTCACGGTGCCGTTTTCATCGGTGAAAATGCCGTCTGCCCGGCCTTCCAGCGTAAAGGCGATGCCGCAGGCTTCCCGCTCTGCGCTGAGGAATACCTCGGTCTGATAGCCCTCCCCGGCGGCTTTTTGCAGCTTGCGGTGGATGCGAGCCCCTTCGTTGGCGCGGTCAAAGCCGGTAAAGCGGCTGTCGATGCTGCCGGTGCGCAGCAAAAACTCCACCAGCTGCCGGATGGGCAGATGGATGTTTGCCAAGGCGTTTCACCTCCGTTGGTTTTTGCGTTATCCTACCCCGAACAACTCCATGCACTGAGCGGCTGCGGCATCCACCTGTGCAAAGTCCACGGCGGTGCGGTAGTAGGTCTCCAGTTCGTCATGGCAGCTTTTTGCCTGCGCCATCAGAGCACAGGCCTGTTCCAGCAGCTCGGCGGCGGCGCGCTCGTTGAAGCGCAGCCGGGCGCGGCAGGCAGAAAGGTTTTCTCTGTCCACAAAACGGCTGCACCGCACGGTCTGCGCGGCAGACAGCCGCACAGGATGCCAGCGGTTATCGGTCAAAAATGCCAGCCGCAGGGAGGGGATGATAATGTGGTCAATTTTATCCTCCGGGTGCATGGCGCAGGGGCAGGTGATGATGTGGTAGCCCCGCGCCAGCGCCTCGGCGCGGATGAGTTCCAGCAGCAAGCGGGACACTGCCCCGTAGTCGTCCCGGAAAAGGATGCACCGGTCGGCCAGCGCCTGCACCGTGCCCTGATAGAACACCTCGCCCTTGGGCGTGATGGCCGAGAGCAGCCGCAGCTCTTCAGAGCCCATCTCCTCGGTGCGGGGCAAAAGGCGGGTGCACAGCCGCTTGACGTAGCGGCGCACTTTCTCAAAGTTGGCACTGCACGCTTCGGCGCGGCGGCTGTCCAGCAGCAGGCTGCCTGCCGAGGCCACATACCGTGCCGCCCGGCTGCGCAGCAGCTGGTTGCGGGCAAACAGGGCGGTCACCTCGTCCTTGTGGGGGTGCAGGGCATCGGCGTCAATGGTGTGGTACAAACTCAGCACCCGCTCGTCTGCGCCGGGGGCTTCCGGTTCCACCACATGGGGCGCGGTGGCGTCGATGATGGCGCGCTTCTGGCGCAGGAACACCACCCCGTCCAGACTGTCGGGGTCGCTGGCGCAATGGATGCGCTGGATGGGCTCGCCTTTCTCCTGCGCGGCGCGCGCCAGACGTTTCATCAGGGTAGATTTGCCGCAGCCCGGGCCGCTTTTGAGCAGCACCAGCTGCATCCCGGGCTCCCGGCGCAGCGGCGCAAAGTAACCCTTGAACCCGGCGGGCGTTGTAGCGCCCAAAAAGAAATCCACAGAAGGATGCACGGAACTTTCCATACAAAAACACCTCGCTTTTGCTTTACAGTATGCAAAAGCGGCGCGGTTGGTTCCTGACCTTACTTATTATAGGTATGCTCGCACACGGCGGCAATGGTGTCCCGCAGCACGGTAAAGTCCGCAAAGGCTTCGGGCTTGTTCTGGGGCTGGCGCAGCAGGGCGGCGGGGTGGAAGGTGCCCATGAACAGGATACCGCCCTTATTTATGATCTGTCCGTGCTCCCGGGTGACGGAAAAATCCGGCCGGATCATTCGCTGGGCGGCAACGCGTCCAAGGCAGACCACGATCTTGGGCTGGATCAGCCGGAACTGCTCCCGCAGCCACGGCATACAGGCTTCGCTCTCGGCGGGCAGCGGGTCGCGGTTCTGGGGCGGGCGGCACTTGACGATGTTGGCGATATAGCAGTTCTTTGCGCGGTCAAGGTCGATGGCAAACAGGTATTTGTCCAGCAGCTGGCCGCTGCGCCCCACAAAGGGCAGACCCTGCTCGTCCTCGCTCTGGCCGGGGCCTTCGCCCACAAACAGCACCTCGGCGTCCGGCACGCCCTGCCCGAACACCACGTTCGTGCGGGTGGTGCACAGCTCGCACCGGGTGCAGGCAAGGCATTCGGCCTTTAAAGTATCCATATCCATGGAGAACATCTCCTTTAAAAACAGTATGATATTTTATTCACAAATCAAATGGCGGTTTCTCCCCTAAAATATAGCACAAAAACACAATTTTGTCTTGAACTTTTTGCCGTCTGTGCTAGAATAAAGAAGAGAGGCATCCTTGTGTCCAACAGACACGGGAGGCAAATTTTGGAAAGCAATTTCGGAGGTAATCACAATGGCTGATATGTTTGCACCGCTGGTAGCACAGCTGAAGGCAAATCCCAAGACGATCGTGTTCACCGAGGGCAATGACCCCCGCATTCTGGAGGCCGCAAGCAAGCTGCTGGCCGAGGGCGTGCTGAAGGTCGTTATGGTGGGCAACGAGGCAGAGTGCAAGGCTGCTGCCGCCGCCGGTAACTTTGATATTTCCGCTGCCGAGATCATCGACCCGGAGAACTACGCCGGTTTCGATGAGATGGTCAGCACCATGGTGGAGCTGCGCAAGGGCAAGCAGTCCGCTGAGGAGTGCGCAGCTCTGCTGAAGAAGTCCAACTACTTCGGCACCATGCTGGTGAAGATGGGCAAGGCAGACTGCCTGCTGGGTGGCGCTACCTACTCCACCGCCGATACCATCCGTCCCGCTCTGCAGCTGGTCAAGACCAAGAAGGGCGCACATCTGGTGAGTTCCTGCTTTATTCTGGACCGCGACTGCGGCGAAGAAGGCCTGAAGCGCATTGCCATGGGCGACTGCGCTGTCAACATTGATTACACCGATACCGTCGATAAGGCTACCGGCGAGGTCAAGGTCTCTGCCGCTTCTAAGCTGGCAGAGGTGGCTGTGGAGACTGCCCGCACCGCAAAGCTGTTCGGCATCGACCCGAAGGTTGCTGTGCTGAGCTTCTCCACCAAGGGCTCCGGCAAGGGCGGCACTGTGGCACTGAGCCACGATGCTACCATCAAGGCACAGGAGATGGATCCCGAGCTGGCAGTGGACGGCGAGCTGCAGTTTGACGCAGCCGTTGCTCCCGAGGTGGCACAGGTCAAGTGCAAGGGCAGCAAGGTTGCCGGTCAGGCCAATACCTTCATCTTCCCCTGCATCGAGGCCGGCAACATCGGCTATAAGATCGCACAGCGTCTGGGCGGCTACGCTGCCTACGGCCCCATCCTGCAGGGCCTGAACGCTCCCATCAACGACCTGTCCCGCGGCTGCAACGCAGACGAGGTGTACAAGATGAGCCTGATCACCGCTTGCCAGTCCTAAACTGCCAAACGGCTGAATAGCGTTTGATTTTTCAAAGACTGCCGTACTTTTGTACGGCGGTCTTTTTTTGTGAGAACGATTTGGAATACCCTACGCTCCCGTGAAAATGGGACAACGGAGCGTCCGCAGACGCGCCGTTGTCCCGAAATTATAAATCATAATTCCGCTGAATATGGCCAAAGCACAGCGGAGGCCATTTTAAATCGTCCGGCGCGGCGTTTTTGCACCGACAAAAACCAGCCGTGCCCCTCTTGCAATCCGGCGGGGTTTATGGTACAATATCTTAGCATCCACAAGGATGTGTCGGACAGCGCCTGCTGCGTGGTTCGGCATACGGATGCGGGTCCTGTACGATGGGCTCGCTGTGAACCAGGTCAGGTGGGGAACCAAGCAGCCTTAAGCAGTGCGTTCGTGCGTTTCAGTAAGCCTGCATCCGTATGCCGAGTTACGCAAGGCGGGGACAAAACCCCGTCGAGCGCTGTCCTTTTATTTTTGCCGCAAAGGCCGGGAAAGGGGAGACATCGCCGTGTATCGTGCGCTTTACCGCAAATGGAGACCCCAGCGGTTTGAGGATGTGGTGGGCCAGCGCGCCATCGTGACCGCCCTGAAAAACCAGATCACCGCAGGGCGCGTAGGCCATGCGTACCTGTTTACCGGCGTGCGCGGCACCGGCAAGACCACCTGCGCCAAAATTTTTGCCAAGGCGGTCAACTGTCTGCATCCGGTCAATGGCGACCCCTGCGGGCAATGCGAGATCTGCAAGGGCATCGACAACGGCAGCCTGCTGGACGTGGTGGAGATGGACGCAGCCTCCAACAACGGCGTGGACGATATCCGCGACCTGCGGGACGAGACCGCCTACACCCCCAGTGCCTGCCAGTATAAGGTGTATATCATCGACGAGGTGCACATGCTGTCCACAGCGGCCTTCAATGCGCTGCTGAAAACGCTGGAAGAGCCCCCCGCGCACGTCATCTTCATTCTGGCGACCACCGAAATACAAAAGGTGCCCGCCACCATCCTCTCCCGCTGCCAGCGGTACGATTTTACCCGCATCGGGCCGGAGGATATCGCCCGGCGGGTGGAGTATATCGCCGGGGAGGAAAAGCTGGAGCTGACCTCCGATGGCGCGGAATTGATCGCCCGTCTGGCCGATGGTGCGCTGCGCGATGCGCTGTCCATTCTGGACACCTGCGCCGGTGTCACTGCAAAGATCGACGCGGACGTGGTGCGCCGCATGGCGGGCGTGACCGACCGCAGCTACCTGTTCCATATTTCGGATGCTCTGGAAGCACAGGACGCCGCCGCCGCGCTGGCACAGCTGGCGCAGCTGCGGCAGCAGTCGGTGGACGTGAAACGCCTGACTGAGGAACTGATCGCCCACTACCGCGCCCTGATGCTGGCGGCGCTGCCCGGCGGGCAGGCGCTGCTGTCCGGTGTTTCGCCGGAGGAAGAGGCGCTGTACCTGCAAAAAGGCCCGGAGATGGGCCAGCGGGAGGCCATCCGCGCCATCCGCACGTTGGGCACGGCGCTGGAGCACATGACCCGCGGTAGCGACCAGCGCATCGAGCTGGAACTGGCACTGTTCAGCCTGTCCGAGCCGCCCCAGCAGATGCAGGCGGTAACGGTACAGGCAGCCCCCGCCCGCGCGGCACAGCCGGAAGCGCCCCGTCCCTTTGCGGCAGCGGTGCAGCCCTTTGCCAGCGCCCCGGTGCAGCCTGCCCCGGCAGCTGCTGCACCCCAGACCCCGGCAGCAGTAGCAGAATCCGCCCCTGCCGTGCAGCAGACGCCCCCGCAGCCTGCCGCGCCGGAAGCGCCGCCCGCCCCTGCGGAGGAGCTGCCGCCCATGCCAGACGAACCGCCGGTACAGCAGAGCGATGCCGCTCTGCCGTGGGACGAGCCTGCCCCGCAGGCACTGCCGCCGGAGGAACCGGAGCCGGTCGCCCAGCCGGAACAGCCCGCCCCCGCAGAGCCCACGCAGACTACCCCCGCAGCAGAGGAACAACCTGCCCCGGCGCAGGAGCACCCCGCCGACCCGGTGCTGACCAAGCCCCGCAGCGTGGCGCAGCAGGGCACGAACCCCTTCCCGTACTGGGGACAGATCGTGCAGAAGCTGGAAGGCATCGACCCTATGCTGTATATGTATCTGCGCAAGTCCAAGGCTTACTTTGACGGCACCCGCGTGCTGATCGACGGCGGCAAGACCTTCCGGGATTTTATCCGGGTGAACAAGGACAGCCAGAAGCTGATCAAAAAGCTGATCGCCGAGGTATCCGGCGTGCCGGTGCCCATCGGCCCTTACGAACCCAAAACCGCAGGAAAGACTGCCTCCAACGCGGAGCAGTCCCTTCTGGCGCTGGAAAAACTGGGGTTAGAGGTCAGCATTGAGGATACCGCCCGAAAAAAGCGATAAAAAATGTTTATAATAAAGGAGAATACCATTATGAAAGCAAGAATGCCCGCAGGCTACGGCCGCCCCGATATGAACGCCCTGATGCGTCAGGCTCAGAAGATGCAGGAGGACATGAAGAGCAAGCAGGCCGAGCTGGAAGCCGCCGAGTACACCGGAAGCGCCGCCGGTGAGATGGTGACCGTAAAGATGAACGGCAAGCACGAGGTGCTGTCCATCACCATCAAGCCCGAGGCTGTGGATCCGGACGACATCGAGATGCTGGAGGACATGGTGGCTGCTGCCATCAACGCCACCGTGAAGCAGGTGGACGAGACCGCCGAAGCCGAGATGGGCAAGCTGACCGGCGGCCTGAACATTCCGGGTCTCTGAGCCGGGAAGGGGAGATACCATGGACTACACTGCCGCACCGCTGGAAAAGCTGATCGAGGAGTTCGGCAAGTTTCAGGGCGTGGGCCGCAAGGGTGCTACCCGCATGGCCTATCAGGTGCTGAGTATGTCGGATAAGGACGCTGCGGCGCTGGCCGATGCCATCCGCGGTGCGCACACCCGGCTGCACCGGTGCCGCATCTGCCAGAACTTTACGGATGCCGAACTGTGCCCGGTGTGCGCCAGCGCCAAGCGGGACACCTCGGTGATCTGCGTGGTGGAAAAGCCCAGGGATGTGCAGGCTTTTGAGCGCACCCGGGAGTATAACGGCCTGTACCATGTGCTGCACGGCCTGCTGGATCCGCTGGCCGGTGTGGGCGCAGAACAGCTCACCGTCAAGGAGCTGCTGGCGCGGCTGAAGGACGACACGGTGAAGGAGGTCATCATGGCCATGAACCCCACCGTGGAGGGCGAAGCCACCGCCATGTATCTGGCAAAGCTCATCAAGCCGCTGGGCATCCGGGTCACCCGGCTTGCCTCCGGTCTGCCGGTGGGTGCCAGCTTGGAATACGCCGACGAGACCACTCTGTACCGGGCGCTTTCCGGCCGGGGAGAGCTGTAAACTCGTAAAAATTTACAATTCTGTCAGAAACAGCCCTTGCATTACCCTGAAAAAATGGTATACTGAAACAACAAACGGAACGGAGAAAGGAGGCGCGCAGCATGGCACCCACAAAGGAGCGCCCGGCGACCAAGACCATCGCCACCAACCGCGAAGCGCGCCACGAGTATTTTGTTCTGGAAGCGCTGGAGACCGGTGTGGAGCTCAAAGGCACCGAGGTGAAAAGCCTGCGGGCCGGCGGGGTCAACCTGAAGGACAGCTGGGTGGATATTGAAAACGGCGAGCTGCTGGTAAAGGGGATGCACATCAGCCCCTACGACCACGGCAACCTGTTCAATCAGGATCCCATGCGCGTCCGGCGGCTTCTGGCGCACAAAAGTGAGATCCGGCGTTTGCACCAGCAGTGCAAGCTGCAGGGCTATACGCTGGTGCCGCTCTCGCTTTATTTCAAGCATGGCCGCGTAAAGATGGAAGTGGGCTTGTGCAAGGGCAAAAAGCTGTACGACAAGCGTGCCGATGCCGCCCAGCGCGATGCAAAGCGCTCCATTGACCGGGCTGTGAAGTCCAACGGCAAATATTATTAAGCATTCCAATTGCAGACTGCGGCTCACCGCAAAACCAAGCTTTCCGCACATCGCAAGATGTGCTTTATATGGGGGCGTAAAGGTTTCGACGGGGGGAGCGAGGTCTGGGCAGCGGGTAGCAGTGGGGGAACTGCTCTATAACTCCTCCAAAAAAATTAACTGACAACAATAATTATCAGTTGCTCGCAGCCTGAGTGCTGCGCGTTCCGCCCACTCTTGTGTCGTGTGGGGTCGGGGCGTCCTTTAGACACAGCACCTGAACGGACCTAAGCTTTGCGGACCGGTAGGAACTCATGAAGCTACCAAAGCGCTAGCCTGACGATCGGCGTGGCGCGGCGGGAATGTTGTAGATCGCCTGCACCCGGAGACACCTACACTGAGCTCTTTTCGGACATGGGTTCGACTCCCATCGCCTCCACCAACCGCAACGCGGTAGAACCCGCAGAATCTGGCGTTAAGTCGCTGGGTTCTGCGGGATTTTTGTTTGTGGAGAAGGGGACGGTGAGGCGCTCGGGGGAGTGAGTGCCGGGGGCGGTGAGGTTGAAGCAGACAACGGCCTGCTCGTCGGAGAGGGTGACAGAGGACACGAAGGTGTCCAGAAGGCGGCGCTGGTAGGAGAGGGTCTGCTCGGATTCATCGCGCTGGAACTGGCTGAGCATGAATTCCAGCTCGTCGCGGGTGAAGCGGGGCGGAACAGGGGGATCCGGGATGGCGGCGAGACGGACACGGATGGTGGATTCCTGCTGCTCAAGTTCCTGCAGGCGCTGGACGAGGCGGGCGCTGCTGCCGTTTTCCAGCGCGGTGAGGAGGTTGGTCTGCTTATGGAGAACTTCGGAAAGCTCAGCTTCCAGCGCCTGCTTTTCGGGGTCTGGCTTTGGGGCGGTCTGATGCGCCTGCAGCGCGAGGACCTGATCGAGGATCTGCTGCAGCTTGTCCGGGGCAAGGATGTACTGCGCGGTGGCGCGGACGATGGCGCATTCAAGGGCAGATTTTTCTACGTTGCTTTTGGTGCAGCCCTTTTTCTCGGTATGGCCGGGGCAGGCATAATAACAGTACTTTTCGCCGCTGTGGCTGGTGCCGCTGACCCCTTTCATGGGACGGCTGCAGGCGGCGCAGAAAAGCTTGCCGGAGAGAATATAGTCGGCGCGGGGGCCGGTGCCGCCGCTGTGGGCACGGTTGAAGGCAAGCTGACGCTGGCAGCGGTCAAACAGATCGCGGTCGATCATGGCGGGGACACCTCCCTCGATGCGGATATCGGCGTACTTATAAACACCCAGATACATCTCGTTGGTGATGATGCGCAGGATGGAATTTTTATTGAAGGCGTTGCCACGAGAGGTACGAATCCCGTTGGCGTTGAGGTGGGCAACGATATCGGCGGCGGCGAACCCGGCGGCGTACTGCTCGAAGATGTAGCGCACGGCGGGGGCCTGCTGCGGGTTGATGCAGTAGTGCTTGTCCGGCCCGATATCGTAGCCGAAGCTGCGATTACCGCCCAGGGCAATGCACTTCATGGCGCTTTCGCGCTGGCCACGGCGCAGCTTCTGGGAGAGCTCGGCGCTGTAATACTCGGCAAGGGATTCCATCAGGCCTTCCAGAATGATCCCCTCGGGACCGTCCACAACGGTCTCCGCTGCATACAGGATCTTGACGCCGTTTTTGCGCAGACGGTTTTTATAGATGGCACTATCATAGCGGTTGCGGGCAAGGCGGTCGGTCTTCCAGCAAATGACGGCATCGAAGGCATGGCGGTCACTGTCAGAGATCATCTGCTGGAAGGCGGGACGATCGTCTGTTTTGCCGGAGATGTGCCGGTCGATGTATTCCTTTGTGATGGTGAGGCCGTGGCTGCGGGCGTAGGCCTCGCAGTCGTGGCGCTGCCCCTCGATGCTTTGCTCGTTCTGGCGGCTGCCGCCGGAATAACGGTAATAGGCAACCAGACACACAGGGGCGCCGGTTGCGGATTTTTTGCGGGGCATGAGATCACACTCCTTTCGGTTGCGTGGCTGCCGGGAGTGTGGTATACTATCCACGGCAGGCGCATTATCAGTTTGATGTGTTGTTGCATTCCGTCCGGGGGCTGTTCGTACCAGCACCCGGACATTTTATTTTGCGTAATGCGTTTTGGACGCTTGACCCGCACAGCTGCCCGTGCTACCATAAAAGGGCAGAGATGCGCGGGTTGATAGGCATAACAATTACCTCCTACTTTTTGGATCCCCTGTTTGAGGCATGACCCCCTTGGCTTTACGGCTGAGGGGGTTTTGCTTTGCAAAAAAAGGAGCACCCGGTGGGCGCTCCTGAAGGTCACCGGAGAGAAGATTTGATGTGCAAAAAGACGGCAGCATAGATCAATGGAAGGAGATAATAAAAGCTGAAGGAAGCACGACCTAAGGCGCAAGGTAATACATTTGAGATGACACACAGAACATCGTAAATAACGATACAGACATAACGAAGCCCTTTTCGAGTGGGGCAGATACGCTCGGAACAATCAGCAGCCCAAGGGAGAAAATACATAAGAGGAACGGAAAGGATACCAAGAACAAGAGGGTAGAAAGCGAAAGCTAAAACATAGACTAAGAAATCAGGTAAAAAAGTTAATAGGGAAGATAGTGTAAACAATAAGGTGTAGACAAAACCACAGACTATCTGTGCAATTAGAGCAAGCACGGCAAGTACAATACAAGCGCCCACACGAGAACCTGTTGTTTTGGGTTCCATAGATTTTTCTTGTTGACGGATATGATTTTCATTTATTGCTACTTCCTCTTTGGCAGGCGTAGAATTCGATTTGGAAGAATCTTTGTGTGCCCATAGCCAGACAGCAGCACAGGCGAAAGTAGCCGCCGCAAAAATCAGAAAAATCGTAATGGTATCAGATTGCATGATTTCCTCCTACATTATGCCGCCCAGTGGGCGGTTTTATTTTTACGCTTCATTGATATGATGGCAATTCAGTCCGGTGAAGCTTCAGAAAAACCTTTTGACCAGCCATCTTCAAAACCGATGTCATAACCATCTGACCAGCCATCTTCAAAACCACTGTCATAACCATCGTCATAGCCTTCATCATAATCATTGCGAATGGCTTTGTTTTCATTTAAACAAAACTCGTAACCGGCTGACCAACCACTATTGTAATCTTCTTCCTGCTTAGCCTTATGACCGGCATCCCAGCCAACGGAATATCCATCGTTTTTAGCATCACGAGTGGCTTTCAAATAATAGCTGGATCGGGGCTTGTAAAAACTATACTGTCCTTCGCCAATTCGAACGCCAAAAAACAAACCAATACAAAGCACCAGCATGAAAAGAAGTAAAAGCGGAATACTCTTTTTGAAATTCACATACATTCCTCCTAATATTTTTATTTAAGTATAGAGGAATGATTTATAGGAAAAAAGGTCAAAACCACCAAAAATTTAGCTGAAAATCTGTTTTGTTGCCCACGCAACGGAAAAACGGCTCTTGTGCGATGCACAGGAGCCGTTTTTGTTTACCTGTGCCGCAGCGCCTGACGATAAAAGACTACTCGGCAAGAAGTTTTTCCTTTTCAGGAACGGTTTGCGCATCCTCTGCCTGCTGGACGTTGGCGGTAAGCTGCGATACAAAACGCTCCACAGCGCGCTTGTCGGCATCCGAAAGCTGCAGATAGGTGGCAAGCAGCTGCTGCCCATACAGACCAAGGTTGTACTGCTGGGTGAGCTGTTCGATCAGATCAGTGGACTGCCGGGAGAACATTTCGCCGTTGCCATTGCGTAGCCAGTCCTCGTTAACGTTGAACTCGCGGCAGATCAAAAGAACGATGTTGTCAGCCATCGCATTAACACCGCTCTCATAACGAGAAATGGCGGAGCCTGTTAAAGAAAGCCTAGAACCAAAGTCTACCTGATTCAATTTCAAAGTTTTGCGCAGAAGTTTGAGTCGTTCATTCATGGGTGTTCACCTCCTTGCAAATATAGTACGCCGAAATCTTGCTGTTGTCAAGAAAAAATGCTTGACAATATTACCAACAGTAAGTATAATGATACCGACGGAAAGATTTTACTTACCGTTAGGAGGTGCGACAAGATGATGCAATCAAACGAAACTACCCGGATGGTAGAATTGCTGACCACGGCGGCAAAACTGCCGGACAAGATGCAGGCGCTGGCGCTGGGCTATGCAAAAGGGCTGGCAGATGCAGAAAAGCTGCACCAGCAGAGCCAGCCCGCCCAGAGCGGCAAGAGCGCGTAAGCACAAGGAGGTGAAGGGATGGACGGCAACAAAAAAGCCCGCATGAAGCGGGCACAGAGGATGGCGCTGCGCAATGGCAGACAGGACAGGGTGTTTACCGGAACGTACGAGGAGGTGAACCATGCAGATATGGATGCTGGTGACCCGCTGTGCACAACGCTGGACAACCTGTGTGAGGCGCTGGACAGCTGGCGGGAGGCCATGAAAAACCCGTGGCAGCGGGAGGACAGAGCGTACCGCAAGGAGCTGGCAGAGAACATACAGGCGCTGGTGCGGCTGATGCTTATGGACGCAGCGGAGCTGGAAGCGAGATACAAAGAAGCGTACCAACAGAGCGGGGATCGTGATGAAAAGTGACCTGACCGGACACGAACAGCTGCCGAAGCTGCTGATAGCAGGCAATGCAGGCAGGGCAATCGTGAAAGCGCGGGCAACCACGCGGGAAGGTGAACGTTGGTGCACGACCCGGGACTTCGAGATATAAAATCTCGGCGGGAAGCCGGGGCGACTGCTCGGGCAGCAGCATGGGGCAGCTGATCTCGAAGGTGATTTTATACGACAAGAGGACACATCCTTTCTGTTTTTGGCTATTGTAGCACGGGAAGGAAACGGAATGCAACAGGAGGTACAAAATTGAAAAAGGTAACGGCCCCGGCGGGCAAGCTGGTGAGCCCGAAAGCAGCGGAGCCCATGCAGACGGCCAGCAAGTGGCTGCTGGAGGGCGGGATCGCCATCTGCTGCGACATGCTGGACAAGCTGGACCGGCTGCAGGACACCATGGACCAGCGGCCGGACGATGACGCGGAGTACTTAGCGCTGGAAGCAAAGCACGCCGGGCAGCGGCTTTTGAAGGTGATGCAGGTGATCGCGGAGACGGAAGAGCTGGAACTGGAGTAAAGGAGGAAAGCGCATGGAAAGACTGACAGCCCCGCGGTGCAGCGGCATCAAGAGCGGCTATTGGAGCACCGCCAAAAAGGACGAGCTGGTACAGCGCCTCGGCCAGTACGAGGACACCGGCCTCACCCCGGAGGAGATCCGGGCGCTGCGCCGCAAGGACAACCGTTTTCAGACGTTTAACCCGGATTAAAGGAGGAAGGCGCATGGAGAGCGGGCAGCTGCTGCTGAAGGAGTGGCAGGCACAGGCCGTGCTGGACATGGCCGCCCTGTTTTACGCAGACCCGGAGAACAGGGCAGCGTTTAAGGCATGGAAAAAAAGAAAGAACGCCGGGGCAAAAGCACCGGCGCGCGGGACGGAGGCGAAAAAGTGAACTGGTACACCATCTGGCTGCGTAAGACCGGGGAACTGGTGGCGAGCGGCACGGGCACGGAGTGCGCAAAGCGGCTGGGATACGCGAGCCGGAACAGCTTTTACAGTGTACTAAGCCACCACCGGAAAGGCGCTGGCGGGCAAAAGCCGCTGCGGAAATATGAGTTTCTGGTGGAGGAACTGACGGCAGAAGAGCTTGCGCAGCTGGACCGGCACAACAAAAAAAGAGAGCCCGGCGGTGTGACAGCACCGACGAGCCCTGCAAGGTGATAGATGTGACGACCTATCACCAGAAGTTTAACACAGGACGGAGGTTTTTGCAATGAAGATCAAATCAGGGGTATGGCACTGGCTGGCGGCAGGGTGCGGTTTGACCGGGCTGCTGGTAGGCATGGGCATCGAGGGCGGTGCGAAGCTGGGCGGCGTGATCACGGACGGTGAGGTTTGCACGGCGATCGGCCTGCTGGTGGCAGCGGTGGTATTTATGCGGCTGGGCTTTGCCGCACAGGACCGGGAGAAGCAGACGAAGAAGATCCACCAGAAGCCGGGGAACACCGTGCAGCGCAGCAGGAGGGCAGGCTGATGGGCAAGTACCGGGTGCACGTGGAGTGCAGCAAGACCATGCCGGAGACGAACAGCGTGTACGCCCAGTGCCTGAGCTATGTGGTGGGCGCACCCACCGAGGGCATTGCCCGGGCAAAGGCCGTGGAGATGGCAAAGCAGCATTATGTGGAGTACGACAGCTTTACACCGTACCATACGGAAAAGCTGAAATGAGAAAGGAATGCAGACATGGAAAACAACATTGAGATCGTGATCCGGAGCGACGGCAAAAAGGTGCTAATGCAATGCCACGGCAAGAACACCAGCAAGGAAAAGGCGATGGATGCCATGCAGAAGGTGTACCTTACCTTTGTGGTGAACCTGCTGAAGAAGGGACTGACCGACGATGAAAAGATAGAGTGTGCGGCTGACTTTGGCAAGATGATGGCAGAGGAACTGCTGGACGTGATGGAGGGCAAGAGCTGCAAGGTGCACACGCAGACTTTTAAAGGCAAGGATGCAGCATTTATGGCAGAGCTGATGAAGCGGCAGGGGGAGGTGCAGGGCTGATGACCTACGAGGAATACCGGGCGCAGCTGGACAAGGCACTGGAAGAGGTGGACTGGATGCACCCGCGTGACCGCAACGGCCCGGCGTACCGGGTGATCGCGCGGGCGGCGGCAGACAGGAGCCTGACGACGGACGAGTGGGGGAAGCTGCACGAGGAGTTTTACAGGAGGACGGCTGCCAGATGAAGAAGAAAATGAGCCTTGAAAACCGGATCACGCTGGCGCAGAACAATGCCATCGACTTTACCCACGCCTGCGTGACCATTGCGCTGCATGAGGTGTTCGGCCTTGGCCGGGAGCGGCTGCAGAAGGTGGACAAGCGCCGGAACGAGGTGAACGGCGAGGTGCTGTGGATCATGGCCGAGTGCGGCCGGCCGCTTGAGGCAAAGCAGAGCGCGGAGGCGTGGCTGCGCAGCCGGATGCCGCAGGGCGCGCCGTGGGAACTGAGGATCCCCAACGCAAAGGGCGTGGCCAAGACACACACGGAGCTGAAGATCAAGGGCGCGGTGGACGAGGCCGCCACGCTGGAGTGGCGGGTGTATGCCGTGGCGTGCGCCGAGGTGCTGGGCTTCAGGGCGGCGCGGATGAACCGGTTATACGATGCCACAATGGACAACTACCGGCAGCTGAACCAGTGGGTGCTGGAAGAGGGCGTGGACGTGGCGCTGGAATGGTTCCGGCGGGCGGCGGCGCAGGGCTACGGTACCGAGGTGGAAGTGTTGGACGTACCGGAGGAACGGGAACTGGAAGCCTACCGCCAGCACACGGCAGATGTGCTGGCAGAGATGCAGAAAACACAGATCCGGGCACAGGTGAGCCGGATGCGGGTGCCCTGCACCCTGCCGCTGGCAAAGGGCGAGATGGACCGGCGCATACAAGCTGTGATGGAGCAGCAGGTACCCGCAAGCTGGGAAAGGAGACGGAGATGACCTTACAGGAAGCAATGGATTACCGGGGCGAGAACCCGGCAACGCTGGGCGACAAGCTGGAGGTGAAGGAGGGCTATGTCCGGCGGTGGTGCAAGCCCGGCGGACTGCTGAAGCTGAGCGCTGCGCGGCTGCAGCAGCTGGCGCAGGCGCTGGACGGCGGGATTCTGATCGCGGAGGACGGTGCAGAGGTGGAGCTGTACGGAAACGGAGGCAGGAGCTGATGGAGTACATTTACAGCCTGTATGACCCGCAGACAAGCAAGCTGCTGTACCGCGGCACCCCGGAGCAACTGGTGAAGGCAAGGCTATACAGGCGCAAGGGCGCGGTGAGCTCTGCCTACCGGGTGCAGGTGGAGGGGGCAAGGCCGAAGCGCTACCGAATTGAGCGGGAGCGGGCAGACGCAGCGGAATCCAACGCATACTGCCATAAGGTCAAAGAAAAGCCAAAGCCGCAGCCGAAGCCAGCCAGAGAGGACGAGACCCCCTTGCAGCGGGACGTGCACCGGATGTGCTTATACAATAAGGCGGCGCTGAAAGCGGGGAAGAAAGAGCTGCAATACGGCTACTGGGCAGCAGCGGGCAAGCCGGAGGCCCCGGTATGGTGAAGCGGTGCTGCACAAAGGACTGCCCGGAGCGGCGGCCTGCCTGCTCCGACTACTGCGAACGGTACAAGGCGTGGAAGAAGGAGCTGGCAAAGGAAAAGCTGCACACCAGAAACGCGACCTACGCGGGAAGCATCCACAAGAACGACTTTGACGAGGAGTTCTGGATCGGGAAACGGAGAAGATAAAATTAGCCCCCGGCGGCGCGGTGAGCGCGTGGCCGGGGGCTTTGGCGACCACAGAAGCATCAGGTAGGAACGGGTGCTGCTGAGAGAAGGCTCGGCGGCAGGCGTTTTGTCTGATACCTTTTTATAAAAAGCGTCCGGGTGGGCGCTTTGGGGAGCTAGTATACCCGTTATTTCTGTGACTGTGTGGGTCACAAAAGAGAGAATTACAGGAGCAGCCTATGCGGAAAAGCTACATCCGGGAAAAGAAGATCCGGTGCGGGGACGAGTACATGGCCGTTGGAGTGTATGCCGTGACGGATCAGGAGCACCGCAAGCGGGGAAAGAAGCGCAAGGAGAGCGACAAGGGGCAGAAGAGCCGGAACAAAGCCGCCAGTATGCGCAAGAAGCAGCGGAAGGTGCTGGCGAATTTTGATAAGCGGGGGTTTTTCCTGACCGGTACATACGAGGACTGCTATCTGCCCGGGGACGAGGATGCCTGCTGGAGGGACGTGGAGAACTACGCGCGGCGGGTGAAGTACGCCACCTGCAAGCGGTTTGGGGTGGAGAAGGAGAAGATCCGGCTGATGCTGTGGGCGGTGCGCAAGGGCGAGGCCGGGCGGCTGCACATGCACGGCTTTGCCCAATGCGTGGGCATGGGCGAGGCAGACAGGCGGGAATGGCGGGAGATGCTGGAGGACCTATGGCGGCGGCGCATCCCGGGGACCCGGGAGTTTGAGCCGCTGGGCACCATGAACGTGGACCGGATGGACATGAAGAAGCTGCTGGGGCTTTCCGGCCAGGGCAAAAACGGCACGCTGGGGTACATCTACGGCCACAGCTGGCGGCGGTGCTTAGAAACGCGAAATCTGATCTTGCCCGAGGAGCAGCGGCCCAACGACAGCCGGTGGAGCCGCAAGCAGCTGCACAAGGGCTGCACCGACTGTGCGGACTGTGCCTACTGGTGGGAGCAGCGGTACCCGGGCTGGGAGTGCGTGAAGGTGATGATCTACGACCCGGGACAGCTGCACGAGAGCGAGGGCGCGCGACCGGACGGCTGGGAAGCCACAGAGCCGCAGGCGTATCTGGTCTTGCGGCGGAGAGGGTTTGCGAAAGCTCGCACATGACAGATAAAATTAAATTTTTGCGCGCTTTTTAACGCGGGCGCGCGGAAAGAGCGAAAACTCGGCCGGAAATTGTAAAGCTGGCGCTGATCGACGGGAAAGGCAGGGCAGGCGGTGACGAAAAAGCAGCGGAAGGCGGTGCGCAGGGCGCTGCGGGAGCCGGGCAGCCGGGCGGCGGGCTGGGACGGCGTACTGGGGAAGGTGCGGGACTACTATGCCCACACAGACCCGGTGTGCTGGGAGCTGCTGCGGCTGCGGTACATGGAGGGGCTGCGGGAGGACGCGGTGATCCGGGCGCTGTACATCGGGCGCACCACATACTACACCAAGGAGTTGGAGGCGCTGAGCACGGTGGGGATCTATGCAGCGCAGGCGGGGCTGCTGCGGGAAGAGTGAACCCCGGCGGGACAGGAAGAGACTGGGCACAGCAGTGCGCGGTCTTTTTGTGCTGCAACGGCGATGCCGGATGCTGGGAGCCGCAACCCGGGTTCCGATGAAACGGAGGACATGAAAATGTCCGTAGTTATTTTGCCCGGCGGGATGCGGTAGACTGAAAGCATAGGGCAAAGGAGGACGGAACCGGCATGGCGGGGCGGAAGTATTGCAAGAACACAGTGCCCGGCAGGCAGGGCCGGGGGAAAAAGTACCCGGCGGCGGTGCGGGCTGAGGTGGTGATGGCCATGATCGGCTCGAACTCCATCTGCGCGGTGGCGCGCAAGTACGGCGTGCCGGAGAGCACCATTCGCAGCTGGATGGCAGAAGAAGCCGGGAAGCCGGACAGCGTTTTTGCCAGGGCCAGAGCGGAGGCGGCGCGGGAGATCGCGGCGCGGGCGGCGCTGGGGGCAAAGGCGCAGATCGGATACTTACAGCAGCGGGTGGCCGAGAACCAGAGAGCTGCCGAGGTGCGGGCAAAGCTGCACCAGAGACTGGACGAGGACGTGCGGGCGCGGGACTTTGCGCTGGGAAGCTGCTTGAAAAGCGAGGACGAGGTGCTGGTGGACGCGACCGAAACGGGGCTTGTGGTATACGCAAGCCCGGGCAGCTACGACCGGCAGCTGGACGAGGATGCGCGCAAGGCGCTGGTACAGCAGTTGGAGCGGTACGACAGCATGACCATGAGCGACAAGGACGCAGCCAACGTGGCGGCGGTGCTGCTGACAGCGGCGGCAAACGCGGCGGCGCTGGTGCCGGACACGGACCGGGACAGCGGCCAGAGCGCCCCGGCGGTGCTGATGGAGCCAAGGACAGAGGACGAGCAGCAGGAGGTAGTACTGGATGGCAGCGGGACGGTATAAGGGCAGACCCATCGTGTGGAGGCCGCAACCGAGGCAGCGGGCGTTTATGGCACGGTGCGAGGACGAAGCGCTGTACGGCGGGGCTGCGGGCGGCGGCAAGAGCGACGCGCTGGTGATCGAGGCGCTGCGGCAGGTGGATGTGCCGAACTACCGGGCACTGATCCTGCGCAAGACCTTTCCGCAGCTGCGGGAGCTGATCGACAAGACGATGCAGTACTACAAGCCCGCCTTCCCCAAGGCAAGGTACAATTCCTCGGCGCACTGCTGGACGTTCCCCAGCGGGGCGAAGATCTATTTCGGGTCCATGTTCCGCGCGCAGGACAAGTACAACTACCAAGGCCAGCAATATGACTTTATCGGGGTGGACGAACTGACACACTTCACATGGGAGGAGTACAGCTATCTCATGAGCCGCAACAGACCCAGCGGCCCGGGCACGCAGGTGTACATCCGGGCAACGGCCAACCCCGGCGGCGTAGGCCACGGCTGGGTGAAGGCACGGTTCATCAGCCCGGCACCACCGGGCACCCGGATGGTGCAGCTGGTGGACGTGAAAAAGCCGGACGGCAGCGTTGAAAAGATGCGGCGCACGAGGATCTTTATCCCATCGACCATCTTTGACAACCCGGCGCTGCTGAAAAACGACCCGGGATACCTGAACAACTTAGCAAGCTTACCGGAGGCCGAAAAGCAGGCGCTTTTGTACGGCAGCTGGGACAGCTTTAGCGGGCAGGTATTTACCGAGTGGCGCAACGACCCGGCGCACTACGAGGATCAGCGATGGACCCATGTGATCAAACCCTTCCGCATTCCGGCGCACTGGCACATCTGGCGCGGGTACGACTTTGGTTATTCAAAGCCATTCTCGGTGGGGTGGTATGCAGCGGACGAGGAAGGGCGGCTTTACCGCATCAAGGAATTATACGGCTGCACCGGCACGCCCAACGAGGGACTGCGCATCGACCCGGTGGAGCAGGCAAGGCGCATCCGGGAGGCAGAGCAGAACGATCCGATGCTGAAGGGCAGGGTGATCCAAGGGGTGGCTGACCCGGCTATCTTTAACGAGAGCCAGGGCGAGAGCATTGCCCAGATGCAGGAGAAGTACCCGTACTTTGTGACATGGAGACCGGGCGACCACACCCGCATTGCAGGCAAGATGCAGCTGCACTACCGGCTGGCATTTGACGCGGAGGGGCGGCCGATGTTTCAGGTATTTGACACCTGCAGGCATTTTATCCGCACCATCCCGAACCTTGTGTACGACGAGAGCAACGTAGAGGACATTGACACCACGCAGGAGGACCACATCTACGACGAGTGCCGGTATGTGCTGATGGAAAACCCCATCAGTCCCCGGCAGGTACGCAAAGAGGTGGTGCTGCGGGACGACCCGCTGGACATGGATGCACACCGCAGCCCCATCCGGGTGATGCGGGTATAAGCAGAAGGAGAAGCGATGACAGGAAGATACGAGGGACAGCAGCCGAACGCGGGACAGGACGGGGAGAAGCTGCTGCGGATCATGGCCTTGGCGGCCAAGGCGGCCGGGGCGCAGCAGGCACCGGCAGACACAAGACCCGCAGAAGCGAACCCCGGCGGCATGAGCGAGGGGGACCGGATGGTGAGCACCGCGAGACCCGGCACCGGGCGGGACGATGCCATGCAGAGCCTTTTGCAGGGCGATGATGGCGAGCGCGCACCGGTGAGCGCGGCTGCGGAGACGGTGATCGGGCCGGAGGAAGTGGCCAAGGCGGGAGAGATCCTGCAGCGGTACAAGACCGGCAAGGCGGCGCTGGACAAGCGGATCATTGAAAACGAGCTGTGGTTCCGCATGGGGCACTGGAAGAACTACCAGAACAAGATGATGGAGGGAAAGCCGCAGCCCTCCAGCGGGTGGCTGTTCAACAGCATTGCCAACAAGCACGCGGATGCCATGGACAACTACCCGGAGCCGAACGTGCTGCCGAGAGCGGCGGATGACGAGGAGACGGCAAGAACCCTTTCCAAGGTGATCCCGGCGGTGCTGGAGCAGTGCAACTACGAGCAGGTGTACAGCGACACATGGTGGCGCAAGCTCAAGACCGGCACCGGCGTGAAGGGCATCTTCTGGGATCCGGTGCTGCGGGAAGGGCTGGGCGACATCAGCATCCAGAGTGTGAACCTGCTGATGCTGTACTGGGCACCGGGGGTGGAGGATATTCAGCAGTCGCCGCACCTGTTCAGCCTGAGCCTTGAGGACAACGAGCAGCTGATCGGGCGCTTCCCGCAGATGGAGGGGCACACCGGCAAGGGGCTGGACGTGGGGCAGTACATCCACGATGACAGCATTGACACCACCGACAAGAGCGTGGTGGTGGACTGGTACTACAAGAAAGCGCAGCCCGGCGGACAGACGGTGCTGCACTACTGCAAGTACTGCAACGGCGTGGTGCTGTATGCCAGCGAGAACGACCCGCAGCTGGCGCAGCGGGGCTTTTACGACCACGGGAAATACCCCTTTGTATTTGACCCGCTGTTCATGGAGGAGGATTCCCCGGCGGGGTTTGGGTACATCGATGTGATGAAGGACACCCAGACCGCCATTGACGAGATGAACCACGCCATGGACGAGAACGTGAAGCTGGCGGCAAAGCAGCGCTTTGTGCTGAGCGACACGGCGGGGGTGAATGAGCAGGAACTGGCGGACTTCAGCAAGGACATCGTGCACGTTGTGGGGCGGCTGAACAGCGACAGCTTTATGCCGCTGCAGACGAACGTTCTGAGCGGCAACTGCATGACCTACCGGGATGCCAGGGTGAGCGAGCTGAAGGAAGTGAGCGGCAACCGGGACGTGAGCCAGGGCGGCACCACCAGCGGCCTGACCGCTGCCAGCGCCATTGCGGCGCTGCAGGAGGCGGGCAGCAAGCTGAGCCGGGATATGCTGAAAAGCGCATACCGGGCGTTTGCGAAGGAGTGCTACCTGATCATTGAGTTGATGCGGCAGTTCTACGACGAGCAGCGGGTATACCGCATTACCGGCGAGAGCGGCGGGGTGGAGTATGCCACCTTCAGCGCGCAGATGCTGCGCGGGGTGCCCGGCGGCGTTGTGGGCGGGGTGCAGCTGGGAGACCACGAGCCGGTGTTCGACATTACGGTGAGCGCGGCGAAGAAGAGCACCTTCAGCCGCCTTTCCCAGAACGAGACGGCGAAGGAGTGCTACCAGCTGGGATTTTTTGCACCGGCGAACGCGGACGCGGCGCTGGCTGCGCTGGAGATGATGGACTTTGAAGGCATTGAGAAGGTGCGGGAGCGGGTGAGCCAGAACGGCACGCTGTACCAGCAGCTGCAGCAGATGGCAGCACAGCTGCAAAAGATGGCCGCCATCATCGACAGCCAGAACAGGACGAACGTTTCCGCAGCGGCGAGCGCAGCCGGACAGGCGGCGGGTGCTGCGGGCGGCGGGAGTGGCGGCAGCACAGGCGCAAAAACCAGCACCAACAGCCTGGGCGGAGCCGTGGGAGACAGCGACAACAGCCTTTCCACGCAGGCCGCCCGGCGGGCAATGGACGTGAACAACCCGAACAAGTAAAGGAGAAAGAGCATGATCGAAGCAAGTGTGATGCGCACGGTATGGAACGACGAAAAGATTAGCTACGAGGTGAAGGCAAAAGGCCATGCGGGCGCGGGAAAGTACGGACAGGACATTGTGTGCGCAGCGGTAAGCTGCCTGATGCAGACCCTTGCCAACGAGGTGGAGGAGGCTGCGCGGGCAGGCCTTGTGGCGCTGGGCGCTGTGGCGCACGGCGAGGGCTGGATGCGCGTAGAGGTGACCCCGACCCGTGAAAGCTGCAACACGGTGGAAGCATGGGTGGAGCTGGTACAGGACGGACTGGACGCGCTGGCAGAGAGCTACCCGGAGAACGTGGAACTTGAGGTGAACATGGTGTTTGCGGACGGCAAGGCACCGGACCCGGCGGAGTTGCCGGACATGGTGGATGGGAAGATGAACCTGCAGCTGTTTGCAGATGGTGACGCTGGCGGCAGTGCTGCTGCCGGAGAGGGCGGCGCGGAGGCAGCACCGGCGGTGCAGGAGCCTGCGTTGCGTCCGGCACAGGAGCGGCTGGCGCGGCGCAGCGGTGCGCTGCGGAGCAAGGCAAGCCCGGCGGCACCGGCACAGGAGACGGCAAGCGAACCGGCACAGGAGACGCAGCCGCAGGAAAGTGGGAAGCCTGAAGCAGAGGAAGAGAATCTGCGGGAGCAGAAGGCGGAAAAGACCCCGGAGGAAAAGCGCAAGGCCTTTGGGGAGCTGGTGCGGGGCGAGTACAGCGACATCTTTAACGAGGTGATGCAGCAGGCCATCATCAAGGCGGGCGAGGCGGTGCACGCTGACCCCAAGGCGGCTGCCCTGCGGCAGGCGCTGAGCGAGGCCTACGGCGTGGACGGCGAGGACGTGGACGGACTGATCGAGGCCGTGAAGAACGGCAAGGTGAAGGACGATGCCTATTACGAGGAACTGGCGCAGCAGCGGGGCGTGAGCGTGAAAACGGCGCGGGAACTGGACAAGATGGAGAGCGACCTGCGCAGAGCCAACGACCAGAACGCAAAGCTGCAGGCGGCACAGCAGGAGGCGGCGCGGCAGCAGCGGGCGGCACAGATCCGGGCGCAGTGGGATGCCGAAGCGGCGCAGCTGAAAGCCCAGTACCCGGACTTTGATCTGGGCGAGGTGCTGGCGAACGAACAGGTGGGCGAGCTGATGCGGCGGGGCGTGAGCCTGCCGGACGCATACCGGGCGGCCTACTTTAACCACATTATGGAGCAGGCCACCGCACGCACCGCCCAGACCGTGGAGCAGGGCGTGACGGCGCGGATCCAGCAGCGGGCGGCGAGACCCGGCGAGAACGGCACCCGCCCCGGCGGCGCGGTGACCACCAAGTTTGACATCAGCAACACCACCCGCCGACAGCGGGAGGAGCTGGAACGCCGGGCACGGCGGGGAGAAAAAATTGTACTGTGATTTCCCACGCGAGGGCGTGAGAGAGATAAACCTTTGAAGGAGGACACAAGAATGAAGTGGAAGAAGATGAACCTGCAGCAGTTTGCGGATGCCCACGAGCAGCTGCAGAACACCACCGGCTCCAGCGGTATGACCGCGGAGATGAAGACTTTTTACGAGAAGCGCCTGATCGATCAGGCACTTCCGGCGCTGGTGCATGACCAGTTTGGCGACAGCTACCCCATCCCTGCGAACAATGGCAAGACCATTGAGTTCCGCAAGTATGAGGCACTGCCGAAGGCACTGACCCCGCTGACCGAGGGCGTGACCCCGGAAGGCCAGGCACTGACCGTGAGCACGGTGACCGCTGAGGTGCACCAGTACGGCGGCTGGGTGCCCCTGACCGACATGGTGCAGATGACCACCATCGACAACAACGTGGTGCAGGCTACCAGCGTGCTGGCGAGCCAGTCCGGCAGAACCATGGACACCATTGTGCGGGACATCCTGTGCGGCGGCACCAACGTGATCTATGCACCCAAGATCGGCGCGGGCGGCGCGGAGACGGCGGTGACCAGCCGGGCAGATCTGGACAAGACCGCACAGCTGACCGTGGACCTGATCGATCAGGCGGTGGCGCAGCTGAAGGTGCAGAACGCGGACCCCGTGGGCAACGCGGGCGGCAGCTATGTGTGTATCATCCATCCGTATGCCACCTACGACATCAAGCGCGACCCCAACTGGGTGGAGGCCCACAAGTACGCGAGCCCCGAGGAGATCTTTGAGGGCGAGATCGGCAAGATCAACAATGTGCGCTTTGTGGAGACCAGCGAGGCAAAGATCTGGAAGGGCACCGGATGCCCGGAGGGTCTGGCCGTGTTCGGCACGCTGGTGCTGGGCGCACACGCCTACGCCACCACCGAGCTGGAGGGCGGCGGTTTGCAGCACATTGTGAAGCAGCTGGGCTACGGCGACGACCCGCTGAACCAGCGCGCGTCCGTGGGCTGGAAGGCCGTGAAGACCGCAGAGCGCCTGAGCGAGCAGTACATGGTGCGCATTGAGAGCTGTTCTGAGCGGTACAGCGCAAAGGCACAGGCGAACTGAGAAAGGAGAATAAACATGGCAGAGAAGAAGGCAGCGGTGCAGGCGGAAAAGCCTGTGGAGGACGTGGGCACCGAGGCGGTGCAGGCGGAAAAGCCCAAGACGGAGATCATCCATCTGTTCAAGGACAACGGCCGGTACTCCGGCGCACGCTTTGTGAGCGTGAACGGCGAGGCGTATCTGATCCAGCGCGGTGTGGACGTGGAGGTGCCTGCGGCGGTGGCCGAGGTGCTGCGCCACAGCGAGGAGATGGACAACGCAGCAAATGAGAAGATCGCGGCGGCGGTTGCAAAAGCGCAGGACGTGCCTGCATTGCAGCGGCTGTAAGACCGCCCGGCGGCATTGTGCCGCAGCTTGCTGGCAAGTTACCGGCAAGTTAAAACGGATAGACACCCGGTACGGCAGGCACTTGCTGTGCCGGGTGTTTTTGATAGAAAGGAGAACGACATGACGGCGGGGATGGCGGTGGAGATGGCCGACGGGATGCGGCCGAACAACGACTTTGATGACCGGCTGAAGCAGAACTGGCTGCGGGAGTGCGATGCGCGGCTGCGCAAAACGGTGGTGGAGCGCTCAAGCTGCGGGGACTTTGACGCAATAGGCGCGGACGTGAGCTGGTGGGACGGGCTGGAGTATGACACCGAGCTGATGGTGCCGGAAGCCTTTGCGGGGAGCATTTACCCGCACTGGCTGTGCGCACAGATGGATCTGGCACTGGGCGAGACGGCGCGGGGGGCCAACGAGATGCAGCTGTATGCGGACGCGGTGCAGGAGTTTGCGGCGTGGATGCGGCGCAGCTATGCACCGGCGGGCGGGGCGCAGTGGAGGTACTGAGATGCTGGACGGGACGAAATTGAACGTGCTTTCGGGCGCAAGGCAGCTGCTGCGGGCATTCGGGGGGCTGAACGAGACCTACGGGTGCAGCGAGGCGGAGCTGAGCGAGGGAATGAATTTTTCCAGCCGGGGATACCCGGCATTACAGACGCGGAAGCCCCGGCGGCGGGTGCGGCAGATGCAGCGGATGAACGGAGCATACCATTTGAACGGAATGCTGCTGTGCTGCGGCACGGGGCTGGAGTACACGCCGGACGACGGCAAGGAGACCGTGGTGCTGGAGAACGTACTGACCGACGACCGGAAGGAACTGGTGGGCATGGGCACGCGGGTGCTGATCTGGCCGGACAAGATGAGCTTTGACACCGAGACAGGAGAGCTGAGCGCACTGGGCGCGGCGTGGGCGCTGGGGGACAGCGAGGTGTATGTATCCCCATGCGATGCAGAGGGCGGCACCTACGAGGGCATAGCTACCGGGGAGACGGAACCGGAAAGCCCCAAGGACGGACAGCTGTTTTTAAAGACCGGCGAGAGCGGGAAGGTGTACGCAAGCGACGGCGTGCTGGAAAGGTACAGCGAGAAGGCCGGGAAGTGGGTGCAGATCCTGCTGGAATATGTGAAGATCGTGGTGCCGGAGCTGAAAGGCATGATCCGCACCGGGGACTCGGTGACGGTGCAAAGCGTTCCGGCGCAGGTGCGGGAGGCGCTGGGTAAGCTTAACGGGGACAAGGTGGTGCTGACGGCGGTGGACAAAGCCGCAGAGCCCTTTGCCCTTGTGATGGCTATGGAGCGCACCGGGGTGACCGAGCAGTTTTACGGCAGCTGGGTGCTGCGGCGCGGGCAGTGCAGCTGGCGCAGCGAGGATATGCTGCGCACCGAAAACGAGAGCACCGGGGAGAGCATGACGCTGGAGCGGCGGGTGCCGGAGCTGGATTTTGTGACCGAGTGCGACAACCGGGTGTGGGGGTGCAGCAAAAAGGAGAACGTGATCTACAGCTGTGCGCTGGGCGACCCAACGAACTGGTACAGCTATCAGGGCACAGCAGCGGACAGCTATGCGGTGACCGTTGGCAGCGACGGGCCGTTTACAGCGGCGGCAAGCTGCCTTGGGTATGTGCTGTTCTTTAAAGAAAACTGCATCCACCGGCTGTACGGCACAAAGCCCAGCGAGTACCGGCTTTCCAGTGTGCGGTGCCGGGGCGTAGCGGCGAACGCGGGACACAGCTTGTGCGTGATCGCGGAGACGCTGTATTACCTTTCGACCGACGGGGTGATGGCGTGGGACGGCAGCTTGCCGACAAAGGTGTCGGCGGCGCTGGACCCGGAACGGATGCAGAGCGTGGACTGGACGGCGGCAGGGTATCTGGACGCGCGGTACTACCTGTATCTGCGGCAGAAGGACGACCCGGCGGGGCGGCTGCTGGTATACGACACCGAAAAGGGAATGTGGCACGAAGAGGGAGCGGCAGGCCGGGAGATGGCAAGCAGCGGACGGCAGCTGTACCTGTGGGACGGAAGCAGCCTGTGGGCGGCAGAGCCTGACCGGGAGGCGGACAGCGACCCGGAAACGCTGGACGCAGTGCAATTTGAAGCTGTGAGCGGCGACATTGGCATGAGCGTGCCGGACGACAAGTATGTGAGCCGAGTGACGCTGCGGATGGACGCAGAGGGCACAGGGCTTGTGACGCTGGCGGTAAGCTATGACGGAGCACCCTTTGAGAAGGTGGCAACGTGCGGGGCGAAGGGCCGCCACGAGAGGCTGAACCTACCGTTTGAGCCAAGACGGTTTGACACCATGCGCATCCGGCTGACGGGCAAGGGACAGATGACCCTGCGGAGCCTTGCGCTGACGCTGGCAGACAGCAGCGGTGCGCGGGTGCAGGGGGCAAAGCCGAGGAAATAGGGAGGAGAAGCTATGGCAAGTCTGGCGGGGTTGAGCGGCATAGCGATGCCGCAGTTCGGGGACAAGATGGACCCGGAGGACGCAAGGGCGCTGAAGAACTATTTGTACCAGCTGACCGACCAGCTGGAATATGTGCTGACGAACCTGAGCGGGGAGAACATGAACGAGGAATTTTTGAAGAAGGTGGAGAAATGAGCAGACTGAACGAGGCTAAGACGGAACTGGAACGGTATGAGCAGACAAAGCCTGCCGCATACCAGAGCCAGTACCAGCAGAAGATCAACGATGTGACCGGCAAGCTGGAGGGACTGAGCGAGTTTGACTACGACCCGGATGCGGACACAGCCTACAAGCAGTATAAGGACCAGTACAGCCGCAACGCCCAGAAGGCGAACCGGAACGCGCAGGCCAATGCGGCAGCGCTGACCGGCGGGTATGCCAGCAGCTACGGCACGCAGGCCGGGCAGAACGCCTATGAGGCCACCATGTCGAACCTGGACAACGTGCTGGACGGACTGTACAACCAGAGCCTTGGGGAGTACAACGCCAGGAAGAACGGACTGGAGACAGAGCTGGCGGGGCTGCAAAAGGCAGAGAGCAGCGACCGGCAGACCTACCAGCAGAACCTTGACAACTGGAACGAAGGGCTTGCGTACCGGCAGAACGAGTATGACAGCGCCTACAATGAACAGCAGCAGAAAACGGCAAACGGCATCCAGACCGCAACAGGCGTGGGACAGCTTATTGCAACCGTTGCACCGTGGATCATTAAGGCCATTCTGGCGCTGCTGTAAGGAAAGGAAGTGCGGAGCATGAGCACGATGAAGAAGCTGAAGAACGCAAAGGACAGGCTGGCACAGGCCGAACAGGAGATACCCGGCGCATACGAGAGCGCGTACACCGGGAAGGTGAACGACCGGCTTGATAAGATCAGCGGGATGAACGACACCGGCGTGACCGACGCGGCGCTGAGCGAGGCGTACCAGAGCTACCGGGACAAGGTGGCAGGGAAGGCGGCAGACAGTGCAGCGGCGGCGCTGGGCACGACGCAGAGCCTTGGCAGCGGGTACGGCACGGACTGGGCAAAGAGCGTGGCAGACCAGACGGCGCAAGACCAGACCGCCAGCGCGGGCACGACGCTTGCCCAGCTGCGCGGCAAGGCCTTGCAGCAGTGGCAGAACGAACTGGCGGGGAACGCGGACATGGTGAGCACCCTGCTGGGGCAGGACAGCATGGAGCGCAGCGCGGCGGCGCAGGACACGGCGAACGCCAAGACCTGGCGCAACTACCTGTACGGACGGCTGGGACAGGCGCGGCAGGAAGGCGAGGACGCGAAGAGCAATATCTGGAACATCATCAAGGGCATTGGCAGCGTGGCGATGGCCGGGTACGACGGGTACATGGGGTATACGCAGATCAAACTTGCCAACGAGGTGGCGGGGCAGCAGCAGGCGTGGGAAGCCTTTGATGCGGGCGACCCGGAGCGGGCAAGGCAGATCCTGAAAACATACGACCTGGACGAAAGCATGGTGGACACCTGGAAGGAAAACTACACGGCGCAGCAGAACCGGGTGAACACGATGAATCAGGCGCTGACCTTTATGAAGGCGGGCAGCCCGGATGCAGCCCGGGCGACCCTGACGCAGGCGGGCATGGATACCACCATTGTGGACAACTGGCAGGGGCTGAGCGATGTGGACAAGGAAAAGCTGGACTATCTGATGTCGGCGATGGATGCAGATTACAAGTACGGCAACGACACCGGCGTAAAGAGCCTTTTGCAGATGGCGGGCATCGACACCGGCAGCATGGACTACTCCGATACGCTGAAACAGAAGGACATCGGATGGCAGGTGGACTTACAGCAGGCGCTGAACAGGGTGAACCTACAGTACCAGCAGCAACAGTACCAGATGAAGAACCGGTACGGCAGCAGCGGAAGCAGCGGGAGCGGCCGGAATACGCAAAAAAGCCAGAACAAGCAGAAGAGTGATGAGTTTACCAACAGCCAGCTGATGAGTATGTCCAAGGATTTTAAAACCATGAAGCCAAGTGACCCAACGTACAACTATTACAAAAAGACCCTGTCGGATGCGGGGTGGCTGACGGACAGCCGGCTGGAATATGGGCAGAAGGTTGTGAACCAGAGCATCGCCAGCGGGAAGAGCCAGAACGAGATCATGAACCAGCTGATGAATCAGGGCTTTACGGATGAAGAAATCGCGCGGTTTTTTAATAACGCAGAGTAAAGGAGAAACGGCATGGCAATGACGGCAGCACAGGTACGGGCGTACCGGCAGAAAATGAGCGGAGGAAAAAGCAGCCAAGACAAAGACCAGAGCGTGGAAACCAAGACCATGACCGCAGAGGACGTGCGGGCATACCGCCAGAAGATGCAGGCGCAGAGCGAACAAAAGCAGAAAGAGGCAAACAGTGTGCAAGGCCGGATGGCGCAGAGCCAGAGCGGCAGCGGGGTGCGGACGGCCACGGAAAGCCCCTTACAGACCCGGGTGCAGCTGCCGCAGGGCAGCACGGACACCCGCTGGATGGGCGGCGGCACGCGGCAGCTGGGGACGATGGACAGCAAGAAGCTGGCGGACGAGGTGCTGGACAGCGTGCTGGGCACAGCCACCGGCAGCCCGGTGAAGACCGACCGGCAGGAGGACTACGAACCGGACTGGAACTACGCGGGCGGGGACAACACCCCGCAGCAGCGGGCACAGGCAGCCAATGCTGTAAAGCGGGACGACTTTGACCGGTGGAACCTGTGGATGGACGCGGACGAGAAGCACCGGGAGCTGGTGGACCTGATGCGGCAGAAAGAGCAGGACTACACCAGCTACGCCCAGCAGGGAACCAGCGCCAGCGCGCCCACAGTAGGTGCGGGCGGCGGTGCATACACCAGCTATGCCCAGAGCGGCACGAGCCGCAGCGCGGGCGGGGAGAAGGAGACGAAGGCAAAGTACACGGACGAGCAGCTGCGCGGGATGGGGTACAGCCAGCAGGAGATCGACAAGGCGCGGCAGTACCTGACCGAGTATCCGGCGTACAACCCGGCGGCGGTATTTGTGCGGCGCGGTGCGGACACGGCAAAAGGTATTGCGGCGACAGTAGCGGCAGCACCGCTTTTGGTGGGCGAGAACCTTGGGGTGAGCATCTGGAACGAGATGGAGACCCGGAAAAACTGGAAGGCGCTGCGGGAAGAGGTGCAGGGGGATACACGGCAGGAGAAGCTGCTGGGAATGCTGACCGGCGGCAAGACCACCTACGCCCAGCAGGGCAGCACGGCAACGAGTATGCAGCCGTACACCGACGCAGAGCTTTTGGAAAAGGGATACACGCAGGCGGAGATCGACACCATGCGCAGCCGCATTGCGGGGACAAAGGTGACGGACAGCTCGGACAAGGACACCCTTGGGTACAAGCTGTATGACTACGGCCAGCGGCACACGGCGGCAGCGCAGGCGGGCATGACCCCGGCGGCGCGGACGGCCATGGGCATTGCAAGCAGCGCGGCGGAGAACCTTGCGGTGGCGGGCATAAGCCCGTATCTGGTGCTGCCGGTGCTGAGCGCCCAGGGCGCGGCAGAGAGCATGGGACAGAGCGTGGAGAAGGGGCAGAGCGCAGGCAAGACGCTTGCCACCGGACTTGCGAAGTTTGGCGCGGGATGGGCCATCAACAGTGTAGGCGCGGCAGACCTTGCTGAGAGCATGGGCGCGGACTATGCAAAGAACACGCTGGCGGGGCAGATCGCGGACTGGGTGCGCGGCCTTGGCGGGGACAGCGCATTTGCCAAGGCGTACCCGGCGGTTGCGAACGCATTGACCGGCGGCGTGGACAACGCGGTGCAGGCCTTTGTGGAGACCTACGCGGACACCGCCATTGATGCCGTACTGGGCGGGGACGAGGAAGCAGCCGAGGCGCTGTTGAAGCCGGAGACCTTTGTGACCGCCTTGCAGAGCGGCCTGACCGGCGGCGCGTCCGGCGCGCTGGGCGGTGCCGTGGGCACGGGGCTGGGCGCGATGAGCGCGCGGATCGACTACAAGGCGCAGCAGGTAGAGGCGCAGCAGCAGGCCGCACAGCTGGCACAGGAGTACCGGGCGATGGAAAAGAGAGCGCTGGAGCCCGGGGAGAGCGCGGCGCAGGCACAGCGGACGCCAGAGCAGCAGATGCAGAGGGAGGAAGCAACTGCGGCGCAGGTCATGGAGGACGCTGCGTTTGAGGAGCAGAACCCTCTTACCGTTCCCGAGAGCCAGACGGCGGCGCAGACCATTGACGCGGTGCCGGTGAGCGTGACGGAACCGGTGCGCGACAACGCGGTGGTGCAGGAAGCCCAGCGGGAAGAAGCACGGACAGAGCAGCAAGACCCTGCTGCCGCTGCTGTGAGCCGGGCAGCGGAAAGCGTGGAAAAAGCCGGGGAAAGTGTGGAAACTGTGCAGCCGGTACAGGCCGGTGAAGCGGACACGACCCAGAGCGGCGCGCTGCGGGAGACCTACGGACTGCGGCAGCAGAGCCTGACCGAAAAGCAGCGCAGCGTACAGCGGGAGCTGAGCCGGTGGAAGGTGAGCCGGGGCGCGAGCGAGACCATCAGCCGGATGGTGCCGGACAGCATTACAGACCTTGACCGGTATACCTCGGCGGCGAGCTGCATGTACCGGCTTGGGCAGATGGAGGGAGTAAAGACCTTTGACAAGGCGCTGGAACTGGCGGGCAGCACCAGCGGACTGGCGGCCTTTACAAACTACGTGTTGCAGCAGCCCGGCGGCAGGGAGGCTTTGCAGGCGGCGTGGACGCAGGGACAGGGCGAGACCGAAGCGGCAGGCGGACTGGGCGGTGCGCTTAGCAGCCAGAGCACCAGCGGCGAGGGCCGGGTGATCTGGAAAGGCAGCCTGCGGACGGCGGACGAGATGGCCACCCAGCTGATCCAGCTGAACGCAGAGGGCACCGGCACGGATGCTGTTTTAAAGAGCGTGCTGCGGGGGCCGGACGGAACGCCCAGCAAGCGGGTGAAGGCGTACATCGACACAGAGACGGGACGCATTTTCTTTGCGGACGGGAACGAAAACGTGTTTGCAACGATCCTGCACGAGGACTTCCACTGGTACAACGCTTTGGACGCGGAGGGCGCAAAGGCGCTGATGGACAGGGCGCTGGAGTATCTGGCAGAGAGCGAGGGCTATGAGAACGTAGACCGGATGATCCGGGACAAGATGCAGGACTACGCAGCCCAGAACCTGACCTATGAACAGGCAGCGGAGGAGCTGGTGGCCGACAGCTGGAGCGGCATTTTTGAGACCGTGGAGGACATGACCCGGTGGGCACAGTTCCAGCGGGCGCAGGCGGACAAAAACGCGGGCAAGGCGGGAACCATTACCAAGGCCGTGAACGCGGTGAAGGAGCTGCTGAACAGCATCATCAGCAAGGCAAAGGAGATTTTGAACAAAGACCCGGAAAACCCGGCGGCGCTGCACGCAAAGAACCTTGCCCAGGCGCAGAAGAAGGCTTTGCAGGATGCCTACTTTGCACACGCGGAAAAGGCAATGGACAACCTGCGGGCGGCAAAAGAAAACGCCGCTGCCATTGAAGGCAACGGCGCGGCGCAGGGGGTGCGGTTTGAGATCAACCCGGACTATGCACAGGATATTGAAGAATGGGCATGGAATGGACGGACTGGCGAAAAAACATTTATCCTTGGTAAAACAGGGGATGTATTGCAGCAGTTGGGCGCGCGCAAAAACGATATCTACATGAAAAGTTCCAAAATAAACCTGATTTTGGAACAGCACCCGGAAATGACGCTAGAAGAAATCAAACGTATCCCGGAAGTACTGGACGACCCGACCATGGTGCTGACCAGCCAGAATAAGGGAAGAACAAAGCAAAATACCCGCCTTGTGATGTTTGGCAATGTGAAAGCACAGGACGGCAGACCGGTGATGTGCATTCTGGATTTGCGACCGGTGGAGAACCACATCGTCATCAATGATATGCAGAAAGTGACCAGCGCATACACAAAAGACAGCGACCCGGTAGGCTTTGTACGTAAAAGTGATGTACTGTACATCTCTGAGAACAAAGAAAAAACCACCGAATTGTTCCGGACACTAGGCTTCCAAATGCCTAGCGAACTACAATCCAGTGGCCTTATAGGCAGTATAACATACGGCAATCAGGACGTCAAGCTGGAGGGAGTAAAATTTGCGGAGCTGGAAAAGAAGGATGTGTCCATAAAGGAAAATGACCAATTGCAGCGGAGCGAGGCAGAGGAACTGACAGAGCTGCGCAACGAACAGCAGCAAGTGGACAAACAGCGGCAGGAGCTTAAGGAAGAACGCAGAGCATGGCTGGAAAGCGATGCGGTGAAAGAAATCGAGGCAAAGAAAAAGGCACTGGGCATTTTTTCCGCAGAGGCGAAAAACTACCGGGACAGTGCGGAGTATCAGAACTATCTTGCAAAGCGCAAGGACTATAACAGCCGTCTGGCACAGCTGGAAGAACGGAGCGCGGCACTGGGCGACCGGATGCGGGAAGCAGGAGAGCGGATGCGGGCACGGGCGAACGCAAAGGCGAACGACCGGCAGCTGACCTATAATGCGGAAGCAGAAAAACACGGCGGGAAAGCAGAGTACCGGCGAGTACTGGCAAAGGAACAGTTCGGTGTGACAGAGGACTTTAAGAAAGCAGGGTACATCCTACCGGACGGCCAGATGCTGGATTTTGCACAGAATGACCGCAGCCGGGACACCGACCACCGGGAAATTATGAACGTATTCGGCCCGGCGGAAGTAAAGACCGGCACGGAAGCGCTGAATGAATTTTTGCTGGACGGTAATGTGCGTGTGATGGCAGAAGCACCGGGTATCGACCTTTCGGCAGACACTGCCCCGACTGCACAGCAGCTGGAACAGATCAGGAAGATGGCCGAGCAGCTGGGCGGCGAGCGCGGGCAGTTCACGCTGGACATCTCCACGGCAGACGGTAAGGTGGCCGCCAGCAAGGAATACAGCGGGTGCGTGGATGCGGACAAAGTGGCGCGGGAAATTCAGGCATACTACAAAACCGGAGAACTGGCACAGGAAAGTGAATTTGCAAAATTCCGGTACCAGCTGGCGCAGCAGGCAGACCGAGAGGCAAAGGGCAGCGACCAGCGGCAGGCCAGCAGAGCCATTGCGGACAAGGCAGCGGCGCTGGACACGCTGGGACAGTTCTTTGGGCTGACCCGGGGTGTGAAGGTAAGCCGGGACAGCCTGGAGGGGCTGGCAGTACGGTGGACCCGCACCATCGGCAGCCGGGCTGACCGGACGAAGCTGGCAAACGAGGCGCAGGTGCTGGTGGAGTACCTGAAGGCCGAGGGCGCGGACATGGGCAAGGCGCAGGCGCTGGCGGAGACGCTGGCGGGCGAAGTGCTGGACGGGGCAACCTACCGCAACAGCGAATTGTGGGACGAATACCCAGAGCTGCACAAGCTGGAGTACACGGTGAACAAGACCGGCGCGGCGAAGGCAGAGCTGGTGCGCCGGTACGGCAGCTGGGGCGAGGCGGTGGCCGAGGCGCGGCGGCATGGCGTGACGTTGCGGCAGGCCGAGGGCGTGCGGGACGGCAACCCGGCGGAGCAGTACGAGAGCATTGTGAACGATGTGAGCGCGGCGGGTTTTGTGCGGGACGGCGCGCGGGCGCTGTGGAGATCGGCTGCGGAGCAGGCCGGTGTGGACAGTGCGCTGAGCATGGAGAGCACCGAGTGGCTGGACGTGCTGATGAACCTGCATGATGCCATTAAGCCGAAGATGATGAGCCGGTTTGCGGACGAGGCAGAGTACGAGGACGCGCGGGTGGAGCTGGCGGGCCGGATGCTGGGCGACGTGATGAACGTGCCGGAGATGACCGACGCGGAGGCTATTTTTGAGGGCATCATGCAGCACAATATGCAGGTGGCCAGAGCCGCAGCGGGCACCGAGGAGCGGGCTGCAGAGGTGAGCCGGGAGCTGAAGGGCATCCAGAAGGGGCAGAAGGCGCTGTTCCGGGAGAAGCTGGCGCAGAACCGGCGGGATGCGGGACAGCACACAGAGGTGCAGAAGGCCAAGGCGAACGCAAAGGCGGAAAAGCAGCTGAACGATATTCTGGAAACACAGGGCGTGGACATTACGAACCTTGGCAATCTGAACGAGAAGATGACGGTGCTGCGGGAAGGTTACGAGCGGCTGTGGAAGGAGGAAGCGAAGCGGCTGAAGGCGGAGCGGCAGGAGATGCTGGACGAGGCGAAGCTGGAAGTGAAGAAGCTGCGCAGCGAAAAGAACGAGCTGGCGTGGCAGCTGAAACAGGAGCAGCGGCGCGCAGACAAGGCGGAGTATTCGCTGATCGTGCAGGAGAACGAGATCGCAGAGTGGGAGGCAGAGAGCGAGCGCAAGCGGGAGGCGTTTGCCGAAAAGCAGGCGCAGCGGAATGCCCTTGCCATTGAGGCGGCGCAGCAGCAGCGGGACGAGGACATTGCGGTGGCGAAGGCACTGGCGGAAAAGCGGGTGAAGAAGGCGCGGGAAGGCCGGGAGATGGACAAGGTGCGGCGGAGCGTACAGCGCAACGCGGCAGCGCTGAACCAGCTGGTGCTGCGGCCGAGCCCGGGCAAGTATGTGCAGCAGAGCCTGATCGTGCAGGCGGCCGAGGTGGCGAAGCTGGCAAATCAGGCGGTGCTGAACGACCGGGCGGTGAACCGGCTGACGGCGCTGCAGGACAGCATCAACCGCTCGATGGGCACAGACAGCGCGCCCACGGCCATGACCGAGGACTGGAAGAAGAGCGGGGTGCCGGTGCTGATCCAGACGCTGCGGGACGACATGACCGCCGCGAAGGAGGCACGGCTTGCAAAGCTGCGGGAGCAGCTGGCAGAGGCTGAGGCATTGCCGGAGAGCGAGAAGGCGGAGATGCTGCGCGACCGGCTGCGGGCGCGTATTCGGGAGACCGAGAACCGCACCTACCTGCCCCTGACGCTGGAGCAGATGCGGATGCTGAACGCCATTACCAGCAGCACGCTGCATGTGATCCGCACCGCGAACAAGACGCTGAGCCTTGCAAAGGCGGAAGAGGTGGACAAGATCGCCGTGACGGCGGCGGGAGAGGTGCAGGCCAGCAAGGGCAACCACCCCGGCGGGGCGCTGGACGGACTGCATAACCTGCTGACGAAGTACAACCTTGATATGCTGGGCGCGGAGCGGGTGTTCCGCATGATCGGCGGGTATGCCACGGACGGACAGATGGAAAAACTGGCGCGGATGCTGAACGACGGACAGCGGCGGCAGACCGAGATCACAATTGAGGGCGAGAAGAAGTTCAGCAACGTGACGGGAAAGGAACACCTGAAGGAGATGGCAGAGTTTGCGGGCCCGGGGGCGAAGCTTGTGGACATCGGCCTTGTGGACAGCAAGGGCGAGGCGGTGCCGCTGACCCACGCGCAGCTGTGCAGCCTGTACATGCACTTACAGAACAAGGACAGCATGGAGCACCTGATGACCGGCGGCATGGTGCTGCCGGACGCAAAGCTGTACAGCGCGGGGGACATTGAACAGGCGTACCAGAAGGGGCAGACCGTACAGCTGGGTATGCTGAAGGACGCAGAGGGCAACCCCATGCCGGACAGCGTACTGAACACGGTGGAGGCGGCGCTGACCGACTACGACCGGGCGTGGATCGAGGACATGAAGGATTTTTACAATCACTACACCACGAACCTGATCAACGAGACCAGCATGCAGCTGCTGGGGTACAACCGGGCGCAGGTGAAGAACTACTACCCCATTGCGGTGGACAAGAGCGTGCTGGCGACCCAGATCGAAGGGCTGAACCTTGACGCGACCATTGAGGGACGGGGCTTTTTGAAGAACCGTGTGAAGAGCAGCAAACCCATTTTGCTGGAGGAGTGCGGCAGCGTGGTGCAGCGCAGCCTGCGGGACACTGCGGCGTATGCGGGTCTGGCGCTGCCGATCCGGGACGTACAGAAGGTGCTGAACAGCAACGTGGAGACCGCAGACGGGCTGGGAAACCTGAAGAACAAGATCATCAAGGAGCAGTGGGGCAAAGGCACGGTGGACTACATCAACGACCTGCTGACCGACCTGCAGACCACCCAGCGCAGGCGGGACAACGGCGTGAGCCGGATGGCGGCGCGGCTGCGGGGCAACTACGCGGGCGCGGTGCTGACCTTGAACCCGGGCGTTGCCATTGCGCAGGCGGCGAGTTTGCCCACGGCGGGCGCAGTGCTGGGTATGGATACCATGGCGGCGGTGGTGCCTTTTGTGAAGAACCTTTCGGCAAAGCAGCGGGCGGCGCTGGAGGCAGAGATCACCCAGCATGGAGACGCGCTGCTGGAATACCGCAAGCGGGGCAGCCAGCGCGGAGAGCTGGCGAGCATTGGCAAGGACGGCAGCCTTGCGGAAAAAGCCATGGACAAGCTGCCCAAGGCGTTGACCGGGTGGATCAACGGAATGGACGAGATCACGGTGGCGGCGCTGTGGGAGGGCAGCAAGGCCTATGTAAAGAACCACCCGGTGGAGTTCAGCGCAGAAGCAGCCAAGGCGGGGAGCGAGGAATACTGGAAGGCGGTGAACGAGACCTACCAGAAGGTGATCGAGCGCACGCAGCCCAACTACACGGTGATGCAGCGGGCGGGCATCCAGCGCAACCCGGACGAGTTTGTGAAGGCGTTTACCATGTTTACGACCCAGCGCTTCCAGAACTACGGCATTTTAGCCGATGCGGTGATGGACTACAAGACCCAGAGCGCGCGGTACAAGGCGCAGCAGAGCGCAGAGAACCGGAGCGAGGTGCAGCGGGCAGGAAAGCAGCTGAACCGGGCGGTGGTGAGTCAGGTGACGCAGACGGCGGTGTTTGCACTGATGAAGATCGGCGCGGACTTTTTGCTGCACCGGTGGGACCGGGAGCAGGACGAAAACGGAGACGTGACGCTGGAAAGCATGCTGAAGCGGTTCACAGCGCTATTCACCGAGAGCGCGGCGGGCAACTTTTTGTTTGGCAGCGAGCTGTACAGCGCGGTGGACAATGCCATGAGCGGCAAGGACTACGACGTGGTGAGCGCCACGAACATCAGCGCGGTGAACGACCTGATGGGCGATGTGACGAAATGGTTTGCAGAGTGGCGCAGGGATACCAGCGGAATGACCGAGGCGCAGCTGGCAGCCCACGAGGACAGGCTGCACACCCGGACCTTTAACCTGATCGAGGACGGGATGGAGATCGCGGGCGTACCCTACGGCAACGGGCGGAAGCTGGTGGACGCGGTGCAGGGGTACTGGGACGACATCCAGACCGTGGCGCGGGGCGGGAAGTTCAGCTTTAACGCCCTGCCGGAGAGCGCCACCGGACAGTACGACCGGCTGTATGAAGCCTACGCAAACGGCGACACCGGCGAAGCGCAGGCGGCGGTGGAGAAGCTGACGGCGATGGGAAAGGAGGACAAGATCTACAGCGAACTGAAGAAACGGCTGAAGAAGTACGACCCGGATGTGCTGGAGGCAGCAAAGGCACAGAACAACGGCAACGATGCGCGGCGGGAGCAGCTGACGCGGCAGATCATCCGGGAGATGTACGAGGCCATGGGCATCGACCCGAAGGCAAAGGCGGACGCGGCAAAGCGCGAGGCGGTGATCGACATGGTGACCGGCGCGGTGGAGCAGAAGGGCGATACCCTTTTGAAGGGCGACAGCGAGAGCGTGACCGACGCACTGGAGCAGGCGCTGGAGAGCGTACGGGCAAAGGATGCACAGGAGGAGCTGGACAGGCTGCTGCGGGCGGGCAAGAGCCTTGGCAGCGTGAAGAGCAAGATCACCGAAGTATGCAAGCCGGAGTATGTGGCGGGCAGCGAGTACGACCGGGCGCAGCTGGACGAGATGCTGCTGGCGCTGCGGGATGCGGACGATAACCCGCTGTACACCCAGAAAACGCTGGACGGCTGGGTGAGCGATGCCGAAAAGAAGAGCAAAGCACAGACCAGCGACCCGTGGGCTGACCTGCGGTAAAGACAAACAACAGCAAATAGCAACAAACAATAACAAATAAAGACAAACACCCCGGCGGCTGAGAAGGGACAGCTGCCGGGGTGTTGCTTTTTGGGCGGGATGGTGTATAATAAGAGTAGGAAAGTAAGAAAATCTTACAAGAAGAAAGGAGCGCAACGCTATGCTGACGGAACTGAGAACAAAATCGCAGATTACGATCCCGAAGGACATCGTGATGAAGATGGGGCTGCGGGAAGGCGACAAGCTGGAGATCGTGGAGAAGGACGGGGTGATCGAGCTGATGCCGGTGGCGGTGTACCCGAAGAAGTATCTGGAGGAGCTGCGCAGCGAGATCGACGAGGCAAAGGCAAAGCTGGCGGCGGGAGAGCAGCCGGTGTTTGACACGGTGGATGCACTGTTTGAGGCATTGGACGGTGCAGAGAAATGACATACAGGATCACCTATACAAAACGGTTTGAAAAGAACCTGAAAAAGCTGACAGCTGCGGAAAAGGCGCAGCTGAAAAAGAAGCTGGAGATCCTGATCATGGACCCGCTGTACCCGTCTTTGCGGACGAAGCGGATACAGGGAACGGCGGATCTATTTGAGTTCAGCGTGAACATGGATGTGCGGGTGATCTGGCAGTACGAGGGGGACACCCTTATTTTGCTGCTGGACATCGGGCACCATGATATCCTGAACAGATTCTAAACGAAAAAAGACAGAGCAAGGCTCAGGCGTGAAGGGTTACGCCTGAGCCTTGCTTTTTTGCGCGAGAATGTCCGCAGGTGTTTTGCAAAGCGGGATGCGGTAGACTGGATACGGAAAGGAGGCCGGGAGATGCTGGTAAGAATTTTAAAACGCACCTTTGGCGGGGTGGAGTATGGCCCGGAGCAGAAGGTTTTGAAGCTGGGCGGCGAGGGCAGTACCGGGGTGGAGACACTGGAATTTGAGCTGCCGGAGGACTGGGACGGCATGGCGGTGACGGTACATGTGCAGCAGCTGGACGGCACGCTGCCGCAGCCGGAACTGCTGGGAGAGGACAGGTGCCTAGCGGTGGGTAGGATGTTCACCGCCAGCGAAAAGGGACTTTGGATGCTGCGCGCCATGGACAGCAACGGGTACTGCGCCATGACGAGACCCGCGCGGTACGAGTGCTACGAGACCTTTGCCACGGACGGAGATGCCGAGATCACCCCGAGCCAGTACGAGGCATTTGTGGCACAGGTGCAGGGGACAGCGAACGCGGCAAGCCAGAAGGCAAAGGAGGCGCAGAGCGCAGCAGACAGGGCGGAAAGTGCAGCCAGGGCGGTACAGAACGCACAGACCGCCGCTGCGGGCAGTGCGCAGCGGGCAAAGAGTGAGGCGGAAAACGCACGGACGGCGGCACAGCAGGCGGACGAAGCGGCGGCGCGGGCAGAGGGATATGCACCCAAGGACGGCACTGTACTGAGCGTGAACGGCAAGGGCGGTGCGGTGCAGCTGACAGCTGCGGATGTTGGCGCGATGGCTGCGGACGAGGGAGACCTTGTGCGGCAGGTGGCGCTGGATGGCCGCACCCTGACTGTGGCGTTTGCAGACGGCACGAAGCAGACCTATACCACGCGGGACACCACAGAACTTACAGCCATGACCGGGGTGCTGAGCACAGCAAACGGCGGTACGGGGCTTAGCCGGGCGATGACAGCGGCAGACGTGGGCGCAGTGGAAAAGGGCAGCGGGGACTACCTGAAGGGAGTGCGGGTGCAGGGAAATAGCCTTGTCCTGACCATGGGGAACGGAAGGAGCACCACAGAGACAGTGCTGCCGTGTGCCACCGCAGCAGTGCTGGGCGGCGTGAAGGTGGGGCGGGGCCTGACCGTGGGCGCAGACGGCACGCTGGAAATGACGGCGGAAAACCTTGACACGGTGCTGGGCTTTAGCCTGGCAGAAAAACTGAATCAACTGGGAGGAGTGACGGACATGAACGGAAAGCTTGTCTACACAAGCGCCGGCGCAGCGGGCAAAAGCGACAAGACGCTGACTGTGCCGGACGAGGTGGATTACATTGTAGTAAGGATGGCGAACCCCATAGAATGCACCACGATCAGTACCACCGGCGGAGTAGCCGCAGCCGCTGCTGCGGACTACGGCAGCACTCGCGTCGTGCGGGGCGGTACGGCGGTGGCCATGGTGGGCGGCGGCAAAACCTACAATCTGCGGGGCGGCATTTACTGCAAGGGCGAAGCACTGGTGAAGGTGGCTTTTGCAGCGAACGGCACGGTAAGCTTCAGTGCGGCAAACCAGGAGGCGACCACGGACAGCAGCTATCCCTTCAATGTGGAGGGCTACCGGTATGTGTAAGGGTGGTGCAGCATGAATGAGATGACCATCCGGCTGGAGCGCAACGGCGCGGCAGCGGTGCCCGGCGGGCAGCTGCTGCTGGGGTATGCGGGCAACCGGGGCAACTACCGGCTGCGCATCGAGCAGCGGGGCGAGTGGAAGGGGCTGACCGTGTGCGCCCACTGGCACACCCCCGGCGCAAGCGCGGCCACGCTGGTGGAAAACGGAAGCCTGACCGTACCGGCGGCGGTGACGGCAGTGCCCGGCGCGGGCTGCATCACCTTTGAGGGTACGGACGGCAGCCGCACCGTGACCAGCGCCGATGTGCGGTGCAAAGTATGCGCCAACAGCGGCACGGCAGAGGGCACGATGCCTGCCCCGGCCACCCCTGCGTGGGAGGCGCTGGTGGGGCTGCTGGGCACAGGCGGCATTACCACCGCGGAAAAGCGGGCGGTGCTGACCGTGCTGCGAACGCTGGCGGCAGGCAATGATGCAGCGGCGGCCGCCTGCGACCGACTAGAGGCACTGTGGGGCGCAGACGACCCGGACGACAGGAACACTGCCCGGCTGAGCCTTGCGGTGCTGGGCAGAATGATCCTGGGGAGGGGCTAAGAGATGGGTTACACAAAGCAGAATTTTATGGACGGCAAGACCCTGACCGCTGCCCAGCTGAACCACATGGAAGCGGGCATTGCGGCGGCGTGGGACATGGCCGGAGGCGGCACGGGCGGCAGCGGTGCTGTGATGGGCATTCCCGGTGCAGCAGGGGACGGAGAGACAGACGACACGGCGGCGCTGACGGCGGCACTGAGCCAGAGCAACTGCGTGGTGGACGGAGGAAACAAGAAGTACAAGTACTTTGAGATCATCGTCAACAACGTAGAAGATCTGGAAGTTCGGAACGTGATCTTTTGGAAGGGCGCGAACATGGTGCTGGAGGGATGCAAAAACATCCGGTTCGTCAACTGCACATGGGAAGGCATCAATCCGAACGGCGTAAACAAAATATGGACCTGCGGCATCCGGCTGCGGGGACGCACGGAGAATGGCGAGAGCATCTGGTGTGAGGACATTCATTTCGAGGGCTGCACCTTTAAGGATATCTGGTACAACGAAAATCTGCAGGGGTCTTACTCGCACCACATCAGCGGCATCGGGATCGTGCCGCAGAGCGTGCACAGACTTTTTGTGAACAACTGCTTTTTCACGCAGATCAAGGGAAACGCTGCAATCCACTGGAACACCTATGACAAGAGCGGATACTTTGAGATCACGAACAACCTGTTCTACCTGACCTGTTTTGGCAGTGTATGCCTGTTTGCATTTCAGGCAGAGTTCCCGAAGATGCGGTGCAAGGTGAGCGGCAACCAGTTCATCGGGTCGGGGCTGGGGTATCTGCCGCCGGAGTATCTGGCGGGGATGCAGGAAAGCGAGCGCGGTGTGGGCTGCGCTGCCTTGCTGGGCGGTAACGGCGCGGATGTGGCACCGAGAAAACAGCACGCAATCTGCGAGAACAATGTTTTTATAGACTGCTGTGAATCCAGCATTGAGGGACCGGCATGGAACCCGTGCATCGGGAACTCCTGCTACGGACAGGGAACCTTACAGGACGAGGAAAACTGCCGCCTGATGGAAGAAAAGTACAAGCTGGACTACAAATTACAGGTGCGGCACAACCCCTCGGTGAACTTTATCTACCGATACTGCACCGAGGAGGATTACGACCCGGACGACCCGATGGTGTTTTCGGACAACGTGATGGGGCGCAGCTATGTAGACCGGGACGGTTTTATTGCACTGCCCGGCGTGTACGCATCGCCGGTGGTCTTTACCAACAACACGCTGGACACCCCCGGCACGACAAAAATACAAACCCACATCCTGTTTGCGCAGTTCCTGAACGGCTTCCGGTTTGAAAACAACCACGATATTTACCCGTACTTTAACCAGTGCATGGTGAAGGGCGACTTTATTATTGATGAGTTCGATTCGCAGTGGCAGAGCAACTTTGATAATGCGAACCTCATTACCAACCGGAGCCGCGACCGGTTTCCTGAGACGCGGTTCTCCTTTTTTGACCCGTCCGCTGCGACGCTGGATAACGATCAGGCCGTGCTGGACGGGGGATATGCGCTGCTGACGGCAAAAGACCTAGAGGAGAGCAACGGAGATACGGCGCAGGATGCGCCGATTTACGACATCACACAGGATGCCCGCTATGATGCAGAAGAAAAGGCCGTGATCTTTGACGGCACTTTTGGCATTGACACGGGCGTAAAGCTGTTTGCAGACAAAAAGGACTTTACCATCATTGCAAAGTTCCGGGTAGACAGCTACAGCGAAGAAGGATTGCTGAATTTCAGCTTTATCCCGGTGCTCAGCGCGATGAACTATACTGAGGGAAAGAAAGACCCTCCCGGCTTTGACATCGGTCTTAGCCTACAGAACGGCGAGCGTGAGGATACGATCGCAACGGGCGGCTTTATCAATATCCGCAACTGCTGGAAGATCTCCAACGCAGCATCGATCGATGCGAATAATTATTTTAACTATTCCAACATGGATTACAGCGTGCTCATTATCCGCAAGAACGGCGTGCTGGCGGTGTACGACTGGTACATGCAGAACTATGTGAAGCTTGAAGGTGCAATTGCAAATTCCATCTTTGAGGGCACGCTCCGGCTGGGCGAGAATATGGTGACGCCGACCATTGGCGACGACCACAAGCTGAAGGGCAAAATCTACGACTGCCGGGTATATGACCATGCCATCAGCACAAAGCGGCTGGAAGAGATGTTCCCCAATATTTACTCAAACGAAAGCCGGACAAAAGGAACCGTTACCTGCTTTGTGCCGAACCGGCTGTACAAGTACCGGGAGGTGCGCTGTGCATACGTTGAAGTGACGCTTGACTTAGGCGAATACGCATGGGCAAAGTACAAGGGAATGTATCCGCAGGCTGTTGGTATTAAGGTGTATGGCATCTACGGCTTTGACGATGTGATCTGGGTAGGCGCTGGCACGGACGGACATGTGAAGAAGTGGATCTATAAGGGCGCAAGTTTGGCCCCGCATCAGGGCATTACGGTGGCAGTGGTCAACACCGGTTTGTGCCCCGGGCTCAAGGCAAAACTGCTGGGTTTCCGCTGTGTTCTGATGACGCAGGACTATCCCTGCACGGAGGCAACCGACTTTGATGTGGTGTGGGAGGTTGAAACCTGCACGATCACGATCGGCGAGACGCTGAAGGGTACCGTGAACTATGTGCCGTGGAGCACGAATGTGCGGAAGGACATTGCCGCCAGCATTGCGGGGAACGCAGCGACCCTGAATGTTTCGGGCGATGTGCTGCTGGTGAGCGGCGTGAATGCCGGCACGGCAGAGCTGACCGTGATGCTGAAGTCCGGCCAGAGCAAAACGTATACGATCACAGTGGAGGAGGCAGAGAAAACGACATGAGCTATGAAAGACAGAATTTTGTGGAAGGGCAGATCCTGACTGCGGAGATGCTGAACCACATGGAAGCAGGCATTGCAGCTGCCACAGGTGTCAAGGGTGAAAAAGGCGACACCGGCCCGGCGGGCCCGGCAGGTCCGAAGGGAGACAAGGGCGACAAAGGCAACGCGGGCGCAGCGGGAGCAAAAGGAGACAAGGGTGACACGGGCCCGGCGGGCCCGAAGGGAGACAAAGGAGACCCCGGCGCACAAGGCCCAAAGGGAGAGCAGGGCGACCCGGGCGGCCCGAAAGGGGACAAGGGCGACCCGGGTGCAGGGCTTACGGACACCGCAAGGACGCTGCTGTTGACCCTGTTTGAGAATGCGGCTTACAAGACCGCCACGATGCAGCCCGTCCTGAACGCCCTGCGCACGGAGTGGGAGGGCAGCAGCACGGAGGCAACCCCGGTGCAGAGCGTGAGCCTGAGCAGCAGCACCCTGACCCTGAACGAGGGCGAGAGCAAGACCCTGACGGCTACCGTGCTGCCCGCGAACGCCACCGTAAGTATCGTGTATGATATCAATCCGGGAAGTGTTGCTACGGTACACAATACCGTGAGCCTTGGCACCAATGTGTACAACTTCAGTGTGACAGCTGAAAAGGCAGGAATCTGCAGGATAAGGGTCATCGCAGGCGGCAAGAGCGCAAGCTGCACGGTAACGGTGGAAGCGGTGGAGACGGCGCAGCTGCTCTACGACCTGCCCGCTGAAACGGCGCTGACAAAGGGACTGAATACCGGCGTGAAGCTATTTGAACACGCGAGCACCGAGAGCCCGCAGTACACCATTTTGCTGGACGCAAAGGCAAGCGACAGCTTTAACGACAAAGGCTGGATCGTGTTCCTGCACTGCATGACCGAGACAGGCGATAACTCCAACTTGCCGGGCATCAACATCAGCCTAAACCCCAATAATGGCAAGACTGGTATTGCATACTACGACTTTGCTGACGTAACGCTATCGGACAGCATTGCACATCTCAAGACCCGCACCCGGTATGTGATTCAGTTGGACGGTAAAAAGTATCGCGGCGGCAGCACATACTGCGCACTGAGCGATTGGTGTGCAACCCAACGTACCCTTACGGACGTGCCGGAGGGCCTGCTGATCGGCGGTGCACCGGGCACGAATGGCGGCGAGATGACCCGCTGCTGGGACGGCACGCTGTACCAGTGTAAGGTGTACAAGGGCCTGCTGAGCGATACGAAGGTGAACAAGTTCATTCAGGAGGGCACGGTATGATCTACGATGTACAGGGAAACCCATTGAATTCGGCAGGCGGCAATGTGCTGTACGGGAAAAAATATGTGGCCTGCGGAGACAGCTTTACTGAGGGTGAGGCGACCGGCTACACGGATGCTGCCGGTAACACCGGCACGAACTCGGATTTTTACGACCAGAAGCTGAAGGTATGGAAAACATACCCGTGGTGGATCGCAAAGCGCAACAACATGACGCTGGTGAATGAGGCCGTGAGCGGCTCTGTGTTTACCAACATTACCGGGCGGCTCTCGCCCTTCTCGGCGGAGCGGTACAAGGCCGTGCCGAAGGATGCGGATTACATCACCTTAATGTTCGGCCTGAACGAGTGCGAACCGGACACTGCACAGGGCTTTGACCCGACTGCCATCGTCGGCACAAAGACGGATACCACTAACACAACAGTGTGGGGCGCGTACAATATTGTTTTTGAGTATTTCATGAAGAATATTCCCTACGCGAAGCTGGGCGTGATTCTTGCGGACGGATGGATGAGTGCAGCCTACCGGACAACGGTGAAGGAAATCTGCGCCTACTGGGGCGTGCCGGTGCTGGACCTGAACGACGAAGAGCACCCGCTGCTGCTTACCATGCACGGCGCTGGCCGTGCGGATACCAGCGCTACGGCAAAGCAGCTGCGCAACAATGCCTTTAAGCTTGCCCTCTACAATGACCATCCGGGGCTGCGGGCGCATGAGTACCGCAGCACCATCATTGAGAACTGGATGCGGGGGCTGTGATGTGGAAGGGAGATGGAGAGATGATCAGACAGTATAGCGTTGCGAAGGACGGCAACCGCAGACTTGCACCGGACTTTAAGGTGCGGGAGCTGCGCTGCCGGGACGGCACCGACACTGTTATGGTGGACGAGGTGCTGACCGTGGTGCTCCAGTGCATCCGGGAGCATTTCGGCAAGGCGGTGACCATTACCAGCGGCTACCGCACCCCGGCGCACAACGCGGCCGTGGGCGGTGCCAAGAGCAGCCAGCACCTGCTGGGCCGGGCGGCAGACATCCGGGTGCAGGGCGTGAGCGTGGAGGATGTGGCCGCCTACGCCGAAAGTCTGATGCCGGACTGGGGCGGCGTTGGACGCTACCCTGTGAAGGCGGGCAGAGCTACCGGCTGGGTGCACGTTGATACGCGGCAGAATAAGAGCAGATGGACGCTGTAAGGGGGTGAGGCCAATGGAGAGCATCGTCTCGGCCATCATCGCCGGGGCAGTGACCCTGATCGGCGTGCTGATCGCTAACGGAAAAAGCCAAGCGGTGACCGAGTACAAGATCGAAGAACTGACCCGGGAGGTGCGCAGGCATAACAATTTTGCGGAGCGCGTCCCGGTGATGGAAGAACAGATGAAGGTGGTGAACCACCGCCTTGCGGATCTGGAAACACACGAACACGAAAGAGAAAGGAACTAGCTATGAAAGCACATACTTACAACGAACCGACCATCTCTGCGGGCACTGTGGCACGCACGGCGGCCCTGCTGCTGGCACTGACCAATCAGGTGCTCAGCGCCTTGGGTAAGCCCGTGCTGCCCATTGAGAGCGCCACCGTGGAGCAGCTGGTGACGGCGGGCATTACGAGCATTGCGGCGCTGGTGGCGTGGTGGAAGAATAACTCTTTCACGCCGGAGGCCATCAAGGCGGACGAGACGCTGGAGCGGATGAAGAAGTGTTGATGAAACGCTGAGGGCGTGGTATAATAGTGGCACGATCAAAGTGCTGATAGAATTATATCTTATTTGTCTGAGGTAGAATTTTCGTTGCACAATTAAAGCGGCAGGCTGTTCCAGAGCCTGCCGCTTTGCTTTTGGGTTAAACCGTTTTGAAGAAAGAACTGGGGACACATAAGAGGATGGAATAGGGGAGAATGATAATTTCGGGGTTCGTCCGGCGTTGCAGTTCGTCCACCAACCGCAACGCGGTAGAACCCGCAGAATCTGGCGTTAAATCGCTGGGTTCTGCGGGATTTTTGTTTGTGGAAAAGGGGACGGAAGAACACTCTTGACAATAGAGGATATATCCGCTATACTGAATATGAGATAAATCCACTATTTAAAGGGAGCGCGGCCATGCAGGAATATGAAATTGAATTCTACGATAAGCCCGATGGCTCTGAGCCTGCAAAAGAGTTTATCCTGAGTTTGGGTAAGAAAATGCAGGCCAAAGTTTTGCGTACAGTCGCCTTGCTCCGTGAAGAAGGGCCGTTTTTAAGAGAACCCTATTCCAAAGCATTGGACGATGGAATTTTTGAAATACGCACTAAATTTGGGTCAGACATCACCCGTGTGCTGTATTTCTTTGTGATCGGCGTGATCGGCAAAAAGGTGATCCTTACAAACGGATTTGTCAAAAAGACCCAGAAAACGCCTGCTTCGGAGATCACACTGGCAAAACAATATCGCATAGAGTATCTTACCCGAAAGGAGAATTCCAAATGACAAACTTCAACGATTTTTTAAACGAACAGATGAAAGACCCTGAATTCAAGGCTGAATGGGATGCACTTGACCCGGAATTTTCCGTGATCGAAGCCATGCTCAAGGCGCGCAAGGAAAGCGGTTTGACCCAGAAGCAGCTTTCGGAGCGCACTGGCATTGCACAGACTGACATCAGCAAGCTGGAACGCGGAAACGCGAATCCATCGCTTCGTACCTTACAACGGCTTGCAGCCGGAATGGGAATGAAGATTAAAATCGAGTTCGTTCCCGCATCTGCAAAATAATTTGATGACGAATATGGTTCGGTCTCTCTGAGAACAAAACCACCCGAAAACTTGCGTTTCCGGGTGGTTTTTGTGTCTGTAATATAATTTTGTACTGTTACGCCAGATCTGGCAGGATATCCGACCACAGAGCCTGCTCCTGCCGCAAAGCATCGAAGCAGCAGTCCAGATACATTTTGTTGACCGCCGCAAAAATGGTGCTGCGCAGCAGCAGACGCTCATCGTTGAGCGTAGTCTCCGGCTGGGCTGCCTTGCCGCCGAACACCACAGAAAGACTGGTCTCCAGTTCCTCGCAGAAGATATCGTAGGCTGTCCCGGCAGAGCAGTGCTCCCGCTGCATTTTGAACAGGGTGTCGATATTTTCGATCGAGAGCACAGTCTTGGAGACAGCAATGTACATCAGGGATGCGATCTGGTCCCGGGTGTATTTTTTGCGGATAGGGTGATCCACTACCCCTTTTTTGACGTAGTTGCTCACCATAGAGGGCGTCAGCTCCACCCCGCAAAAGCTGCGGAAGTAGCCGTTGACGAACTGCACCGTCTGGTCCAGATACAGCCCTACCGAGGGGAGATCGTTGTACCGGGGCAGGGCAAAGCCCGCAGCACACGCCGCAACGCGGAGTTTGGTTTCAGCTTTCATAATATCTTGTTCTGTTCATGCTCCTGCGCTTTTTTGCAGGCAGGAACGTTGTTTTTGTGCAAAGGCAGGGCAATTGCTTTCTGCAAAAGCACTTCTGCCTGTGAAATAGTATACCGCATTTTGGAAAATTGGTCAACGGGCAATGAAAACTTTGTAAAAGAATTTGAAAAAACAGTTGACAGGGTTTTGAAAAACTGCTATGATGGTCACAGACTAAGGAATAACTGCGGCTTTGTACCGCTTGAAAATGGAGAAAAATATGAAAAGCAAAATCGTTGTAGATTCCTCTTCAAATGTGTACGAGCTCCCCGATGTGGATTTTGCCTGTGTGCCGCTGAAGATCCTGACCGACGAGCAGGAGTATGTGGACACCGCAGAGGTGGATGCTCCCGCGCTGGCCGAGATGATGCGCACCTATAAGGGCCGTACCAGCACCTCCTGCCCCAATATCTCGGACTGGATGGCTGCCTACGAGGGCGCAGACGAGGTGTACGTTGTGACCATCACCGGTACGCTGTCCGGTGCTTACAACGCCGCGCTGCTGGCGGGCGAGGAGTACGAGCAGAGCCACGAGGGTGCGCGGGTCTTTGTGCTGGACAGCCTGTCCACCGGTGCGGAGTCCCGTCTGCTGGTGGAGCGTCTGGCGGCGCTGATCAAGGCCGGCAAGCCCTTTGATACTGTGTGTGAGGAGATCCGAGCGTACCATGAGCACACCCATCTGCTGTTTGCGCTGGAATCTCTGGCAAACCTTGCCCGCAATGGCCGCGTGAAGCCCGCTGTGGCTGCGGTGGCGCGGATGCTGGGCATCCGGGTCATCGGTCAGGCCAGCGATGCCGGTGATCTGGAGGTTATTTGCAAGACCCGCGGCGAGCACGGCGCACTGGAGCGCATGGTGCTGGAAATGAAGGCGCACGGCCTGACCAACGGCCGGGTGCACATCGACCACTGCTGCAACGCTGCCGCTGCAGAGCGGCTGAAGCACATGGTCCATGCCGTGTTCCCGGAGGCCAAGGTGGAGGTAGGTACCTGCGGCGCTCTGTGCAGCTACTACGCGGAATACGGCGGCCTGATGGTTGGCTACGAGGATAACGAAGCACCTACCGTCTGAGCGGAAAATATAGAATAGGATCTTGGTTCACCGGGGCATCTGCGGACGCTCCGGTGAATTTTTTACGAGGAATAATTCCGGTGTACCCGACACCAAAAACTTGCAAAGGGTGAAAATCCGCGTTATACTTACCTATATATAAAGTAGGCTAACACGGAAAGGGGAGATGGTATGCTGTTTCGGTTGCCGATCGTCAAGTTTTTCAACCGCATCCTCAACCGCATCACGGTCACGGTGGTGCTGGTGGCGCTGCAGCTTGCATGGCTGGCGTGGGTGTTTTTCGCCCTCACCACCGGCACGGCGCGGGTGTGGGTCACCGGGGTGCTCAACGGGCTGAGCCTGCTGATCATTCTGTATCTGGTGCGCAAGGATGAAAACAGCGCCTATAAGGTAGGCTGGATCGCCCTCATCGGGCTGCTGCCGCTGCTGGGCGGGGCACTGTATCTGGCCTTTGGCAACAAGCGCCCCTCCCGCCGTCTGCGCAGCAAAATGCAGGCGGTGGAGCAGGCACACCGGGCAGACCGCGCCCAGCAGCCCGGGCAGACTGCCGGGCTGTGCGATGAAAACCGGGGCGTGAGCCGCTACCTGACCCAATACGGCTGCTATCCCGCATGGCAGAACACCACCGCCCGGTATTTTTCCTGCGGCGAGGCCATGTATCCGGCATTGCTGGCCGACCTTGAAAAGGCGGAAAAGAGCATCTTTCTGGAGTTTTTCATCGTCAGTCAGGGCAAGATGTGGCAGGGTGTGGAGGACATTCTGCGGCGCAAGGCGGCGCAGGGGGTGGACGTGCGGCTGATTTACGATGACTTCGGCAGTCTGCTGGGTCTGCCCAAGGACTTTGTGGTGCGCATGGAGCGGGCACATATCCGCTGCATCCCCTTTAACCCGGTGGTGCCGCTGCTCTCGCTGGTGATGAACCACCGCGACCACCGCAAGATCGTGGTGATAGACGGCAAGGTAGCCTACACCGGCGGCATCAATCTGGCAGATGAATATATCAACGCGATCACCCGCTTCGGCTACTGGAAGGACGCAGGCCTGCGCATCGAGGGCGCTGCGGTGTGGAACTTTACCGTAATGTTTCTGGATTTCTGGAACGCCTTCCGCCCCTTTGAGCAGGATTACAGCGCCTTCCGCCCGCAGCTTGCGGTGCTGCCCGCCAGCGATGGGGTAGTGCAGCCCTACGCGGACAGCCCGCTGGACGAAGAGCCGGTGGCAGAAACGGTCTATCTGGATATTCTGGCGCAAGCACAGCATTACGTCTATTTTTATACGCCCTATCTCGCCATCGGCGAGGAAATGCTGGACGCGCTGCGCAACGCCGCCAAGCGCGGGGTGGATGTGCGGCTGGTGCTGCCGGGCATCCCGGACAAAAAGCTGGTGTTCCGGCTGAGCCGCTCGTACTATCTGCCCCTGCTGCGGGCGGGAGTGCGCATCTACGAGTACACCCCGGGCTTTCTCCACGCCAAGTGCTGCGTCAGCGATGACCGGGCGGCGGTGGTGGGCAGCATCAATATGGACTACCGCAGTATGTTTCTGCACTTCGAGTGCGGGGTGCTGCTGCTGCAAAACAGTCAGGTGCTGGCTTTGCGGGACGATGTGCGCCGCACCCTGCCCCAGTGCCGGGAAGTGCAGTGCGCGGACTGCCGCACCGGGCTGGCTGGTACGGTGCTGGACAGCGTGCTGCGGCTGCTCAGTCCTTTAATGTAAGCGTACGCTCATAAAATCCCGCGCGGCGGGGCATACTGGCTCCAAAGCCTGCGTCTGCAATGCAGGCACGGAAAGGGAGCGTATGTGACGATATGAAACAGGCATCGCGTTGGTTTTTGTGCTGCACACTGGCGGCAGCACTGGCATTGACCGGCTGCGGCGGGGGAAACTCCGGCAGCAGTTCCGGTCCTATGAGCGGCAGCACCTCTGCGGGCAGCAGCGCGGCGCAAGGCGCGGCGTGGCGCACCGGGCTGGGCGTCCTGACCGAAGCGACCGGTACAGACCGTGCGGGGAACATCCACACGGTGGCGGCTGCCGTGCTGCTGGATGCAGACGGCAAACTGGCGGGGGTAACGCTGGACGAGCTGGAGCTTTCGGTCAGTGCGGACGGCACCGGCAAGGTGACCACCCCCACCGACACCCGCACCAAGCGCCAGAAGGGGAAAGACTACCCGCTTGCAGAGGTGTCCGGTCTGAAAAAAGGCTGGGCAGAGCAGGCGGATGCCTTTGGCAGCTGGCTTGAGGGCAAGACCCCGGACGAGGTGAAAAAGCTGAAAACGGATGCAGACGGCAAGCCCACCGATGCAGACCTTTTGTCCGGCTGCACCATCGCGGTGGACCGCTACCGGGATGCCGTTGTCCGCGCCTGCGAGAATGCGCAGGTGCTGGGCGCTGCCCGGGGCGATACGGTCAAGCTGGGCGTAGAGGTGGCAGAAATGCCGCAGGGGCTTGTGGGTACAGACGACAAGGACGCACAGGTGCAGGCAAAGATCACGCTGGCGGTGGTGACCATGGACGAGAACGCCCGGGTGACCAGCGCCATCGGGGATATGACCGAGCCGGAGCTGACAGTCAGCGCGGACGGTACAGTGTCTGCTCCGCGTGAGCCGGTGTACACCAAAAACGAGCTGGGTGACCGCTACGGAATGCGCAGCGCAAGCGCGTTAGGCAAGGAGTGGTACGAGCACAGCGCAGGCTGGTGCGGCTACCTGAAGGGCAAAAACGCCGTGGAGATCGGCAAGCTCTCCGCAGACGGCACGGACGCCGACCTGAAGGCGCTGTGCACCATCTCGGTCACCGACCTGCAAAAGGCGGCGCTGAAAGCCATGGCGGAGCAGTAGGGACGATTGAAAATACTATTATAATTTGTGGCTCAGAAACGCCTGTGGGCGTTTCTGAGCCACTTTTTCATGCACATTTTCCCACAAAAAGCGGGCTTATGGGCGGGGCAAAGCAGTGCATTGTGCAAAAAATGAAGGTTTCCTCTTGCAAAAAGGCGGCAAACGCGCTATTCTATAACCACAGTTTACCGCTTTAGCATGGTAAAATGGTAAATCAAGAGGGAAGCGGGACGCAGAACGTCCCCTATGGGAGGAAAAAGATATGAAACTCAAGCGTATTGCAAGTGCATTTCTGGCCGGTGCTCTGGCACTGAGCCTTGCAGCCTGCGGCGGCAGTGCATCCACCTCTGTGGCGGCATCTGCTTCCGGCAGTACAGCCGGTTCGGCTTCTGCTGCAGCGGGCAGCGATCTGGACTACATCAAGGGCAAGGGCAAAATGGTCATCGGCTATACCGTATACGAGCCTATGAACTATACCGATGCCAACGGCAACTTTACCGGCTTTGATACCGAACTTGCCACCGCGGTGTGCGCAAAGCTGGGCGTAGAGCCGGAGTTCGTGGAGATCAACTGGGACACCAAGGTGGTGGAACTGGACGCCAAAAGCATTGACTGCATCTGGAACGGCATGACCCTGACCGAGGATATCATGGCCAACACCGCTACCACCAAGGCCTACGCCAAGAACGCACAGGTCGTGGTGGTCAAGGAGGGCACCGCCTACACCTCCACCGCCGACCTTGCCGGTAAGACCGTGGTGGCCGAGGCCGGTTCTGCCGGCGAAGCCGCCATTCAGGGCGACGAGAACCTTGCCAAGGCCGATTATGTTTCCAAGAGCGTGCAGACCGACTGCCTGATGGAAGTGGCTGCCGGTACGGCAGATGCCGCTGTGCTGGACCTGACCCTTGCCAACGCCATGATCGGGGAAGGCACCGACTACGCAAGCCTTGCGATCGTGGACGAGCTGAACGCCGAGGAGTACGGCGTGGCTTTCCGCAAGGGCAGTGATGCCGCCGCCGCAGTGGACGCCGCCTTTGACGAGCTGAAGGCTGACGGCACCATGCAGGCACTGGCAGAGAAGTACGAGCTGGCGCTGGCCGACTGAGCCGGGCGTAAAACAAAACGATAGATGGGTGTGTTTTTGTGTCTGTGATCCTTGGGCGCCTTTCCGGCGCGTTCCTGCTCAACTGTGAGCTGTTTGCCCTTACGCTGCTGTTTGCGCTGCCGCTGGGGCTGGTGGTAGCCTTTGGCTCCATGAGCCGGTGCAGGCTGCTGTCCGGTGCAGTAAAGACCTTTGTCTGGGTCATCCGCGGTACGCCGCTGATGCTGCAGATCATCGTCATTTATCTTGGCCCCGGTCTGCTGGGCATGAATAACCCGTGGCCCTCCGGCTCCGGCGGGCGCATGGTGGCGGCGGTGGTAGCCTTTGCCATCAACTACGCCTGCTATTTTTCGGAGATCTATCGCGGCGGCATCGAGGCCGTGCCCAAAGGGCAGACCGAGGCCGGGCAGGTGCTGGGCATGACCCGGACGCAGATCTTTTTCAAGGTCACCCTGCTGCAGGTGGTCAAGCGCATTCTGCCGCCCATGGGCAACGAGATCATCACCCTTGTCAAGGACACCTCGCTGGCGAATACCATCGCCAACAAGGAGATCATCATGATGGCCAAGGAGTACAGCGCAAAGGGCCTGATCTGGCCGCTGTTCTCCACGGCACTGTTCTTCCTTGTGTTCGTAGGTGCGCTCACCCTGCTGTTCGGCTGGGCTGAAAAGAAACTGGATTATTTCCGCTGCTGAGGAGGTTTTTAAGAATATGGCATTACTGGAAGCCTCCGGCATTGGCAAAAATTTCGGAGATACAAAGGTCTTAAAGGACATTTCCCTTACCTTGGAGCAGGGCGAGGCACTGGCCATCATCGGCTCGTCCGGCTCCGGCAAGACCACCCTGCTGCGCTGCCTGAACTTTCTGGAGCGGCCGGACACCGGCTGCATCCGTGTGAATGGCGAGACCATGTGGGACGCCGCCGACCCCGCCACTCAGCGGGAGAGCGAGATCCGCAAAAAGCGGCTGCACTTCGGGCTGGTGTTCCAGAACTTCAACCTTTTTCCGCAGTATACCGCCTTGCAGAACGTGATGCTGGCAGGGGAGCTGCTGGCAAAGGAGCGCCCGGACTACCGCGCCAACAAAAAGGCAGTGCACGCGCAGCTGGAACAGCAGGCGCGGGAGCTGCTGGCGCAGATGGGACTTTCGGAGCGAGCAGACCACTACCCGCACCAACTTTCCGGCGGGCAGCAGCAGCGGGTAGCCATTGCCCGTGCGCTGGCACTGCACCCGGACATCCTCTGCTTCGACGAGCCCACCAGTGCCCTTGACCCGGAACTGACCGGCGAGGTGCTGCGGGTGCTGCGGGAGCTGGCCGACCGCAAGACCACCATGATCATCGTGACCCATGAGATGCACTTTGCCCGGGATGTGGCCGACCGCATCCTGTTCATGGACGGCGGCGTGGTGGTGGAGGAAGGCCCCGCAAAGCAGCTGATCGACCACCCGCGCGAACAGCGCACCAAACAGTTTCTGGCACACTACGCGGAGTGAGCAAAATCACCAATTCTTTGGGCAAAAAAATGGAAATGTTGATGCAAACCAAGTCTTGTAAAACCGGCGCTGCTCCGCTATAATACCACTCATGAATCTTTATCAACGTCCTGCCGCTTTTCCGGCAGGGCGTTTTTCACGGCAAAAATGCGAACATCCACCCTTTTTTGTGTTGGCAGGAGGTATATTTCCATGACCAAAGATATGACGCAGGGCAGCCCGCTGAAGCTGATCCTTGCCTTTGCTGTGCCGCTGATGCTGGGCAGCCTGTTCCAGCAGTTCTACAATCTGGCCGATACCATCATCGTGGGCCGGTTTGTAGGCGTGGAAGCGCTGGCGGCGGTAGGCAGCGTGGGCGGCCTGAACTATCTGGTGCTGGGCTTTGTCAATGGCATTGCCTGCGGCTTTTCCATCCCCATCTCATGGACCTTCGGCGCACACGACCACCACGAGATGCGCCGCTACACCGCCAATACCGTGTGGCTGTCCATCGCTTTTGCCACGGTGCTTACCATCGTTACGGTGGCTATGACCCGGCTGGTGCTGGTGTGGACGAACACCCCGGCTGATATCATCGACCTTGCGGATGTGTATATCCGCACCATTTTTGCGGGCATTCCGTTCACCCTGCTTTATAATGTGACCAGCGCCCTGATGCGTGCACTGGGCGACAGCAAGCGCCCGCTGTATTTCCTGCTGGTGGCCAGCGTGCTGAACATCGGTCTGGACCTTGCCTGCATCATTGTGTTCAACATGGGCGTGTTCGGCGCGGCCTTTGCTACCGTGTTCAGTCAGGCTGTGGCGGGCATCGGCAGCCTTCTTTACATCATGCGCCACTACCCGGAACTGCGCTGGAATAAGGAAGAAGGGCGCATCAGCGCACCGCACTGTGCAAAGCTTTGCGCCATGGGTCTCCCCATGGGTCTGCAGTGCAGCATTACCGCCATTGGCAGCGTGGTGCTGCAGGGCGCGGTGAACGGTCTGGGCAGCGATATCGTGGCGGCGCAGACCGCCGGCGGCAAGGCGGCGCAGTTCCTCAGCGTGCCGCTGGAGAGCATCGGCACTGCCATGACCACCTACACCAGCCAGAATATGGGCGCAAAAGACCTTGGCCGTGTGAACCGCGGCGTGAACACCGCATTGGGCATCGGCTGCGTGTACAGTGTGGCCTCCTTCCTCATCCTGCGTGTGCTGGACAAGCCCCTGATCGGCCTGTTTCTGGACGCAGGCGAGACCGCCATTATGGCCAATGCGCAGGACTTCATCTTCTGGAACAGTGTGTTCTACATCCCGCTGGCGGTGCTTATCATCTACCGCTACACCATTCAGGGTCTGGGACACTCCGGCCTTGCCATGTTTGCCGGTGTGGCTGAGATGATCGCCCGCGCCATGGTGGGCTTCTGGTTCGTGCCGCTGTGGGGCTATTTTGCCGCCTGCATCGCAAACCCGGTGGCATGGTTCTTTGCCTGCTTCTTCCTGATCCCGGCCTATTTTGTGGTGTTCCGTAAACTGCAAAAGGAAAAGCAGCAGGAAGCCGCCGCAAAGGTGCAGTAAGGGTTCATAAAAAGTGCTTTTTCTTTTCGCCTTTTCATGCTATAATAACAGGTAAATACGGTTTTGCCGTAATAGGGCAGGGCAGGGGCAACTCTGCACTGCCGGGGCAATGCCCGCAATTGCGGCGGGCGGGAAAATACAAAAAGAGAGGCGAATCGAGATGTTGGATATGATCAAATGCAGCACCGGCGGTGCGTACTATGCACGCGGAGAGTGGGTGCCCGCAGACGGCAACGCACCCGCAGCACTGGCAGCAAAGGGCTTTGATGCCGCTGCCGTTGCCGCGGCTAAGACCGGTACCATGGCCTACAGCATTATGCAGGCACACAACACCAGCGGCGATGCCGAGAACCTGAAGATCAAGTTTGATGCCATGGCAAGCCATGACATCACCTTTGTGGGCATTATCCAGACCGCCCGTGCTTCCGGGCTGGAAAAGTTCCCCATCCCTTATGTGCTCACCAACTGCCACAACAGCCTGTGCGCTGTGGGCGGCACCATCAACGAGGACGACCACCGCTTTGGCCTGTCCGCGGCCAAAAAGTACGGCGGCATCTTTGTGCCCCCGCACATGGCAGTCATCCACCAGTATATGCGCGAGCGCTTCGCCGGCTGCGGCAAAATGATCCTTGGTTCGGACTCCCACACCCGCTACGGCGCACTGGGCACCATGGCCATCGGCGAGGGCGGCGGCGAGCTGGCAAAGCAGCTGCTGGGCCGCACCTATGATGTTGCCCGCCCGGGCGTGGTGGCGATCTACCTGACCGGCAGCCTGCCGGCGGGCTGCGGCCCCCACGATGTAGCCATTGCCCTTGTGGGCAAGCTGTTCAAGAGCGGCTACGTCAAGAACAAGGTCATGGAGTTCGTGGGCCCCGGCATTGCTTCTCTGCGGCAGGATACCCGCAACGCCATTGATGCCATGACCACCGAGACCACCTGCCTGTCCTCCATTTGGGAGACCGACGAAGTCACCCAGCGTTTTCTGGCAGTGCACGGCCGTGCAGCAGACTACAAAAAGCTGGCACCGGCAGACCTTGCCTACTATGACGGCGTGGTGGAGGTGGATCTTTCTGCCATCCGTCCCATGATCGCCCTGCCCATGCACCCCTCCAACGCCTTTACCATCGAGGAGCTGAACGCAAATCTGGAGGACATCCTCCACGCCTGCGAGCAGGACGTGCAGAAGCTGATCGGCCGCAAGGACGTGCAGCTGGATCTGTGCAGCAAGATCGAAAACGGCAAGCTGCGTGTGGATCAGGGCGTGATCGCAGGCTGCGCAGGCGGTCTGTACGACAGCATCTACGAGGCTGCTTCCATCCTCAAGGGTCACACCGGCGGCTGCGGCGACTACGCCCTGAGCGTTTACCCCGGCAGCCAGCCCATCATGATGGAGCTGGTGCGCACCGGCGTCATCGGGGAGCTGATGGCCAGCGGCGCCACCATCCGCACCGCCTTCTGCGGCCCCTGCTTCGGCGCAGGCGATGTGCCCGCCAACGGTGCACTGTCCATCCGTCACACCACCCGCAACTTCCCCAGCCGCGAGGGCTCCAAGCCCGGCAGCGGCCAGCTGTCCGGTGTGGCACTGATGGATGCCCGCAGCATTGCAGCCACCACCGCAAACGGCGGCATCCTGACCCCCGCCACCGACATTGATTACGATCCCACCGTGCCGGAGTACCAGTACGATGCCTCCAGTTACGACACCCGCGTGTATCAGGGCTTTGGCAAGGGCGACTACGATGCTCTGCTCAAGTTCGGCCCCAACATCAAGGACTGGCCGGAGATCGCACCGCTGGGCGACAACCTGCTGCTGAAGGTGGCTTCTTATATCACCGACCCCGTCACCACCACCGACGAGCTGATCCCCTCCGGCGAGACCTCTTCTTACCGTTCTAACCCCTTGGGTCTGGCAGAGTTCACCCTCAGCCGCAAGGATCCGGAGTATGTGGGCCGCGCCAAGGCTGTGCAGGCCGAGGAAAACGCCCGCCGCGCCGGTGCAGGGGACGCCGCCCTGCTGGCAAAGGTGAACGCTGTGCCCGGCTGCGAGCAGCTGAACTGGAACGATATCCAGATCGCCTCTACCATCTTTGCGGTCAAGCCCGGTGACGGCTCTGCCCGCGAGCAGGCCGCCAGCTGCCAGCGTGTGCTGGGGGCCGGTGCCAATATCGTTACCGAGTACGCCACCAAGCGTTACCGCTCCAACCTGATCAACTGGGGCATGCTGCCCCTGCAGCTGGCAGGTGCCACCCCCTTTGGTCTGGGAGACTATGTGCTCATCCCCAATGTGCGGAAAGCACTCAAGGGCGACCTGCAGAACATCAAGGCCTACGTTCTGGGCGATACCGTCAAGGAGTTCGAGCTGTACATGGCTCCGCTCACCACCGACGAGCGCCAGATTTTGGCTGACGGCTGCCTGATCAATTTCTATAAGCACTAAGGAAGTAACCCGCTATGTCCTGTGACCTGCATATCCATTCCACCTGCTCAGACGGTGCTGTGCCCATCGAGCGGCTGGCGTCCATCGCCGCCCGCACCGGGCTGCACGCCATCGCCCTTTCCGACCACGACACCCTGCTCAGCGCCCAGTACGCCTATGCCCACACCGGGCAGGAGGGGGTAGAGCTGATCCCTGCCGTGGAGCTGACCGGCTACGATTTTGAGCGCCAGCACCGGGTGCACCTGCTGTGCTACTACCCGGACGTTGACTGCCCGGCGCTGCGCGAGCACTGCGCCATTATGAAGGAGCGCCGCAATGCCTGCGCTTTGCAGAGCGCAAAGGAGCTGGAGCAGCTGTACCCGCAGTTTACCACCGACCTTGCGTGGGAGACCACTAAAGCCAGCGGGGTGCTGTTCAAAAGCGGGCTGATGCAGGCACTGGAGCTGCTGGGTCTGACCGATGGCAGCATCTACGGCGAGACCTACCACAAGCTGTTCGGGTGGAACCCCCGGGGCATCGTGCTGCACTCGCCGGAGTATCTGCCGGTGCGGCAGGTGCTGGCTACCGCTAAAGCCAGCGGCGGCGCGGTGGTGTTTGCCCACCCTACGGTGTACAAAAGTATGCCCCTGCTGCGCGAGCTGGCGGCAGAGGGCGCAGTGGATGGCATAGAGGTGTACCACCCCAGCAACAGCCCGGAGGACAGCGCCGAATGTCTTGCTTTGTGCAAACAGTACGGCCTTGTGGCGACCGCGGGCACAGACTTCCATGGCCGCAACCACAAGCACCCCCACCCCATCGGCACCTGCACCGCACCGGACGAAGCCGCAGCGCAGCTGCGCGCCATCGCCGAAAAACGTAAAAGAGAGAGGACGTAAGACCATGAGCAAGGAATTTTCCTTCCCGAATAAGGGCACCTGCTCCAAGCAGACCAACTTTGTGCTGAACGATGACCACACCATTGCATCCATCGAGGTCGTCGGCGGCTGCAACGGCAACCTGAAGGGCATCTGCCAGCTGCTTACCGGCATGAAGGCAGAGGACGCCATTGCCCGTCTGGACGGCACGCTGTGCGGCTTCCGCGGCACCAGCTGCCCGGACCAGATCGCCAAGAACCTGAAAAAGGCACTGGAAGAGATGAACTAAACCCACCGGAGAGCCGCTGCACAGACCTTTGTGCGGCGGCTCTCTTTTTGTATGGGAAGGTTTACTCCTTGTCACAATTTGTACGCAATTCCAGCAAATAGGGGAGGATGTAAAAAATCTATACACCGGGCGGGGTTTGTTTGTTGTTCAAGTTCACTTTGTGGGGTATACTGTTGCCATAGAGAACAGCACGATGAAGGCTGTGAAAAGATATTTTTGAAGCAGGGAGGCTTTTTTATGTACTATTCCAGTGGCAACTACGAAGCTTTTGCAACCCCCAAAAAGCCGGAGGGCGTGGATCATAAGTCCGCTTATATCATCGGCTCCGGTCTGGCGGCGCTGACTGCTGCCTGCTATCTGGTGCGTGACGGCCAGATGAAGGGCGAGCACGTCCATGTGTTTGAAAAGAACGCACTGGCCGGCGGTGCCTGCGATGGCTACAAGTACGATATCGGCTATGTGATGCGCGGCGGCCGCGAGATGGACAACCACTTCGAGGTCATGTGGGATATGCTGCACTCCATCCCGTCTCTAGAGACCGAGGGAGCCAGCGTGCTGGACGAGTATTACTGGCTGAACAAGGAGGATCCCAACTTCTCCTTGTGCCGTGCCACCGTCAACCGCGGCGAGGATGCCCACACCGATGGCAAGTTCGGCCTGTCCGATAAGGGCGCTATGGAGATCATGAAGCTGTTCTTCACCCCGGACGAGCAGCTGCAGGACAAAAAGATCACCGATTTCTTCGATGACGAGGTGCTCAACACCAACTTCTGGATGTACTGGCGCACCATGTTCGCCTTCGAGAACTGGCACAGCGCTCTGGAGATGAAGCTGTACCTCAAGCGCTATATCCACCACATCGGCGGCCTGCCGGACTTTACCGCCCTGCGCTTTACCCGCTATAACCAGTACGAGTCCATTATTCTGCCCATGGTGCACTATCTGGAAAGCTTTGGCGTGCAGTTCCACTACAACACCAAGGTCACGGACGTGAAGTTCGATATCCAGAGCGGCCGCAAGCTGGCAAGCTCTGTCACCGTGGAGCACGCAGGCGAGACTTCCAACATCGACCTGACCGAGAACGATCTGCTGTTCATCACCAACGGCGGCTGCGTGGAAAGCTGCACCGTGGGCGCACAGGATAAAGCCACCGGCTTTGACCCCACCATCCAGTCTGGCAACGGCTGGGATCTGTGGAAGAAGATCGCCGCACAGGATCCCTCCTTCGGTCACCCGGAGAAGTTCTGCTCCGAGCCGGAGCTGAGCAACTGGGAAAGCGCCACCATCACCACGCTGGACGACAAGATCCCTCAGTATATCCGCAAGATCTGCAAGCGCGACCCCTTCAGCGGCCACACCGTCACCGGCGGCATCGTCACCGTCAAGGACTCCAGCTGGCTGCTCAGCTGGACGCTGAACCGTCAGCAGCAGTTCAAGGATCAGCCCAAGAACCAGCTGTGCGTCTGGGTGTACGGCCTGTTCAGCGATAAGCCCGGCGATTACGTCAAGAAGCCCATGCGCGACTGCACCGGCCGTGAGATCTGCATGGAGTGGCTGTACCACATCGGCGTGCCCGAGGATCAGATCGCTGAGCTGGCAGAGCACAGCGCCAACACCGTGCCTGTGATGATGCCCTATATCGATGCCTTCTTCATGCCCCGTGCTATGGGCGACCGCCCCGATGTTGTGCCCGAGGGTGCTGTGAACTTTGCCTTCCTTGGCCAGTTTGCCGAGACCGCCCGCGACACCATCTTCACCACCGAGTACTCCATGCGCACCGGTATGGAGGCCGTGTACACCCTGCTGAACATCGACCGCGGCGTGCCCGAGGTCTGGGGCAGCACCTACGATGTGCGCGCCCTGATCGATGCCACCGTGAAGCTGCGCGACGGCAAGAAGATCACCGACATGGATCTGCCGCTGATCCCGCGTCTGGCTTTGAAGGAAGCCCTGAAGAAGATCGAGGGCACCGACCTTGAGAAGTTCCTCAAGGAGTATAACGCCATCTGATATTTCCCTCTCCTCCGATAGACCCGGCAACGGGTCAACACCCCCCTAAAAAGGACCTCTCCGCTGCTCTGCGACAGGGCACGGGGAGGTCTTTTTTGTATAGGATTTGTGTAAAAATGGTACAATGTGTGTTAAAATAAAACGGAACGTGAAAATTATTTGTGCCAAAAGAATGATTTTGGCTTGTTTGCGGCGGCGTTCTGTGCTATGCTAGAACTATTGAAAGGGTAGGAGGGAAGAGCCTGCCTCAAATGCGATACGCCAAAAATAAAAGGAGGTCGTTTTCCTGTGAAACAACTTATTTCCCGTCGCAGCTTTTTAAAGGCTGCTGGTGTGACCGCTGCCGCTGCATCCATGGCCATCGGTGCGCCTGCTGCATCGGCCTGCTGGCTTGGTGATAAGTCTGACGTCACCATCCTGTACACCAACGATGTCCATACCTACATTGACAAGCAGAGCCCCAAGCTGACCTATGCTGCCATTGCCGATCTGAAGCAGAGCTATCAGAACGCCGGTAAGGACGTGCTGCTGGTGGACGCAGGCGACCATGTGCAGGGCACTGCCTACGGCTCCATGGACGAGGGTGCTTCCATCATCAAGCTGATGAACGCTGCCGGTTACGATGCCGCCACCCCCGGCAACCACGAGTTCGACTACGGCATGGACCGCGCCAAGGCCATCATGAAGGAAGCCGACTTCCCGTACCTGTCCTGCAACTGGGTAGACCTGCGCACTACGCTGCGGGTGCTGCCCTCCGTCAAGGTGTTCGTGCGCGGCGGCAGACGCATCGCCTTTGTGGGCGTGACCACCCCCGAGACCTTTACCAAGTCCACCCCGGCCTACTTTATGGATAAGGCACAGCGCAAGTACATCTACGACATTCAGGGCGGCGAGGACGGCAAAAAGCTCTACGATGCCGTACAGAAGGCCATTGATAAGGCAAAGCTCTTGGCAGACGTGGTCATCGGTCTGGGCCATCTGGGCGTAGACCCCTCTTCCTCTCCGTGGACCAGTGAGGAGGTCATTGCCCACACCAGCGGCTTTGATGCCTTTATTGACGGCCACTCCCATACCGTAATGGAGAACAAGCAGGTGAAGGATGCCTCCGGTAAGGCTGTCACCCTGACCCAGACCGGCTCTTACTTTGCCAACGTTGGCGAGATGACCATCGCTGCAGACGGCACCATCACCACCAAGCTCATTCCCACCCATGAGGGCATGGATGCAGGCATTGCTGCCATGCAGACCGGCTGGGTGAATACTGTGGACGATATGCTGGGCGAGAAGATCGCTGTGGGCGATAGCGATTTCTACGTTTCCGACCCCGCCACCGGCAAGCGCCGCATCCGCTCTGCCGAGACCAACCTCGGCGACTTTGTGGCTGACGGCATCTACACCTACTTCAACGAGGTGGAAAAGCTGCACTGTGATGTGGCCATCATGAACGGCGGCGGCATCCGCGCCGATGTGCCCGCAGGCGACTGGACCTTTAAGACCTGCAAGCAGGTCAGCCCCTTTGGCAACGTGGCCTGCCTGATGTCGGTCACCGGCAAGCAGATCCAGGACGCACTGGAGTTTGCAGCCCGCTTTGCAGGCGAGGGCGGCAAGGAAAACGGCGGCTTCCTGCAGGTGGCCGGTGCTACCTACGAGATCCACACCGATATCCCCAACACCGTACAGACCGACGAGAAGAACGTCTGGATCGGCAGCGCCACCGGCACGCCGCGCGTGCAGAACGTGAAGATCTACGATAAGGCTTCCGGCAGCTATCTGCCGCTGGATCCGGGCGCTACCTACGCACTGGCCGGCATGAACTATACCCTGCGCAATCTGGGCGACGGCTTTGCCATGTTTGACGGCGCAGAGCTGATCAAGGACTATGTGTCCGAGGATTATCTGGTGATGGCTACCTACGCCATGACCTTTGACGGCGCAGATGCTGCGGGTCTGCCGCACCTGTCCAGCGCCAACAGCCCGCTGGCCGCTTACCCCGGCTATCTGCTCAACTACGAGCAGCCCTACGGCGCAGGCCGCATTACCATTCTGTAAATTTATATTTCCTGTGAAAAGGCGAACCCGGAAAGTCCTGCGGACTTTCCGGGTTCGCTCTTTCTATAAGAATTTTTCCGCGCGGAATAAGACAAACAGAAAAGCCACCTGAGTTTCCTCAGACGGCTTTGTTCTGGTTGGGGATGAGAGAATCGAACTCCCACAAGTAGAGTCAGAGTCTACCGCACTACCACTATGCAAATCCCCAATATTCTGTTGTGTCTTGCGGGGTGAGCCGCTCAACGTGTGCTATTATACGGGAAAAGCCCGGAGTTGTCAAGCATAATTTTGAAAAAAGTTGTACTTTTTTGGAAATTGACGGAACAACGCGGAAGGTTTGGCAAAATTAGTCGGCTTTTTTGTCACTGTCCGGTTCGTCCGGCCGATAAACGGCGACTTCTTCAAGATTGCAATCTAAAATTTTGCAAAGTGTGTTGAGGGTATAGGTGCTGACATTTTCGTTTTTGCGCAGCCGACTTAGCTGTCCAGCGCTGAAATGGTAATCCTTGAGCAATTTATATTGAGAAACGCCGCGCTTCTTCATGGTTTCCCAAAGAGGATCGTATCGGATCATGGCATATACCATCCTTGATAGAGTTGTTAATTACAGAATAGAAAATTGGCCGCATATTGACAATTAGCTATAATCGGGGTATTATCAATATACGGACTATAAAATACAAAGGATGGTGTGATGGATGAAAACTGCGGAACTGAAAGAATACCTTGGAATGGTAGTCCAAATGGAAAAAGAAATAAATCTTCAAGAACGATTGAGTCAAAAACTTCAAAAAGAAATCCAGAACGCTGAGTGGAGAATGGAATCAATCAGGAATGGGCAAGAATATTTGTCAGAGCCAAACCCTCCGAAACGGAAAGCCGAGAACACGAGTATGCTTCCGACTTGTGCAGTAATTACGGTTGCGGGTGTTGTCTTTACTATTATTTTGCGCGTGATTGGCGTTCTGTTGGATAAGTGGGATGTAGAGGGCGTTTTACTGGTCATCATTGGGATTCCATGGATGCTGGGAATACTTCTAGCGGGCGGAGGCGCAGCATTGGGTGCATTGGGCACAATCTACTATCTTGTTACATATCCATGGCAGTCTCATAAAGATACAAAAGTCTTTGAAGCGGAGACTCGAAAATATGAACAGGATTATCAAAACTATCAGCGGAACCAGAAAGAAAATGAAGAAAAAGTAAAGCAAATAAATCAGCTTTCTGTGCAGAAAAGTGTGGCGGAGACTTTCAAACAGCAGATAGAATCTGCGCTTGTATCCAGCAAACGAAACCTTGAGAAGATGTACTCCTACAATATTGTGTTTCCAAAATATCGAAATTATGTGATGGTAAGTTCGATTTATGAATACCTCTGTGCTGGCCGCTGCAAAACACTGGAGGGCCATGAAGGTGCGTATAATATTTTGGAACTGGAAATCCGGCTTGACCGAATCATTACACAGCTTGATCGGGTTGTTGAGAAACTTGAAGCAATTCGGGCAAACCAGTATATGTTGTATAGCTGCTTGAAGGAGTCAAACCGCAAAATGGACATGCTGTTGCAGGAAGAAACCCGAATTGCAGATTCGATGCAGAATCTTGGGACACAGAGTTATGAAATGAACCGGCGCCTTGGCGAATTACAGCATTCTTCAGAACTGGCAAATTATCTGGCCGAATGTAACAACCGTCAGCTGAGCTACATGAACCGTATGAACTACCTTGCCGGACACTATGATAACCCTTACGGCAATTACGCACCCGTGTAAAAGCAATATTGTCCCCCAAAACCGGCATATTCTGCGCACTGCACCGCCTATACTGGAAGGTACAAAACCTTGCAAAGTACCAGAAGGAGGATGCCTATGCCGGAACGAACCACACAAAACGCCCAGACCCTGCTTTCGTCCCGCGTCCCGCGGGATACCGAGCACGAGCGCTACCACCCGGAACTGGAAGAGGAACTGAAGGAATGCCTGTTCTGTTTGAAGCGCAACGAGATGATGTTTGATATGGAGGTGGACACTGACCTCATCGAGCAGCGCATCTACGAGCGGCAGGCGCTGCTGTGCCGTTACCGGTACTTATTGGCACGCGCCCGGGAACTGGGACTGCATACGGTGCTTACCCGCTACCAGCCTATGGGTGGGTGAAAGGGCTTGGCGAAAAAATCTTGACAAAAGCCGCGCTGCGTGATATCCTATTACAAGATAAAAGCGTACCGGAACTATGTCCGGCGCGATAAATTTTTGAGAGTTAGAGAGGTTTCTATCATGGAGCGTATTAAGACTATTGCTACTCGTGACCTGACCAAGAGCGTTAAGACCGGTGGCTGCGGCGAGTGCCAGACTTCCTGCCAGTCCGCCTGCAAGACCTCCTGCGGCGTGGCTAACCAGCAGTGCGAGAACAGCAACAAGTAATTTTTGCAAACCCTATGCCGCCTTTGCCGGGCGGCATTTTTTTGTGTAATCTGGAATGGAGTGTAAAATGGTACATCAGTATCAATTAAACGGTTATAACATCGTGCTGGACACCTGCAGCGGCTCGGTGCACGTTGTGGACGAGGTGGCCTACGATGTCATCGCCATGTACCCGGAGCATACCGCAGACGAGATCGTTGCCGCCATGCTGGCAAAGTACGGCAGCCGCCCGGACGTGACCGAGGAGGATCTGCGCCAGTGCATCGACGATGTGACCAGCCTGAAGGAAAACGGCAAGCTGTGGAGCCCGGATGTCTATAAGGACATGGCCTTTGACTTCAAGAACCGCAACACCGTGGTAAAGGCGTTGTGCCTGCACGTTGCCCACAGCTGCAACCTGAGCTGCTCTTACTGCTTTGCCTCGCAGGGGCGCTACCACGGCGACCGCGCTCTGATGAGCTTCGAGGTGGGCAAGCGCGCCATGGACTTCCTCATCGAGAACAGCGGCACCCGCCGCAATCTGGAAGTGGACTTCTTTGGCGGCGAGCCGCTGATGAACTTTGATATGGTCAAAAAGCTGGTGGCATACTGCCGCGAGCAGGAGAAGATCCATAACAAGAACTTCCGCTTTACCATGACCACCAACGGCGTGCTGATCGATGATGACGTCATCGACTTCTGTAACAAGGAGTGCCATAACGTGGTGCTGAGTCTGGACGGCCGCAAGGAGGTCAACGACCGCTTCCGCGTGGACTGCGCAGGCAACGGCAGCTACGACCGCATCGTGCCCAAGTTCCAGGAGTTCGTCAAGAAGCGCGGCGACAAGAACTACTATATGCGCGGCACCTATACCCACTATAACACCGACTTCACCAACGATATCTTCCACATGGCAGACCTCGGCTTTACCGAGCTGAGCATGGAGCCGGTGGTCTGCGACCCCAGCGACCCCAGCGCCCTGACCGAGGCCGACCTGCCCATCCTGAAGGAGCAGTACGAGATCCTTGCCAAGGAGATGATCAAGCGCGACCGCGAGGGCAGAGGTTTTACCTTCTACCACTACATGATCGACCTGACCGGCGGCCCCTGCATCTATAAGCGCATCTCCGGCTGCGGCTCCGGCACCGAGTACATGGCTGTTACCCCTTGGGGCGATCTGTACCCCTGCCACCAGTTCGTGGGCGACCCCAAGTACCTGCTGGGCGATATCTGGAAGGGTGTTACCAACACTGCCGTGCGGGATGAGTTCAAGCACTGCAACGCCTACGCCCGCAAGGAGTGTCAGGACTGCTGGGCAAAGCTGTACTGCTCCGGCGGCTGCGCTGCCAACTCCTACCATGCAACCGGCAGCATTACCGGCGTGTACGAGTACGGCTGCGAGCTGTTCAAAAAGCGCATGGAGTGCGCCATCATGATCAAGGTGGCCGAGAATCAGGAACTGGCTGCCAAGGGCATCGAGGTGCCCATTGAGCTGGGCTCCACCTGCAACGCCTGCGCCGACGGCGAAGCCTGCGAATGAGTATGACCACCCCCATTGTGGATTTTGTGCGCAGCTATGCACAGTCCGGCACCGCCCGGCTGCACATGCCCGGCCACAAGGGGCAGAGCCTCTTAGGCTTTGAGCCGCTGGATATCACCGAGATCTGCGGCGCAGACGAACTTTACGCGCCGGAGGGCATTATTGCTGAGAGTGAAGCCAACGCCACCCGGCTGTTTGGCACGGCGCACAGCTATTACAGCACCGAGGGCTCGTCCCAGTGCATCCGCGCCATGCTGTTTCTGGCCCTGCAGGCTACACCGCAAAGCGGCAAGCGCCCGGTATTGCTGGCTGCCCGCAACGCCCACAAGGCGCTGCTGTATGCGGCGGCGCTGCTGGATTTTGATATCCGCTGGCTCTGGCCGTCTGCGCAGGCAGAGGGCGCACTGTGCAGCTGCCCGGTCACAGCCGAGGCGCTGACCGGGGCTTTGCACACGCTGGCACAGCAGGGGATTACCCCCTTTGGCGTGTACGTCACCAGCCCGGATTATCTGGGCGGGGTGCAGGATATCCCGGCGCTGGCCGCTGTCTGCCGGGCGCAGGGCGTGCCGCTGCTGGTGGATAACGCCCACGGCACCTACCTGCGCTTTCTGCCGCAGGACTGCCACCCCATCGCGCAGGGCGCGGCCATGTGCTGTGACTCTGCCCACAAGACCCTGCCGGTGGTCACCGGCGGTGCGTATCTGCATCTGGGGCACGATGCTCCCGTGCTAAACGAAGCAGCCGTGCGGGGTGCGCTGGCGCTGTTCGGCTCTACCAGCCCCTCTTACCTCATTTTGCAATCGCTGGATGCCTGCAACGCGGTGCTGGCAGGGGGCTACCCCCGGCGGCTGGCGCAGTGCTGCGCGGCGCTGGAAAGTCTGCGCCGCAGCCTGAACAAGGCCGCAGCGGCGCGGCAGTGCCCGGTGCCGCTGGCAGTTACCGGTGCGCAGCAGGAGCCGATGAAGCTTACGCTGGACGCTGCTGCCCTTGGCTGCACCGGCACGGCACTGGCAGAAGCTTTGCGCCGCGCACAGATGGAGTGTGAGTACGCCGACCCCCGCTATGTGGTGCTGATGTTCACCCCGGAAAACCCGCCGCAGGACTTTGAACGCCTGCAAACGGCGCTGGAGCAGCTTCTGGCTGCGGTGCCCGCCGGGCTGCCCCGCCCCGAGAACCGGGCAGGGGAGTTTGCCGCCTTGCAGCAGCAGGCGGTACAGCGGTGTACCATCCGGCAGGCGGTGCTGGGCGCACAGGTGCGCATCCCGGTGCACAAGGCACTGGGGCGGGTGTGCGCCATGCCTACGGTGTCCTGTCCGCCCGCCATCCCTGTGGCGGTCAGCGGCGAGGAGATCACCCCGGCGGCCATCGCCCTGATGCAGCGCTACGGCATCGAGGAACTCTCGGTGCTGCGATAAAGATTTTATAAGAAGAGAACCCGGAAGGTCTGCAAACCTTCCGGGTTCTCTATATTTATTCTTAAATATCCGTCCGGGGTGCGGCGCACATCTCCCAGAAGTGCAGCTCGTGCTCCGAGCAGGCGCGGAAGATCGCGCGGCAGCGGGCGGCGCGTTCCGGCGAAAGGCCGGTGCAGGCGGCTTCGGCGCGTTCTGCCCATGCACGGCAGGCGGCATCGTAGCCGGGGCTTGCGTAGTCCAGCACCAGTGCGCCGTAGTAGGTATCCTTTACGGCGGGGGAGCGCTTCAAAAGTTTCTGGAACAGCCAGCCATAGCTCAGCATACAGGGCAGGCAGGCCATCAGGCACTCGGCTTCGCCCTCACCGTTGCGGGCGGCATCGATCATGCAGTCCAGATAGGCGCGGTTCTCCAGCCGCAGGGGCAGGGACTGGATATCGGCTTCCCGCAGGCCGTACTGCTCCAGATACTGCAGCCGGGTCAGATCCTCGTTCTCCTGCACGAAGGACAGCAGGGAATAGTAGGTGCGCATGGCCGCCATGGTGGTGGCCTTGGTCATGCCCCACGCAAAAATTTTGGCGTACTCCCGCAGATACAGGCTGTCCTCCACGAGGTAGCTTTTAAAGCAGTCCTCGCTCAGGGTGCCGTTTTCCATCTTTTGCAGAAACTCGGTCTGCAAGCACTGCTCCCACACGGGCAGGTCAGCCTGTACCAGCGCCGAAACAAAGGGCAGCTCAGTCACGGACAAAATCTCCCTTCAGGTTGAAGGTGTGATCCATCGGGCCGGAGCCGTGCCCCAGATCCAGCATGGCAGACAGGCAGCCGGAAATGTAGGCCTTGGCACGCTCCACGGCGGTGTCAAGGTCGTACCCCTTGGCAAGATTGGAAGCGATGGCGCTGGACAGGGTACAGCCGGTGCCGTGGGTGTTGGGGTTTGCAATGCGCTTGCCCTTGAACCACTTGCCGGTGCCGCCGCGCCACAAAAGGTCGTCGGCATCGTTGATCTGGTGACCGCCCTTGCACAGCACGGCGCAGCCGTAACGCTCGCTGATGGTGCGGGCAGCGGCTTCCATGTCGGCGGCGTTTGTAATGGTCATGCCGGACAAAATCTCGGCTTCCGGGATATTGGGGGTAAGCACCTCAGCCAGCGGCAGCAGCTTTTCGGTCAGCGCCTGCACGGCATCGTCCTGCAGCAGCTTTGCGCCGGAGGTAGCCACCATCACGGGGTCCACCACGATATGCTTTGCGCCGTAAAAGTGCAGCCGCTCAGCGATGGCGTCGATGAGCGGGGCAGCGGATACCATACCGATCTTCACCGCATCCGGGTAGATATCGGTAAATACAGCATCGAGCTGCTGTGCCAGAAACTGCGGCGTGGTGTCGAAAATTGCGGTCACACCGGTGGTGTTCTGCGCCGTCAGGGCGGTAATGGCGCTCATGGCAAACACGCCGTTGGCGGTCATGGTCTTGATATCGGCCTGAATCCCGGCGCCGCCGCTGGAATCACTGCCGGCAATGGTCAATGCAGTTTTCATGGGTAAAATGCTCCTTTGCAGCAAAAATGCGGATATGCCCGCAAAGACATATCCGCAGATAAAAGCGCTATCTCCCTACGTTGGCATGATCCAAATCAGGTCACAGGTCAGGGCAATACAGCCCACTCTCAGCCCGCTTTGCGCGGACTCCCTTTTTATAATAGAAAGCATACCACAATCGGGGAAAAGATGCAAGAAAAACAGGCTGCGCAAAATGCACCGCTTATTCGCCCAGTGCGGTGCGGATGTTGTCCAGCACCTTTTTGCTCAGCAGTACAAAGGCCTGCTTGGTGCGGCCTGCGGACACATTGGCGCAGCACACGTTTTCCCGGGCAAAGAAGCCCTCAGCCACAGGGCCGGCGGCGGCGCGGGTGTCGCAGAAGAAGCGGGTGCCGGGCAGATCGAGCCACTTTTCCAGAGCGGCGGAATCAAAACCGGGGCCGATGGAGGTGTTGAACAGCACCTTGCCTGCACCCAGCTGGGCAAACTCGTTTTCGCCCAGCAGCAGCACGTTCTTGTTCAGGCAGGTGAACACCACCTCGCTGTCTGCCAGCAGCAGGGGCAGGGACTTGAAGGTCATACCGGCAGCCTCGGCGTCCGGCTTTGCGCTGCGGGCAAAGTAGCTGATCTCTGCGCCCATAAATTGCAGCGCATCGGCGATCATCCGGCCGGAAACGCCCAGCCCCACGATGCCCACCTTCAGGCCGGTGATCTCCACCGGCTCGTCCCGCAGCATGGGCATCCCAAAGCCGTGCAGCAGGCCGGTCAGCTCGTGCAGAACGTACTCCACAACGCCGCGGTCACCGTAATCCCGGATGCCCAGCACCTTGATGCCCCGGGTGCGTGCGTAGGCGATATCCACGTTGGCGCTCTCCTCAGAGTACAGGCTGCAGCACATGCCGATATAGCGGATGTTGGGGCACTGCGCAATGACTTCCTTGCCCATGCGGGAGGTGTAGCTCAGCAGCACGGCATCGGCATCCCCGATGCGGCGCACCATCTCATCGTCGCTGCCGGGCACGTCCCGGTACAGCACGACCTCTTTGGCATAGCGATGCAGCTCTTCCTCGGCAGAGGGAATCAGGCTGACAGGCTCAATGGCAACAAGCTTTTCAAACATGACGGACTCCTCCTTATATTAGTAGAAGCAGACGGGCGAGGACAGATTGCGCAGCAGGGAGACGGCGCTCCAGCCCGCAATGGCGCTGGTGGAGGAGCAGATATCCACCACAGCCTTCACGCCCTCGATCTCAGCGGTGATGCAGTGGTCATCGCCCACCCAGCCGGGCACGGAGTGCATGGTCACACCGGTGATCTCGGGACCGGTGGTTGCCAGAGAGGTAGCCACCGCCACGTTTACCCGGCGGGGGAAGGTAGCAATGGCCTGCTTTGCGTTGCCGGTGAACACGGTGGTCTTTTCGGTGTCGGTCAGCAGATGCTCTGCCCACACCGGGGTGTTGCGGAAGCCCTTTGCACCGGTGTGGGTCTCGATGCCGGCGGTCTCCGGCAAGCCCTGTGCCTGTGCCATCAGGGTGACAGTCTGCAGCACGTCAAAGCCGCCGATGGCACCGCTGGCCAGATGAACCTTGGCACCGCCCTCCACGGCGGCTGCCTTGACCTGTGCGTAGAAATCCAGATCCGCAAAGGCACCGATGGACAGAATGACCAGATTCACGCCCCGCTTCAGAACCGGGATGGCCATGGCGCGCACCGACTCCACCGAGGCAGCCTCCACGATGTACTCCGGCTCAAGTGCCAGCAGCGCGTCCACATCCTCGCAGACGGCGCAGCCAACGCTGGCAGCGGTCTTTTCAGCCGAGGCGCGGGTGCGGCTGGTCACGCCCACCAGCTCGTAGTCCGGCAGCAGACCTTTCTTCCACGCGTCAGCCACGATGTTGCCCAGAAAACCGCAGCCCACAATACCCAATTTTGTTTTCATATCCGTATCCTAAACTCCTTTTTTCTGCCTGTGGCAGCATATTCAAAACCAGTATACCATACCGGGCACAAAAAGGGAAATAATGTTTGCAGCAGCTTATGGAAATCAATTTTTGCAGTTTGCCACGAAGCAAAAGCCTTCACCCCTTGGGGGGAAGGTGGCTGCGAACGCAGTGAGCAGACGGATGAGGGGTAACTACGCAACAGCGCCCTCATCAGTCACCTGCGGTGACAGCTTCCCCCGGCCGGGGGAAGCCTTTAAAGGAAAGTATGCTTTCTGAAAGAGGACATAAAAAGTTAACAAAATAAATTACAAAAAAATTACAAAACCCTATTGCAAAACGGTTTCAAAAGAGTTACAATATGGTTACAGCAAGGGCAAAGCCCCAAGGCTGTGTGTGAAATCTTTTTCTTCTTGTTTTTGGGATACTGGGCGCGGATCCTCCTCCTCCGGCTGTTCTCCTTCACAGCTATGATCCATGCGCCGCACAGGCAGTGTCCCGCTTCGTGTGCAAAAGGGCTCGTCCGGTGATTCGGACGAGCTTTTTTGCATTTTGTAAGCCCTGATTTGCCTGTAAAAGTGATACTTCAAAAATCAAAGTATGACCAATGCCCGGAAACGCTTGGCAATTTGTCTGTTTTTCCGCAAAGGACAATTATAAAGTTTGGCGCGGCAGGGGTTTGTATTCTTGCGGGCTTTGTGGTAAAGTATATACAATCAATTTATAGGCAGCAAACATGAATGATTTTGATGCTGATCTTTATCGGATGCGTTAATCGGATGTGTTAAGAGAAAAGGAGTTTGATTATGGCTTATTTCTACGAAGAACCCTCCCGCACCTTTGGCGAGTACCTGCTGGTTCCTGGCTATTCCTCTGCGGAGAATGTGCCCACGGCGGTCAGCCTGAAGACCCCGCTGGTCAAGTACCGCAAGGGACAGGAGGAGTGCCCGCTGCAGATGAATATCCCCATGATCAGCGCCATCATGCAGTCGGTCTCCGGCGATAAGCTGGCCATTGCACTGGCTCGTCAGGGCGGCGTTTCCTTTATCTATGGCTCTCAGAGCATCGAGAACGAGGCTGCCATGGTGCGCCGCGTCAAGAGCTTCAAGGCCGGTTATGTGGTGTCCGATTCCAATCTGGCTCCCACTGCCACCCTGCACGACGTGCTGGAACTGAAGGCACGCACCGGCCACTCCACCATCGCCATTACTGCCGACGGTACTCCCAATGGTAAGCTGCTGGGCATCGTGGCTTCCCGCGATTACCGCGTCAACCACACCCCGGACGACGCCTGCGTCACCACCTTTATGACTCCCATTGAAAAGCTGGTCACCGCTCCTGCCAACACCTCCCTGCACGATTGCAACAACATCATCTGGGACAACAAGATCAACACCCTGCCGCTGGTGGATGCCGAGGGCAATCTGGTGTATATGGTGTTCCGCAAGGACTACGATTCCCACAAGGCAAACGTCAACGAGCTGCTGGATAAGAACAAGAGCTACGTTGTAGGCGCCGGTATCAACACCCGCGACTACGCCCAGCGCGTGCCCGCACTGGTAGAGGCCGGTGTGGATGTGCTGTGCATCGACTCCTCCGAGGGCTACTCCGAGTGGCAGAGCCGCACCATCGGCTGGATCCGCGAGCACTACGGCGACACCGTCAAGGTGGGTGCCGGCAACGTGGTGGACGCTGAGGGCTTCCGCTTCCTGGCTGAGGCTGGCGCAGACTTCGTGAAGATCGGCATCGGCGGCGGCTCCATCTGCATCACCCGCGAGACCAAGGGCATCGGCCGCGGTCAGGCTACCGCTGTCATTGAGGTCGCCAAGGCTCGTGACGAGTACTACAAGGAGACCGGCATCTATGTGCCCATCTGCTCCGACGGCGGCATCGTCCACGACTACCACATCACCCTCGCTCTGGCTATGGGCGCAGACTTCGTGATGCTGGGCCGCTACTTTGCCCGTTTTGATGAGAGCCCCACGAACAAGGTGCGCATCAACGGCCAGTATATGAAGGAGTACTGGGGCGAAGGCTCCAACCGCGCCCGCAACTGGCAGCGCTACGACCTGGGCGGCTCCACCAAGCTGAGCTTTGAGGAGGGCGTGGACAGCTATGTGCCCTACGCAGGCCCTCTGGCAGACGGCGTGCAGACCACTCTGTACAAGGTCAAGAGCACTATGTGCAACTGCGGCGCTCTGTCCATCCCCGAGCTGCAGCAGAAGGCTAAGCTGACCGTTGTTTCCTCCACCTCCATCGTGGAGGGCGGCAGCCATGACGTTGTGCTGAAGAACGCTACCCCCAGCATCATGAACGGCTAAGCCTGTCCCGAAGCAATCTATTTGTTATAAGCGCAGAGACCGCCGCACAGCGTTTGTGTGGCGGTCTCTTTCTATACGCTAAAAGAGAAGCGAGAAATGTCCGCAGACGTTTCTGCCACGGGAAGCCGCAGCCTGTGGGCCCGGTGCCTTCTTTTTACGCGAAAATACTTGCACCGGCAGGGAAATCGTGCTATCATGATAGAAACGCCCTGTCATGACAGGGCGGCAAATCCCCCTGCCGGGCAAGCGGCAGGCGGCGCGCAGTAGGGAAGAGCTGACGCCGGGTATAGATAGAGAGGAAAACATTCATGAACGAGATCAAGGTTGAGCCTTATATCCCCGATGAGGACTACGATAACCCCGCGATGGTGGTGGATTTTTACGAATTCACCATGGCAAACTGCCTGTTCCTGCATGGCTTTAAGGATACCACGCTGGTGTTTGATATGTTCTTCCGCAAAAACCCGGATAATCAGGGCTATTCCATCAGCGCAGGCCAGCGCAAGCTGACCCGCTTTTTGCTGAACTATCACTTCAACGAGCAGGATATCCACTGGCTGCGCACCAAGGGCATGAGCGAGGAGTTCTGCGAGTATCTGCGCAACTACAAGTGGAAGGGCGATATGTACGCCCTGCCCGAGGGCACGGTCTGCTACCCCCATGTACAGATGGTGCGCATCGAGTGCGATCTGGTGGGTGCGATCCTGATCGAGACCTACCTGCTGCAGACCATGAACTTCCATAGCCTGATCGCCACCAAGGCCACCCGCGTCACCGGCCTGAACACCCACACCCCCCGCAACGTCATGGAGTTCGGCACCCGCCGCGCACAGGGCGAGAGCGCCGGTAACGATGGTGCTTACGCCGCAGTGCTGGGCGGCTGCATCGGCACGGCCAACTGTCTGGCAGAGATGAAGTTCGGCGCAGAGGTCAAGGCTGTGGGCACCGTGGCACACAGCTTTATCGAGTTTTTCCCCACCGAATTTGATGCCTTCAAGGCCTTTGCCGATACCTACCCGGATTCGGTCAGCCTGCTGCTGGATACCTATAATATTATGGAAAGCGGCCTGCCCAACCTGATCAAGCTGGACGATTATCTCATTGAGAAATACCCCAACGACCCCAACCGCCGCGTCAAGAGCGCCCGCATCGACTCCGGCGACCTTGCCCGCGGCTCCAAGCGGCTGCGCAAGGCACTGGATGCCGCCGGAAAGCCCTACATCAAGCTGGTGGCCTCCAATGGTCTGGACGAGAAGAAGATCGCCAACATGGAGCTGTACGAGCACGCACACTTCGACTCCTACGGCGTGGGCGAAAACCTCATCACCTCCGCCTCCGACCCCGTATTCGGCGGTGTGTACAAGCTGGTGGCGGTGAAGAAGCCGGACGGCAGCTACACCCCCAAGATGAAGTGCTCGGACTCCGCCAGCAAGGCCATCATCCCGGGCAAGAAGATGCCGTGGCGTCTGTACGACGAAAACGGTCAGGCACAGTGTGACCTGATCGCCATGGACGGCGAGGTCATCGAGGCCGGTAAGCCGGTCACCATGGTCAATCTGGACTCGGACGCCATCGAGCGCACCATCACCTTTACCCCCACCGCTGTGCGCCCGCTGCTGGTGCCGCATATTCTGGGCGGCGAGCTGGCTATTGAGCTGCCCTCCATTGCGGAGAAGAAGGCCTACATTGCAAAGCAGCTCACCGAGGAGACTTGGGAAAGCGAGTTGCGCTTGGAGTGCCCCCACAAGCACTATGTTAACATGACCCCCGCAGTGGCCGAGTGCCGCTCCCGGATGTATGCCGAGCTGCACGGCGGCAAGGTGTAAGCAGCACCGAATAAGCGGTTTTTCTTGACAAAACAGGGAAACTATTGTATCATAAAAGCCGCTGATTTTGATAAAAATGATAATACCACCAGATTGCGAATAGCAGTGTGGTTGTAATAATTTTTCCTCACACCTGTTATTCCCGGCTCCCTCTCAAGCCAGAGGGCAGCAGGGCTTTGTAAGCCGGGTTTGCGCCGCTGTGGTGAAATTGGCAGACACGAGGGACTTAAAATCCCTTTCTGGAGACAGAGTACGGGTTCGACCCCCGTCGGCGGCATGTAAAAGCCCAGAATCGTTCGTTGGTTCGAATGATTCTGGGCTTTTTTTGTTTCGATTTCTGGCAACGCTAGAGGGGCGAGAGGGATTTTTCGCGAAAAAAGGCTCACTCGACTTCTACGCCGCAAAGGGCAGAAGCTTCTTTCGGTTTCTGAGGGATACAGAGCAGCCCATCACTGCCATCACAGAGGAAACGGTGGAGGACTCTATCTTCTATACAATCAAAAGTGCACTCGGAATCCGACGGAATAGATTGAAATGGATGGGGTGACATGATATAATATCAGCAGAAAGAAGGTGTTTTGATGCTTTATCCTTTTATGACTTTAAACGATGGTACGGAGATTGTGTACTCCTCGCCGATTCAGAATGGAGATCAAGAACAGGTGAGAGTTCAGATTGAAACACCTGTCGAGAATGGCTTCAAGTCCGCAACCTGCGTTCTTCCGGGGTATCTATGGACGAACAATGGCTATTCTGAAATTGAAATGGCAAGCCTGAAGGAATTGATAAAATCTACGGCACATCTGTTGATCCGCTTTTCTCGTGAAGGGGGAATAGAGAGTGCCTAGTCTGTTTCGATTGTTTGGTTATGTGATTTTCTTTTGGAGTAATGAAGGCGCACCACTTGAACCTGTCCATGTCCATGTCGCAAAAGGCGTGCCCAATGCCAGTGCTACAAAGATTTGGATAACAGAAGCAGGCGGGTGTATTGTCGCCAATAATAACTCCAAGATTCCGACAAAAACGCTAAACGCAATTGTTGACGTTCTCGAAAGCCGTTCCAGTTATATCATCGCGCAATGGAATGACGTGTTTGGGGAGTCTAAATTCTACTGCTGATATATTATAGAAAGAGCCCTGCTACTCACATCCGAGCGGCAGGGCGTTCGTTTTATCAAAGCCGATTTTAAAGCATTTCCGATTCTGTAAAAGCTTACCGGACGTTAGACAGCCCCGAACAGCACCGCGATAAAGTAGGTGATAAATGGACTGTCCGATAAAATGGCCTTACAAATGCGCTTTCGTTGCATTTTTCGAAAAAAGCGCCACACAGCCACGCGCGCTTTGGGGGCTGCTTTATGCTTTGCGGGGAATGGGCGGGGCACTGTTGTCCGTCAAGCCAAGGATATAATCGGTGCTGGTGCGGTAGAAATGAGCAAGCTGGATCAGCACCTCGGTGGGGATATCCCGCTTGCCGGTCTCGTAATTTGAATAGCAGACCTGTGTACATTTCAGATACGCCGCAACATCCTTTTGCAGCAGATCACGATCCTCCCGCAGATCCCGGATACGTTGATACATGGCGTTTACCTCAAAGGCTTTATTTAAGGTAAAGTATAGGCATAACGAAATGTTATATTGACATATAAAACAAAATGTTATATCATAGTATCGCGCCGGGCGCAGCTGTGAATCTCCGGTGCAAAAAGGGGAGAGCATCATGAAACTGGAATTCCGGCAGATGATATCCTGCAACCACCTTACGCTTGCAAGGGTCTGCAAAACCATCGACTGGCAGCAGCCGCTGCCCCGGTGCGGAGAATATGTAGCCGGGCTGGATACGCTGGACGGCGAACAGGAGCTGCCGGTGTGCAAGCTGCTGCACCGGGTACAGGACAGCAGCTGCCTTGCAGAACTGCCGGGCTTCAACATTGCGCAGCTGCGGCTTTCTTACCGGGAGCTGGAGCAGCTGGCGGCACAAAAGGGCTGGACGCTGCAAAAGCTGTAAAAAACTTAAATTTCCCTCTTGCATTCTGGCCGATTCGTGCTATAATAGTAGGGCAATCGTTTCCAAGGCCGCTCGACGGGGTAGCCGATATTGAAGGTTGTGATGGGCACATACATTAAATATGGCCCCAATACGTCAGAACCAGAATTGAGGTGAAAAGAATGAAACAGGGTATCCATCCGAACTACGTTGACTGCACCATTACCTGCGCTTGCGGTAATGTCATCAACACTCGTTCCACCAAGCCCGAGATCCACGTCGAAGTTTGCTCCAAGTGCCATCCTTTCTACACTGGCAAGCAGAAGCTGGTTGACACCGGCGGACGTGTTGAGCGCTTCAACAAGCGTTTCGGCCGTAAGTAATTATAGGCTATCTCATGCCGCTTCCTTCGGGAGGCGGCATTTTTGCGTTTTGTGGGAATAATATTTCGTTTTCCCACACAGGATTGTCTTAATTTAAACACATTTTCCATCTAAACTATAGCAGTTCCAAACCGGAAAGCACTGGCTCTACGCCGCTTTCCGCAAAACAGCTTCTGAAACAAAGGAGAGTTTGCTGTGATCGAAGTTTCTCACCTGAGCAAGTCCTACGGCAGCCGCCCTGCCGTGCAGGATCTCTCGTTTACGGTGCCGGACGGCCAGATCTACGGCCTGCTGGGGCCCAACGGCGCGGGCAAATCCACCATTATGAATATCCTTACCGGCTATCTGGCCCCCACCGAGGGCGAGGTGAAGGTGGCCGGGTTCCGTCTGCCGGAGCAGGCACAGCAGGCCAAGGCCTGTGTGGGCTACCTGCCGGAGCAGCCGCCGCTCTACCCGGAAATGACCGTGCAGGAGTATCTGGACTTTGTGGCAGAGCTCAAGGGTGTCAAGCGTGCGCAGCGCAAACAGCAGGTGCTGGCCGCTGCCCGCCGCACCGGGCTGGAAGAGGTGCTGCCCCGGGTCATCCGCAGCCTGTCCAAGGGCTACCGTCAGCGGGTGGGCATTGCGCAGGCGCTGCTGGGCAGCCCGCAGCTCATCATTCTGGACGAGCCCACCGTTGGGCTGGATCCCGCGCAGGTCATCGAGATCCGCAACCTCATCCGGGAACTGGGCAAGGCGCACACGGTCATCCTGTCCAGCCACATTCTCAGCGAGGTGCAGGCCGTGTGTCAGCAGGTGCTCATCCTTTCTAAAGGCCGTCTGGTGGCGGTAGGCAGCCCGGAGGAGCTGGGCGAGACCCTGAACCCGGGCAGCCGCCTGCGCGCCACCGCGCAGGGCGAGACGGACACTGTGCTGGCTGCGGTGCGCAGCGTGCCGGGCATCTGCAAGGTAGAACTGGAAAGCGCCGCAGACGGTCAGGTCACCTTTACCGCCGAGAGCGAGGACGCCGCCGACCGCCGCGCTGCCGTGTCCCGGGCACTGACCGAGGCCGGCTGCACCGTGCTGGCGCTTGCCGCCGAGAACCGCAGCCTTGAGGAGGTATTCCTTGCGCTGACCGAAAAAAAGCCGGAGCAGGAAGCCCCGGCAGAAGGGGAGGAGAACTGAGATGCTGGCCATCTTTAAACGAGAACTCCGCAGCTGCTTTCACGGCATGATCGGTGCGGTGCTTACCGCCTTTATGCTGGCGGCTACGGCTATCTATTTTGTGGCGCTGAATCTGGGCTATGGCCTGCCGGATTTTGGCTACTACACGCTGTACCGCACCATTTTTGTGCTGCTGCTCTACATTCCGGTGCTCACCATGCGTTCCTTTGCCGAGGAACGCCACAGCCGCACCGACCAGCTGCTGCTTACAAGCCCGGTGTCGTTGGGCGGCATCGTGCTGGGCAAATATTTTGCCCTTTGCACCATTTTTGCGCTGCCCTGCCTTGTGGATGCAGGCATGATCCTTGTGCTGAAGGCGCTGGGCGCTACCGGCACCAGCACGCTGGCCAATTTTTCCGCGCTGCTGTGCTATTACCTCATGGGCTGCGCCGCCATTGCCATCGGGGTGTTCCTTTCCAGCCTGACCGAAAACCAGATCATCGCCGCTGTCTCCGGCGTGGCGGCGCTGCTGCTGGCCTATATGATGCCCAGTCTGCGTACCATGTTCACCACCGGCAGTGCAGTAGCGCTGGCACTGTTCACGGCCATTGCCGCCGTGCTCAGCGTGGTGGCGGGCTTACGCAGCAAAAGCTTTACGCTGGGCTGTCTTTCCTTTGCGGGGTGCTGCGTGGCGCTTACGGCACTGTTTCTGCTCAAAAGCAGCTGGCTGACTGAGGCTTTCAGCGCGGTGCTCAGCGCCCTGTGCCTGTTTACCCCCTTTGAAGAATTTGTCAACAGCAGCTTTTCCATCCCCACGCTGGTCTACTACCTGACCGTGGCAGCGGTGTTCCTGTTTTTTACCGCGCAGGGGCTGGAAAAGCGCCGCTGGAACTGAGAGGAGGCCACAACGATGAAATGGAACAAGAACGCAGCCTCCCAAAAGGGCAGGGTGTTCCGCAGTGGGCTGCTGTCCACCGCTATGCTGGCGGCAGTGCTGGTGCTGGCGGTGCTGCTCAACCTGCTGGTGCGGGCCATCCCCACAAAATATACGGAGTTCGACCTCTCCGAGGCCAAAATGTACACCCTGAGCGACAGCACCAAAGCGCTGGTGGAGGGGCTGGAAAAGGATGTGCACATCTATTACCTCTGCGAGACCGGCAGCGAGGATGCCATCATCACAAAGCTGCTGGACCACTACGCCGCCGAGAGCGGGCACCTGAGCTGGGAACAGAAGGACCCCACCCTGTACCCCACCTTTGCCGCAAAGTACGGCGCGGAGAATGTTTCCAGTGGCAGTCTGATCGTCACCTGCGGGGAGAACAGCACCGTACTGAATGCCGCCGACCTGTACGAGTACGATTATACCGACTACTACACCACCGGCTCTGCCAGCGTGTCCTTTGGCGGCGAAAAGCAGATCACCTCTGCCATTTATAAGCTTACTGCAGCCGGGCAGAGCCACGCCTACTATACCACCAACCACGGCGAGCAGACCCTGACCGACTCCCTGACCGATGCGCTGGACGCCCAGAATATCGACGCACAGCCGCTGGATCTGCTCACGAGCACCATTCCGGAGGACTGCGACCTGCTCATCATCAACGCACCCACCAGCGATTTTACCGCAGGGGACGGCCTTGTGGATGAGATCAGCCAGCTGCAAGATTATCTTGCGGCGGGCGGCAAGCTGCTGCTGACCAGCAGCGTCTACGCCCAGACCCCGCAGCTGGACGCTGTGCTGGCGCAGTTCGGCCTTGCCCGCGCAGAGGGCATGGTGGTGGAGGGCGACAGCAGCAAGGCACTGTATAACTCTGCATGGTCGCTGCTGCCGGACTACGGCACGCCCACCGAGAGCACCGCGCTGAATGGTGTGAATACCGGCACCCATGTCATGCTGTCGGTGGCGCAGGGCATCACGGTCACAGAGACCGAGGACGTCACCGCCGAGCCGCTGCTGAACAGTTCCTCCTCTGCCTATGCCAAGGCAGATATCAACGACCTTACCACCATGGAGCGGGAGGACGGAGACGCAGACGGCCCCTTTGCACTGGCTGTCTGGGCGCGGAACGAGGACACCGGCGCGGAGGTCCTCTGGATCGGCTGCCCCAATATGGATAACGAGCAGCTTTATCAGTCCATGCCCGGCAACCTGACCTTTTTGCAGGGCTGCGCCGCTTCGCTGGTAGGGCAGGATGTCCTTGTGGACACCAAGGCGCTGGAAGCCGAGCCCATCACGGTGGCGGGCTCCACCGCCGCAGCACTGGGGCTGATCTTTGTGTTCGTGCTCCCGGCGGCGGTGCTCATCGCCGGGGCAGTGGTGGTGCTGCTGCGCCGCCGCAGATAAGGAGACCGCCATGAAAACAAAACAGCGTGTCCTGTTGGCGTTGCTGGCAGCGGCAGTGCTGCTGGGCGCGGCACTGTGGGCGGTGACCCGCAGCAACGCAAAGGCCGAACAGGCCGCAAGCGCCGCCGCAGAGGGCAGCATCCCACTTTCCAGCTTTGCCGCTGAGGACTTAGAACAAATCGAATACACCTACAACGGCGAGACCTATACCCTGCAATATGTTGATGGCAGCTGGCAGTTGGCACAGGACCCCGCCTATCATCTGGACGAGAGAGCCTGCAACACCATGCGCACCGCCCTGATGGCACTAGCTGCCAAGCGCAGCCTGACACCGCAGGCAGGGGAGGACTACGGTCTGGATGCCCCGCAGCTCACCGTCACAGTTACGGCGGCAGGGCAGAGCACTACCCTGACCTTCGGGGCGGAGAACCCGGTCACCGGGGATCTCTATGTGCAAAAAGCCGGGGACGATGCCATCTACACCGTCAGCGGCAACAAAGCTGCCTGCTTCCAGCTGAATAAGGCCGGGCTCTTCGGCAGCTTCTGCCCCACCGGGCTTACGGCTTCTGCCATTACACAGGTAGCCTATACGCTGGCAGACGGCAGCTCGGTCACCCTGAATGCCGTCAGCGAGCCGACCGACAGCGCCGACAGCACGGACGCGGACAGCGCTTCTTCCTCTGCCTACGAGACGGTGTGGCGGCTGGCTTCTGACCCCGCCGCCAGCCTTGCACAGGATAAGGTGCAAAGCCTGTTGTCTGCTTTGTGCACCTACGTTACTGCCCAGACCACGGACGCTGACCTTTCTGCCTGTGGCTTTGATGCACCGGTATTCACCGCCACGGTCACCAGCGAGGACGGCTCCACCGTGCAGCTGGCCTACGCCTGCGGTACGGACGGGTGGTATCTGCAAGTTGGGGATGAACCTTCGGTATACACAGTGGATACCAGCACTGTGCAGGCCCTTCTGCTGACGGAAAACGACCTGAAAACGCAGGAATGATTCCTTTTGTACGCTGCACCGAAACCAAGGTGCAGCGTATATTTTTTTGCAGCTTTTTATAAAGTTTCGGCAAACATCGGCAGAGTGATTGACAATCCGACTGTGATTGTTTATTATAAACCGTGACAGGGTAAGCTCGCCGCGCAAAATCATGCTTCTGCGCGGGGCGGCTTGCCCCTTATACGCAAAAAAGATGGGGCAGGTTCCCTGTCTTTTTTCGTATCTGAGAACAAGGAGGATAACATATAAAATGGACAACTCGGTGGTCGTTTCACTGCGGGATATCGTAGTGGAATTTGATGGACAGCGCATTCTGGATGGGCTGAATCTGGATATCCATGATAAAGAGTTCGTGACGCTGCTCGGTTCCTCCGGCTGCGGCAAAACCACCACTCTGCGCCTGATCGCAGGCTTTCTGGAGCCGAACGCCGGCAAGGTGCTGCTGAAAGGGGAGGACATTACCGGTGTGCCGCCCTACAAGCGCCCGGTGAATACCGTGTTCCAGAAATACGCGCTGTTCCCGCACCTGAACGTGTTCGAGAACGTGGCCTTTGGTCTGCGGCTCAAAAAGCTGGACGAGGACACCATTCGCCGCAAGGTGCGCGATATGCTGGAGGTCGTGGGCTTGAAGGGCTTCGAGCGCCGAAGCATCAGCCAGATGTCCGGCGGTCAGCAGCAGCGCGTGGCCATTGCCCGCAGTCTGGTCAACGAGCCGGAGATTTTGCTGCTGGACGAGCCGCTGGGTGCACTGGACCTGAAGCTGCGCAAAGAGATGCAGCTGGAGCTCAAGCGCTTGCAGCGCGAGATGAACATCACCTTTATCTATGTCACCCACGATCAGGAAGAAGCGCTTACCATGTCCGATACCGTTGTGGTCATGAATGGCGGCAAGGTACAGCAGATCGGCACCCCGGAGGATATCTATAACGAGCCGAAAAACGCCTTTGTGGCAGACTTTATCGGCGATTCCAACATCGTGGACGGCGTGATGCACAAGGATTTTCTGGTGTCCTTCTCCGGCGTGGACTTCCCCTGCGTGGACCGCGGCTTTGCCCGGGAACAGAGTGTGCAGGTGGTGGTGCGCCCGGAGGATATCGAGGTGGTATCCCCCGTGGAGGGCCAGCTGGTAGGCGTGGTGAACGACGTCATCTTCAAGGGCGTGCACTTTGAGATGCACGTTGAGTGCGAGGGCCGCGAGTGGCTGATCCACTCCACCCGCGCCTGCACCCCCGGCGAGACCATTGGTATGCGCATCGGCCCCAACGAGATCCATATCATGGCGCGGAGCGAGGGGTGATGTGCCATGAAGATCTATGATAAAAAGCTGGCCTATCCGTACTTTGTATGGATGGTGCTGTTTACCGTTGTGCCCCTGTTCATTGTGGTGTACTACGCCATGACGGATGCCGAGGGCAACTTTACCCTGAATAACCTCACCTCTATCAGCGGCTACGGCTCGGTGTTTGCCCGCAGCCTGCTGCTGGCGCTGATCGCCACGGTCATCTGCCTTATCATCGCTTTTCCGGTGGGGTATTTCCTGTCCCGCCTGCGGGTGAACAAGCAGCACATCATGCTTATGCTGGTCATGCTGCCCATGTGGATGAACTTTCTACTGCGTACCTACGCATGGATGGGGCTGCTCAGCGTCAACGGCCCGGTGAACACCCTGCTGGGCTTTATCGGCCTTGGCCCCTATACCATGCTCAACACCTCCGGCGCGGTGGTGCTGGGCATGGTGTATAACTATGTGCCCTACATGATCCTGCCGCTGTACACCAGCATGACCAAGATTGACCAGAGCCTTGTGGAGGCTGCGCAGGATCTTGGCGCCAACACCACCAAGACCCTTGTGCGGGTGCTCATCCCCATGAGCGTGCCGGGCATCAGCACCGGCATTACCATGGTGTTCGTGCCGGCGGTGTCTACCTTTGTCATCAGCCGTATGCTGGGCGGCGGCTCCAACCTGCTGATCGGCGACCTGATCGAGATGCAGTTCTTGGGCAACAGCTATAACCTGAACGTCGGCTCTGCCATGAGCTTGGTGCTGATGATCATCGTGCTGCTGTGCATGAGTTTTACGTCCAGCTTTGACGAGGATGAAATGGAGGGCGTATCCTGATGAAAACAAAACATCTGCGCCTGATGCAGCGGGTCTACATCATCCTGTTCTTCTGCTTCATGTATCTGCCCATTGCCTACATGATCGTGTTCAGCTTCAACCAGAGCAAGGGCTATTCGCTGTTTACCGGCTTTACCTTTAAGTGGTACCGCAGCCTGTTCACGAATGCGTCCATCCTCCATGCGCTGTGGGTGTCCGTTGAGGTAGCAGTGCTGTCTGCCATCATCGCCACGGTGCTGGGCACGGCAGCCAGCCTTGGCATTGCTTCCATGAGCCGCAAAAGCCGCCTGCTGGTGACCAACATCACCTACATCCCGGTGGTCAACCCGGAGATCATCACCGGCATCTCCCTGATGCTGCTGTTCGTGGCCTACCAGCGCTTTGCCGCGCAGTCCGCGTGGCTGCCGGATAACATCATGGGTCTGCCCACGCTGCTCATTGCGCATATCGCGTTCAACGTGCCCTACGTTATCTTTAACGTAAGCCCCAAGCTCAAGCAGCTGGATGTCAAGCTGTACGAGGCAGCGCTGGATCTGGGCTGCGACCCCCGGCAGGCCTTCTTCAAGGTCATTCTGCCGGAGATCAGCCCCGCCATTCTGTCGGCTTTCCTCATCTGCCTGACCTATTCCATTGATGACTTCATGATCTCCTACTTCAACTGCGGTACGGTGGAGACTTTGCCCATTGCCATCTACTCCATGACCCGCAAGAAGGTCAGCCCGGAGATCTACGCGCTGTCCACCATTATGTTTGTGGTCATCCTCAGCGTTATTCTGGTGTCCAATGCCATGGAGAGCCGCAGCTACCGCAAGGATCAGAAAACGCTGCGAGAGGAGGGCGCATGATGAAACGCATTGCTGCATTGCTGCTGACGCTGGCTGTGGCGCTGTGCGCCGCACTGCCGGTGTTTGCCGCCGGTACCATCGAGGTGACCGAGGACGTCTCGGTGTCGGACGCTTACGACTGGACCCGCTTCAAGGGGCAGAACGTCACCCTGAACGTCTATAACTGGGGCGAGTACATCTCCAACGGCTCGGATGACAGCGTGGACGTGGTAGCCGCCTTTGAAAAGCTGACCGGCATCAAGGTGAACTACACCACTTTCGACTCCAACGAGTCCCTGTACGCCAAGCTCAAGTCCGGCGCAGCCAACTACGATGTGATCATCCCCTCCGACTACATGGTGGCAAAGATGATCAACGAGGGAATGCTTGCACCCCTTGACTACGACAATATCCCCAATTTCCAAAAGATCGATGCAGGCTACCGCAACCCGGATTACGACCCGCAGAACGCCTACACCGTGCCCTATATGCTGTGCACCACCGGCATCATCTACAACACCACCATGGTAGACGAAGCCCCCACCTGCTGGGCAGACCTGTGGGACGAGCAGTATGCGGGCAACATCCTGATGTTCAACAACAGCCGCGATGCCTACGCCATTGCTGCATTCAAGAGCGGCCACAGCATCAACCCCGCCACCCCGGAAGAGGTGGATGAGGTGGTAGAGGAACTCAAGGCGCAGAAGCCACTGGTGCAGGCCTACGTCATGGACGAGATCTTTGATAAGATGATCGGCGGCGAGGCTGCCATCGGCGTGTACTACTCCGGCGATGCCATTACCATGATCGATGATAACCCGGATCTGGCTTGGGTGTTCCCGGAGGAGGGCAGTGTGCTTTCGGTGGACTGCATGGCTGTGCCCGCCGCCAGCGAGCACAAGGAAGCCGCCGAGATGTTCATCAACTTTATGTGCGAGACCGACATCGGCAAGGCCAACAGCGAGTATATCGGCTACACCACCCCTATGCACGATGTGTGGGAGGTGCTGGACGAGGATCTGAAGACCAGCGAGATCGCCTACCCGTCTGAAGAGGACGCCGCCCGCGAGAAGGTGTTCACCGCCCTGAGCGACGAGGTAAACAGCGAACTGGACCTGAAGTGGAGCGAGATGAAGAGCTACGATGAAGGCGGCGGCAGCTACCTGTTTTTAATGCTGCTGCTGGCTATGCTGGCGCTGGCTTGCTTCAATATCTGGCGCAAGGTGCGCAGAAAGAACCGCAATCAGTATTGATCGTTCTGCCAAGGCTGCCGTCCCGGATGTGGTGCGGCGGCCTTTTTCCGATAGGAGGGAAAGACTATGGAACAGTTTTATTATGAAGATACCGCCGTGGTAGAAAATGCCGATGCAGACTGCCACAGCCTGCTCAAGGCCAGCGCTCTGCTGCGCTATGTGGAGCAGGTGTCCGCCATGCACGCCCGGAAATTCGGCATGGACGACCAGTTTTTTGTGGATCACGGTGTAGCGTTTCTGGTGGGCAAGCAGGCGCTGCGCTTTAACCGCGTGCCCCGCCGGGGCGAGACCCTGACCCTTTGCTCCCGCTCAGAGAAGTGCCTCCGCGGCTCCATCAAGCGTATCACCACCCTTACGGACGAAGCCGGGCAGGAGGTTGCCATGGTGGACAGCCGCTGGATCATGTCCAGCCTTGAGGATGGTCATCTCCTGCGCCAGCCGGACTGGACGGTAGAAGGCTACTGGAACGAGATGGTGGAAGGGGAGCTGCCTCTTTCGCTGCATAAGCGCCGGGACAGCCTGACCAGCGCCGGTCTGGTTACGGCGCGCTACTCCCAGTGCGACCTGCACTACCACATCAACAACGCTTTTTATCTGGATATCGTCTGCGACGCCCTGCCGCTGGAGATCATGCGCAATAACGTTGTAAAATTTGCTTCCATCAATTACCATCGTGAGGTCCGTATGGGACAGCAGGTGGAGGTGTTCTACACCCCCTCGGATGACGGCTGGTACTTTATTGCCAAGCACGAGGACAAAACGGCTTTCGAGTGCTATCTGGAGCTGGAGCCGGTCAAGCAGTAAGCGCCCGGAGGAAAAATGCCTATGTCCAAAATCAAGGAGCTGTTCGGCACCTTTTTTAAGATCGGTGCCTTTACCTTTGGCGGCGGCTACGCCATGGTGGCGCTGCTGGAGCACGAATTTGTGGAGGAAAAGCGCTGGCTCACCCGGGAGGAATTTCTGGATATGGTCGCTATTGCCGAGTCCACCCCCGGCCCTGTGGCGGTGAACAGCGCCACCTACATCGGCTATAAGCTGGCCGGTGTCGCCGGTGCGGCGGCTTCCACTCTGGCAGTGTGCCTGCCGTCCTTTGGGGTCATTTACCTTATTTCGCTCTTCTTCGACCGCTTTTTGCAGCTGACGGTGGTGGCAAATGCTTTTAAGGGGATTCAGGCCTGTGTCATCTACCTGATTTTATCCGCTGGGGTCAAGATGCTCAAAAATTTGCAGCGTTCTCTCTTTAACATGGCAGTGGTGGCGGTGGTGTTGGCGGCTATGGTGGGCTGCTCTGTGCTGGCGGTAAACTTCTCCTCCATCTGCTGCATTCTGCTTTGCGGCGCAGCCAGGGTGCTGGCCTGTGCAGTAGGGCAGGGAAAGAAAGGCGGCACAAAATGATCTTACTGCAACTGTTCTGGAACTTTCTGGTCATCGGTGCGGTGTCCTTTGGCGGCGGCTACGGCATGATCTCGCTGGTGCGGGAAACGGTGCTGGGGCATGGCTGGCTGACCGAGAGCGAATTTCTCAGCTTTATCGCGGTGTCAGAGTCCACGCCCGGCCCGCTGGCGGTGAATATGGCCACCTTTATCGGCGCTTCGCAGGCGGGGTTGGCAGGCTCATTTGCGGCAACGGTAGGGGTGGTGCTGCCTTCTTTTGTCATCATTCTGCTCATCGCAGCGGCGCTGCACAGCCTGATGAAGTACGCCGGGGTCAACGCCTTTCTGGCCGGGGTGCGCCCCTGCGTGGTGGCTATGATCTTGGCTACCGCCTGCACCATGGGGCTTTCCACGCTGGGGGGCTTTACCACCGTTTCCGGCGGCTTTGCCCCGGATATGCGTGCGCTGGCAGTGTTTGCCCTTTTGGGCATCCTGCATTTTGCCTATAAAAAGAAAACGCAGAAAGCGCCATCTCCCATCGGGATGATCCTGCTTTCTGCGGTGCTGGGCGCAGTGCTGTGGAGCATCTGACCCGGAAGGAGAGGTTGACCAAATGAATATTACCGTGTATCTGGGGGCAAACCTTGGCACCGACCCTGCACTGCCGCAGGCCGTGCAGCAGCTGGGACGCTGGATCGGCGAAAGCGGCAACGCGCTGGTGTACGGCGGCAGCAAAAGCGGACTGATGGGGCTCTTAGCCGACAGTGTATTGGCCGCAGGCGGCAGGGTGACCGGCGTAGAGCCTAAGTGCTTTCTGGACGCAGAGCTGCAGCATGAGGGACTGACCGAGCTGATCGTGACCGAGGATATCCCCGCCCGCAAGACCAAAATGATCGAGCTGGGCGATGCCTTTATCGCGTTTCCCGGCGGTACCGGTACGCTGGAGGAGATCACTGAGGTCATCAGCAAGTTGTCGTTAGGGCAGCTGGACGCACCCTGCATCCTCTACGACCTGAACGGCTACTATCAGCCCCTGCACCAGCTTTTGCAGCAGATGATCGCCATGGGGCTTTCCACCCCGGCGCGGCAGCGGAACATCGCCTTTGCCGCCGACCTTGCCCAGATCCGCGCAATTCTTGAAAAATGATACTGGGAAGTTTACTTTTCAAACGCAAGGAGACTGCTGTACATGGCTTTGTGCGGCGGTCTTTTTTCATAAAATGGGATACCGGGGCGTCCGCAGACGACCCGGTATCCCGAAAAAAGAAAAAATCATTCCGCTAGTTATGCCCATAGCGCACGCGGAGGGCATTTAAAATCTTTCTGCGCAACCAAAAAGGCCGCTGCACAAAACAATGCGCAACGGCCTATTGCTATTTTGTTATGTACGCTGTGCGCGCTAAACTTAGGCGGCAGTGGTGGAAGCAGCCTCAGAAGAAGCAGCCTCGCTGACAGCGGCCTCAGAGGAAGCAGCCTCGGAAGATGCAGCCTCAGAGGAAGCGGCCTCGCTGGAAGCAGCCTCAGAAGAAGCAGCCTCGGAAACAGCGGTGGTGCTTGCAGAAGCAGCCTCAGAGGTGGAGGAAGCAGCGGCGGCAGAAGTACCACCGCAAGCGGTCATGCCAGCAGCCAGAGCCAGAGCGACAACAGCGATGCAAATATTCTTGAGTTTCATATCAATGATCTCCTTGTTTTTTCCTATGTGTGTTTAGCAGCGGGCGCTCCGCAGCACCTCACTGCGATGCTATATTCTAGTCCGTTTTTGAAAAAAATCAAGAGGATTTTGGTCGAAAGTTATAATCCATGTAAAGAATCTGCATAGTTGTCATAAAGTTTCGCCAAAAGTAAAAGACTTTTTGGTAAAAATAAAGCCCGGGATAGCACCTATATCGCCGGGCAGAAAACACAATAATAGAAAAACTTGAAACAATCTATTAAAAATCCTTTTTGTTGGACTGCAAATGTGGATAATAGAAGCATAGCGAGGGACGGACATCCCCCGGAAGGCTGAACAGCAAAAACATTTGTGGAGGATAACACGATGAAAGATTTTGATTTTGGCTACTTTGGCACTGGTGACGAGGGCTACGCCCAGTACATGACTGCATTCGAGCGCAATTTCAGCACGGACAGCACCGACAGCTTTGCGTCCGATGACGCAGACTGCGATGCAGACAGCTGCGACAGCAGCGAGGACGATTTCTAAGCTTGCACCTTTCTGCCCGTTTGTGCATACAACGGGCAAAGGGGGAATGCGGCTTGAACCGGATTGTTTTCACACTTGGGGTCTGGCTGTTCCCGGCAGCGTGTACCGCGCTGGGAGCAGCAGGGGTGTTTTTGCTGCGCAGGCAGACAAGACCGGCTACCCGGCGCATCTTGTGCGGGATGGCGGCGGGCATCATGCTGGCGGCCAGTGTGTGGAGCCTGCTGCTGCCGGCCATTGCCCGGTCGCAGGGCAGGGCGGCATGGGTGCCCCCGGCGCTGGGGCTTATTTTAGGCGCTGTGGGGCTTTTGCGGCTGGAGGATGCCGCCGGGCAGCTGCTGGCTGGCGGCCCCGGGCATTGCGGGCGCATGGTGCTGGCGGTCACTCTGCACAACCTGCCGGAAGGCATGGTGGTGGGGCTGGCTGCGGCGTTGGCGCTGCACGGGGACGCGGATGCCGTAAGCGGGGCGCTGGCGCTGAGCCTCGGCATCGGTTTGCAGAACATCCCGGAGGGTGCGGCGGTCAGTCTGCCGCTGACCCAGAGCGGGCGCACCCGGTGGCAGTCCTTTGCCGCCGGGGCAGCTTCCGGGCTGGTGGAGCCTTTGGGCGCGGTGCTGGCCTTTGTGCTGGCCGAGTGGGTAGGTGCAGCGCTGCCGTGGCTTATGAGCGCGGCAGCGGGCTGTATGGTGTGTGTGACCGCACAGGAGATGATCCCTGAGGCGGTGGAACCGGATGAAGTGGCCGGTGTCATCAGCATCGTGCTGGGGTTTGCGCTGATGATGGCACTGGATGTGGCCCTGTGATATAGTAAAAGCAACGCCGGACAGACCTTTTGGCCTGCCCGGCGTTGCTTTTATACAAAAAAGGATTTATGCCGCCTGTGTCTGCTGCTGCTTCTGGCGCAGATGCCGCCGCACTACCAGCAGACAGCCCAAATGCACCAGCGCAGTCAGCGCCCAGCTGAGGGGGTAGCTGATGTACAGCATAAAGGGGGTGCGGTTCAGCTGGAAAATAGTGGCGATCCACACCAGCCGCAGGGCGCACACGCCCACAAGACTTACCACCATGGGCAGCACGCTGTACCCCAGCCCGCGCAGACTGCTGGCCAGCACATCCATAATGCCGCACAGCAGATAGAAGCCGCAGATCAGGCGCAGCCGCTCAACGCCGGTAGCAATGACCGCAGTGTCCGAGGAGTAGAAGCGCAGCAGCTGGTTCCCTGCAAGCGCTGCGCCGCCGCCCAGCACAAGGCCGGTGACCACGACGCACAGCAGACAGTTGCGGATCACACGGTCAAGGTTTTGGTACTTGCGCGCGCCGATGTTCTGGCTGGTAAAGGTGACAGCGGCCTGCGCAAAAGCGTTCATGGCGGTGTACACAAAGCCCTCCAGATTGGAGGAGGCAGAGTTGCCCGCTACCACCATGGAGCCGAAGGAGTTGATGGAGGACTGGATGACCACGTTGGAAAGGCTGAACACCGTGCTTTGCAGCCCGGCAGGCAGACCGATGAGCAAGATCTGCTTCAGCGTCCCGGCGTGGAAGGCAAGCCGCCGCAGATCCAGCCGCAGTGCGCCCTCCTCCCGGACGAGCATCCCGGTCACCAGCAGCGCGGACACGGTCTGGCTGATGATGGTAGCCAGTGCCACGCCCGCTACGCTCATGGAAAAGCCGATGACAAAGACCAGGTTCAGCACCACGTTGATGACACCGGCAGCGGCCAGACAGTACAGCGGGCGTTTGGTGTCGCCCACGGCCCGCAGCAGCGCACTGCTGAAGTTGTACAGCATGGTCATGGGCATTCCGATAAAGTAGATCTTCAGGTACAGGGTGGAAAGACCGATCACGTCCTCCGGGCAGCTCATCAGCTCCAGCAGGCCGCGCGCGGCGCAAAAGCCCACCACCGCCAGCAGCACGCCGCTGACCAAGCCCAGCGCTACAGCAGTGTGCACCGTATCCTGTACGCCCTTTTCGTCCCGGGCACCAAAGCACCGGGCTGCCACCACGTTGGCCCCCAGCGAAAGCCCGACGAACAGATTGACCAGCAGATTGATCAACGCGCCGTTGGAGCCAACGGCAGCCAGCGCCGTGCTGCCTGCAAAGCGCCCCACCACCACAACGTCGGCGGCATTGAACAGCAATTGCAGAATGCTGGATGCCGCCAGCGGCACGGAAAACAAGATGATCTTTTGCAGCATGGGCCCGCTGGTCAGGTCTGTGGAACGGCTGGTCGTAGCCATGAGTTATCTACCTCCTACAATACGCCTTGTGTGAACATAGCAATTGCCTATTATAGCGCGATATTAGGTAAAAAACAAGAGGTAAAGCGCCCTATTCTCTCCAAAAGCGGCAAATATCGCCCGTCGGGCGCAGCCTGCAATTGAAAAATGCTGCCCATACTGCTATAATAAGGCGGTACACCCGTAGAAAACGGAGGAAGTTCTATTTATGTATCGGAATCAGATCAAACGACTGTTGGATATTTTCCTGTCAGCCTGCGGCATTTTGTGCCTTTCGTGGCTGCTGCTGCTTTTGGCTGTTGCCATCAAGCTGGACTCTCCAGGGCCGGTGTTTTTCCGGCAGAAGCGTGTGGGCATCGGCAAGCGGCATTTCCAGATCCTCAAGTTCCGCACCATGCGCATCGACACCCCGCACGATATGCCCACTCATCTGCTGCACGACCCGGAGCAGTATATCACCCGTATGGGGCGCTTTCTGCGCAAGACCAGTCTGGACGAGCTGCCCCAGCTGTGGAATATCCTTGTGGGAGATATGGCGGTCATCGGCCCGCGCCCGGCGCTGTGGAACCAGTACGACCTGCTGGCTGAGCGGGATAAGTACGGTGCAAACGATGTGCGCCCGGGGTTGACCGGCTGGGCGCAGATCCATGGCCGGGACGAGCTGGAAATTGCCGAAAAGGCAAAGCTGGACGGCTGGTATGTGGAGCATATCAGCTTTGGGCTGGATGTGAAGTGCTTCTTTGGCACCATTACCGCCGTGCTCAAGCATGACGGCGTGGTAGAGGGCGGCACCGGCACCCTGCATGACGAAAAATGATCTATTATATGGAGACACCGGAGCCTTAGCCGACGCTCCGGTGTCCTCATTTTTACAGAAAGCACAGCACAGACCGGCTGAAATTGGCATATCTCTTGATTTATCCCCTGAAAAGCGTATAATAAAACAGTACACAAGACGTTAAAGGAGGATTCCTATATTATGGAACGCACCTATATCAATGAGGCTCAAAAGGCCATCGGCGGCACGGTGAAGGTGCAGGGCTTTATCGAGAACCTGCGCAACAGCAAGTATATGGCATTTATCGTGCTGAAGGATATTACCGGCAAGCTGCAGATCACGGTGGAAAAGGCCGACCACCCCGAGCTGGTGGATACCATCGACCAGCTCACCCCGGACTCTGTCATCACCGTCACCGGTAAGGTGATGGAGAACGACTACGTCAAGATGGGCGGCGTGGAGATGATCCCCGAGAGCATCGAGGTGGAGAGCACCGCCGATGCACTGCCCATCGTCCGCAAGGAGATCGCAGCCACCAAGAAAAAGAAGGCTGTGGAGCGCTCCAGCATCGACCAGCGCATCGACTACCGCTGGATCGACCTGCGCACCGACGAGAACCAGCTGATGTTCAAGGCACA
>CAKSYT010000001.1 GCA_934524985.1 uncultured Faecalibacterium sp. | reverse complement strand
AACAGATCCTCGCTCCAGCCGGAGATGTTCTTCTTCAGACGCTCGGCGCGGGCGCGCTCCTTCTGCTTCTTCATCTCTGCGTGGAAGCCGTTCTCGTCGATCTCCAAGCCCTGCTCGGCAGCGATCTCCTTGGTCAGATCCAGCGGGAAGCCGAAGGTATCGTTCAGCTTGAACACGTCCAAGCCGCTCAGCAGCTTCTCGTGTGCCTTCTCCAGACGGTCGATCATGTTGTTCAGGATGTTCATGCCGGCATCGATGGTGCGGGCAAAGTTTGCTTCCTCGGTGCCGATGACCTTCTTGATATAGGCGTCATGCTCGCGCAGCTCGGGGTAAGCGGACTCGCTGGACTGGATGACGGTCTCCACCAGATCCACGAGGAAGGGGTGGTCGATGCCCAGCATCCGGCCGTGGCGGGCGGCGCGGCGCAGCAGACGGCGCAGCACATAGCCGCGGCCCTCGTTGGAGGGCAGGATGCCGTCAGACACCATAAAGGTGCAGCTGCGGATATGGTCGGTGATGACGCGGATGGAGATATCGGTCTTGGGGTCCTGCTTGTAGGTCTTGCCTGCAATGTGCTCCACATGGTGCAGCACGCTCTGCACGGTATCCACCTCGAACAGGTTGCCCACGTTCTGCATCACGCAAGCCAGACGCTCCAAGCCCATGCCGGTATCAATGTTGGGGCGTGCCAGACGCTCGTAGTGGCCCTTGCCGTCGGCGTCGAACTGGCTGAACACGAGGTTCCAGATCTCCATATAGCGGTCGCAGTCGCAGCCCACGCCGCAGGTCGGCTTGCCGCAGCCGTACTCGGGGCCGCGGTCAAAGTAGATCTCAGAGCAGGGGCCGCACGGGCCGGAGCCGTGCTCCCAGAAGTTGTCCTCCTTGCCCAGACGCACCATGTGGTCCGGGGCAATACCGACCTTCTTGGTCCAGATATCGTAGGCCTCGTCGTCCTCCTCGTACACAGAGATGTGCAGGCGGTCCTTGGGGATGGCCATCCACTCATCGCTGGTCAGGAACTCCCAAGCCCAAGGGATGACCTCGTCCTTGAAGTAATCCTGGAAGGAGAAGTTGCCCAGCATCTCAAAGAAGGTGCCGTGGCGGGCAGTGATGCCCACGCGCTCGATATCCGGGGTGCGGATGCACTTCTGGCAGGTGGTCACGCGATGACGGGGCGGCTCCTCCTGTGCCAGGAACCACTTCTTCATGGGTGCCATGCCGCTGTTGATCAGCAGCAGGCTGGGGTCGTTCTTGGGAACAAGGGGGAAGCTGTCCAGACGCAGATGACCCTTGCTTTCAAAGAAGCTCAGGTACTTTTCGCGCAGTTCATTCAAACCGGTCCATTGCATAGATCTTTCTCTCCTCAATCGTCTTTGGCGCTTATGCGCCGTTTTTTATGCTGTTATGGCAGAGGGGCGGCACGGTGAAAAAACAAAAAACAGCCCTCATCCCAAAAGGGACGAAGGCTGCTTGTACATCAAACTCCGTGGTACCACCCAAATTGCAAAGGATCACTTGTCCCCTGCCGCTTTCGGCGCATTAACGCTGCGCAGCGTCCGGTTTACATTCGCCGGAAGCTCCGGGGTGGCGCGAAATGATCCCGACCGGAGCACCTTACAGCCGTGGGCGCTCTCTCTGGACGGTGGTGTGTGCATTTCTGACCCCATCATTGCCATCTGTCATAATTTTACATTCCGCAAAGCAGGCACAGTGCCCCTTTGCGTACAGCTAAATTATAGCATACGCAAAACGTTTGTCAACGGTTTTGAGCAAAATTTACGGCACCCAGATGCGGTCTGCACGGGTTATCTCGCCGTTTTGGATGGTCACGGTCGTGTTTCCTGCATTCCACCCATAAGCATCTTCTTCATTGCTCATTGCATCACAAACCGCCCGATCTCCCTTTACGATCACTGGGTCGGCTTCAAAGTCTGCTGCACCGTCCGATAGTTCGATATCGTCTGCCATAACAAGTTGCTTAACCACTCCAACTTCATAATAAGCGGGAAAATCATCCCATGTCAGAGTCCGGTAGTGGTCATCCTCTTTGCATAAGTCAATACCACCTTCTTCTATTCCACCGTTGATGGTCACATAGTTGTTTTCTCTCTCAACGCTTTCCACTGTTAGGGCTGTAATTTCCTCTGTCCCGTTTAGATGTGTTACAATGGTATCTCCTTCGCTCAACGCTTCAATATCTGTGGCTGTGTACCGGTCATAGTCGTATACAACAGCATTGTTGATGGTATTCTTGCGTTCACCGACCCATACTTTATCACTTTCAAAACTGATGTGATAAGTGCCATCCGAAAGTGGGTCACTCAGTAAAACACCTTGCATTGGCTGTACTTCCGTTTTTTGCGCCTCCGAAGATGTCGTGCTTGCCGTGGAAGCCGCTGTGCTTCCAGCCGTGGAACTGGACGCCCCACAGCCCACCATTGTTATCCCAATAGCCAAAAGCACAGTAAGTGTCACTATTTTATGGTTCCATCTCATACGAAAACCTTCTTTCTCTTGCTTGACGGAACGTTTCCGTTCCGCTACAATAAAAACGAATCAAGAACCCATTTTATTGCGACTGATTTTAAGATAGAGAGGAATTTCCCGTGAAAATTTTAAAAGTAAAATGTCTTGCCCCCACCCGGCTGGACAATTATCTGACCCAGCAATACCCCGCCCTGACCTCCGGCCGCCTGAATAAGGCGCTGCGGGAAAACAAAATCAAGCTGAACGGCAAAAAGCAGCCGCTTTCCACCCGCGTGATGGCGGGCGATGAGATCAAGCTGTTCATTCTGGACGACGTGCTGGACGCCGACCGCCGGGTAGATGGCCCTGCGTGGAAAAACGCCCGCACCCCGGCGCAGGTGGTGTACGACTGCCCGCAGATCTTGATCGTGAACAAGCCCGCCGGTGTTGCGGTGGACGGCCCGGAGGACGACACCCTGCTGAACCGTGCGCTGCTGTACCTGAACAAGCAGGGCGAGTACAAGGAGAACGACCTGTACACCCCCGCTTTGTGCCACCGGCTGGACACCGGCACCAGCGGCCTTGTGATCATTGCCAAGACCCCGGAGGCCGAGGAGCTGTTCCTTTCTGCCATCAAGAACCGCGAGGTGCAAAAGACCTACCTCTGCGTCACCTTTGGCCGTCCCATGCCGCCGGATGCCACCTTGGGCGGCTACCTGCTGAAGGACGCCGACCGCGGCATCGTGAAGATCGTGGAGGACAAGCAGCCCGGTGCCAAGGAGGTGGAGACCCGGTACGAGACCATCGCCGTCTCCGGCCGTCTGGCGCTGCTGAAGGTGCAGCTGATCACCGGCCGCACCCACCAGATCCGCGCCCACATGGCCAGCATCGGCTGCCCCATCCTTGGCGACAGCAAGTACGGCAACAACAGCGCCAACCGGGAGCTGAAGCTGAAGTATCAGGCGCTGTGCGCATGGGAGCTGACCATGCCCCGCTTCACCCAGCCGGACTTTGCCTTCCTCAGCGGCAAGACCTTCCACGCCCCGAAGCCGTGGTATTACCAGCAGGTGTTGGATGGCACTTTGAAGTAAGACGATTTCCAGCAGCTGCCGCTCTCCACTACGACCCCTCTCGTGAAAATACAATGCCGGGCAGACCGCAGTCTGCCCGGCATTGTTCTATAAATAAGGTTCTTTCCGCTGAATATGGCTAAAGCAAGGCGGAGGCCATTAAAATCGTTTTCTACGCCGAAAAATCAGACCCGCACCATATCCGGGGTGATCTCAGCCAGCGTATGGGCACCGCACATCTGCATGGTGTCGGCCAGCTCCCCGGCCAGCTTATCGATGTAGCACTTCACGCCCTCTGCGCCGCCGCCGTAGACAGCGGTCACGAAGGGGCGGCAGATCAGCACGCCCTCTGCGCCCAGCGCCAGCGCCTTGAACACATCCACGCCGGTGCGGATGCCGCCGTCCACCAGCACCTTCACGCCGGTGCCCTTGAGGGCTTCGGCGATCTCCGGCAGCACCTCGGCGGTGGCGGGGCACTGGTCCAGCACGCGGCCGCCGTGGTTGGACACCACGATGGCAGCAGCACCGGCCTGCTTTGCCTTCAGTGCGCCCTTGACGGTCATCACACCCTTGACGATGAAAGGACGCTCCGCCAGCTGCACGATCTCGGCCAGCTCCTCCACACTCTTGCTGCCGGCGGGCGGGGTCATGTTCTTCAGGAAGGGCAGACCCGCTGCATCCACGTCCATAGCCACGGCAAAGCAGCCGCTGGCCTTGGCCTGTGCCATCTTTTCCCGGATGGTGTCGATGTTCCACGGCTTGATGGTGGGCACGCCGCAGCCGCCCGCAGCGCCGATGGCGCGGGTAGCCATCTCCATCACGGTGGGGTTGGTGCCGTCGCCGGTAAAGGCGGCAATGCCGTTTTCGGCACAGGCGCGTACCAGCACATCATTATAAGTCATATCGGTGTAGGTATCGGAGTAGTGCAGGTTCACTGCGCCCACAGGGCCCGCAAAGAAGGGATAGCGGAAGCTTTTGCCGAACAGTTCCAGCGTGGTGTCCGGTGCACCGCCGGGGCACAGGGTGTCCATGTTCACCCGGATGTCCGCCCACTTATTATAATTGCGGATCGCGGTATCGCCCACGCCCTTGGCACCCGGGCCGGGGATCTGGTTTTTACAGGCCACGCCGTTGCACACCGGGCAGGCCTTGCAGTATTGACCAATGCAGGTACGGGCATTGGCAAGCACTTCAGGATAAGTCATAAAACATCCTCCTTATATTTCCCGCCGCTGCGGCACAAAATGACCCACCACAGCGCTCTTTGCCCTCAATATAGACCCATTTCAAGGGTACGTCAAGGGCTTTTTGCGCTTTCCGTCCATGCGGCAGAACGTTTTTTCGCGGTTTTTCGTCATTTTTAAAAAAGTCTGATTTTTTTCAAAAAAATCCTTGACAAAAAGCCTGCTTTCAGGTATTATAGTGGAGCGCCAAGGGCACCCGCCCAAAGGCAGAACAAAAGATGTGGAAAGATGGCTGAGTTGGTCTAAGGCGCACGACTGGAAATCGTGTAACGTGTCAAAAGCGTTCTGGGGTTCGAATCCCCATCTTTCCGCCAGAAACCTGAAACAGAAATGTTTCAGGTTTTTTGTTTTGTCCGCAATTTGCGGCGCTTGACATTTGCGTACAGTTCCGTTATGCTGAAACAAATACGTTTTACCGGAAGGAGAGGTTTCCCCATGGCATCTTCCCACAAAAAGCGCACCGGCCTGCGGGCGGCGCTGATCGTTCTGCTGTGTCTGGTTCTGGTGTGCGCGGTGGCTGCGGCGGTGCTGTACAGCCTGGTCAGCCGCAAGATCAAAGCATTTCAGAGCGGTGCCAGCTTTGCGCTGGACTACACCATCACCTCCACCGAGGCCGAGCCCCCTGCCCTTTACGCCCTGCTGGACAAGTTCGGCGGCACCACCGGCAGCCTGACCGGCCAGTACACCCCCCGGGCGGTGCAGCTGGCGCTGTACCCGACGGGCACCAGCACCGTCAACGACGCCCCTCTGACCCGGATGTACATCAGCGAGGAAGAGACCCTGTACGACGCCGGGCAGCTGTACAACAAGCTGCGCAGCACGGTTGTTGCCGAGTATCCGCTGGCAAGCCTGCTGCTGCCGGGCTGGTCGCTGGGCAGCTACATTTCCCAAGACCAGCTGGCCACCCTGCTGGGGGTAGACCCCGCCGCCACTGGCTTGCAGCAGGTGAACGACTTCCAGCTGGACTTGAAGCAGCTTAAAACCGTGCAGCCCGCCAACGCCAAGGAGGGCTACCTCTACCTTCAGCTGCCGAACCTCGCCGCCGGGGAGGACGCACCGCAGCTGATTCTGGGCATCGAAAAGCAGGGGCTGCTCAAGACCCTGTCCCCCAAGGTGCACATCCTGCTGGACGTGCCCGCCCACCACATCCATGCAGAGCTTTCCGGCACGGTGACTGCCGCCCAGACCGTGGTGACCGCTCCCACCTCCCGGATGCAGGACTCTGACGTGGAAAGCCTTGTGCAGCTGCGCCAGACCATCGAGAGCATCATTCAGTTCGTGCAGACCGCTGCCCAGAGCGATGCCGCCTCCCCTGCTGCATAAAAAGCTTATACAAACGCAAAAAAAAATCGGACAGACCTCAGTCTGTCCGATTTTTTTGCTATTTATGGTTTTTACTTCTTTACGGTCTTTTTGCAGGGTGCACGCTTTGCCTTGGGCTTTGCGGCAGGGGCAGCCTTGGCTTCCGCTGCGGGTGCAGCTTTGACAGCCGGTTCAGCCTTTGCAGCAGTCGCAGTCTTAGTCTCCACAGCAGGAGCAGCCTTTGCCTTAGCGGTTTTCTTCGCGGCGGGCTTTTCTGCCTTGACCGGCTCTGCGGCCTTTGCAGCGGGCTTCTCCTCCACCTTCTTGGTGGTGCGGGGCTTGCGGGCTGCGGGCTTCTTGGCGGGAGCGGCTTCCTTAGCCGGTGCAGCCGTAGTCTCGGCAGCGGGTGCTGCTTGCTCAACCTTAGCGGCACGCTTTACGCGGTCCTTCACCTCAGAGATCACCCACAGCTGGTCGCCACCGCCGGGCACTTCCTGCCAGATCTGCAGCACAGCGCCCACTTCGGCACCCAGACCCACGGTGTCCACGCACTTGCCGCCCGCCCAAGATGAGCGCAGACGCACGGTGCCCTCCGGGGTGTGCTCTACCTTCCACATCTGGGACGTGCCGCCCACGTCCTCCCACAAGTGCAGCCAGGTGCCGTTGGCGGTGCCGGTCATGGTCAGATCCAGCAGCTTGCCGGAGGCGCGGTTGCGGATGCGGTACACGCCATCGCCCTCGCGGACAAAGCTCCACTCCTGTTCGGGCTTGTGGTCGTACTTGCCCAGACGGACAGTGCCGCCGTCCTTGCTGCCCTCCACTGCCTGAATGACGTTGCCGGTGTGAGCGGCAATGGTATAAAAGCGGTCGGCCTCGATCACAGTTTGTGCTACGGATTTCATGTATAAATCCCTCCCAATCATAAAAATGCACAGATTTTTCCAATTCCTTCTTATAAAGAATACCACATATCGTGATTTTTCACAAGCAATTCGACAATTCTTTAGCACTTTATATAGAAACCACCCTGTTTTCGCCCTCTTTTTCGCCCCTTCGCAGGGGCGAAAGGCCGTTTTTTCTCCCTCTCGACATTTTGCCGCAACTGCGTTATACTGTTTTTACAAAACTTATCTGCCGCTCTGGAAGGGGCGGTTTTCTCGTTTTTGAAGGAGGATATTTTCCCATGACCCAGCAGGACCGCACTGCGGTGCAATATCATAAAATGACCGAGACCCCTATTCCCCGGCTGATCCTCAGCCTTGCCGCGCCTACGATTTTAAGTATGCTGATCACCAGCATCTACAATCTGGCCGATACCTTTTTTGTGGGCCGCATCTCCACCAGCGCTTCCGGCGCGGTGGGCGTTGTTTCCAGCCTGATGGCCATCATTCAGGCGCTGGGCTTTATGCTGGGGCACGGCTCCGGCACCATCATCAGTCGCCGCTTGGGCAGTCAGGATACCCACGCCGCCACCCGCTTTGCCTCCACCAGCTTTTTTACGGCGCTGGCCTTTGGCGTAGTGCTGGCGGTGGTCGGCCTTGCCACCCTGCCAGACTTCATGATGCTGCTGGGCAGCACCGAAACCATTCTGCCCCACGCCTGCGCCTACGCCCGCCCCATTCTGCTTGCCACCCCGCTGATGATCTCCAGTCTGGTGATGAACAACATCCTGCGGTACGAGGGCAAAGCAAACCTTGCCATGATCGGGCTGGTCACCGGCGGGCTGCTGAACATTGCGCTGGACCCGCTGTTCATGTTCGGGCTGGGGCTGGGCACTGCCGGTGCCGGTATCGCCACCGCGCTCAGCCAGACCATCAGCTTTGGCATTCTGCTGTATATGTTTCTGCGGGGCAAAACGGTCAGCCAGTTCCGGCTTTCTGCCGTCACCCGCGAGCCGCGCGAGTTTTTGCAGATCCTTGCAGGCGGCGCGCCCAGCTTTGGCCGTCAGGGACTGAACAGCATCGGCGGGATGCTGCTGAACATCGCCGCCCGCAGCTACGGCGATGCCGCCGTGGCGGGCATGAGCATCGTGACCCGCATTTTTCTGTTCATCCTCTCGGTGGCCATCGGCGTGGGACAGGGCTTGCAGCCGGTAGCATCCTTCAACTACGGCGCCCGCAAGTACCACCGGGTACGGCAGGCTGCCGTCTTTACCCTGCAAGCCGCCTTTGTGCTGCTGGTGGTGCTGATCGCGGTGTGCTGGTGGAACGATGAGACTTTGATCCGTCTGTTCCGGGACGACCCGGAGGTCACCGCCGTGGCGCTGCCCGCCTTCCGTTACCAGTGCTTTGCCATTCTTTTACAGCCGGTGATCGTGGTGACCAACATGACCTTCCAGAGCGTGGGCAAGGCCGGGCGCGCCACCTTTCTGGCCTGCTGCCGACAGGGCGTGTGCTTCATCCCGCTGATCTTAGTACTACCCCGGGTGCTGGGTCTTGTGGGCGTGGAGCTCTGCCAGCCCATTGCGGATGCGCTCACCTTCTTCATCTCGCTGCCCTTTTTGCTGGCCTTTCTGCGGCAGCTGGAACAGATGGAAGCCGAAGCTGCCGCCCCGGCGCAGCTGTAATGCAATTGTAACCGTTTTTAGCCGCATTTTTCTGCAAACTCTGCAATGAAAAATGCGGTTATTTCGTATTCTGAGTGAACGGAAAATTTTTCCTCCCTGTTTTTTGCAAAGGAGTGTTTTTTATGAAGCGTGTTGTCTTGCGTGTCGGCTGCGGGGCGGTCTGCGCCGCCCTTGCCCTTACTTTAGGCTGCGGCTGCGCCCTGCTGCCGCCCGCTACCGGCGTGCCGGGCGCTGCCAGCTCTGCCGTTTCGGTACCCACGGATGACAGCGGCAAGCCCCTGTACGACCCCGCCGTGCTGAACGATGGCCGTCTGCGGGCGCTGTACTGCTACGGCCGTTCCGGGAGCAGCACCACCATCCTGTGCGGCAGCACCCCGCTGCACCAGTCTACCCGCAGCGAGAACGTTTCGCTGGTGCAGGACAGTGCCACCGGCATCGCGGACTACTGGCAGCGGAGCTGGTCTGACCCCACCGGCCGGGGCGGACGCCGCACCGCCCTGTACGACAAGACCGGCACCGAAGTGATGTCCTTTGAGGGTGAGCAGAGCGCCACCCTGCAAAACGGCCTGCTGGTGCTGCAGGAGAGCCGCCTGATCGATGGCGGATACGTCCCGGAGTCCGGCTACGGTACCTGTCAGGTCATCGACCTTGCCACAGGCGCAGCGCTGCCGGTACCGGAGGGCGCGTACAGCTGCACCGTATGCGGCGATAAGCTGGTATTCAGCTGCTACGCCCGCCCGGAGGGGCTGGACGATTACGACTGGGATACCGATTACCGCCAGAACAGCTGGGTGGTGGTACAGGAAAAGGACGGCACCCCCGTCTACCGCGCCGATGCCGCCTCGGCATACCGCCTTTTCTACGACAGCGACACCCTGAGCGACTGGGTGGAGCTGGACGTTGCCACCGGAGAGGAAACCACCGACCAGATCTTGTACAACACCCTGACCGGTGAACAGTACACGGGCTTTTTGCAGGTCTACCCGGGCGGTCTTGCCAGCTTTTCCACCGGCGATGGCCGGTACGAGCTGCGGGACATGACCACCGAGGACCGCGGACTGATTGCCGCCTTTGACGAGCAGCCCAGCCAGTATTTCCCGGGCTATGTGGTAACATGGCACAGCGGCGAGGACCACGGCTACGAACTCTATGATCTGGAGACCGGTACAAAGACCCCGCTGTACGATGTAGACGCCACCGACAGCACCGTAGCCATCTACGCGCTGGACGGCAGCCTGCGGGTGTACAGCAAGGACAACGGAAAGCTGCTGACCGACACCACCGTAGAGCCGGTGGAGCACCAGCAGCGGGTACGGATGAGCAACTGCGGCAGCGGCTACGTCTGGCTGGAATTGCAGGATAACGACCGCTACGAGACCACCGCCACCCGGCTGTACGGCCCGCAGGGGCTCGTCAGCGACCTGACCGCCCTGCAAGGCAAGTACAGCTATATCAACTACCTGACCACCGACCCCGATGGCAGACCCATGTTCTACGGCAGCCGCGATGCTGCGGGCAGCGCCTACGGCAACGTGTGCGATGTGCTGGACGCAGACGGCAATGTAGTGCTGCAGGGGCTTGCCAGCTGCGCCGGGTACTATTCTAACAGCCTGAACGCCCTGCCCGACCATGTGTTTGCCGCACAGCGGGGCTTCTATACAGGCTGGATGGACACAAGCGGCAACTGGCTGTACTGCCAGAATATTTTCTCGTCTGCCACTGCGGACGATGAACCGAGTTACGGCTATTGATCTAGGAGGGCTTTCTTATGAAAAACGCTAAAATTTCCCGCCGCAGCTTTCTGCTGGGGCTGGCTGCCTGCTCCGCCGCCGGGGTGCTGACCGCCTGCAAGGGCACGGATGCACCCTCCGGCAGCACGGCTTCCTCTGCCGCAGAGCAGCCCGCATCCTCTGCTGCTTCCTCTACTGTGCAGCAGCCGGAGCCGTTCCTGACCGTGGAGGAGTTTCCCCCGCTGGACGGCAGCACCGCCTGCATCCCGCTGATGGCGCAGATGCTGGCTGATACCACCGGCATGGACTTGGAGGAAGCCCGCAGCAGCATCACGGTGAGCACCACCGCCTACGCATGGGAAAACTTTGGCCTGTACGACACCACCACCCGGATGCTGGTGGTGTACGAAGCGCCGGACTATGTAAAGGAAGAGCTGCAAGAAGCCAACGTAGAGCTGGAGCAGAAGCCCATCGGGGTGGACGCGCTGGTGTTCATCGTCAACGAGGACAACCCCGTGCAGGCGCTTACCCAGCAGCAGCTGCGGGACATCTACGCCGGGAAGATCACCAACTGGAAGGATGTGGGCGGCAAGGATCAGAAAATCGTTGCCTTTCAGCGCGGTGAGGACTCCGGCAGCCAGACCCTGTTCAAAAAGCTGCTCATTCAGGGCGGTGAGCTGATGACCCCGCCCTCTGAGCTGGCTCCCGCCGCCATGGGTGAGCTGGTGGACAGCATTGCCGATTACAACAACAGCGCCAACGCCATCGGCTTTTCTGTGTATTACTACATCGACCAGATGTACTCTAAGCCCGGCCTGCGTCTGCTGGCGGTGGACGGTGTGACCCCCAGCAACGCTACCCTTGCCGACGGCAGCTACCCCCTGTGCAACGATTTTTACGCCGTTATCCACCCGGACGCCGCCGCCGACAGCCCGGAGCGCCGCCTGTACGACTGGCTGGACACCCCCGCCGGTGTGCAGTGCATCGAAAAGGCCGGGTATGTCGCCGCCAAGCCCATGACCACCCAGACCACGGGCAGCGAAGCTACCGTGACCATCATAGACTGACTGTCCCGATGAATTGACACCCTTCTGCGTTTCTGTTACAATCTAACCAGAAGTTTGTCGAATACTGTCTGGCAGAATGCCGAAAGGAAGGTCTTACTATGGAACATCCCTCTCACCCGGTAGAAAGCCGCTGGCGCACCTCCCTGCGCAACCGCATTATTCAGGCTTCCAGTCTGCTGGAGGTGCTGTTGTCCGGGCTGGTGCTGATCGGTCTGCTGCTCAGCGTTGTGCCGCTGATCCGCTGGATGCCCGGCCTGCTGTTCGACGGCAACGAAGCGGAGATCCGCACCTTTCTGGAGCGCAGTCTGGACATTGTGATCGGCATCGAGTTCATCAAGATGCTTGCCAAGCACAGCCCCGGCAGCAGCCTTGAGGTGCTGCTGTACGCCATTGCCCGCCATCTGGTGGTGGGGCACGATTCCGCCGTGGAGAACCTGCTCAGTGTGGGCGCGATCGCGCTGATCTTCATCGTGCGCAAGTTCTTCTTCGTCCCGGCCTTTGGCGCACACCTGCCGGACGGTCACCCTGCGCCGGACCTTACCCCCGCCCAGAGCGGCATCCCCGCCGACTGGTTCCGGCGGCGGCATTCCGAAGCAACGCCCGAGGAAGAGAGCGAGAAGGCGGAGTAAGTTTTTCCTCAACACAAAAAGCGGCTGCTGCACAAAATACAGTGCAGCAGCCGCTTTTGACGTAGACCGATTTAAAATGCGGGAAAATCTGCGGATTTTCCCGTATTGCCCTTTCACGCAGGGGCGTAAAGGCAACCGGCAGTCACACTGCAACGTTCCTCCCCTGTGAAAATGCGTTTGAATCGGACTTCCTTCTGTACGCAAAAACCACCCTGCAGCGACCGGCGAACGGCTGCTGCGGGGTGGTCTGTTTTGTATTATTTATCCTGTTTTTTGCCGTGACGGCCAAAACGGTACTCCTTGCCCTCGCGGATGCGCTGGATGTTGGAGCGGTGCATATAAATGACCATCGCTCCCATGATCACCGAGCCAATGGTGCACACAGTCAGGTCGGCGGCAGAGTAGCCCCGGAACACCCCGTACAGGATGGTGAGCACCGGGTAAAGTGCCGCCATGGTCACGCTGCCCAGTGATACCATGCCGGTGGGCAGCAGGCAGGCCAGAAAGATGACCGCCAGAAAGGGGATCAGCACCGGCTGGATGGCCAGAATGGTGCCGCCCGCCACCAGCACGCCCTTGCCGCCCTTGAAGCCGAAATACAGGGGTTTCAAGTGGCCGATAATGGCAAAGATGGCGGCAAGGTACACCGCAAGATAGGGCGAGAGCGTGGTGCTTTCCGGCATCAGGGTGAACAGCCAGCGGCCGATGCACACGGCCAGCACGCCCTTGAGCACATCACCGAAAGCGGTAAGTGCCGCCGCTTTTTTGCCGAAGGTGCGCAGCATATTGGTCATGCCCGCAGCGCCGCTGCCGTACTTGCGCACGTCATCGTGGTACAGAAACTTGCTGACGAGGATACCGGTGTCGATGCTGCCCAGCAGATACGCCTGCACAGCGGACACCACAGCGATGAGAACAGATTCCATCATCTGAGCCTCCCTGACGTGTTATACGTCCTTGGCACCCACCTCGCCGGAACCGCGCTCCCGCACGACCAGACGGATGGGCGTATGCTCCAGACCAAAGTTTTCGCGGATCTGGTTGATGAGATACCGCTGATAGCTGAAGTGGAACAGGTGCTTTGCGTTCACGAAGGCCACGAACGTGGGGGGACGGGTAGAGGCCTGCGTCAGGTAGTAGATCTTCAGGCGGCGGCCCTTGTCGCTGGGGGGCTGCATCCGGGCGGTAGCGCGGGCCAGCATCTCGTTCAGCACACCGGTGGGCACGCGGGCACCGTTCTCGGCGTCCACATCCCGGATGAGCTGCATCAGCTTGTTCACGTTGTAGCCGGTCTGGGCAGAGATGAAGATGATGGGTGCGTAGCCCATAAAGCTGAAGCACTCGGCATAGCCGCGGCGCTGCAGCTCCATGGTGTTGGTCTCCTTGCCTTCCACGGCATCCCACTTGTTCACCACAATGATGCAGGCCTTGCCCTGCTCGTGGGCGTAGCCAGCCACCTTGCTGTCCTGCTCGGTAAAGCCGACGGTGGCATCCACAAGGATCAGCGCCACGCGGCTGCGCTCCACAGCAGCCAGTGCGCGCACGACCATGTAGCGTTCCAGACCATCGCTGATGTTGCTGCGCTTGCGCAGACCGGCGGTATCGGTAAAGATGAACTTGCCGTAGGCGTTGTCCACCGGGGTGTCGATGGCATCGCGGGTGGTGCCGGCCTCGTTGGCCACGATCATGCGGTTCTCGCCCAGAATGCGGTTGGTCAGGCTGGACTTGCCCACGTTGGGACGGCCGATGATGGCAACGGGGATACGGTCCTCTTCCACCACGGTCTCGCTGAAGTCCAGATGGGCGCACACGGCGTCCAGCAGGTCGCCTGTGCCGTGACCGTGCACGGAAGAAATGGGCATCACCTCGTCAAAGCCGAGGTTGTAAAACTCGTACAGCTCCATGGGAGCCTCGCCCACCTTGTCGCACTTGTTCACGGCAAGAATGATGGGCTTGTGGCTGCGGCGCAGCATGTGCGCCACGTCCTCGTCGGCTGCGGTCAGGCCGTTGCGCACGTCCGTGACCATGATGATGCAGTCGGCAGTGTCAATGGCGATCTGTGCCTGCTCGCGCATGTGGGCCAGAATGCCCTCAGTGGCCTTGGGCTCAATGCCGCCGGTGTCCACCAGCAAAAACTCGTGGCCGTTCCACTCGCAGTTGGCAAAAATGCGGTCGCGGGTAATGCCCGGGGTATCCTCCACAATGGCAAGGCGCTGGCCGCACAGCTTATTGAACAGGGTGGATTTGCCCACGTTGGGGCGGCCCACCACTGCTACGATCGGTTTGCTCATGGGGTCTCCTCCTTTCTTAAAAGGGGTAAAATACTATAAAAATGGCGTTATCAGCTGCCGCTCTTTCTTCTGCGGGCAATGTGCAGGCCGCTGCGCAGCAAGGCGCGGGCTTCGTCCCCGCCTGCCGTGGGCAGTACCTCCACCTTTACGCCCAGCTGCTGCCCCAGCTGCTCCACCGTGATATCGTCAAGGAAGGTATCCTTTTCCTCCCGCAGCATTACAGCCGGGATGCCCAGCGTTTTTGTGGCAAGCTTGCCAGCACACTGGGCAATGATATCGGTGGCGGTGATCAGACCGGTCACACCAACATTGCCGCCGAAAAAGCGGTTCTGGATGGTGTGGACGTGCACGGTGATCATGGGATACTGCCGGTGCAGTTCCTCCATCATGCGGGTGATGAGGGGCGCTGCCATGGTGCCGGTGACCACGTCCAGCTCCTTGGTGCCGTAGATGCGGTGGGGCTTGTCCAGCTCCGCCAGAAATTCTTCCTCAAACAGGCGCAGCATACCCACGCCGTTTTCCAGCTGGTCGTAGTCCTCGTAGAACGCCGCCGCAGGGATGGGGCGGCCTGCCTTGAGGTACCATTCATCGCTGGGGTAGATGATGCGCTTGCCGTGGCGGCGCTTGCATTCATCGCCGAATTCTTCCATAATGTCGATGACCTCGGCACTGGTCTTTGCATCGTAGGGCACCTGCGGGTACAGATTTTTGCGGTAATCCGTAATGCCGCAGGGCACGGCTGCAATGCTCTGCACCATGGGGGTCAGCTCCAACAGGTCGGCAAGGGTGCGGCGCAGTTCAGCGCCGTCGTTGATGCCGCGGCAGAGCACCAGCTGGCAGTTGACGGCAATGCCGCCCTCCACCAGACGGGGCAGGTACTTGAGCACCTCGCCGCCGCGCTTATTGGCCAGCATCCGCACCCGCAGCTGGGGGTTGGTGGTGTGCACCGAGATATTGATGGGCGAGATGTGCATCTTGATGATGCGGTCGATCTCGTGATCCTGCATATTGGTCATGGTGATGTAGTTGCCGAACAAAAAGCTCAGCCGCTCGTCATCATCCTTGAAATACAGGCTCTCGCGCATACCGGGGGGCATCTGGTCGATGAAGCAGAACATGCAGTGGTTCGCACAGGTATGCTTTGCATCGCCCAGATAGGTCTTGAACCCGCAGCCAAAGGGGCCGCGCTGCGGCCGCTGCACCTCCCACTCCCGGATGCCGTCTGCTACCCGGGCCTTCAGGTGGAAGCTGCTGCTGTCGGTATAAAAATCGTAGTCCAGCGAGTCGTTCAGCTCGTTGTCGTCCACGCTCAGCAGCTCGTCACCGGGGGCAAGGCCAAGAGCCTCGGCCTCGCTGCCGGCGTCCACCTGCTCGATCCGTATCGCCATCTGCATCCACCTCCTTGAAAGCACAAGAAGGGGAAGGCTTTGCGCCCTCCCCTTCTGTACATAACACCATTATGCCACCAATTACGCGCAAATTAGGCCTTCTTGATGACTTCCTCGCCCTTGTAGTAACCGCAGTTGCCACATGCCTGGTGGGGGAGCTTCAGAGAGCCACAGTTGCTGCACTTGACCAGTGCGGGGGCCTCCAGCTTCCAAACATTGCTGCGACGCTTGTCGCGGCGGGCCTTGGAAAGATGTCTCTTAGGTACTGCCATATTTTTGCACCTCCTTGATGGGTTTATCTGTTCAGCAGTGATTTAAGGATCGCGAGCCTAGTGTCTACGGGGGCGTCGGTCTGCTCTGCCGGTTGGCAGGTGCATTCCGCCTTTTTCTTACCGCACTGCGGGCAAAGCCCGGCGCAGTCGGGGCTGCAAAGCAGCACCGTAGGGATCTGGAACATAAACTCCTGATTGAGCCATTCGTCCACGTCCAAGTGTCCTTTTTCGTCCAGCGGAAGATCGAAATCCGGGTCATCCAGATCCCGTTCCTTGACGATCCACTCCGTATCGACTGTCTCTTCCCGAGTGACCGGGTCCAGACAGCGGGCGCACTCTCCGTGCACCGATGCCTTTGCCCGCAACGTTATCTGAACCTCGTCGCCATCGGTCTGCGCGTCAAAGACGGCTGTGACCGGCTGCGGGATCCTTGCACCGGCATAATCGTACGCAGATAAATCACACTGAAACTCTGCATGGTACGGTCTTGCGCCGGCTGTGATAAACTTTCTCAGGTCAAATTGCATAGTACACCTCTGAAAAGGCTGCTTTGTTAGTATAGCGCCAAAGCAACCCTTTGTCAACACCAAAACAGGCAGAAAACCGAAAAAATTTATTTTTCTCCGGTCTTCTGCCTGTTGGAAAAGCCTTTAGCCCTGTTCTTTTATCAGATTACAGGTACTTCTTCACATCGTGGGGCAGTGCGGCCTCGTCTGCGCTGACAGTCACGGTGACCTTCACGCTGTCGCCGGCAATGGCTGCCATCTCGTCCAGCACAACGCCCAGACGGTTGATATCGTGGTCCAGCACCTTCAGGATGCCGTCAATGTACAGGTCGGTGATGTCGTAGTTGCTTGCCATCAGGCCGGCCACAAAGCCGTACAGCATTTCGCCGCCGGAGATCTTGTACTCGTCCAGATCGATCAGACGTGCTGCAGGAGCGATGTCGTAGGTGAGCTTCATGCCCTTTTCCACAACAACAACATTGCCTTTGGAGGTCTTGACCGCGTCGTTGATCTGGTCGATCATAGCCTTGGTCTTGCCGGAGCCCTTGGTACCAACAATCAGTTTAATCATAGTTCAGTCCTCCTGTATTTTCCACGCCTTGCGGCGGGAGATCATTTTTTTTACGTTCAGCTTTTACTTCAGCTTTGCTTCCAGCTCTGCGGTCAGGCCCTCGTAGCCGGGCTTGCCCAGCAGGGCGAACATGTTCTTCTTGTAGCTTTCCACGCCGGGCTGGTTGAAGGGGTTCACGCTCAGCAGATAGCCGCTGCAGGCGCAGGCACGCCAGAAGAAGTAGATCAGGTAACCCACATTATAAGCAGACAGGTCGTCCACCTCGATCAGCACCTCGGGCACGCCGCCGTCGGTATGTGCCAGAATGGTGCCTTCCATAGCCTTGCGGTTGACCACGCTCATGTTCTGGTTTGCAAGGAAGTTCAGGCCGTCAAAGTTGCCCTCCAGCGGGTCGATGAACAGATCCTGCGCGGGCTTCTTCACGTCCACGATGGTCTCGAACATGATGCGGGCGCCTTCCTGAATGAACTGACCCATGGAGTGCAGGTCGGTGGAGAAGATGCAGCTTGCGGGGAACAGACCCTTGTTGTCCTTGCCCTCGCTCTCGCCGAACAGCTGCTTGTACCACTCGTTCATCAGGGTGAAGTCCGGCTCGTAGCACTCCAGGATCTCCACAGCCTTGCCCTTGCGGTACAGGATGTTGCGGATGGCGGCATACTTGTAAGCATCGTTGTCGGGGCTCAGCACGGAGAAGCGCTCCATAGCGTCGGCAGCGCCCTGCATCAGAGCATCGATGTCGATGCCGGCAGCGGCGATGGGCAGCAGACCCACGGCGCTCAGCACGGAATAGCGGCCGCCCACGTCATCGGGAACCACGAAGGTCGGCCAGCCCTGTGCGTCAGCCAGCTGCTTCAAAGTGCCCTTGGCACGGTCGGTAGTGGCGTAGATGCGCTTGTTGGCTTCCTCCACGCCCATCTCCTTTTCCAGCAGCTCACGCAGCACGCGGAAGGCCAGAGAGGTCTCGGTGGTGGTGCCGGACTTGGAGATGACGTTGATGGAGAAGCGCTTGCCCTTGCACAGGCTGATGATGTTGTTCAGGTAGGTGGGGCTGATGCTGTTGCCGCAGAAGTAGATCTTCAGACCATCCTCCAGCTCGTTGTGGTACATGCCCTTAACGGCCTCCACAACAGCGCGTGCGCCCAGATAGCTGCCGCCGATACCGGCCACCACCAGAACGTCCGAGTCCTCGCGGATCTTGGCAGCGGCTGCCTTGATGCGGGCAAACTCTTCCTTGTCGTAATCCCGGGGCAGGGTCATCCAGCCCAGAAAATCGCTGCCGGGGCCGTTCTTGGCTTCCAGCTGCTTGTGAGCGGCTTCTACCTGCGGGTAAATAGCTGCATATTCCTCTTCGCTGATGAAGCTGGAGAGGTGTTTCGTGTTCAGTGCGACACTCATTTTATTAAAACCTCCAAACGATCTGCCGGGTCTTTGCCCTGCGAGGAAATATCTTGGTATAAGTGTACCGTTCCCTCCGGGTAAAGTCAAGGTCAAATTCCTTAGATTTCATACAATTTTAATAGTGTTTTTTTGTTTCTTCATCCAGATTTGTTCAGGTATCCAACAGTCCCGCCGGGCGTCCGGCACACTTTTGTGCGCTGAAGCGCCTTTTTCGGCACAGGGTCAGGCTGCTGTCCCCCGCAGGCTGTCCCACAGCAGCTGCAAGGCGGTGTCAAAATCCATGCGGGGCGCATCGGCGGCGGCGCACACCGGGTACTCCCCCTGCACCGCTTCGCCGCACAGCAGCTGCGCCTTGCCCACCGTCTGCCCCCGGGTCACCGGGGCTTCCAGCGCTTCGGGCAGTTCCAGCTGCACTGTCAGCTGCCCTGCACTTTCGGCGGGCAGCAGGGCAGTAGCGGGCAGGGCGGCGTAATCCAGCGGAACAGTCTCCTCCGTGCTGCCCTTTACCTTTAATTGCAGCGGACGATCCTCCGGCAGGGGCACCGGTGCGGCGCGGTAAGCCGCAAAGCCGTAGTCCAGCAGAGTAGTGGCAGCTTCGAACCGTTCCTTGCTGGAAGGTGCACCCAGCACCACTGCGATGAGGTTCAGCCCGTCCCGGGTGGCGCTGGCGGTGATGCACACCCCCGCCCCGCCGGTGGTGCCGGTCTTGAGCCCGGTGATGCCGTTGTACCGCCGCAAAAGCTTATTGGTGTTCACCAGCTGGGTCTGCCCGCCCCGCAAAGTGTCCGTCCAGATGCCGGTATAGTGCAGCACCTCCGGGCAGGTGGTCAGGATGGTGCGGCTCATGATGGCCACATCCCGTGCGGTGGAAAGATGCCCCTCGGTGTCCAGCCCGCAGGCGTTGCGGAAGGTGGTGTGCTCCATGCCCAGCTCTGCGGCGCGGGCGTTCATCTGCTGCACAAAGGCGGGCTCGCTGCCGCCCACCAGTTCCGCCACCGCCACTGCTGCGTCGTTGGCGGAGGACACGCAGATGGCCTTGAGCATCTCGTCCAGCGTGAACTGTTCCCCGGGCTCCAGCCAGATCTGACTGCCGCCCATGTGGTAGGCGTGCTCACTGACCGGCACGGCGGTGTCCATGGTCAGCCGCCCTGCGTGCACCGCCTCAAAGGTGAGCAGCAGAGTCATCACCTTGGTAATGGAGGCGATGGGCATGGTCTGGTCGGCGTTCATCTCGTAAAGCACCGTGCCGCTGGTCTGGTCGATGAGGATCGCCGCCCGGCAGGGCAGGGTAAGCTGCGGCGGGGTGACCGTCAGGGTCTGCACTGCCGGTTCTGCCTGCGTTTGCACCGCCGGTTGGATGCGCAGCCCCTTGCCCTGCGCCGTGCCGAAGGCCAGCGCAAACAGCCAAAAGCATACCACCCCCGCGCACAGCAGTGCCAGATTTCTCCGTTCCATTCTTCATACCTCCCCGCGCAAACTCTCTTTTTGCAGTGTATGCCGCCGCCTTTGCAGGTATGCCGCTGGTCATTTTGTTCAGTTTTGGCGCATAAATTCCGTGTTTATATACAAAGTGTGAACGCATCCGTTGCAAAACGCTTTATTTTGCGGTATGCTATGCTCAACAGGAGATCTCCTGTATTTTGGATGTATTGATTTAATTTTGGAGGGATTTTTATGAGCACGATTTCTCGCCGTTCGTTCCTGAAACTGGCTGGTGTTACTGCGGTTGCCACCGCCGGTGCTTCTATGCTGACCGGCTGCTCTCTCATCAAGAATGTCACCATCATCCCCGTTCTCAATGGTGAAGTCGTTCAGGGGGAGACCCCTTCGGTTCCGCTGCCCGGCTTCATTGAAAATTACGATTGGGCATTCGATATGGTGATTCCTATTGTAAAAAAGAAGTATGCCAATATCCCCGGCTTCAACGAGGTCCAGTTCGAGTTGGATGAAACCTTCCGCGATGCGAACAACATCCCCTCTTGCCGCGTTTTCACCGATCCTGAGACCGGCAAGGATATGATGTATCTGGCTGTGAAGTGCAACGTGATCAACGGCACCATCTCCATCCGCAGTACCGATGGCCGCTACACGAAGTTCCTCACCGATGTTTCCCTGCCGAATACCCTGACCGAGCTGCCCAAGGAATACGTTCAGAAGCTGCTGGATGAAGAGGCCGCAAAGCAGCCCAATTACACCATTACTCTCGCTGACCGCGCCAACAACTGCAAGGTCGTCAAGAGCCTTGATGGCAAGTCCTTCAACGTTGACATTTATGTTGACATAAAGGCAAAGTAAGTATTTTCCCACCGCTTTCCGGGGATGGACGTTGTGTCCATCCCCTTTTTGCTGCCGTTTACCCACCCTCTGCCGCCGGGCGGTGCAATTCCGGTCTTGCGTGCTGCCGTTGTTTTGTTATATAATGAAGAGTAGACCCTATTTTTATCCCATTTTGTGGAAAGGAACCCCTCTCATGCGAGTTTGTTTTTATACCTTGGGCTGCAAGGTCAACCTGAACGAGACCGGTGCGCTGGAACAGCTGTTCCGCGCCAACGGCTTTACTATTGCGCAGGAAGGCGAAGCAGCGGACGTGTTCATCGTGAACAGCTGCACCGTGACCAACTTCGGCGACCAGAAAAGCCGCAAGTGGCTGCGCCGCAAAAAGCGCGAGAACCCCGGTGCGGTAACGGTGCTGACCGGCTGCTACCCGCAGGCCTTCCCGGAGGAGGCCGCACAGTTCATGGAGGCCGACCTTGTGTGCGGCAACGGCGACCGCAAGGCCATTCTGGAGAACGTACAAAAGCTGCTGGACGGCCACGAGCGCATCGTGGCCATTGCCCCGCACCAGCGCGGCGAGCAGTTCGAGGAGCTGCCGGTGGAGCGGTTCGAGACCCACACCCGCGCCTTTATCAAGGTAGAGGACGGCTGCAACCGGCAGTGCGCCTACTGCGTCATCCCCCGCGCCCGCGGGCCGGTGCGCAGCCGCGCCGAGGAGAGCATTCTGGCCGAGCTGCACCAGCTGGCCGCTGCGGGCTACCGCGAGGTGGTGCTCAGCGCCATCTCCCTGCCCAGCTATGGGCTGGACACCGGCACGAACCTTGTGGAGCTGGTGGAAAAGTGCGCACAGGTGCCGGGCATCGAGCGCATCCGTCTGGGCAGTCTTGACCCCGATATGCTCACCCCGGAATTCATCTCCCGGCTGGCGGCGGTGGAAAAGCTTTGCCCCCAGTTCCACCTGAGTTTGCAGAGCGGCTGTACCGCCACCCTGCGCCGGATGCGCCGGGTGTACACCGCACAGGAATACGCACAGGTGGTGGAGCAGATCCGCGCCGCCTACGGCAGCCGCCCGGTCAGCTTTACCACCGACTGCATCTGCGGCTTCCCCGGCGAGACGGCAGATGATTTTGAGGAAAGCTGCGCATTTTTGAAGAAGATCGGTTTCCTTAAAGTGCATGTGTTCCCCTACTCCCGCCGCAGCGGCACCCCGGCTTATGATTTCCCGGATCAGATCCACGAGCGGGAAAAGCAGGAGCGCAGCCGCCGCATGAACGCCGTAGCTGAGCAGGTGCGCTGCGAGACGCTGGCTGCCTTTGAGGGCACCGAGGACGAGGTGCTGTTGGAAACGCCCCTGTCCGGCACCCTGTTCACCGGCTACACCCGGCTGTACATTCCGGTGGTGGTCTCTGCCCCCGGCTGCGAGAGCGGGCAGATCGTGCGGGTAATGCTGGGCCGCTACGACGGCGAGCGGGTGCGTGCAGCACTTTGCTGAAAATTTTTCATTTTACTTGTACATTCTGTGCATCCGCATGAATACAATAAATATTTAACGATTTTTGTATTTTGCCCTTTCCATACGCACGTCTTTATGTTAAAATGAAGATGGATTCATCGGGTTCGGCGTGCTGTAAGCAACCAGCACGGTACCATCCGCGCCCGTATAGCGCCGTTTTATGCTCTGCACACAGGGCAGACGGCTCCGTTTTTTGGCTGTTTCTGAGCAAGGAGAGATTGGAATGAGTTTCAGAGGAATCAATACCACGGTCATCCAGATCCGCCGTCAGGTGTTTACCGAGGTCGCCCGTATGGCTTACGCCAACGTCAAGGGCGAGCAGGCCAACCACCTGATGCGCAAGATCCCCTATACCATCATCCCCGGTGAGGAGGGCAAGCTGCGCAAGGACATCTTCCTGGAGCGCGCCATCGTTGAGGAGCGCGTGCGTCTGGCTATGGGTCTGCCCACCCGCCGCATGGACGAGCACAACAGCGTGGTCTCCGGTCTGGAGGACGCTTCCATCGCCGATAAGTACTACGATCCCCCGCTGGTCAACGTGATCAAGTTTGCCTGCAACCGCTGCCCCGAAAAGCTGGTCAAGGTGTCTGACCTGTGTCAGGGCTGCCTTGCACACCCCTGCATGGAAGTGTGCCCCAAGAAAGCCATTACTTGGGAGAGCGGCCGTTCCACCATCGATCAGGACAAGTGCATCAAGTGCGGCCGCTGCGTCACCGTCTGCCCCTATAATGCCATCGTCAAGACCGAGCGTCCCTGCGCCGCTGCCTGCGGCATGGGCGCCATCCACTCTGACGAGCTGGGCCGTGCCGAGATCGATTACAGCAAGTGCGTGTCCTGCGGTCAGTGTCTGGTGAACTGCCCCTTCGGTGCCATTGCCGACAAGGGTCAGATCTATCAGCTGATTCAGGGCTTCAACCGCGGCGACCGCATCTATGCGCTGGTCGCTCCCGCCTTTATCAACCAGTTCCCCTCTCTGGCTTCTACTGGCAAGCTGAAGTCCGCCCTGAAGGCCATCGGCTTCTGCGACGTGGTGGAGGTTGCCATCGGTGCCGACCTGTGCACCGTGGACGAGGCACACGACTTTTTGGAGGAAGTGCCCGAGAAGCTGGACTTCATGGCTACCTCCTGCTGCCCGGCATGGAGCATGATGGCAAAGACCGCCTTCCCCGGTCTTGCCAAGAACATCTCCATGACCATGACCCCCATGGTGTTCACCGCCCGCATGATGAAGCAGGCAGACCCCGAGGCTCGTATGTGCTTCATCGGACCCTGCGCCGCCAAGAAGCTGGAGGCCTCCCGCCGCACCGTCCGCTCCGACGTGGACTTCGTGCTGACCTTTGAGGAGCTGGCAGGCATCATTGAGGCAAAGGATTTGGATCTGGATAATCTGGAAATCGATCCCGCCGAGATGGATCTGTGCTACGCTTCCGCTGCCGGCCGCGGCTTTGCACAGTCCGGCGGCGTGGCCAAGGCCGTTGCCGACAAGATCAAGGAATGGCGTCCCGACATGGAGGTGAAGATCGCCTCCGCACAGGGTCTGGCCGACTGCAAGAAGCTGCTGATGCTGGCTAAGGCCGGTAAGTACAACGGCTACCTGCTGGAGGGCATGGGCTGCCCCGGCGGCTGCATCGGCGGTGCCGGCACCATTGCCGACCCCGTGCGTACCGCAGCTGTGCTGAACAAGTATGTGAAGGACGCCGAGTTCACCGACCCCGAGCAGAGCGCCTTTATGTCCAACATCCACATGCTGAAGGACGACCCCAACTTTGAGGTCTGAGCCGCTATAACGTAACCCTCAGGGGCTGCTGCACCGCGCAGCAGCCCCTTTTTGTATGATGTGAATCGGTTCCGGCCTTAAAACGATTCACAGGTTTTTGCGGTAGATGCCGTTCCCCGCTATGGCCCCTCTCCCGTGAAAAAGTAGTTCCGAAACGCCCGCAGGCGTTTCGGAACTACAAATAAAAATATCCATTCCTCTGAATATGGCCAAAGCACACGCGGCGGCCATTCCAAATCGTCCTCCCGGTTCAAAGGACGCTGCAATGCTGCAGCGTCCTTTTTTATCACACTTTCCACATTTTGTGTTGGATTCGAAACATTTTTGTGAAAGACTGCCAAGGCGCATTGACAAGGCCGTCCGGTCATGTTATGTTAGTATTGACAAATCAGTACTTTATGGAGCATTATGTACTCTGTTTCACCATGCCGCAGCTGCGGCAGAAAGGATAAAAACATGACTACTGTCTTAAAACGTACCGGCGCTGCCCTGCTGACGCTGCTGATGTTCTGTGTGCTCACCTTGGGCGCTTCTGCCGCCGCGAATACCCCCGTTGGGGTCAAATTCTGGAAGGAAAAGTCCGATAAGGAATCCATGGCCAACTCCGGCATTGATTCCGACCGCGAGGCTACCCTTACCCGCCAGTCCAACGGCACCTACACCCTGACGCTGCCCGTCAAGCAGGTGACCAAGCTCAATGTGACCGGCTGTCTGATTGGCCTGACCATCGGCGATGTGACCTACACCGGCACCCTGACCGGCGAGGTCGAAAAGGGCAACGGCATCCTGACCATCAAAAACCTGCCCGCCTCGGTGCTGACCGGCAGCGATGTGAACAAAGCGCTGACCGTGACCTGCAACATCCAGATGGATCTGAGCCTGCTGGGCGAGATCAACACCACCGCCCGGATGTGCATCTGGGCAAAATAAACCGCACGATAACAAACGCGCCGTTCCACCCGGGACGGCGCGTTTTGCTGTTCAGCAGTCGATGTGCTTTTCCACAAAGTCGGTGGCCATCTTATCCAGCTGCATCACCGCATTTTCTGCACCCTTCATCACCTTGCGCACATTGCGGCGCATCTGGCGCTTGCTCTGGGTGGCCATCATGGCACCGGCAGCCCCAAGGGCTGCACCGGCGGCCATGCCCACTACCATGCCTGCGGCGGAATTTTCTCGCTGTTTCATCCTGAATTTCTCCTTTCGGCTTGTCATGACAGGGCTTGCAGTGCTATTATTTCCGTAAAAGAATCTGGTATACGCTTTTTTTATGCAGCAATTTGTGGTATACTGTTTCATGATGCTTTTTACAGGCCGCTGCACGCGGCTTTTCGGCAAGGAGGTTTTCCTATTTGCAAAAACCCGTTGAACCCAAAAAGATCCTTTGCATCCACGATCTGTCCGGCGTAGGGCGGTGCAGTCTTGCAGTGATCCTGCCTGTGCTGTCGGTCATGGGCTTCCAGCCGGTGGCGCTGCCTACGGTGGTGCTTTCTACCCACACCGGCGGCCTTGGCACTCCCGCCCGGATGGACGGCAGCACCTACGGCATGGCCGCGCTGGAGCACTATCAGGCACTGGAGCTGCAATTTGATTGTATCTATACCGGCTATCTGGGCGGCGAGGCACAGGTAGCGCTGGCAGAAAAAGCCTTTGCCCTGTGGCCTGCCGCCTACAAGGTGGTAGACCCCGTGATGGGCGATAACGGCAAGGCCTATTCCACCGTTACCCCGGCACTGATCGAGCGCATCCGCAATCTGTGCCGCGCGGCAGACCTGATTTTGCCCAACTACACCGAAGCACAGCTGCTTTTGCAGCAGCAGCCCGTCACCGATGAATTGGACGATGCCGCCGCGCAGGCGCTGGCAGATGCTTTGCAGCCGCTGGCCCCCAACGCGGTGGTCACCGGCCTGCCGCTGGGCAAGTACATCGGCTGTGCCGGTACCGGTGCAGACCGCTTCGTCATCAAAAAGCTGCATATCAGCCGCAGCTTCCCCGGCACGGGGGATCTGTACGGTGCCGTGCTCATCGGCTCGCTGCTGCAGGGCAACGCCCTGAGCGCCGCTGCCGATAACGCCGCAGAGTTTGTTTCGCTGGCCATTCAGGGCACGCCCTATACGCAGGACACCCGCTTCGGCGTGTGGTTCGAGCCGCTGCTGCCCCGCCTGTGCCCCCTGCGGGAGGAACCGGAGGGCATTTTATGATGGACAAGCCGACCTTGAATATCGTTCTGGTAGAGCCCCGCATCCCCCAGAACACCGGCAACGTGGCGCGTACCTGCGCCTGCACTGCCTGCCGTCTGCATCTGGTAGGCCCCATGGGCTTTGCCATCGACGACAAAAAGCTCAAGCACGCCGGGCTGGACTACTGGCACTATCTGGACATTACCTATTACGATGGTCTTGCGGACTTTTTTGCCCGCAACAACGGCCCCTACTACTACTTTACCACCAAGGCGCCCCAGCGCTACACCGATGTACAGTACCCGGACGGGGCTTATCTGGTGTTCGGCCGCGAGGATGCCGGTCTGCCGGAGGCGCTGCTTGCGGAAAATCAGGAGCACTGCATCCGCATGCCCATGCGGGACACCTGCCGCAGCCTGAACCTTTCCAACAGCGTGGCGGTGGGCGTGTACGAGGTGCTGCGGCAGTGGGATTTCCCGGAGCTGCTGGACCACGGCCACCTACGAGATTATGAATGGAAATGAGGGACACTATGAGCAAGATCGCGATTCTGACCGATTCCTCCTGCGATATCCCGCAGGAGATGGCCGAAAAGTACGGCATTGATATCATGAGCTTCCACATCCTGCTGGATGATGTGGATTACGTTGAGCGTGTGGACTGCACCAACACCGAATTCTACGATAAGATGCGTGCGGCAAAGGGTGTGCCCTCTACCGCCGCCATCACCCCCATCCAGTTCTGTGAAAAATACTGCCAGTATGTGGACGAGGGCTACACCGATGTCATCCATGTGCCCATCAACAAATCCGGTTCCTCCACCTACAACAACGCCCTGATGGCGCAGGGCATGCTGCGGGAGGAGCGCCCGGAGCATCATTTGAACATCCATCTGCTGAACCCTCACACCTATTCTATGGTGTTCGGCTGGTATCTGTGCGAGATGGCACGCAAGCTGCAGAACGGCGCAGAGATCCGCCACGTCATCCACGAGTTTGAGCGGCAGATGAACTGCATGGAGATCGTGCTGGGGCCTTACAGCCTGAAGCAGATGAAAAAGAGCGGCCGCATCTCTGCTGCCGCAGCCGTCATGGGCGAGCTGATGGGCATCCGTCCCATCATTACCCTGATCGACGGCAAGACCAAGGTGGAGGCCAAGGTGCGCGGCGATGATAAGGTGGTGCCCGCCATGGTGGAGCTGTGCCAGAAGCGCGCCGGGGACGTAGAGGACTTTGAGTATATGATCGGCCACACCAACATCCCGCAGGCCGAGGATCTGGAAAAGGCCTGCCGCAAGGCCTTTGGCAAGCCGCCGCTGGCCATGTTCGAGCTGGGCGGTGTGGTCTCTGCCAACACCGGCCCCGATACCGTGGCGCTGGTGTACACCGGCCACCCCAGAGGGTAAAACCATCTGGAATGGCCGCCGCTGCGCTCTGGCCATTGTCAGAGGAATCATTATTTGAACTTTCGGAATACCGGAGTGTCTGCGGACACTCCGGTATTCCATTTTTACATGAATACGCCCAGAGCAGCGCGGAGGGCAGTTTCAATCGTCCTCTTCCCATTGCATTCCGTCCGATTTTGTGATATACTCCCTTCTGCTGTGCTTTTTTGTGCAGTATCCTCAAAGAGCAACTTAGGATTTTAGGCTCCCCGGTGCCACTCGAGCGGTACCGGGCAAAACCCACAGGAGCTGGCGGTTCCTGTGCGGTCAAAATCAAACCGCTGGAGTATTATCATGAATCAGAATTCTTCCGTCCGTAAGCTGGTGCACTGCGGTGTAGTGGCAGCCATCTATGTGGTGCTGTGTCTGGCACTGCAGCCCCTCTCCTATGGTGCTGTGCAGGTGCGTGTGGCCGAGGCTCTGTGCCTGCTGCCCGTGTTCGGTGCCGAGTACATCGTGGGTGTTGTGCTGGGCTGCTTCCTGGCAAACCTGCTGGGCTCCACCATCGTGGACGTGATCTTTGGCACGCTGGCTACCCTGCTGGCCTGCCTTGTCACCTACAAGCTGCGCAATGTACGCTTCAAGGGTCTGGCCATTGCCGCCAGCCTGCCCCCGGTGCTGTTCAACGCGGTGATCATCGGCATTGAAATCGCCGTGATGTTCCCGGACCCCACGTCCAGCGCACCCATCTGGCTGGCCTGCATCACCAACGGCATCTCGGTGGGCATCGGCGAGCTGATCAGCTGCACGGTGCTGGGCGTTGTGCTGGTAAAGCTGATCGAGAGCAACGCCGCACTGCGCAAGGTGTTTGCGGCGGAATAACACAAGGAGGTTTCCATGCAGCCAAACGGTATGATCTTCTGGGACTGGAACGGTACCCTGATGGACGATGTGGATTTTACCCACAGCTGCCTGAACTGGATGCTGGAGACCCACGGCTACACCCAGCGGTACGATCTGGCTGCCTACCGGGAGCTGTTCGGCTTTCCCATCGAGGACTACTACCGCTGCGCCGGGTTCGATTTTGCGCGGCACCCCTACCCGGAACTTGCCGCCCGCTTTATGGAGCACTATAACGCCGGTGTGCCCGGCTGCGCTGTAACGGCACACGCCGTTGACACCCTGCAAACGCTGGCCCGCATGGGCTGGCAGCAGGCTGTGCTTTCCGCCTCCCGCCGTGATTACCTGATCGAGCAGGTATCCGCCCGGGGTCTGCAAGGCTTTTTTACCGAGTTGCTCGGCCTTGCAGACATTTACGGCGTAAGCAAGGTACAGCTTGGCACCGACTATCTGCGCCGCACCGGCATCGACCCGGCGGCCTGCGTGATGGTCGGCGATACCGACCACGACGCCGCAGTGGCTGCGGCCATCGGCGCAACCTGCGTGCTGTACACCGGCGGGCACCAGTCCCGCGCCCGGCTGGAAAAGGCCAGCCCCTACGTCATCGACGACCTTGCCCAGCTGCCTGCATTGCTGGAAACGATATAATATTAGTGGCTCAGAAACACCTGTCGGTGTTTCTGAGCCACTTTTTTACAGCCTGTTCGCGCAAAAATAAAAAAACAGACACACAAATGTGTGTCTGCTTTTTTGGTCGGAGCAGCGGGATTTGAACCCACGGCCTCCTCGTCCCGAACGAGGCGCGCTACCAACTGCGCTATGCCCCGAAAATACCGCAGCTTATTCGGCTGCGGTAACTGGTTGGGGATGAGAGAATCGAACTCCCACAAGTAGAGTCAGAGTCTACCGCACTACCACTATGCAAATCCCCAATATTCGGTTTTGTCAGCCGCGCCGTGCGTCGCTGACAAGGGATATTATACACGCCAGCGGGCTGCTTGTCAACCATTTTTTCAGTTTTTCTGCAAAAGTTTTTGCAGCGGCTTTCCGGTGCACACAGGCTTGTAAATTTTTGGTTTTTCTCTTGACAGCACTCCCCTTTCGGAATACTCTAATACTATAAAAAGGTAGGATCCCGGTCAGCCCGGCACCCTTTGCCGGACCGTTCGGCTTTGCCTGAATGATAATGAAAGAGGGTATTTGAATGAAAAAACGTGTTGGTATCCTGACTTCCGGCGGCGATTGTCCGGGCCTGAACGCCACCATCCGCGGCGTTGCAAAAGCACTGTACGCCCGCATGGGAGACAACGTGGAGATCGTGGGCATTGCCAACGGTTACAGCGGCTTGATCAACGGCGACTACCGCGAGATGAACGAAGACGACTTCCGCGGCATCCTGACCTTAGGCGGCACCATTCTGGGCACCAAGCGCACCCCCTTCAAGATGATGCGTGTGGTGGAGGATGACAACGTTGATAAAGTCGCCGCCATGAAAAAGACCTATAAGGCCGCGAAGCTGGACTGCCTGCTGTGTCTGGGCGGCAACGGTACCCACAAGACCGCCAACCTGCTTTCGCAGGAGGGGCTGAACATCATCGGCCTGCCCAAGACCATTGACAACGATATCTACGGCACCGATGTGACCTTCGGCTTCCACACCGCTGTGGATATCGCCACGGACGTCATCGACCGCATCCACACCACCGCCGGCAGCCACAGCCGTGTAATGTGCATCGAGATCATGGGCAACAAGGCCGGTTGGCTTACCCTGTACTCCGGCATTGCCGGCGGTGCGGACATCATTCTGCTGCCCGAGCTGCCCTACGATATCGACCGCGTGTGCGAGGCCGTGGAGCGCCGCGCCAAGAAGGGCTCGAACTTCTCCATCCTCGCCGTAGCCGAGGGTGCCATCAACACCGAGGAAGCCCGCATGAAGCGCAAGGACTGGACGGCCAAGCGTGCCGAGGCAGGTCTTGGCACCACCGCCACCAACCGCATTGCACAGGCCGTGCAGAAAAAGACCGGCATGGAGACCCGCGTGTGTATCCCGGGTCACATGCAGCGCGGCGGCAGCCCCAGCGCCTACGACCGTGTGCTGGCCACCCAGTTCGGCAGCTATGCCGCGCAGCTGGTGGAGGTAGAGCGCTACGGCGTGACCGTGGCCATGGTGAACCGCCGGGTGACTGAGAACCGTCTGGCAGACATTGCCGGTAAGACCCGCAATGTGCCCGAAAACTGCGAGCTGCTGAACGTAGCCCGCCGCATGGGCGTCTGTCTGGGTTAAGCCCTGCCCGCAAACGCTGAGAAAAGCGAGACACCGGAGAGTCTGCTGGCTTCCGGTGTCTTGTTTTATGCTCAGCGTAAAACGGCTTTTTGCGGTGAATTTTGTTGTTGAAGCCGCGCTTTCTGTCTCAAGTGCGCAAAAAAGGTTGTCAAAACAGGAAAAACAGGGTATGATAGAAGCTGGATCGCAAAACTGTGATTCTTCAATATTGCTAAAGGAGTGTGCTTTATTATGCGCGCCTATGAACGACTGCTTGATTACGTCAGGGTCTACACCACCTCGGACCCGGAGTCCGGCACCCATCCTTCCGCTGCGCGGGAGTTTGATCTGGCTCACAAGCTGGTGGAGGAGCTGAAGGCTCTGGGCGTGGAGGACGCCCGGGTGGACGAGCACTGCTACGTCTACGGTTCCCTGCCCGCCACCCCCGGCTGCGAGGAAAAGCCCGCACTGGGTCTGATTGCCCACATGGACACCGCCCCGGATGCCAGCGGCGAGAACGTGAACCCCATCCTGCACGAGAACTACGACGGCGGCGATGTGGTGCTGCCCGCCACCGGCAAGGTGATGAAGGTCTCTGCCTTCCCCTTCCTTGCCTCCATGAAGGGCGAGACCCTGATCACTACCGACGGCACCACCCTGCTGGGTGCAGACGACAAAGCCGGTGTGGCTGAGATCATGACCGCTGTGGAGACCGTCATCCGCGAGGGTCGTCCCCACGGCAAGCTGTGCATCGGCTTTACCCCGGACGAGGAGATCGGCGAGGGTGCCGACCTGTTCGATATCCCCGGCTTTGGCGCAGACTTTGCCTACACGGTGGACGGCGGCGATGCCGGTGACATCGAGTACGAGAACTTCAACGCTGCTGCTGCCACCGTGACCATCCACGGCTTCTCGGTGCACCCCGGCTCTGCCAAGGACACCATGATCAACGCCTCCAACGTTGCCATGGAGTTCCACGGCGCTCTGCCTGTGATGGCACGTCCCGAGACCACCGAGGGGCGTCAGGGCTTCTACCACCTGTGCCAGATGTACGGCGATGTCACCACCGCAAAGCTGGGCTACATCCTGCGCGACCACGACGCCGCCAAGCTGCAGTTCAAGAAGGACAACATGCAGGACATTGCCGATTACCTGAACGGCAAGTACGGCGCAGGCACCGTAGAAGTAGAGATCAAGGACAGCTACCGCAATATGCTGGAAAAGATCAAGCCCCACTTCCACCTCATCGAAACTGCCCGCAAGGCTGTGCGCATGGCCGGTCTGGAGCCGGTGGAGGTGCCCGTGCGCGGCGGCACCGATGGCGCTACCCTGAGCTGGAATGGTCTGCCTTGCCCCAATCTGGGCACCGGCGGCTTCAACTTCCACGGCGTATGCGAGTGCACCACCGTAGAGCGGATGGACCGCTGCACCGAGATCGTGCTGAATATCATCTCCCTGTACGCAGAGTGATTCGCCTTTTTCCGTGAAAAAGCTTTCAGCGTGAAAATGGTCTGTTCCTATCGTTCAACATAAAAACGGCGGCTGCACAGTGCTTTGTGCAGCCGCCGCTTTTTTCATTTAACCTACGTTGATATGCCCCACCGGCATGATCTTGCGCTTGTTGTCGTCCGGTTTGGCGGTCAGGCTCATGGCAAAGGCCACCGGGCCTACACGGCCCATGAACATGACCAGCATATACAGGATCTTTGCCCCGTTGTTCAGCTGGCTGGTCACACCTACGGAAAGCCCCACCGTGCCAAAAGCCGAGCAGGACTCGAAGATGGCATCCACCACCGACACGGCATCCGAGGTGTTGTAGTACACCACAATAGCCGAGCCAATGGCTGCCGCCGCGCCCAGCACGATGATGGTCAGGGCACGGTAGACCGTCTTGGACTCGATGTGATGGTCAGCGATCACGCAGTCATCGCGTCCCTGCGCCACGCTGCGGATGGTCAGTATGATGACCGCAAAAGTAGTCACCTTCACGCCGCCGCCGGTAGAGCCGGGCGCTGCGCCGATAAATTGCAGCACGCTCATGAGCAGCTTGCTCAGGGTGCCGCAGGAGGCCAAGTCCACGGTGTTCATGCCGGCGGTACGGGTGGATACCGACTGGAACAGCGAAGCCATCACCTTGCCGGGCACCGACAGCCCGCCCAGCGTGGCGGGATTGTTCCACTCCATCAGTCCCAGCCCCAGCGCGCCGCCCAGCCACAAGATCACCGAGAAGGACAGCACCACCTTGGCGTGCAGGGACAGGCGGCGCTTCTGGTACCACTGGCACAGCTCCACCCAGACCATAAAGCCCAGACCACCGGAGATGATCATGAACATGATCACCGCCTGCACATAGTAGTTATTGACATAGGGCACCAGCGAGGAGTACGCTCCGAACCGCCCAAACAGGTCAAAGCCCGCATTGCAGAAGGCCGAAATGGCGGTGAACACGCTGATCCAGACGCCCTCCAGCCCGAACTGCGGCACAAAGGCGAACAGCAGCAGCAGAATGCCGATGCCTTCAAACATCGCTGCCAGCCCCACCACGATCTTCAGCACGCTTTTGGCCTGATCGTAGCCGTCTGCCGAGACGCTCTCGCCCAGCAGACGCAGATCTCGGAAGCCCATGCGCCGACGCATGGCCAGCGCAAAAAAGCTGGTAAGGGTAACAAGGCCAAGGCCGCCCACCTGAATGAGCAGCAGCACCACCGCCTGCCCGAACCATGTGAACTGCGTCCATGTATCCCGCACCACCAGACCGGTGACGCAGGTGGCGCTGGTGGCGGTGAACATGGCGTTGAGCACATCCAGCCGTCCGTGCCTACTGGAAATGGGCAAAGTGAGCAGCAGCGTGCCCAGCGCGATGACGATAATAAAGCTGACGCAGATGATCTGGGTCGGAGTGCTCAGTCCCAGCTTTCTCCGCCGGACCGACCTCTGGTGCCGCAGCTTTTTGCGGATATTTTTTATCTTTTCCATAGCATCCTCCCTGCGCAGCACGCGGCCGCTTTGCATTCCCTTATAGCATACACCATTTTGCCCGCAGGTTCAACTTGATTTTACAGCCCGGTTGCGGTATTATAATAAGGTACTGCGTTTTTGGGGCGTTCTGCCCCCAAAGGATGCCGAACTGTGTCTCCGTAGCTCAGCTGGATAGAGCGTCCGCCTCCTAAGCGGAAGGCCGTGTGTTCGAATCACATCGGGGACGCCAGCGCAAAAACCAAGCCCGGAAGGTCTGTGAACCCTCCGGGCTTGGTTTTTACTTTTTATTGAAGGCATCCACCGCAGCACTCACACCAGCCTTGCCCCGGCGTGGGGCAGGCTTTCCGCGCCAAGGCTTTGCAGCTTTTGGGGCAGGGCGGCAAGGTCGCCGCCGGTATAGTACCAGCCCGCAGCCAGTGCTGCCAGTGCCAGCAGCAAAAGTACCGCCAGCACCCTGCCCAGCCTGCGGCGCTTCGGGCGCGGCGGCGCGGGCATTGCAGCCGCGAGGGCGGCAGGGGTCAGGGCGGAATCCGGCACGGCTTTGCCGTAGGGCTGCCAGCCTGTGCCCCCTGCCTGCGGCAGACCGCAGGCTGCGCGGCGCAGCATATCCAGCAGCCACAATCCGGGGTTCTCGTCCGGCGATACGCACCGCAGCCAGCAGCCCTTTTTGCCGCCCACCAGCAGCAGGCGGCTCTGGGGCAGTTCCACACAGCCCACCACCAGTGCGGCACCGGTCAGCCGCTGCATGGCCTGCACCCGCGCCAGTGTGCGGGCAGGCTCTGCCTGCGGGGCCTTGCGCAGCTTGCGGCTGAGCCGGGCGGTAAGCGCGGCATTGGCGTAGCTCATGGCGCCAAAATCGAACACCTTTTCCGCGCCGGGAAGGTTTTCCAGCCGAGTCTCCAGCAGCGCCCCGGCGGCGGCATCGCCGCACACCAAAAGTTTGCGGTGCTGCTCCAGCGCCTGCACTGCGGCGGCGGCAAGGGTCTGCTCCCCTTCCCCGTACAGTGCCGGGGCAAGGCTTGTCCGCAGCAGCTGTACCGCCCGGTGCAGCTCTTGTGCGGTGCTGCTTTGCAGCGCCACCAGCGTTTCCGCGCCCCGGGTGCGGCAGTGCACCGTACCCTGCCAAGTGTCCGGCAGGGCTGCCACCGCCTTTTGCACGGTCTGCTCCGGTACACCGAACAGCCGCAGCACGCAGCCTGCCGGGCGCTCTTCCTTATTTGTCATGACGCATCCCCCCCGCGGCCGCAGGGGCCGCACTTACTCTGCCCGCAGAGTCTCGTCCAAGGCGGTCAGGGCGGCGGGGTCATGCTGTGCGCTTTCGGCCAGCACCTGCGTACCGGCAGGGGTCTTGCCCTGTGCCAGACGCAGCGCCAGTTCCAGCGCGGTCTGTGCGGCGCGGGCGCGGATAAGCGCACGGTCCGGGCGGGAGACGAACAGCTTTTTCACATACACCTTATCTCCCCGAGCAGCGCCCAGATACACCGTGCCCACAGGCCGGACGGCGTCGCCGCCGCTGGGGCCTGCCAGACCGGTAACGCTGACCGCGATATCCGCACCGGCGGCTTTTGCCGCACCCAGCGCCATCTGCGCCGCCACGGGAGCCGACACCACATTATATTGCGCAATGACCGCCGGGTCCACCCCGACAAGCTTCGCCTTGGCCTGCTCCCAGTAGGTCACAAAGCCGTAGCCGAACACCTCGCTTGCGCCGGACACGTTGGTCAGGCGCTGGGCGATCATGCCGCCGGTGCAGCTTTCGGCGGTGGCAATGGTCAGGCCATTGGCCCGCAGCGTGTGCACCACCGTTTCTTCCAGTCCGGCGACATCCTCATCATACACCGCATCGCCCAGCAGATCATAGAACTTTTTGGCGTAGGCGCGGCACATGGTCTGCGCCTCGGCGTCATTCTGCGCCCGGGCGGTGATGCGGATCTCGCACTCGCCGGTCTTGCAGTAGATGGCGGCGGTGGGGTTCGGGTTTTCCAGCAGCGGACGCACCCGGTACTCCAGATTGCTCTCGCCGCCCAGCACCCGCAGCGTCAGGCTGTGCAGGGCGCAGCTCTGCCGCGCCAGCAGCAGCGGGCGCACGCTTTCCTCCCACATTGCCTTCATCTCGTGGGGTACGCCGGGCATCAGCACGGCACAGTGGCCGTCCTGCTCGAACCACGCACCCGGCGCGGTGCCGTGGTGGTTGACCACCTTATGCCCATGCACCGGCACCATGGCCTGCTTGCGGTTATTGGGGGTGGTCTCGCGCCCGGTGCGGGTAAAGAAGTCCACGATCTTCTGCCACTCATCGGGGTCAAAGGTAAGGGTGTCGCCAAAGCAGGCGGCCACCGTCTCCTTGGTCAGGTCGTCCGCCGTGGGGCCCAGCCCGCCGGTGAACACCAGCAGGTCGCACCGCTGCTTTGCCTCGTTGACAAAATCGGCCAGACGGCCATGGTTATCGCCGATGGTGCTCTGCCGCCGGACGGTGATGCCCAACGCAGCCAGCTCCCGGCTGAGGTACTGGGCATTGGTGTTAAGAATGTTGCCGAGCAGCAGCTCGGTACCCACACTGATGATCTCTGCTGTCATGGACAAATCAACCCTCGAATTCTACCTGATCGGTGATGCGCACCCGGATGCGCTCGGTCTGTTCTGCGGCTTCAGCTTCCAGCGCGGCAAGGCCGGGCATGGCGGCTTCGGCGGCAAGGATCTCCTCCAGCTCGGGGCGGATCTTCGGGTGCGGCGGGGTGAAGATGGTGCAGCAGTCCTCGTAGGGCAGAATGCTGGTCTCAAAGGTATTGATATGGCGGGAGGTCTCGATGATCTCGGTCTTATCCATGCCGATGAGCGGGCGCAGGATGGGCAGATCCTGTGCGGCATCGGTGCACTGCAAAGCCTTGACGGTCTGGCTTGCCACCTGTGCCAGACTTTCGCCGGTGACCAGTGCTTCGCAGCCCTGCTTTTTGGCGATCACGTTTGCAATGCGCATCATGCTGCGGCGCATCAACACCGTAAACAGCACATCCGGGGCGTTATCCCGGATGTATTCCTGCGGTTTTGTGTAGGGCACCACGAACAGGTTAGCACTGCCGGTATACACGGTGATAAGCTGTGCCAGAGCCTTTACCTTCAGTTTTGCGCGCTCGGAAGTATACGGAGGGGATGCAAAATGGATGTGATCCAGTGCCAGACCGCGCTTTGCCATACGATATGCCGCCACCGGGCTGTCGATACCGCCGGAGAGCATATTCAGGGCACGGCCGCTGGTGCCCACGGGCAGACCGCCCTCGCCCGGTACTTTCGGGCCATGAATATACGCACCGTAATCGCGAATCTCCACGATGACCTTGAACTGCGGGTTACGCACATCCACCTTCAGGTAGTTGTGCTTGCCCAGCAGGTAAGCGCCCAGCTCCCGCATCAGCTCCGGGCTGGTCATAGGGTAGGTCTTATCGGCGCGGCGGGCTTCCACCTTGAAGGTGCGGATGCCGTGCAGTTCGCTGCCCAGATAGTCCTCGGCGGTCTGGCAGATGGTATCGAAATCCTTTTCGCACACCACGGCGCGGCTGAGCGCGGCAAGGCCGAACACCTTGCTGACCCGCTCAAAGGCGAGGTCCATATCCACATCCTCTTCCTCGGGCTCCATATAAAAGGTGGACTGGGTGCAGTACACCTTGAACTTGCCCACCGTCTTAAGACGGTAGCGCAGGATCTTCATCATGGCTGCTTCGAACTGGTTGCGGTTGAGGCCTTTCAGGGACATCTCGCCCTGATAGCCCATAATAATTTCCTTCATAAATGTTGCATCTCCTGATGGTAGGATTTGTGATTTTTACTTTCTGATCTTCTGCAAATGCTTCATGCCGTCCTCGAAGCGGTTGAGGAAGGCATCCACATCCTCCGGGGTGTTGTCGGCGCAGAAGGACACCCGGATGGCGGTATCGATGGCAAGCGGGTCGCGCCCCATGGCTGCCAGCGTGTGGCTGGGCTGACCGCGGCCGCAGGCGCTGGCTGAGGAAACGTAGATCTGCTCTTCCGCCAGAAAAGCCAGCATGGTCTCGCTCTTGATGCACATCTCGCTGAAGTTCAGCACCTCGGGCACGGCGTTCTCCGGGCTGTTGATGACCACCTCCGGGAAGGCTTTCAGCCCCTCCCGCAGCTGCCGGTTCAGCGCACGCATGGCGGTGTCCCGGCTCTTCATGGTCTTGGCCAAACGGGTGGCCGCAGCGGCCAGACCCATGGCGTAGGGCAGGTTTTCGGTGCCGGGGCGCATCTGCCGCTCCTGCTCGCCGCCCAGATAAGGCGGCTGGAAGGCCTGCACCAGCCGGTCGGAGAGGTAGAGTGCACCAATGCCCTTGGGAGCATGGATCTTGTGGCCGCTCACAGAGAGCGTATCGATGTTGTCCAGCTTGATGGGTACACGCATCCACGCCTGTACCGCGTCCACATGGACGATGGTGCGGCTGTTGCGGCGCTTCACCTCGGCGGCAAGGCGCTCCACATCGTTGCGGGTGCCGATCTCGTTGTTCACCATCATACAGGCCACAAGGATGGTGTTTTTGTCCACCCGCTCCAGCATGGCGGCAATGTCCAGCGTGCCGTCTGCCCGGGGGGCTACCACGGTAACATTGTAGCCCTGCTTTGCCAGCCGCTCCAGCGGCCGCTGCACGCTGGGGTGCTCGAAGCCGGACACCACGATGCCCTTGCCGAAGGTGCGGGTCTGCACCGCACCCAGCAGCGCCAGATTGTTGCTCTCGCTGCCGCAGGAGGTGAAGTACAGCTCCCGGCTTTTGCAGCCCAGCGTACGCGCCACGGCGGCGCGGGCGGCGTTCAGGGCTTCTTCACTGCGCGCGCCCGGGCCGTACAGGCTGGAAGGGTTTGCCCAGTGCTCCCGCATGGCCTTGTCGATGACGTCCGCCACCTCGGGCGCTACGATGGTGGTGGCCGCGTTGTCCAGATAATGTAACTGAGGGTTTTGCAGCATAAACGGTTTTCCTGCTTTCTGTCGTTGTTTTCATAATAACCCAGAATAAGTATAGCACAAACCTTTGGATAACGCAAAAAATTTTATGCATTTATGGGTGATTTTTGTAACTGTACCTCCTTGACAAACACCCCGGTGGTGTGCTATCTTTACAGCATAGACCGCATCCCTGCTGACGGAACCTTGTGGAGCACCACAGTGCAGGGGTGCTGGGGATGTCAATGCCGACCGTCTGGGCAGCCTTGCGCAATTGCTGCGCAAAGCTGCCCTTTTTTGCTATCAAGGAGGATGTCTGTATGAAGACCGATATCGAGATCGCGCAGGAAGCCAAAATGAAGCCTATCACCCAGATCGCAGCCCAGCTGGGTCTGGAGGACGAAAGTGTGATCCCCTATGGCCGCTATAAGGCCAAGATCGACCACCGGCTGATCCACAACGCCAAAAAGCAGGGCAAGCTGATCCTTGTCACTGCCATCAGCCCCACCCCTGCCGGTGAGGGCAAGACCACCACCAGCGTCGGTCTGGCCGATGCCATGAACGCACTGGGCAAAAAGACCATGCTCTGCCTGCGCGAGCCCAGCCTTGGCCCCGTGTTCGGCGTAAAGGGCGGCGCTGCCGGCGGCGGCTACGCACAGGTGGTGCCCATGGAGGACATCAACCTGCACTTTACCGGCGACCTGCACGCCATTGGCACCGCCAACAACCTGCTGGCTGCCATGATCGATAACAGCATCCAGCAGGGCAACCCGCTGAATATCGACCCCCGCCGCATTACATGGAAGCGCTGCATGGACATGAACGACCGTCAGCTGCGGTTCATCGTGGACGGTCTGGGCGGCAAGGTGAACGGCACCCCCCGCGAGGACGGCTTTGACATTACCGTGGCCAGCGAGGTCATGGCCATCTTCTGCCTTGCCACCAGCATCTCCGACCTGAAGGAGCGGCTGTCCCGCATCGTGTGCGCCTACACCTACGATGGCAAGCCGGTGACCGCCGGTGAGATCGGCGCAGCCGGTGCCATGACCGCCCTGCTGAAGGACGCACTGGACCCGAACCTTGTGCAGACGCTGGAAAACAACCCCGCCATCATCCACGGCGGCCCCTTTGCCAACATTGCCCACGGCTGCAACAGCGTACTGGCCACCAAGCTCAGCCTTTCGCTGGCAGACTACACCATTACCGAGGCAGGCTTCGGCGCTGATCTGGGTGCGGAGAAGTTCCTGGATATCAAGTGCCGCTACGCCGGTATTGCCCCCTCTGCCTGTGTGCTGGTGGCTACCGTGCGCGCCCTCAAGAGCCACGGCGGCGTAGCCAAGGCAGACCTGAACCAGCCCAACCTCGAGGCCGTCAAGGCCGGTGCCGCCAACCTGATCCGTCACATCGACAACCTGAAGAACGGCTTCGGTCTGCCGGTGGTGGTTGCCATCAACGCCTTCCCCACCGATACCGCCGAGGAGCAGGCCTATGTGGAGCAGGTCTGCGCCGAGCAGGGCGTGCCCTGCGTGCTGAGCGAAGTATTCGCCAAGGGCGGCGAGGGCGGCAAGGCACTGGCTGAGAAGGTGCTGGAGATTCTGGAGGATCGTCCCATCCAGTACACCTACCCGCTGGAGATGCCCCTGAAGGACAAGATCAACGCCATTGCCACCAAGATCTACCGCGCCGATGGCGTGAATTACAGCGCCGCCGCCAGCAAGACGCTGGCCGAGCTGACCGAGATGGGCTACGGCAACCTGCCCGTCTGCATTGCCAAGACCCAGTACAGCTTCAGCGACAACGCCAAACTGACCGGTGCGCCCACCGGCTTTACCATGGAGGTGCGCGAGGTGCGTCTGGCCGCCGGTGCAGGCTTTGTGGTGGTGATCTGCGGCAGCATCATGACCATGCCCGGCCTGCCCAAAAAGCCCGCCGCCGTGAGCATTGATGTGGACGCCGATGGCAAGATCACCGGCCTGTTCTGAGCCGGTGCTCTCATCCCTTTTATAGCAAAACAATTTTAATGGTCTCTGCTTCGCTCTGACCATAATTCAAGGAACTTTATTTTTATGATCGTGGTTCAGAAACGTCTGCGGACGTTTCTGAACCACTTTTTTCACAGGAAAAGCCGCCACCGGAAACAGCCCCTTCTGTGAAAATGCGTTTGTCGCGCCCCGCAGGGCGCGACAAACGCGAAATATAAAATATTTTTTCCGCTGAAGATGGCTAGAGTGCAACGGAAGCCATTCCAAATCGTCCCACACAGCAAGAAAGGCTGCTGCACAGAACCCGTGCAGCAGCCTTTTGTACTTTTACTCCATGGTGTGGCTGCAAAGGCAGTCCACCCATGCGGCGTAACCCTCCGGCTTGATGTGGTAGCCGTCCGGCTGGGCGTAGCTTTCGATCAAATCGCCATTCTCGTCCGCCAGTACCTCCCACAGGTTGAGGAAGTAGCAGTTCTTTTCCAGTGCAATGGCGGCCAGCTCGTTGTTGATGCGGCACAGGCGGTCACGGTTCAGTCCCGCATGATTGGCCTGTGCGCTCACCTCCGGCCGTACCGGCGTGATGGACTGCACATAGATCGTTGTATCCGGCAGCGCCTGACTGATCATATCCAGCATCAGGCGGTAGTAGGTCAAAAAGCTGGTGTAGTCGGTGTCTCGTCCCAGCACGTTGCTGCCCAGCAGCACATAAACGGCCTTGGGCTGCTGGGCGGTCAAGGCGTCCAGCGGGATCTCTGTCACGCCGTCCACCCGCTTGCAGCTGGTGCCGTTGACAAAGGCGTTGGGGCCTACCCCCTTATAGGCGCAGAACTGTGCCCCGGGCAGGCCGGTATCGTAGATCTGCAAGCCCTGCGTCAGGCTGTCGCCCACAAAGCTGGCCTGCGCAAACCAGCTTTTTTCCACCGGAGCGCTGGCCGGCAGCGCCGCCATGCGGAAGTCCAGCGCGGTCTCGGTGCTGTCCTCCAGCGTCTGCACCCGCAGCTGCCGCGCCAGCGGGTAGCTGACCGTGTTCCATGTGTTGTCCGTGGTCACCTGCCGCAGAATGGTGTTCTGGCTCAGGGCGGTATCCACGCGCTCCCGGTGCAGCACCTTCCACAGGATGCCGATGGCGCTCAGCAGAGCCAGAAGCGCCAGCAGGGCAACGATGATAAACACCCTGCGCCAGCGCCGGTGCAGGATGCGCCGCCGGTATTCCTGATAATCTGCCATTGTCGTTCCCTCACTTCCGGCCCGGAGTACGGGCTGTTCTATTTATAGTATAGCATAACTGCACCCAACGGCAAGCCCCATTTGCCAAAAATGTGCCGCCGGTTTTGCACGGTGCGGGGCAGTTTTGGTGCAAAACTGACAACGCACTGCCGCAAACGCTTGCATCCCATAGGCAGGATGTGTTATACTAAGGTGAATCAAACGACAGGGAGGCTTTCACGATGGCATTTACACCGAAACTGACTTATAAAGGCAAGCCCCTCGTCCGCAAGGACAACGAGCTGTATTACGGCAGCATGACCGATCCCTATGTGCTGTATCTGCAGATTTTGACCACCACCCCGGTGGGCGAGCAGCAGGTAGCCGACAAGGTACACCTGATGCTGCTTTCTACTGATACCACCAAGGCTCCGCAGGAGCGCGTAGCGCGTCAGACCACCAAACACGGCCTGTACAATGCGCTGGACATTGGCGGCATCTGGCTGCAGAAGGCCAACGAGACCCGCTGAACCAAATTAAAATGAACAATGCCGGACAGTCTGCGGACTGCCCGGCATTGCGTTTTTACAGGGACGATTTGGAACGGTCTCCGCGTGCGCTTTGGCCATATTCATAGGAATTTCTTTTTAAATTGCAATTTTGGAAAATTTGCGGATTTTCCAAAATTGCCTTTTCACGGTGGGGTCGTAAAGGAAAACAGCATCAGCAGCAAAAAACGCTATTTCCTGAACCCCGTTTTCACAAGAGAAAGAGAGAAGCGTTTACTCCTCAGTCACCTCAAAGTCCAGCGGCTCGCCGCAGTTGGGGCACTTGGGTGCGCCGTCCAGCAGTTCGTCCTCTTCAAATACAGCGGTGCTGCCGCAGGCGGGGCAGGTCACCTCGTACTGCACAGGGGCGTCCTTGGCTTCGTCCTCCTCGCCTTCCAGTGCGACCTCAAAGGTCACACCGCAGTGGGCGCAGTTGGCTTCGCCTGCATCCAGATCATCCTCGCTGACGTAGACGGTCTCGCCGCAGGCGGGGCAGGCTACCTCGTAGAAGGGCTCGCTGGCGATGTCGTCATCTCCCGCATCCTCATCCTCGTCGGCTGCGTCGTCGTCCTCGTCCTCGGCATCCTCGTCCTCGTACAGGTCGGCTTCCAGATCCTCCAGCTCCTCGCTCAGATCGTTGATCTGGTCGTAAGCGCGGGTCAGATCCTCGTCCATGGCGGCAATGGCATCGGCCATCTCGCCCAGCAGTGCGGCCATGGCCTTGATGATCTTGCCCTCTTTGGTGCTCTCATCCACGCCCAGACCGTCCACTAAGCCCTGCAGGTAGGCTGCTTTCTTGTTCAGTTCCATCTGAAATGCCCTCCTAACTTATAATACAAAACCGGGCAAACGGTTGCCCGCTGCCCGGTATGCGACAAATAATCAGACGCGCTCCATATACTCGCCGGTGCGGGTATCGATGCGGATGTGATCGCCCTCGTTGATGAACAGAGGCACGCGGATCTCGGCGCCAGTCTCAACGGTAGCGGGCTTCAGGGTGTTGGTAGCAGTGTTGCCCTTGACACCCGGCTCGGTCTGGGTAACTTCCAGCTCGATGAAGTTGGGGATCTCGACGCTGAACACCTTGCCCTTGTAGCTCAGCAGCTTGCACAGCTCGTTCTCCTTGCAGAACTTGAAGTTATCGGGCACATCGGCTGCGTTGACGGGGATGTCATCGTAGGTCTCGTTGTCCATGAAGTGGTACAGGTCGCCATCCTCGTAGCTGTAAGTCACGTCCTTACGCTCGATGAAAGCCTGCGGGAACTTTGCGGTGGGGTTGTAGCTGGTCTCGACCACAGAGCCGGTGATGACGTTCTTGGTCTTGGTACGGACAAAGGCAGCGCCCTTGCCGGGCTTGACGTGCTGGAACTCAACGACCTGAAGAACCTGGCCGTCCTGCTCAAAGGTCACGCCATTGCGAAACTCGCCTGCAGAAATCATAGGAATTCCTCCATAAATTTAATCTCAGATGCTTAACGCATATCTCTATTTATTTTACCCAATCTGCCCCTGTTTGGCAAGGGGTTTGGGCAAAAAAGACGATAAAAACACAAAATCTTTTACACATTCCGCGCTGCGCGGTACATTTGCTGCATCGTCTGCGCGTCCTCGGCCTGTGTGCCCGCACTCTCGCAGATGACCACCGGGGTCAGCTGCCGCTCTGCCAGCAGCTCCATCAGGGGCTGGGGCTCCGGGCCGAACTGGGTATCGGCAAAGGTCCAGTGGCGCTTTTCGCCGCCTGCTGAATACTCAATGCGGGAGAAGTGCACATGGAACTGCCGGGCGCGGTCATCGCCCAGCACCTCGGCCATACGATCCAGAATGGCGGCATAGTCCGCCTTGGTCTGGATGCCGCCCAGCGTGCGGGCGTTCAGGTGGCCGAAGTCGATGCAGGGGGTGATGCGGCTGTCCACGCCGCACAGCGCCAGCACCTCGTCCAGCGTGCCCAGCTGCCCCACCTTGCCCATGGTCTCCGGGCACAGGGTCATATCTTCATAGCCCGCCTCATCCAGTGCAGCCACGGCGCGGCGCATGGTATCCAGCGCCTTTTCCAGCGCAGCCTCCCGGCTCTGCTTGCCGCAGCTGCCGGAGTGGAAGATGATGCGTCTGCCGCCCAGCGCCCGGCACACCGCCGCGCTTTGCAGCAGGTACTGGATGCTGTTCAGCCGCTTGTCCTCTTCCAGACTGGACATACTGATATAATAAGGTGCGTGGACGCTGAACAGGATGTCCCGCTCCGCGGCAAGGGCAGCCATGCGGGCAGCCTTGTCCAGCCCCAGACGCACCCCGCGCCCGCACTGGTACTCAAAGGCGTTCAGCCCCATTTTTGCGGTGTACTCCGGCACGTCCAGACTGCTTTTGTAGCCTTGGGCGGCAAAGCTGTCGCTGGTGCCTGCAGTGCCGAACCGGATGTTCCAAACTTCACTCACAGGGTCTTACCTCCCCGGTCGTAGTACTTCTGCCAGTGCTTTTTTTCCCACTTGCGCTTGAGGATGACCTGTGCGCCCAAGTCCGGCCCGCGGGGAATGACCATCAGCCCGGGGATGCCGTACAGCGCCGCCACCATGCGGTCGGCGAAGAGCTGGTCGCCCACCATGGCCATCTGGCGGTGCTTCACACCCATGCGGTGCTGTGCCACCATCAGCGCAAAGGGCAGGGGTTTGGCGGCGCGGTACAGGTAGGCGAGGCCCAGCTTTTCCGCAAAGGGGCGCACCCGCTTTTCTGCACCGTTGGAGACGATGGTCAGCTTTACCCCGGCCTTGCGCATGGCGGCAAGCCACGCGGCGACCTCCTCCGGCAGTTCCTGACTGCGGTCTGCGGTCAGGGTGTTGTCGATATCCAGCACCAGAGCCGTGATGCCCTTGGCGGCAAGCCATTCCGGCGTGATATGGGTAACGTCCTTAAAAACATATTCGGGGGTAATCAGCATAAATAGACCCTCTCAGTCTGCCCTGCGCAAAGCAGCTTTAAAATGAAAATAGGGGAACCTGCATAAACAGGCTCCCCTACATCGGCGTTAGCAACGCGTTTAAAATCTAAAGCAACGTGCGATTCCAAGCAATCAATTACTTGAACTTGCGCTTGCGGGCTGCTTCGGACTTCTTCTTGCGCTTAACAGACGGCTTCTCGTAAGCCTCGCGCTTACGAACCTCTGCGAGCACACCGCTGCGAGCAGTGCTGCGCTTGAAGCGACGCAGTGCGCTTTCCAGCGACTCGCCCTCTTTAACACGAATTTCCGACATCTTATTCCCTCCCTTGGACCGTGAGGCAGGAATTTCGTTGTTACATGGTAACTAACAGTAGACAGTATAGCGCATTTTATCCGGTTCGTCAACCTTTTTTTGAAAGTTTTTGCTCAAAACTTTTGAAAGATTTTTGAACAGACGCTGCCGGGTGTTTCCTACGCCAGGTCCGCCTCTGCGGGTGATGATATGTTCACGCTTATTCAGCGGAGCAGCAGTTCTCAGCCCTTGGCAGCCAGATTGACCAGACGGCCCTTGACGTAGATCTCCTTGACCAGCTGCTTGCCTTCCAGCGCGGCAGCCACAGCGGGGTCTGCCTTGGCGGCGGCAATGGCGTCCTCGGCGGTGATGTCTGCAGGCACTTTCAGACGTGCCTTCACCTTGCCGTTCACCTGCACGGCGATCTCCACAGCAGCCTCCACGCACTTGGCTTCCTCGTAGGCAGGCCACGGATAGTAGGCCAGCTGCTCATCGTGGCTGTGACCCAGCTTCTCCCACAGCTCCTCGGTCATGTGGGGAGCAAAGGGGTTCAGCAGCTGCACCAGCGTCTCAAACTCGGCCTTGGTGGCGCCGCCGTTGTCGTACATGGCGTTGACCAGCGTCATCAGCTGGGCAATGGCGGTGTTCATCTTCAGGCCCTCGATATCTGCGCTGACCTTCTTGATGGTCTGGTGCATCAGGGTCTCCATAGCTGGGCGGTAGCCCTCGCCCTCCACCAGCTTGTCGCTCAGTGCCCACACGCGGTCGAGGAAACGGTTGCAGCCCGCAATGGCAGAGGTCTGCCACGGTGCAGCCTGCTCAAAGTCGCCCATGAACATCTCGTACAGACGCATGGTGTCGGCACCGTACTGATCCACCACCTCGTCGGGGTTGATGACGTTGCCAAGGCTCTTGGACATCTTCACGATGGGATGGCGTGCCATCTCGCCGTACTTCTCTTCCAGTGCCTTCTCGGCGGCCTTCTGGCTGCCATACTCCTTGAGCAGCTTCTCCTGCTCCTCAGCGGGCAGGTTGACGAAGCTGTGGGGGTTCAGGCCAAGGATCATGCCGTGGGCGGTACGCTTCTGGTAGGGCTCTGCCGAGGGCACCACACCGATATCGTACAGGAACTTATGCCAGAAACGGCTGTACAGCAGGTGCAGGGTGGTGTGCTCCATACCGCCGTTGTACCAGTCCACCGGAGACCAGTATTCCAGCGCTTCCTTGGAGGCCAGAGCATCCTTGCAGTGGGGGTCCATGTAGCGCAGGAAGTACCAGGAGGAACCGGCCCACTGGGGCATGGTATCGGTCTCGCGGGTTGCGGGGCCGCCGCAGCAGGGGCAGGTGGTCTTGACCCAGTCCTTGTGGCGTGCCAGCGGGGACTCGCCGTCCGGGCCCGGCTCAAAGTCGGTGATGTCCGGCAGAGTCAGCGGCAGGCTGCTCTCAGGCAGGGGCTGCCAGCCGCACTTGTCGCAGTGCACCATGGGGATGGGCTCGCCCCAGTAACGCTGACGGCTGAACACCCAGTCGCGCAGCTTGTAGTTGACCTTATCGCGGCCCTTGCCGTTCTCTTCCAGCCAAGTGATCATCTTCTTTTTGGCATCGACAACGGACAGGCCGTTCAGGAAGCCGGAGTTGACCAGCGTGCCGGTGGCAACATCGGTAAAGGCAGCTTCGTCCAGATTAGACGGGGTGTTGCCCTTGACCACCTCGATAATGGGCAGGCCGAACTTCTTGGCAAACTCCCAGTCGCGGGTATCGTGGGCGGGCACAGCCATGATGGCACCGGTGCCGTAGGTGGACAGAACGTAGTCAGAGATGAAGATGGGGATCTCGGTCTCGTTGACCGGGTTGATGCCCATCACGCCGTCCAGCTGCACGCCGGTCTTTTCCTTGTTCAGCTCACTGCGCTCAAAGTCGCTCTTGCGGGCAGCTTCGGCCTGATAAGCCTTGACGGCATCGGCGTTCTTGATGATGCCCTTTTCCAGCCATTCCTTGAGCAGGGCGTGCTCCGGGGAGATGACCATGTAGGTAGCGCCGAACAGGGTATCGCAGCGGGTGGTGTACACGGTCAGGGTGTCCCCGGCGGTGGTGCCGAAATTCACCTCTGCACCGTGGCTGCGGCCGATCCAGTTCTTCTGCTGGGTGGCAACGCGCTCGATGTAATCCAAGCCGTCCAGACCATCGATCAGCTTATCGGCATAGGCGGTGATCTTGAGCATCCACTGGCTCTTGACGCGGTGCACTACCTCGCTGCCGCAGCGCTCGCACACGCCGTTGACAACTTCCTCGTTGGCCAGCACGCACTTGCAGCCGGTGCACCAGTTGACGTTCATTTCCTTCTTGTAAGCCAGACCGTGCTTGTACAGCTGCAGGAAGATCCACTGGGTCCACTTGTAGTACTCGGGGTCGGTGGTGTTGATCTCGCGATCCCAGTCAAAGGAGAAGCCCAGCGCCTTGAGCTGGCTGCGGAAATGATCCACGTTGCTCTTGGTGACGATGGCGGGGTGGATGTGGTTCTTCATGGCGAAGTTCTCGGTGGGCAGACCGAAGGCATCCCAGCCCATGGGGTACAGCACATTGTAGCCGTTTTTACGGCGCTTGCGGCTTACCACGTCCAGCGCGGTGTAGCTGCGGGGATGGCCGACGTGCAGGCCCGCACCCGAAGGATACGGGAACTCCACAAGGGCATAGAACTTGGGTTTTTTGTGGTCGATCTCAACATGGAAGGTCTTTTCGTCCTCCCACACCTTCTGCCACTTGGCTTCAACAGCCTTGTAATCATACTTCATGTTTGTAATCAGCTCCAGACTTTAACCAAAATACCGTTGCTTGGGGGTGTATGCTTTTAAGGCACTTCCGGTATAAACCCTCTCAGTCAAGGCATTCGCCCTGCCAGCTCCCCCGAGGGGGGAGCTTTTGCCAACTTTCCCTATTGCGCCGCAATAACAAAGAGAACTTTTACCGGAGGTAGACCTGTTTGCCTTAATTATTCAATGCTGCTATCCGGGGTCAGGTACTCCGAGATGTCCACCGGCTCGCCGTCTGCCCACAGGTGCTCCAGATCATAGTAGGCGCGGCTGTTGGGCACAAAGACGTGCACGATGACGTTGGAGTAATCCAGCAGCACCCAGTTCTTGGTGTCGTGACCCTCGGTGCTGTAAGGCTCCAGACCCTTCTGCGAAAGCTCGTACTCCACCTCGTCGGCCAGAGACGCCACCTGCGTGGTGGAGGTACCGGAGGCGATGACGAAGTAATCGGTCAGGACGGTCAGGCTTTCCACCTTGAGCACCCGCACATCCTGTGCCTTCTTCTTGTCCAGAATCTTGGCGATCTCAATGGCAAGCGCCTTGCTGTCGTTGAAATTATCCATGTGTTTCTCCCTTCTGTCGGAACACGCCCGCACACGGTGTGCAGGGCCTTGTTTTCTGTTGTTACTGTCCGGTGCCCGCTGCCTGACCATCGGTGGTCACAGCGCCGGAAAGGTCGGTATCGCCGCTGAGGATGGCGTCGTCGGATTCCTTATCGATGCGTCCCATATACTGCACGTTGGCATCGGTGGATGCGCTGCCGTGGGGCCACTGGTCGGTGACCATGTGCAGCTCGCTTACCTCCACCGGGCCGGTGTAGGTGCAGAAATACTGGTTGAGCAGGTTTGCGATGGAGCCGGCATCCGGCACCACGCAGGAGTAGCCGGCAAAGGAGTCGGTCTTGCCCACATTGGGCACGCCCATGAACACCGGCGTCTGCGCCAAAATGATATTGGAACTGTCAATTTTAAGGAAGGACGCCAGCAGCTTTGCGATGGTGGTAATGTCCATATCCGTGTGGATATAGTTCTTGAATATCAGCGGCAGCTGGTTCAGGATATCGGTAATGCCCATGGCGCGGGCGCGCTTGAACAGACCTGCGTAGAAGTAGCGCTGCATGTTCAAACGGTCGATATCAGAGTTTGCGTAGCCATCGCCGTGGCGGCAGCGCACAAAGAACTCCGCCGAGGCACCATCCAGATTGCGGTAGCCCTTCAGCAGCTTGCTGCCGCCGTAGGACATATCCCGGGGGATATATACCTCGATGCCGCCGAAGTTATCCACCATTTCCACCAGTGCCTGCATGTCAATGGTGACATAGTAGTCGATGGGCAGGTGGTACTGGTCGTAGATGACATCTGCCAGCGCGGCAATGCTGCCGCCGTTGGAAAGTGCCACCGAGTTGATCTGGTAGTTGGAAACGGCATAGGTCTTGCCGTTGGAGAGGGTAAGCTTGCGGTTCTGGGTGGTCACCAGCGTGTTGCGGGGGATCTGCAGCATCCGCAGCGCACCGCCCTTGATATCGAACTGGCAGTACAGGATCATGTCCGTCATGCCGTCGTTGGAGCTGCTGTCACTGTAAGTGCGCCCCTCTTCAAAGTCGATGCCGCAGACCAGAATGTTGACCACATCGCCCTTGTACTCCTCGGCAGTCTGGATCTCCTCCACGATGGAAGGGGCACTTTCCGCCGGGCGGATGCTGTCCTCCACCTTGTTCACAAGGCTCACACCGTACACCACCACACCGGAGATCACGGCGATCACCCCCATCACGATGGCAAAGGGCAGCCACAGCGGGGTCTTTTTCTTCTTTTTGCGGCGGCGCGGTGCATCGTCCCCGCCCATGTCGGACTGTGCCGGACGGCGGGGCGGGGCGGCGTGCTGTGCCCCGGCGTTGCTGCGGGTGTTCTGCTCCGGGGCAGCCTGCGGGGCGCGTGCCGCCTGATCCGGGCGGCTGAGTGAGCGGTCTGTATTGATATGGCGTGGCGTCTGGCTCATGCTTTTTGTATCCTCCAGCTTTTCACTGCTCTGCAGAGTTTTTTACTTGCAGACCTGTCATATCTTTCAGTATAGCATGGTACGGCAAAATCTGCAATTGTTTTATCCGGGGATGACCGGAACCATTTTTAACCTGCGTCCGGCTTTTCACCCTTCATTCTGCCCGCTGTGCGCTAAGATATCCTCGTAAGCGGCCTTGCTCTCGGGGTCTAAGGGCTTGCCCTCGGACAGCACAAAGCCGTTGGTCTGCCTGAGCGCTGCCAGCATGGCGGCGTCCAGATCCTTCATTTCCAGTTTGCGCAGCTTTTCCACCCCGGGCCAGTCCCGCTCGGCACTGGTCATATCGGCCAGATACAGGATCTTGTCCAGCTGAGTCATGCCCGCCTTGCCTGCGGTATGGCAGGCGATGGCGCTGAGCACGGCTTCGTCCGTAACGCCCCATTCGGTACGTGCCAGAATGGCGGCACAGATGCCGTGCCACACCGGCGTGGGGCGTGCCTCGCCGCCCTGCGCGTATTCCGGGTGCGCCTGCATGATGGCGCGCATCTCATCCTTGGGCAGTTCCTTGGCGGCATCGTGCAAAAGCGCAGCCAGTGCGGCCTGCTCCGGGTCGGTGCCGTAGTGCTTAGCCAGCTTGACGGCCATTTTTTTCACGTTGATGGTATGCTCGTAGCGCTTATCGCTCAAGCGGCCGCGCACAAGCTCCTTTGCCTGTTTCAGATCCATTTATCTGCTACTTCCTTCTGTGTTCCGGTATAGTCCCTCCCGCCGGATGACGCTGCGCACTTCCTCCGGCAGTTCGGCTTCACACTCTTCTCCGGCGGCAAGCCGGGCCCGCAGCTGGCTGCTGGACATGGGCAGCGCCTGCACCGGGGCAAACAGGATGCGTCCGCCCGCCGGGTCCAGCTGCTTTGCCTTTGCGTGCAGCGCCGGGGCATCGCCGATATCCCGGCTGGTGACCACCACCCGCGCAATGCGCAGGATATCCTGCCAGCGGTGCCAGCCCTCAAAGCTGAGCAGCATATCGCTGCCAATGGCAAGGTACAGCACCGCACCGGGGTTCTCCCTTGCCAGCATTTCCAGCGTGAGCACGGTATAATTGCGGCTGCCCGCTGCGGCCTGCGCCACCTCCCAGCCACTCACTTCCAGCGGCGGCATCCCGGGCTCCTGCGCCAGTGCCGCAAAGCACCGGCACATTTCCAGCCGCAGCGCACCGGAGGCGTTCGTTCCCTGCTTAAAGGGAGAGGTGCCTGCCGGCATCACCACGATCTTATCCGGGCGCACACGCTCTGCCGCTGCACGCAGGTTGTTCAGGTGGCCGTTATGGGGCGGGTCGAAGCTGCCGCCATAGAGAAGGATCTTCATCTTACTTCAGCAGGGCAGCGTAGGCGCTGTCCTTTTTCTTTTGCAGATACAGCACGAACTTGGAGCCGATGACCTGCACACAGTCTGCGCCGGTGGCTTCGGCCAGCTTGGTAGCGGCTTCGCGGGCGTTGTACATACTGTTTTCCAGCACCTTGAGCTTGATCAGCTCCCGGGCGTCCAGACAATCCTTGACGCCTTGGATCAGGGTCTCGTCGATCTCGCCCTTACCCACAATGTAAACGGGGTCCATGGTATTTGCCTTGCCGCGCAGAATGGCGCGCTGTTTGCTAGTCAGCATAGTTTTTCTCCTTTATTTTCAATAGAACTTATTTTTTTGTCTGTGAAATGAAACTGACGCAGTCAGTTTCATTTCACTCCCCCCAGAAAGCCCGGCAGCTGCTTTTCCAGCGCTGCCAGCGCGTTGCCGCGGTGGCTGATGGCGTCCTTTTCGTCCGGGGTCAGCTGGGCGTAGCTGCGGTTCTCGGTGTTGGGGCGCTTGTCCGTTTTGCCCACGCCGCAGTCGGCGGGGATGAACAGCGGGTCGTAGCCAAAGCCGTAGTCACCGCACAGCCGCGTAAAGGCGATGCTGCCCGGGCACTCGCCCATGCAGGTCAGGTGCCGGCCGTCCGGCAGAATGAAGCACACTGCCGAGACGAACTTTGCGCCCCGCTGCCCGGCAGGCACCGCCTGCATGGCATCCAGAAGCTTATCGTTGTTGGCCTCGTCGTCGCCGTGGTGGCCGCAGTAGCGGGCGCTGTACACGCCGGGTGCGCCGTCCAGCGCATCCACACACAGGCCGGAGTCATCGGCGATGGTGGGCAGACCGCTGGCCTTGCAGATGGTCTCGGCCTTGATGAGAGCATTCTCGGCAAAGGTTGTGCCGGTCTCCTCCGGCTCGATGGTGATGCCCAGTTCCTTCTGGCTGACCACCTCGTGCCCCTGCGCTTCCAGAATGCGGCGCAGTTCGCGGAGCTTTCCGGCGTTGCCGGTGGCTGCACAAATTTTCATTTTCCGCGCCCCCTTAGTGCTTCCATTCCCGGGGGAGCAGCTCTTCCACAAAGCCCTCCGGGGTGAAGGGCAGCAGGTCGTCGATGCCCTCGCCCACGCCGATAAAGCGCACCGGCAGACCCAGACGCTGCTTGACCGCCACGACGCAGCCGCCCTTGGCGGTGCCGTCCAGCTTGGTCAGGATGATGCCGGTGGCATCGGCAGCCTTGCAGAACTCCTTGGCCTGACTGATGGCGTTCTGCCCGGTGATGGCATCCAGCACCAGCAGGGTCTCAAGGCTGGCTTCGGGGCTTGCCTTTTTGACGCTGCGGCTGATCTTGGAAAGCTCTGCCATCAGGTTCGCTTTGTTGTGCAGACGGCCTGCGGTGTCCGCAATGACCATGTCATAGCCGCGTGCGGTGGCAGACTTGACCGTATCAAAGATGACGGCGGCGGGGTCTGCGCCCTCGCCCGCACTGACGATGGGCACACCGGCGCGGCTTGCCCAGATCTCCAGCTGCTCGCTGGCGGCAGCACGGAAGGTATCGCCGGCGGCCAGCATGACCCGCTTGCCCTGCCGGGTGTAGTAATCGGCCAGCTTTGCAATGCTGGTGGTCTTGCCCACACCGTTGACGCCGATGACCAGAATGACGGCGGGCTTACCGTCCAGTGCCATCTCGGCTTCCGGGGTCATCTCCTCGGCAATGATGTCGCGCAGAGCATCTGCAGCCTGCTCACCGGTCTTGAGCCCCTTATCGCGCACGCGGTCGCGGAGCTTGTCCACCAGATGCACCGCCACCTCGCCGCCTACGTCGGCAAGGATCAGCTGCTCTTCCAGCTCATCGTACATCTCATCGTCGATGACGCTGCCGGTCAGGGTGTTCATAATGCTGCCCCAGAAGCCGGTGCGGGTCTTTTCCAGACCCGTTTTCATCTTGTCTTTTTCTTTTTTTCCAAATCCGAAGAACGCCATAGTGGTCCTCCTATCTATTTTCTGTTTATTTTATATCAGGAAACCAGCGTTGCGTCAACCTGTTCCAGATCCAGCTTGAGCAGCTTGGACACGCCGTCCTCCTGCATGGTAACGCCATACAGCACATTGGCGGCCTCCATGGTGCCGCGGCGGTGGGTGATGACGATGAACTGGGTCTTATCGCTGATGCGGCGCAGATACTGGGCAAACCGCACCACGTTGGCATCGTCCAACGCGGCTTCGATCTCGTCCAGAATACAGAAGGGCGCGGGGTTCACCGCCAAGATGGCAAAGTAGATGCTGATAGCCACCAGCGCCTGCTCGCCGCCGGAAAGAGCTTCCAGATTCTTGATCACCTTGCCCGGCGGTGCTACCCGGATGCCGATGCCGCAGGCCAGCACATCGCTTTCGTCCTCCAGCACAAGGCTGGCTTCGCCGCCGCCGAACAGCTCGGTGAATACGCGGCTGAAGTTTTCGTTGATGGCGCGGAAGCTGTCGGTGAAGATCTCCCGCATCTGGGCGGAAAGCTTTGCGATCATGCGGCTCAGCTCGTTGCGGCTCTCCTCCACGTCAGTCACCTGACGGGACAGTTCATCGTAGCGGGCTTTGACCTCCTTGTACTCCTCGATGGCGCTCACATTCACGCTGCCAAGGGCGCGGATCTTGCCGCGCAGGTCTGCCACCTGTGCCCGCAAAGCGGTCAGGCTGTCGAACTCCACGCACAGCTCCTCGGCCTGACTGACCGAGAGCTGGTACTCGTCCCACAGCTTTGCCACGGTCTGGTCGTACTCGGTCTCGGCAGCAGCCTTGCGCTCGGCAAGGCGTGCCATCTCCCGGCCCATCTCCTCGCGGCTGTCGGAGGCAGTGCGGGCTTTTGCCAGTGCTTCCGTTTCCTTCTGCTGGCAGGCAAGCCGCTTTTCAGTGGCTTCGCGGATGGCCTGCTCCTTTTGGGTAATGGCAGTCTGGCTGTCGGTCTTGGCCTTGCGGATGGCCGCGATCTCGGTGCGGCAGGCTTCGCTGCGGGCAGCAAGGGCGGCAAGGCTTTCTTCCAGTGCGGTGCGGCGGGCAGCGGCGTCCTTTGCACGCTGTTCCAGCGCAGCGATCTGGCTGTAGGCCAGTTCTGCATCCTTGCGGCGGGTCACCTGTTCCAGCCGCTTGGCGCTGAGCGCCTGCGCCAGCTGGTTCTGCTGGGTCAGAAAACTGTCGCTGCCCTCTGCGATGCGGCTCAGCTCGGCGGTCAGCTGCTCGATCTGCGCCGTCAGCTCTGCCTGCTGCAACGCAGCGGCATCGGCCTTGGCGCGGCTGTCGTTCAAAGCAGCCTGCAAAGCGTCCATCTGCTGCTGTGCGTTCTGCACGGCAGTTTCCAGCTGGGCAGCGGCGGCTTCCAGCCGCTTCTGCTCCGCCTCGGCACGCACCCGGTCGTTGGCAGCGGTGATCTGCTCGCTGGCGGTGGCGGTCAATTCCGCCTGCAGCGCATCCGCCTGCTCTTTGCACTGGTCGGTCTTTTCCTGCGCAGCAATGCAGTCCTTTTGCAGCTTTGCCGCCTTCAGGCGCAGTTCCTCCATCTCCTGCTTGCGGGTGAACAGACCGGCGCTGCGCTGCACGCTGCCGCCGGTAAAGCTGCCGCCTGCATTGATCACCTGTCCGTCCATGGTGACCACCTTGTTGTGGTAGCCGTTGTCCCGCGCCACGCGGGAGGCTTCGTTGATATCCTCCACCACGATGATGCGCCCCAGCAGGTTCGAGACGATATTCTCGTACCGGGGGTCGGCCTGCACCAGCGCAGAGGCCAGCCGTGCCGTACCAGACAGCCGTCCCCGGAACGCGCCGGGCTGCACGGTATCCAGCGGCAGGAAGGTAGCGCGGCCCGCATGGTCGTTGCGCAGCAGGGCGATAGCGGCCTTCGCGGCGGCTTCGTTTTCCACCACGATGTTCTGCAGCGCGCCGCCCAGCGCGGTCTCGATGGCAACCTCGCACCCGGGCTCCACTTTCAGGATGGTGGATACCGGCCCCAGAACGCCCCGCAGACGGCGTGCCCCGGCGGCGCGCATGACCGCGCGCACCGAGTTCTGGTAGCCGTCCATGTTCTTTTCCAGCTCCCGCAGCACCGAAAGGCGCTGCCGGGCGGCATCCAGTTCCCTGCCAAGCCGCTGCTCGGCGGCATCGGCCTCGTCCAGCGCGGCCTTGCGGCTGCGCAGCTTGAGCTCCAGACCGGAGCGGATGTTGCCCAGCTGCTTTTCGTTTTCCTCCAGCGTCTGGCGGTACTTTACGGTATCGGCCAGATCCTGTTTTGTCTCTTCCAGCTGTGCGGCGGCGTCCCGGGCGCTCTGTTCCAGCGCGGGCAGACGCTGCCGGGCGGTATCTCCGGCGGCTTCGGCGGCAGCCTGTGCCACCTGTGCCTCGGTGCGCTTTGCGGTGCGGTCGGCAAGCTCTGCCCGCAGACTGTCCTTGCGGGCACCGCTGGCAGTGCTGGCATCTGCCAGCCGGGCAAGCTCTGCGTTCAGCGCCTCGATCTCTGCCGCCAGCTTTTCGCCCGCTGCCTCCATGGTCTTTGCCACGGCGCGGTGGCGCTGCAAGGCGGCATCCGCTTCGGCGGTGTCCTGCTGCCCGGCGGCGATCTCCTGCTGCAAAGAAGTCGCGCTCTCGTCGTTGCGCAGAATATCGTTTTCCAGCACGGCGATGCGGCTTTCGGAGCCGCTGATCTGCTGGGTGATGCTGCGGATATCCCCATTCAGGCGCTCGACAGCAACCGTCAGCTGCTGTGCCTGCATACGGATCTCCTCAGCCTCCTGCTCGGCGGCCTTGGTCTCCCGGTCAAAACGCTCATAGTCGGTCTGGGCTGTCTCGTAGTCCCGCACCTGCTGGCGCACGGCCTCCCGGGCACGGTGCACCCCGTCGGTCCACAGGGTCACTTCCAGCGTTTTGCGCTGGGCGCTCAGTTCCAGAAACTTCTGTGCCTTGGCGCTCTCTTTTTCCAGCGGGCCCACCCGGCTTTCCAGCTCGCCAAGGATATCCCGCAGGCGCTCCAGGTTCTCGCCCGCCGCAGCCAGACGGCGCTCGGCCTCGGTCTTGCGGTAGCGGTACTTGGCAATGCCGCAGGCTTCCTCAAAGATCTCGCGGCGCTCGCTGCTTTTTGCCGCCACGATCTCCGCAATGCGTCCCTGCCCGATGACCGAATAGCCGTCCCGGCCGATGCCGGTATCCAGCAGCAGCTCATATACATCACGCAGACGGCATACCTGTCCGTTGATGGTGTACTCGCTGTCGCCGGAGCGGTAGTATTTGCGGCCGATGGTCACCTCGTCCGCGTCCACGTCCAGCGTGTGGGCGGCGTTGTCCAGCGTCAGGCGCACCTGCGCAAAGCCCATGGGGCTGCGCTTGCGGGTGCCGCCGAAAATGACGTCCTCCATCTTGCCGGCGGCGCGCAGCTGGCGGGAGCTGGTCTCGCCCAGCACCCAGCGCACTGCGTCCGAAAGGTTGGACTTGCCGGAGCCGTTGGGCCCCACCACGCCGGTAACGCCGGTATCAAAGCTGATCTTTACCTTATCGGGAAAACTTTTAAAGCCCTGGATCTCCAGTTCCTTGAATACCATTTACTTTTCCTTTATCACGCCCAGCAGCTTGAGCGCTTCCTTGGCGGCGCACTGCTCGGCGGCTTTTTTGCTGCGTCCCTCGCCCCGCGCCACGCGGTCGGAGTTAAAGCGCACCGCCACCACGAAATGCTTGTCGTGGTCCGGGCCGGACTCGCTTTCCACCACATAGCTCAGGCGCTCTTCCGGGTTCTGCTGCACGATCTCCTGCAAACGGGTCTTGTAGTCCGCTTCGGCGTGCTTGCCCTCGGTGATGAAGGGCAGGATGAACTTGCGCGCCACCTCCATGCCGCCGTCCAGATACAAAGCGGCAATCACGGCCTCGAAAGCATCCGACACCACGCTGGGGCGGGTGCGGCCGCCGCAGCGCTCCTCGCCGCGGCCAAGGCGCAGATACTCGCCAAGGCCGATCTCCTGCGCAAACTGGAACAGTGCGCCCTCGCTGACAAGGCTGGCGCGGATGCGGGTCAGATCGCCCTCCGGGCGGTCGGCGTAGGCGTGGAACAGGTAGTCCGCGGATACGATCTGCAAAACGCTGTCGCCCAGAAACTCCAGCCGCTCGTTGTGCTTGACCGGGGTGCGGCTCTCGTTGGCGTAGCTGGTGTGGGTAAGTGCGATCTCCAGCAGCTCCGGGTTTTTGAATTTGTAACCGATGATAGTTTCCAACTGATGGCTCATGGTCGTTTTTACTCCCTTGAATAAAATTGAACCCTCTCAGGCGCTTACGCGCCAGCTCCCCCGAGGGGGGAGCTTTTTGATCTTCTACCTCTCAAACCTCTCCCCTTCGGGAGAGGTGGCAGTGCCGCAAGGCACTGACGGAGAGGGTTTTATTCCTTCGGCTGTGCTGCGGCCAGCTCGTCCAGTGCGGACTGCATGGTGCCGCACAGGTCGTTCTCCACGCAGATCTTTGCCTGCCGGATGGCGTTTTTGATGCCCTTGGCCTTAGAGGAGCCGTGTGCCTTGATGACCGGCTGCTTTGCACCAAGGAAGGGTGCGCCGCCGTATTCCTCGCTGTCCATCTGGTGCTTCAGGTTGGTAACGCCGCCCTTGAGCAGCAGATACGCCAGCTTGCCGCCAAGGTTTGCAAGGAACATTTGTTTCAACATGCCCAGCAGCATTTTTGCCACGCCCTCGGTCAGCTTAAGGATGACGTTGCCGGTAAAGCCGTCACAGACCACCACGTCCACCTCACCGTTCGGCACATCACGCGGCTCGATATTGCCCACAAAGTGGATGCCCGGGGTGGTCTTGAGCAGCTGGTGTGCGTCCCGCAGCACGGGGGTGCCCTTGCTCTCCTCGGTGCCATTGTTGGCAAGCGCTACGCTGGGGCTCTTGCGGCCCTCCACCTTGTTCACATAGCAGCTGCCCATGACCGCAAAGGCGGCCAGCATCTCCGGGCGGCACTCCACGTTGGCACCGCAGTCCAGCAGCAGATAAGCCTGCTGCTTTGCGGGCACCATGGTAGCCAGTGCCGGGCGCTTGACGCCCCGCAGGGTGCGCACGATGAGGCTTGCGCCAACGTGCAGCGCACCGGTGCTGCCGGCAGAGACAAAGGCATCGCCCTTGCCCTCCTTGAGCATATTCAGACCCACCACGATGGAGGAATCCTTCTTCTGACGGATGGCGCGGGCGGGCTCGTCGCACATCTCGATGGTCTCGGTGCAGTTCACCAGTTCAATGCCGTCCAGCGGAATGTTGTGCTCGGCGGCAGTCTTGCGCACCAGCGCCTCGTTGCCCACGCCGATGAGCTGCACGCCGTACTCTTTGACGGCCTGTGCAGCGCCTTCCAGAACAGCCAGCGGGGCGTTGTCGCCGCCCATCATGTCCACAATGATCTTCATACCTGTTTTCTCCTTTCAGGTGGTTTGCCTTACAGAGCAGTTTCCTCCAGCCAGTGCTGGAAGCTGGCAACAGCGCGCTCGGCCTGTGCCATGTAACGCAGCCGCTTGTCCCGGGGACGGGTCTCGGCGGGCAGCGGCGGCAGAATGCCCATGTTTGCGCCCATGGGCTGGAAGTTCTTGTTCTCGGTGGTCAGGTACTGCACCAGCGCGCCGCACATGGTATCGGCGGGCGGCGGGGGCAGCTGCTTGCCCTCCAACCGGGCATAGAGGCTGCGTGCTGCCAGCAGACCGCAGGCGGCGCTTTCCATATAGCCCTCAAAGCCGGTGATCTGCCCGGCAAAAAACACGTTGGGGTGCGCTTTCAGGCACAGCTGGGCGCTGAGCACCCGGGGCGCATCCAGAAAGGTGTTGCGGTGCATCACGCCGTAGCGCACGAACTCGGCATTTTCCAGCCCGGGGATCATGCTGAACACCCGCTTCTGCTCGCCCCACTTGAGGTTGGTCTGGAAGCCCACGATGTTATACAGGGTGCGCTCCTTATTTTCCGCGCGCAGCTGCACGTTTGCCCACGGGCGGTGGCCGGTATTCGGGTCTACCAGACCCACCGGGCGCAGCGGGCCGAACCGCATGGTGTCGGCACCCCGGGCAGCCATGATCTCAATGGGCATACAGCCCTCGTACACGGTGACGGTATCGGCCTTTTTGCCGTGGGCGTCCGGGTCGGGCTTTGCGCTCTGCTCGGCACCGGTGTCAAAATCGTGCAGGGGGGCGCGCTCCGCACTGGCAAGCGCGGCATGGAAGGCCTCGTACTCTGCCTTGTTGAAGGGACAGTTCAGGTAGTCGGCTTCGCCCCGGTCGTAGCGGGAGGCAGCAAACACCTTGCCGTAATCCAGACTTTCGGCGGTGACGATGGGCGCAACAGCATCATAGAAGTGCAGCCGCTCGTCCCCGGTCAGGCGTCCGATCTCGTCCGCCAGTGCGCCGTTGGTCAGGGGGCCGGTGGCTACCAGAATGGGAGCAGTTTCGTCGATGGTTTCCACCTGCTCCCGGTGGACGGTGATGTTCTCACACGCTTCCACCATGCGGGTGACGGCGGCACTGAAGGCATCGCGGTCCACCGCCAGCGCACCGCCGGCGGCCACGCGGGTCTCCTCGGCGGCGGGCAGCAATTGACTGCCCATGCGGCGCATCTCTTCCTTCAGCAGACCGGAGGCAGAGTCCAGCCGCTCGGCCTTCAGGCTGTTGGAGCAGATCAGCTCCGCAAAGCCCTCGCTTTTGTGGGCGGGGGAAAAGTGGACGGGCTTCTGCTCGTACAGCTCTACCTGCACGCCCTTGCCCGCCAGCCAGAGAGCCGCCTCGCAGCCCGCCAGACCCGCGCCCAGAATAGTTACTTTGTATTCGTTCATTTAGTCTTTCCTTTAATCCTTTTTGGGCACCGGCATCTCAAAGCCGCAGCCTTCCTTGGCGCAGTACAGCTTGCCGCCCTTGCGGAACAGGGTGCTGCCGCACTTTTCGCACTTGGTAGCCACCGGCATATCCCAAGTCATAAAATCGCAGTCCGGGTAGCACTCGCAGCCGTAGTAGATGCGCCCCTTGGAGCTCTTGCGCTCCAGCAGACGTCCCTTGCCGCACTTGGGGCAGATGCCGCCGGTATCCTTGACCAGACGCTTGGTGCCCCGGCACTCCGGGAAGCCGCTGCAGGCAAGGAACTTGCCGTACTTGCCCACCTTGATGACCATGGGGCGGCCGCACAGGTCGCACACCTCGCTGGAAGGCTCGTCCGGTACCTTGACCTTTTTGCCCTCCATGTTCTTTTCGGCCTGTTCCAAACTGGCCTCAAAGCCCTGATAAAAGTCGTCCACGGTCTTGCGCCAGTCGGCCTTGCCACTTTCCACCTTATCCAGATTTTTCTCCATCTGTGCGGAGAAATCCACGTCCACGATGTGGGGGAACTGTTCCAGCATCAGCCCGTCCACAGCCCGGCCCAGCAGGGTGGGCTTGAGCTTTTTCTGGTCGCGCTCCACATAGCCGCGGTCGATGATGGTGGTGATGATGGGTGCGTAGGTGGAGGGACGGCCGATGCCGTTTTCTTCCAGCGCCTTGATGAGGGTGGCTTCGGTGTAGCGGGCGGGCGGCTGGGTGAACTTCTGCTCGCTCTTCAGCTCCCGCAGCTTGAGCACCTGTCCCTGCTCCAGCGGGGGGAGGTTGGTCTCCTTCTTTTCCTTTTCGTCGGTGGCTTCCTCGTACAGGGCGGTAAAGCCGTCAAAGGTCACGGTGTAGCCGCTGGCCTTGAAGTGGTAATCCGCCGCGCTGACGGTGACCGACACGGTGTCCTGCTGGCAGTCTGCCATCTGGCTGGCCATAAAGCGGCTCCAGATCATGCGGTACAGCTTTGCGGTGTCGCCGCTGATGCTCTTGTCCACCTCGTCCGGGGTCAGGGACGGCACAGAGGGACGGATGGCTTCGTGGGCGTCCTGTGCTGCCGTGGCGCTCTTAGTTTTCCATGTGCGCTTATAGGGGCAGATATACGCCTCGCCGTAGGCTCCGGCGATATACTCCTTGGCGGCAGCCACGGCCTCGTCCGAGATGCGCAGACTGTCGGTACGCATATAGGTGATCAGACCCATCATGCCGTGCCCGGCAATATCCACGCCTTCGTACAGGGTCTGGGCGGCGCGCATGGTGCGGGTGGCCGTAAAGCCAAGACGGCGGGAGGCCTCCTGCTGCAGGGTACTGGTAATAAAGGCCGGGGTGGGCTGCTTTGCACGCTTGCCGCGCTTGAGTTCGCTCACCACATAGCTTGCACCCTCCAAGCCCTTTTCGATGGCGCGGGCCTCGGCTTCGCTTTTGGGCAGCAGCTTTTTGCCGTTGGCGTCCGTGGCAAGCCGTGCCACAAAGCTCTTGTGCCCGGCACCCAGGGTGGCGTCCACGTTCCAGTATTCATCGGGCTTGAAGTTCTCGATCTCCTTTTCCCGGTCGTCGATCAGCCGCACTGCCACGCTCTGCACACGGCCTGCGGACAGACCGCGGCGCACCTTGCGCCACAGAAACGGGCTGAGCTTGTAGCCCACCAGACGGTCCAGCACGCGGCGTGCCTGCTGGGCGTTGAACAGATCCTCGTCAATGGCGCGGGGGTGGGACATACCCTCCTTCACGCCCTTTTTGGTGATCTCGTCAAAGGTGACGCGGTTGGGCTCGTGGGGGTCCAGACCCAGAATGTTGGCCAGATGCCAGCTGATGGCCTCGCCCTCGCGGTCCGGGTCGGTCGCCAGCAGCACGCCGTCGGCGTGTTTGGCCTTGCTCTTCAGCTCCTTGATGAGCTTTTCCTTGCCCTTGATGCTGATGTATTGCGGGGTATAGCCATGCTCCACATCAATGCCCAGCTGAGATGCGGGCAGATCGCGGATATGACCCATGCTGGCGGTGACTTCGTAGTCATCGCCCAGATATTTGCCGATGGTTTTCGCCTTTGCAGGCGACTCCACGATAACCAGTTTCGCCATTTCTTCTTTTCTCCTCTATCTGCAACGTGCCCCCAAAGGGATGCACGGTCATTCGCTCATATTATTGTACCACAGCTGTTGTGTGCTTTACCAGCGGAAATATTCCACAATTTTACCGCAGTACATACCGCTGCCCCGGCTGCTTGTACACCCGGCCGGTGAGTTCCAGCTTCATCAGGGTGCCCAGCAGCGCGGACATGGGTAGGCCGGTGCTCACGCACAGTTCCTCGATGCCCACGGGTTTTGGCCCGATGCCCGCCAGCACCCGGCGCTCGGTGTCGCTCAGGGGTGCGGGCTGCTTTGCAGCCGCCGGTGCGGCCTGCCGAGACTGCAAGCCCAGCGCCGCCAGAAGGTCGGCGGCCCCGGCCACTGCCCGGGCGCGTCCGTCCCGCAGCAGACCGTTCGTGCCTGCCGAATTGGGGGAGTAGATGCTCCCCGGCACGGCGTATACCAGCTTGCCGTAGCGCTCGGTGTGGGCAACGGTGGACATCGTGCCGCTTTTTTCCCGCGCTTCCACCACCAGTACGGCAGAGGAAAGCGCCGCGATGAGCCGGTTGCGCTGCAAAAAGCCGTTGGGGCCTACGCCCTCGCCGCAGGGCGGGTACTCGCTGATGACGCAGCCCTTTTGCTCGATTTGCTGCCGCAGGGCGGCATTGGCTGCCGGGTAGGTGCGGTCGATGGGGACCCCCATCACCGCGATGGTGGGGCAGTCGTTCTTCACCGCCGCCCGGTGTCCGGCGCTGTCCAGCCCATCGGCCAGACCGCTGACGATGATAGCTCCGTTTTTTGCCAGTTCCCCGCCAATATCTGCCGCCGCGTTCAGGCCGTATTCCGTGGGTTTGCGGCTGCCCACGATGCCCACCGCCCCGGGCTCGTTGAGCCAGCGGGGGTTGCCGGTGCAGTAGAGCACCAGCGGCATATCCGGGATGCGGGAAAACGCCAGCGGGTAGTCCGGGTCGTCAAAAGGCAGGATGCGCACCCGCAGGGCATCGCACTGCATCACCAGCGTGTGGAAGCTTTCTGCATCCAGCTGCGCTGCCCGCTTAAAAGCTGTATCCCCTGCTGCCTGCCGGAATTCCTCGGTCTCCCGCGCCTCCCATGCCTCCTGTGCGCCGCCAAAGGCGTCCAGCACCTTTCCGGCGTGGAGACTGGCAGGCCCCAGCACCTGCGACAGCCACAGCCAGCACAGCAGCGGGTCGGGTGCAGGCTCCGGCGGGAACAGGCTGGTCTGCCCGGTCACAGGCTCTCCTCCCGGAAATGCCACAGCAGGATGCTGCCCGCAATGCCGGCGTTCAGGCTTTCCACCCGGTCGGTCATGGGGATGCGCACCGTGCTGTTGCAGGCAGCGATGGTCTCGTCGGTCAAACCCTGTCCTTCGCTGCCGATGACCACGCAGACGCCGCCGGGATACCCGGCCTTTGCCGCGCTGAGCGGCTGGGACTGGTACAGCGCCGCTGCAAGGCAGGTGATGCCTTTTTCCTGCAGCAGAGCGACGGTCTGCGGCATAGTGCCGGTCTCAATGACCGGGATGCGCACCGCTGCGCCCATGGAGGCGCGCAGGGTCTTGGGGGCGTAGACGCTGGCGCAGCCCTCGCTCAGGATAACGCCGTCAAAGCCAAAGGCCGCCGCGCTGCGCAGCAAAGTGCCCACATTGCCGGGGTCCTGCACCCGTTCCAGCGCCAGATACCGCCCACCGGGGCGCACCTCTTCCAAAGTATGCACCGGGGTGCGGAACACCCCGAACACCCCCTGATGGGTGCCCACGTCTGCCAGCTTGTCCGCCACATGATCCTCTACCAGATAGTGCTCGCCCGGCAAAGCGGCAAGCTCCGGGCACTTTTCCAGCGCATTTTCGGTATAAAACAGAGTCTCCAGCTCTGCGCCCCGGGCAAGCTCCGGGCACAATTTGCGCCCCTCGGCCAGAAAGCGTCCTTCGGTGCGGCGAAATGCCGCACTGGAAGCAAGGCGGCAGGCGTATTTTACTTTTGCGTTTTCCCGGCTGGTGATCTTTTCGTCCATGAGTCCCTCCCGAACAGGTGTGTATGCTTTTGCTTTGGATACAATAGAAAAAGGGCAGCGTCTGCCGCAGGTTTCTGCGGCAGGGCGCTGCCCCGTTGCCTTGTTTCCCTGGCCGCAAAAAATGCCCGGATACAAAACGGACGCCCGCGTATACGCGCGGGCGTCACGATGCAAGGTCTTTATCAGGCGTTCTTCACGGTCTCGACCAGAGCGGCAAAGCTCTGAGGATCGTTGATGGCCATCTCGGACAGCATCTTGCGGTTCAGCTCGATGCCTGCCTTCTTCAGGCCAGCCATAAAGGTGGAGTAGTTCATGCCCAGAGGACGAACTGCGTTGTTGATGCGGCAGATCCACAGGTTGCGGAACTGACGCTTCTTCATGCGGCGGCCAGCCAGAGCGTAGTTGCCGCTCTTCATGACCTGCTGCTTGGCCATCTTAAAGTGCTTGCTCTTGCAGCCATAGAAGCCCTTCGCCAGCTTCAGCATCTTCTTGCGACGTTTGTGAGTCATCGTAGCGCCCTTAATACGTGCCATTTTTTATATCTCCTTTAAGTCAGTAAATGTCTTTGGTTCTGCGTGCGGCTCGCTCTTAGGCGTAGGGCAGCATGCTCTTGATGGTAGCAGCGTTGGTCTTATCAACGTAGCTGGGCTGACGATAGCCACGGGTCAGCTTGGTGGTCTTCTTGGTCAGGATGTGGCTGCGGAATGCGTGGCCGCGCTTGATCTTGCCGTTCTTGGTCAGCTTAAAGCGCTTCTTAGCGCCGGAGTGCGTCTTCAGTTTCATCTTAGCCATTTTAGTTTCCTCCTAAAATTAGTCCTTATTGGGTTTCGGGATCAGCAGAATGGACATCGTGCGGCCCTCGAGCACGGGCGGCTTATCGGTGGATGCCTGAGGCAGAGCCTCGGCAAACCGCTTCAGCACGTCTGCGCCCAGAGCACTGTGCGCCATTTCGCGGCCGCGGAAACGGATCGAAACCTTTACCTTGTGTCCGGCTGCCAGGAACTTGGCAGTCTGGTTGAGCTTGGTGTTGAAGTCGTTGGTGTCAATATTGAGCGAAAGGCGGGTCTCCTTGACCTCGACAACTTTCTGGTTCTTCTTGGCTTCCTTCTCCTTCTTCTGCTGTTCAAAACGGTATTTGCCGTAGTCCAGCACCTTGCACACAGGCGGCACAGCCTGCGGTGCGATCTTTACCAGATCGAGCCCGGCTTCTTCTGCAGCGCGCATGGCCACCTGAATGGACACAACGCCCTTCTGCTCGCCGTCAGCACCGATCAGGCGAACCTCACGATCACGGATCTGGCCGTTGATCTCCAGTTCCTTCGACTTTCCAGCGGTAGCGATAATGAATGCACCTCCAAACAAAATCCATAGTGTTGCAATATTTGGCATAGAAAACGCGGCCGCCCATATTCTGGACAGCCGCGCGAAATTTCACACAAAGCCGCAGCATTTTCAAGGAAACATGCTGCTGTTTCGGGTATAGCCCGGGGACATTCTCCCGCAAGGCGAGCGCGGCACAGGCCGTAGCTGCTTTCTTTACCCGGCTATTCTACCACGCTTTACCTGCCCTGTCAAGCACTTTTTATGCGTTCTTTGGAAAAAATATGACTTTTTCCTTTTACGCCTCGATCAGCTTGCCCAGTGCAAAGGAGTAGATGCCCTTATAGGTCACCTTTTTAGGGGCAAAGCGCTTTTCGATGGCAATGGCGTAAAGGTTCAGCTGGGCGCGGTAGGCGCGCAGGAAATCGCTCTCGGCTTTGCGGCGGTCGGTCTTGTAGTCCAGCAGTTCCAGATGATCCGGGTACACCAGCACAAGGTCGGCGATGCCCTGCACCAGCACCTGCGCGTCTGCGGCAGCGGGCAGAGCCTCGTGTCCCTGCGCCGCCAGCACCGCCCCGGCGGGCAGGGCGGTGATAAAAGGCAGCTCCCGCAGCACCCGCTCGGCGGCGCAGATCTTTGCAAAGGCTTCGCTTTCCACAAAGCGGCGGATACACACCGCGTCCAGCTTTTCCGCGATCTCCGGAGCGGTCAGCTGCACCGCCACCTGACGGTCCCGCTCTGCCGGGATGGCTTCGTCCAGCGTGCCCGCCGCCTTGGCCTCGGCCAGCCGGGCAAAGTCCGCGTGCTCCAGAAAAGCATGCAGCGCCGTGCCCATCTCGGCGGCGGTCAGGCCGTCTTTTGAAAGGAAGCCCGGGCGCTCCAGCGTGGTCTGTTCGGCCTTGTGCACGATGCTGGTCACGCTGACCTTGGCGGGCACCTGTGCAAGGGCTGCCGCCGGGTACTGCCATGCAAAGCTCTGCCGCAGGGTCTCTACCAGTGCCGGGTCGGTCTCCGGTGCTTCGTCCGGCGTGGCTGCATCCGGTTCCTCGGACAGCTGTACGGCATCGTCACACACCTTGATTGCCATCACGCTTTCGGTCTGCACAAAAAGCAGTTCCCGGTTGCCGGAAAGCTGCCGCAGCACCCCGCCGTCCGGGTGCACCAGCAGCGCCGCCCGCAGCCAGTCGGCAAAGCTGTTGGCCTGTTGGTGCAGCGTGGCCCCCGCCCCGGCAGCCAGAAAAGCCGCTGCCTTGGCAAAGGGCTTGGCGCTCTTGCCGCTGCTCAGGGGCACGGTGAGGATGAGCTTATCCTGCGCACGGGTGAGCGCCACATACAAAAGGCGCATCTGCTCGCTGCGCAGCTCCTTGGCGTGGACAGCGGCCAGCGCGGTGTAGGCGGCGGTCTTGTAAGCGCCCTCGCCGTTCTCCGGCCGCAGCCGCAGCCCCGCGCCGAAAGTGCGGTGCACCAGCACCGGCTGACGGATATCCGAGGCATTGAACTTGCGGGCTGTATCCCCCACAAACACCACCGGGAACTGCAGGCCCTTGGAGCGGTGGATGGTCATGATGGACACGCACCCCGGGTGCACCCCGCTGGGCACGGTGTCCTGTCCGGTGCTGCCAGCCTGCGCGGCGGCATCAATAGCGCGCACCAGTGCCGAGATGCCCCCCGTACCGGAGGCAGCACAGAAGTTGGCAAAGCGGCGGGCATCCTCCCGGCGGCGGGCACCGTTTTCCAGCACGCCCAGCGCCGCCAGATAACCGGTGGAGGCAAAAATTTCTTCCAGCAGCTGCTCCGCCGGGGCGCTGCGCGCCATCTGCCGCAGGGCGGTGAGGTGGGCATAAAAGTCCTTCACCTTCTCGGTAAAGGGATCATCTGCCGGGTCCTCCAGCGCCAGCAGCAGTGCGCCGTACAGGCTGATGCGGGCGGGCTTTTTGTCCGGCTCGGCCTGCACCTGACGGCTGCGGGCGCGCAGCCGCACAAGATCATCCTCCGTAAAGCCGAACATGGGGCCCAGCATGGCAGCAGCCAGATAGATGTCCTGCGAGGGGTCGTCGATGACCTTGAGCAGGGCGATGAGGGGACGGATGTGGGGCGCAAGCATCAGGTTCTCCCGGGCATCGGCGTATACCGGGATGTCCCGGGCGGTCAGTGCCTCCACATACGCCGGGAACTCGGTGCGCGCCGCCAGCAGAATGCAGCAGTCCTCGTACCGTACCGGGCGGGTGGTGCTGCCCTCCCGCACCGGCTCTCCGGCAGCCACCAGCTGCTCGATGCGTTCCGCGATCCAGCCCGCATCGGTTTCCGTCTCGTCATCCGGCAGAAACTGCACCCCCACGCTGCCCTGATATTCCCCGGGCGCGCCGCAGACCAGACGCTGCCCGTCCCCGTAGGCGGTATCGCCCAGCTCCGGGGTCATGAGCTGCTCAAAGAGATAGTTGATGCCCGCCACCACCTGCGGCGCAGAGCGGAAGTTTGCATCCAGCGCCAGCAGGGCGTCCGTGCCCGGGGTGCCCTCCGGCGGGCGGGGACGGGCTTTTGCGCCCGGCAGCAGCGGCCAGCTGTCCAGCTTTTGCCGGAAGATGCCGGGCTCTGCCTGCCGGAAGCGGTAGATGCTCTGCTTCAAGTCGCCCACAAGGAAAAGGTTATCCCCCGCCGGGGCGGCAAGACAGCGGTAAAGGGCATCCTGCAAAGCGTTCGTGTCCTGATATTCGTCCACCATCACGGCGGCGTAGTCCTGCCGGATATTCTCACACAAGGGAGTAGGTGTTCCCTCCGGGGTGCGCAGCAGACGCAGGGCAAGGTGTTCAAAATCGCTGAATTCCAGCAGCTTACGTTCCCGTTTTCTGGCCGTGAACCGGGCATCGAAGTCCCGCACGGCGGCAAACAGCGCCCGCAGCCGGGGCAGGGTGATCTGCCGGTCGGTCTCGGCTTCGGCTTCGGAGCAGCAGATGAGCTGGGTCATCTGCTCAAACAGGGCGGCGGCTTCGTCCGAGCGGGTCTTGATCTCGGCCTTGTGGTCGCCGCCCAGACGTTTTTTCATGCCTTTCAGCCCGGGGGCTTCCTCCATGCCCAGCACATAGGGGGTCAGCAGGTCATACAACGGGTCCCACTGCCCGGCAGCAGCCAGCTGCTCCGCCTGTGCAAAGAGGGCGGCGGCTTTTTCCAGCCTTGTACCGGCCTCCTCGTATTTTTCTGCCACCGCAAGCTGCGCCTTTGCCCGGGCAGAGGGGGTCTTTTTCTCCTCGGCAGCTGCCTGCTCCTGTGCAAAATCCGCCCGGCAGTCGGCCAGTGCCGCTGTCAGCAGCTCCCGCGCAGCCTTGGCGCAGTGGGCGGCTTCGGCCAGCAGCAGGTCGTGCCAACAGGTGGCGGCAAAGCCGTTTTCCCGCTCGTATGGTGCAAGAAATTCATCCAGCTTTCGGTCGTAGTCCGGCAGTGCCCGCAGAAAATCGTAGATCTGCAAAATGGCATCGCCCGCCGGTTTATCCGTGCGTCCCTTGCCGTACAGGTCTGCAAAAGCGCAGAAATCCGGGTCGCGGTAGGCGTTTTCCAGCGTTTCGGCCAGTGCCGCCCCCCGCAGCAGCTGCACGGTGCCGGGGTCTGCCGGGGCAAAATCCGGCGGGATATCCAGCGCCTGAAAATGCTTGTGCAGCAGGTTCAGACAAAAAGCGTCAATGGTGCAGATGGGCGCGCGCTGCAGCAGCATCCGCTGGCGGCGCAGCATGGCATTGCCCGGTTGCATTTGGCTGCGGTGCAGCAGCGCCTGCCCGATGCGGGCGCGCAGCTCTGCCGCCGCCGCGTTGGTAAAGGTGACGATGAGCAGCCGGTCGGCGTTGACCGGCTGCTCCGGGTCGGTGATCAGCTGCACCGCCCGCTCGGTCAGCACGGCGGTTTTGCCGCTGCCTGCGGCTGCGCTTACCAGCAGCGCACCGCCCCGGTCGGCAATGGCGGCCTGCTGCGCCGGGGTCCATTTGGGTCCGCTCACGGCTGTTCCTCCTCTTCTTCGGGTTCTTCCTCGGGTTCAAAGGGCTTTGCAGGGGCTTCCAGCGCACGCTCATGCACACCGGTCTCGTGGCAGCAGATAAAGCTGTAATCGCACCAGGTGCAGGGGCTTTTGCTGCTGCTCACCACCAGCGGCTCGGCGTCGATCCGCCCGCCGTAGAGCTGCTCGCCCATCTGGGTGACAAGGTCGTCCAGATGCAGCTGGATGCGGCTGAGCTTGGCACTGTCGGCCCGCTTGTCCTTCTGGTAGGGGCTGGGTGCGCCGTTGCGGTAGCCAAAGGGCAGATATTTGCCGGTTTCGTCCGCATCCATTGCGTCAAAGATCTTCTGCTCGTCCCGCACAAGGCCGTCCAGCTGGTACTCCACCGCCCGGGCAGCCTGCCCGCGGGGCAGGGTCTGAGGGGCGGGGTCGGCCAGCAGATACAAAACGCCCGCCGGCTGTGCGCCGGTAAAGCGCCCGCCCGCATCCCGGGTCAGGCTGAACAGATACAGCAGCATCTGGCAGTCCAGCCCGCAGTAGACTTCTTTTAAGTCCAGCTTTTTGCTGCCGGTCTTGTAGTCCACTACCCGCACCCAGCGGGTGCCGTCGTCCTCGATCCATTCGTCTGCGCGGTCCACCGTGCCCACCAGCTGCACCGTGCGCCCGTCCGACAGGCGGTACACCTGCCCGGACACGGCGTCCTCGCCACCGCCGATCTTCAGCTCACAGGCCATAGGCTTGAATCGGGACTGGTTCTGCTCGTCCCGCAGATAGCACAACAGGCTGGTCATGCTCTTTTTCAGCCGGGAGAGCAGATAGGCAAAGCGCGCGGTGTCCTCCGGCAGATAGCGCCGCGCGTACTCGTCCACCAGCGCGGCGGCAAGGTCGGCCATGGCGGCATCATCCAGTTCTAAAAAGGGGCGCAGCCCGGCGCAGGGGTTGTCTGCCCCGGGGTGGGGGTCCAGCGCCATCTGCAGCACCCAGTGCATCAGGGTACCGCTCTGGTCGGCCGAAAGCTCCGCACGGCGGCGGGGCTTGAGCCCCAGCACATACTGCAAAAAGTAACCGTAGCGGCAGGTGTAGTATTTTTCCAGCTGGCTGGGCGAGATGTGCAGCCGCCTGCCCAGCAGCGCTTCCAGCGTGGGCAGATCCTGCACCTGCCGGGGCGGGTCCTGCTCCATGCGCTGTAATAGTGCAAGCCCTCGGGGTGCCTGTACCCCCTCGCCGGGGGCGCGCAGTGCCTCGGTCAGGCTGGCGCGCTCCAGTTCGGTCAGCGGCCAGCCGCCGCCCAGCACGTCCAAGCCATCTGCGGGGGTGGCGGCAAGGTCGATCAGTTCCAACTGCGGTGCAGCAGGCTGCAATGCCTCCACGATGGGCTCCAGCGCGGCGCACAGGGTCTGTCCCTGCCCTTTCGGCCAGCTCATCCACAGCCCCTTTGCCGGGGCGGTAAGGGCTTTGTAAAAACAGACCTGCTCACGCACCACACGGTTCTCAAAGCAGTCCGGCAGGTCGATCTGTTTTGCCATCAGCAGATCGCGGTCGGCATGGGTCAACAGGCCGCTTTCCGCCGGGGTGGAAGGAAATTCCCCCTCTGCAAGCCCCAGCACGAACACATAGTCCGGCGCATCCAGACGCATTTTACCGGCGCTTGCCAGCACCACTGCGTCCAAGGTCTGCGGGATGTGCCCAAGGTCAGAGGAGCGCAGCAGCAGGCTGAAAAGATCCTCGTACTCCGGCACGGTGATGCCCTGACTGCCCAGCAGCCGCGCCATCTCGTCCAGCAGCTGCATCACCACGTTCCACTCCCGGGCGGCTTCCTCTGCCGCCGGGATGCCCCGGGCGGTGCGGATATCCTCCACCTGTGCGGCCTGCTGCTCCTCTGCGCCCAGCTCCTTCAGACAGAAATACAGCGCCCGGCTGATCTGCTCGGCGTTGGCACTGCGTACCTTGCTGCGCAGGGTATCCACCGCCGTCACCAGCTTTTTGCGGGCGTTCTCGGCACGGGTCAGGTTCTGGGTGTCCTCCTCGGTCAGTTCGGCATCGCCGAAGCCCCGGGGGCTTTTGGTAAATTCCGCCCGCCATGCCGCCGCATTGGGCGACCATGTGTAGGCGTAGTTTTCCAGCGCGCAGACCTCCGGCTCGGTCAGGGCGCACAGGCCGGTCTTTGCCAGTACGGTCAGCTGCTCGGTCATGTCCGCGCCCCGCAGCAGTGCCAGCAGCGCCCGCACCGCTGTGGCGGGGGCGCTGAACTCCGGGGTGGTGGGCTCGTCGCAGTACAGCGGGATCTCTGCCATGCGGAACTCGTACCGCACCGCAGCCCGGTACAGGCTGATATCACGGCAGACCACCGCGATCTTTCCGCAGCGCACCCCCTGCCGCATCAGGCGGCGGATGGCGGCGGCGGCGCAGCGGGCTTCCTCTTCCCGGCTGGCGGCGGCAAACAGCCGCAGCTCCGGGACACTTTCCGGCGGGGTGCAGCTGCCGGTCTCCAGCAGTTCGGTCAACGCGGCAAGCCCCGGCACATCTTTATGGCGCAGGTCCCGCCGCAGCAGCTCCGGTGCGGCCACCTGTGCGCCGTTTTTGCGCGCCAGCTGGCGCAGCTGCGCCGCCACCTGCTTTGCACCGGAGAACAGTTCCAAGTCCCCGGGCTGCATGGGTGCGCCGTCCTCGCACAGTGCCACCGTCACGGCGGGCAGGGCAGCCAGCATGGCGCCCATCAGCCGCTTTTTGGGCGCGTTGAAGGTGTCGAACTCGTCAATGAACACCTCGCGCTCGCGCAAAAAGTCCGGCAGCTCGTCCCGGGCAAGCGCAGCTTCCAGACGGTCTGCCGCCAGCTCCAGACGGTCGGCAGGGTCCATGCCGGTGCCCGCCAGCAGGCTCTCGTAGCCCTGAAAAATGAGCGCCAGCTCGCCCAGCTTTGCGCTCTCGGTGCCGCAGTCCCGGGCAAGCTCCTGCAATTGCTGCCCGGAAAGCCCGGCGCTTTTCAGCTCGTCGATGGTCTCGGCAGCCATCTGGCAAAAGGCTGCGCTGCGCCGGTGGCGGTAGTAGTAGTGCACATTATCCTGCAGTTCCTCCAGCGCACGGCGCACCAGCACCGCCCGCCCGGCATCGGTCAGGGTCTGCACCGCCGCGCCGCCCTCTACTGCAAGGATATGCTCGGCCAGACTGGTAAAGGAATAGCTTTCCACCATGCCGGAAAGGGCATCGCCCAGTTCCCGGTAGATGCGCGCCTCGGTGCTGGAGGTAAACTGCTCCGGCACCAGCAGGATGCTGCGCTTCCCCGCCTCGGCGCGGGCACGGATGCGGGCATACAGCAGGGTGGTCTTGCCGCTGCCGGAAGCGCCCAGAACCAGTTTCAGCATTTCGGTTTCCTCCCGCTCGTTGATTTTTGTTTTTATTGTAACACGAAAGCAAAGATAAAACCACAGCTTTTCTTTGCAATCCCGCCGCCGCTGTGGTACACTGAAAAAAACACTCTGCACACCGGAAAGGGACTTTGTATGAAGATTTTAGCCGTTGACTACGGGGACAGCCGCACCGGCCTTGCCACCTGCGACCGCACCGAATTTCTTACCACCGCCATCACGCCCCAGATCACCTTGAAGGCGCGCAACAAGGTAGCCGCCCGGGTATGCGAGGTGGCCAAGGAGATCGAAGCCGAGATGATTCTGATCGGTCTGCCGCTGAATATGGACGGCACCGAGGGCGAACGCGCCGCCAAGAGCCGCAAGCTGGCAAAGACCGTGGAACTTTGGAGCGGCCTGCCGGTGCGGATGTGGGACGAGCGCCAGACCACCTGCGCCGCCGCCGACCTTCTGGACGAAAGCGGCACCTACGGCAGCCGCCGCAAGGAGATCCTGGATTCGGTCAGCGCCACGGTGATTTTGGAGGACTACCTTGCATGGCGCAAGGAGCACCCCGGGGAGATATAAAAAATGATGCCTGTGCTCACGCACAGGCATCATTTTTTGCTATACTGGTTATCCCTGATAGGTTTCGATGCTCACGCTGTTGATGGTAATATCGGTGGTGGGCTTCTGGTTTTCGTCCACGGCGGTCTGGGCGATGGTGTCCACGATATCCATACCCTCGTACAGCTGCCCGAATACGGTATCGGTGTAGTCCAGATAGGGCGCACCGCCCGCGGTCTGGTACGCGGATACCACCTCGGCGCGGTAACCGGCGGCGTTCATCTGGTCCACCAGTTCCTGCGTTACCGACTGCTCTCCCGGCAGCGACTCCACCACATAGAACACGCTGGCGCACTCGCCGGAAGCGTCCACGCCCATACACAGCGCCCCTGCGTAGTGGTGCAGGCTGTCCGATGCTTCCACCGGGTAGCGGCTGCCCTTCCAGATGGTAGAGCCTTTGCCGTCTGCTCCCTGCCCGGCTTCCACCACGAACTGGTTCTCCACCCGACTCACGGTAAGGCCGTTGTAGTAACCCTGCTGCACAAGGCCGATAAAGTTATCGCAGGCCTGCGGGGCCTTCTCCGGGAAGAGCACCGCCCGGAAAACACCCGCAGAGGTATCGAACACCGCAACCGTGTCCCCTGCTGCCGGGTGGGTGAACTGCAGCTCGGCCGATTCCACCGCCGGGCGGCTGATGCTCTGGACGGCGCTGCCGTTTTCCTGCGGCCGCAGCGTGCAGCCGGTAAGCAGCAGCACCGCCGCAAGACAGACTGCCCCTAATTTTTTCAACATATTCCCGCTCCCTGTTCCATATACTGTACTGCACGCTGCACGGTGCAGCGCAAAAGATTCAACCAGTAGTATACCATATTCTGCGCGGCAGTGCGAGAGGAAATTGCGTGAAAATTTATCCAATGATTTCTGTGCGAAAAAGCATCTTGACGAACCGGGCAAAACACGCTACACTATAAGCAGACCAAGCGGGGTGCAGCCCGCAGCATCAACTGCTTTTTGTGATAAAGCAATACAGGAGCGTATTATGTCTGACGAGATCAAGAACCCCAATACTGAGGAAGAATATCAGCCTGACCTGATGACCCTTGAGGACGAGGACGGCAACGAGGTCACCTTTGAGGTGATCGATGCGCTGGATCACAAGGGCGTGCATTATCTGGCTGTTGTGGAATACGCCGAGAACGAAGAGGACCTGAACGAGGACGCCCAGCTGGTGATCCTGAGTGTCGGGGAGGACGATGAAGGCGAATATCTGGACGTTGTAGAGGATGACGAGGTGCTGATGGAAGTCAGCAAGCTGTTCGAGCAGCGTCTGAGCGAGGACTACGATATCGAGTAAGTCCTTTGACGGATTGACCCGTGCAAGACTTCCTGCCCGGCTCGATTTGTTGCGGTTTGTATGATCCTACTAATCATTCAACGGGAGCCCGGAGTTCTCCGGTGGATTGCAGACCTCCCCGCCATGGGTCGACCATGGAGGCTCGATGAGGAAGCGTGATTCCGGAGACAGGGCACCCACCTGTCCGTAAGGGTAGGTTTGATTGACCGCAGACGACCGGGCGGGATCTTTATAGTAATCCAATCCACCGCTTGTGCCCCTGCAAACACAGGGCACGGCTGTGGATTTTTTTATCACCATTTGAAAGGATGTGCAATTGCGGCATGAGCTCTGAGCATCTGGTTGGTACCTCCATTCCCCGGTTCACCTTTGACACCCCCACCACCCCCGGCAACGATTTTTATGCTCTGTGTGCGGGCACCGAGCCCCTGTGCATGATCTTTCTGCCCGGGTTCGATCACCCGGTCACCCGGGAATACCTGACCCGCTACTTAAAGACCCTGCCGCGGCTGCGGGGTGTGCGGCTGGCGTGCGTGGTGCGCTCAGCCCCCCGCACGGTAGCCGAGGCTACGCAGGGAAAGGAGTTTCCCTTCCCCATCATCTGCGATGCGCCGGGTGTGCTGTACAGCTATCTGGGGGTGGAGCAGGCACGCGGGCTTTTAAGCTGGAGTTTTTCTGCCCAGCGCATCTACAAAAGTGCCCGGGATGCCGGTTATCACTACGACCGCAATGCCCCGCAGATCCTGCCCATGACCCTGATCGTGGGCCACGAGGGGCAGATTTTGTTCACCCACTCCGGCCGCAGCCAGACCGACCTGCCGGAGGACTGCGTTGCCATCCGGGAGCTTGCCCGCGAGGTGGTGCACACCAAGGCTGCCGACCAGCGCCGCACAAGCCACCACTGCTCGGACGAAACATTGACCCTGCCCGACCTCATCGGCTGGGACGATGTGGATAATGACCAGTAAGCCACACAGAAAAATATTTTATATTTTCAAGTCGGGAAAATCTGCGGATTTTCCCGACTTGCTTTTTACCGGAAGCGCTGCAACGCGCAAACGGCTGCTGCACGCAAAGTGCAGCAGCCGTTTTGTTATTCTTCCTCCGGTTCCTCGGTGAACAGTTCCGGAATGCAGCCAAGGGCGGCCAGGCCCACCAGCGCAAACACGATGCGGGACCACACCGAGGTGCTGCCGCCCAGCAGCCAGCCCACAAGGTCGAACTGAAAAAGCCCCACAAGCCCCCAGTTCACGCCGCCTATGATGAGCAGCAGCAGGCAGATTTTGTAAAAGGTCTGCACAAAAAAGACCTCCTTCCTTTGGGGCCAGTATGCCCTGCGGGAAGGAGGTTTATACTTTTTTTAGCGGATCACCCGTGCACCGCCGCGGTCGGGCTTGGCAACGTAGACCTGCGGCCACTGCCGCTTTGCTGCCGCTGCGGCGGCTCTGGCGGCAGCTTCGTCCCGGAACACGCCGAACACCGCCGCGCCGCTGCCGGTCATCAGCGCGGTGACAGCGCCGTGCGCCCGGAGCAGGGCCTTGATTTTTTCGTTGTCCTTTGCGCCGCTGCACTCCTCCAGCGCGTTGCCGGCGGCAGCGCACACGGCGTCCAGATCTCCGGCGCGGATGGCTTTTTCCTGCGCCTCGCAGTCCGGGTGGGTGCTGCTGCCCACGGTATCGTAGGCGACAAAGGCCTCCGGGGTGGACACGCCGTAGTCCGGCATCACCACCGTGAACCAGCAGTCCGGCACAGGAGGCAGCGCCTTGAGTAGGTCGCCCACGCCCTGCACCCGGCAGGTGCCGCCCATCAGGGCAAAGGGCACGTCTGCGCCGATGCCCGCACCCAGCGCGCACAGCTCACTCATGGAAAGCTTTGCGCCGTACAGGGCGTTCAGGCCCACCAGCACGGCGGCGGCGTCTGCGCTGCCGCCCGCCATGCCCGCCCGCACCGGGGTATTTTTGTAGATGGTGATATCCACCCCCGCCAGCAGGCCGGTGTAGTGGAAGAACGCCAGCGCCGCCTTGATGGCGGTGTTTTTATCGTTGGGCTGCACAAGGCTGCCCGGCAGACGCAGACTGAGCCCGGCGCTGCGGCGCAGCATCACCCGCTCGTACAGGGTAATGGTCTGCATGGTCATGTCCAGCGCATGGTAGCCGTTGGGCAGCAGCCCTACCACATCCAGTGCCAGATTGAGCTTGGCCGGAGCCAGCACGGTCACTGCGTTTTTCCGCTCTCGCCGTTCCATCTGTGTTCCTCCTCAGTTGCCGTGGTAGATGTTGTTTTCCACCAAAAACTCCCGGATGCGCTTCAGCGCCTCGGTCAGGTGCTCCACGCTGTACGCATAGGAAACGCGGCAGTAGCCGTCGCCGGAAGCGCCAAAGGCATCGCCGGGGATGATGGCAACGTGCTTTTGTTCCAAAAGCTTTGTGCAGAACTCCTGACTGCTCATGCCGGTGCTCTTGATGCAGGGGAAGGCGTAGAACGCGCCCCGGGGCTCGAAGCAGGTCAGACCCATGTCGTTGAAGCTGCGCACCACCAGACGGCGGCGCATATTGTACTCGTCCCGCATCCGGTCGATCTCGCCGTCGCACTCCTTCAGGGCAGTGATGGCGGCGTACTGGCTGGTGGTGGGGGCGCTCATGATGGCGCTCTGGTGGATCTTGGTCATGATCTTAATGACCGCCTCCGGGCCGCAGGCGTAGCCCAGCCGCCAGCCGGTCATGGCGTAACTCTTGGAAAAGCCGTTCACCACGATGGTGCGCTCTGCCATGCCGGGCAGGGTGGCAATGGAAACGTGCGGCCGCAGGCCGTAGTTCAGCTCGGCGTAGATCTCGTCCGACAGCACCATGATGTCGGTGCCGCGCAGCACCTCGGCCACTGCTTCCAGATCCTCCCGCTCCATCACCGCGCCGGTGGGGTTATTGGGGAAGGGCATGATGACCAGCTTGGTCTTGGGGGTAATGGCGGCCTTCAGCGCCTCGGCACGCAGACGGAACTCGTCCTCCTGACGGCAGGCAACGTGCACCGGCACACCGCCGGACAGGGTAGTGATAGGCTCGTAGCACACAAAGCAGGGCTCCGGGATAATCACCTCGTCCCCGGGCTGGACCAGCGTGCGGATGCACATATCAATGGCCTCGCTGCCGCCCACGGTCACCAAAATCTGCCGCATGGGGTCGTAGCGCAGGTTCATGCGCCGCTCCAGATACCGGCTGATCTCGGCGCGCAGCTCTTTTAAACCGGCGTTGGAGGTATAGCGGGTGCGGCCGTGCTCAAGGCTGTCAATGCCGGCTTCGCGCACAGCCCACGGGGTCTTGAAGTCCGGCTCGCCCACGCCAAGGCTGATGCACTCGGGCATTTCGGCGGCCAGATCGAAAAATTTGCGGATGCCGGAGGGGCGCATGGCCTTGGCGGCAGGCGCGATCAGTTTATCATAATCCATCACAGCACCGTGCACTCTCTTTCATCAATTTCTTCATCCTGATACAGCCGCCCCTCTTTTTTGTAGGTGCGCAGCACAAAATGGGTGGCGGTGGACAGCACATCGTCCAGCGGCGAAAGCCGCTTTGCCACAAACAGGGCGATCTCCTGGAAGGTCTGACCCTTGATCACCAGCTGCAGGTCGTAGCCGCCACTCATCAGCAGCACGCTCTCCACCTCGTCAAAGGCGGCAATGGTGGCAGCGATCTCGTCAAAGCCGCGGCTCTTTTTGGGGCTGACGTTCAGCTCGATGACCGCCTCCACGCGGTTCACCTTGGCCTTTTCCCAGTCCACAAGGGTCTTGTAGCCCTTGATGATGCCCTGCGCCCGGGCAAGGTCCATCATCGCCGCCACCTCGGCGGGGGATTTGTTCAGCATGGTGGCAATGTCCTCCACGGGCAGCCGGGCGTTGTTTTCCAGAATCTTCAAAAGCTGTTCCATTGTCATATACTCCTTATCAACCCTCTACACGGAAATCCGCGGGAAATTATGTATAAGTATAGCACAAGCCCCGGCAGATTGCACTTGATTTTTATATAGAATGTCTTTTCCCCCTGTATTCTGCTCTTTTTTACAAAAAGTGTGTTCAAAATTTGCTAAATCTGCTATACTGGAAGGGTAAGCGTGTGCCGGGTCTTTGGCGGCACCAATCACTATAAGGAAAACGAGGGTGGAAACCATGAAAGCTTTCATTACCGTCATTGGACACGATACCGTGGGCGTTGTCGCAAAGGTGGCCGGTCTGTGCACCGAACTGAACATCAACATCGAGGATGTGACCCAGAGCATCCTGCAGGGCATGTTTGCCATGATCATGCTGGTGGATCTTTCCAACTGCAATGTTGACCACGACCAGCTGCACAAGCGCACCGATGCGCTTGCCGCCGAGATGGGGATGCAGATCAACGTGACCCGTCAGGAAGTTTTTGACGCCATGCACACCATCTGAGCCGGAAAGGAGCCCGCAACCGCTATGAGTATGTTTAACACCGGGGATATCCTGGAGACCATCGAGATGTTCACGCAGGATAATCTGGACGTGCGCACCGTGACCATGGGCATCAGCCTGCTGGACTGCATCGACCCGGACCCCAAAAAGGCCTGCGAGAACATCTATAACAAGATCACCACCAAGGCTGCGAACCTTGTCTCCACCGTGGAGCACATCAGCGCCGAGTACGGTATTCCCATCATCAACAAGCGCATCAGCGTTACCCCCATTGCCATGCTGCTGGGTGCCTGCCCGGAAGCAGACCCTGTAGACTTTGCAAAAACGCTGGACGCCGCCGGCAAAAAGGTGGGCGTCAACTTTGTGGGCGGCTACAGCGCACTGGTGCACAAGGGCTTTTCTGCCGGTGACCGCCGCCTGATCGAGTCCATCCCCCGCGCACTGGCCGAGACCGACATCGTGTGCAGCTCTGTGAACATCGGCGCCACCAAGGCCGGTCTGAACATGGACGCCATCAAGCTGATGGGCGAGGCCGTGAAGAAGGCCAGCGAGCTGACCGCCGACCGTCAGTGCATCGGCGCTGCCAAGCTGGTGGTGTTCTGCAACGCCCCGGAGGATAACCCCTTTATGGCCGGTGCTTTCCACGGCCCCGGCGAGCCGGACTGCGAGATCCATGTGGGCGTTTCCGGCCCGGGCGCTGTGCGCGCCGCGCTGGCACGTCTGCCTAAGGACGCTCCCATTGACGAGGTTGCAGAACTGGTCAAGCGCACCGCCTTCAAGATCACCCGCGTGGGCCAGCTGGTGGCAAACCTTGCCTCCAAGGCACTGGGCGTGCCCGCCGGTATCATCGACCTTTCTCTGGCTCCCACCCCGGCCATCGGCGACAGCGTGGCCAACATTCTGGAAGAGATGGGTCTGGAGACCTGCGGCTGCTGCGGCACCACCGCCTGCCTTGCCCTGCTGAACGATGCCGTGAAGAAGGGCGGCGTGATGGCCTCCAACCACGTTGGCGGCCTGTCCGGTGCCTTTATCCCGGTCAGCGAGGATGCCGGTATGATCCACGCTGCCGAGATCGGCTGCCTGACCATTGAAAAGCTGGAGGCCATGACCGCCGTCTGCTCTGTGGGCATCGACATGGTCATCATCCCCGGCGACACCACCCCTGCCGTTATCAGTGCTCTGATCGCAGACGAGGCCGCCATTGGCATGGTGAACAGCAAGACCACCGCCGTGCGCGTCATCCCCGCCATCGGCCGCAAGGCCGGTGAGGTGCTGGACTTCGGCGGCCTGCTGGGCTACGGTCCCATCATGCCGGTAAACAGCCACGACCCCTCGGTGTTCATCAACCGCGGTGGCCGTCTGCCCGCACCCATGCAGTCTTTGAAGAACTAAGAACCCTCTCAGTCATCTCGCATACGCTCGATGCCAGCTCCCCCGAAAGGGGGAGCTTTTTCTTAAACCGAAAGCGGGTGCTTTTCATGAAACCGAACATCGTTCCCAAGAACGGCGATTTGTTGCCTCGTGCACGCGAACTGCGCCGTGAAATGACGCCGCAGGAAAAGAAGCTGTGGTATCAGTTTTTACGTCACTACCCGGTAAAAATTTATAAGCAGCGCATTATTGAATCTTTTATTGCTGATTTTTACTGTTCCCGCGCACAATTGGTCATTGAACTAGACGGAGCGCAGCATACCACGGAGCAAGGCCTTTTATATGATCGTGAACGCAGCAGCGTCTTTTCGCAGTATGGTTTAGAGGTTCTCCGTTTTTCGAATCATGAAGTTGATTTTCAGTTTGAAGCAGTCTGTGAAAGGATTCATCAGGTGATACAATCTCGCCTTTGAAGCTGTACTTTCCCGGTATATGCACAAAAGCTCCCCCCTCGGGGGAGCTGGCAAAGCCGTCAGGCTTTGACTGAGAGGGTTCTTTCTGTATAATCCCGCCGCAGCAGACCCATCCTCTGGTTATCATTTCCAGAAGAGGGGTCTGTTTTTTATGCTTCGCTGGTTTTCAAAACCGCTTTCCGTCCGGCAGATGCGGCTGCTGTGCGCCAGCTTACTGGCGGGCTTTGTACTGTGCGGCGCTTTGCAGGGGCTATGCTGGGGGCGCGCCCAGCTGGATACCGGGGCAGCGCTGTGCGCCGACACCCTGCGGCTGCACATCCGGGCAGCCAGCGATGCCGTGGCCGACCAGAGCGCAAAACTCCATGTGCGGGACGCGGTACTGGCCGTGATGCAGCAGTGCCCGGCGCAGAGCGCACCGGAGGCGCGGGCATGGGCGGCGGGGCGGCTTTTGCAGTTTCAGCTGGCGGCGCAGCGGGCACTGTCCGCGCAGGGCATCCGCGCCCCGGTGCGGGTGTACCTCGTGAATATGTACTTTCCCGCCCGGCGCTACCCCTCTGGTCAGCTGCCCGCCGGGCGGTACGATGCCGTGCGCATCGACATTGGCAGCGGCGGCGGGCGCAACTGGTGGTGTGTGCTGTACCCGGGGCTGTGCAGCTTTGCGCAGGGCGGCTACGCTCTGCCTGCGGAAAACGACCTTGTCTGCGGGCAGTACATTCTGCGGTTCCGGCTGGTGGACTGGGCGCACCGGCTGACTGCCCGGCGGCAGACGGTGCTGCTGGCGGGGTGACACCGCACCCCGCCGGAGCATAGCATGGAGGGAAAGGAGGGATCCCTCTATGGCGATTCCCGGTTATTATTCCCTGCTCCAGCGCGGCTCCTCCGGGCCGGACGTGGCACTTGTGCAGACGTGGCTCAATGGTGTGCGCGATAGCTGCACATGGTACGATGCGCTGAAGGCGGACGGCAAGTTCGGCGTCGGCACCCAGCGTGCCGTGCAGGAGTTCCAGTTGAAGAACAAGATGAACATGGACGGCAAGGTGGGGCAGAACACATGGAACGTGCTCTACACCCGCTACACCGCAAAGCACGGGCTGAAGGTGCCCTACCCCGGCATCGTGCTGCACACCGGCTCCTCCGGCGGCACGGTGCGGCTGGTGCAGCAAAAGCTCAACTCTCTGGGCGAGCGGCTGAAGGATGACGGCAAATACGGTGCAGCCACCGCTGCCGCCGTACAGCGGTTCCAGCGGCGCAACGGCCTGACGGCAGACGGCAGCGTGGGCTGCGCTACTTGGGAGAAGATGTTCTGATACACGCAGACCGCAAAACATTTTAAATTTCGGGACACCGGAGCGTCTGCGGACGCTCCGGTGTCCCATTTTCACGGGTGACGCGCAGCGGCAAGACGGAAGGGGTAAGCACCTGCATTGTTTCCAGACATTGCAGGTGCTTTTTCTGTTCTCCTTGGTTGCACCTGCGGCGATGGCTGCGCTATAATAGGGCAAAGCATTTTTTTGAAAGGCGGTGTTCCTGTTTGCGTTTTCTGCATTTGTCCGACCTGCATCTGGGCAAGCGGGTGTGCGAATTTTCCATGCTGGAGGAGCAGCGGTATATTCTGGAAAAGATTCTGGCCCTGCTGGATGAGACCCCTGTGGACGGCGTGCTGCTGGCCGGGGATCTTTACGACAAGCCCGTTCCCCCTGCCGAGGCAGTGCGGCTGCTGGACTGGTTTTTGACCCAGCTGGCAGCGCGGAAGCTGCCGGTGTTCGCCATCAGCGGCAACCACGATTCTGCCGACCGGGTGGCCTTTGGCTCTGCCCTGCTGGCCGACAGCCGGGTCTACGTCAGCCCGGTGTTCACCGGTGCGCCGCAGCCCATCCCCTTGCAGGACGCCCACGGCACGGTGGATGTGTACTTACTGCCCTTTTTGAAGCCCGCCATGGTGCGGCACGTCTGGCCGGACGAGCCCGTTGAGAGCTACAACGATGCCCTTGCCTGCGTGCTGCGGCACTGCACCCCGAACCCCGGCCACCGCAGCGTTCTGGTGGCGCACCAGTTCGTGGCGGGTGCTGCCGCCTGCGAGAGCGAGGAGCCCTCGGTGGGCGGGGTGGACAGCGTGGACGCTGCCCTGTTCGATGCCTTTGACTATGTGGCGCTGGGGCATCTGCACAGCCCGCAGAAGGTGGGGCGGGAGACCCTGCGCTACTGCGGCACCCCGCTGAAATATTCCTTCTCGGAGGCGGGGCAGCGCAAAAGCGCCACCTTTGTGGAGCTGGGCGCAAAGGGCGAGGTGCGCATCACCACCGCGCCCCTGACCCCCCGGCACGACCTGCGCGGTCTGCGGGGCAGCTACATGGAGCTGACCGACCGCCGCTGCTACGAGGGCACCGCCGTGGACGACTACCTGCACATCACCCTGACCGACGAGCAGGACGTGCCGGACGCGCTGGCGCGGCTGCGGGTCATCTACCCCAACCTGATGCAGCTGGACTACGACAACCAGCGCACCCGCCAGCAGCAGGAGATCAGCGCCCCGGAGCGCACCGAGAGCATCTCCCCGCTGGAGCATCTGGCGGCCTTTTACCAGCTACAAAACAACCAGCCCCTGACCGCCGAGCAGACGGCGTTCTGCCAAGAACTGATCGAGGAGATCTGGAAGGAGGGCGACACTGTATGAGACCACTGCGACTGACCCTTTCGGCCTTTGGCCCCTATGCCGCCCAGACCGCCCTTGACCTTGAAAAGCTGGGCAAAGGCGGGCTGTATCTCATTACCGGCGACACCGGCGCGGGCAAAACTACTATTTTTGACGCCATCACCTATGCGCTGTACGATCATTCCAGCAGCGGCATCCGGGAGGGCTCCATGCTGCGCTGCAAGTACGCAGACGACAAGACCCCCACCTTTGTGGAACTGGAATTTGAGGTGCATGGCGTGCGCTACACGGTGCGCCGCAACCCGGAGTATCAGCGTCCCAAAGCCCGGGGCGAGGGCATGACCACCGAAAAGGCAGACGCCACCCTGACCTACCCGGACGACCGCCCGCCGGTGACCAAGGCGAAGGACGTGACCGCCGCCGTGCAGGAGATCATCGGGCTGGACTACAACCAGTTTTCCCAGATCGTGCTCATTGCGCAGGGGCAGTTCACAAAGCTGCTCAATGCGTCTACGGAGGAGCGCAGCCGCATCTTCCGCAAGCTGTTCCGCACCCAGCGCTATGCCCAACTGCAAGAGCGTTTGCAGGCCGAAGCCGCTGCGCTGAACCAGCAGCGTACCGCCCAGAACGCCAAGCTGGACAGTCTGCTGTCCGGGCTGCAATTTGCCCCAGACGACCCGGATGCCGAAGCGCTGCGCGCCCTCTGCGCCCAGACCGTGCCGGAAACGGCGCTTGCTTTGCTGGACGCCCTGACCGCCCGGCAGGCTGCGGCGCTGGAGGATGCAGGCACCGCCCTGCACACCACCGAAGCCCGGCTGGACACGGTGCAGCGGCAGCTGGGTGCCGCCGCACAGGCGCAGCGGCTGGCGCAGCAGCTGACTGCCCGGCAGGCAGAGCTCGCCGCCGCAAAGCCCGCACTGGACGCTGCCCGCGCCGAAGCCGACCGTCACGCCGGGGACGCCGCGCAGCTGGATGCCCTGACTGCGCAAGTGACGCAGGCACAGAGCGCCCTTGCGGCCTATGACGCGCTGGATGCCCTCTGCCGCCAGCAGACCGAAGCGCGGGACGCCGCCCGGCTGGCGGCGGCACAGGCGCACAAGCGGCGCACCCAGCTGGACAGCCTGAACGCCGCCCTTGCCGCCGCCGAAGCCGAACTTTCCGCACTGGCAGATGCGGACACCCGGCTTTTGGCGCTGCAAACCCGCAGTACCCAGCTGGCACAGCGCGGCGAAGCGCTGGCAAAGCTGGAACAGCGCCTTGCGGACTGCCAGCGGCAGGCCAAAACCGCCCACAAGGCGCAGGAGAGCTACCGCGCCGCTGCCGCCGCACAGGACGAAGCCCGCGCCCGGCAGAATACACTGGAACGGGCGTTTCTGGACGCACAGGCCGGCCTGCTGGCCGAGAGCTTGACCGAGGGCACCCCCTGCCCGGTGTGCGGCAGTACCCATCACCCTGCCCGCGCCCTGCTGCCCCATACTGCGCCCACGCAGGCACAGGTGGAAGCCGCACGGCAGTCCGCTGCGGAAGCTGACCGGCAGGCGCAGAACGCCAGCGCCGCCGCCCAGAGCGCACTGGCTGCTGCCAACGAAGCAAAAGCATCCCTCCGGCGGGACGCCGAGACCCTGCTGCCGGAGCGCTTTACCGCCCCGGAGGGCACGGTGCCCCTCACCTTTGCCCTGATGACCAACGTGTTGAGTGAGGAAACCGCCGCTTTGCAGACGGCACAGGCGGACTGTGCCGCACAGTGCCGGCAGGCCGAAGCTGACTGCCGCCGCAAGGCGCAGCTGGAAGCTGACCGGCAGGCCAAGAGCCGCCAGCGCCCGGCGCTGGAACAGGCCGCTGCCGAGGCCGACCGCAGCGCCGCAGCGCAAAATGCAAGCGCAGACGCGCTGGAGGGGCAAATCGCAGAGCGGCGCGCCGCCCTGCCCTACCCCCAGCGCAAGGACGCACAGGCGGCGCTGGACAAGCTGGAAGCCGACCGCAGCGCCCTGCGCACCGGCATGGAAACGGCACAGCGCCGCCTGAAACAGGCCGAGCAGGCCGTTGCCGCCGCCGAAGCTGCCGTAGAGGCGCTGACCGCACAGCAGACCGCTGCCCAAAAGGAGCTGCCCGCCCGCAGCGCCGAGGAGCTTACCGCACAGCAGACCGCGCTGACCGCTGCGCGGGAGACCCTGCGCAGCCGGGAAAAGCAGCTTTCGGCACAACTGCTGCCCAACCGCAAAACGGCGGCGCAGTACCGCGCGGCCGCCGAAGCGCGGCAGACGCTGGAAAGCCGGTGGCAGTGGGTCAGCGCACTGGCTGCCACAGCGGGCGGCACTTTGACCAGCAAGCAGAAGATCCGCCTTGAGGCCTACATCCAGATGAACTATCTGGACCGCATTTTGCGCTACGCCAACACCCGCCTGATGCAGATGACCGCCGGGCAGTACGAGCTGGAACGCATCGGCGCAGAGAACCAGCGCAGCCAGTCCGGGCTGGACCTTGGCGTCATCGACCACTACAACGGCACCCGCCGCAGCGTAAAGACCCTTTCCGGCGGCGAAAGCTTCAAGGCTTCGCTGGCGCTGGCGCTTGGCCTTTCGGACGAGGTGCAGAGCAGCGCCGGGGGCATCCGGCTGGATACTTTGTTCCTCGACGAGGGCTTCGGCTCGCTGGACGAGGAATCGCTGGAACTGGCTATCCGGGTGCTTTCCGGCCTGACCGAGGGCGACCGGCTGGTGGGCATCATCTCCCATGTGGGGGCGCTCAAAGACCGCATCGACCGGCAGGTGGTGGTGCACAAGGCACGCACCGGCGGCTCCACCGTAGAGCTGCGGGTGTAAAACGCCATCGGCGGGGCACACTAGGGGCGGAGGTGAATTTTGATGAATTCTCTGGAACCCTTCATCCGCCACGAACTGGAAAACCAGCCCGGCACCGCTGCCGCCCCGCAGGCAAGCAGCACCCGCAATGCCCCGCCGCTGGGCAGTATGCCCCTGCAGCCCCCGGCTGCGCCGGACACGCCCGGCACCCAGCTGCCCCCGCCGGAGCTGCCGCAGCCGGAAAAAACCGGCGTCCCCATGACCGACGGCACTCCCATGGCCTGCCGCCAGAAAAACGCCGCCGCCTTTCTGGCCGGGGACGTGCAGACCAGCGTGATGGCGCACTACGCGCCGGGGCTGTTCAGCACAAAGCAGAAGCTGCACAGCCGCCAGCCCGCCCCAAACGAGGACACCGCCGCCGTTTTGGAGCTGGTGGAATGGCGCGAGGACGCCCCTTACGGCTGATTGTTACAAAAATTTTTTAAAATATTTCAGTTTACCAGTTGAATTCTTGCCGCACTTCCCTTATTATGGTAGCATACAAACATAAAGGCAGGTTTTGCAATATGGCAGAGATCAAATACGAAGTTGTCCAGCGTGTAGCCGTGCTGAGCCAGCGCCCCCGCGGCTGGGAGCGTCAGCTGAACCTTATCAGCTGGAACGACGGCGAGCCCAAGTACGACATCCGCGACTGGTCCCCGGACGGCACCCGCATGGGCAAGGGCATCTCCCTGAGCCATGACGAGCTGGCCATCCTCAAGGGCATTCTGGAGGATATGGAGCTGTGAGCGGGGGCGACCGCGCAGAGTTTCTGGACGTCTGGCAGCAGCACGTCACCCGCCCGGGCAGCGAAAAGCTGCTGGACTGGCTGGACAAAAAGACGGATTTTTTCACCGCACCGGCATCCACCCGTTTTCACGGAGCCTGTGAGGGCGGGCTGTGTATGCACAGCCTGAACGTCTACCATGCGCTGCACGACAGCTTTTTCACCGAGGGCGAAAGCGAGGAGAGCTACGCCATCTGTGCCCTGCTGCACGATCTGTGCAAGGCCAACTATTACAAGCTGGGCACCCGCAACGTGAAGAACGAGGCCACCGGACAGTGGGAGAAAGCGCCCTTTTACAGTGTGGACGACCTTTTCCCCTACGGTCACGGCGAAAAGAGCGTGTTCCTCATCGAGCGGTTCATGAAGCTGAAGGTAGAGGAAGCGGTTGCCATCCGCTGGCACATGGGCGGCTTTGACGATGCTGCCCGGGGCGGCTGTTTTGCCATCTCGGAAGCATACGACAAGTACCCGCTGGCGGTCAAGCTGCACATCGCAGACCTGCAGGCTACCTATCTGATGGAGCACCGCACCAGCAATATGCGCTGAATAAACTAAACAGGCGGCTGTACAGCATTTTGTACAGCCGCCTGTTTTGCTATGAAAAGGCTCAGTAAAGGCAATGTCGGGCAGTCTGTGGACTGCCCGACATTGTATTTTAAAATCTTCTATTTTGCTGCAAAAGCAGCATCTTTCAGCAGCCTTCCCCGGTGCAGAGGACTTTCACCTTCTGCACGGCGGCAGCTACAAGGCTGCCGATGGGCTGGTCGGGCACGCCGACAATGTAGTTTTCGCAGTGGTTCACCGGGATCAGCACCCGGGTGGCGCTGCTCTGGCACACCGCCGTGGCCATGGCGGGGGTGATCTCTCCCAGCAGCGCATCTGCAATGACGATGCCGATGGGCCCCACGATGATATCCGCATTGCGGCAGTTCACCACCACAGCGTTCTCACCGGTGGCGGCGCGCTGCGCCCCGGCCTTGTGCATGGCCTGCGCCGCGACACTGTTGGTACCCACGGCCACCAGCCGGATGTCCGGGCACTGGGTGCTGAGGGCGGCCACCAGCTGGCGGCCCAGTCCCCCGCCCTGCCCGTCAATGACAAGCACGTTCATGCTGTACCTCAGAAGTCGATCTCTTCCAGCCGCAGCAGCGCCAGAATGTAGATCTTGACGGCTTCCAGCAGCTTGTCGATGGGGGCAGCTTCGTTAGCGCCGTGCATCGGACCACCGAACTCCGGCAGCTTCACATCCTCATGCTCCGGGCCGAAGCTGACGGCATAGGGGAAGTGGCGGGCATAGGTGCCGCCGCCCATGGTAAATGGGGTAGCGTTCTCGCCGGTCACCTCGTTGTAGGTGTCGATGCAGGCGCGGATGGCGGGGCTGTCGGCTGCGATATAGAAAGGCTCGGCTGCATCCACGTCCTCCAGCTTTGCGCCATCTCCCAGTGCAGCAGTGACCTGTGCGGTCAGCTTTTCGCCGTTGGTGCAGGTGGGGAAGCGGCTGTCGATGGTCTGCACCAGCTTGCCGTCCTCCATATAAATGCGGCCGCCGATGATGGTCAGCGGGCCGAAGGGGCCGTCGGCGCAGTCAATGCCAAGGCCGGTGCCTGCGGTGGAGCAGTGCAGCTTGCGCAGCGCCTCCAGATAGGCGCGCTCGGTGTCGTTGCACAGACCGTTGTCCAGCAGGTACTCCACCACCAGACCGATGGCGTTCACCGTGCCCTCCGGCATGGCGGCGTGGCCGGACTTGCCCCAGCCGCGCACCCGCACGCCGTCCCCTTCCGGTTCCAGCGTGATGTTGGGGGCGTTCTTCAGCTTGCTGATATCGGTCTTGACCAGAGCGCTGGCGCGGTCCGGCACAGCGTTGTTGGCTACACCGCCCTCAAACTCTGCAATGACGCCGTTGCACACCGGGCTGACGATCTTGCCGCCGAAGTGGCCTTTTTCGCCGTTGCACACCGGGAACTCCGCATCCGGGGTAAAGCAGAACACCGGAGCGGGGTAGTTTTCCAGATAGTACTTCACATCGTTCATGTGGGTCTCTTCGTTATCGCCCACAATGGCACGGATGGGATAGCGCAGCTGGTAGCCCTGCTCCTTGAGGAACTTCAGCGCGTACAGGGTGACGATCATCGGGCCCTTATCGTCCGCGACGCCGCGGCCCAGCAGCCAGCCGTCCTGAATGCGCATCTTAAAGGGGTCTGCCGTCCAGCCGTTGCCCATGGGCACAACGTCCACATGGCAGATGGTGGCCAGATATTTTTCGGGGTCTGCACCGGCCAGCTCGGCATAGCCGATGTAGTTTTCGCAGTTGCGGGTGGCAAAGCCCATGCCTGCTGCCAGTTCCAGCGTCTTGTCCAGCGCTGCACGGGGGCCTGCGCCGAAGGGTGCGCCCTCCTCCGGGGTGCCCTCCACGCTGTCGATGGCGACCAGCGCTGCAATGTCCTGCAGCAGCTGCTCCTTGTTTTCCGCAATGTATGCGTCAATTTTCTGATTCAGTGCCTGATCCATGTTCTATAACGTCCTTTCTGGCCGGAAGCGAGTCCCGGTCTTTACACAACTGTTACTCAGTTTAGCACACTCCGGGCAGAAAAGCTACCGGCATTTTTCACGACAAAAACGGCCGCGTTTTGTCAGCCCGCCGCAAACAGCCCGCTGAGCGCGCCCAGCAGCCCGGCGCTTGCCAAGCCCATAATAATGCCCGCCAGCAGCACACCGCCCATGCAGGCGATCAGCACATCCTTGAACTTCATATCCAGAATGGAGGCTGCCAGCGTGCCCGTCCACGCGCCGGTGCCCGGCAGCGGGATGCCCACGAACAGCAGCAGCGCCACGGTCAGACCCTTGCCGGCCTTTGCCTCCAGTGCGCGGCCGCCCTTTTCGCCCTTGTTGATGCAAAAGCGGCAGATGGGGCCGATGAGGGGCTTGTGGTAGCCCCAGATAAGGAACTTGCGGGCGAACAGGTAGATGAAGGGCACCGGGATCATGTTGCCCAGCACGCACAAAAGGTAGGTGGGCAGCACCGGCAGCCCCATGCCCAGCCCGATGGGAATGGCTCCGCGCAGCTCGATGATGGGCACCATGGAGATAAAGAAGATCAGAAGATAATTTTTCAGCATTGGCTTCTCCTTATATTACAGGTCGATCTGCAGCTCTACCGGGCAATGGTCGGAGCCGAAGATCTCGTTGTGGATCTCGGCGGCGCGGATGCGGTCTGCAATGCGCCGGGAAACGATAAAATAATCGATGCGCCAGCCCGCGTTCTTTTCCCGCGCATGGAAGCGGTAGCTCCACCAGCTGTACTTCACCTCGTCCGGGTGCACCACCCGGAAGCTGTCCGCAAAACCCGCCGCCAGCAGCTCGGTCATCTTGGCGCGCTCCTGATCGGTAAAGCCCGCGCTCATACGGTTGGTCTTGGCGTTTTTGATATCCATCTCGGTGTGCGCTACGTTCAGATCGCCGCACAGGATCACCGGCTTTTTTGCGTCCAGCGCCAGCAGGTACGCCCGGAAAGCGTCCTCCCACTCCATGCGGTAGTCCAGCCGCTTCAGCCCGTCCTGACTGTTGGGGGTGTAGCAGTTTACCAGATAAAAGCCGGGGTATTCCAGCGTCAGCACCCGCCCCTCGTGGTCGTGCTGTTCCAGCCCGATGCCGGTTGTCACTGCCAGCGGTGCCGTTTTGCACCAGCAGGCTGTGCCGGAGTAGCCCTTTTTCTCGGCTGAGTAGGTGTATTCGGTATAGCCCTCCGGCGCAAAATCCGCCTGACCCGGCTGCATCTTGGTCTCCTGCACCGAGAAGATGTCCGCGTCCAGCGCGGCAAAGCTTTCGGCAAAGCCGTGGGTCAGGCAAGCGCGCAGACCGTTCACGTTCCAGCTGATCAGTTTCATGCTTTTCTCCTTATGTTATGCCTGATATTTTGTTTTCCATGCGCCGCTGCGGAAGCGCAGCACAAAGCAGGTCACGCGGCAGGTCCAGTCGATGACCATAGCCACCCACACGCCCACAGCGCCCCAGCCCATGCGGACGCACAGCAGATAGCTGAAGCCCAGCCGCCAGCACGCCATGCTGAGGATGGACACCACCATGGTGAATTTCACGTCGTTTGCCGCGCGCAGGGCGTTGGGCAGCACGAAGGACAGAGGCCAGAAAATGATGGCGCAGCCCGCGTGGATGGTGACCAGCGTAATGGCCAGCTCCATCGTCTCGCCGGAAAGGGCGTAGATGCCCACCAGCTGCCGGAGGAACAGCAAAATCGCTCCGTTGGAAAGCCCCATGGTGATATAAGCCCACAGCAGCAGCTTGCGGGTGTAGTAAACGGTCTGCTCGTGGTCACCGGCGCCGATGCAGCGCCCTACCACCGTGATCATAGCCAGACTGATGGCCTTACCCGGGATAACGCCCATGCCGTCCAGATTGTTTGCCACGGCGTTGGCTGCGATCTGCACCGTGCCGAAGGTGGAGATCATGCTCACCACCAGAATGCGCCCGGCCTCGAACAGGCTGTTCTCAAAGGCCGAGGGGATGCCGATGCCCAGAATGCGCTTTGCCATGCCGCCGTCCAGCCGCAGGGTCTTGGGTACGGTAAGCACTGCATCCTCCCGGTAGCACTTGCGTAAGATCAGCGCCGCAGCCACCACGCGGGACACCACGCTGGGCCATGCTACGCCGTCCACACCCATTTTGAAGCCGAAGATGCACACCGCGTTGCCCACGATGTTGATAATGTTCATCAGAAAGCTGATCTGCATGGAGATCTTGGAGTTGCCGATGCTGCGGAACAGTGCCGCACCGCCGTTATACAGCGCCAGAAACGGGTAGCTGAGGGCGATGATCTGCAAGTACTTCACGCCTGCGTCCAGCACGTCGGCGTCAATAGAGCCGTAGAACAGCCGGATCATGGGGCGGGCCAGCACAAAGCATACCGCACCGATCACCACACCGGATAAACCGCTGAGCAGCAGCAGCTGACCGGCGCTTTTGTCAGCGTCCGGCCTGTCCTTTGCGCCCAGATACTGGCTTACCACCACCGCGCCGCCGGTAGCCAGCGCCGCAAACAGCACGATGATAAGGTTATTGATCATATCCACCAGACTGACGCCGGAAATGGCCGCCTCGCCGCAGCGGGACACCATCATGGTGTCGGCCATGCCCACCGTCACTTCCAGCAGCTGCTCCACCAGCAGCGGGATGGCCAGCACCAGCAGCTCCTTCTGGCTGAACAGCGGCTCCCGCCCGCCGGTCAGCCTGGTTTTTTCATTGCCATGCAGTAGCTTTGTCATTCGTTTCTCCCCTCCCGGCACCGGGCACTTTTCCCGGTACGCCGCCGCTGCCCGGAGCGTGTATTTTTCCGGTTGCAGCAGATGTATCCATCTTAACACACCCCCGGCTGCTTGTAAAGCGGTGCAGGCTATATCCCACGAAAATCAGCTTGCCCAGCCTATCTCCCCTTGCCCGCCGGTTTTATAAAGGTGTCCCGGTGCGGTTTTCCAACTGCCGTTCTGTTTTATGCTTGTTCGTCAGTTTGCCGGGAACTTTCCGTAAAATTTGTGCGTTTCTACAAAAATGCGATTCCCCGCGTATTTTTGGGTAAAAATTTTAAAAAACCTCTTGCAATTTCTGTTCCAAAGTGGTATGTTGTATCCAACAAAAGCGAAACTTGGATACATCTTCACTTTGGAGCACCCAATTCGGCTCCGCATACGCCTTTGTTTTTACCTTGCTATTTTCTTCATTTACCTTCTTATCATTTACCCTGCCTGTCCCGCAAGGGACGAGAAAAGCGATGACCCACCTGCACGGGTCGTCGCTTTTTCTTTTGTCTGCAGCTGCCCTTTGGGCTGGGACGGGCCTGAGTGCTCCCCGCTATGCTCTCAAAGCAAAGCAGGGCGCTCCCGCATGGGGAACGCCCTGCTTGATGCACCCGTTATGCAAGGTGGAACAGATCGATCAGCACGACCATGGCAAGGCCATAGTAGACCACGACCGCCACCAGATCGTTGATCGTGGTGATCAGCGGGCCGGAAGCAACCGCCGGGTCGATATGGATCTTGTGGAACAGCATGGGGATCAGCGTACCAACCAGACTGGAAATGACCATGGACACGATCAGCGACAGCCCGACACAGCCGGACAGCAAAAACGCCGAGGTCCAGACATAGCCCTTGAAAAAGTGGATGTAGCAGCCCAAAAAGCCCAAGGCCATCACGGCCAGAATTGCACCGTTCAAAAGGCCCACGCGGGTCTCCTTCCAGAGCAGCTGCAATTTTTTGGAAAGGGTCAGGTTTTCGTCCACCAGCACACGGATGGTCACTGCCAGCGACTGGGTACCGACGTTACCCGCCATATCCAGCACCATGGACTGGAAGCAGATGACCACCGGCAGCACCGCCACCACAGATTCAAACGCGCCGACGACCGAGGAGACCAGCATCCCGAGGAACAGCAGCGCGATCAGCCACGGGAGACGCTTTTTCACGCTTTCAAAAACGCTTTCGTTCAGATCCTCCTCGCCGGTCAAGCCGCCCAGCTTTGCGTAGTCATCGCCCATCTCATCATCGACCAGCTCGACCACATCGGACGAGGTGATGATGCCCACCAGCTTACCGGCATCGTTCAGCACGGGCAGGCTGCGCTCCGCGTAGTCCACGATGCGGTCGATACAATCGCTGACCTGCTCCCGGTCGGTGACATAGGGATAGGAGCGGACGATCAGGCTTTCCAGACTTTCCTCTGCCCGGGCAATGATGAGGTCTTTCAGGTCGATGGCGCCGTAGAAGTGCTCGTTTTCGTCCACCACATACAGGGTGGAGATATTGTCGTTTTCTCCGGCCTGCTTTACCAGCTCGCTCATCGCCTGCCGGATGGTCATATCGTTTTTGATGGAGATGTAGTTGGTGGTCATTCTGCTGCCGATCTCATCCTCGTCATAAGAGAGCAGCATCTTCACATCTTCCACCGAGTCTTTGTCCAGCTTATTGACGATCTCATTTTTATCGGTATCGTCAAGGTCTTCCAGTGCGTCCACCGCATCGTCCGAGTCCATGTTGGAAATGACCTTTGCGGCTTCGTGGCTGGGCAGCTCCTTCAGGTACGGCTCGGCATCGTCCAGATAGGTAAAGATCTCGGCAACGGTATCCACGCCCAGAATAGAATAGAGCGATTGACGTTCAGCGGGGGTCAGCGCCTCCAACGCATCCGCCAGATCCTTTTCATGGTAATCAGACAGTTTTTCGGCCAACTCTGCCTTGGGCAGACCGCTGTGAATGATGCTCAGAATTTCCTGCACATAATTCTTCTGCATGGGTAGTTCCTCCTGATTCCGCGAGCTTGACAAATCAAAATCTATCGCTCCGCTTAAAATTTTGCACCTCATCATAGCACATCCGGTATGCGGCGGCAACCCTGCCAGCGTGAATTTTTTGTAAAATATCGAGCACAAAAATCCCCGCCAAAGCAAAAAAGGCCAAAGCGGCAGTCCTTACGGTGCCTGCCGCTTTGGTCAAATACTTTTTTATCCTTGCTTCTGGATGGTAAATGCAAAGGTCATGCCCTTTTCCACCGCAAAACAGGCGTTTTCATGGGGCTTTGCGCCCCAGCTGTTGTCGCCGCCCACGCCGCGCTGGAACAAAGCACAGCGGACGACAGTCTTGTTGTCGTCCCGGGGCAGCTCGTAGAGATGGCGGGCGTTTTCCAGTTCATGCGGCGTGTAGGGCAGTGCGGAGAAGGTCATGCCGTCCCCTGCAAAGCCGATGCCTATATTCAATCTGCTGCCGGTAAGCGCCGCGCTGTACACACCGGTGCGGCTGCCGCACTCTTGCGGATAAACCGGGGTGTTCTGGGCAAAATCCTGCCGGACGTTGTAGTTCCAAGCGCCCATTTTGCCGCCTGCGGTGCGGTCGGCGGTGGTCTCCCGGGGGCCAAGCCCCAGATAGGAGACCTCGGTCAGCTCCCGGCGCAGCGGGAAGAGCAGCCCGAACTCCGGCACTTCTGCTCTTTCGCCCTGCCATGTCATGGTAATGTCGCAGCGGCCCGCGCCGTCGATGGCAAACTCAACAGGCAGCGTCTGCCCATTTGGCAGGGTGTAGTTTGCGCGGACGGTGACGAAATCGCCTTTTGTTTCAGCGGTCAGGTTATCACACCGGGCATACAGACCGGCGGTTTTCCAGAAAGCAAACGCGAAGGGTTCCGCGCAGCCCTCGTCGTTGTTGGTGGGGGCACGCCAGAAGTTGGGGCGCACGGTATCGTCCAGCAGCTGCACACCGTTATAGCGGATGGACACAAGCCCCTTGCCGCGTCCGAAGATATACTCGAAGCCCTCGCCCTTTACGCCGATGTTGCAGTCCATCTCTACCAGCTGCGGGGCGGGCAGGGTCAGCCGGGCGGCGGCGTGGTCGTGCCAAAGCTGCCCAAAAGCGGCTTCATAGCCCGCCGGGATGCCGGGTGCTGCGCTCCGCTGCACAGCGGTCACGGTCACGCAGGCAAGCCCTGCTTCCGGCAGAGCGAACGGGAACGGAATGTGTACCACCTCACCTGGCTTGCAGTCTGCCCGGAGCACGGCGCGGCGCTCCGGTCTGCCGTTGACCGAGGAGGCAAACACAAGGTCGTAGGCGCTCAGGTCGGTAAAGAGATTCCGATTTTCAATCACGGCTTCCGTATCGGTCAGGGTGATTTTCAGCGGTGCATAAGCCGCCTTGACCGCATCCATCTTGGGGGTGTTGCGGCGGTCGGGCAGCACAAGGCCGTCCACACAGAATTCCCGGTCGGTGGGACGGTCGCCGAAGTCGCCGCCGTAGGCAAAGCTGGGCTTTCCGTCCGGGCTTGTCACTGCAATGCCGTGGTCCATGTACTCCCAGATGAATCCGCCCTGATACAGCGGTTCTTCGTAGGCATACTCGGTGTAGTCGGTGATGCCGCCGCAGCTGTTGCCCATAGCGTGGCTGTACTCGCACATGATAAAGGGCTTTTCCGGGTGCTCCGCCAGAAACTTTTGGATATCTGCCACCGGGGTATACATCTGGCTTTCCATATCGGAGGTGTCAGGGTATTCCCGGTTCCAGAAAATGCCCTCGTAGTGCACAAGGCGGCTGGGGTCGGTGCGGCGGAAATACTCGCTCATCTCCCACAGGGTCTTGCCGCCGTGGCTCTCGTTGCCGCAAGACCAGATGAGGATGGCAGGGTGATTTTTGTCCCGCTCCAGCATGGCTTCGGCGCGGGCAAACACATTTTCCCGCCACTCCGGGCGGGCACCGGGCAGTGTCCACTCGTCCGAGCCGTCCGCGCCCAGCTTCTGCCATGTGCCGTGGCTTTCCAGATTCGTCTCCCCGATGACATACAGGCCGTATTCATCGCAGAGCTGCAAAAAATACGGGTCATCCGGGTAGTGGCTGGTGCGCACGGCGTTCACGTTGTGGGCCTTGAGGTTCTTTACATCCCACAGCATCTCCTCCCGGCTGACGGTGCGGCCGGTGCGGCAACTCCACTCGTGGCGGTTCACGCCCTTGAACACGATGCGTTTGCCGTTCAAAAGCATCTGGCGGTCTTTCAGTTCAAACTTGCGCAGACCGACTTTCAGCCCGGTGCGCTCCACGAGAGCACCCTCGTTCAGCAGGGCAATTTCTGCTTCGTACAGGTTCGGCTGCTCGGCGCTCCACAGGGCGGGATCAGTCACCGCAAAGGTAAAGGAAACATTCTGCACATCCTCTTCCACGTCTGGGTCGGCTTCGCCCTTGCCGAACACCACACCGCTGTCGTACTCCGCAGGCTCGCCCACCTCGGCGGACTGCTGCTGCCCATTGAACACCACCGACACCGTTCCCGCGCCGCTGACCTTGCACTCAAAAGTGACAGTGGCGCTGGAAAAGTCCGGGGCGAAATCCTGCTTCACAAAGGCATCTTCCAGATGCAGTTCGGGCTTTGTGAACAGCTCCACGGAGCGGAACAAACCGCTCATGCGCCAGAAATCCTGATCTTCCAGCCAGCTGCCGGAGGAGAAACGGTATACCTGCACGGTCAGGGTATTTTCGCCGGGGTGTACGGCGGCGGTCATATCAAATTCCGCCGGGGTAAAGGTATCCTCAGAGTAGCCGATGTAAACGCCGTTGCACCAGACGGCGGCGGCGCTGTCGGCCCCGTTCAACCGCAGGTAGCAGCTTGCCCAGTTTTCCGGCAGGGTGAAGCTGCGCTGGTACTCCCCGATGGGGTTATAATCCTGCGGAATCTGGCCGGGGTGCAGCTTTTCGTGGCCGTCCCACGGGTACTGGGTGTTGACGTAATGGGGTGTGCCGTAGGGCTGGCCGGGCTTTTGCAGGCTCTGCATCTGGATAAAGCCGGGCACGGTCAGGGTGTCCCACTCCGAAAAAGGCACAGTCAGATTTTCCGCATAGCAGAAGTTCCACTCCCCGTCCAAGCTGACGGTCAGCGGCATTTCCGGGCTGGTCTGGTCCGCAAAATGGGCATGGAAGGGCAGACGGTTCTGCTGGAAAATTTCCGGGTCGGCCAGCAGCGCCGGGGTAATGGGTTCGTGTAAAGGCATAGGTGTCACCTCGCAGCATTTTCTGCTTTCATTATAGCACAGAATATAAGAAAAACAGCCGCACAAAAACGACTGTTTTTCTGGAAAGAAGCGGCATCAGTCCGCTTCGTCAAAGATCTCGGTGTCCAGTTCTGTGTGCCCTTTGGGGATGTGGTACTTCACGGCAGGCAGATGGACATTGGTGAAGTACAGGCTGGTGTTGGGGTCGCAGCCGATGACCACCGCTTCTCCCCTGCCGCGCACGGTGCAGCGCAGGGTGTCGCAATGAGCTTCGGCGGTATCGTTTTCCACGCTTTCGGCATAGCCCGGTGCAAAATTGGGCACGGCAAAGCCGCAGTCGTAGGCTGCGCAATCGAAGCTGCTGTCAATTTCGTGATGGCGGCGGTGGCCGGTGGCAGTGGGGGTGATGGTGGTGGTCACTTCAATGCCGGGGAAGGGCGACCACTGCGCGGTCACCGTCCCGGCTTCAATTTCCCACGTTTTGCTCACCTTGCGCACGAACACGTTATCGTCTATCACAAAGGCCAGCATGCTGTCCGGTGCGGCCTGATTGAGCACCTCCCGGCTGCGGGAAGCGCAGAAGCCGAAGCGGGTGTCGTAGGCAAATTTTGCGTACTTTTCCGGGAACTGTCCGTGGCCGTGGCCCTCGTTGACACCGGCGGCGTAGGCCGTCACCCGGCCCGCCCGGCGCTGCACCAGCATATTGGCGTAGGGCATGGGCTTGAGCCGCTCCAATGCGGGCATGGGCGCGGCCTCGGCAGACCAGAAGGGATGGTCGTCCGGCAAAGCAAGCAGCAAAAAGCTCTTCATGCCCCAGTAGGGGCTGCCGGGGGCGTTGTACCGCTCGGCCATGTACATCTGCGGGTAGCAGTAGCCGATGGTCAGAATGCCGTCCCGGTCGAACATTTTCTGCCCCAGCCACCAGTTGAAGTTGCGGACGATGAGCCCCTTCATCACCGGCAGGGGCAGCGGCTCCAGCCCTGCCCAGATGCAGGCCGCCCAGAAGCTGTTCTGGGCAAAGCGGTAGGTCAGGCTGCGCCCGAAGGGCAGCGCTGCGCCGTTGGCATCGAACCAGTAGACGAACTGCTGTGCAAACAGCTGGGCACGCTGGCGGTAAAGGGCGGCGCGCCGGGGGTCGGTATCGGCGGCAAATTTAGAGTAGAGCAGCCCGTAATACTGGATGGCCCACGGGATGTAGTAATCCTTCTGCACGGAAGCGCCGTCGGTGGACCAGCCGTCGCCGCTGTAATAGCTGTCGATCTTGCAAAGGCCATCCTCCAGCAGCTCCGGGCTGTAAGGCATCCCCACGCTTTTCAGGGCAAGGTTTACAAGGATGCGGAAAAACTGCCAGTTGCAGTCCGGGATGGTGTGGGCGTTGATCTGCCCAAGCCATGCGGCAAGGTTCTGCTTTTCGGCATCAGAAAGCGGTGTCCACAGCTTTTCCGGCGCGGTGAGGATGCCGCAGGCAATAGCCGCCATCTCCACATAGCACTGGTCGTACTCCCCGGTGGTGCCCCAGTATTCGGAGTTTTCCGGGTCGGCACCGGCGGCAAGACCCTTGCGGTAGATGGTTTCAAACTCCGGGTCGGAGCCGCCGCCCACCCAGAAGGGCACCAGCGCCCACAGCGGGCGGCTGAAGGCTTCCAGCTCGATGGCATTTTGGTTGTAGGTCACACCCGTCTCGCCCAGATGCAGCCGGGCGCAGCCAGCCGAATAATAGGGCTTGAGGGGGTCGAGAAATTTGTGCATCAGTGCGGTAAAATCCGCTTTGGTCTGCAAGTTCATCACCAGTACATCTCCCAGTCTTTGGTCAGGCGGGTCAACGCCTCCATGTAGAAATAATCGCCCCAGCTCGTGCATTCATCCACACCCTCCGGGGTGCAGGTGTTGTAGGGACTCTTTTTGCTGTAAGTGCCGTGCAGCAGCTGGCCGGAGCCCAGCGTACCGGGCTTTACCGCGTAGTTTGCGGTGAGACTGGCCAGCATCTGCCGTGCCAGCGTGCGCCACTGGGCGGCTTCTGCCTCGCCGACGTATTTGGCTGCTTCCAGCAGACCGCAAGCCACGATGGCTGCGGAGGAGGAATCCCGCGGCTCGCCGCTTTCCGGGGCAAAGAGCATATCCCAGCAGGGGATCATGTCCTCCGGCAGGCGGGAAAGATAAAACTCCAACGCCTTGCGGAATACCTCGAGGAACTTTTCATCGTGGGTGTAGGTGTAGCCGATGGCGCTGCCGTACACGCCCCACGCCTGTCCCCGCGCCCAGAAGCTGTCGTCCTTGTAGCCCTGACAGGTGCGGCCGCCCTTGGGGGTGCCGTCCGGGTTCATAAAGAAGGTGTGGTAGGTGCTGCCGTCCGGCCGGAAGGAGTTTGCCAGCGTGGTGGCGGTGTGGGCGGCGGCGATCTCGCGGTAGTGGTCGCTGCCGGTCACCTGTGCCGCCCAGTACAGCAGCGGCACGTTGAGCATGCAGTCAATGATATAGCGGTAGTTGTCCGGGTCATCCATAGTGCCCCATGCCTGCAAAAATTTTCCGCTGGGCTGGTAGCGGGTCAGCAGCTGGTCGGCGGCGGCGATGGCGGCGTTTTTGCCGGTTTCGCTGCCCACCAGTTTCCACGCTGCCACGCAGGTGGGGCTGTACAGAAAGCCCATATCGTGGTGGTCCACCTCCACCTTGCGGGCAATGCGGTCCGCAAAGCTGTCCACCTGAATCAGGGCGGCAGTCTTGAATTTTTCCTCTCCGGTAGCCTCGTAGGCCAGCCAGATCTCACCCGGCCAGAAGCCGCAGGTCCACTGGTTATTGGCGCAGCCGGGGTAGATATTGTTTACGCTGGAATGGTTCTGGCACTGGTAGGTGTACAGGGGCAGATTGGTCTCCACCTGCTTGCAGGCATCGGCCAGTGCCTGCCGTGCCTCGGCATCGGTCATGGCGTGGTTTTGGTAGGTTTTCATTGTAATTACTCCTTAAATCCAAAGGTCGGGATATCGTGCCAGCGCTGGCGCAGAAAGTGCATGCCCAGCTTGGGGCGGCGGTCCCGGGTGAACAGGCCCTTTTTGTTGCCGTCCACCCGCATGGGGCCCTGTACGGTGTCGTAGTCTGCAAAGTTCCAGACAAATTCTCCCACAAACCACGGGCGCTTGTCAAACTCTGCATCCAGACGGCGGTAGAACTCCACCTGAAACTCCTCGCTAAACATCTCGGCTCCGGCGGTGTGCAGCCCTGCCACGGTGTCCGCGCCGTACTCGCTCATCATCACGGGTTTGTGCTGCTCTGCCCAGAAATCCAGTTCCTGATTCAAACCGTAGCAGGCGGCGTCCATGTCGCCGGAAAGGTTGTACCAACCATAGTAGCGGTTGATGCAGACGATATCCATGGTGCGGGTGGTGAGATCCTTGGTGTAGTCGTTCTGGCAGCAGACGAGGGTGACCGGGCGGCTCTGCGGGTCCAGCCGGTGCGCCAGCTCATACAGCGGGTGCCAGTAGTCGTAGGCATCCTGCGGGAAGTGCTCCAGATCCGGCTCGTTGCCAAGGCTCCACAGCACCACGCAGGGGTGGTTTTTGTCCCGATGAATCATCTCGGCAAGCACCTGCCGGTGATGTTCCGCAAGGGGGTATTCCTTATAAGGGTTCACTGCCGCCCCGCCGCCAATGCCTACCGCCGGGGTCTCGTCCATGACCAGAATGCCCTCCCGGTCACACAGGTCGTAGAACTCCTCGGCGTAGGGGTAGTGACTGGTGCGCACTGCATTGGCGTTTGCCCAGTGGATCAGGTTCACGTCCTTCACATTCAGCACCGGGTCAAAGCCCCGGCCATGGGCGGTAAAGTCCTCGTGCTTGCAGAAACCTTTAAAATAGAGAGGCTTGCCGTTCAAAAGCACCTGTGTGCCCTTTACCTCAATGCTGCGCACGCCAAAGGTCTGGTCGTAGATATCTGCCCCGCAGGTGATGTGCAGGGTGTACAGGTAGGGCGTGCCGGGCTTCGGCTCCCAGAGATGCACCTCCGGGATGGTCAGGGTGCCCGCTGCGCCCTCGGCGCTTGCAACGGCGCTGCCGTCAGCGTCCAGCACCGTGACATGAACAGGCGCACTGCCGGTGGTTTTTACTGCGTACTGCACCGTGCCGTCTACGGCGGGCACTACGGTCACATCCTCGATGTACTCCTTAGGGGTGGTGTAGAGCACCACCGGGCGGTGGATGCCTGCATAGTTGAAGAAGTCAAAGTTGGGGCGGTTCTGGGGTGCGGCGGCACGCTTGGCAGCTTCCACACTGGGAATGCCCGCATTGTCCGAGCCAAAGAAAGCCAGCTGTCCGTCCTCGTTGCCCACAGGCAGGGTGCTGTGGTTTACCCGGTTGTCGCAGGCTACGGTCAGCAGTGCGGTCTCGCCGGGGTGCAGCAGGGCGGTGACGTCCGCTTCAAAGGGGGTAAAGCCGCCCTTGTGCTGCACAATGAGCTGGCCGTTCAGCCAGACTTTGGCTGTGTGGGTCACCGAGCCGAACCGCAGCACCACCCGCTGCCCGGCGCAGAAGGCGGGCAGGGTGACGTTTCGCTGATACCATGCCCAGCCGTAGTGGCGGCGCAGGGCGGTGGTCTGGTCGTTCTGGTCGTTGTAGCTGGCGGGCACGGCGATGGGCTGGGCATCCGGCAGGGGCTTTGCGGGGTCGAACTGGTTTTCTGCGTAGCTGCCAAGCGTAAACTCCCATGTGCCGTCAAGGCTCAGCTTCAGACGTGCTTCATTTTGTTCAGGATATAGCATAACACTTTCACTCTATTTCTGCAAAAAATGCGGGGCGCGGGTACTGCCCACGCCCCGCTTACGGGTGATTTGTTTAACCCTTGATGCCGGTGGATGCCACGCCCTGCACAAAGTACTTCTGCAGGGAGAGGAACACAATCAGCACCGGGATCAGTGCCACCACAGAGGCTGCCATGATCAGGCCGTACTCTGCAGAATACTGGGTGATGAACATACGCAGACCGATCTGGATGGTCTTGAGCTCGGTCTTGGTCAGGTAGATCAGGGGGCCAAGGAAGTCGTTCCAAGTGTTCACGAAGGTGAAGATGGTCAGGGTGGACAGGGCGGGCAGGCTGAGGGGCAGCATGATGTGCCACCAGATGCCGTACTCGCTCAGGCCGTCAATGCGGGCAGCCTCACACAGCTCGGTGGGCACGCCCTCGTAGAACTGCTTCATCAGGAACACACCGAAGGCGCTGAAGGCCTGCAGGCACATAATAGCCAGATGGGTGTTGTTCAGATGCCACGAGCTCATCATCATGAACTGGGGCACCATGTAGGCCTGCCAAGGCACTGCAATGGTGGCAATGTAGCCGAGGAAGAGCACATTCTTGCCCTTGAACTGCATCTTTGCAAAGGCGTAGGCCGCAAAGGAGGAGGTGAACAGCTGCAGCAGGGTGACCACCACGGTGATCTTGACCGTGTTCTTTACAAAGGTGAGCAGCGGGATCTGGGTCCAGATGTCCACATAGTTCTGCCAGCGCGGATTTTTGGGGATCCACTGGATGGGGAAGCCGAACACGTCCTTATTCAGCTTAAAGGAGGAGGACAGCATCCACAAAAAGGGCAGCAGCATGCAGGCTGTGATGACGATGAGGAAGAAATAGATCAGGAACTTGGAGATGAAATTGCGGCGCTTCTGGGAAGCATGGTCTTTAATAACAGCGGTTGCCATGGTTTCTTCCTCCTTTCTTAATTATCGCCCTTGGAGCCGCGGAACTGGATGATGGTAACGATCAGCACCAGTACGAACAGCACCATGGCAATGGCACTTGCGTAGCCGTATTTCGGGGTATTGACGAAGGCCACATTATAGATGTAGTACACCAGCGTCATGGTAGCAGTACCGGGGCCGCCCTGGGTGATCATGTACATCTGGTCGTAGACCTTGAAGCCGGAGATGGTGAGCATGATGACCACAAAGAAGGTGGTGGGGCGCAGCTGCGGCAGGGTGATGTGCCAGAACTGCTGCCAGCGGTTTGCACCGTCCAGCTCGGCGGCTTCGTTCAGGTCCGGGTTGCAGCCCTGCAAGCCCGCCAGATAGATGACCATGTAGTAGCCCATGTTCTTCCACACGCTGAACAGGATGACCGTGATCATAGCGGTATCCTTACCGGCAGCCCAGCGGGGCAGGTTTTCCACCGCCACGCCGAAGAACTGGTTCAGGAGCATGTTGATGGGGCCCATGGAGGGGTTGAAGATCATGTTCCACACCGCTGCCACCGCCACCAGCGAGGCAACGTAGGGGAAGAATGCCACGGTACGGAAGAAGTTGCGCAGCTTCACGTTCTGGTTCAGCAGCACAGCCATCGCCAGCGAGCAGGCCAGCGTCAGCGGCACGGTGCCGATGACATAGACGATGGTGTTTTTCAGCGCCGCCTGAAAAATTTTATCGGTGGTAAAGAGCTTTACAAAGTTCTTCAGGCCGACAAATTCAATGGCGTGGCGGCCGTCCCATGCGCAGAAAGCCAGCGCAATGGCAAACACCATGGGCACCAGCGTAAACACGCAGAAGCCGACGAAGTTTGGCGCAATGAAGGAATACGCGATGAGGGAATCGCGGGTCGATTTTTTTAGCACTTTACGGGGAGTTTTATTCTGGACAGCAGCACTCGCCATAAAAGAGCCTCCTTTCCCGGAAGTATAACAGTTTTTCCAAAAAATGAGCGGGGCGGGTGCTGTGCATACCCGCCCCGCTCGGACAGGGCTTTTTTCCGATGCTCGTTCACCGGAAAATGAATGGGGATCGAAAATGATGAAGAAGGAGAACCGCAAATGATTGCGGGAAACGCTTTATCAGCCGAGAACTGCGGGCACCTGATCGTTCATGTTCTGGATGCCCTCGTCCACGGTCTCGCTCATGGTCATAATGGCATCGTGCTCGGCGTTCAGGATGGTCTCGATATCAGATGCGTACTGGGTGTAGGGCATCTCCAGATAGACATTGCTGGTGGTCAGTGCGTCCACGGAGTTGCTGTCCTCGGGGAAGCCCTCGGTGGACTTGATGATGTCGGAGGTAGCATCAGAGCCGCAAGCCGGGAAGGTGCCGGTCTTGGCAATGGCCTGTGCGCCCTCCTCAGAGACACACCAGTTGATGAAGTCGGCAGCGGTCTCTGCCTTGGAGGAATCGGCGTTGATGGCCAGGCTGGTCACAGTGCCCAGCGTAGAACCGGCAGCTGCACCGGCGGGGTGGGGGTACTTGACGATGCCCCAGTTGAACTTGGTCTCGGCGTCCTTCATGTAGGCTTCCAGCGTGGAGATGAACCAGCTGCCCATGTTGACCATTGCGCACTGCTGGTTCTCAAAGGCTGCGGAGTAGTGCAGAGAGGAGGTCTTGAGGTAGCCGTAGTCCATGCAGATGCCGTCCTTCTGCTGGGCAATGACCATATCATAGGTGGGCTTCATGAAGTCGTAGGTGCCGTCGATGATGGTGTTCTTGCCGTCCAGAATGGAGAACAGCGAAGCGGCGGAACGCCAGGTGTGGTAGTGGCAGCCATAGACCTTGGTATCGCCGGAGCCGCTGGTCATCTTGCGGGCCAGAGCATCGTAATCTTCCAGCGTCATGTCGTTGGAGGGATACTCCACACCGGCCTTATCGAACAGCTCCTTGTTGTAGTACACCACCCAGAAGTCGCTGCGGAAAGGCACGGCGTAGAAGTTGCCGTCGTCGGTGGTCAGCTGCTCAATGGTGCCGTTGAAATCGCCGGTATCGCGGGTCAGCACCGTGTTCAGGGGCTTGAGGTAGTCCAGATTGATCAGGTTTGCATAGCCGGGGATATCCTTAACGGTCACGACGTCCAGATCGGCGCTGCCTGCCAGCTGGGTGGCCAGAACGGTCATGTAATCGCTGGAACCCAGATCCACCATCTCGATGGTCACGTCCTTGTGGCTTGCCATGTAGCCGTCGGCCATGGCCTGCCAGTAGGGGGTGGATTCCTTATCCCACACCGACCACTGCAAAGTGACGGGGCCTGCGGCTGCGGAAGCAGCGGTGGAACCGGCAGTGGAGGAAGCAGCGGTGGAGCTGGCGGAAGAACCGCCGCAGGCGCTCAGGGCAGCAGCAGCGCCGCAGGCAGCGGCAGCGGTAAGGAACGAACGGCGAGAGATCTTTTTCATAAGTGTGTCCTCCTTCAGGGCAGTGTGTGTTCTTTGCAGCGGTGTCCCCCGTGCCGGGGAGCCGCTCGCTTTTGTTGACACTAGGATACCGCACAAACGCAAAAACCGGAATGGAAAAATTCCGGGAAGAGTTGCAGTTTTTCTGTATCTTTTCAAAAAAGATGTACTTTCTTACACTGGAGTCTGCACTTTCTTGCTTTCTTGCATAGTTTACGCCATCGACGAGAGGAAAAAGCATATAAAGTACACAATTTCCGTAAAAAAAGTCGTTGACAAACAGCGCCGGAATCAGTACTGTATAAAGGAAAGAATGCAAAATATTACCGGAAAGGAGATTCCGTCATGAAGAGCAGTCACCGTTTCCCGCTGCGGCGGCAGATCGTGTGGGGGATGCGTCTTTTTACCACCCTCACCTCGCTGGCTGTGGGCGCTGCACTGTTCATCCTCTCTAACCAGTATGTGCGCGCCAACTCCCTGCAGGCGGCCGAGTTCAATCTGCGGCTGGTGGCTACCTCTATCGAGTCCAGTCTGGACAGCGCCGATGCCCTTTTGAACTGGGCTTCCATCGACAGCACCGTGCGGCGGTATATCTCTCAGGCAGATGTCAATGGCACCCAGACCATTGCCGCCTACGAAGCCGTGCAGGAAAAATACTATTCCAGCACCCTGTACAGTCACATCCTCCGCTTTTTTATTACCAATGAGAACGACCGGCATTTGCAGTTCGGCACGCTGAACTCCTCGGCGGCGCTCAACCGCACCAGCATAAAACAGTTCCTCACCAAGGGGTACGGGATGCAGTTCACCACCGACCCGCTGCTGCCCGGCAGCCCGGACTGCATTGCCCTCAGCCAGCCTGTCCGCAGCGGCAAGGGCACTATGCACCGGGGCAGCACCTATCTTGCGCTGGATACTGCCATCATCACCGACCCGGCAGCGGGTTACAGCCTGACCGACGGCAGCGCCCTGTACTGGGAGATGGGCAGCCGCCTGTGGCAGATCGAAAACGGCAGCCTGACCGAGATGGAAAACCCGCTGCGGGAGGTAGACTACACCCTGCGGACCGGCAGCAATAACGGCATCGCCGAGCAGACCGCATGGCAGGGCAAGGTGCAGCTGGACGGACAGAACTATTATGTAGTCAAGGTAACGCTGAACGGCCGCAGCGCGGCGCTGGTGCAGCTTTTGCCCGCAAACACCTTTTTGCAGCACTACGGCGTGTACCTGTGGCTCATCGCCCTTGGCGTCGCCATCATCTGGGGACTGAGCTTTTTGATGCAGCACTGGCTGGAGTGGGTCATCACCCGCCCGGTGGAGGCGCTGCAAAAGCGCATCGAGACCGTGGGCAGCGGCAGCTTTGCACCCGACCGCACGGTGGAGTGGAACAACGAGCTGGGCGACATCGGCCGGGGCATCAACCAGCTGGCTGAAAACGTGGACAGCCTGATGACCCGCCGGGTGGAGGACGAGCGCCGCAAGCAGGAGCTGGAATACCGGATGCTGCAAAACGAGGTGAACCCCCACTTTATCTACAACACCCTCAACAGCATCCGCTGGATGGCCACCATCCAGCACGCCCCCGGCATTGCCGAGATGGTCACTGCTTTTGCGCGGCTGACCAAGAGCATCTCCAAGGGCACCCAGAAGCTGGTGCCTTTGCAGGAGGAACTGGCACTGCTCAACGATTACTTTACCATTCAGCAGTACCGCTACGGCGGCGATCTGGAAATTGAGGTCTCCCGCATTGAAAGTGAGACCCTTTGTCAGGACTGCATGATCCCCCGGTTCACCTTGCAGCCGCTGGTGGAAAACGCCATCTTTCACGGACTGGAGCCCAAGGGCGGCCACGGCAGCGTGCTGCTGGATATCTCCACCGACCCGGATACCGGGGACGTATTGCTGCGCATTACCGACGATGGCGTGGGTATGCCGCCGGAGCAGGTGGCGCACCTTCTAGACGAGCCCGCCGAGGGGGCCGAAAAGGCTGAAAAGTTCCGTCATGTCGGCCTGTGGAACGTGAACCGCCGCATCCGGTATTCCTTTGGCGAGGGCTACGGCCTGACCATTGAAAGTGAAGAGGACGTGGGCACCGAGGTCACCATCCGGCTGCCCTATCAACAGAAAGGAGACAGCCATGCTGCGGATACTGCTTGTGGACGATGAACCGCTGGTGCTCATTGGCCTGCAAGGGATGCTGGAATGGGAAAAACTGGGCTATACCGTCTGCGGCACCGCCCGCAACGGCAAGCTGGCGCTGGAACTCATCGAGCGGGAGAAGCCGGATATCGTCATTGCAGACGTAAAAATGCCGGTGATGGACGGCCTTACCCTTGCCCGTACCTGCCGGGAGCGCAGCGCCCTGCCCGCCTTTATCATGCTGACCAGCTTTGAAGAATTTGATTACATCAAGCAGGCCATGGGGGCCGGGGTGGTGGATTATCTGGTCAAATTAGACCTGACACCCGAGAACCTGCAAGCTGCCCTTGCCAAGGCCGCCGAAAAGGTAAAGAAGGAACATGCCCTGCTGGGCGAAATGCCGGCACAGGAAAACCTTGCCGAGAGCGTGCGCAGCTATCAGGAGCGGTTTTTCGTGCGGCTGTACGCCGGGCTGTTCCCGGACGAGCAATCTTTGGAGCAGCCGTTGCAGCACATGGAGCTGAACCTTGCAAGCGACGCCTACCTTGCAGCCAGCTGCGAGATCATTGCCAACACTGCCCTTACCCCCGCCCAGCAGCTGAAGCTGAGCTTTTCCTGCGGGCGGATGCTGGAAACCACCCTGCAGAACTATCTGCCCTGCTATGTAACAGGCGCGGATGCCATGCGCTGCAATGTGCTGTTCTGCCTGACCAACGCCCAGTGCCAGAACTACCGGACGGTGCTGCGCCCGCTGCTGGAACGCGCCAGCCAGATCTTATACAACTATTTCACGGTACGGCTGCTCTGGGCGGTGGGACGCCCCACCGGCTCCCTGCTGGGGCTGGCGCGCTGCTGCCGGGAAAACGCCCATTTGCAGCCCCTGCTCACGGTGGAACAGCCCATCCAGTTCGTGGAGGTCAACGAGGGCGACGCCACCGCCGGAAAGATGCAGGTAGTGGCACAGGTGCAGGAGTATATCAAGAATCACCTTTCGGAAAAACTGACGCTGGCAGACGTGGCGGCGGTGTTCAATTTTTCGCCCAACTACCTCAGCCAGCTGTTCGGCAAATACGGCGACAGCGGCTTTGTGGAGTACATCACCGAGACCCGCATCGCTGCCGCCAAGGAGATGCTGGAACAGGGCGATTGGAAGGTCTACGAAATTGCGGAAAAGCTGGGGTACGAAAGCGCCTTTTATTTTTCCAAGGTGTTCAAAAAGGTCACGGGTTTAAGCCCGCGGGAATATCAGCAAAGTATTTGAAATCGGAGGCTTTTATGATACAGGAACAGCTTGCCCATCTGCCGGAATCTCTTCCCGATTACCGGCCCTTTCCCCCTGCCAAAGAGCGCGCCGCATGGCAGGGGCTGCCCCTGCGGGTAAAGCAGCGCTTTTTGCAGGCGGGGGCAGCCGCGCTGCAAACGCCCATTGCGCCCCTGCCGCTCTCGCTCTGGCTGGATTTCACCCGCACCGGGCGGCGCACCCCATGGGAGAATGCTTATTTCTCCCGCCGGGCGCGGCTGTGCGCACTGGTGAGCGCCGAGTGCGTGGAGCACAGCGGACGCTTTCTGGATGCCATTGCCGATACCGTATGGGTGCTCTGCGAGGAAAGCGCATGGCAGCTGCCCGCCCACAACAGCTACATCCGGGATACGCCCCAGCTGCCCCTGCCGGACACCACCCGCCCCATCGTGGACCTGTTTGCCGCCGAGACCGGTGCCCTGCTGGCGCTGACCCGGTACTTGCTGCCGGACGAACTGGACGCCGCCGCGCCGGGCATCACGGCGCGGATGGAGCGGGAGCTGGACGCCCGCATTCTGACGCCCTATTTTACAAGCCACTTCTGGTGGATGGGCAACGGCGAAGAGCCTATGTGCAACTGGACGAGCTGGTGTACCCAGAACGTGCTGCTGACCGTTTTTCTGCTGCCCACCACGCAGCAGCAGCGAAAAGCTGCCGTCAAACAGGCAGCATACAGTCTCGACTGCTTTTTAAAGGATTACGGCGCGGACGGCTGCTGCAACGAGGGTGCGCAGTATTACCGCCACGCCGGGCTGACCCTGTGGGGCTGCCTTGAAATCCTATCCAGCATTGCGCCGGATGCCTTCTCTCCCCTGTTCCATGAGCCTAAGATCAAAAATATCGCGGAATACATCTGCAATGTCCATGTGGAAGGGCCTTACTACCTGAACTTCGGCGATTGCAGCCCCCTTGCCGGGCGGTGCGGTGCGCGGGAATACCGCTTTGGGCAGGCTGTGGGCAGCGATGCTCTGCAAGCCCTTGCGGCGGCAGATTTCCGCGCCGATGCCGACCCCGACCATTTGCAGAACCCGGACGGCAGCACCCACATCAACCTGTGGTACCGGCTGACCACCGCCTTTGCAGAGCAGGAACTGATGGAATACGCCGCAGCGCCCCGGCACCATTTAACGGTATGGTACCCCAGTGTGGGCGTCTATGCTGCGCGGCAGGGCAGCTGGGTGCTGGGCGCAAAGTTCGGCTCCAACGGCGACAGCCACAACCACAACGATACCGGCAGTATCACGGTGTACAAGGACGGCAGACCGTTCCTCATTGATATCGGGGTGGAAAGCTACACCCAAAAGACCTTCAGTCCCCAGCGGTACGAGATCTGGACCATGCAGAGCGCATGGCACAATCTGTCCACCTTTGACGGCGTGCAGCAGCTGCCCGGCGCGGAATACGCCGCCCGGGAAGTGTGCACCGCAGAAAACAGCATCACCGGCGAACTGGCGGGCGCGTACCCGCCCATCCCGGGGCTTACCACCTACCGCCGCAGCGTATCGGTCAGCGAACAGGGCATCACCCTGCGGGACGAAACAGACTATCCCGGCACCGTAGAGCTGACCCTGCTCACCGAGCAGCAGCCTGCCCCCGCAGCAGATGGCTTTGCGGTGGGCACGCTGGGCGGCATCCGCTTTGACCCTGCTGCCGTAACGGCTGCTGTTGCGCCGGTGCCCATCACCGACCCGCGCCTGCGCACCGCATGGCCGGAAACCGTCTATAAGATCACCCTACATTTCCAAAAAATACTGAACCTCGAACTGTACTAAGGAGAACCGCTATGGAGACCATCAAGCTGAAAATTCTGGACGAAGTCGGCCACACCCTGATGACCTGCGATGCCGACACCGCCGTATCCCTTGTTTACACCAACTGCTACAAGCCCGGCGACCGGGTGGCGCTGGAGATCGACCATCCCGGCCAGTACTGCGTCATCCAGTTCGAGGATACCATGCCCGAAGCCCTTGTGTATGTGGTCAAGCGGGAGATCAATTTCCACATTCCCTTCGGGGAGCAGGCTATCACCTACTCGCCCAAGAGCTTTGTGGGCAGCCGTCACATCATCCGGGCACGGCTGGCGCTGCCGGAAGAGATCGCCGCCCGGCGGAACTTGGCCTTCAACTGCTATGACGAGCACGGCGACACCGGTTTTTACCCCCACGCCAGCGCCAACGTGGAAACGCGCGGCGAGGCAGTGTTTGCCGCCCGCAACGCCATCGACGGCATTTTTGAGAACAGCGCCCACGGCGAGTACCCCTACCAGAGCTGGGGCATCAACCGCGACCCGAACGCAGCCCTGACGCTGGATTTTGGCCGGGAGGTATTGCTGGACGAGCTGCGCATCACCGAGCGGGCAGATTTTCCCCACGACAACTACTGGGTCAAGGCCACGGTGGCGTTTTCGGACGGCAGCCAGCTGGACATCCCGCTGGTGAAAAGCGCCAAGCCCCAGAGCGTGACCTTTGAGCCCAAACGGGTGCGCAGCCTTGTGCTGAAAAACCTCATTCAGGCCGAGGGCACTTCCCCCTTCCCTGCCCTGACCCAGATCGAAGCCTTTGGCACCGAGGTACAGTAATATGAGCATCTATAATGCCCTTTATGGGCGGGACGGCCATGGGGTAGACCCGGGTGCGCCGGAAAAAAAAGGCTTTGCGCGCTTTTGCCAGATGGTCGGCCGCGACCTCGGCCAGCTGCTGGGCACGAACCTGATGGTCTGCGCCCTCTGCCTGCCCGCCGCGCTGGGCGTCTCGCTGGGGGTCACCCTGTTCTCCCTGCCGCTGACGGTGGTGTGCAGCGCAGTGACCGGTCTGCTGGTCGGCCCTGCCATGGTGCTGCTGGCAGACTGCGCCCTGCGCAGTTTGCAGAACGACCCCTCCCAGTGGCTGCCCCGGGCAAAGCAGACCCTTGCCGCCCATTGGAAAGCCGCCTGCGGCTTTGGCTGCATTGGCACGCTGGTGCTGGGGCTGCTGTGCTTTGTATCGGCTTTTGTGTTTGAAGCCGCCGCGCAGCAGGGGTATTACCCCGGGCTTGCCATTCTCGTTTTTCTGGCACTGGACTTTCTGGTGCTGGCAGTTCTGGCTACTCTTTGCGCCGCCGTGCTGCCGCTGCAACTCCCCGCCCCGGGCAGCCTGCTGCGCCGGGCGGGCAGGCTGCTGCTCACCGCACCGGGTCGCTGTGTGGCGGCTGGCGTTATCCTACTGGCGGGCATCGGCGGCATGATTTTGCTGTTCCCGGTCAGCGTGTTCTGGGCGGTGCTGTTCGGTTTCTGGCTGCCGGGGCTGGCAGCGATGCAGACCCTGTTCCCGGTACTGCGGCAGGCGTACGGCGTAGAAGTGCGCAGCATCCCGCGCCCGGCAGCGCCGGAAAAGCCCCTGACCGCGCAGGAGCAGAAAAAGCGCTCCCGCGCCAACTGGTGGTACTACAACTGGGGCATCGTGGCGGTGGCGGCAATGGTCGCTGTGGGCGTAGCGTATGTGGCGCACGGTCTGCTGACCACCGTAGACCCCGATTACACCGTGGCGGTGGTCACCGCAGAAGCCCTGCCGGATGAGGCCGTGCAGCACTTGCAGACCGCACTGGCAGTCTATGCGGAGGACGCCAACGGGGACGGGGCTGTGGTGGTACAGGTGAACAACTACACATGGAGCGCCAACGCCGCCCTGACCGAGCAGAACCAACAGATGGCGGGTGCCACCCAGATGAACACTGACCTTTCTAGCGGCGAGAGCAAAATTTGGATCTTGGAGGACCCGGCTGGTTTTGAACAGGCCTATGGGGCGCTGAGCGAGAAACTGGGCGCGGACTGGCAGACAAAGCTCATCCCGTGGAGCAGCCAGCCTGCCCTTTCCGGCTTGGAACTGGGCAGCTACAACACTGCCGCCGATGGCAGCCAGACTGTGGATGTCCAGAACCGCTTTGCCGGGTACAGCATTGCGGTATTTGATGCCGCAGACGGCTTGTGGAAAGCGCTGAACGAATAAGATCTCTCACAACGAAAAACAGAGCGTTCCCGCCGGGGAACGCTCTGTTTTTTGCCAGCACAAGACCACACTGTTTTTTCCGAAGAACACAAAAAATCCGAACCCTTCTCCTATCGAGAAAAGGTTCGGATTTTCCTTGTTTGGTGCGGATAAGAGGACTTGAACCTCCACCGAGTTGCCCCGATTAGAACCTGAATCTAACGCGTCTGCCAATTCCGCCATATCCGCATATTCTGTTGTGTTCGTGAGCTGTGACGCTCGGAACGATAGTTATTATACCAGATGCGGCAAAATTGTCAAGCACTTTTTTGAAAAACTTTTCATCTTTTTGGAAAGGATCATACTTTCGCATTTTTTGCAGACCGTGCGGCTGCGCTGTGCGCGGCGCAGGCGTATTTGCGGCGTTTCCGGCTGCATTCCGGCATTTGCAGACGCGCTGCGGCGCATTGCGTGTGCCGTGCGCCGTTTTGGGTTTGACAGGGTTTAGACGGCGATGTAGAATAGAGGTATTGTTTTCTTATAAAATATATAGAGGAGCGTTTTGCCATGCTGTATTTTGAAAACGACTACTGCGAGGGTGCACACCCCGCCATTCTGCAAAAGCTGACCGAGACCAACTTTGAAAAGGTCTCCGGCTACGGCACCGACCCCTACTGCGCCAGCGCCCGGGAGAAGATCCGCGCTGCCTGCGCCTGCCCGGAAGCCGATGTACAGTTCATCTCCGGCGGCACCCAGAGCAACGCCATCGTCATTGCGTCCATGCTGCAGCGGTGGCAGGGCGTGGTGGCTGCTGCCACCGGCCATGTAGCCGGGCACGAGGCCGGTGCCATCGAGTACACCGGCCACAAGGTCATCACCCTGCCGCAGCACAACGGCAAGATGGACGCTGCCGAGCTGCGGGCGCTGGTGGCTACCTTCTACGCCGACGACAACCACGACCACATGGTGTTCCCCGGCATGGTGTACATCTCCCACCCCACCGAGTACGGCACCCTGTACACCAAGGCCGAGCTGGAAGCTTTGCACGCTGTCTGTCAGGAGTACAAGATGCCGCTGTTCTTAGACGGTGCACGGCTGGGCTACGGTCTGGCTGCCGAGGGCACGGACGTAACGCTGGCCGACCTTGCCCGGCTGACCGATGTGTTCTACATCGGCGGCACCAAGGTGGGCGCGCTGTGCGGCGAGGCTGTGGTGTTCCCCCACGGCGCACCGGCGCACTTTATGACCATGGTCAAGCAGCAGGGCGCACTGCTGGCAAAGGGGCGGCTGCTGGGCATCCAGTTCGACGTGCTGTTCACCGATGACCTGTACTTCTCCATCAGCAAAAATGCCATTGCCACCGCCAACCGCCTGAAGGCCGGTTTTGCGGCAAAGGGCTACCGCTTCTTCATGGATTCTCCCACGAACCAAGTCTTCCTTGTGCTGGAAAACGCCCAGCTGGCTGCGCTGGAAGGCAAGGCAAAGTTCGGCTTCTGGGAAAAGTTCGACGACACCCACACCGTGGTGCGCATCGCCACCAGCTGGGCCACCCGCATGGACGAGGTGGAAGCACTGATCGACCTGATGTGATCCTGCGCCCCTTTCGGGGGGTATAACGATTTGAATGGCCGCCGCGTCTTCCGGGTTGCGGCACCCAGCATCCGCATCGTGCCTTGGGCGGCACGCGCGTCTTGCTGGCCGCTGCCCCAACAACTCCTCCCTGTTTCCGCCACTGGCGGCGGTCGTCGTCGTTGCTGGCCATAATCAGCGGAATTTCATTTCTATAACTGGGCTTCAGAAACGCCTGCGGGCGTTTCTGAAGCCCTTTTTTCACGGTTGGAGCCATAACGGCAAACAGCCAGTTCCCCGCAGCATCCCTTTCTGTGAAAACGGGACAGCGGAGCGTCCGCAGACGCTCCGCTGTCCCAAAATTATAAATAATCTTTCCGCTAAAAATGCCCAGAGCAACGAGGAGGGCATTCAAAATCGTCCTGCGGCGATTTCAGAAGCCGTCAGGCGTATTCCACGGCTGCGGGGTGCTTTCCAGCGGCTGACCGGCGGCAAGGGCGCGCTCCATCAGAAGGGCAAGGTAGGCATCCTGCAAAGCGTCTGCCAGCGGATACACCTCTGCCCCGCCGGCAAGATAGCCCTGCATCCTGTCCAGAAAACAGGCGATGGCGGTCTCGTCCTCGTTCAGCCCTGCCTGCGCGGCGGCAGCTGCCAGCGGGTCGGGCAGCGGGGTCAGTTGACGGCACACCGGCTCCCCGGCGGCATCCAGACAGCGCAGGGTGTCGTCGAACACTTCGCCCCGCTCTCCCTGCACACTGGTGTGGGTGCTGCGCAGATAGGAGTGGTACTGCACACCGTTAAAATCCAGAAACGCCGTGCCGCCGCCTGCAAATTCCAGCGTGTGCTGCTGCAACGTCTTTTCCACCAATGCGCCGTTATGCACCGCGCCCCAGCGGGAATCCGTTTCGATGATCTTTTCCGTCCAGCTGCGTCCGGTCACCCGCACCGGCTGCTGCCCGGCATGCAGGAACTGCCGCACCAGACTGACCGCGTGGTAACCGTGCGCCACCGACAGCCGGGCAAACTGCGGCGTGCCCAGTGCGCCGCTGTGCACCGCCGCCAGCCGCTTTGCCAGCGTGGGGTACAGCCAGTACTGCTCTGCCACCTGCAGCTTTGCGCCCTGTTGGTGCAGCTGCCAGAGGGCGCGCAATGCGTCCTCCTCCAGCGCCGCCGGGGTCTCGCACAGCACGGCAAAGCCCCAGGCAAGCCATTCGGTGCTGACGGCGGCGATGGACGCTTTATTCACCGCCACCACCACAAGGTCCGGGTGCAGGGCAGCGCACTGCTCCGCCGAGGTGCTTACCGGCACGCCGTACTCCCGGTGCATTTTTTCGGCCTTTTCCTCGGTGCGGCAAAGCATGGCGCACAGCTCGAACCGCTCCGGCAGCGCCTGCGCGATGCGCCAGTAAAACAGCGACCGCCAGCCGGAGCCTACTACGATAAACCGCAGTTTAGCCATTTGTCTGTTCCTCCTGAATATGCTTTTGCAGCTCCTGCTCAAACCGTTCCGCGTCCAGCGGCAGGGTGAGCTTTTCCCCCAGCCATGCGGACAGGTAAGCCGCATCGGTCAGTTCCAGCGCCCGCACGCCCTCCACGCCGGGGGCGGTCAGGGGCGTGCCGTGCAGGATGGCATCCGCAAAGTTTGCCAGCATCTCCGGGTAGGGCTCTGCCTGCGGCGCGAACTGCTCGGTGGTGGTGGTCACGGTAAGCTGCTGGCGCTCGGTGCAGCTTGCGATGCGGCGGTAGGTCTCGGTGTCCGGCGCGTAGGTGTGCAGGGTGAGGGTATCCTCTTCCAGCAGGGCGGTGCCCTTGGTGCCCACGATCTCCAGCCGCTCGGTGTAGCTGCCCTCGCCGGTGGAAAGGATAAAAGTAGCCGTGCGCTGCTGCGGGTACTCCATCAGCAGGGTAGCTTCATCATCCACCATAAAATCGTTATACTTGCCGTAGGGGATCACGGCATAAATGCTGGTCGGCATGCCGAACAGCCACTGCCAGATGTCCAGAATGTGCTGGCCCTGATTGAGCAGCGCACCGCCGCCCTCCCCTGCCCAGCTGGAACGCCAGCTGCCGGAGCGGTGATACATCCATGTGCGGAAGTAGCGGCTGTTTTCCAGCTGCACCCGCTTGATCTCGCCCAGTGCCCCATCATCCAGTAATTTTTTGAGCCGCATATACTTTTTGTAGCGGCGCTGATGGAACATCATGGCGAAAACAAGGCCGCTTTTTTCGGCGGCGCGGTTCATTTCCAGTGCCGGTGCCAGCGCGTTTGCGCTGGGCTTGTCGCACAGGACGTGCTTGCCGTGGGCAAAAGCCTGCATCACCAGCGCCGGGTGGGTCTTGTGCGGGGTGACCACCAACACGGCGTCAAACTCCTCCGCGTAGTCGTACAGCTGGTCGGCGCTGGGGCACACCCGCACCGTATCCGGCAGGGTGTCCTTTGCCCACTGCTGCGCTTCGGCGTGGCGGCAGACCACGGCGGTCAGGCGCAATGCGCCCGCCTTTCCTTCTGCGATCATCTGGGCATACTTGCGCCCCATGACCCCTGTGCCGATAACGGCTGCGCGTACTTCCTGCATGATGGTCCCTCCTGTTTTTCCACAATGCGTTTTGTTATAGTTGAAAATAGAAAATCAACTTTCCGAATGAAGGCTTCCCCCGGTCGGGGGAAGCTGTCACCGCAGGTGACTGATGAGGGCGCTGCTGCCGAAATCACCCCTCATCCGTCTGCTCACTGCGTTCGCAGCCACCTTCCCCCCAAGGGGTGAAGGCTTTTGCGCCGGGTCACGCTGCAAAAGTTAATTTCCGTAGCCTTTCAATTTTGCTTCAATGGCGGCTTTGTCCAGTGCTTCGCCAATGACGATGACTACCTCCTGCCCCTGCGGGATGGGCGCAAGGGTGCAGCCGGCAGCGGTGGCGTTCAGTTCTAGCCAGCCGCCCGCCGGGGCGGGCGCAAAGCCCTTGACCCGCAGCACCCGCCCGCATTCCGGTGCGGCAAACAGCCGCTGTGCGGCGGCTTGCAGCTGCTCCGGGGTGAGGTGCAGTTCCAGAAAGCAAAGGGAGCTGAAGGCCGCGTGCTGGTCAAAATGCAGCTTTTCGCAGCTGGCCTGCCGGTAGCCGCAGGCGGCAAGGGCAGCAAGGTCGGCATCGGTCAAGGCGTCCCAGTCCTTAGCAACAATTTCCCCCGGCGCAAAGCGGCGGGAAGCTTTTGCAGCTTCCAGTGCACGCTCCAAGTGGGCGGCAGCGGCGGCGCACTGGGCGGGCGCTGCCAGCTGGGCGCGGCTCAGCAGCACGCGGCCCGCGTTCATGGTCTCGGACGCCAGCAGATACTCTGCCTGCGGCGAAAGCGTCTCCGGCAGCAGGGCGTCCACAATGGCAATGACGCTGCCCAGCTGGTACCACCGGTCCAGCGGGTCGTCCCGCAGGATATCGAAAAACTCGTCCACGTCAAAGATGCCGCTGGGCTCCACCACCACACGGTCAAAGCCGCGCATGGCCATGGCGATGAGCTTGGTGCGCATCCGGCGCTGGTGGGTGTCGCAGTCGCAGCCGCCGCTGATGGTCTCCACATCGCAGCCGGGGCCCAGCACCTCCTGTACCAGCATGGCGTCCACGTTCACCGCGCCAAAATCGTTTTCCAGAATGCACACCTTATGCCCCTGCTGCACCAGATACCGCACATAGCGGCGCAGAAAGGTGGTCTTGCCTGCACCCAAAAAGCCGGTGATGAGGTCTACCTGAACCATATTTCTCTACCTCCGTTGCAAAAACCCTCCCAGTGCCGCAGCGCCCGGGAGGGCTTATATTTAGTCTTTTTTCCGGCGCTGTAATTCCCCGATGATCGCAGCTGCTTCCGGCGCGATCGCCCCCGGCACAATGGCCGGGCGTGCCAGAAAATAGCCCTGCAAGGCATCTGCGCCCAGCTCGATGACCGTGCGCAGCTCGGCGGCGGTCTCCACGCCCTCGGCAACGATCTTCATGCTGCGGGGGTGGGCGTAAGCCACCACGTTCTGCAAAATCTGCTGCTTGTCCGGCGAGGTGTCGATGCCACGGATGATGGTAATATCCACCTTGACGAACCGGGGTGCAAGCTGCAATAGCGTATTCTCGTTGGAATAGCCGCTGCCGTAATCGTCCAGTGCAAACATCCCGGAAAAGCCCGGTGCATTGCGCTTTCTCTCCAGTGCTTCGTAGTCGATTTCTTCCTCTTCGGTGATCTCGACGACCATGCGGCGGCACAGCTCGTGCCAATGGTTGTTTATATATTTGCCGTCCTCATGCGACAGGCAGGCGTTGGCAATGGAGTTGACAAAGAGCATAGCATCCCCGGACACGCTGCCCGCCCGGCACAGGCTGTCGAAGGTCTCCAGCGCCTTGGTAAAGGTGATGCGCTCGATCTCGTACAGTGCCCCCTGCTCCCGCGCCAGTTTCATGATGGTGGCCGGGGAGCGCAGGGTGGGCAGGTCGGAGCGCATCAGTGCCTCGTAGGCGATCACCCGGCCGCTGCGCGCCGAGAAGATGGGCTGGAAGCAGTAGAACACCTGCGCATTGCTGAGCAGCTGCCGGAACTCCCGGCGGGTGCGCTCGGCGTAGGCTTCGCGGTTGTACACCCCGATGTCGAACTCCTCCACCCGGCCCTTGTCCGAATGCTTGACCTGATACATGGCAAAGTCGGCGTATTTTTTCAAAGTCTCCCAGTCCTGCCCATCGTCCGGGTACCACGCAATGCCGCCGGAAAGGCTGATGTGCAAAGCGTTGCCGCTGGGCAGCAGTGCCACGCTCTGCTGCATGGCGTTTGTCAGGCGGTCGATCTTTTCCCGCACTGCGTCCCGGCTGCGGTAGCCGCAGAACAGCACAAGGAACTCGTCACCGGAAAGGCGGGCGCACACCGTCCCGGCGGGGGTATTGTCCCGCAGGCACTGGCCGGTGCGGCGGATGTACTGGTCGCCCCAGTCGTGGCCGTAGGTATCGTTGATGTGCTTGAGATTGTCAAGATCCATCATCATCAGCGCCGCCACGCCCATGCGCTCCGGCGCGGCGAACAGCTCGGTGCACACCCGGTTAAAGGCCTGCCGGTTGTACAGCCCGGTGAGGATATCGTAATCGCGCTCGTGCTCGATGCGCTTCCGTTCCAGCACGGTAGCGGTCACGTCCTCGGCAAGGCCGATCTTTGCGTGCCCCTCGATGGTGCTGCGCAGCATGATGTACCGCACCCCGTCCGGCTGTTGAATGGTCAGCAGCTCGTCCCCTTCGGCGGTGTGGGCGCCGGTATTCTTTTCCCGGATGCCCTTGAGCACCTCCTCGAAGCGGCGCACGCTCAGCTGCGTGCCCTGGATCTCGGGCATGCCCAGCAGGGAGAAGAAATTATCGGTCACGAACACGCTGCCGGTGTCAGTGCGCAGCTCGTAGCCGCCGATTTCCACACTGGCCATATCCATGATGCGCAAGAACTTGGTGGAGTTGGTCACCAGCTCCTTGTTCAGCTCGGTAATGGTCTCGGCAAAGCGGTCCACCTCCCGGATGGCGGTGCGGGACAGGCGGGGGAAGGTCTTTTTCTCCTGTGCGTCTATCACCTCGCGGTACAGGTGGTTGATGGGGCTGGCCAGCCGTGCCGAGACCAGCAGGCTGCCCAAAACGCTCAGCACCAGCGTGACCACTATGGTACCCAGCAGCACCTTGCGCATCCGGTCGGAAAAAGCCAGCAGCACCGACTGCTCCATGGCACCCGCCAGATACCACTTCTCACCGGCAAAGGGCGCGTTGCGGTTATACACCTGCAGCTGCTCCAGCACCATATAGTAGCGTTTTCCGTTCAGCTCCAGCCAGTTGCCGTCCTCACCGAGGCGGCAGTTCAGAACGCCAAGCGGTGCATCCGCTGCTGCCAGATCCTCGCCGGAGGTCACGGTTTTGCGCAGGGTGAGCGTGCTTTCCGTCTGCGCATCGGTGGTGGTCACGATAAAGTAGGTGCCCGCCTTGTCCTCGTCCAGCTCGGTGAAAGGCAGCTTGGTTTGCAGATAATCGGTAAGCAGCTCCACGCCCACCACGCCGTATACCGTGCCGTCCGGCAGGATCAGCGGCATCGAGTAGGCAATGGCGTGCCGGTCGTCCCCTGCCAGACAGTAGGAGTTTGTGGTCCAGCGGCCATAGTTTTCCGCCGAAAGGCTGGCACCATCCTTATACGCAGCCTGAAAGACCGAGCGCAGGATGCCGCCCTTTGTGTTGCCCTGATAAGGGAAGGCGGGCTGCCAGCCCTTATCCGTGCCGATGCCCAGCTCTTTTACCACGGTGGCGCTGGCGCGTTCCAGCAAAAGGTCGCTGTTGCGCTCCGAGGGGCGGGCGTCCGGGTCCAGATCCCGCAGGTAGATGCCGGGCATTTTTTTGCCCACCTCGCAGGTGTCCAGATCGTGGGTGTTCAGCATGATAAAGATGCCGGTCACCTGCTTTGCGCGCAGGGTGTCCAGAAGCTGCGGGGCAAGGGCCACCAGCAAAGCATCGCTCTGCTCGCTGCTGTTATCCAGCGTGTCCAGCGAGATATCGCCGCTTTGCAGCATCTGCTGGGTGGTGGCGTTGATCTGCTCGCTCAGCTGTCCAAGATCCTCCGCGTTCTGCAGAATATCCTGTACATAGCTGGCGCGGTTGCGCACCCGCATGGTAAGCAGATCCTTGGCATTTTCGTTCAGCTTCCCGGTCACGTTGACGGCAAGGATGCTGACGGTCGCCATCAGCAGTTCCACCGCCATCACCAGCATCATGGTGGCAAAAATATTGTGGAACACCGTTCTTTCCGGTCTGTTTGCCAGACGCAGCCGCTGGCGCTCTTTCCATGTGTCAAACATCTTCCTTACCCCCTTTCTGTCTTTTTTCCGGGCGCTCAGCCCTCGTACTGCTTCAGCTGCGCAAGGGTGGACTGATACCACTTCTCAAAATAATCGTCGGTCAAAAACTCTGCCTCGGCTGCTTCCGCGCTCTGACCAGCGGCAATGCGTTCCAGCACCGTATCCCGGTCGGCACTGGCCAGATCGCTCATGCCGTATTCCAGCACCTTGCGGGCTGCGCTGCCGCCTGCAAAGGCTGTGGGGGTGTACAGCTCGTTTTTGCGCACCGTTTCCACCGCGCTGGAAAGGATCTGCTCCATATTATCGGTCAGTTCCAGCCCGCTTGCGCGGATGGCGTCCATGTCATTTGCAGCGGTGGTCACCGGCAGATAGCCCGATTCCACCGAAAATTCAATATTATTCTGCGGCTCGGTGAACCATTTTAAAAAGGTAACTGCGCCGTTGATCTGGGCCTCGGTGCCGGTGGTGACCACCATACCGGCCCCCTGCTGCACCGCCACCTTTTCGCTCCCGGCAAACCGGGGCGCAGGCAGCACCTTCATCTCGATATCGTGGATCTGGTTATCCCCGGGCATCACCTGCTTCGGGAAGAAGGTAGCACTGGCACAGGAGCCTACACAGCCCAGCAGTGCGCCGGTTTTCACGTCATCGCTGCGGAAGCGGCCATTGGCGGCAAAATACCCCTTGACGAAGGGCACATAGTAGTTATCCCACAGCTTGCGCACCACATCATGGTCAAAGTGCAGGGTCATTTTGCCGTTGTGCACCGCAAAAATTTCACAGCCCAGCTGCTTTGCGCCCACAAGGATATAGTTTGCCGGTGCATCCCTGCCGAACAGCGCCTTGCCGCCGGACCAGTTGTAGTACTGCTCGGCTACCGCCGTCACGCCCTCCATGGTGGAAAGCGCACCGTAGCGCACCAAGGTGTCTTTCGAGAACCGCTGCCAGTCGGTATCGTTAAAGAACATCAGCTCGGTGGATTTTGCCACCGGAAAAATTTTTATGCTGCCGCTGCCGTCAAAATCACCCTCGGTGATATAGCCGGGCACAAAGGCGGCCTTTTCGTCCTCGGTCAGGTAGTCCTTCAGGTCCACCACCATGCCCATCTGGTCCAGCTTATAGGCGGTATCCGCGTAGGCGGCAAAAATGGTGGGCATCTCCGCAGAGCCCACCTTGCCTTCCGCAGCGTCCATCACGTTGGTTTCCAGATCGTTCACCGTACCCTGACTGGAGCCGGACACCCGGATGCCCTTTTCCTTGCCGATGGTCTCGTTGAAGGTATTTACAAGGCGGTTGAAGCTTTCCAGCTGGTCGCCGTTGTAGTAGTTCCACACCGTGATGTCGGTCACTTCTTTTTTGCTCGTTTTTGCATCGCAGCCGGACACGGCCAGTGCCGCTGCCGAGACCGCAGCCGCCGCCAAAAAGCTGCGGCGCGAGATCTTGTTCTTCATCCCATACCCTCCCAGCGTATACAGGCGCATTTTACCCCATACTATACTATTTTATATAATACCACCACTTCCGGCATAGTGTAAACGTTTTCTTGAAAAATCTAGTAAAAAAGTGCAGATGACGAATTTTCGTCTTATTTTTTGGTGGTTTTGTCAACAGCACACCTTCCAACCTGTGAAAAAGGGGTACAGGAAAACCCGCAGGCTTTCCTGTACCCCGAAAATAAAACTATTTTTCCGCGTTACATCCGTATCCGCTGCGCGGCGCGGGCAATGGAAGCCAGCAGCGCTGCAAATGCTGTTTTCCTCCACGACCCCTCCCGTGAAAATAGCGTTTGGAGCGCTCCGCAGAGCGCGACAAACGCGAAATTATAAATAATTCTTCCGCTGAACATGGCTAGAGCGTAGCGGAAGCCATTCTAAATCGTCCCGTTACATCCGTATCCGCTGCGCGGCGCGGGCGATGGAAGCCAGCAGCGCCACAAGGCGCTTTTCGTCCATCTGGCCGCAGTAGCTGGTAAAGGTGTAGTAGCACCCCTGCACGCAGAAGGACAGCACCACCTTGCGCACTACGTCCGTCTCAAAGGTGGGGTCGGTCTGGGCGATGCACTGGCACATGGCCTGCTCCACCCGGTTGATGAACAGCCCCTGCCGGGAGCCGGAGAAGAGCACGGTGATCTCTTCCCGATGCTCGGCAAAGGCGCGGAACATCTCCCGCGCAAGCCATTCGGTACGCTCGCTCACATCGCTGGCGGTCAGGCGGGGCAGGCTTTCCACCACCGCCTGCACCATCTCGTCCTCCATGGCGTTGGCCAGCGCATAGATATCCTGATAATGGGCGTAAAATGTGGATTTATTGATGCAGGCGCGGTCGCACAGCTCCTTGACGCGGATCTTCTCCACCGGCTTTTCGGTTCGCAGCTCCATAAAGGCCTGCTTGATGGCGCGCTCGGTCTTTTCAATGCGGATATCCAGAAAACCCACCTCTTTTGCTTTTTTGTTGATTTTCCAACATTTTTCCGGTTTTGCGGATAGACAAGCCCCGCAGCCCTTTTTATACTTGGTATAAGCGCCGCAGGGTCACTCCTTGCGGTACAAAAGCCCCTGCTGCTCCAAAGCATCGCGGATGCGGGCAAAGGTGTCCTTGTCCGGGCAGCGCAAAGTGTGCAGGTGCACGCCGCCGGTCATGCGGCTCAAAAGGCTCTCGGGCGCATCGGCGGCCTGACGAATAAAGTTGTCCACATCGTACCGGTTGCACAGGTTCAGGGTGGCGCGGATCTCGCCGTACAGGCTGTTTTCCACCGCCACATCCACCACCGTGCCGCCCTGATCCACCACGGTGTACAGCTCCCGGCGCATTTCCTCCTGCGTGCGGTGCACACAGGCCAGAATGCCGGTATAGCCCTTTTCCGCCGGGTGCAGCTGGTAGCCCCGGGGGGTGGCATCGATCTGCGCCCCGCCGGCGCGCAGCAGCGCCACATCTCCTACCACGATCTGCCGCGACACCCCCAGCTCTGCCGCCAGTGTGCTGGCGCTTAAAGGGGCACCGGCGCTGTTCAGCCGGGTCAGGATGCGTTCTCTGCGCTGTGCTGCATTCATAGGGGTTCAGGCTTCCTTTCCGTAAAACGACTTTCTTCTCCTTATTGTAGCAAAACGCGGCGCAATGTGCAAGGTTATTCCAGCAGCAGGCACGGGAATCAATTTTCCTCTGAAGGCTTCCCCCGGTCGGGGGAAGCTGTCACCGCAGGTGACTGATGAGGGCGCAGGCAAGCAGCAGTTTGCGGGAAATTACCCCTCATCCGGCGCTACGCGCCACCTTCCCCCCAAGGGGTGAAGGCTCAAGCGTGGGTTTATTCCAATCTCAACAGGGTGGCGTAATTGGAGGGCAGCTGCACCTTCATGCGGTTCCACTCGGTGGAGATCAGCACCTCCTGCGCGCCCACGGTGTCCGCCAGCAGGTCGGTGACCTTGGCAGCTTCCACCGGCAGCTGGAACTCCAGCTGTGCGGGGGTATCGCCGTTGTTCAGCACCGCTACCACCGCCTTGCCGTCCAGCACCCGGGCAAAGGCATAGCACTGGGTGGTGAGCTGCAATTCTTTTACCTCGCCGTAGGTCATTTCCGGCAATTCAGCCTTGCATTTCCCCAGAACTTTGTATACACTGGTAACAGGATTTGTGCGTTCTGCATCAGCGTAATCCTCAAGTTCCAGACAGGGGCGCAGCGGCCAGTCGCTGCCCCACTCCTTTTTGCCCTCGATGCCGAACTCCGAGCCGTAGTAGATGGACGGAATGCCCCACAGGCTGTACACCAGAATGGCGATATGCCGGATGTGCTCTTTGTTGCGCAGCTTGTTGGGCAGGCGCTCCACGTCATGGTTGTCCGAGAAGAGATACAGCCGGGTGTCGTGGCACAGCCCCTGCAGACGGCGCATGGTGTGGGCGATCTCAAAATAGTTGTGGTCGTTGTGGCCGCTCCACAGGCCCTTGTGCAGCTCGTAGTTGGTAACGGAGTGCAGCATTTCCGGGTTTGCCCAGCGGCTGTAATCGCCGTGGATCACCTCGCCCATCAGCCAGAACTCCGGTTTTACCTCATTTGCCAGACGGCGCAGCCCGCGCATGAAGTCGAAGTCCAGCACGTCGGCTGCATCCAGACGGATGCCGTCGATGTCGAACTGCTCCACCCAGAAGCGGACGGTATCGTAATGATACTGCTGCACCTCCGGGTTGCGCTGGTTCAGCTTGACCAGCAGGTTGTAGCCGCCCCAGTTGCCGTAGGAAAAGCCGTCGTTATACTCGTTGTTGCCCCAGAAGTTCACATCGCAGAACCAGTCCTTATAGCGGGCGTTCTCGCGGTTCGCCTTCAGGTCTTGGAACGCAAAGAAATCGCGGCCCACATGGTTGAACACGCCGTCCACGATGACCCGCTGTCCGCGGGCGTGGCAGGCCGCCACAAAGGCCTTGAACTCTTCATTGGTGCCAAGGCGGCGATCCACCAGACGGTAGTCGATGGTATCGTAGCCGTGGGAGCCGCTCTCAAACAGCGGGCCGATGTAGATGGCCGTACAGCCCAGCTTTGCCGCGTGGGCTGCCCATGCTTCCAGCTTTGCAAAAGCGCCCGGGGTGGGCTGGCCGTCGTTTTCGTGCGCGCAGCCGCACAGCCCCAGCGGATAGATGTGATAAAATACTGCTTCGTCATACCAAGCCATGATCGTTCGCTCCCATTCTATTGCTTTCAAAAAAGTTGCACCGCTTGTAAGGCGGTAGCAACAGTATACCACACCCTCTGGCAAATATGTGTATTTTTGCCGATTTTTGTCAAGATTCGCTAAGATTATCGGCTACTGTGCCGGTAAAAAAGCGTTTTTCTTGGATAGTTTGCCCAAACAGCCTTGTATCAACCGGCGCACACCGCCGGTCAACATAGAGAAGTAAGGAGATCTTTGCATGAATTACCCTGTGATCCCCCGCGCGTTTTTCAGTGGCGACTGCTTCGATGCCTACCGCATTCTGGGTGCGCACCCCTGCACCGACCCAAACGGCGCCGAGGGCTGGCGTTTTGCCGTGTGGGCACCCGGTGCCACCGCCGTGGAGGTATGCGGCGGCTTTGACGGCTGGGAGCGCGGCGTGCCCATGGAAAAAGCCGACACCGGCGTGTGGAGCGCCTTTATCCCCGGCCTTGCGGAGGGCGACCTGTACAAATACCGCGTGCACGGCGCGGACGGCAGCACCGTGATGCGCAGCGACCCCTACGCCTTTGCCACCGAGCTGCGCCCCGGCACCGCCAGCAAGCTGGCAAAGCTGGACTTTACCTTTGACGATACCGCGTGGATGGAGCGGCGGGACAAATGCCGCAACCGCCCGCTGAACATCTACGAGCTGCACGCAGGCAGCTGGAAGCACAAGCCCGGCACTACCCAGCCGGACGGCTCGGACGGGTGGTACAACTACGAGGAGCTGGCGCGGGAGCTCATCCCGTGGCTGCTGGAGCACCACTTTACCCATGTGGAGCTGCTGCCGCTGGCAGAGCATCCCTTTGACGGCAGCTGGGGCTACCAGACCACCGGCTACTTCTCGGTGACCAGCCGCTACGGCACCCCCGCCCAGTTTGCCAGCTTTGTCAACGCCTGCCACCGCATGGGCATCGGCGTCATCATGGACTTTGTGCCGGTGCACTTTGCCGCCAACGCCGACGCGCTGGCTAAGTTTGACGGCACCCACCTGTACGAGTACGACAGCGACGTGGGACAGAGCGAGTGGGGCACCTGCAACTTCAACTACTACCGCCGGGAGGTGTGCAGCTTTTTGAGCAGCGCCGCCGGGCTGTGGATGGACGTATACCACTGCGACGGCATCCGCATGGACGCCATCTCCCGGGCGCTGTACTGGCAGGGCGACCCCAACCGCGGCGTGAATCAGGGCGCGGTGAACTTTCTGCGCAGCCTGAACCACGGCCTGAACGAGCGCTGGCCCACCGGCATCTACATGGCGGAGGACTCCACCAACTTCCTCAAGGTGACCGCCCCCACCCGCTACGAGGGCGTGGGCTTTGACTACAAGTGGGACATGGGCTGGATGCACGACACGCTGGACTACTTTGCCACCCCCTTCGGCGAGCGCCCGGGCTGCTACGGGAAGCTTTTGTTCAGCATGCACTACTTCTACAACGAGCTGTATCTGCTGGCGCTGAGCCACGATGAGGTGGTGCACGGCAAAAAGACCATCATTGATAAGCTGTGGGGCAGCTACGCGGAAAAATGCGCCCAGCTGCGCACCCTGTATTTTTATATGTACACCCATCCCGGCAAAAAGCTGAACTTTATGGGCAACGAGCTGGCGCATTTCCGGGAGTGGGACGAAAAGCGGGAGCTGGACTGGAACCTGCTGGAATACCCCTTCCACGATGCGTTCCAGAAGTACTTTGCCGCTCTGAGCCGCATCTATGCCTCCGAACCCGCTTTGTATGACGGCGAGTACAACCCGGACTGCTTTGAGTGGGTGGCCAGCGAAAGCTGCGCCGAGGGCGTATACGCATGGCTGCGCAAGGGGCGCGGGCAGAGCCTGCTCTGCGTGATGAACACCCAGGACCACGCCCACAAAAAGTTCCCCCTGTACCTCAAGTTCCCGTGCAGCGCAGAGCTGGTGCTGGACACCGAAGCCGGGGCTTGGGGCGGCGTGCACAAGGCGCACCGCAAGCAGAGCTTCCACACCACCGACGGCGGCGTGTTCGGCCGGGACTACACCCTGACGCTGGATCTGCCCGCCATGGGCAGCTATCTGCTGCGGCTCACCCCGGAGGCCCCGAACCCGGACGCCGTCCGCCTGAGCGCCAACAAAGCGCTGGCGCAAAAGCGCAAGGCGGCAAAGGCTGCCAAGGCCGTTGCAGAAGATTCCAAAAAGTAATATTTATGCAAAAATGTCCCGTCTGCTTTGAAAGCGGCGGGACATTCTGCATTTTTCGCCGCCGGAGTGCTGGACAGTCCCCCGGGGAGTTGTTATACTGTATTGTGTGAAACTATGCAAGGAGGGTCCTGTTCCATGTCCGAACCCATTACAAAGCCCCGCGTTTCCGCTGCGGCGAAAATTGCGCTGGCGCTGGCCGCAGCGGCGGTGCTGCTGGCTGTTTTTGCGCAGGCTGCGCCCGGCAGCAAGTTCTTTTTTCCGCTGGTGAGCCTGTGGTGCAACCTTGCGCTGTTCGCCTGTGTGCTGCTGGTGCTGCGGGTGGCGGGGGTCAAATTTGACCTGTTCCACAAGGCGGTCATCCTAGGCCTGTGGGCGGCGGCGCTGGTCTACTTTTTCTGGGCGCTGGGCCGCCGCAGCTTTGTGTATATCTGGGATTACGTCAACTATATCAACAAACAGTACTGGGCCGAGGCGGCCTTTCTGCAAGGCCCGGCGGCTGGTTTTCATTTCATCTTCGGCTCCCTTGCTGAGGACTACACCAACTTCATCACCCTGTTTCTGGATTTTCCCTTCTGCCTGAGCGACCGCACCGGCGACAGCTTTGCCTTCTGTCAGGTGTTCAGCATCCTGCCCATGCTGCTGGTGCTGCTGGCAGGGCTTACCATCAAGGTGGGGCAGATGCTGCGGGTAAAAAACCGCTTCTGGTACTTCCTCATCGGCATGACCTGGATGGTCACCTACCCGTGGCTGCGCATGAGCGCCATGCTCAGCCAGCCGGACTGGTTCGGCCTCATCTTCGGCTTCAGCATCCTGCTGCTCACGCTGGACTTCCGGTTTGAAAAGCTGGAACCGGTGCGTTTCTGCCTGCTGTTTGCCGCCACGGCAGCCATCATCCTCTCCCGCCGGTGGTACTTATACTTTGTGGTGGGCTACTACTTTGCCTACGCGGTGCTGGTGCTGGTAAGCAGCGTACGCATTGCCCGCGCCGGGCAGAAAAAGCAGGCGCTTTTGCAGGTGCGCAATCTGGTGCTGTTCGGCCTGATGAGCATGGTGGCCATGCTGGTGCTGCTGTGGCCGATGGTCAGCCGCATCCTCGGCTACAGCTACGCCGAGCGCTATTCCTACTATAACGGCGGCGGCTTTGCCACCGAGATCACCCTGCACTACTTCCGCATGGGTCTGATGAACCTTGTGCTGGTGGGCATGGGACTGTGGTTCAGCCTGAAAAAGCACAAAATGCCCGCGCTGCCCTGCCTTGCCGGGCTGGAGATCCTTCTGGGCATGCTGCTGTTCACCCGCATCCAGAACACCGGCTCCCACCAGATGCTGCTGTTCATCCCGGGTTGGTTTATCCTGTTCTTGCTGGGCGCAGCGGCGCTGGCAGAGGGCATCAGCCGCTTCCGTGCGGCAAAGGTCGTGTTCTGGGTGTTCACGCTGGTGTTTGCCACCTCGGTGCGCTGCTCTCCCCTTGCCACCATCGCCATGCCGGGCTTTCTGATCGACCACTTCCCGCTGGCGGTCACCGAGGAGTTCGTCCGGCTGGACAAGCTGATCTATGACCGCAAGGATCTGCCGCAGATCAAGGCCATTGCCAACTGGATCGACACCCACTGCGCCGAGGGCGAGATCAGCTACATGATCCCCCACGATATGCTGTACTGCCCGGATCACTTCAAGAACTGCCAGCTGCCTGCGACCCCCATCAACGATAAGCTGGCCTTCGGCTTCTCGGTGCCGGGCACTCACAACTTCCCCATGCAGTTCTTTGAGGCAAAGTACGTTATCACCGCCGACCCCTTCCCCCAGACCTTTGTGGGCAACGGCGAGATGTCCCACAAGCTGAACGAGATGTTCCTTGCGGTGCGGGACGAGTACTTCGAGCTGGAAGCCACCTTTGATATGGGCAACGGCACCACCTTTACGATCTGGCGGCGCACCGTAGCCCCCACCCGTGCCGAGGTGGAGTACTACCTGAGCGCCTTTAAGGAAGAAGATGCCCAATACCCGGAGATGTTCTCCGAAATTGCAGAAAGCTGGCTGGCCGCCCGTGGGCTGTAACGCCGCTTTCTTATATAAAAGGAGTGTTCGACTATGGAACAAGCTGCAAACACCATGCCCGCTGCCGCTTTGGGGCAGTACAAGGGGCTTTCCTTCACCCGCCGGGTGCGCCCGGTATCGGATAAAGCCGTAGAAGCGGATATCGCCAACATGGCGCGTGTCCATGCGCCCTTTGTGCCCACCGGCGACCCCGCCGCCCGCGGGATGCGGGTCACGCTGGATTTCGAGGGCTTTCTGGAGGGTGCGCCCATCCCGGACAGCCGGATGGAGCAGGTGACCGTGGTGCTGGGCACCGGGCAGCTGATGCCCGCCGCCGAAGAAACGGTGTACGGCCACTGCGCGGGCGAGACTTTCCGCTTCGACTTCACCTACCCCGCCGACTTCCGGGTGCCGGAGCTTTCCGGCAAGACCGCACAGTTTGAGATCTGCCTGCACACGGTGGAGCGCAAGCAGGTGCCCCCGGTGGATGATGCTTTTGCCAAGACGCTGGGCTTTGACGATCTGGAAGCTCTGCGGGAGAGCCTGCGGGAGAAAAAGCGCGCCTCCCACGAAGCCAACGCCGACCGCATTGCCGGGGCGGCGCTGCTGGATATGGCAGGCGCGAACCTGACCGTGGAGCTGCCCGCAGAGCTGCTGGCGCAGAACGCCGAGTACCAGATGAACCAGCTGCGCCAGCGGCTGCGCAAGAGCCAGATGACCATGGAGCTCTACTGCAAGAGCGCCGGGCTGACCCCGGAGCAGGTGCGGGAGGGCTACCGCAAGGAAGCCGAGCGCCAGCTGCGGGCGGTGCTGGCGGTGCGCGCCATTGCCGAAGCTGAAAAGATCACCGTGACCCAGCAGGAGGTGGACGCCGAGATCGCCCGCCTTTCCAAGCTGCACGACACCCCGGAGGAGGAGATCCGCAAGGTGCTGAGCCGGGACGCCATCGCCGCCGCCGTGACCAACCAGAAGGTGCAGCGTTTCCTGCTCGACCACGCCGCCCTTACCTCTGTTGTGGAAAAGGAGTAAGACCATGGGCTTTTTTACCAGAACTGCAATGGATGCCCTGATGAAAACCACCCATCCAGAGATCAACCGCCGCCAATGCTGGAATCTGCACCCCCACCGCAAGCCCTGCACCACCTGCAAGGATATCTGCCCCTACGGCGAGGAGATCTTCTCCCGCCCGAACCTCGTCAAGGACTGGGACCCCTGCACCGACTGCGGGCTGTGCGTTTCTGCCTGCCGCAGCGGCTGCATCGCGCCTTCGCCGGAGCAGGTGCAGCGGGATACCGCCGCTGCCGACACCGACAGCGACACCATCTGGATCGGCTGTGAGAAATCCACCCGCAAGAACACCGTGGTGCGCAGCTGCATCTGTGCGCTCTCGTGGGAGGCGCTGGCGTATCTGGCGCTGAACAAAAAGATCGTGCTGGACCTGACCCCCTGCGGCGGGTGCGAGAATGACCTGTGCGCCGAGCAGCTGCGCAAGGAGCTGACCCGCCTTGTGGACTTTTTCGGTCAGCCGATGTTCGAGGCGCGGTTCTCGCTGGCATACGAGGAAAAGGAGTACCCCTACCATGTGCAGGAGCTGACCCGCCGCGAGATGCTGGAACAGGTGAGCCACGGCTCCAAGAGCGGCACCAAAAAGCTGCTGCAAATGCTGCCCGGTCTGCGCAGCGAAGAGGACAGCGGGGTGGACTTCCGTCTGCTGCTGCACCAGCGCACAAAGCAGCTGAAAGCCGCCATGGAAACGCCCCTGCAGTACGGCTACTATATGCCCAAGTTCACCGACAAATGCTTTGGCTGCGGCCGGTGCGAAAAAGCCTGCCGCGCCAACGCTTTGAAGTTTGAGGAGATGCCGAACGGCCAGACCCGCATGGTGCTTACCCCGTGGAAGTGCAGCGAGTGCGGCGTGTGCATGAACGTATGCTCCAACAAGGGCTTTGACGGCATGAAGCTTTACCAGCTTACCACCCTTGGCCCCGTGGTGCTGCACAAGTGCACCAAGACCCTGTGCAAGCAGTGCGGCAAGCCCATTGCCCCGGACAGCGCCGATGGCCTGTGCTCGGTGTGCCGCATCAAGGCGCGCACCCAGAAGCGGCAGGAGGAAGCGCGTCAGCGCGCCGAGCAGCTGAAAGCCGAGCGCGCTGCCAAGGCTGCTGAGGAAGCCGCCAAGGCAGCGGAAAACGCTGCGGAAGCCACCGCCGAAGCTGCTGCCCAGACTGCGGAGACCGCCGCTGCCGCCCTGCCCGCTGCCGTCCCTGCCGGGCAGAGCGCTGCCCCGGCTAATGTGGCTGCGCCTGCGCCCGAAGCGCCGCGCTCTGAGTAAGAGCGGGACGATTTGGAATGGCCTCCGCTTGCGCTCTGGCCATGTTTAGCGGAAAAAGATTTTTAATTTGGGGTTCTGAAAAGCCTGCGGGCTTTTCAGAACCCCTTTTTCACGGGGAGGGGTCGTGGAGGGGAGCGGCAGGCGCAGCGCCGCTTTCTGCGAAAGCGCGGCGCTGCGGGGAAGCACTGCTTGGCGCAAGCGGGCTGAACCCTCTCCGTCTTTGCTTCGCAAATCCACCTCCCCCGAAAGGGGGAAGTTTTGGCATGGCGGGAAAGTTTCTTATTGCGTCTAAAACTTTAGTGACAGGGCGAACGGCGTGCGCCCTCTCAGTCACCTGCGGTGACAGCTCTCCCAAAGGGAGAGCCACGAGCACTGCCGGAAGCTTGCTCTTTACACCTAATACTTTAGCATCGAGGCTAACGGCTTGGCTCCCCCTTTGAGGAAAGACTTCCCCCGCTCCGGGGGAAGATGTCGCGCAGCGACAAAAGGGGGAATCTGGCGCGGGAGCGCCTGAGAGGGCGAAACGGGAGCAGCCGGATGAGGGCGCAGACTAGCGCCCCGGTGGAAACTATTTGACGTTGCGCCCAAACAATGCTATACTGGGCTTAAAGTTACCGTTGGTAGCCGATGGACTTGTTACAGAGAGGTAACGGAGGTGGTTCCGTTGCCTCTTTTTTTACAAAGAGCGAAAGAGGTTTTTATGATGTATCATGCTTTTTCCCGCCGCCAGTTTTTGAAGGCAGGCGGTGCGGCAGCCCTTTCCACCGCTGCTGCCGGGCTGCTGAGCAGCTGCGGCGGCTCCGCTGCGGGCGGCACTGCCGCCGCTGGCGACAGCACCACCTACACCGTGCTGTACGCCCGCCAGCCCGCCACCCTGAATTATCTCATCTGCTCCGCCGACCCGGACCTGTACCACGGCACCCACTGCGTGGACACACTGGTGGAGTACGACAGCCGTGGCAAGATCCGCGAAGGGCTTGCCACCAGCTGGGAGTGGGACGCCGACACCCTGACATGGACCTTCCACCTGCGGGACGAGAACTGGGTGGACTATACCGGCGCGGTGCTGGGCCCCGTGACCGCGCAGGACTTTGTGGACGCGCTGGCCTATCTGCTGGACCCGGACTACGCCTCCGGCACCGCCAGCCTTGTCACCCCCTATGTGGCAGGGGCTGAGGACTACTACAACTACTGCGTCTGGCGCAACAACGCCAACAACGGCACGGTAGCCGAGGACGGCACCACCTACTCCATCGACGCCGCAGGCACCGTGACCCTGACCGCCGTCGACGGCAGCACCACCACCTGCCCGGCTGTGGATTTCTCCGCCGTGGGTGTGGCTGCCGTGGACGAGCACACCCTGACCTATACTTTGAACTACGATTTCCCGGGCTTTTTGAGCCTTTTGAACTACGCCCCCTTCGAGCCTGCCTACGGCCCCATGCTGGCAGAGCTGGGCGACCAGTTCTGCACCAGCGCCGAGACCGCCTGCAACTGCGGTGCGTTCTATCTGGCCGAGTACACCCCGCTGGAAAGCTGGGTGATGAAGAAGAACCCCGAAAACTACGATAAGGACAACGTCTACATCGACACCATCCGCTACATCTACAATCAGGAGGCGCTCATCAGCGGCCCGGAGATGGTGCGGCGCGGCGAGATCGACCAAGCCACCATCAGCTCGGACATTCTGGACAGCTGGCTGGCAGACGATACCACCAAGGATATGGTGTCCATGGAGCGCCCGGAGACCGGCAAGAGCTACTTCTATTTCTTCAACTTCCTGCCCTACGCCCACCAGTTCTCCAACTGGAACACCACCGGCGTGGACGCCCAGTACCAGCCGGACAACTGGGCCAAGGCGGTAAACAGCACCAACTTCCGCAAGGCGTTCCTCTATGCCATCAACCCCGCCGTTACGCTGGCAGTCACCGCGCCGGAAGGGTACGAGAACTACAAGCTGCACACCATCACCCCGCCCTCCTTCTGCGCGGACAGCAAGGGTGTGGACTACACCGAATGCGGCGCGCTGGCCAAGGTGACCGACCACTTCAACGAAGCCACCGCCAAGCAGTACCGCGACGCCGCCGTGGAGGAGCTGACCGCCGCGGGGGCTACCTTCCCCATTAAAGTGCAGTACCCCTACAACCCCGCCGTGGTGGACTGGGACAAGCAGTGTCAGGTGTTCAAGCAGCAGGTGGAGGGCGTTTTGAACGACGGCTTCGAGTTTGTGGAGATCATCATCACGCAGGGGCCGTCCGATAACTTCCTGAACGCGGTGCGCCGCGCGGGTGCATACGAATTCATGTCCTACTACTGGGGCGCGGACTACTCCGACCCCGAGACCGAGGTGTACCCCTTCTATCAGGAGGCGGGCGACCGGGGCACCTGCTACGCCTTCCTGCGCACCGGCGTGGAGGACGGCATCATCACCGGCGAGACCGCCGACTATGTCATGACCTACATGGACATGGTGGAAAAAGCCAAAGCCATCACCGCCGACCTTGACGCCCGGTACGCCGCCTTTGCCGATGCCGAGGCGTACCTCATCGAGAACGCGCTGGTCATCCCGCTCAGCCTGCCGGTGCCGCCCTACATCGCCACCCGGCTCAACCTGTGGGAAGGGCAGTACGCCCCCACCGGCTTTTCCTCGAACCGCCTGAAGGGCATCCATATCCTCGACCATTACGTCTCCATGGACGAGTATAACCATAACCGGGATGCACGGTAAAACGATTTAAATGCGCTCCGCGTTGCTTTGCGCATAAATAGCGGAATTAGATTTTTATTTTCGGGATAGCGGAGCGCCTGCGGGCGCTCCGCTATCCCATTTTCACGGGAGGGGTCTCCCTCAGTCAAAGCCTGACGGCTTTGCCAGCTCCCTCTGGGAGGGAGCCTCTGGCGCTCCCGGAAGGTTTCTCATTGCACCTAATACTTTAGCAACGAGCCTTAGACCTTGGCTCCCCCTTTGGGGGAGCTGGCGCGGGAGCGCCTGAGAGGGCCTGCTCCCCCTTGGGGGAGCTGTCGCGCAGCGACTGAGGGGCTATGGATGGAGAAGCGAAAAAAGCGTTAAAGCGATAGCGCCGACTGGCGCAGCGCTAGCTTTTTTGTGCTTCGACTTCTTCTTTAGGATTGTCAAGGGCGTGCAGCCCTTGGCCCGTTGCGGGGTGGGTGGAGTCCAGAGGTAGGGAGGGGGGAGTCGGAACACCCCTCCCTGCCTCTGGCCCAGCGGAGCGTCCCTGCCTGTTTGCGGCAAGCAGAAACTTCCCCCGCACACGCGGAGCGCATTTCAAATCGTTCCTCCCCCCATTTTCCCGCAAAAGTCCACAAAGCACTTCCCAAAAAGGGCAATTTGCGGTATGCTATATCTATCGGTATTTCAAGTAAAAAAGAGAGGTGCACACCATGGTGCAATATCTTGCAAAGCGCATCGGGCGCTCGGTGCTGACGCTGTTTATCATCGTGACGCTGGTGTTCTGCCTGCTGCGGCTCATGCCGGTGGAGGGCTACTTTGCAAACTACGAAAAAATGTCCGAGGCGCAAATTCAGGCCGGGCTGCAATCTATGGGGTTGCTTGACCCCCTGCCCGTGCAGGTGGGGCGCTTTTGGAAAAACGCCCTGCACGGCGACCTTGGCGTGAGCCATATCTATAAGGTAAACGCCCCGGTCACCCAGATACTGGCGCAAAAGCTGCCCATCTCCGTGCAGATGGGCGTGCTGGCGATGCTGCTCAGCCTTGTGCTGGGCATCCCGCTGGGGCTGGTGATGGGCCAGTACAAGGGCCGCTGGCCGGATAAGCTGGGCACGGCGCTGATCGTGCTGATCCAGGCTGTGCCCGCTGCGGTGTACTTTTTGTACATCCAGATGTACGGCACGGCGGCGGTGGGCGTTGGCCTGCTCTTCAACGCCGCAAACTGGCGGTACTGGGTGCTGCCGGTGTGCAGCATGAGCCTTGCAAACCTTGCCTTTTACGCCATGTGGCTGCGCCGCTACATGGTGGACGAAAGCAACAAGGACTACGTCCGTCTTGCCCGCGCCAAGGGCGTGTGCGGGCGGGATATTGCGCTGCACCATGTGTTCCGCAACGCCATGGTGCCGCTGGTGCAGTATATCCCCTCGGCGTTCCTCAATACGGTGGTGGGCTCTATCTACATCGAGAGCCTGTACAGCATCCCCGGCATGGGCGGGCTGCTGGTCACCTGTGTGCAGCGTCACGATAACACCATGGTGCAGGGCATCGTGCTATTGTACGCCTGCGTGGGCATCGTGGGCCTGATACTGGGCGATATCTTAATGGTGCTCATTGACCCGCGCATCAATTTTGGTAAGAAGGAAGGTGGCCGCTGATGTTCAAACGCGCGTGTTCCCGTCAGCTGGAAGCGCAGCTGAACACCCTGCAAAAGGACGGCCCCGCCGCGTGGGCTGCCCTGCCGGAGGACGAGCTGTTCGCCCCCGCCGGGTTCAGCAGCCAGCAGGCCGAAGCCACTGCCAGCACCAGTTACAGCTACTGGGGCAGTACCTTCCGTGCCTTTTTTAAAAACAAGCTTGCCGTGGCGCTGCTGGCAGCGCTGGCGGCGGTGGTGGTGTTCGCCTTTGTGCAGCCGCTGCTGCCCGGGCAGGCAGACCCGAACCTTTGCGCCGTAGACCCCGCCACCGGCATCCAGTACCGCAACATCGCCCCGGGGCAGCAGGGTTTTCTCTGGGGCTCCAACTCCATCGGGCAGGACCTGTGGGCGCGCATCTGGGCGGGCGCGCGCACCAGCCTGACCATCGCCTTTTTCGTGGCGGTCATCGAAGCTGCCGTGGGCATTACCGCCGGTGTGCTGTGGGGCTATGTGCGCGGGCTGGACTTCCTCTTTACCGAGCTGTACAACATCTTCGATAACATCCCCACCGCCATTGTGCTCATCCTCATCTCCTATGTGGCTACCCCCAGCATCTGGACGATGATCCTTGGCATGTCCATCAAAGGGTGGATCGAGATGGCGCGGTTCATCCGCAACCAAATTTTGATCATCCGCGACCGGGACTATAATATTGCCTCCCGCTGCATCGGCACGCCTACCCTGCGCATCGTGCTGCGCAACCTGCTGCCCTATCTCGTGTCGGTCATCATGCTGCGCATGGCGCTTACCATCCCGGAAGCCATCGGCAACGAGGTGTTCATCACCTATATCGGTCTTGGGCTCTCGGTGGAGACCCCCTCGCTGGGCAATCTGGTGAACGATGGCCGCAAGGTGATGATGCAGGCAGGGCTGCGGTACCAGCTGCTGTACCCCACCCTCATCCTGAGCTTTGTCACCATCGCCTTTTACCTGATCGGCAACGCCTTCTCGGACGCCGCCGACCCCAAGAACCATCTGCAATAAGGAGGAACTTATGACCCAAGACCCCATCCTCTCGGTGCGCGGGCTGCAGATCCGGTTCGGGCTGCGCGGGCGCACCCTGCATGCCATCCGGGAGATAGACCTGGACCTTTACCGGGGCGAAGTGCTGGCGCTTGTGGGCGAGAGCGGCTCCGGCAAAAGCGTGTTCACCAAAAGCTTTATGGGCCTTTTGGACGCGAACGGCAGCATCACCGGCGGCAGCATCGATTACTACCCCACCCCCGGCTGCGCCCCGCTGCACCTTGCGGCGCTGAAAACCGAAAAAGAGTGGCTTGCCATCCGCGGGCGGGAGATCGCCATGGTGATGCAGGACCCCATGACCAGCTTAAACCCGCTCAAGACCATCGGCGAGCAGATCACCGAGGCGGTCACCCTGCATCAGGGCTTAAAGGGCGCTGCTGCGCGGGAAAAGACGCTGGAATACCTGCAGGACGTGGGCATCCCGGACCCGGCGCTGCGGTACAAGCAGTACCCCCACGAGTTCTCCGGCGGCATGCGGCAGCGGGTGGTCATTGCCATTGCGCTGGCGTGTGACCCCAAAATTCTGCTCTGCGACGAGCCCACCACCGCGCTGGATGTGACCATTCAGGCGCAAATTTTACAGCTGCTGCGGCAGATGCGGGCAAAGTACCATCTGACCATCGTGCTCATCACCCACGACCTTGGCGTGGTGGCAAACCTTGCCGACCGGGTGGCGGTGATGTACGCGGGCGACATCGTGGAGATCGGCACAGCGGACGAAATTTACTACGACCCCCGCCACCCCTACACATGGGCGCTGCTGTCCAGTATGCCCCAGATGGGCGTGAAGGGCGAGGACCTGTTCAGCATCCCGGGCACGCCGCCCAACCTGTTTGCGGAGATACGCGGCGACGCCTTTGCACCCCGCAACCCGCAGGCGCTCAAGATCGACTTCATTAAGCGGCCGCCTTACTTTGCGGTATCGCCCACCCATAAGGCGCGCACATGGCTGCTGGACCCCCGCGCGCCCCACATCGAGCCGCCCGCTGCGGTGAAAAAGCTGCAAAAGGAGGGGCTGTGATATGGCAGAGCCGTTACTGGAAGTAAAAGACCTGCAAGTGACCTACGGCAGCGGGCGCAAAGCCTACGCTGCGGTGCAGAACGCCAGCTTTACCATCTATAAGGGCGAGACCTTCGGTCTTGTGGGCGAAAGCGGCTCCGGCAAGACCACCATCGGCCGCGCCATTCTGCGCATTCTGCCCACCACCGGCGGCGAGATTCTTTACAAAGGGCAGCGCATCAACGGCAAAATCTCCCGTGCGCTGGATAAGCAGCTCACCCGGGAAATTCAGATGATCTTTCAGGACCCACAATCCTCCTTAAACGAGCGCGCCAAGGTGAGCTACATCGTGGGCGAGGGCTTGCAGAACGTGCGCCCGGAGCTGAGCGCCGCGCAGCGGGAGGAGAAGGTGCGGCAGGCGCTGTTGGACGTGGGTCTGCTGCCGGAGTTTGCCTCCCGCTTCCCCCACGAGTTTTCCGGCGGGCAGCGGCAGCGCATCGGCATTGCCCGGGCGCTTATCGTAGAGCCGGAGTTCATCGTGGCGGACGAGCCCATCAGCGCGCTGGATATGTCCATCCGGGCGCAGGTGCTCAACCTGCTGCGCCAGCTGCAAAAGCAGCGCGGCATCACCTACCTGTTCATCGCCCACGACCTTTCGGTGATGCGTTATATTTCCGACCGCATTGCCGTCATCCGCAAGGGCAATATCGTGGAGCTGGCAGACGCGGAGGAGCTGGTCACCCACCCGCTGCACCCCTACACCCGCAGTCTGCTGTCCGCCATTCCCATGCCGGACCCGCGCCGGGAGCGGGAAAAGCAGCTGCTGGTCTACGACCCCGCCATGCACGATTACACCGCAGCGCCGCCCGTGTGGCGCCAGCTGCGCCCCCGGCACTGGGTGCTGTGCAATGACGCGGAAGCGGAAAAGTGGCTCACCGCAGGCGGGACGATTTAGAATGTGCTCCGCTGCGCTCTGCACATAAATAGCGGAAAGATTATTTTTATTTGTAGTTCCGAAACGCCTGCGGGCGTTTCGGAACTACTTTTTCACGGGAGGGGTCGTGGAGGGAAACGGCAGGTGCAGCGCCGCTTTCTGCGAAAGCGCGGCGCTGCGGGCGAGCTTCTGCTTGGCGCAAGCGGCGATGCGCCCTCTCAGTCAAGCCCTATCGGGCTTGCCAGCTCTCCCAAAGGGAGAGCCAAGAGCACTGCCGGAAGCTTTCTCGTTTCTCCTAACACTTTAGCAACGAGCCTAACGGCTTGGCTCCCCCTTTGAGGAAAGACTTCCCCCGCTCCGGGGGAAGATGTCGCCGCAGGCGACAAAAGGGGGAATCTGGCGCGGGAGCGCCTGAGAGGGCGTGCTCCCCCTCGGGGGAGCTGTCGCGCAGCGACTGAGGGGTTTTAAATGGAGAAGCGAAAAAAACGTTAAAGCGATAGCGCCGGCTGGCGCAGCGCTAGCTTTTTTGTGCTTCGACTTCTTCTTTAGGATTGTCAAGGGCGAGTAGCCCTTGGCGACGGGTTGCGGCACCCAGCATCCGCTTCGTGCCTTGGGCGGCACTCGCGTCTTGCTGGCCGCTGCCCCAACAACCGCTCCCTGTTTCCGCCGCTGGCGGCGGTCGCAGTTGTTGCATTGCGGGGTAGGTGGAGTCCAGAGGTAGGGAGGGGGGACTCGGAACACCCCTCCCTACCTCTGGCCCAGCGGAGCGTCCCTGCCCGTTTGCGGCAAGCAAAACTTTCCCTGCGGAGCGCGATGCGCTCTAAATTCTCCCGTCCCCGGTTTCCCGCTGTTTTGGGCAAGACGCCCAAATCTGCGGGAAATATTTCTCTTACCCTGCGTGAATGGGGGTTATTTTGCATCGAATCGCGCTTGCATGGCGCGGGCGGCATCGGCGTTATGACCATCAACGGCAAAATTTACTGGGCGTGTACGCTGTACGCACCGGCAAACTGACCCTCTCCCCCGCTGACCCAACTTGGGGAACGGAAACACCTACGGGCGTTTCCGTTCCCCTTTTTTACGGTTGCACGGTTTGTTTATTGACTTTCCCCTGCGGTTCTACTACAATACGGAATAAGAGGTCTTGCCCTCTCTGATGCAACAGCATCCCGGCAGCTTTCCACCATGGCAGGCTGCCTTTTTATCTGCCGCAGACGCTGCGCCGGGCAGAAGAAGTGAAAAGAAGAAAAAGAATGAAGAAAGGTTTGATCCTATGACGGAAACTACTAAGGAGCCTGTCTATGCCTCCAAGGCAAAGCCTTGGCTGAAGTATTATGATGAAAAGTACATCCACCAGACCGTGCCGGAGTGCTCGGCCTTTGAGCTGATCTGCCGCAACAACGAGCGGCATCTGGGCGACACTGCGCTGGAATATTACGGCCGCAAGTTCAGCTATGCCGACCTGATCGTGCAGGTAAAAAAGACCGCCGCCGCCCTGCAGGCGCTGGGGGTGAAAAAGGGCGATATCATCACGGTGGTCAGCGTGATGACCCCGGAGGTGGTCTACGCCTTCTACGCCGCCGACCTGCTGGGCGCTACCCTGAATCTGGTAGACCCCCGGTACAGCGCCGAGGGCATCCGGGAGTACATCGAGGAGGTGGAGTCCCGCCTGCTCATCTGCCTGAACGTGGTGTACCCCCGCTGCCATCAGGCCGCAAAGCGCACCAGCGTGGAGCGGGTAGTGGTGCTCAGCCCCGCCGATAGCCTGCCGCTGGCCAAAGCCGTGGGCTACAAGCTCACCAACCCGGATAAAAACCGCTACGCCTCCAACGTGCTGCGCTGGAAGGACTTTATCGCCGCAGGCAAGGGGCACAGCCCCGCCGCCGTGCCCTACGACCCCCAGCACGCCTGTGTGGTGGTGCACACCGGCGGCACCACCGGCTCGCCCAAGGGCGTTATGCTGACCGACTACTGCTTCAACGCCCTTGCGCAGGAGTTTGCCGCCCAGAGCCGCCTGTTCCACCGCGGACAGAAGATGCTGAACGTGATGCCCCCCTTCATCGCCTACGGTTACAGCTGCGGCATCCACATGCCGCTGGTCATGGGGCTGCATATCATCATCATCCCCAATCTGGACCCGGATAAGCTGGGCGCGCTGGTGTGGAAGCACAAGCCCGAACACATGTTCGGCGTGCCCACCCACTACCAGCAGCTGGCCGCCGACCCGCTGCTGAAAAACAAAGACCTCTCCTTCATCCGCAACTACGCCGCCGGCGGCGACTCCCTCTCGCTGGGCGCGGAGCAAACGGTGAACCAGTTCCTCAAAGCCCACGGGGTGGAGTACCCGCTGGCAAAGGGCTACGGCATGACCGAGGTGTCCTCGGCGGCTACCATCGCCGCCGGTAACGTGACAAAGCCCGGCAGCGTGGGCATCCCCATGGTCAACACGGTGGTCTCCATCTTCGAGCCCGGCACCGAGACCGAGCTGCCCATCGGTCAGCGCGGCGAGATCTGCATCTGCACCCCCACCGCCATGAAGGGCTACTACAACAAGCCCGAGGAGACCTCCTACCTGCTGCGCCGCCACGCCGACGGCCAGCTGTGGGCGCACACCGGCGATATCGGCTATATGGACGAGGACGGCTTTGTGTATCTGGATGCCCGCATCAAGCGCATTATCATCCGGCACGACGGCTTCAAGGTGTTCCCCTCCATGATCGAAAACGTCATCAGCCGCCACCCCGCCGTGCACCAGTGCTGCGTGGTGGGCTACGCCGATACCGACCACACCCAGGGACGTCTGCCCTTCGTCTTTGTGGTGCTGGACCCTGCCGCCACCGGCAAAAAGCGCCAGATTTTGCGGGAGCTGCGCCAGCTGTGCCGCGAGGAGCTGCCGGAGTATGTGCAGCCCGCATCCTCGGCCTATAAGATCATCCCCGAAATGCCCATGACCCCCGCCGGCAAGGCCGACTACCGTAAGCTGGAGGAAGAGGTGGGGTGAGCCCTCCCGTGAAAAAGTAGTTCCGAAACGCCCGCAGGCGTTTCGGAACTACAAATAAAAATAATCTTTCCGCTAATTATGGCCAGAGCGCAAGCGGAGGCCATTTTCAATCGTCCCGCCTGCCCTTGAGAAAGAAGGAATCCTCCATGAATCATCCCCGTTTTGCCGCATGGCTGTGCAGCGCCGCTGCGCTGGTGCTGCTGGCTGTGCCCGCCTTTGCACAGCAGCCCGATGCCCTGCCGCCGGAGGAACAGACCGCCCCCGCCGCTCAGGAGCAGACCGCCGAGACAGCCGCCCAGCCCGCCCCGGACGCGGAAGCGTCCACTGAGGAGACTCCCACTGAGGAAGCCGCCCCCGCTGAGGAAGCCCCTGCTGCGGAGACCGCCGACCCCCAGCGCACCTATGTGGCGCTGGGCGACAGCATCGTTTCCGGCGTGGGTCTGCCGGATTTCAAGTACACCGATGCCGCCATCGGCATGGACGTAGCCGCAAACTTCGAGGGCTACCCGGAGCAGTGCTATGTTTCGCTGGTGGGCAAGGGGCTTGGGCTGGACCGTCAGCACGCCATCGACCTCGGTCTGCCCGGGCTGACCACCGGCGACCTTGTGGATATGCTGCGCACCGGCGCAATGCCCCAGATGAACCAGCTGGCGGGCACCTACTATGTCTACCCCCAGATGCTGGACTACCTCAAGCGCGCGGATATCATCAGCGTGCAGATCGGCTCCAACGATGCGCTGGTGCCCGCCCTTGTGGCGCTGGGCAACGCCACCAACTGGAAGAGCGAGCAGCTGGTAGCCACCATGGTCAGCGGCGTGCTGCGCGAGCCAAGCTTTGAGAATCTGCAACGGCTGAACAGCGACCTTTCCCGCCTGCGGCTGACCCGCGAAGAGCGCAAAGCCACCACCCAGCTGCTGCTGGGCGGCGGCACCGACGCTATCTGCGAGCAGGCGTATCAGGACGCCGCCGTCAACATGCCGCAGGTGGTGGCGCAGCTGCGGGCACTGAACCCGGACGCGCAGATCATACTGGTAGGCTACACAAACCCCGTGCCCCTGCTGCCGGAGTGGACGCAGCTGTTCCGGCGGCTGAACGCCCTTGGCAAGAGCCTTGCCGCCCAGAACGAGAACGTGACCTATGTGCCCATCCCCTTTGCCCTGACCGCCACCGATGCTCACCCCACCGTGAGCGGGCATAAGTACATCGCAAACCGGATATTGCGCGCTGTGGCACGCAAATAAGGTTTGCGCCTGCGCCGGAGCGGGACGATTTGAAATGCGCGCCGCGTTCGCTTTGCGCATAGATAGCGGAAAAAAGATTTATAATTTCGGGATAGCGGAGCGCCTGCGGGCGCTCCGCTATCCCTTTTTCACGGGTGGGGTCACCCCTTCAGGCGCTAACGCGCAGCTCCCCCAAGGGAGAGCCTTTGGCATGGCGGGAAAGTTTCTTATTGCGTCTAAAACTTTAGTGACAGGGCTAACGGCGTGCGCCCTCTCAGTCAAAGCCTACGGCTTTGCCAGCTCTCCCAAAGGGAGAGCCAAGAGCACTGCCGGAAGCTTCCTCGTTATACCTAATACTTTAGCAACGAGCCTAACGGCTTGGCTCCCCCTTTGAGGAAAGACTTCCCCCGCTCCGGGGGAAGATGTCGCCGTAGGTGACAAAAGGGGGAATCTGGCGCGGGAGCGCCTGAGAGGGTTCGCTCCCCCTTGGGGGAGCACGCACCCGCCCGCAGCGCCGCGCTTTCGCAGAAAGCGGCGCTGCATCTGCCATTTCCCTCCACGACCCCTCCCGTGAAAATGGGATAGCGGAGCGCCCGCAGGCGCTCCGCTATCCCGAAAATAAAAATCTAATTCCGCTATTTATGCGCAGAGCAACGCGGAGCGCATTCCCAATCGTCCCGCCCCGCGTGGGAGCGCATTCCCAATCATCCCGCGCCACCGCACCAAAAAACCGGGCAGCCTGCAGGCTGTCCGGTTTTGTGTTTGTGTTCAGCTTACCCTTCCGCTCTCTACCGAGAAGCTCACATCCGCCGCAGCCATGGTGGACTTGCGGTGGGACACCAGCAGCACCGTGCGGTCTTTGCACTCGGCGCGGACGGCGCGCAGAATGATGCCCTCGTTCAGGCTGTCAAGGTTGGAGGTGGGCTCGTCCAGCAGCAAAAAGGGCGCATCGTGCAGGAACGCCCGCGCCACCCCGATGCGCTGCCGCTCGCCGCCGGAAAGGGTGCCGCCCAGCTCGCCCACGGGGGTGTCGTAGCCCTTGGGCAGGCTGCGGATAAAGTCATCCAGCGCAGCCTTTTTGCAGGCGGCTTCCACCTCTTTTTGCGTGGCATCGCGCTTTGCGATGCGGATGTTGTTGCCGATGGTGTCCGCAAACAGTTCGGTCTCCTGGGTCACAAGGCTTTCCTGTGCGCGCAGGGCGGCGGTGTTCACCCGCCGGATGTCCGCATCCCCGAACCGGATGCTGCCGGTCTGCACGTCCCAGAAGCGCATCAGCAGCCGCAGCAGGGTGCTTTTGCCGCTGCCGGAGCGCCCGGTGATGCCCACGATCTTTTTTTCCGGGATGGTCAGGCTGATCTCCCGCAGCACCTGCTCCCCCGCGTAGCCAAAGCTGACGCCGCGCACCTCGGCACCCGCAAAGGGGGTGTTTTCGCCGTCGGTCACCTCGGGGGTCACCGGTGCTTCGTCCAGCAGCGCCAGCACGCGGTCTGCGCTGGCAAATACCTGCGTCAGCCCTGCGCCAAGGTTCGCCAGCGCCACCACCGGCCCGAAGGAGCTGAGGGCGGTCAGGGTGCACACCAGCACCCCCTGCGCCGCCAGCGCACCGCGCCGGTACAGCCACAGGCTCACGCCCAGCACCGCCAGCGTGGTGAATAAGATCAGGGTGTTGGTCACGGCAACAATAAGTCCCTCGCGGTACTTCAGCGCCGTCTGCTTTGCGCCCAGCGCCTCGCTGTGGGCGGTGATGCCTGCCGCCCGGGCGGCGGTGTCCTGATACTGCAGGGTGTCCCGCAGGCCGCGCAGGCTTTCCAGCACATAGCTGTTGGTATCCGCCAGCGCCTGCCGGTATTCCCGGGCAACGGCCTGTCCGCGCTTTGCGCTCCACACCGGCAGCGCCGCGCCCACCAGCAGATAACCCGCCAGCAGCACCAGCGCGGGCAGAAGGTGCCAGTGCGCCACAAAGGCGGTGATGCCCGCCGCCCAGAGCACGGCGATGCACACCGGCGAGATGGTGTGGGCGTAGAACACCTCCAGCGCCTCGATGTCGGCGGTGATGAGGGAGATCAGGTCGCCCCGGTCGCGGCCTTCCAGCTTTGCGGGGGTCAGGCGGCGCAGCGCGCCGAACACCTTATCCCGGATGAGCGCCAGCAGCCGGAAGGCGATATAGTGGTTGGACGCCTGCTCCGCATAGCGCAGCACGCCGCGCAGCAAGGCGAACACCAGAATGCACCCGAAGGCCGTGCCCACTGTGGGCAGCGGGCTTTGCCCCCCGGCAGCGGTCAGGATGGCAAAGCCGCCGAAAATGGTGATGAAGGTGGCGCAGAAGTGCCCCGCCACGCCCATAACGATGGCTGCCGCCATGATGGGCAGCATAGGCTTTACCAGCACGATCAGCCGCGCCACAATGGCGGCGGGCGTGCGATGGTTCGTTGTTTTGTTCATCAGGCATCCTCCTTTGCAAGGGTCTCCAGCTGCTTCTGGGCGGTGTATAGGCGGCAGTAAGCGCCCCCCTGCGCCAGCAGCTGCGCGTGGGTGCCCTGCTCGGCAATGCGGCCGTTTTCCAGCACATAGATGCAGTCGCTGTCCACCACGTTTGCCAGCCGGTGGGAGATCAGGATCACCGTCTTTTTCCCTGCCAGACCCCGGATGGCTGCCATGATGTCGTTTTCGCTCTCGGCGTCCACGTTGGAGGTAGCTTCATCGAAGAGGTAGATGGGGGTATCGTGCAGCAAAGCGCGCGCCATGGCAAGGCGCTGCCGCTGCCCGCCGGAAAGGTTGCTGCCGCCCTCGTGCACGGCGGTCTGTAAGCCGTCCTGACTGCGGCAGAAGTCCGCAAGGTTCACCTCTTCCAGCGCCGCCCAGAGCTCGCTCTCCGCAGCCTGCGGCTTTGCCATGCGCAGGTTGTTTTCCACCGTGCCCTTGAAAATGGTGGAATCATGGGGCACGACCGTCAGCGTGCGCTGCCGCGCAGCCTGCTGCATCTGCTGTACCGGCACGCCGCCCATGGTCACCCGGCCGGTATACCCGGTGCAGCGCCCCGCCAGCAGGGCGGCAATGGTGCTTTTGCCGCTGCCGGAAGCGCCCACCAGCGAGACAAAGCTGCCCTGCGGCACGGTAAAGGATACGTCCCGCAGCACGGTGCGGCCTTCCTCGTAGCCAAAGGTCACACTCTCCAGCGCCAGCGTGGTGTCCGCCGGGGCGTTCTGCACGCCGTCCTGCGGCTCCTCAGCTGCCAGCAGACGGAAAATTTTCTCTGCCGAAGCCGCACCGTTCATGGCAATGTGGAAGTAGCTGCCCAGCAGCCGCAGCGGCAGAAAAAAGTCTGCCGCCAGCAGCAAAATGGTCAAGGTAGCGGTCAGTTCCAGCTGCCCCGCCGCAAAGGCTGCCACGGCGCTGATGATGCCCAGCCCCGCGCCGCCGTAGGCCATCAGGTCCATCAGGGTGACCGAGTTCAGCTGCATGGTCAGCACCCGCATGGTGATCTTGCGGAAGCGCTCGGCTTCGGCGTTCATCTGCTCATGCTTCCAGCCGTCGGCCTGATAAATTTTCAGAGTGGTCAGCCCCTGAATGTTCTCCAAAAAGCTGTCGCCCAGCGTGGTGTACTCGCTCCAATAGCTGGCCAGCAGCTTTTTGGCGAATTTCTGCACCGCCACGATGGACATAGGGATCAGCGGCACACAGCACAGCAGAATGACCGCCGACCGCGCGTGCACCCCCACCAGCAGCGCAAACAGGGTGACGGGTGCCAGCAGGCTGTAAAACAGCTGCGGCAGATATTTTGCAAAATAGGTGTCGATCTGCTCCACGCCCTCGCTGGCCAGCATGACCACCTCGCTGGTAGCCACCGTGGCGGTATAGCCGGGGCCAAGGCGGGTGAGCTTTTCGTAAATTTTGCTGCGCAGGGTGCGCTTGACGTCCCGCGAAGCCTGATCGCTCATGCCGGAGGCCAGCATGGTAAAGGCAAAGCGCAGCGGCACTGTGCCAAGGCAGAGTAGGATATTCTGCCGCAGCGCGGCAGCGGTCAGGCTGCCCGCAAAGGCCGCCCCCACCAGCCGGGCGACCGCCCGGACAAAGATGATATTACACACCAGCCCCAGCCACTGGAACGCCACGTTTGCTCCCACATACCGCAGCGCCGCCCGGTCGAAGGACAGCAGTTTTTTGTTTATCATGGGTGTTTCTCCTTTTTGGTCTTGTCTGCCCCGCCGGGCAGTGGGACGATTTAGAATGTGCTTCCGCTTCGCGGGGGGTAGGACGATTTAGAATGTGCTCCGCTGCGCTCTGCACATATTCAGCGGAATAATTATTTTTATTTCGCGTTTGTCGCGGCCTGCGGGCCGCTCCAAACGCTATTTCACGGGAGGGGTCGTGGAGGGAAATGGCAGGTGCAGCGCCGCTTTCTGCGAAAGCGCGGCGCTGCGGGAAAGCACTGCCAGTCTGCGCCCTCATCCGGCGCTAACGCGCCACCTTCCCCCGACCGGGTGAAGGCTTCTGCGGTGACGGTACAGTTTCCAGCTAAACCGCAAAGCTTCCGGGCGTGCCCGCTCCCCCTTGGGGGAGCTGTCGAGCGTAGCGAGACTGAGGGGCTTCAAATCGGCGGAGCCGGAAAAAACGGTTAAAAGATCTTCACGCCGAACAGGCGTGAATCTTCAGTTTTTTCCGGTGTAGCCCACTTCTTTGGGGTTAAAAGGGGCGAGCAGCCCCTTTTTCGTGGCTCCAGCGCGTCGAAATCGCTGGCACTTTTCTGGTTCTCTTTTGGTGTCAAAAGAGAACATCCCTCGGCTAGCAGAACTTCCCCTGCGTGGGAGCGCATTTCAAATCGTCCCGCCTGCGGCGCAAGTCTCATCCTCCACCATCCGCTCATAGTCGGCGGTGAAAAGGCGCTGGGGCAAGGCGCTGGTCATGGCAAGGGCGGCGTTCCACTGCTCCTCGCTTGTCAGCTCCCCGCTCACCGGCGGGAAGTGCGCCAGAATGGCGTCCAGTTCCTGCTGCACCCGCTTTGCCACCCAGATGCCGCGGTCGGTCAGGTAAATTTTACCGTAGTACTCCTTTACGATCATGCCCTGCTCCATGAGCAGGTTCAAAATGCGCACCACCGAGGGTTTTGTCACCCCCAGCTTTTCCGCAATGCTGCGGGAGCTGATGTCCAGATGGGTGCGGCTTACCTCGTAGATGGCCAGCAGATAGCGCAGATGCGCTGCGGTCAGCTGCATACCGGTCACTCTCCTTTTTACGCGCCGGGGCTTGCCCGGTGTTATCATAAGCTAACTTTATTTTGCTTAAAAAAGAGCGCGAGCCGAGAGTTTCAGCCCGCGCTCCTTGCGGTTACTTTTTATTGCTTTACGGTGCTGTGTGCACAGCCGCCGCAGCAGCTGCAATTGCCGGAGCAGCCGCAGTCACAGCAGCTGCCGCCCCGCTTGAGGTTTTTCCAGATCGAGCGTCCGTCCAGCACCAGCAGGAGCAGGACGATGCCCACTACTACGATATTTACCAAATTTGCCATCAACCATGCGGTCATCATGCGCCACTCCTTTTTGTTTGATTCAGTGTCGGAAGAATCCCATCACCACGCGCACGGCGACTACGGCAAGCACTGCCAGAACCGCCAGCACGATGATATCGGTCGTTCCGAGGGTTAGATTTGTGGTCATAAAGCGTTATGCTTTCTGTCCGACGCTGCGGCCGGCTTCGCGCTCAGCCTGTGCGTGCTTTGCGTTCTGATCCGGGCGGAACAGAGCGTACAGGTAGCCCACCAGTACGATGACGGCAACCACGGTGAAGGCGTTGAAGGCAACTTCGCCGGTGATCAGACCGCCCAGCTGGTAGACCATCAGAGCCACCAGCCATGCCTGAATGTTCTGGTACAGCAGAGCGTAGGCCAGCTTCTTGCCGCCGCCGATCTCACGCGCCATTGTGGAGATGGCTGCAAGGCAGGGGGAATCGAAGCAGTTGAACACCATGAAGGAAACGGCTGCAATGCTGGAGGGGAAGAACTGTGCAAAGGCAGCGTGCATATCGGTGAGGTACTCTTCCACCTCGCCCAGACCGGCCAGAACACCCATGGTGCTCACGATGCCTTCCTTTGCCACGAAGCCGGACAGAGAAGAGGCCACAGCCTGCCAGGTGCCAAAGCCCAGAGGAGCAAAGATGGGAGCCAGAACGCCGCCGATGACGGCAAGCAAGCTGTCCTCAGTTTCCACAAGGCCGAACACACCATCTGCAATGCCGAAGTTTGCAAGGAACCACATGACGGCGCAGCACAGGAACAGGATGGTACCGGCCTTCTTCAGGAAGGCCCACACACGCTCCCACACATGGAGCAGAACGCCCTTGGCAGAGGGGATATGGTAAGCGGGCAGCTCCATAACGAAGGGAGCGGGGTCACCTGCAAAGGCCTTGCTCTTTTTCATGATGATGCAGGAGATGACCACCAGTGCAATGCCTGCAAAGTACATCACAGGTGCCATCCACCATGCACCGCCCAGCAGGAAGCCTGCGATCAGGGCGATGACCGGCAGCTTTGCGCCGCAGGGGATCAGGGTGGTGGTGATCATGGTCATGCGGCGGTCCTTCTCGTTCTCAATGGTACGGGTGGCCATGATGCCGGGCACGCCGCAGCCGGAGGAGATAAGGAAGGGGATGAAGCTCTTACCGGACAGGCCAAAGCGGCGGAACAGACGGTCCATGATAAAGGCAACACGGGCCATGTAGCCGCAGTCCTCCAGGATGGACAGGAAGAAGAACACGATAGCCATCTGCGGGGCAAAGCCGATGGGCGCTGCCAGACCGCCGATGATGCCGTCCACGACCAGCGAGACCACCCAGTCGGCTGCACCGGCGTTTTCCAGCAGGGTCTGCACGCCGGGCTGGATCCATGTACCGAACAGGGTGTCGTTGGTCCAGTCGGTCACGATGCCGCCCAGACTGGAAACAGCGATGTAATACACCACGCACATGATCACTGCAAAGATGGGCAGTGCCAGCACGCGGTTGGTGACGATCTGGTCGATCTTATCGGAGACGGTCAGGTTGTCCTTGCGGGCCTTCTTCTTGACTGCCTTGTGCACCACGGTGTTGATGTAGGCGTAGCGCTGGTTGGTGATGATGCTCTCGGCGTCATCGTCCATCTCCTTCTCGCAGTCCTGAATGTGCTCGTCGATGTGGTCCACCAGTGCCTTTTCCAGCTTGAGCTCCTCCAGCACCTTCTCGTCACGCTCGAACAGCTTGACGGCGTACCAGCGCAGAAAGCGGGGCTCTACCTTGCCCTGAATGCTCTCCTCGATGTGGGCAATGGCGTGCTCCACACTGCCGGTGAACACATGGGGCAGCTCGCCGGTCTTGGCGGCCTTGGCGGCGGCCACCGCAGCCTTTGCGGCTGCCTCGGTGCCCTCGCCCTTCAGGGCGCTGATCTCCACGGCCTGACAGCCCAGCTCTGCGCTCAGCTTCTTCAGGTCGATGGTGTCGCCGTTCTTGCGCACCAGATCGATCATGTTCACAGCCATGACCACCGGGATGCCCAGCTCGATGAGCTGGGTGGTCAGGTAGAGGTTACGCTCGATGTTGGTGCCGTCGATGATGTTCAGGATGGCGTCGGGCTTCTCCTTCACAAGGTAGTTACGGGAGACAACTTCCTCCAGCGTGTAGGGGGACAGCGAGTAGATGCCGGGCAGATCCTGAATGATCACGTCCTTATCGCCCTTGAGTTTGCCTTCCTTTTTTTCCACAGTAACGCCGGGCCAGTTGCCCACATACTGGTTGGAGCCGGTCAGGTTGTTGAACAGGGTCGTTTTGCCGCAGTTCGGGTTGCCGGCCAGTGCAATTTTAATGCTCATTGCGGATACCTTTCCTCCCTTTGGTCTTATCAGACCACTTCGATCATCTCAGCGTCGGCCTTGCGCACGCTCAGCTCGTAGTTGCGCACGGTCAGCTCCATGGGGTCGCCCAGCGGCGCCACCTTGCGCACATAGATCTGCACCCCCTTGGTGATGCCCATATCCATGATGCGGCGCTTCACCGGGCCTTCGCCGTGCAGCCGTGCCACGGTGGCACTCTCGCCCACCTTTACGTCTTTCAGTGTTTTCATCGTACTCGTTCCTCCCTTGCAGTATCTCATGCAGCACCGGGAAGGCGCTGCTCAGGCCACCATGATGCGGCTTGCCATGGTCTTATCCAGTGCCAGACGGCTCTGTTTGACCTGTACGATCAAATTGCCCGCGATCTCGTTGACCACGGTCACCTCGCTGCCCACCACGAACCCCAGCTCGGCCAGATGCAGCCGAACCTCGTCCTTGCCGCTGATCTTGCGGATGGTGACGGTCTCGCCTGCTTTTGTCATCGTCAAAGGCATCATCGCTGTGCTCCCCTTCCATAGAAATTATGTGATGCTGCGGTGGTTAGTCAGCCGTAACTATCAGCGTAGACAGTTTACCGCTGCTAACCCAGCTTGTCAATAGATTTTTCATATCTTACAGTTAGTTTATATGAACAAACAAATTTTATGCCGGCATCGCCCCGCATTTTTATCGAAATCATCAATAACTAACTCTATTTTTTGATGTAAAGTTAGCCAATGTTTACATTTTTAGGGGGTGTTTTGCGGTTTTATAGGGCAGGGTGACGAGAGAAATGACCCCTTCCGTCTGCTCCCGTTGGTCGCAGCCACCTTCCCCAAGGGGACGGCTGAACCCTCTCAGGCGCTCCCGCGCCAGCTCCCCCGAAGGGGGAGCCAAGCCGTTAGGCTCGTTGCTGAAGTTTTAGGTGCAATGAGAAACCTTTCCGCCGCCGCAAAAAAGCTCCCCCTTCGGGGGAGCTGGCATCGCGCAGCGATGACTGAGAGGGTTCAGCCCGCTTGCGCCAAGCAGAAGCTCCCCGCAGCGCCGCGCTTTCGCAGAAAGCGGCGCTGCATCTGCCATTTCCCTCCACGACCCCTCCCGTGAAAAGGGGATTCAGAAAAGCCCGCAGGCTTTTCTGAATCCCGAATAAAAAATCTAATTCCGCTAATTATGGCCAGAGCGCAAGCGGAGGCCATTTTAAATCGTCCCCCCTCGGGAGCACATTCTAAATCGTCCCCCGCGCGGGAGCGCATTCCCAAACGCACGACCGCCCGGCACAGGGGTCAAAGCTGCGCCGGGCGGTCATGTGTAAAAAGGAGGATCGCTCTCTCCTGTGTCGGAAGCATAGGAGAGTTGCCAGGATAAAAGAGAGTATTTGAAAAGAGAATAGCAATTTTTCAGGCGGCCACCGCCAGCTTTAAAATGGGCGTGCCGCTGTGGAACAGCCGCAGATACACCGCCGTGCACTTGGCCAGCTGGTCAAAGTGCTGCTGCGCCGCAGCCGGGTCGCCGTAGGACTTCCAGCACCCGCAGCAGGTAAAGCACTTGCCCCGGTGCCGGATAAAGCCCTCCACATCCTCCAGCGGATAGCCCAGAAATACCCCGATCTCATGCGGAAAATCCGCCGCCTCTGCCGCACAGCACAGACGCAGGCTGAGCTGATCCAGCAGTGCACCGCAGTCCGCTGCATTCTCCGGCAGGCGGTAGCCCTCCCGGGCTAAAAAGCTCCGCACGGCGGCATCTGCCAGCACGGTTTGCAGCTTGGCGGCGCGGTAGACGTACACCAGATACTGCCGGGTGGCGATGCACCCCCGCAGCACCCGCACCTGCAGGCCCTTGGGGTTCAGCTGGGCGTTCCAGCCCGCCACCCGCCGGGCAAGGTCGGCACGGTCGCGCGTTTCGTAGCGGAACAGCCCCGCAGGTTTCAGCCCCGCCAGTACCGGGGCACATTGTTCGATCATTACGGTCTCAAAATCACGCTCCATAGCGGTTCTCCTTTGGCGGCGGTGTCGGGGTCAGTGTGCCCCGGATGCCGGGCCGTTATAAGTAAGATGCAACTAACCAGCGTCTCAAAAAAGAAGCAGCACGCCCGGGCTGCGGGCTCTGCCGGTGGGGTCTCATGTGGTTAGTTGTTTCTAACGCCAGTAGTGTACCACAGCACCACCGGCTGTGTCAAGCCTTTATGATAAAAAAGTTATTTGCAGCAAACCACACCCGTGCTACCCTTCCGGCAGCGATTATGATATAATCGGGATATTCTCGGGTCTGCCCCTTGGGCGCACCCTGCCAAGGAGGTTCACCCCCATGCCCACACCCATCACCGCGTCCACCCTGTCTGCGCTGCTGAGCGCCGCGCTGGCGCAAAAGCCTACCCGCCCGCTGGTGCTGGCGCTGGACGGCCGCTGCGGCAGCGGCAAGACCACCCTTGCCAGCGCGCTGGCGGCGCAGTTTCCCGGCTGCACCCTGCTGCGCACGGACGATTTCTATCTGCCGCCCGCCCGGCGCATCCCGGACTGGGCGCACACCCCCTGCGCCAACATGGACCTTACCCGTCTGCGGGACGAGGCCCTGCGCCCGGCCTATGCAGGGCAGGCTGTGGCCTACCGGGCGTACAGCTGCCGGGAGGGGGCTTACCTGCCCACAGCGCAGCTGCCCGCACAGCCGCTGGTGATCTTAGAGGGCAGCTACAGCCACCACCCGCTGCTGCGCCCCTACGAGACGCTGCGGGTATTCGTGACCTGCACCAAGGCCGAGCAGGTCCGGCGCTTACAGGCGCGGGAGGGTGCACGCTACGCGGATTTTGCCGCCCGGTGGGTGCCGCTGGAAGAGGGGTATTTTGCGCAGTACGGCATAGCCGAAAGCGCGGATTTTGTGGTGGAGACCACTCAAGGCGGGACGATTTGAAATGCGCTCCGCGTTGCTCTGCGCATAAATAGCGGAAAGATTATTTTTAATTTCGGAATAGCGGAGCGTCTGCGGACGCTCCGCTATTCCATTTTCACGGGAGGGGTCGTGGAGGGGAGCGGCAGATGCAGCGCCGCTTTCTGCGAAAGCGCGGCACTGCGGGGGAAGCGAACCCTCTCCGTCATCGCTGCGCGATGCCACCTCCCCCGAGAGGGGGAGGTTTTGCTCTACTTACCGGAAGGTGCATAAAAGCTCCCCCTTCGGGGGAGCTGTCACCGCAGGTGACTGAGAGGGTTTCTTTGCGCACTTTGCCCAAAAAGGCGGGAAATATTTCTCTCTCCCTGCGTGAATGGGGGTTGTTTTGCATCGAATCGCGCTTGCAGGGGGCGGGCGGTATCTGATATACTTAAAGTACCGAGAAAACCTACGCCAGACTGTAAGAAAGATTGGAGGCTGATCCTATGAAAAAGCTGGCAAGACTGACCGCCCTCTTACTCACCGGTGCACTGCTGCTGGTACTGACCGCCTGCGGTGCCGAGACCGAGCAGCAGGCAAAGCAGCGTCTGCTGAAGGAGATCAACAGCTACCGCGCAAGCATCAAACTTGCGCCGCTGGTGGAAGTAGAAGAGCTCTCTGCCGCCGAGCGGGTTTGGGCAGAGCAGTTCCGCACCGCCGGTAAGACCGCGCTGCTTTCCAGCGAAACGGTGGAAACCTATGAAAAATGGGAAAGCATGACCGAGGGCTGGACGTGTTGTGGTGATTTCGGTTGGGGTTGGGATGAAAGAGAGGATGGCAAGTTTATCGACATTCTGTCTGCCAAGGTTCCAGCCAACACCCCGGAAGGCAAGGCAGAGCTGTGGACAGCCTTGAGAGGCTCTGATACTTTTGATGATGAATGCAAGAGCATCGGCATTGCCGTTGTGACCATTGACGGCCAGATGTACTGGACCTGTGACGTGTTCCACGACTGATCTCTCCTTCCCCGCAAGCCTGACAGAATACTGTAACAAGAACGGAGGATGACCCTTATGAAAAAACTGGCAAAACTGACCGCCCTTTTGCTCACCGGTGCGCTGCTGCTGGTGCTGACCGCCTGCGGTGCCGAGACCGAGCAGCAGGCAAAAAAGCGGCTGCTGAAGGAGATCAACAGCTACCGCGCAAGCATCCATCTTGATTCGCTTGACGAAGTAAAAGAGCTTTCTGCCGTCGAGCAGGAGTTGGCAGATCGCTTCCGCGTCGCCGGTAAGACCGTGCTGTCAGAGAGCGAAGGGGATGAAGCCCTTGATAGTTGGCGCAGCAAGACTAAGGACTGGTCGTATTGTGATGATTTTGGCCCGGGTTGGGGTCATGATAAGGATGGCAATTATAGCTACATTCTGTTTGACAATGCCAAGGTTCCAGCCAACACCCCGGAGGGCAATGCAGAGCTGCGGACAACCTTGGGAAGCTCTGGGGCCTTTAATTGTAAAGATTGCAAGAGCATCGGCATTGCCGTTGTGACCATTGACGGGCAGATGTACTGGAGCTGCTGCACGTATAACTGATCTCCCCTTTCCCCGCACAGAACAGCACCCCTTGAACAGAACAAAGCCGGACAGCTTGCGGGCTGTCCGGCTTTTGGTTTCGCTTGATTTACAGGCTGTTACTTATTCTTGTACATATCCTGATAGTAGTTCTGGTAGTCGCCGCTGGTGACGTGCTCCATCCACTCCTCGTGGTTCAGGTACCAGTCAATGGTCAGCACGATGCCCTTCTCGAAGGGAGTTTCGGGGTACCAGCCCAGATCGTTCTTGATCTTGGTGGGGTCGATGCCGTAGCGGCGGTCGTGACCCAGACGGTCGGCGACGTGCTTGATGAGCTCCTCGCTGATGCCCTCGTCCTGCAGGCGGTCGTGGAGCTGGGCGATGATGGTCTTGACGATGAAGATGTTGGGGCGCTCGTTGTGGCCGCCCACGTTGTACACCTCGCCGATCTTGCCGCCGTTGGCCACCATATCAATGGCCTTGCAGTGATCCTCCACATACAGCCAGTCGCGGATCTGCATGCCGTCGCCGTAGACGGGCAGCTGCTTGTGGTGCTTGACGTTGTTGATCATCAGGGGGATCAGCTTCTCCGGGAACTGGTAGGGGCCGTAGTTGTTGGAGCAGCGGGTAATGTTCACCGGCATGCCGTAGGTGTCGTGGAAGGCCATGACGAACATATCGGCGCTGGCCTTGGAGGAGGAGTAGGGGCTGTGGGGGCACAGCGGAGTGGTCTCCATAAAGAAGCCGTCCGCGCCCAGAGCGCCGTACACCTCATCGGTGGAGACCTGCAGGTACTTCTTGCCTTCCTTCCAAGTCTTGGCATCGGCGTCGTACCATGCCTCCTTGGCGCGCTGCAGCAGGTTGACGGTGCCCATCACGTTGCTCTGCACAAAAATTTCGGGGTTCTTGATGGAGCGGTCCACATGGCTCTCGGCGGCAAAGTTGATGACGTAGTCGAAATCGTACTTTGCAAACAGGCTCTCCACCAGTTCCTTATCGCAGATATCGCCCTGCACGAACACATGGCGGGGGTCGCCCTCCACGTCCTTCAGGTTTTCCAGATTGCCTGCGTAGGTCAGCTTATCCAGATTGACCAGTAGGATCTCCGGGTATTTTTTGAGCATATAGTGCACAAAGTTGGAACCGATAAAACCGGCGCAGCCGGTGATCAGATAGGTTTTCATAGGTCAGTATCCTCTTTATTTATTTGTTGTTTTCCCCGGACTGCGGGCGGGCTGCGGCGCGGGCGCGTTGTTCCTCGGCGCAGCAGTGCTTTGCCACAAGATAGAGGTTCTTGTTCATGCTGTTCATGGTCTTGCCCATGGCCTTGGTGTATGCTTCCAGCCCTTGGTTCATGCTGTGAATTTCCTCGTAGGTGGCTTGGGTGTACCGCGACAGACCAGCGCTCATGTCGCTGAGCTCCTTGTGGGTCTCTTTGGTGTACTCCACCAGCTCCGCAAAGGCGTACAGCGCCCATGCAAGGAACATTTGCAGCACCCAGAACACCACGGCGACCGTCAGCCCCAGCACGATGGCTGAAAACCGGTTGATGGGCTTCAGCATTTCATGGACCGCGCCGCACAGCATGGCTGCAAGCACGAACGCCAGCACACACTGCACCTTTGCAAAGAGCTTTAATATCTTGACAGATCTGCTAAAAATCGCATCAAACATGATACATCCTCAGTTCTTCCGCAGGGGGGGATTTTCAGTTTTTCTCAGCCCTTCATGCCGTTTTCGCCGTCCCAGTGGGCGAAGAAGCAGGCCAGAGCGTCCTTCCAGTCGCGGACATCGTTGCCCACGGTGCAGCGCAGCATCCGATTGTCCAGTGCGCTCCACTTGGGGCGGTCGGCGCTGTCCGGGTGCTTTGCCTTGTACTCCTCGCTGGTGCAGGGGGCAACGGTAGCCTCCACGCCGGAAAGGCGGATGATCTCGGCAGCAAAATCGTACCACGAGCAGATGCCCTCGCCGGTGCAGTGGTACAGGCCGTACTCGTGGGTCACGCACAGCTGCAAAATTTCGTGGGCAAGGTCGGCTGCGTTGGTGGGGTTGCCGCACTGGTCGTTGACCACTTCCAGCTTGCCGAACTTTTTGCCCGCGTTCACGATGGTCTTGACAAAGTTTTTGCCGTAGTAGCTGTACAGCCACGCGGTGCGCACGATGAAGTGGCGGTGGCAGAACCGCTCCACATACTTTTCGCCCATGAGCTTGGTGGAGCCGTAGGCGCTGATGGGCCCGGGCAGGGTGGCTTCATCCTGCGGGATGCCGCCGTTCTCCCGGCCGGAGAACACATAGTCGGTGGAAACGTGCACCAGCCGTGCACCGGTCTTTTCGGCAGCCTGCGCCAGATTGCGGGGGCCAAGGGCGTTTGCCTTAAAGGCATCGTCGTGGTGCACCTCGCACCCGTCCACGTTGGTGTAGGCGGCGCAGTTGATGATGATATCCGGGCGGTTGCGCCGCACGAACTCATCCACCATCTTGTAGTTGGAGATATCCAGCTCCGGCAGATCCACCGGGATCACCGTAGCGTTGAGCAGCTTTTCGGGGATGGGGCCCAGCTCGCTGCGGCCCTCCTGCAGCTGCTTGAGCAGCTCTGTGCCCAGCTGCCCCTTGCAGCCTGTGACAATGATTTTCATACCAATGTGCCTTTCCTTATGCTTAGTAGCGCAGCTTGCCATCGGCCACGTTCTTCAAATGCTGGCCGTAGGGGCTCTTGCCGTAGCGCTCGGCGCTTTCCAGCAAAGTGTCGCGGTCGATCCAGCCGTATTTGAAGGCGATCTCCTCCGGTGCGCTGATCTTGATGCCCTGACGCTTTTCGATCATGTGCACAAAGTCGGCAGCCTCCACAAGGCTCTCCATCGTGCCGGTGTCCAGCCATGCAAAGCCACGGCCCAGCAGCTGCACATCCAGCTCGTCCTTCTTCAGGTACATATCGTTCAGGGTGGTGATCTCCAGCTCGCCGCGGGCAGAGGGCTTTACCTGCTTTGCCATCTGCACCACTTCCTTGTTGTAGAAGTACAGGCCGGTGATGGCGTAGTTGGACTTGGGGTTCTGGGGCTTTTCCTCCACGCTCAGCACCTTGCCGTCCTTGTCGAACTCCACGATGCCAAAGCGCTCGGGGTCCTGCACATAGTAGCCGAACACAGTGCAGCGGCCCTTGTTCTCTGCGTTGGCCACGGCGCTCTTGAGCAGCTTGGAGAAGCCGTTGCCGTAGAAAATGTTATCGCCCAAGATCATGGCGCAGCAGTCGTCGCCAATGAACTCTTCGCCCAGAATAAAGGCCTGTGCCAGACCGTCCGGGGAGGGCTGCACCTTATACTGCAGATGGATGCCGTACTGGCTGCCATCGCCCAGCAGCGCCTCAAAGCGGGGCGTATCGGTAGGGGTAGAGATGATCAGGATATCCTGAATGCCCGCCAGCATAAGGGTGGACAGCGGATAGTAGATCATCGGCTTGTCGTAGACCGGCAGCAGCTGCTTGCTGGTGACCATGGTCAAAGGATAGAGCCGTGTGCCGGCACCGCCGGCGAGAATAATGCCTTTCATACTTGTGCACTCCTTTTTTCTTATAAAAAGATGTGCAGCTTAATTCAAAGCGGAGCTGCGTCCGCTGTAAACAATTTTGGGTCTGCCAAGGCCGCATTTTTGCAAAAGACGATGGCAGTACACTTTATTTTACTATGAAAGCACGCAAAATGCAAGAGGTGGAAAGGCAGAAAGCGGCGTGCCGATGGCACGCCGCTTTCTGCGAATCAAAAACAATCTTATTTCGTCCCCGCTCACCACGCAAAGCCCCATTTGGAAAAATAGCGCATCAGGCTGCGCAGCTGCCACAAAAAGGGTTTCAGGCTGCGGTGCGCTGCGCGGTGCCATGCGTGGATGGCGGTGTACTGGGGCACCAAGTACGCCTTGCCCCGGGTGCGCATCTTCTGGGTAAGGTCGGCGTCCTCCACATACATGAAGTACCCTTCGTCAAAGCCGCCCACCGCCTTGAAGGCGGCGGTGTCCACCGCCGAAAAGCTGCCGGTGCAGAATTCGATCTCGGTAGGCTTTGTCAGGTCTTTGTCTGCCATCAGGTAGCGGTCATTGCACTTTGCCCAAAAGCGCAGACAGGGCAGCTGACGGTACGCCATGGCGCGCACGTTGCACCGGCGCAGCGGCAGCTGCTGGGGTCTGCCGTCCGGGAAGGTAAGCCCCGGGCGGGTCATCACCACGCCGGGGTGCGCCGCCATCCAGTCGGCAAGGTCGCTCAGGGTATCGGCGGTCAGCTGGATATCCGGGTTGAGGATAAAGTGCACCCGGCTGTGCAGCAGCGAGAGCACCGTGTTGTGTCCGGTGCCGAAGCCGCCGTTCTCCATCCGGCAGAGCACCTGCACGGACTGCCCGGGGACGGTGCGCAGGGTGCCGTCCTTTGCGGCGGCGGTCAGCCGCTGTCCGCTGCCGTCCGGGCTGGCGTTATCCACCAGATACAGGGTAAGCGGGTAGCGGCGGGTGCAGTCCAGCACGGTCTGGGCGGCTTTGATGGCCTCCTCCGCGCCGTTATACACCACGATACAGGCCGAAAGCTCCATCTGCGTTCCCCCTTTCGTTTCGGTTTGGGTCAAAGGCTCACTCCAGCGGCTTGATGTCAAAGCTGAAGTCCTCCTTCATCAGGTCAAAGTTGGGGTTCATGCAGGGGTCGCCCGCAGCCAGCTGCTTTGCCCACCGCTTCTGGAACCGCTCCACCTCGGAGGCAAAACGCTTGCGCTTGACCGGGCTTTCGTCCAGCCCACGGCTCTTGCTCTCGTAGTGGTACAGCTGGGCAAAGGGGGTGAACACGTTGGTGTAGCCTGCTTCCCGCACGCGCACGCAGAAGTCCACATCGTTGAAGGCGACAGCGAAGCTCTCGTCCAGCCCATCCACCTGCTCGTATACATCCTTGCGCACCATCAGGCAGGCGGCGGTCACTGCGTACACGTCCTGCGCATAGACCAGTCGTCCCATATAGCCGGGGTGCCCCACAGGGAAGTTCTTGTGCATGTGGGCCGCCAGCGTCAAAAAGCCGAAGCCGATGCCCGCATGCTGGATGGTGTTGTCCGGGTAGAGCAGCTTTGCGCCCACGCAGCCCACGCGGTCCTGCTGGGCGTACATGACCATCTCCTCCATCCAGCGGGGAGAGATGACCTCGGTATCGTTGTTGAGCAGCAGCAGGTACTCGCCGGTGGCAGCCTTTGCGCCAAAGTTGTTCAGGGCGCTGTAATTGAAGCCGGTGCCCTGCCATGTGAGCACATGCAGGGTGTCCGGGTGCTCCTTTTGCAGCTGCTCGTAGCAGCGGAAGGTGGCAGGCTCCTTGCTGTTGTTCTCGATGATGATCACTTCAAAATCCGGGTAGGTGGTCTTGCGGTAGATGGACTCCACGCACACCCGCAGATCGCCCGAATGGTCGCAGCTGGGGATCAGCACGCTGACCCGCCCGGGCTTTGTGATGGTGTAATCGGTCTTGTAGAAGCCCGGGGTGTTGGGCACCATGGTCACCGCGTCCACCGGCACGCCCATGCGGTCGTAGTGGGCGCGCAGCGCCTTCATGGCAGCTTCCAGACAGTAGGTCTTGGCGGAGATGTTGCTGGCCACGCTGGCCGGGCTGGAACGCCAGTAATAGAGCAGATGCGGGATGTGCACGATCTTCTCTGCCTGCTCGGTCAGGCGCAGGTAGAGGTCGTAGTCCTGACTGCCGTTGAACTCTGCCCGCTCGTCGCCGCCCACCTTTGCCAGCAGCGCCGCGCTGAACACGCTCAGGTGGCAGATATAGTTGTTGGAGCGGAGGTTGTCCAGCATATAATCCGGCTTGAAGTGGTAGACCGTCAAATGGTCGATGTCCCCTTCAAAGGTCACTTCATCGGTGTACACAAAGTCCGCGCCCTGCTTGGCAATGGCTTCCGCCACATACCACAGTGCGCAGGGGTGCAGGATGTCGTCATGGTCCAGCAGGGCGATATATTCGCCGGTGGCAAGGGCAAAGCCCTGATTGGTGTTGCCCGCAATGCCCTCGTTGCTGTCCAGTTTCCGGTAGCGAATGCGGCTGTCGGTGCGGGCACGCTCCTGCACGAGGGTCCCCACGTCCGCGTCCTGTCCGGCATCCACCATGCACAGCTCCCAGTTGCGGTAGGTCTGGTTCTGCACCGAGTCCAGCAGCTCCACCAGAAAATCGTGGGGGGTGTTGTACAGCGGCACCACGATGCTGATGCGCGGCGCAGCGGGCTGGTCTGCGGCCTGCTTTACCAGCAGCTCTACGTCCGCAAAGCGGTCGGCGGGCATGGCCTTGCCCGGGAACAGCTTTTTGTACTCCTTTTTGGCCTTGGCCTGTGCCTTTACGCCCGCAAAGCCCACCTGACGCAGGGTGGCAAAAAAGACGACCAGCGGGAAGGTATGCCACAGCTGGCGGCACTTGCTTACCAGATACCGCAGCGGCCAGCTGGCCTTCCAGAAGGTGGAGTTGACCACGCTGTTCAGGGTCTTTTCCAAGTCCTGCTCGTGGCTGCGGCTCAGGGAAAGGTCGCTGCGCAGCCGCTCCAGCTGGGCAGCCTGCTCGGCGGCGGTGCGCTCAGCCAGCAGGGTGCGCTCCCGCAGAATGTCCAGCTGCTGCTCGTAGCCGTTCTCCAGCTCCGGCAGCTCCGGGGCGTCCATGCGGCAGAACAGCGCCGTCAGCTGCTCCTTGCCACGGTCCTTCCACGCAAGCTCCCGGCAGAAGCCCTGCGCGGCAAGCTGCTTTGCGCAGTCTGCCATGCCGGCGTACTCGCCGCACACCAGCACCACTTTTTCCGCCTGTACCGTGGGCAGGGTGACCCACTGGGGGTCTGCCACCACCAGCAGCTCCGGGGCGCTTTGCACCACCGCAGTGTTCATTTTACAAAAAGCTTTTTCCAGCAGCCCGCTGTCCTCCAGCACCTGTACGCTGCGGGGAGCCAGCTCCCGCACGATGCGCTGTGCCAGTGCACGGCAGCGCTCGGCGGCCTCCTGATTCTGCTTTTCCTGATCCAACTCCATGCTGATACTCCAATCCGTGCGTTTTTCTACGCAGTTATGTTTCCCGTTCATTTTTCACAAACGGATATAGTATACCAAATCCTGCGGCGTTTGAGAAGGTATTTCCAAAATTTCAGTCAAATAGCCGCTCAGCGGAACAGTCCCGCCAGCCAGCCGAACAACCCGCCGCTGCGGGTGGTGCTGGTACGGATCTTTGCACCGGTGTAGTAGTGCTGTAAGATCTGCTTGTAGTTCATGCCTTCCTCGGCGGCGTAGCCCACTGCGCCGCACTGGCTCATGCCCACGCCGTGCCCAAAGCCGTAGTAGGCCATGCAGGGGGTGCCGCTGGCATCCGCGCCGAAATCGAAGCAGTAGCGGGAGGAAACGAACTGGTTGATGTACCGGTAGCTGCGGCCGTTGGACACCAGCGTGTTGTACTGCACAAAGCCGCCCAGATCCTTGTGGGTAGTGTCGGCGCTCTGGTAAGGCTCGCCGGTGCGGCTGTCGTTGTATTCTATATAGGTGTAGTCCTTGCCGATCACCCGGCGCAGCAGGTTGTGGTACTGCTCCTCGTAGGGGCTTTCCACGCTTTGCAGGTACGGCACGTCCGTGCCCCATGCGTCCAGACTGGCGCAGGTGCCGTACACGCCGGTCTGGGTGTTGTAGCCCGCACTGGCCGACCATACCGCATCGCACACGCTGCCGTTGTACACCAGCACCTCATCCTTGACCGCCTGCACTGCCTTGCGGATGGCGCTGCGGGTGGAGGAAGGGATCTGGCTGACCGGGGTGTAGATCAGCGCATTGGCAGACGAACCGTACTGCTTGTGGTATTCCAGATAGGAGTGCACCGCCACCGCCTGCGCCTTCCACGCCTGCTGCGCGGCACTGGCGCTGACGTAGCTGCCAATGGAGCCAAGCTCGGTATAGGTGATGCCCACCAGACAGTCCTCAAGATCCAGCGTGACATTGCGCTTGAGCCCCTGCCCTTTGATGTTCAGGTAGGGCATGGTGATCTTATCCTTGGAGCCAAACAGCCAGCTGAGACAGTTTTCGTCCTCTGCGGGGATCAGGGTAGTATCGGCCCCGCCGATGGTGGTGGCAGCCGAAGCCGCTGCCGCCGGGATGCAGACGCACAGCACCGCCGCCAGCAGAAAAGCCGCCGCGCGGCGGGCAAAAGAATGCAGATGTTTCAAAGTCCGGTTCCCTCCTTGTGGGCATATTTTACGTTTTGATATGACCTTAGTGTAGCACAGCCCGCGCCGCCGGGCAAGAACCGGAGTTATGTATTTTGCGCCGGGCGGGAGGATTTGAGAAAAGGTGTAAAACTTCCTCTTGATTTTACCCATGGAATCCGGTATAATAAAAATCGCTCACAAAATGATATGCCGGTGTGTCGGAATGGCAGACGAGGGGGACTCAAAATCCCTTGTGCTAATAACACGTGTGGGTTCGACCCCCACCACCGGCATAAAAAGAAGCTCTCCCAGCTTGTCTGGGGGAGTTTTCTTTTTATCTGCTGCGTGTGAGCGGGTCGAACAGCACGGCCCTGCTTACGCTTCGGGATGGTGAGCAGGCTGGGATTGAAGGTGAAGCTGTACCTTACCATCACGAAGCACAGCTTTCCGGCACGGAGCAGTAGGCTTCCACGAACCACTTGCCCCGTTCAAGCCAGAGATTCCGCTTCTGCCCGCAGATCATGCAGGTGAAGCACTGCCCCTTCCCGCCAAGGCGTGATGTGCCACGCCTGACAGCCAAAACGCGGTCGATTCCATAGATATGGCTTTTGTCGCAGTTGATGGCAAGAGGGCGGATCTTGCCATCAGGTGTAAAGCGAACGTCCACTTCAACGTATCTCTTTTCACAGTGGAGCTTGTTGTCATCACGCATCGAGGGGCCTCCTTTTCCTTTTTTAGGTTGTTTTTTCAACTGCGATTAGTTTTAGTTGTCAACCACAAATTCACGAAAATATTTTCGAAGTCCTGTTGATTTTACTCAAATCGCACCCCGCAACGCAAGTCACAGCCGTTAGCGTTCCTTCACTCCCATTTTCTCCTTAGCCTTGTCTGGCACATCGATCAGGCCAAAGCGGTAGAATAGTCCATAGATATACGACACGCCCCGGATATCTCCCAGCGCCTTGGGTCTGTCTACTACCTCTCCGATTTTACCGATATTGTGATACGCCAGCCTCATGGAACTCCACGCAAGGCTCTTGCTGCCCTCTCTGCGGTCGATCCACAACTCCTTGGTAAACTCATCACCCCTGCCCTTCTTCAGCTTATAGGTAAAGAGCAAGCCGGACATCGTCTTTCTTGATATTTCGCAGCATTTTTTTCGCCCTGACGGATAAATTTGGAACCAAACCCTGACTGCCACTTCTCGCGCTGCCAATCAACGCCGCCCGATGTCAAGTCTTGGACAACTTTTTTCACAAATAAATTTGAAAAAGCGCAAAAAATAAGCCCTACAAGGCTTTCTATCGGTTTTGAACCAATTTGAGCCTTGTAGGGCTTAATCTACTTTTTATATTCTGTTTATCTTATACCGCCTGCAAAGGAGTATTTTTCATTACCTTTTCAAGCTGCTCGACGGTCATCTTTGCTTTCTCCGCAGCACGTTCCAGTTTCAAATCTCCATCTCGAACAAGTTGTACTAGCATCCTGAGTTCGCCTCGTTCTTCGCTTTCGTTCATCATTTCCTCAACAGCTTTGCACACATCAATCACCTCCGCCCCCTCTGAAACGTCCAACGGCATTTCGTAACCGTCTCGATAATTCCAACCGCACTTATTTCTATTCACAAGCAAGGAATTTATCCTTCGTCTTCCTTTTTATTTGTCTGCATAATATGTATAATCTGATCAATATATTTTTTTTGAATCGAATGGTTAACAACGTTTATCCTCATTGCATTTTCGATGTTCGTGTTAATCGAAAACGCATATGTAGCTTCCTTTAGCAATGGTATATCAGAGTCCGAATCTCCAAATCCCAGCAATGGTTTTGTCCCATATTTATCTTTTAATTGGGCTATAGTTTTCTTTTTATTGTATCCATAATTATATGAAGCTCTTCCCGCAAAACGTCCATTTTCCACTCTTTCTTTAAACGCAAAAATCTCACGAATATGAAATTCTTTCTTGTAAAAGTCTAAAATAATTTTAGGTGCGCCACTTATAACCACTACTTCAATTCCACTATTTTTCAAATGGCTAAATATTTCTTCCATTCCATGAAAAATATGGCATCGATCCTGTTCAATGTACTGATGTGCAATTTCCATGATGAAATCAACGCGCAACCCATTTATTCCTTTTGCATAGGTCTTACATGCAAGATGCGCATATTCATCATGTGAAAGCAATCCAGCCTTATATTTATCCGACAATGTATCTATTGCAACCTGTATTTCTTCCGCTAGTACCCCTCTATTCACCAAATAATCTATCCAATCAAACAGCGTAAATCCATCTCGAACGGTATTATCCCAATCGAACACTGCATACTGTTTATTCATCTTATTTTACCCTCATATTTCGAATGCTCTCCATCATGCAATCACATATCATTTTCTGTTTATTTCTTTTTCAATGTAATTGGTGTTTGATCAATTATGCCATTATGTTCTTCAAGATAATACCCCTCATACTGGTTATCTGCTGTTAGCTTTGCATAAATACATCCGTTACTTTTCTGCGGTCCATCATGCCAAAAAGATGCAATAAAATACCCATGATTTATTACGCCATTTATTTTCCACGTTCTAGTTCCTTGACTGATAGGAAGTACTCGTTTAATACTTCCAGAAAATGTATTTGTTCTTTTATTATGCTTTATCACATATACATCACGTTTTTCAGGCGAGCCATCTTCCTTTTGCGGAATTATATCTTCCCATTCTCCACTGTATTCCGAATCTTTATAAAATCTAAAATAGGCACAGACTTTTCCTAAAACAGCCAACAAAATTGCACCAATTACACTACCAATAACGCCAATCACGACTTCATACAACATTTTTTCCTGCCTTTCTCATAGTTATTCATTACTATGTTCATCATACCCTCGTATATCGGGAGAGAATTTCTGCCCCTAATCCGCCATTAATCCGTTTTTGTTCAATCTGTCGTATATCGATTCTTTTAGTATCCGCTTGACGCATAGGCCATAAACACTAAATCATGTCGTCACATCATCTTCGCAAGTTTTCCGTGTGATATAGCGTCAACTTTTTTCTTGCATTATTTAATTTTAAATGGAAACACTTTTAACAAAATCCCCACAAGGCTTTCGATTATAAACCAATTTAAACCTTGTGGGGGTATGTTTTATTAATATTTGTCTTATACTGCCTGCAACGGCGTGTCATCCATTACTCTCTTGAACTGCTCTACGCTCATATTAGCATCCTCTGCAGCCTGTTCGATTGTAATGCGGCCTTTTCTCACCTGCTTCACAAGCATCCTGAGTTCGCCTCGTTCTTCGCTTTCGTTCATCATTTCCTCAACAGCTTTGCACACATCAATCACCTCCGCGCCCTCTGGAATATCCAGCGGTGTATTCGTAACTGCTTTAATAACCCTCGCCGCGTTTGCTTCTATCAGCATACGCGGATTATCAATCAAAAATTCAGATAAGCGTTTCTTATCTTTGGAATACTTAATATACCCAATTACCTCTCTCAGACTTGAAGAGAATCTTTCCAAGTCCTCCGCGCTCAGTTTTGCAGGGTCGATCAGATGAATCTGATAGTCCTACACAAAGTTCAGAAGATTCTTATTTTTAACCGCCATCATCTCATGGAGTGACAACGGCCCATCCCATTCATTTGCGCCAAAGTGAAGCACAAGCGTGATAACAGGCGTAATCTTATCTTCCTTGTAGAATCCAGAAAGATATTCACCACGACTATGCCCTTTTGAATCCCCATCACTTGCGCGATGCTTGGCTGCAATATCAGCCACCTGTTTGCCGTACTGGAGAGCATCATAAATGATGTTTCTAACGGGCATTGCATAATGAATGTCAGTCTGATTTTCGATTCCCAGTAAAATGTATGCAGCCTCATCATCCTGTTTAATGATTGCTGATTTCAGCACATCACGGTATTTCTGAACTGCTTCTTCTGGCTGCTTTCCCTCTTCATCCTGTGTTCCAAACGGTAAAGCAATCTCCGTCGTATCTAGTTCTTGCAGTTGTTTAGGGTCTACAACCGCCTCACCGCCATAGATCAAGTAATTAAACGCATCTGCAAACACAGAATTATCTTTCATATAGGCTTTAGTCACGGTATCAGCTAATCCCATTGGCTTACACCTCCTTGTCGTAGTCAATAGTAGCTTTGTCCGCCATTGTAATTCTATCTTACCATAAACTGCCCATCATATCAAGCTGTGCAACTCCCTCAAAATCCTTAAATTTTTACGAACAGTTGTCCATAATATAACATTGTCGTTGATGTTATATCATGGGCAACCGCTTGATGCCGCTTTCCTGCCGTGCTATACTTATCTTATTCACATCAATTTTCTTTCTTCTCCCCATAACCAACGCACCAGTGTATTCATACCGTCTAAGGATTCTCCACACGATTGCCGCGTTCCATAACATTTCACTGTCCGGGGCAATAATAGGATTGCTGCCCATCAGCAGATTTTTTTGTTTCGCATACAATACGCAATGTACATATCATATTTATTTACCAGTTCATTTGCTAAATCTACAATGTAAGTAAATACGCCTCCGCCCATAGCTTCGACTATGTACAGTATTTTCTTTTTCTCCGCCATAGGTTTGCTTCCTCCCAATACCCCTTTATCTACTCATCTAACTTTAGAATGATTTCTCCAATTTTTTTCAACAATAAACAAGCCCACGGCGGATCACTCAATGGCAATCCACTGTAGGCTCGATTCGTTCTCCTTATTTTTTTACTTGCTGCTCATTTTGTGGGTCAAAACAGAGCTGCGCCAAAACCTCCCACATATAACATTTGGATTTCAGCTTCTCCGCTTCCTATCAGCAAATAAACACTTTTGTTGAACGAGTCGAGCCGTCAAAACCCTTTAGTTATCGTAGGTTTTCTTGGTTGACCCTATGCGGTTGTCAAGTAAGGAACAAAAATTTTTGCAAAAAATTAAGCCTTTCCGAGCTGAAACCGATACGGCTTCAAACTCAGAAAGACTTCTCTTGTTATTTTTTCGATTTGAGCTTTTCTCTCCTTCTTGACGTATGATAGCATTTGTGCTATCATATAAATAGAAAATCACATTGCCACTTTGGAGACAATATTCTAATGTATGGGATTGAATTTTACGAAACAGAAGATGGAAAGTGTCCTATCTGGGATTTTCTTGAAGCTTTACGCCTCAAGGCCCCTACCAATAAAGATGCACGGATACAGCACAAACAGGCAAGCCTCTACATTGAGCTACTTCAGCAAAATGGAACCCACATGAATGCAGAGATTACGAAGCATCTTGACGATGGCATTTGGGAGCTTCGGCCTGGAAACAATCGCGTATTCTACTTTTTCTATCAAAATGATACTTATGTACTACTTCATCAGTTTCGAAAGAAATCTCAAAAAACGCCTAAACGCGAAATTGAGAAAACAAAAGCAGAGCGCAACGACTATCTTCGTAGAAAGGAGACTGCTAAATTATGAAAACATGGAATGATTACAAAGAATACGTTCGTACTGTAGACCCTGAAACAGCAAAGGACATCAAAGAAACAGAGGAAGTGGCTGCAATTGTCACTGCCATGGTTGAGCAGCGGAATGCTCTTGGCCTAAGCCAACGCGAACTTGCCGCCATGTGCGGTCTGCCGCAATCCTCTGTTGCAAGAATCGAGTCCTGCAAAACAACGCCTAATCTCGGAACCCTCTTGAATATTTTCCAGCACCTCGGATTAACGCTTACTGTTTCTCCCGTCAATCCTACTGTGTAATTTCTTATCACAGAGTCTGCTTCATTCAGCAGGCTCTTTTTTCTTTGTCTGTACTAACATTCCCTTTCATCTTTTCGAGCGAAATTATAACAGCATTTTTCTCTGCGTCATGTCATCCCTTAAATTGGCATTTTCCCCTGCCACCAATCATTTGCCTTCGATTGTTTTCAGTTCTTCAAGGTAATAGTCACCATGATAGAATTTAGAAACATCCATATCAAGAGCTTCAATTACTCGGCACGCCAAGCCAAAAGAGGAAGTCAAAATATTTCTTTCCCCAGATTCTAACCTTTGATATTGACGCAAGGTTATTTTTGCGCGATCAGCAATCTCTTGTTGCGTCAGCCTTAACATTTGTCGTTTTTTCAATAAGACGGCTGCCGCTGTTGGAGTTATCGTTTGAAAGCCATCTAAAATTCCGGCACGCATAATATTGGCTCCCTTCATCACGTCCATTTGGACGTATTATACGACCAAGTGAACGTGATGTCAAGTTGTACACCTTTGGGGCGAGAAAGTGCTTTATTCACCTTTTTCAAGCGAAATGATAACTGCATTTTTCTCGGCATCATACCGTCCTTTAAACTGATGGTCTTTTCCTGCCGCCAGACCATTTGCTTCCAGCAACGCCTGAATGAACTGTATTCCGTTAATCATCATCCGACACTGCCCATCGGTCAGCAGCCTGTCCGGGACCTTAAAGGACATGGGATGCTCCGCAGCACACGGCGTGATTGCAATAGACTTCCGATCTTTCCTCTGCAAAATGCAAATATAGGCCGGACTTCCAAGAATACGAATAACATCTTTCCCAACATTCATTCTCCGGCTTTCCGCCGGAATCGTCACTCGCAGGTTCATAACTCGTCCCGAATTCATGTCGGCATTCCTCTCCCGTCAGGCTCATAACTCGATTGCTGCATATTCACAGATTGTTCCGGCAAATCTGGCAAAGGTATATTTTCAAATTCTTTACCTCGCGGCATCGGTGCTGAAGTAGTATCGGCTTCCCGTTCGGACTCGTCCAATACTGCAGAACCCTGATACCCAATGAATTCCTCAAACATGTTCATCTGATGGTCTGCAATGTAGTCATTATAAGATTTTCCGATGCGATTCTTATAAGTATCCGGGAAGAATTTCATCTGCTTTTTCTTCATTTCACCAGTAAGCGGGTCTGTATATTCCTGTGGCTTCGGGGTGAACATGATAGCATCTTCCAAATCAAACAACATACAAAGGCCCTGGTCCGAATTAGCCACCCTTCCAAGCACTTTATAGCGGCATTCCCGATTCCAGTTCATGAGCCTGAAGATATTTTCCACAAATTCCAATGATGTAATATCCTTATTCACCCAGTTTTCTTCTTTCTGTCGTGCCCATTCAACAGACGCTCTGTCCTCTTCCGGGCACATAATCAACGCAAGCCGCTTCTTATTGGGGTGCAAAATCGGAAGGACATACTTGATTCCTTCAAAAAGCCGAATGCAGGCCATATTGAATTTCATAACGTCGTACTTTATGCTCACTGCAGGCTTATTCAGCATGGAAAACTGGGTGCGCGGCGGCAGTTCATAGCCATCGAACTTTTCGTACTCCAGTTCTCTTTTATGCTCTTTCCGTATCTGTGCAAGTTCACGAATCAAGGAGATTTCCCGAACGCTCAGTTCCTGCGCCCTGCTTTTTTCTTCCATTTCACAAATCCTCCTACATCGACATTAAAAGATCATCCAGTTCACGCTGAACCTCATTTCTGCTTGGAATTGCACCAATCATAGGGTTTTCTACGACTTGGCCAGATTCCATCACATCACTAACTGTAATGCTCTGAACCCATTTACTCCGATATAACCGGCATTTTAGATTCATCGAACAATTTTCTTGTTCATACTGATTTTTCCCAGTCAAAATCCGAGACTCATCTAATTCAAAAATCAGAAATTTTGCATTTCCCTGACCCCGGCAGATACCACGGCACTGGTAGCGGTAATTCATTTTCCAGTTCAGCGTTTGAAAGACCAGACCAGAAAATGCTCTGGCTGAAAAAACACTATGAACGTCATTGTCCTCGCGCCAGTGCATCGCCGTTGAAAAGTCATGATTGCTCTTTCGCAAAATCACGACCTGCAGAATCGGATGATAGAGTAGTTCCACATACTCGCAGTCGTCCAACCGGGTATGGCAGGCCTTGCTGAAACGGATTCCATTTTTAGAAACCGTCACAACCGGGCTGCTCTGGTTGATAAAGCAAGTGCCTGAAACCGTCAGGTATTCAGATTGAAGTGCCTTTCCCAGCGTTGCCCCAGCCCTCATCTCTGCTATATCGTTCAGTTTCATCACCTCTTCCGGCAGATAAGCATTCAGGCAAAGGCTGCGGATGCTTTCGGCATTGATGCCGTTCCAGTTCGGATGGATACTCACAAAGCCTTTCAATGCTCCCTGCTGGATTACCACAATATCCTGCACACCGCACTTTTTGCTGCTGGATGCCACAAGATGTGCAGCCCGTGCAATTTCCGGCGAAACAATCGCTTCGTGATGTTCCGGGACATAGGCAGAGCAGCGATTCCCATTATTCTTTGTGACCTTGCCCAGCTTGTAGTCCACCACGATGCTCTTCCGGGCTTCCAGATCACCCCAGCGGCGTTCATTTTTCATGATGTTTGCCACCATTACGCCGTTCCACTCCTGCCTGCCGCGCAGGGTGCTGCGCTTCTTCTGCGTCAGGATCATTGCAATCTGATCGTAGTTATAGCCCTGAATAAACGCCAGAAAGATAAACCGCACCGTCTTTGCTTCTTCCGGCTCAATCACAAGCTGTCCATCCTTCGTATGCCGATACCCCATCAGGTCGGCCACCGGGTACTGGCCTGTCATAATACGCTGGTCATACGAAAGGATCATCCGGCGACTCTTGTTGCCCGATTCCCAATCTGCCAGAAGTGCTTGAATGTCCAAACTATATTGGCTGCTTGGATTCAGCGTGTAGATGTTTTCAGTTTCAAAGTACACGCCAATGGGATGTGCCGGGTGCATGGTTTTCAGTGCTGCGATCTGCGTCATACAATCCGAAAAATTTCGCGCAAACCGCGAAATGCTGGCGCAGATAATCAAATCCATCTTCTGGTCTTTGGCATCTCGCATCATTCGCTTAAACGCATCCCGTTTCCTCAGTGAAGTACCCGATTTTCCTTCATCGCTGTAAATATCCTACAAATTCCAGTTTTCCGTTTCTGCAATCTTTTTGGTGTAATATAGAGTCTGGTTTTCAATAGAAGAAATCTGTTCTTCGCTGGAAGTGCTGACACGGGCATAAACGGCTACACGCTTCAGGTCGCTGTCGTAAATCGACGGTGTCGGTTTCGCCGGACGAAAGTAGTCTTTTGCCGTTTTCTGGCCCTGTTCTGCCTGCTTATGGATTCTGTCACGAATCTCTGCTTTTCGCCTTTCAGATTCCAGATGTCGGCTCTGCCAATCCGCTCCACTCGGCAGCACTTCAAGGTTTTCTACCGGAATACACTCTACGTCTTTTGGATTATACTGTCCTTCCACGTTCATTTTTTTCAGCCTTTGTCATTTCATGTTCCAGTCGGATTCTCCATTCAAGATAATCTTTCCTTCGGATCGATGTATATTTTTCAGCCAATTCTTTCAGGCTCTGTCGTTGGTTATCAACATCAAGAATGGTGTCGATTCTCTGGTCGTCATCATCCGTAACAACGTCCACTCGAATCTGCATGTCAAACAGATATTGCAGCAAAAAACAGAAATCACAGGTGTTTGCTGCAAGGTAGGCTCTTGTCTGCGAGAAAATCAGATTGACGGCACCCTTTTTGCAATCTTTGAGCAGATGCACCATTTCCGGGCGCTTGTAAATTTCCTTATTTCCTGTGATGTCAATATAGACACCAACCAGCCTTTTATCTGCATCATCCCTGAATTTTTCAGCATAATAGGAACTATGATAGGCCACCGCTACATCCTTAGAGCGTTCCCACAGTTTTGCAAGTTTCACATAGCCGCCGACATTATACCTGCGGTCCATTCGCAGCACCTTCTTCCGGCTGAACGCTCCAATACCATCTTCGCTTTTTCTGGTAGCAGTGGATTCCCATTTCCGTTTTTACCATCCGTGCCACTCGCTTGCTGATACCCTCATTGTCCAGACGACAATACATTTCATTCGCGCTCATATCGCCTTTTTCAAGGAAATGCTTGATCCAGTAAACAGCTTTCTGCTGTTCCGTATCAAATTTTGGTTCGGTATCTGACTGTTGATTTTCAAAGGACAGCGGCCTGCATTCCAGCCACCGAAAGCCCTTGTCGGCAGAAATAGAAAAGCGGATGTCTTCTGCCGTAGGCGCAAGACTGTTTTTGATTTGATGTACGATTCTTATATCAGGATTCTCGGTATCCCTCTCCACCTGTAGGACGCTTCGTGCTGCTGTTACAACATCAATGCTGCCAAGGCTGCGGTACAACCCTTTGGAGCCTTCTTTTTTGTTGAGGTGTCCAATCAGAACGATAGCGCAGTCGTAACCAGCAGCCCACATTCCAAGGCGGCGCATAAGTTTCCGCGCTCTGCCTGCAATCTGTAAATCGGAATCACTTCCAAGATAGGCCTGAATTGGGTCGATCACGACCAATCGTGGCCGGAATTCAATGATTGCCTGACGGATACGCTCATCGTCCAATGTAAGGCCGTTATAGATTTCTTCATTGATGAAAGCGATCTTCCCGCAGTCTGCTCCGTAGCGTTCCAGACGGGGCTTTATCGTGTCTGAAACGCCATCCTCGGAGCACTGATAAATCACTTTTTGCGGCGCTCCAATTTTGCATCCGTCCGGGGTCTTACCTCCTGTTGAAAGTTCCGCAATCAGATTCATCATCATGGTGGATTTTCCATCGCCGGGATCACCCTGCAGCAGTGTGATTTTTCCGATTGCGATAAACGGATACCACAACCACCGAACATCCGTTGACTGAACTTCGCTATACAGCGTCAGCAGCCGTTCCATTTTGTTTTCCCCACTTTATTTTCGCAGTTTGATTTCATGCTTTTATTATACGCTTGTCAGATGATTTTTTCTGTGAAGTGACACTTCACATGTGCAGCAAATTGTGATGTAACACTTCACAAAATTGCCTCAGAACACACGACCGCTAGGGGTGGCCCCGCCAAATTCTGAGCCACATTTTCATCATTTTCTCTATACAGTTCTTCTAATCGAAAACGAAAGTACATCTGCTAACTGAACCCCGCTGTACAGCGTCAGTAACTTTTTCACTTCGTTCTCACTCACATTATCGTGCTGTTCAATTTTATGGTTTTATTATACACCTGTCAGATAATTTTTTCTATGACCCGGCAGGTCACTTGTTCCTTAAAATGTGACCTACTTGGTCACATTTTGGCCTCAGAAGCCATCTCCGCTAGAGGGGAAAAACAAAAATTCTGACTTCTATGTTGGTTGCTCTTTTCGTTCTTCTTGATTCGTTTTTCCATAGGCTAGATAATAAAAGTACTCTTATGCGGGCATTCGAAAGGAAGATTTACTTATGTCCGTCAATTATGTTGCTTTGGGAAAACGTATTGGTTATTTCAGAATGCAGTGTGGCAATATCACCCAGGAAGCCTTAGCCTCTAAAATCAATCGCAGTCGTGAATTTCTGGCCAAAATTGAAAAAGGCACAGAACACCCCAGCATTGCCACTCTGGTCGATATTGCCGACGCCCTCTGTATTTCCGTTGATGATTTGTTGATAGACAGTCTTCACTATTCCGTTTCAACTTCCAACACCGAATTGCATCGTCTGTTATTGGACTGCAACGAAACTGAGCAGGAAATCATTATCCGCACGGCGAGGGAGTTAAAGGCCACTCTTGTCAGCCTTGGAATTTAACATCCATCCGTATTAAAATCATAAAATAAAAAGGCCCGCATAAGCCGCAGACGCACCCTCGAATCATCTTGGGTGCTGTCTGTGGTTTATGCGAGCAGTTATTGTATTAGCTTATTCTCTTACTATCAAGCAGGCATATTGTTGCTGCGTTCACTCCGCTTCATTCCCATAAAAGGAGGAACAGAACCTCGGCTCAGTCCTTTCTCATGGGCTTTCATCAGCTGGTACTCGTGCGTAGCCACTGCATCAATAAATTCACGCTGCTTCGGTGTTGCATGGTAATAATCTGTTTTAAAGCGTTTGCATACGCCAAATAAAACATTTAAATATTCCATTGTATCATTGCTCATAGGAGCAACCTGCAGTTCAAGTTCTTGATTTTTCATACTAAACCCTCCAATCTTTAAGATAAGTAAGTACTGAAAATTTCTTGTGCGCCTTCATCAGCTAGCATAAGCAGCTTTGGGCCTCCCGAATGTGGCTGAAAAATCGGAACTGCATGAAAATCTTTGATGTAGTGATCATACAGTTCATCTGTTTTTGCTTCAAAGGTAACAATGCCGCCATGCCCACTATCGATTGACAATTGAATACCATAAGCAATCATCATTCGGCCAATGCCTGCGTATTTACGCACTGTGCTAATTGTCGGATTACTCTCAGGATGCGCTTCAATATTCGCAATAAAAACTGATATTCCGTGATCATCTTCTCGATATGCACCCAATGCTACAATTTCGCCAGCATCCGTTTTCGCTGCATACTTTTCTAGCTTTGGATCGCGGATAAATTCACTCGTCCAATCAGATTGCCACTTTTCCTTTGTAGAGGTCAGGTCTTCGTTGGTTGCCGATTCAATATCGATCTCAATTTGTTTTCCGGTCGCAGTTTCTACCACATAGTACTGGAGAACCATTTCCTCCACACTCCCTTCTATAGCTATTGTAGCATGAACTTTCCAAAAACGCAAATATCATTTCTTACCCTGTTTCGTAACTTTTCAATGTGTCCTCAAATGTAAAATGGATTTTCACGCGCTCATCGTTGAAAACCTCGATGCGGTCAATAAAGGTTTCTACCACATTCTGTGACAGATGCATCACATCGCCTGCTTCTTCTACAGTACTTATGACAGTCTGCAAATGATCGGTGTCCCTCTTCACAGGCAGGAAAGCTTGATTTTTCTCGGTACGCAGCCTTTGAATCAGCTCCATCTTTTCATCTTCCTGCACTCTGTAGGCATCTCTCTGCCTAATAAACTCTTCCTTACTCATATTTCCGTCGGCATACTGCTCATACAGTGCAACACGAAGTTTTACAAGCTCTGCCTTTTCTGCACTCAGTTTTTCTTCCTGCCGCTCCAGTGCTGAGAAGTAAATCAATGCTTTGCGTTCCCGTTCGTGCAGGATTTTCAGTATATGCTCCGCCTGTTTTATCTGCGCTGTCAGTGCATTTCGGACAATCTCTTCCAGCAGTTCCTCAGAGATCGGAATTCGATTGCAGGGACTATCCACCGCTGTGGCTGAGAATCTGCAGTTAAACGAGGGGCCAAGCTTCTTGAGGACACGGTATTTCATCAGTTTCTGGCAGTAGCCGCAGTAGACCTTGCCTTTCAAGGGATACTGGTGTTTTGTGTAGTTCCCGGTTTGGTGATTCCCGTGCTGCAGCATAATGACCTTTTGTGCCTGTTCAAATTCCTCCGGGGTCACAATGGCGGCATGGTTGTCCTCAATTCGTACCTGCTGTTCCAAGGGAGCGCGCAGGACCCGATGTTTACAGGGAACAGGCATAATGAATTTCGCGCCCACATAGGTTCCCTTATACTTCTCATTTTTCAAAATATGGTAAACCGTTCCGCTTGTCCAGTGGCTGCGCTGCAAGTCCCATGCTTTCTGCTCGCTGTACACATGATTTTCCTCCACATGATACGCTGCTGGAGTCGGGATTTGCTTTTCGTTCAGGATTTTTGCGATGGCCCCTGTTTTGTTTCCCTGCAATGCCAGTTCAAAAATCAACCGTACATACTGGCTGGCTACCGGGTCTAGGATCAGCTTATGGCAGTCATTCGGGTCCGGCAGGAATCCAAACGGGCGGTATCCTCCAAGATACATTCCTTTTTTCTGCATCACATGGTCGGCTGCTGCGATTTTGGCAGAAAGGTCCCGGCTGTAAGATGCGTTGATGATGTTCTTGATGGCTACTTCCAGTCCGCGTACATCGTTTCCGGCCTGCATCCCACTGTCATACCCATCGTTGACAGAGATAAAGCGAACGCCCAGCAGCGGGAAGATGCGCTCCATATAATCGCCTGCTTCGATGTAGTCACGGGCAAACCGGGAAAAGTCCTTTACAATAATTGTTTTCACCTTTCCGTCCTGCGCATCCTGAATCAGCCGCTGAAACGCCGGGCGGCTTGTGGAGGTGCCAGAATAGCCATCGTCCACATACTCCTGACGCGGTTCTGCAGCCAGTTCTGGGCGAGCCATAATGTACCCCTCTACCAGTCCGCGCTGGCCCTGAATGCTGTTGCTCTCGGCCTTATCAGCACCCACATCCTCGTCCGCAAGAGAAAGTCGGTAATAGGTTCCAATCATGCGCACTTCACCGTCCTTCGAGTGTATAAATCAATTCTGCCTTTACGATTTCCGCTGCACGATTTTCCAGATTGCTCATGCAGCGCACCCATTCAATCTGATTTTCCTCTTTCAGTTTTTCTGAAATGCCCTCTTGCTGGCTCATCTGCTCAATCAAAATCCCATATCGGTCTGCAGCCTGCTCGTCTACCTTTGCTAAAGCAGTATCCAGCTTTCCACTCAACAGTAAACTTTGGTAGTAGTCTGGTTTTCGCAGTTTCAGGTACGCCTTGTGCAGCATTCCCCAGCGGCCAATCGGACGGCTCCATGGCAGTTTCAAGGCTGGCAGGTAATAATCGCCAACCAAAACATATTCCATCCCTGTCTGGGCATCGTAGATTTTCTCTTTCATTGTCTGTTCTCCTTTTTCATCACAATAAAAATTCTGTATAAGTAATTTTCCTGCGGTCCACTTCAATTTTCTTTACATGCTGCTGCAGGTTGTCTGCCGTCAAAAGGACTTCTGTGCTGCCTGCGGTCTGCTTTTTCTGCTGCAATTCTTCTTGAATCAGCGCAAACTCTTTCTCTTTTGTGGATTTTTCCTGTTTTTGTTCTACGATTTCATTTTCCAAGTTCTGCTTTAATTCCAAGAACCTTTCTTTTGAAAGTTTTCCGAGAACATACTGCTCATAGCCGCTGCGCTTCTGTGATTCCAGTCGAATGATGTTGCCCGACAGCTGTTCCATTTCACGGTTCAATGCCACTTTCTCTGTTTCAAGTTTGCTTTTCCCCGAATTCTTCTGCATCAGTTTTTTCAGGTTCTTATGTTCTTCTAACCTCTGGTGCAGTTCCTTGCGGATGCCGTTCCAGAGGTCTTTTTCTGAAATGGAAACATGGCAGAATTTACAGTAAAAATACAGCGAACCATCACTTTGCCAATGACAAACCAGCTTTTCTCCGCACTCTTTGCAAAATATTCTGCCTTTGAAAATGTTCGGATTATTTTCTCTGCGCTGTCTGCACCACTTTTTCCGTTCCTCCCTGACCGCTTGCTCGGCTTCCCGCAATGCAGAAACTTCATCAAACAGTTCCCAGCTGATGATTGCCGGATGGCTATCGGGCACCATCCGCCAGCTTTCCCGTGGATTTTCTCCGATCTTCCGATACGTTTCATCGTAGGCAATGCGGTTATACACCATGGTCCCCGTATAGACCGGATTTTCCAGCACCTTTGTCACGAAAGCTGGCTGCCATGCAGGGTCCTTTACCCGTGAGGTATTTTTCACATACCCCAACTGACATCGACGCGTAAAAGGCGTTGGGACTCCCTGCACAGACAGTCTCTTTGCGATCTCGTACTCTTTCATGCCGGATTTCTTCCAGAGGAAAATCTGCATCACCACATCGCTGACTTCCTCATCCAGAATCAAATGATTCTGCTGATTTCTCTTGTAACCGAACGGAACAGGCGTATAGATTTCTCCTCGTGCTTCCTTGGAACGAAAGCACGACTGAATCTTCTTGGACAGGTCTTTCGAGTACATTTCATTGATCATGCTCTTGATCGGCACCAGCATCCCATCCCGGCTCCGGCTGTTCAGGCTGTCATAGTTGTCATTGATGGCAATAAACCTTACTCCAAACAACGGAAACACCTGTTCCAGATACTGCCCTGTTTCCACGAAATTACGGCCCAGTCGGGAGAAGTCTTTTACCACGATGCAATCGATTTTCCGCTCCTGCAGTGCTTTCAGAAGCCGTTCAAATTCCGGGCGGTCAAAATTTGTTCCCGTGCAGCGTTTGTCTGCAAATACATCCAGCAGCATCAGGTCATCCTGATGATTGATATATTCCCTGATGTAGGAAATTTGTACTTCCAGCGATTCCGCATCCCGAAGCACATCATCAAAATCGGACAGTCGCGCGTAAATTGCAGTTTTCCAGACACGGTGCGGTGCGTTTTCTGCTTCTCGCCGTGCCACACTTACTTTCTTGCTTACTCTTGCCATAAGTCACAGCCTCCTTTCAAGCGGACACTTCATGCTGCCCCATCTGCTTTTGATGCAGTTCTTCCAGCAGATCCGCAATTTCATCCTGGAACCGGAACGTGATTTCCACCCGATTTCCCTCATAGACTTCGATTTTCTCAATCAGTTCGACAACCATCGGGCGGGTGATCTCTTCCAATTTCCGATACTTGCGGTACACGTCCAGAAACGGATAAGCATTTGGCGCAGTCTGCAGATCTTGCTGTTCCGCTTCCAGTTCTGTGATTTTACAGTCATACTCTTCGATCCGCTTGCTGTACAGTTCGTTGTAGTTCAGAAAATCTTCTCGTGTGAGGGTTTCGTCTGCATAGTCCCCGTACAGTTTTTCCTTAATGCCCTGCGTATGGGCCTTTTCTGCGGTCAACTGCCGAATCTGCCGCTCGATGCGCCGCACACGGTATGGCTCCTGCCGGGCCTGCCGGATGCTTTCTACAAACTCGGCTTCCTCCATCACGATCTGGATCTGCATCTGGAGCGCGTTCCGCACGATGTTATATAGCTTTTCATCCCGCAGGTTATGGCTCGTGCAGCTGCCTTTGTTCTGCTTGCTGCCGGAGCACTGATAATAGATGTACCGCTTGTCTTTATAGCTGGCCGATCTGCGCACCAGCCGACTGCCGCAGTCCCCGCAGTAAAGAAAGCCTGCAAACAAAGCCACCGTTTCGGCATCGTTCGGCCTGCGGGTTTCGGTTTCCAGAATCCGCTGCACCAGTTCAAACTGCTCTGCCGGAATGATTGCTTCATGGGTGTTGTCCACGATCACCCAGTCCCGCATCAGCACGTTCATTTTCTTTTTGGAGCGATAATCCAGTCGCCGGGTCTTTCCCTGCACCAGTTTCCCGGTATAGACCTCATTGTGCAGGATGCGGTCCACTGCCTTGGCGGACCACGGCGGCTCATCGCTCTTGCGGAAGTGCAGGCTCAGCTTTGCACCGCTCTGCAGCTTTCGCGCGGCTGGGGACGGCACCTTTTCCGCATTCAAGCGGTCTGCAATGCCCTGATTGCTCACGCCGCTGATCTTCCAGCGAAAAATACTTTGCACGTTCTCCGCTGCCAGTTCATCCACGATCAGCTTGGTATGATTGGCAGGGTCCTTTTGGTATCCATACGCTGCAAAGCTCCCCACAAAATCGCCGCGCTTGCGCTTGACCGCAAGCTGGCTCTTGATCTTAACGGAAATATCCCGGCAGTAGGCATCGTTGAGCAGATTCCGCATCGGGACCATGATGGAATCGCTGGTTTTCCACGCGGATTGGCTGTCATAGTTGTCCGTCACTGCAATCAGCCGGACCCGCATGACCGGGAAAATCCGTTCCAGATAGCGTCCTACTTCAATGTAGTTTCGCCCAAAACGAGATAAATCTTTGACCAGAATGCAGTTAACAGTCCCTTGCTCCAGTTCCTTGAACAGGTTTTGGAACGCAGGCCGTTCAAAGTTCGAGCCGGAGTAGCCATCGTCCACAAACTCATCCACGATGCACAGTTCCGGGTGATCTGCGACATAGGCTTCCAGCAGGGTCCGCTGGTTTGCTATGCTGTCGCTCTCGGTCTTATCACCATCCTCTCGGGACAGGCGCAGATATAATGCTGTGCGGTATCTTGTTTGCTGTGTTTTCTTCTGTGAATTCATATCAGGGTATAACAAAAGCCTTCCACCTCCTTAACGAATCGGCAATACTGTTCGTCAGAGAAGCGAAAGGCTCCACATTTTTTTGTAGAACAAGCCTGCCGAGCAAACTTTACTCAGCTGGCACATTCCTATTTTCTTACCCACAAACAGCTTACCAGAATCATCATCCTTTGTCCAGTGCTTTATCGCATTAAAGTGCAAAATCTTTCCGCTTGATTTTTCAGCAGCTTGCTGAAGCTTCTCTGCCTTTTCAGCTGGCAGACTGAAAACACCTGCCAATGCGCTCAGACAGCGTGCTGCTCCCTCTCGGTGCAAAATTCAGCTTCACAATGATTCCGTTGTCCAGATAGCAATAAGGATTTCGGACCTTATCCAGCAGATTTTTCAGCCTTTCCTCCTGCGGCAGTCCGTGTTCCACTGCATCCTACGGCAGTTCCTTCAATTCAGATTGTTCAATCGTGCGAATGTCCCGATTCTTCATCTTGTGGATCTGCTCCAGCCAATTCATTGTGCCGTTTTCTTTCAATCGCGCACCTCCCATTCAAGCCAGAAGTGTTTTCAGCAAGTTCAATTTTGCCTGTCCTATGTCCTTTCTCATGCTGGGGCCTGTGCAGGCAATCGGCGTACACAGTTCCAGCAGACGGTCATAGATACGGGCGTGGGCAGTATCCTGCGGATTCTTCAACTCCGTCAACGTCAGGTTCGTGGTAACGATCAGTGGTTTCCGGCTGCGGTAACGGCTGTCGATGATGTTATAAATCTGCTCCAGCGCATATTCCGTACCGCGCTCCATGCCAAAATCATCAATGACAAGCAGCGGATAGCTGCACAGCCTGTCCACGACTTCATTTCGCCCGGCAAAAGCATTGTTCAGTTCATTCATGATCCGGGCAAAATTCGTCATGCAAACCGCCACTTCCTGTTCCATCAGGGCATTGGCAATACAGCCCGCCATATAGCTTTTTCCCGTTCCAACACCGCCCCAGAGCAGCAGCCCCACATTCTTCTCCCGCATTTCCGGCCAATAGTCCACATACCGCTGCGCCAGCTGCATCTGTGGGTTCTGCCCCTGATCGTTTTCAAATGTCCAGTGCTGCATCGCCCAGTCGGTAAAGCCCTGCAGCTTCAGCCGCCGCACGTTCTCGTGATGCAGCCTTGCTTTTTCTTCGGCTTCTTGCTTCTCTCTCACCGCCTGCCTGCACAGGCATTCAGCCGGATGGCGGTCACGACCAAACAGCTTTCTTCCGTTCGGGAAGAACGCTTCCTTGGGGGTATTGCAGCTGCCACAGTACAGCAGCCCATCTTCTGCAACATAGTCCTGCGGTTCTGCAGAGATCGTCATAAGCCTATTCATCGCTGTCCGGATCGTTTCCGTCATAAACTTTCCTCCTTGTTGTAGGTATAGTCCGGGATGCCTGTTCCCGGTTTTTGTTGTCTTTTCTTCCGTGCCGACCAACTGCGCAGGGTTGCCGCATGATCTGCGTACTTCCTGCCTGTAGACTGCATATAGGCTGAAAGGTCTTCGATCAGAACGTCCAACTCTGCAATTTCGATTTTCAGTTCCGAATAATTTTCCAGAAAAACATTCCGATAACGCCCATATGCTTCTTTGGTTCTATTTATTTTGTTCCATCTCAGGTTGTTCTTATTTATTTGGTTAGGTGTGCAGTTTTGCGCAATCGTATTGCTCACTTTTGAGCAATCAGGCTGCTCGTTTTTGACCATCCCAATTGAGCATTTCTGCGCAGTCTGGGGAACGCCGAGAAATATCTGATTTGGCTTGGAAAAGCCATTGGACCGCCGTTCGATCAGCTGTGCGGTTTCCAATTCCCGCAGAGCGCGGGTGACACTGGAAATACTGCTCCGCAGATCTGCCGCCAACCCTGCCAGCGGATAGAGCACATACGCCCGGCCCTGTGCATCCACCCAGCTGTTCTTCTGGGAAAGGGTCATGCGGTCCAGCAGCAGAACATATGTCAGCCGCGCCGTATGGGACAGGCTCATCTGCAGCAGAAATTTCGGATAAGGGAAATACGCAGGCAGTGGGGTTTGCGCTTTGATGTACTCTTTACTCAAACTTCCTCCTAATCGTTTTCAAAAGTCCCTGCCAGATTGGAAAGCCCTGCACAGGCTTACGCATCCGGCAGGGTTCCGGGGTGCGGGGTGGAAGACCCTGCTGATTACAGACTCATATCGTAGCTCCGCTTTTTGCGTTTCGGTTGACGTTCGCGCTGTTCCTGTCGAGCCTGCTCCTGCCTTGCCTTTTCACGGACATTGGCCTCCCACTCGCGTTTCCATGCAAGGTCGGATTTCATTTCATCGGTCTTTCGGAAGATGCTGTACACGTTATCCGATGCAATTTCCAGACGCCGAGATTCTTCCCTCAGAGGAGCGTATGCCTTTTTCCTCTCCGCAATTTCTTGAGTCAGTTCTTCTTTCCGTTTTTTCAAGGATTTCAGCGATGGCAACTTTCCATCATTTTCTTCCCGGAAATATTTCACGGATTCTGCATAGGCATCCAATTCCCTGGAATGCTCTGCACGGAATTTTTTCTTGAAAATCGCTTTCGCAAGTTGCTGCTGGACTTCTTTTGTGGAAAGGTACTGCCCCGCATAATGAATCTGCTCATTGGTTTTGTACAGTTCATCCTCTGCCTGCGACAGCCGTTCATACGCAGCCTGCGCATTGGCCTGCGCTGTCTTACACAGATCGTTCAGTTCTGTCAGGTCGTTGATGTTGTTTTCCTGCACCCATACCAGCGTTTCAGCCATTTTCTGCAAATTGCTGATTTTGACCTTTAGCGCATAGGCCAGATTTTCCTGTACCTTGACATTCTCCTGCAGGTCCACAACGAGCCGCAGCCTGGTTCTGGTCGTAAAAATCAGTATGGGGTCTTCCTTGTACCGCAGATTCCTCTCTGCGTTCTGAACAAAGAATCCTTCCAGACATTCTCTTTTGCAGCTTTCTCCCAGAGAACGCTCCGATATGAACTTGTTCCGTTCCGGCGGCAGATAGCTGTAACGTCCACGTTGAGCTTTGACGAAAATGTCATATTCATCCTGCAGGATGTTTTGAAAATCTTCATACGAGATTGCTTTCTCACGAGCAGCGGCAACGGCATCCCGGATAAGCTGTTTCTGCGTTTGAAACTTTGTCGGGTTGGGCGTAAATCCTTCCCTTTCGATTTTCTGCTTTTTTTCATCCAGCCGCCGCTGTGCCCAATACTCCGCCTCGGTCACACCCGTTCTGGATGATGCCAGCAAATCCACCTGATGCAGAAATTCGCGTTGGCACAAATCCATGAGGGACTTCTGCAAGTGCTTCAGGTACTCGTTTGTCACATGGTGTTTGTACCCTGCCTTGCAGTCAATGGGGCGTTCCATAAAGGGTTGCTGGGGCACATCCAGCTTTCGCAGACTGTTGATTACGATATGGACATGAATATTTCCGCTGCCATTGTGACCGTCCATGTGCGTACAGACCAAAGCCTGATGCCCCGGAAAATTTGCTTTTGCGTATTCCAGTCCAAGCTCCTGTGCCCGTTTACCCGTCAAACAATTTTCTGTGCTGTCCTGTGGATCAAAGCTGATAATGTAATGGTGGCTTTTGATTTCATCCTTATTTTTGTTTTTCTGGTATTCACGGTTCAACTGCTGGCAGGCCGCATCGAAAGAATAGGGTTCACAGTTCAGGCCGTCCAGATAAAACTCATCCCGCATGATGCGATTTCCGTTTTGGTCAAGGATCGGAGTTTTCCGAAGCTCGTCATGCTTAAAAATCAGATATTCCAGTGCAGTGCCATAGTTGGAACTCTTACTTGCGATGTGCTTTAAGATTGCCATAGTTCTTTCCTGCCATTTCCGCGATCTGCTCCCGCATTTCAAAAATGTAGGAAATTGCATGGTTGATGTTTTCGAGCATAGCGCGCGACTGGATACCGCCGCTGTTGAAGAACGCCGCGATCTGGTTCAGGTTATTCCCGATAGCGGCAAACTCCCGTGTGATTGCTTCGATTTCATCTGGGTGGACATAGAACACATACGAGGTATTCACGCGGCCTTTCATCAGCATCTGCGCTGCAAATTCAGAGAGGGTCATTCCGGCATCTTCTGCCTGCTGATGTAAAAGTTCATGTGCTGTTTCTGTAACTCGTGCGGAGATTACTTTTGTCTTTACGATAGATTTCACTTTTTCTTCGTTCTTGGCATGGGGTCTCCTTTCCAAAATCAAGGATTTGATTTTCCCGGCAGTGCGTCTGCACTCCGGCTGTGACCTGCTGCTGCAGGCCACCAACAAGCAAAATCATGTGATTTTGCACGATGTGAGGGTATGGGGAGCACAATCCCCATCAAGATGCCGCTATGGAGAAACCGCCCGTAGGAACGGTTTCGTATACAAAGGCGAATCTTGCTCTTAACTACCGTCCACTCTGTCCCGGCCCGTTCATGCCCGATTTTCTCCGGCGTATTTTCCAGTAAGACGTGCAGAATGCACATTCAGTACCGGAGGTATCCTGCTGGGGTGGCTCATGTGATTTTCAAGGTGCGATGTGACTTTGTAAGGAATTTGGGATTTTCGGAAGTGAAGCCAACAGCGAATCGGTCTGTTTGGAAAAATAGTCCTTACACCTTATACAAACTTTAAGGGGGCTTTTTAAACCGGGTCTTCCGAAAATTCAAAGAAAATTCATTTTTCCAACGTTCCCCTCTTCCTATAACAATCTAAAATGGGTGTTTGGCAACCAGATTTTCCAATTTTGTTGAACTGACTAATTTTAGAATATAGATTTTGTTTATTTTCCACTTATAAAACTAGAGGAAATCCGTTTCACAAAAGGTTTTGAAAGCCCCTACACTAATAGGAATCCGCAGAGCTGTTTTGGAATACAGTTTTGAAAATTTCACAAATTTGGACAAAAAGAAAAACGGCAAAGTTCAAAATCGAACCTTACCGTCATTCATAGAGATGTCTTATAAAGTAAAAATACTGCGGCAGACAAGTGTTGCGCCTGCTCATCGTGAACATATTGCTATTTTAACATTGTGTAACTGTTACCGATGTTCATGCACTGAAATTTTTTAGATTACAGCAGTGCAGTTTCTATCAGCCTATTGCTTTTCTCTTCTTCCAGATGTATAATTCAGACAAACCAATTCGATTTATAGGTTTTGTTGGGAGGTTTTCTCATGGCAAAAGATCGTATTGAAAGCAAGTATGTCACTGTGGCTCCCGGTGTGGAGTTACATGTCTTGGAAAAAGGCGAAGGTAAACCGTTGGTCTTCATTCCCGGCCTGACCTTCTCTGGTGAGATTTTCAAGAACCAGCTGGAGTATTTCTCCTCTAAGTATCGTGTCATTGCTATCGATCCTCGCGGCCAAGGCTATTCTGCCAAAACCGTAGATGGCAACGACTACCTGACTCACGGCCGCGATGTAGCAGGTTTGATTGATGCATTGGGTTTCGAAGATATTGTCCTGATTGGCTGGAGCACGGGCAACCTTGACACATGGAGCTATGTGCAGCAGTTCGGCAAAGACAAGCTGCGCGGCGTTGTGACTATCGATATGTCTCCGCTCCCACTCTCCCCTGACCCGAAGTGGTGGACTGAGGGCACGATTGAAGAGCTGTCTCAGGTCGCCACACAGGTGTTGACCTCTTCGCTGGGATGCCGTGAGTTCTTCAGCGAGTATGCGACTGGTGTCATGATCCAGCATAAGATGAAGCCTGATGAGCTGGAGTATCTACTGGATATTTCCGGCCGCACACCATACTGGATCTGCCGTCAGCTGTTCTGCGACGCTGTGTTCTCCAACTATCTGGAGACCGCAAAAGATGTCGGTGCAACGATGCCGAGCTTGATGTTCATTGCAGAACACTGGCAGGACCTTGCAAAGCCCTTTGTCGAAGCACAGCTTCCCGGTTACGGCACCTACGTCATGGGCGGTCACCTGATGTTCTATGAGTACCCCGAAAAGTGGAACCGTGTTCTGGACGACTTTTTGAATAAGCTATAATGTGATTTCAGCCGCCTGTGGTTCATTCCGCAGGCGGTTTTTTTGTATAATCTCCAGGAGTTCACGCAGTGACTCAAACATTGGGTGATGCTTTTCCCCCCTCTGCGGCATCCGTGTCAGAACGATTTGCTGAATACTTTCTTCATCTTTTCTTTTGCTTCATCCGGCACGTCGATCAATCCGAACCGATAGAACATTCCGTGTATATAGGTCACACCCCGGATATCGCCCAGCGCTTTCGGCCGTTCAACTACTTCTCCTACCTTTTTAATATTGCCCAGAGCCAGCAGCACAGAACTCCACGCCAGACTTTTACTCTTCTCTCTGCGATCGATCCACAGTTCCTTTGTGTATTGCCCATTCCGGCCCTTTCGTATTTCATAGGTAAAGGGTAAACCCGAGTATGTTTTGAAGCGCACACCAGCATAAAGAAGAACCACCTCCCACAGGTGCTCCTCTGTCGGATCAGTCCTCCATCGCTTCATCGCCCTGTATCTCCGCTGCCGCTCTGCTCCTACGCTGATTTTCTCTTTATCTCCTGCGCTTGGGAAGTACACGCCTTTTTCATAAGGCAGGTACGATGTGACGGAGGCTTTGGAAAGCTTAAGAACTGCTGCAGTTGTTAGTGTGGCGGTTTTGTAGTCTTGTGTTTTTCTATACTCTTCAAAAGTGTTTTTCACTTTCTTCGCCGCATTCGATTCATACACTCCAGCTGTGATGAGCAGCTTTCTCACTTTGATGGGGTTTAGAGCTAGCGCATCTGCGATGGATTGGAGGGAGCAGTCCTCCTCATAAAGCGCCACAGCCGCATCCATCTGCTCTTTCAGATTCTTGCCGGCATCGTATTCAGGCTTTAACTTTTTCCGTCCGCCGCCAGGCTTTCTGGCTTTATATGCTCTTTTCTCTCCCATAGCTCACAGCACCAGTTCATACAATTTGAACGTCATCTCGCCTACCACATCATAATAAAGTGTCTTGGTCTGGATATATTGAAAGCTCAGTTTCTGATACAGCTTTTCGGCTGTTGTGTTGTTCTCGATCACATCAAGTCGCAATGCCTTCTTACCAACTTTTCTTTCCTGTTCAATTACATTCTCTACTAATCTCCGCGCCAGTCCTTTTCCGCGATGATCCGGATGAACTGCCAAAACATGAAGAACGATTACCTCATCCGAATCAATCTGCCACGGCGCATCTGAATAGCCATCGACCTTTTCAGCGTTTGCTATGACACACGCTGCAATATCACCACCATCTGCCAACACATACAGTTCTTCCCTATCAATACTGTTCTGTATCATCTCATCAGATGGGTGGATTCCTTTCTTCCAATGCGGAAATGACGGATCATTTTGCTCCTGATCAATCAAGTTCCAGTACAGGGATCTTATTTTGTAAAAATCTTCTTTTTCTGCCTTACGGAATATCATTTTGTCCCCCTTTACTCGTGCAGTTCCAGCGGCAGTCCGTCCGGGTCATGGAAGAAAGTCATCTTCTTGCCGGTATAATCATCCACACGGATCGGCTCACATTCAATGCCTACCTCCGCCAGCTCATTCACTGTCTGTTCCACGCAATCAACGCAAAACGCAAGGTGACGCAGCCCACATGCTTCCGGGCGGTCCACACGCTTTGGAGGATTTTCCTCAGCGAAAATCTCCAGCTCTGTGTGCTCATTAACACGCAGATCCAGCTTCCAGTCTTTACGCTCTGAGCGATAGTTTTCTCTGATTATAGTGAATCCCAGCTTGTTCACATAGAAATCCTTTGCGGCTTCGTAGTCGGATACGATGATTGCAATATGATGTATTTTTGATAAATTCATTTTCTCACGCTCCATTTCTTTAAATTTTGTTCTTCTTTTATTTTCGTTATAAACTATATGGCAGCCTTTAAAAAATGCCGTGTGAACTTCTGGAGTTCAGTTTGTCCACACGGCATTTATTTTTTAGTTCTTGTTTATTTCAGCTTTTCCAGAATCTCATCCGCACTCATGCCGCTGGCCAGCAGCTTCTTCAGCACTGCTTCGGCTTCAGCCTTCTTAGCTTCTTCAGCGGCGTTCGCATCTGCCTTTGCCTTCTTTGCTTCCAGAGATGCCACTTCTTTTTCGGCCTTCTTCAGAGCAGTCTTCTTTTCTTTTAGATCAGCCTTCAAAGTGTCAATGTTGGCGGTGATGGATGCAATCTCAGTATTCAGGGACGCAATAGCCTCCTGCTTCTCTGTGATCTGGGATGCGTAGTCTTTGGTCGTATTGGTTTTGGGACGGTTTTTGCTGCCTTTCGTTCTGGGCATGGTAATAACCTCTTTCCTTTTATCTCATTCAATTCTTCTTTGCAAAAATATGGACAGCCTCGTCTACCGTAATGTTTCTTGAAACATTATCAAAACATGCCATCTTAGTTTCTGAAAGGAAGTTATATTTTGAAACTTTTTGTTCTGTCGCACCCAGTTTAAATATATAAGTTGTTTCTCCAAACCAAGTTACACATCCACACGGCACCCAGTTTTCATTTTCAGGATACCACATGTATCCCACAACATGAGCAGAATCATTAGGAACACTGACCGATGATACTGGGCCTAGAGAATACCTAAACCATAAATCGTTCGACCACGTGCCATATCTGATATAATTTCTGATGTCATCAAATTGGCTAGAAAGTACGAAATCTTTTCCCTTGGAGTAGCACAAATAATTAAACACTGTCTTTGCACAAGTCCGCCTTACAATTGAATCGATGGACACACAGATTTTTGTTGTAAAACTCTCTCCATCATAAAGATCCTTTACACCAACATCTTCGTACTTATAGTCGGAACTCAGATATCCTTTTTCTTTTAAATATGGCGTTGCATCTTCTTGTGTTATTCCAACAGTCACAATTCCAGCCTTTTTCCCTTTTAGATAATCCAGTATTTCTGTTGAAGCGATCGGTAAGGAATCTGGCTCAAAATAATCATATTCATCTTCTCGTTCTTTTGACTGTATTCCAATTTTAGGGAGTATATTGAAATGAATTCTTTCCAGATTTTGGTTGTCTACTACCGGAATAAACTCTAATCCCTTAAAGATGCCCTCTGTTCCATAAAACCTAGTGCGGTCTCTACGCATTGTTCTTCCATCTGACATCTCTCGACCATGCTGCATTCTAAGAAAGCTCTCTATAGAATTCAGGCCAATTTTATCTTCAAGTTCTCTACTAAAATAAGAATTACATTCTTCGCATACTTCATAATTGCTCAAAACATACCCATTTTGATAGGTGCCCATCATTCTGGGTACAACATGCTCACGGTTAAACGCCGTTTCATCTTTTTCTTGCAAGCAATATATACATTTGTGTTTTGCCATTGAGTGAACATCCTCCCTATCTTACATAGCATGCTTTTCTCACATCTCAGCCGATCATCGAATTCCTGATTCTTAGATCGTTGCCTGCTGCTCACCGCGAAGAGGTGTGTAATTATCAGAGCAGCGCAGGGAGCTACCGCTCCCAGTATATCACAATTTCATCCAGTTTTACAAACGCTTTCTTGCCTTCATCGCTATACAGTACAATAACCCGCCTAGCACTCCCCCGACTGTGTTATAGAAGATGTCTGATAGCTGAAACGTTCCTAACCGTAACAATAATTGCAACATCTCAATGCTTATCGAGAAGATGAACGCTATCTTTCCGCTTTGCCACAGTATCTTTTTCCATCCGTTTCCTATCTTCTCTCCGAATGTCCACATCACTACTGCTGAAAACGGTACCATCATGATTACGTTCTCGATACACTCGGTGGTCAGCTTCTGTTCTCCATTCACTGTCTCCCAGATGCCCCAGCCACCCATGACATCGGATAAAGGATTCATCCACAGGTTCCGGTTTAACAGGGTTCGGAACAGAACAAGTGAAGTCACAAAAGCTAAGAAAAATAACTTCCGGAAGAACACGCTCTCTTTGAATTTCTGATACCATGTCACCATGGCACTCTTCCAGCCTTTGCCGGCGTCTTGAGGCTCATACGCATACAGGTAGAAAAACAAGGCCAGGAAGGAAATCAGGAGTGAAAAACCAAATGGCTCATATAGAGCAGTCAGGATGTTTGTGAGGATCTTTCCGAGTAAATCAATCGTTTCTTTCATCGTCGTTTACAGATCACTAAACAAGTCAGCTTTGTACACACCGCTCTCCAGCATCTTCTTAAAGCTGTCCTTTACTGCTGCAACGTCCTCATGGTAGGTCATACCATACCAAGTATCATTGGTTTTCAAAACCTTCACGGACATCTTTCCCTGCTCCAGCAGTTCGCCGATGAAGATAGGGATCAGATACTCTGCTTTCAGCGGATTACCCGGAACTTCTTTCTCAAAGAACTCTTTGAAGCCTTCCTCCAGTACATCCAGGAACTCCGGAGTCAGGCCCCACATATTCATGGATACCAGAGAATTCACATCCACAACCATGCCGTCTGCTTCTGCCCCAGTTGCAGTTTTTACAATATTCTTGGTCTCCACAACCTCGGTCAGATTACTCTGCTCGTCCATCTTGCAGATGCCACGAGTCACGCCACCGTTATCAGACAGCGTATTCTTCAGCACGAAGCCAGCCATGCAAGACTTTCCGCCGTTCACCAGATACTCATGAACCGCCTTGAAGCCTTCCTTGCCATAATAATCATCTGCATTAATCACAATAAACGGAGTCTTGATGACCTTCTTGGCGGCAAGCACAGCCTGACCGGTTCCCCACGGCTTTGTCCGGCCTTCTGGCAGAATTCCCGGGATATCATTAATATCTTGGAAAGCATAGTCAACAGTTACATTATGAGAAGAGCAAATGGAGGCAATGCGATCACCGATCACCTCTTTGAACTCTTTCTCGATATCCTTGCGGATAATAAAGACCACATGATTGAAACCAGCCTCGATCGCATCATGGATCGAGTAATCCATGATAATGTGATTAGAAGCATCCACGGGCTCCAACTGCTTAATACCCGTTCCGAAGCGACTGCCGATTCCGGCTGCCATGATAAGTAATGTTGTTTTCATACTCTCTCCTCTCTGTACTCACAATTTAATTAAACCCAAAAAACTGTCTTGACTTTTCTCAACACAAATACTTGTCTACAAATTCCAATACTGAAGCCAATGTGTCGGCTTGTCCAAAGTCTTCACTCTTAGCATCTGTTCCAGTTCCATTAACCAGGATTGCTTTGCATCTAGCTGCCAATCCAGCTTTAATATCGTTTTCACCATCGCCAATCATATAGCTCTGGCTCAAATCAATATTATAATCGGTAGCCGCCTTTAGCAACATTCCCGGCTTCGGTTTGCGACAATCGCATTCAATCTTCAATTCTGGTACTTCGCCTTCATATCCCTTGTGTGGATGATGAGGGCAATAATAGATTGCATCAAGGTAGGCTCCCTGCAAGCCAAGTTCTGTCTCCATCTTATTATGGATTTCTTCCAGTTCTTGAAAGGTCACCTCTCCTCTAGCAATAACAGGCTGATTTGTGACTACAATTGCAAGATAACCAGACGCATTGATTTTCTTGATTGCTTCTGCCACGCCATTAATCAACTCAAATTCATTAATATTTCTAAGGAACCCGACATATTTATTGATCGTACCATCCCGGTCGAGAAACACAGCTTTCTGCTTGTTTGAAAGATTCTTAGCCGATACTCTTCCTGCTTTGAAATCCTCTTCTACCTGATGGAAGCGATTTGGTGTTCCCATATCCTTCACATATTCTGGAGAATCGTAGCAGAACATCTTGCCAGTTCCAGCCAACGGTTTTAGAAGCTGACGATCCAAATCAACTTTTACAGTTTTCCCCGTCGTCTTGTCCACAGTGCCGATTTTGTCTGCATCAATCGACACCATATCAAGGACTTTAGGATCAATCACATGCAGCCCAGCATTGACTCTATTCTTATAATATGTCGGGCGAACATCTTCCTTTGCCAGCCAAGATTGAACCGACATATCCTTTTCCGCAATGATGAGCCCACTATCGTAAGGATGGTTATTAGGATGAGTGAACAATGTCACCAATCCACCATGTTCCTGATGAAATCTGACCATTCGGTTGAAATCAACATCAAAAACGGCATCTGCATTCAAAAGCAGGAACGGTTCATCTCCTAGTTGCTCTCGTAGCTTAAAAAGTGCACCAGCATTTCCAAGCGGTGTGACTTCATTGTAGTACTGAATCGCCACTCCCAATTTAGCGCCATCTCCAAAATGGTTCATGATTTTGTCTCCCATATGGGAAACAGTCATAATGATATCTTTAAATCCCTGATTCCTTAACGAGATAATCTCTCGCTCAAGAACTGGAACACCTTCTATTGGAATCAAAGGTTTCGGAATATCAGGGAATAATTCAGATATTCGAGTTCCTCGCCCTCCGGCCATTATTACTGTTTTCATAATTTTTCAATCAGCTTTCTTACTATCTTTTCTGCTTGCTACAATTTTAGCTGGAACCCCAGCCAAAGAAACTCCATTCTGTTCAAAGCTTTTAGTTACCACTGCCCCAGCTCCAATATAAACATTATTTCCTATTTTAACATTTCCAATGACAACTGAATTCATCCCCAATTCGCAATGATTTCCTATTGTGGGACCGTTTCCACCATCTTTACTGCCCAAACAAGTTGATCCAATTATATTACAATATTCTCCGACGGATGAAGTTTCATTGATGATAATGCTTCCTGTATGAAATATATGGAGTCCTTTTCCAAAAACATTTAACGGAATTTCAAACCCTAATCGCAACCCTAACCTATTTCTATAAAAGTTATGGAGTTTAAATAAGAGTCGTGTTGTGCCCCCCCGCACAATTTTTATAATATTCACAAATTCTTAATTCGCGCAAATATCGTCGAATTAAGCTTTTTCTTGAATATCCTTTTTTTTCAAGCTCAATTACATTTTTCAATTCTTCTCTTGTTGATATCATTCTACCCTTTCTCCCCTATGTAACATTGTTCTTATCTTTTACATTATTTTTCTTTACTCTTAATAATGACTAAAATCCTCGATTTTTCATCACGTGAAAATACAAGAACCAAATGTATTATACACCCTATAAAGCCACATAAGATTGCGGTTAAAACAAATGACACCCATGTGTTTGGATTCAATGTTTTTGCAATTAAAGTAAAACTTATTGCCATACAAGTGCAAGAAATTATCGTTCTTAAAAGCGTTGGATAAAATGTAAACCATTCTATTTTTAAGCAGTGTGTCATATAAATCGGGTTCGTCACAAGATTGATAAATAGCATAATGACCGTTGTTGTTAATACAATAGAATATATACCCAGCGAACTATATTTTACTAGGATTGCCATACCTGCCACATTAAATATTCCACCTATAACTGTAACAATACAAGGAATTTTATTTTTAACAGTCAGTGTATATATATAATATAGCGGATATACCGGTCCCTCGATAACGGAAGATATCATCGTGATAACTGTTAGTACATATATCAAATCAATATCCTGTCCTGGTATCCAAAGGGCATAAAAAACTTTTCCTAAAGAAAAAAAACCAGCGAAAACGATACTTGAAAACAGACCCGTTAATTTCATTGAGAGCTTTAATTCAGAAACAAGTTTATTCTTATTTCCATCCGAATAGCTCTTCAAAAGTAGCGGCTGAAAAGGTTGTGCTAGCAGCTGATTAAAACTCATAAAAATACTTGAAATTGTTTTTGTTATTGCAATTTGTCCCATTGCCAAATCAGACAACCACAGATTTGTCACTATTAAATCCAATCCTGAATTTAGTGTATTCCCAAGGCTATTAATAGAATTCCAAATGCCATTCACCACTAACTTTTTTATTGCATTAAACGAAACGCTTTTCCGCCTTATCTTTAATTCTGGTGTATATTTTTTATATATGTAGTAATTACCGCCGAATATCACCAACTGAGCTATGCAGATGGCCACTCCCACTTGCCAAACTTCTGGAGTAAAAAAAGCGAAAACAACAACGTAAAACAGCACCTCAAAAATATAAGAGAGGCTCCGAAAAATTCCTACAATATCTAATCTGTTTTTTATATAAGCCGCCGCCGTGTAAGATGTACCAACAGTTGTCAGAACGAAACCCAAAAAAACAAAAAGAAAAAGCAATTTTACAGAAATAACTAGTTCTAACGAGATGTTAAGTATTCTATCTAAAAACAAAACAAATCCGCCAGCAACAATCATAATTACTGCTGAAATTGCCACATCTCCATAATATACAGAAGAAATATATTCTTGAGCCTTTTCCATATCATTATTATGATATGAAACCGTAATATACCTAGCTGCATACGAGTTCAAAGCAATTGTAATAATAGTAGCATACTGAGTAAAGTTCTTTGCTAACGTAACAAATCCGTATGCCTCAACACCAAGTTTATTTGTAATATACGGAGTTAAGATAAAGCTAATCAAAAAGCTCAATATCGTTGCTATCCCTGATGTCAAAATTGTCATTAACAGTCTCTTTACTTTATTCATCTTATCTCCTTACACTCTACGAACCCTCTCGTTCATATATAAATTCGTACAAATGATTAATTAATAGCAAACAAATCCATGTTGCGCCCGTACCGAGTAATACCTCAAATATCATATCTATTAGCAATCCTATCCAAACAAATTGAATTCCCGTTCTTTCAGGTCTATTCGGAGTTTTAGCGATATTAAAAGCTGTAGTAGTCATTATTAAACTTAAAATGAAGACAAGTATAATACCACCTTGCCAAAGACAATTCAGTAACTGATTATGCGGATTTACAAAGGCAATACTTTTCAAAAGTCTCGTTGCCGTTTCACTATCAATTACTCCCCAACCAAATACGGGTTTGCTAGCAATTAACAACAATACTCTCTCCCAGGCTGTGCTACGACCTGTAAATGTCATATCCTTATGTAATACGCCTTCAACAAATGGTTTCAGCAACGAAGTGGACCCCAATAAAATCAAAACCGTTATACATCCATAAATCACTAAAATACCGTATGAATTCATATTTAAATTTGTTTGCTTTTTATATGTTAAATAAAAGACACCCACGCTAACAAAAATAGCAACAATTGTTGCAGTACTTGATTTGACCAGCATCATAGCAACTATAGAAATTCCAGATGTTATCAAAACCATCACTTTACTTTTATTATTAAAGATGTATCTTAGCCATGTAATTATAGATAATAACACATACCAATAGATCCGATTATTTTTATTTCCATATATCCAATGTGCTTCTTGTGAAGATGACCACTCATTCCAAATCTGTTCTGTTTGATATAACCCATTTGGAAACAACACTATTGAAGCGAAGTCAATTAAAACAAATGTTATCAATATAAAAAACATTATATTGATTGTGCTATCCGGTGTTCTTTTAAGTAAATACTCAATAGCACAAAGCATAAATACAATTTTTAAATTCGAAATAATTAAATGAACATCTGCTGCCTTATTATGATATATAAATGTTATTGCGATTAAATATGCAAAATAGCATATTGTTAGTATCATAAAACGCGACGGCTTGTATTTTACTGAAAAAAGATAACTTGCTACTCCAACCATCATTATATTTGATACCATTTGCATAATTGGGCTTGAAAAATATCCGGGCAAAAACATTGAAAACAAGTACACAGCCAAGAGAATCGATGATTTTTTAACCTTTAAATCTAGCAACAATCTCACCTCGCATTCCACAAATTATAAATGTCAAAAAAATCTATCCTCAAGCATCAGACACAAGCAATGATATATTGGCAAATGTAATTCTTGGATCATATAAGTCTCTGTCTGAGGAGCTTTAATACATACATCACTCAAAGTCTCAAGTTTACTATCTTTAGCACCTGTCAACCCAATTACTTTCATGCCCTTTGCATGTGCAGTAACCGCTGCATACAAGATGTTCTTGCTATTTCCACTTGTGGATATGCCTAAAAACACATCTCCTTCTGTCCCGTAGCCATTAATCTGCTGCGCAAAACAAAGTAATGGTTCACAATCATTCATATATGCTGTTGATAGCGCCGGATGACCATCTAATGCAATAGCTGGAAGTGCACCTTGAAGATTATCCGCCAAAACACGTCCCAGTTCTTCATCTTTTTCAATTAACTTACTGGCAAACCCCATATCAGGTTTTCTGGGAAGTTTAAATCCCTTCATCAATTCCCCGACAATATGCTCCGCATCTGCTGCCGACCCGCCATTTCCGGCTATTAGAACTTTTTTCTTTTCCCTGTAACACTCTTCAAGAACTAAATATGCCTTTTCAATATCTTGCCTTGATTCCTCTAAAACTGGATATCTACTAATTAGTATATCTAGATGCTTCATTAAATCCTTCATGCTTTTACCTCATAGCATCATTTCCGTATGCCTTCGTTCTCGCCAAAATACAATTTATGTTCCACATTTTCACCAATGGTTTTTGCCGGAACACCACCAACTACTTCGTTTTCTCTGACATCTTTTACTACTGCTGCGTTTGCAGCAATAATTGCATTATCGCCAATTGTGATATTTCCAACCACCTTTGCTCCAGCAGAAACACGAACTCCATTCCCAATGATCGGGGGATCTGGTGCAAAGGTATACCCTATGGTAACCTGCTGGTTAATCCAGCAATCGCTCCCAATTTGTTTTGCACTAATGTTTGTTGCAAATCCATGCTGAATAAACAATCTGGGGCCAATCTTTGGTGTATTAATATAAAGCGTTTCCATCCCAGGAAACAAAACCTTCAGCAAAAGTTTTGCCCCCCCCGATTGAATCGGTATTGCAGCAACGACCGATACTCTTTCCGTTCCAACATCAATCCAGAAAAAATATCAAATCTGGAAACCTCATTTCTCTTATCACATTTTTTCCAATGATACAGTTCCTCTATCACTACATTCTTCACTTCTTCAGATGCCATACAAATACATATATAGGCTGGTATTAAGCGCCAAAAATTCAATATCTGTAAAACTCTTAACTTTTTCATTTTTACTCCTTCGGAATATATGTTTCCGGTGTATAATGAATCACCCTCGTACCACCATCTTCAAACGCAAACGGAATATGCATCAAATCGCGCATCGCCCATCGCACTGCATCCTGTCGCTCAGGCTGAACATAAAATACAAGGAATCCACCGCCACCGGCTCCCAGCAATTTTCCGCCCAATGCACCAGCCGCCACGCCTTTTGCATAAAGTTCATCAATACTATTTGTAGAAACAGCCGATCCAGTTTGACGTTTAAGTTTCCAAGTGTGATCCAGCATTCTGCCAAAATCATCAAGATCTGCATTCTTATCTGTCAGAACACGTTCAGCGTCATCAACCAGAGCAAGCATCTCTTTCAGCTGTGCCGTCTTATCCTGCTTTCCTGCTGCATTCGCTTTTTGCACATCCGAAGAAAAACGGGTAAATCCGGTAAAGAACATCATTAAATTCTGATTGAGTTGCTTCTTTCGCTCCGGAGAAATAATGACTGGCAAAACCTCATACCCATCCGCATTAAAGTTAATGCGGTTAAATCCGCCAAAAGAAGCAGCAATTTGATCCTGCCAACCACCAGCTTCCTGACAGAGATTACGCTCAAGATAAATTGCTTCATCTGCCAGTTTCTTCTTGTCTGCGTACTTGCCCTTCAAAGCATAAAAAGCATTTAACATTCCAACTGCAAAGGAACTTGATGTTCCTAAGCCAGAACGTGCCGGAAGGTCTGCTTCATATGTAAGACGAATCTCATGCATGTCTAACATTTTCATTGCGTTGCGGATTGCAGGATGCTGAATATCGTCAATGTTTGTCACGCGCTCCGTCTTTGAATAAGACAACTCCGTAGAATAGTCAAAGAACCTTGGTAAATGGCGTACATTTACATAACAATATTTGTCAAATGTGGTAGATAAAACAGCTCCACCGTTTTCTCTAAAAAAGCTTTCCATATCTGTTCCGCCGCCAAAAAAAGACATACGGAATGGTGTTTTTGTGATAATCATAGTTTTACTCCTGTTGTTTTTTCGACAATATCTTTCATGATATTATAAGCTGCATTTTCAGAATAAAGTCGATCATAAAGCGTGATCAGTTCCCCATTTTTCTTACAGATTGGCTTCTCATCTATCTTGTTGAAAGCATTCAGATATTCTTCCGCTGTATCACATTTAAACACAACTTTACCTTTCAAATCATCGGGAATTTCCTCCCAGTATCCATATAGGCTTTCTGAAGACCCTAAAAACATCTTTCCATAGGAGATTGCCTCTGCAGTTTTTATTTTCATACCTCCACCATCTGTTAAGGGTGCTATTACCATATCTGCGTAACTATAGTATTCTGATAAACTGTCAACAAACCCAATCACATGGATATCATCGTCATCAAACTCATCTCGTACTTTTTCTAATCCTTTTCCGATTACCCATATATCATAATTCTCTTTGACATTATCAAATACCGTATCACAAAACCAATGCAGGCCCTGAATGTTTGGCAAATAATATGTGCCAACAAATAGAATATGTTTTTTATTTCCACAATATGGATTCAATCCTATCTGTTGTTTGTTTTCTCCGGACACACAAACTGGAAAATAAAAGTCTGCATTCACATTATAATATTGCCTTAACAAGCTATTTTCATTTTGATTTAAGACAATATTTGCATCTGTATACATCGTACTAATCTTTTCCTGTGCAAGTCCTATTCTGAAATCGATTTTATCAAACCAAGGTGCAGTTTTCATCCAAATTCTAAACAATGCAGCTTTAACATCATGAAAAAAGGTAACTACTGTCACTGCATCGCATTCCTTTTTTATTGTTTTCACTAAATTTCCATAGTACGAATCATCAACGAAAACAAAAGAGACTTTTTCCTTTTTTATTATTTTGCATACATCACTTATAATCTTATTACTGAATAAATATGTATTTCCTTCTAAATGTCTATGCAATCGATCTAATATATTGCGATACTTTCCGTACGCAATATATTTTTCTTCTCTATGTGCAGCCTCAGATAATCCAACATCCACTACATATGCATTTTCTTCTCCGACTAATCGTCTCAATGCATTTAAATGCATTCTTGAGCCTACACCTGCGCCGGATACAGCATGAAGGCTTTTAGATATGAATAATACCCTCATAACATCGTCCCTCTTTATTTATCGAACAGTTTAATGTACTTCATTATTTCTTCTCGATTTCCGTACTCCTGTCTATTTAAATACTCTGTTATCTGTTGTTTTTTTACATTATCAGAGCATAAGGCAACTATTCCATTCACTATTCCATTCACATTAAGTTCAACGATTATTCCTTCATTGTCATTCTGTATTTGATCCTTTACCGTAGGATATGCTGTTGCGATAATAGGCTTTGCCAGAATTTTTGCTTCATCAATTACAACGGATTTTCCCTCATATCTTGACGGCTGTACAAAAATGTCACAGTTTTTTATGTATGGATATGGATTAGATTTTGTTCCTAAGAGTTCAACACAATCTTCCACATTTTCTTTTTTTATTTGATCATTAAGTTTATCTTTAAGTGGACCACTTCCAATAATAAACCATTTGAATTTTAACCTTTTTTTCTTTAGTTCGCTTGCAGCAGAAACTGCCATATCAAATCCCTTTTGTTCGGATAATCGTCCAACCGATAGTAAAATGTTTTTGAGCCCTTTGTACTCTTCCGGAATAAACTCATTTGCTCGTGCTTTGATTACTGCCGATGATGTGATGTTCTCTATACAATAAAATTTATCTTGAAACTGTGGAAATTCTTCCTTTAATATTGCAAGACATTCCTCTGAAATTGTCACAACCGCATCTACCTTCGGAAAGAGCTTCAAGTCGTATTTTTTTGGCATTCCGGAAGTTCTGTAATCATTATGTACCCAATGTATTTTCCTTTTGGCTTTTACTTCGTCAACAATATAATATGTTGATTCCCCTCCCAAGAATCCAACCGCAACATCGTATTCCTTGTCCAAACCGTCTATAATGGGCTTGTAAAAGTATTCCCACATAAAGGCTTTCTGGTTTCCCATTCCCGATTTTACAATTCTAGCCAACAAATTTCCTAAAACCTTTACAGGCATATAGATGCCCGCTTTTCTTACAGGTCCGTATAATTTTTTCAAAATTGGAGGTTGCTCCAAGATGTTTACATAAGATGGAACTTGTGACAAAAACGTCCCCTGCTTTTTTAGCAATAGTAAATCTATCTCGTATTTATCTTCTGGAAGTTCAGTCAATAAATTAACCAAACTACGTTCTGCACCGCCATCTCGAAGTGTTGGCATAACAAAAAGTATCTTCTTCATTACTATTTTCCTTTCTTGCGCCATGCCTCAATAAAGTTATTTCGTTATGCGCACTTATTAATGGGCATCCTGTACTGTATCAATAGTTTTGCCCCCCCCCCGACATACAAGCCCATCTATTTTCAACATATCTGCCCGGATTATTAAAATTCAACACTTTAGCATAATTTCCAGCTGCAGTCGCGTTTGAGGGAATGTCCTTAGTAACAACACTTCCTGCACCTATTGTGGCATTATCTCCAATATTTACATCCTCAACTATACAAGTATTGGGTCCAATATAAACATTATCACCTATCACTGCAGCTCTTCCTTCATTTGAGCCAATTGTAACAAATTGCGAAAGGTTACAATTGTTTCCAATAACCGCCGAAGGATTAACAACAACAGGTCCGCCATGGCTTATATATAACCCACATCCAATTTTTGTTTCTCTCAAAATTTGAATTCGCTGTTTATCTCTAAACGTCCAAAGAATTCCACCCATGATTTTAAGAATTCCTTTTTCATTTACAAGCCTATAAGCTACTAAAAAACGGAATCCTGCATTTTTTCTATAGTACTTAATAAAGGATTTCCATGTTGTCTTTCCCTCATAGCGATATAAATCACTTTTTAAACACTCTAGCATCGTTTCCCTCTTACCTCCAATCTCCCCATGCTTAAAGAAGTTCTCCATTCAGCATTTTTCCATAATACGTTTTCTTTCCATCAACTATTTGGGGAAAATCAGCTTTCCATGTCAGCTTAAACAATGCCGTATTATCCTTCAACATTTCCCAAGCACTAGAATCAAACGTAGTTCCAAGAACCTTCAACAGTTCATCGCAGTTTTTATTATTAGGGATGATTTCATTAAATGCCTGATTCACATAATCATTTTGCTTTCTTGCAAGAACAATCAAATAATCTAAAAACAGATAATCAATCATATAATCATAATGCTCCCAATAATCCAGAAGATATTCTCGTAAGATAGCAAAAACTTTTCTGTATTCTGTAGTGCATCCAAATGAATAGTTTGCAAATTCACCACATGCCACAGAAACATGGCGATAGTCTGGTCGCTTAATCGACCAAACCGGCATATCGAAATACGGCTGAAGATCTCCTGTACAGAAAAAAGTCGAATCCAACCAAATTCCACCATATTGAGCTAAAAGCGAAATTCTCAATAAATCTGAAAGATGTGTTTTTGTTATAATTCCACGTTTATATTTTTCTTCTAACCAAGTTGGAAATGTAACAAATTCCTTGTAGTTTTCGTCTGTAATAATTACAATTTTATGGTTTCCAGCATGAATCCGAATAGACGCTACACATTTTTTTACGATATCTGGAGCATTCTTCATCCCTTGCCACCAGCATATCCAAATGCAATCCTTATAATTTTCATCCTGTTCTGGAATTTTAATATTGCAAATCCGTTCTTCGGTAACTTTTATGCAAGTTCGTTCAAAATACGCATTCATTGCCTCATGCTTTTTTATTAAGTGCTTTTTGATCCACGGATGCTCTATATGTCCATTATGAACCATAATTTGAATATCTACTTTACCACGGAATGTTGCAAATGCACCTCTAATACCCACTACATTTGCAACTTCCATTGTAGAACCTACTTCTTCTTTTATTCGATGCGATATTCTTTTCAAATTCATGTGTTTTGAAGCCATCCGTAATTCTCCTCTATTTTTTGATTATATTTTTCAATGCAACTCTTACTTTTCTAGGAATCGCATTATAAACACTGTGCACAACTATTTGTTTTCTATACTTTTTATGGAACCACTTTTCCACCCCGTCATACCCAGTCTTTTCGTAAAGCTCCATAATTATTTTTCGACGAGATGATTGAACAGATGGATGACTAAGCTGTCCGTTTTTTCTTGCGATTTTATCATACGAACTTTTACTAAGCCAAATTCTATCCGTCAATTTATTGCACAGTTCTACACCTTTTTCAGTATTCGCAAGTATGCAGGAAATGCCTTTTCTTTCATCAAACGCATCCTGCTTCAATAACTCAGGATGTTCCCGTTCGATTCCCCAAAAATCCCCAATTGTCATATCTGCCACTCGCTCTTTATGCGCATATGGACACTCGTAGCAGTTTTCTCTATAAATATCTCCATCCAAAAACAATGTATTATAAGATGTCAATCTTGCTGGTATATATATGCTCTTTTCTCCACCTGATGGGCATTTCAAATCTAATCTTGCATTCATACCCCAACCGCGTTTTTTATCACGAAAAGAATATCCAATTGGAATTCCCCCACGTTTTTGTCCTTCGATGTGGAGATAATCATCAAAAAATCTCAAATTAGGAACTCCATGACAAATCACATCGATTGTCCACAGATTACTATAGTCTTTCCGTAAATATCCATACAGACCTGCAATCTGACAAGGTGTCCCTGAAAAAAGGACATTCTTTCCTTCGTCTAATTTACGCCTTGCCTGTTTATACGTTTGCTCAACTGAACTTTGGACATATTTTGAACCTTGAATGCGTTTTAACTGCTCTATATCTTCGATTCCAATCAAATGTGCTATCGGATGTCCGTCCTCAAAGTCAAGTGCTGAACCAAACACCACCCCATTATTCTCTAGGAAAAATGTCGCGGCAGCAGCAAAAATACCACCTGAAGCCGATTTTTCAAGTTGCTCTTTCGCCTTATTCACAGCCGCATAAGCTTGAACCGGTTTATGCAGTGAACTTTCATTCTGATATGCACATACCTTTTTACATGCACCACATGAAACACATAAATCCGAATCAATCACTGGATAAATAAATCCTTGATTATCTGGTTTCATCGATATTGCTTCTTTAGGGCAGATAGAAGCACATGCACCACAACCACAGCATGTTTTTTTATTTTTAAATAGAACTATTCCCATATTCCCTATCCAATCTGTTTACGTCCCACACTAGCAATTCACTGTTTTTTAACCAATTGCCCTTTTGAGAAATTTTTTACTTTTGCTTCTTCTTTTGTTAAACTCGACCTCAATAGAATCATAATCTATCTTTTGATTAAGTGTTTCGATAATTTGAATTGCATTTCCCTCGCAGCGTCTATTTGCCAGCCCAAACTCTCCAAGAAGTGATGAAACCTTCCGAATTCTGCTGGGATTTGTCAAGTAGCAAGCGAACTGACGATGGTTAAGCATAGAGAATACTGCTCCATGAAATGTCCCGGTTACCACACACGCTGCATTCCGAAACATCCAGACCCACTGAAACGGTGTAAGATTGACCGTTATGTCCGTATACCGTTTATCGCATTCTCCTGCACCATAAACCGCCATACCTTTTTTGTGTGCATAATCAATAAGTTTCTGCTTTTCCACCTCTGACAGACCATCGCAGTAATAAAAAAGCATATATGGCTGAGTCACTACTGGCACTTCTTCATCTGGAATATGTACGAGGAATGTAGGATCTGTAACTCTTTCGATCTCCTCATTCCGAATTTTCTCAGCAAGTTCTTCTGTTAACTGATCTCTTGCCGACACAGCCTTAAACTTTAAAATTCCTGTCTTTACATACTCAGGTACGTCCGTTTCATGTGTTTGACCAACACTCGGTGCATACGCAACCAGTTTTTCTTTTTCCAAACCAACACCAAATTTTACTTTTGCGTTTCCCTTTGTCTCCTGATAGTTCCACACTTCGTCACTACCCACTACAATATAGTCCAAACCCAGTTTTTCAATATCTTTAGCATTGTAGCAGGTTGGCGTAAGCGCCATATATTTTTTCCTGGCTTTCGCAAATGTAATAGGCAATTTGATTTTTTGCAGCCAATCGGACAGTGTTTCTTTATTTTTATAAAAACGAAACCATCCTCCCGCATTAATCACAAAATGTTTCACATTCATACAATCTATAATTTGAACTTCGTCATTGGGATACATTTCCTGCAAAGCAGTCTGTAATGCATAGGCCTGTAAAAAAGCCCCAAAATTATTTATGTAATGATGCGTCAAAATTCCAATCTTCATGCCTGACACCGCTCCTTATACAATTGCAGATATCGTTCCTGCAGCCGCTCTGCTTCCACTTCAATGTTATAGTGCTTTTCCGTAATCAAATCTGTTCTGTCAACTCTATTTGTCTGTAGGAGTGCCTTTCCTATTGTCCTCGCCCATTTATTTAATGGCTCATCCAATCCAATAAATTCAGCTCGTTCACTGAAGCCAATTTCTCTTGTTACATTTGCTGAGAAAACACAGGGCAAATCTGCTGCTTGAGCCTCTACACCTACAACAGGGAGACCCTCCCAGATTGAGGGTAAAACAAAGCAATCAAATGCCTGATACCATTCATTTGCGTTTCCTACATTTCCCACAAATGTAATATTATTTTCAAGATTCAATTTATCAGCTTTTTGTTTTACCGCTTCCATCAATTCTCCATCGCCAAGTAGAACCAGCTGAGCCTTTTCATCTAATTTATGCACTTCTGCAAATACGTCTAACAAGAACATGTGATTCTTCTGAGCCATAAACCTGCCTACATGTCCAATTACATGCTTGCCATCTAATCCGTTCTCTCTGCGGATTTTTTCTCGTGTTAATTCATTAAAAACAAAATTTGAAATATTGATTGCATTCGGAATCAACACATAATCCTTTTCGCCAACTACCTTATTTCCAAAATAGCATCTTGCAGCTTCAACACCACATGAATAATGCTCATTCATATTGGCGGGCAACATTGCTTTGCAAACAAGTTTAATCGGTAATTTCCAATCCTTTGTTATACTTGCCCCGTGAGCATGAAAAATGCGCACAGGGATTTTGCTCACTTTGGCAGCATGAAGTGCATACACGCCAAGCGCCCCATTGTGCGCCTCAACAATTTTATATTCCGGATGCTCATGGAATAATTTTCTCATAAACTTGAGATATTCAGGATACTTCGCTGGATTCAGTCCCGGTGTATGGTAAATCCTTCCACCCATAGATTTGATTTCATCATCATATGCTCCCGGCTTTTTCTTGTTACACAAAAAATCAAACTGGACTTTTGACTTATCCATATATCGATAATAGTTCATCAGCATCGTCTCAATACCAGCACGATCCATATTGCTGACAGAATGAAGAATTCTTATCATTGCCTTTTCTCCTTATAAATTTCTTTTCACAATACGGGTTACGTACTGTCTTTCTGCCGATAAATATTTTCTCAGCAATTCAAGTGTCAACCGTTATATTCTATGTTCTATTTCACTACCTCTGTTCAGATGAAGCACTTCCAATGTGTTATTCATAAACCAAAGTGCTCCATCCAAACGCAGGTAATAATGCTTAAAGTCCTTTTGATAAAATCATCTGCTGTTTCGGTTAGATGAGAGTATTTATTATCAATACTCTCATCTATTATTTTCTCCTGTACAGTTTCATCGTTTCCTTTACAACTTCATCCCAGTTATATTTCTCACAGATAAAGTCAGCTGCCTGATTCTTCATTTTCATAACCAGTTCAGGATGGTCACAGGCATCTTGCAATTTTTCTTGCAAGTCCTCTACATCCGACTTTTTGAAAATCAATGCCTTGTCTTCAACGACCTCTGCACACTCTGGAATGTCAGAAACCAGACAGCAGTTTCCATAACTCATTGCCTCCAGCAGACTTAATGGCATTCCTTCCAGATCAGACGGTAGCGTATAGATATAAGCGTTGCTGTACAGTTCATCCAGCATCGCTCCCTGTACAAACCCGGTAAAGAGAATCCGTTCGTCACCCTTTGCCAGCTCTTTCAATTCCTCCATAAAGGAATCCGTATCACTGGAGCCGCCTGCAATGACCAGCTTTTTATCCGTCTCAACATTCTTGAAAGCCTCAACCAGATATCGAATACCCTTTTCCGGCACCAGACGACCGAGGAACAGTATGTAGGAGTCTTTTTCCAATCCAAAATTATCCGTGATCAGCTTTGCTTCCCGAATCTGCGGCCTATTCACGCCATTGGGGATAAAGTGCGTTTCTCTTCCATAAGTTTCCTTAAAATAGTCTTGCACTCCTTTGCTCAGAACAATGACCTCGTCCGCATATTTCACAGCATTTTTTTCGCCTTGATGGATAAACTTAGAGCCAAGTCCTGATTGCCATTTCTCGCGCTGCCAGTCGACGCCATGAACGGTAACTACAACTCGTTTCCCAAACATCTTCGGCAGCCATGTAAAGAAGGCCGGTCCTTCGGCGTGGATATGCACCACATCATATCTTCCAAATGCACTATAAAGTGCTGCGAAAAAGGAAGAGCTTACCGCCGCAAGTCCACGCCGTTCAATGGTCGGAACAGACTTCTGACGGATTCCCTCGTACTCCGTTTTACCAGCATCGTCATATTCTGCACCACTCACATGATGGCCTGCTCTGTTGTAGCAGGTCACGTCACAGCCATCCTGTGCCATTCGGGTGCAGAGTTCTTTGACAACGATCTCTACTCCGCCTTCTCTCGATAATCGCTTCTGTCCGAACATCGCAATCGCAAGTTTCTTACTCATAAATCCTTCCCACAATCCCACTCAATTTCTTCATCAATCTCTCGGCCAACACAAAGAGCGGATAGGCTCGCTCGCCTGTCCGCTGGCTGTCACCCCACCCTCATGGTCGAGATTTCTTTCTGCGTAGGATTTCTGCCGTTCAAAAAGATCAGTCGTTCATTCTTCGGGTAAGAAAATATGAACTTCGGGTCGCGGAGCCTTTCATTCTCTGCCGTACCCTTGTCCCTATTATGACAGCCGCGTATTATATCTCTAGCCCCTTTCTTTTCTATCGTCGGAACGTGCTTCTGCCGAATCCCCTCATAGTTCGTGCTATCGATATCGTCATACTCTGCACCGCTCACATGGTGCCCCGACCGGTTGTAGCAGGTCACCTGACAACCTTGCCGTGCCATCCGTGTACACAGCTCCTTTACAACGATCTCTACGCCGCCCTCTCTCGACAATCGTTTCTGTCCAAATACCGCAATTCTAAGGTCTCTCTCCATCTCGTCTCTCCAACCGTTTTCCTTCCATGTACTATTTTTTACTCCCCACGCCCCAACAAACACACCTTAAACGTCTTAAAAATAATTTTCCAATCCACCCAGAAGCTGCGCTCCTTGACGTATTTCACGTCCAAATCCATCCACTCTTCAAAGGAGAGGTCATTACGGTGCGGGGCGATCTGCCAGTAGCAGCTCAGGCCGGGGGTCACATACAGGCGCTGCTTTTCGTAGTCGCCGTATTGCTCCACCTCACGGGGAAGTGCCGGGCGAGGGCCAACGATGCTCATATCGCCCTTCAGAATGTTCCACAGCTGCGGCAGCTCATCCAGGCTGGTCTTGCGGATAAACTTGCCCACACGGGTAATGCGCGGGTCGTCCTTGATCTTGAACACAGGACCATCCATCTCGTTCTGGTCCAAAAGGTCGTCCAGTTTTGCCTCCGCATTAGGGCACATGGAGCGGAACTTATAGAACTTGAAGGGCTTTCCGTTGCGTCCGATGCGCTCCTGACTAAAGACAGGGCCTGCAGACGGGTCGTCCACCACAATTGCGATAGCCGTAGCCAGCATGACCGGCGACAGCACCACCAGCGCCAGAGATGACAGGATCACGTCCTGTGTCCGCCGCCCGATCCAGTACAGGCGATGATCGCGCAGATTTTCCTTGCGGTTAACTTCAACTTCCTTATCGATTCCGACAGTATTCGTAGCCATTTTTTCTCCTCACATAAATTTACGTTTGTTTGTAAGTTTCTTGCTTTAACCTGCTTTTGCCGTAACTGTTTCGGCTTGCGCAGCCTGCTCCGATGTCCACGAGTTGTCCACCTGCGCCTGATACTTTGCAAGTGTTTTCTGGTTCCGATGGACCCTGGTCGCATATTTCAGAGCAGGCAAAAAGCCCCTGACGGCTGATTCGCCAAGGGTCGTTTTAATTGCAATGTAGCTCTTTCCGGTGCCGGTCGGGTGGATAATATCGGCTTCACTGTACTGCTCCATCATCCGGACTACTGCACGATATGCTTTCTCATTGTGCTCAAACAGACATAATGCCACCTTGTTCACCCCTTCCCGCATAAAGGGATATCCCCCACAGTGAAAATGGAGGATACCAATCTTTCGACATCGTTGTTTGAATTCTCTCATTATTTTATCATGGTTATATCTGGGAATCAATAGAAATCCTTACAAATGCATCCCACATGGCCTTAGAAAAAACCTCGCAGAAGCTGAAAGTTTTTTGCAAATTGCCCAGTTTCGCATGAAAAACACAGCTTAAAACGACGATGGACAAAATAAGTGGTCAGATAGGTGTCCAAGCCGCAGGGGGAAGCAAAATCGGCTTACTATTAGGACTTGAGGTATTTGTATGCAGCTTTGATACTGCAATACAGGTTCATGTATATTTCACCAGTGCCCTTGAAAACTTGGTTTTAAAGGGTTATATTTGAAACGTGAGAAATTTCTCACGGCTTTTCTGCTCGAAACTTTGCACACTTCTACGCGGTGAGCGGCAGGCAACGCTAATATAGCGGCCAAGAAAACTAAGGTAATTGGGAAAAAGGAAAAATTTATGGATTGGTCATCTTTAGCATCAGCAACAATCGGTGGCGCTTGTACGCTGCTAGGTGGGTGGCTTGTTTACTATAGTCAGAGCGGGGCTCAAACAAGGCAAGCTGCTTCAGTTTTGTACTACGATTTAAAGAGCATTGAAAGCTATTTAAAAACAGAAGGAAGTTCTGTAAATATCAGGTACTTCAGTGAGTGGCAGTCCATTGTAGCTGAGTGCACATTTTTAGAGCCAGATGACGTCGAACAGCTCTATAAAATATATGATCTGGTATATGACTATGATTACCACTATAGGTTAAAAGAGGAACAAGGGGCTGTAAAAAAAGATGCTATTTCGCAGTACAAAGAATTGAAAAGAATCATGTTTTACTCATCAGACGATGGGTTGGACTTGGAAAAATATAATTCGACATATAAGAAACTTCTCGAAACCTTGAAGAATCATCAGAAAAAATAGTTTTATAAAGTAGGCTGGAAGAAATCTGAAGCAAGTTCTGATTGATAATGCGCTCAAATCATAGAAATCCGCAATTTCCAAGGATAAAATCAAATGGTGGAATCCTCCCGGACGACAATGTGAGGATCATTGAGGAGCTAAGAGAAGCTTTCTGGCTGTAAGCGCGGCTCAAATATTCGTATTTCCAAATTGTTTTACTGTTCAATCAAAATATATTTTATTCTACATACTGCACCTCTTGCGAACATAAAAAACGAGTGTTATACTGAAACCATCAAAAAATATTGGAGGTGTCACCTATGCCCCGTCCCAAAGGAAGCAAGAACAAGACCAAGACCGTAAAAGCAACCGTTGACTTTACTGCGCAGATCGCCGAAAAGCAGTCCGCAAAGGAAGCCGTTGCTGCTGAAATCGCATCCATCACTGCGAACATTGATGCTCTGAAAGCCGACCTGAAAACCAAGAAGGCCGAGCTGAAATCTATCGACAAGGAAATCGCTAGAATCGAAGCCAAAAAGTTCAAAGCTGAAACCAAAGCAGCGGAATCCGCAAAGAAAGCCGAAGCCGAGGACGTGCTGAAAAAGCTGCTGGCCAGCGGCGTGAGCGCAGACGATATTCTCGCAAAGCTGAAGTGATTTAAAATTTCTGGCGCAGAAGTTTACGGGAATTTCTACGCGGCAAGCAGTGCAACTTGGTACCAACTTGCGATTTTTGAATCAGTTTTTTCAAAATCCAAATTCAAAATGCTTGTTGGGCTGTGCCCAATCCCCTTGTGTTCTGCATCGTGCGATGCAGGCTGCGCGTTTGTCCCAAACACTTTTATAACACAAAGATAGCCTAGGGCTCTTCCATGAGGGAAGAATCCTAGGCTATCTTTGTTTATCTGGACTTCGTTTTTTCAGCGCTGCTCTTGGTGTGTCCCCCGTCAAGAGGACAACGAAATAAGTCAAAAAAATATCTCAAGCCGCCTTCGAATAGGAATCGCCATAAAAGGCTTCTTCCACTCATCATATTTGTAGCCGTTCACCGTGCAGGCAGCCGGTTCATATCAGGCTGCACAAAGCTTGCAGCCGAGTGTTGTGGTGCATGACAGAGCAGCCCCCACAGCACAGCAAAACCGGCATTTCCCTACAAATATTCGCAGCATCGCTGTTTTATATTTTTAGAGGTGTGAATGTGTTTTTGAGTATAATGGAATCGTCCCCGGGGGGACATTGGCCGGGAATAGCAAGACAGAAAGGACGTTGCCTATGAGCAAAGATAAATTTCTCGCAACCTTGCGGCTGCTGCTGTGCATCGTGCTTTGCATGATCGTAGGGGCTCTCATGGTGTGGTTCCTTACATTAACCGGGCTGGTAGAGCACGCCGGAACGGCGGTTGCATTTATCCGCTCGTTTCCTACGCACCTCAAAGATGTTGCCGAGGTAATGACCGGCGCGCTTTGCATGGCTCTAGTAGGCGGGATGGTATGGGAATTGGCGGTGCACTGGAAGGATCTGCTGGCACTGCTGGATGGTCTGTTTGCAATGGTAGGAGCGCTTGTCAGGATCTTCGATCTGGTCAGCGATGATCCCGGAGAGATTTTTGACGAAAAAGAAGGCAAACCAAAAAACACAAAAAAAGACAGCAAACCGCCTGAAATTGACCTTTGTGCGGACATTGATGAACTTGCAGACACCATTTTGACAAGGGAGGCATCGTGAAATGAAGCTTGAAAAAAAGGAACCCAAACCCGGTATGAGAACGGAGACACGCCTGTGGGTGCTCTCGTTCGTGTTTGCGCTGGCATCGCTCCTTTCTTGGTATTCCACCCAAAAAGGCATGGTCACGCTGTTTTTTGTGGGTCAGGCCGGGCTGGCGTTTCTGGCATCAGCTGTCGTCCAGATTACCGAGATCGTTTTCAGCGGCAGCCGGAAAAGCATCAGCTTTTGGCTGGCATTTCTGGTTTCAGTCAGTCTGTCGTCTTTCCAATTCGTGGAAACCAGCTACCCTGCCGGGCAGTTCAGAGAAGCAGCTGAAACTGGCGTAAACTATGTCTATACAGAACTTCTGCCTAAAGTCCAGAAAGACACCGCCACCCAGCTGGATGACCTGCGCATGACTGTTTTTTCTGAACTTGACGCATTGGAAGCCGCCGCCGCGGATGCCGAAGGGGCGGCAAGCAGCGGAAATATTTCCACTACAACAGATGCGGAAGCTCTCAAAGCCAGGTATGCACAGCAGCAAAGTCGGTATCCCAAGGGATATGAAGACGACATCATGTTCCAGAATCTCCTTACGGCGGCAGCGCTGGTGCACAGCGGAGACGCCCAGAACGCCCGACTGCTTATCGAGCAAAGCGTTGGCGCACTGGATGGTCTGATCGACATGGCAGCCACAAGCAAACAAAAAGCCTTCTACCGTGACATTAGAACCGATTTCAACACCCTTTCGGTCTCTCTGGGTGTACAGGAAAATACCGGCGCAGCAGCGGTGAGCGCCGGTGCCAAGGCGATGCGCAGTGCACTGATGGAGGGGACTCTGGACACCGGCGCCTTGCGGGAGGATGCGGACGCCCTTGTGGCACAAGCCATGGCAGTGGAACTTCCCATTGATACCGCGAAATTAGCTATTCTGCGCGACAGTGTACTGGATTATGCAGCCTTGGTCGAGCTGAACACCAGCCTGAAGGCGCATCAGGCGGAACAGCCTGCGCTTGCGCAGCGTCTTGCCGCCGCCGGTGCAGCGGAGGATGACCAGCAGGCACTGGAAGCCGTGCAGACTGTATGGCGCGAGGAGTTGGAAGGGCTCCGTGCCGAGATCGCCGCCTCCCCTCTTTCGAACCGTGACGAGCATCTGACGACGCTGGACAAGCTGACCGGGACTTATCTCAAAAAAGAACGTAATAGCATCCAAACCACCTGGGCTGTGCTGCACATCAAGCAGGTCGGTATCAGGAACGCTCTGCCTGCCATCATTTCGCTTATCCTTGCTGCCATGTTGGATCTGGCTGCAAGCGCAGCTTTTCAAAGTGCAAAAGAACTCCGCCGGCAGCGTGCCAAGGAGAGATTTTTTGAAGAGGCACAATCAAAAACGCTATACTAGGATCATAGGATCATCGGAGATCCTCTAAATTCATCATATAGGAGAGAAAAGCTATGGTTACGATCGTAATTTTTATGGTGGTCCTAGCAGCAGCTTTGGCGGCGTTGCTGTACATTCTGGATAAAGCTTCGGTCGATGATGTGCTCGAACGGCTCACCCGGCCCGCCAATTATCGCAACAAAAAGTGAAAAGGAGAAAAACTATGGAAATCTTTATGCTTCTGTTCGCCTTTGTGGCTAGCCTGGCCGCTTTCGTCTATTTGCTCGTACGCTCTGGGCACATCAACAATTTTCCTTCTTTCCCTCGTAAGTTGAATGACCGGGAAGACTGGGAGGATGAGGCGGCCACCGTGGGCGCAGAGACCATCATCGTCCGTCAGGTAGCTGTAGCTGTCGACAGGCAACATGCCACTACCGTCGCAACCCATCTCGTCCCCCTCCCTGTCAAGGAGGGTTCCTACACCGCCATCATCCCGCCCCGGGGGAAGGCTGACCCTGAGGCAACCGCAGTGGTCACCCTGAGCAAAACGCCCACCATCGCCACGGTCAGCCATGGCGAGCCCCTCATGATCTACAAGGGCCGCGACCAGACCTACTATTTGAAAGTAAACGCCGAAAATCTGAATAAAAGCCACTTTAACGGACATGTGGTTGATGAACTGCCTCTGGCTGATGTCCTTTCCTCTAAGGGCAACTATCACCCCTTCTTCCTTGCAAAGGAGCCTTTGATCTTTGAGCGCAGAGAGAAGAAGCCGGAGGAAACTACCGGCACTGTGATTCTCGATGACGACACTGACAAAAAACAGGCCGCCTTTGAGCGCCCCGCTAAAAAACACAATTTTAAGAATTAAAAAGGAGGGATGAATCGTGGACATCCGTTACAAGCTCGCGCTTTTTCAGCGCCGTATTTTCAGCAAGAACGGCGCAAAAAAGCTGGTGCCCTGTATTGCCGTGGTCATTGGGTGGGTCTGTGTGCTTTTGACGCTCAAGGCACAAGATGCTGCTGCCGCACAGGCTGCAACGCAGCTCTGGGTGCTGCCCGGTCTCAGCATGGGTGCCATGGTGCTCTGTGTCGGTGCCGGTACTGAACCGCTCATCGTTTTGTTTACCACATTTCTGGCAAATATCGGCATCACATGCCAACTGCTGCTGGATGCCAACACGGCAAAAAGTCTGATGGCCGGTTATATTTTGGGCTTTGCGGCCTCTTTGATCTGTCTGGGCGCAATCCAGTTCATTTCTCATTGCAGCAAGGCCGTTGTAGAGGCTGCCTCCCTTGTGGTCTGTTTCATTATTTTCGCCGCTGCAATGCTGAGCCCGGCGGTAAACGGCAGCCACATTGCCGTTCAGGTATTAGGCCGGTCCGTTCTGGTGGGTCAGCCGATGCTTCTGGTGGCGCTGGCCGGAGTAGCCGCAGCCATCAGCGACCGCGAAAGTAGTTCTGCCCAGCGGCTCTTGCATGCGGCAGTAGTTGCCATCATCAATACGCTCTACTTTATCCTGATGAACGAGCTTGGCAGTGCACTCATTTTGGTTCTGGCCATTGCAGTTATGATTATTGGTGCAAACGAGGTCGAACTGCTTGATCTGCTCCCTGTCGGCGTGTTGGCAGGTGGAACGGCTTATCTCTCGTGGGGTATGCTTAAGATTTTGGGAACGAAGTTTCCGGGTTCGCTTTTTGGCAAGATCTGGAACAAGGTCACGCAGCGTCTGGCGTATGTGGATATCCTTTCCAAGCTGGACAACCTCTCTACCGAAGAGCTGCTTGGGGCAGCCTACCAGCCTGTACAAGCCAAAAAGATGCTTCTCACTGCAAAATTTTTCGGCCCGTCTCCCTACCGCGTCCACCTGCCCGTACAGGCTACCGACTATGTGGCATGCGTGGTCGCCAATCGGCTGGGAGTTGCAGCAGTGCTGGTATTAGTCGTTTTGGTATACATCATCTTTGCGCTTGGGCTTGTCAACAGTGGCCGCAGCAAAGGCTTTGTCAGTACGCTGGGGCTTGGATCTGCGGGAGCCCTCGCCGCTGCTGCAGCGCTGAACCTGTTAGGTGCAACCAACACCTTGCCGGCAGTCGGCGTTTCTATGCCCTTCGTCAGCGCCGGCACCACGAGCCTGGTCTGCAGCATGGTCATGACCGGTATTGTTGTCTGCTCTTCGGTAAAACAAAAGGAGGAGAAACATGAAATTTGAGAAAAAATACACTCGGCGCGCCTTCCTCGGTGCCGCAGCCGCAGGCGGCTTTGCTGCAAGCACCAGCCGCTTCCTTCAGCAGGCAGGGGTCATTCCCTCCTCTGAGCGTGAGAACATCGAAAACTGGCGGACTAAATTTACCAAGGAAGCGCAGCGCAGCCAGACCATCGAGGGGGCGATCGTAGACCGGAACGGAGAGCCCCTGACCGAGGCAGGCGACCCCGGCACCCCTGCCAAGGTACTGGATGTCAGCTGTGGTTCGCTCATCGGCCTGCGCACCGCAGGCGGCGATCTGACAGGCTTGCGCAAGACCTATCAGGAGGAATTGGTGTACAGTACCCTTCCCGGTAAAGGCGCAGGACGCACGCTGCATTTGACCATCGACCTTGCCCTCCAAAATGCGGCATACCAGTTGATCGAAGGCAGCCGCGGCTGTGCAGTGATCATGAATGCCAAAACCGGTGCCCTGCTCTGCGCTGCAACGAGCCGGGGCACCGCCGAGTACGACCCCAACCGCATGAGCGACCTGCTTCGGTTGGCACAGGATCAAAGCGATTTCTTCATCGACCCGTTGACAGCGCATCCGATGGCACCCGGCAGTGTGATGAAATTGATCACGGCGTCCGCCATGTTAAAAAACGGCGTAGATATGACGTATTACGATGATGGGCCTTACCATGGAATCAGCAATTTTGGTAAGAAACGCTATGGCAAGCTTGATTTAAACAGTGCAGTTGTTCACTCATCGAACACCTATTTCGCGCACGGCGCAGAAATGGTCGGTACATCAAACTTTTTGAAAGAAGCCGGACAGTGGGGCTTCGCAGATGCGGTTCCTGCTCCCACGGTGATCCCTTCTTATGAAGGGACGGCGCTGAAGTCCTCTCTCGGTCTCCAAGCGGATAGCAGCGAAGCCAATCTCCGCCAGATCGGCTTCGGTCAGGGCAGCGCCCTTCTGACGCCCTTGCAGGTCATGCTCTGCTATGCCAGTCTGGCGTTAGGCAGTGACGAAGCCGTTGGCGCTCCGCATGCAGTCGATTATATCGAAGACCCCAATGGTGTGGAGGAGACGAAATATATTGAAACAAGTCCTGCCCTGCCCACTATGTTTGCCGGCTACAGCAAGGTGCAGGAGAAATTGCGCGCGGCTTTTGCAGGTGCGGCCGAAGCTTATAAGCTGAAAAACGACAAAGTAAAGGCAATTTATGCCAAAACTGGCACAGCGACCCAGCCGGACGGAAAAAACACGGTCCTGCTTGCTTTTTCGTTTATCACCCTGAATGGTGGATCGTACGCCGGGGTGGTCAGTTGTTCGAACACGGTGCAAACGTCGGCCATCCTCAAACCTATCGCACGCAGTCTTATCAAAACGGCTCTGGAGCTGGGGGTGGTTGAATGAAGGCGAAGGTGACATGGTCAAGCCTGAAAAACGCACGCCGCGAGAATCAGGATAACCTGTCCATTGGCGAACAGGTTGCCTTCCCGGAGGGCATCGATGCGCGCCACATCCGCGGGCAGATCCTGCTGGATATCCGCGAGGAGAATGAGGTGCTTGCAGTGGCTGACGGCATGGGTGGGTGCACCAGCGGCAAGTATGGGGCAGCTCACTGTCTTGAAGTGCTGAGAGAGAGCTTTTACAGCTTTTATAACACCACCACTGAAACCGTAGCAGAGGAACAGACGGCTCTCTGTGAACCGCTTCATGCCCACGCAGAAGGTATGCCGCCTCTGCCTGTGCTGCGCCCGGTGAGCCAGCTGCTGGCCCAGAATGCAGCCTCCCTGCTTGAGCGTGAAGAAGCGGCAGAGCCTGCGCCGTCCCGGCTGATGGCGGCAGCCATGGAGGCGCGGGATGCGCTGGCAGAAACCTACCGCTATGTTGACGGGGGGTGCACGCTGTGTGCAGTCTCGGTGTGCGCAAACGGAGAGGTGGAATGGGTTTCGGCTGGCGATAGCAGCATCTGGTTGGCACACAGCGGCAAATGGACCCTTGTCAATCATCCTCTGGATAACCGCTATTATTCCCACAAAGCCCTTGGACTGCCCGCGGACCCCAGAGAAAAGAGCATCCTTTTGAACTACCTCGGTGCCGCTGACGCGGAACTGCACACTGGAAATTTCTCCCTCCATCACGGAGACACCCTCGTACTCTGTACAGATGGAGTGGATTTGGAGAAAGCGCTCAGCCGCTTTCTGCTAAAGCTAAATGGCAGCGCTGACCAGCTGTGCACCATCAGCAACGCCAGCGACAACGCCACGGCAATCGTTATCTGCGTATAAAAAGGAGTTTTTCTATGGCTGAGAACAGAAACTACTATACCGCCCCCGATGTGGTAGAACGGGCGGTTCGGGCTAATTGGCCGGAGCTCAACTTCAGGCTTCGAGAGCAGATCGGACACGGCGGGATGTCCGATGTATACAAGCTGTCAGCCAGCGGCAGAATCGAAGCGCTCAAGGTTACGAACAGCGGGCGTGCGGACACGCCGGAGTTGTGCGAAGACCTTTGCTGGCGGGGCGCTAACGAGCTGGAATACGCCCGGCGCATGTCTGAAGCGGGCTGCGGCGTGAAGGTTTATGACACAGCAGAATTTACTCTCTCGGATTCCGATAGTAATCACAGGCTGTTCCTCATCCGAATGGAATACCTTCAGTCCTTGCCGAAATATCTCGAACAATTTCAGGAGGCTGAACGCACTGCGACCGTGCTCGCCGCACTGGAATCCGTCGCAAAAACCATCCAGAAAATGGAAGAAGAAAAGACGCTGCACCGGGATATCAAACCGGAAAACGTCCTTGTGAAAACATGCGGTGCATCGCCCGAGTTTTTTCTGACAGATTTCGGGTTGGCGCGGCCGAATTATCTGGAAAGCAAAATGGATAATTTTTCCATCAGCGGGACCGGCTGCTATCGCGCCCCTGAACTGCTGGAAGGCCGCGAAATCGTTGGCAACAAAAGCGACATCTACAGCCTCGGGGTCAGCCTGTACAAACTGCTGGTGCATAAAGGCAAGAAGCGGCTGCAATTCGACCCGCTTATCTTTGCGCATCAGCTCGATCAATACAAGGACGTACCGGACGACATTCTGGAAGTCATCCTTGCTTTGACAAAGAACGACCCGCAGGAACGGCTCTCTCCCCAAAAGACTGCCACGGCGCTGCACAGAGCGCTGTTGGCACACGACAAGGAACGATATGCCGCAGAGCTTGAAACCGTGCTGTATGCCCTCCGCGGCCGCTGTGGCAACGCAAACGAACTGGTCAACAGTCTGCCGCGCGGCGCAGCCGCCACCTTGCTGGCAGCAGCAGCAGCCCTGCAGCACAAAGACGTCAAAACCGCACGGCAGCTTCTCGGAGCAAGCCGTCACCCCGTCTGCTGGTTCTACCTAGCCGGAGTTGTTCCCGAGCAGGCGCAGAGCCTTCTCGAACGTGCTGCGCGGGCAGGCTACGCGCCAGCGCGTGCAGCCCTGCTGGGGCTGCCGAGGAACCCCCAAAAACAGCTGGCAGCCCTGCGCGCCGCCCTGCAGCAACTGTAAAAGGAGATAGAAAATGTCAGGTCCATTTTCTGCTTTGCCCTGGTCGAAGGGCGGTTATTACTATGCGTACCTCTCTTCCCACGAACAGGAATGCTATGAACTAATTTATTGGAATTTACTGGAAGATAAGTTCGACATGGTTTTACCACGCAAACTTTCTTCAGAGGAGATCACGCGCATCATCAACGCCCTCAAATACGACAAGCCAGAGCTTTTCTGGGTGGACTTCCGCCACACCCATGTTGAATCCACCGTACTGCGGTTCGAAGCGTTTTACAGCGGACCAACGCTTGAGCGCTGCAAAAAGACAACATTGAACCGTATGGAAAGCATTCTGACCCGAAGCAAGCAGGCTGCCGGCACGACGGACCGTGAACGGGTCTGCTGGCTGCACGATGTGATCGCCGCCGAGACTACTTATGGCTCCAGCAGCGCCAGCCCCTCCCACGATATCCGCGGCGCTGCCGGCGGCACCAGCGTATGTGAAGGCATCGCCCTATGGTTCTCGGCGCTGAGTACTCAATCAGGTATACCAAGCCGGGTGGTGCTGGCTGACTGCCGCAACGCAGGACGGCTGAACCATGCGTTTGATCAGGTCTGGCTGCCGGATGAGGGTTGGAGAACACTGTATATCGACGTGACCGCTGACCTGCGGCGTGATAGCTTTACAGCACCTTCGCGGCTGCATATCGCACCTCCCGATGCCGCTATTTGGCAAGAGCAGGGGTATGCTCCGCTGCCGCCAAACCAGATCCCGCAGGTGGTATTCTCGTTTCATTCAAAAGAGAAGTTGTAAAGAAGGCTGAGAAGCTTTATACTTTAAAAAACAAAACATAGACAACACAAGCGTTTCCCTTAAGACAGGGTTCGGTGCTCTTTGCGGTCAATGGAAACGCTGCCGGAGCTCGACCCGGAGGAACAAGGCGACCTGCAGGAGCTTTGCAGTATCCCATCCACCCCGCCGCCTGCGCCATAAAGCAAGGGACTGTTGCACAAAAAACGCTGCAACAGTCCCTTCGCGCTTTATGCGGTGTTTTTGGGAAGTCGGCAGCACAAATATGGTATCATAAAGCCGAAAGCTGCACATCCAGTCAAGGAGGAGGAAAATGAGCAAAAAGGAAAGGCGCGTAACGCTCATCCGTTTTGACCAGCGGCGGATACGCAGGTGGCGGCCGCTGGCAAGGCTGGTCAGTGGGCTGCTGCCGTGGTGCGGTCCGCTCTCGCTGCTGGCAGGCTGCGCCGCCATGGCGCTGGAAAAGCTGTCGCTGCGGCAGCTGCTCTTAGAGCTCCGTATGACAGAACTGCTGGTGGCGCTGCCCGGGATCGCTTTGCATGAGATCGGCCACATGATTGCAGCCATAGCCGATGGGTGTGCCGTGGACGAAGTTGGGCTCTACGTCTGCGGCTGGCGGGTGACCAGTGCCTATGTAAGCATGGACAAGCATCGTAGCGACCGTTCAGGGGTGAAACAGGCGTTGGCGGGAGTACGCGCAGAGAGTCTTTACGCGGGCATACTGCTGCTTTTGGGCACAGTATGGAACCGCCCTGTTTTCGTTGCAACGAGTGTATGCCACATTTTCTCCATCACGGAACAACTGCTTCCGCTCGCGCAGCATGACGGCGAAGCGGCACTGTCGGCACGGCTCGGGGTGGAAAGTATTGCCGCTCTGGCAAAGATCACCTTTGCACAGCCTGCCCACTGGCGGCAGCTGCTGCACCGGGGTGCAGACGGGCGGCGAGCGCTGGTGCTGCTGGCGCTGGTGCGCTGGGCAGGCTTCCTTGCGATACTGTTAGTCGTGTTGTTTGCCGTATTTCAGGTTCTGGTACTGTTTCTGTGTTGAGCGCGGCCTGATATCATTGCTCCCGCTTTTCAGCGCCATCACATTTTTGTACGGTTTCTTTTCGCTGTATCTATTATATTTTTTCAAGCAGTTTTAATTGCCAACCGCAAGTTCTACAAAAATATTCTCGACTTCCTGTTAATTTCACGCAGATGGCGTTCCATAACACGAGCGACGACCTGCCGTAGCAAAAGAAAGCTGCCGCACTGTTTTTTGTGCGGCAGCTTCTGCTTTTTCTCCGCTGCGCCCCTGCGTGCGCCGATAGTTCCGTTCTGCCTTATTCCGCCCCCGCAAAAGGTCGTTTTTGCCCGCCGTATTTGTGGCCGCAGCGCCTCCCGGCTTTCCCGGAAATGGCTGCCTGTTTTGCCGAAAGGTCGTACTATCCCCAAGAAAAAAGCATCGGAGCACCGCTCCGGCCATTTATTCTACTGTTTCTTCCCGTTTTTACAATGTTTTTTATAAAAAAGTCTTTACAAATGAATTTTAAAAACTTATTATATAATTATAAGTTCAACTTCTTTACGCAAACATTTTCGTTCCGGTTCGTATGGGGCAGCGAGGTCTGCGCTTTCCGCGCCGCTTCTGCCTTGCGATAGATCATTGGAGCCCATCGGTGCAGCCCCGCTGCATCAGATCAAATACAGAAGGAAGGTCATGTATTATGCCTGAAAAGAAAGTTTCTGCTCCCGCAGCCGAAGCTCCGGCTGCCGAGGGCAAGACCCGCAAATCCACCAAGGCTCCCGCCCGCCGCGGCCGCCCGCCGCTGGCACCTGAGCTGTATGTAGAGATGGGCGGTGAGCAGTACAACATCACCGACATCATCGACCGCGCCAAGGCAGACTACCGCACCACCCACAAGGTCGGCGTGCAGTCCTGCAAGGTGTACGTCAAGCCCGAGGAGGGCGCAGCTTACTACGTCATCAACAAGTTCTCCGGTAAGCTGGAACTGTAATTTTTTCACAGGGCCGCAGGCAGCACCGCACTGCTGCTGCGCCCGCCATTCCCACAATAAGGCTCCATAAACAAAAAGGCCGCTGCACAAATGCTGTGCAGCGGCCTCTTTTTATGCCTGGACGATTTTAAATTTCGGGATATCGGAACGCCTGCGGGCGTTCCGATATCCCATTTTCACAAGTGGGGTCGTAAAGGCGGAGGGCATTTCAAATCATTTTTTCGAGAGCCGACAATCCGTCAGAGCCCCAGCATCTGCCAAAGGGTCTTATGTTCTTCAGTCGGGTCCGGGTCCGGGATCTCGAACACATAGCGCTCGGTGGCGTTGATGACGGTGGTGTTGCCGCGGGTGCATACCCGGGGCAGCTTTGCATCGTAATTCAGGTGTATGTGCCCATGGATGAACCACTTAGGCTGGTACTCGTCCAGAATCTCGTTGAAGCACGCAAAGCCCATGTGGGCACGGTCGTCCCCATCGTTCAGCCCTTTTGCCGGGGCATGGGTCAGCAGCAGGTCGATGCCGCCCTTTTTGTGCGCCTGATGCTCCAGCTTGTGCGCACGGCGGCGCATGGCCTTTTCGGTATACTGGTAGGTGTCCTCTTTATTATAGCGCTGACAGCCCCCCAGCCCCATGATGCGCAGACCCTTCCATGTGTACACCTGATCGTCCACGCAGATGCAGCCGCCGGGTTCCCCCTCGGTCTGGTAGCTGCCGTCGTGGTTGCCGTGCACATACAGGATGGGCGCAGCGGTAAAGTTTGTGAGATATTCCAGATACTTTTTAGGCAGATCCCCGCAGGAGAGGATCAGGTCGATGCCTTCCAGCCGGGCACGGGTGTCATAGTCCCACAGCGCCTTGGACGGGACATCTGAGATGGCAAGAATTTTCACGTTCGTATGCTCCATTCTTTTCCGGTCAGGCCGGCTCATTTCTCCAGACCCTTTACGTTGTCCAGTCCGTTGATCGCCAGCACGGTACGGGTCTTTACGTCCAGTTCATCGTAATGGGGCAGCTTGCCGTGTACACAGGCATCCAGCCAATCCATCTCCATCAGCTCTTTGGGGCTGTAAACTCTATTCTCCGGGGAGTGCAGGTTGTCCTCGTTGTCATACAGCTTTTCCGGGAAGATGTGCACATTGTCCGACCCTTGCAGCGTTTCCATCAGATCCAGCAGCTGCCGCGTGCCGCTGGGCAGCGATTCATGATATTCCAGATCTTCTGCGCCGCTGCGCAGCCCCCACCAGTAGTTCACTGCGCGGGTGGTAGCTGCGTTGTCCCAGCTGCCGTCAAAAATGGAGCGCACGATCTGCACATAGAAGGTATCCCACCGCCAGATCGGCAGGCCCAGCGGCTGCAAACTGCCGTCCGGCAGCTTGCGGCACAGGCCATAGTCCCGGTTGGTGTCGGCAGGCTCCCGGCTGTCCCGGGCGTAGACCATGTCGATCTCCGGGCAGTCGGCAAAATCCAGCGGGTGGGCGGCATCGGTCTGGCAGGCCCAGCGCAGCCAGATGCGGCCTGCCGGGCGCACGCTCTTCAGACCTTGTGCAAAGGCGTTGATCGCTGCGGGCACGCCGTACACGGGGTTTGCCGCCACATAGCCGACGTGCCCGGTCTTGGTCATGATACCGGCCAGCATACCCAGCAGATAGGTCACCTCATAGGTGCGGGGGTAGTAGGTGCGCACCAGCGGGTGCGGCGCGTTCAGCGAGCAGTTCAGGATGCGGGTCTTGGGGTGCTGCGCCGCCACCCTCAGGCAGGCGTTGTACATCCGCACGCTGGTGGTGAACACCACATCCGCATTGTTGTGGGCAACCTCCTCCAGCACCTGCTCCGCGTCCACCTCCGGGTTCACGTCCTCGTAGCAGCTGATATACACCTTGTCCGGGAAAACCTTTGCCAGTGCTTCGCGCCCCTCGTCATGCGCGCGCACCCATGCGCTGATCTTGGCGTTGTACTCGTGGAGGAACACCACCCGCAGCTCACTGGGCTGCTTGCTGGGGCTGAAGATATTCAGCTTGGACAACAGCGGCTCTATGGGGCTCTTGGGCGGTTCCAGCGAAAGCTCCACGCCGTGGGGTTCGGTGAGCACCTTCACCTCGTTCCACAGCTTTTCCAGGTTCTGCCGCACCTGTGCAGGGGTGGCATCGTAGGTGTCGGAGTAGCGGTACACCGACAGGTACACCAGCAGCGCATCACCGGTGGTCAGCCCCATGGAGGTGCCGCCCAAGGCCTCGAACTGCTGGTGGAACATGGTGTAGAAAGCGGCAAAGTTCAGCCGGTCGTCCTCCGACCATGCCTCGCCGCTGGCCTTGCACACCAGCGTCTGCAGTTTGTTATAGCCGCCCAGCTTGGAAAAATGCACATAGTTCACCTTGGACAGCTTATAGAAATCCAGAAACTCGTAGTAGATTTTATTTTCCAGATCCTCGGTGCGGGCAGGGATGAGCCGGGTGACCGTGCCCGGGATCTTGACGGCACCGTAATACTTGAGCACCGAGACCCGCTTGTTGCCCTCCTGCACATAGAACCGGTTCATGTACTCAAAGGCGATGATGGGCGTCTGGATGCCCTCTTCCAGATGGGCGTCGCACAGGATCGACCACTTTGCCGCAAACTCGGTATCCGGCTCCAGCAGGGGCATAAAGTCATACGAAAAGGCCGTGTGCCGTCCGCTGGTCTTGGTGCCCACAAGGCTGTCCGATGGGATCTCCACCAGCCCCAGCGGCTCCTGCGCCACGATATCCACGCCCTTGAGCACATCGTCCAGCACGGCCAGATAGGGCGACTGGCCGCGGGCTATGCGGGCACGATAGGCGCGCTGCCCTGCGCGCAGTGCACTTTTATAATCTTCCAGCATAAGAACTCCTTTTTTATCAAAGCGCGGTGCCGCAGTCCCCCTGCCGCACCGGAACACCCCCAGTATACCACAAAAACAGAAATAAGGCAGTATTTTGGAGCTAAAACTGTTGATTTTCCCGGTAGATTCAGGTACGATAATACTGATATTCAAAACCGACAGGAGTTTACTATCATGCAGACCGTTTCTCTGCCCGTGCTCGAGGCGGGCGAATACGCCGGCGGCGTCTGGTATTACGAGCCCCACACCTACCAAAACTACCGTTATGTTCTGGGGCGGGTGGGCAAGCACCCGCTGGTGTGCATCGGCATCAACCCCAGCACCGCCCAGCCCGGCGCATTGGACCCCACCTTAAAAAGCGTGGAGCGTCTGGCTGCCGCCAACGGCTTTGACAGCTGGATCATGTTCAATGTCTACCCCCAGCGCGCCACTGACCCCAACGATATGGATAAGACCCCCGACCGCGCCCTGTGCGATGAAAACCTGCGCTGGCTGCAGGCTGTGCTGGCGCAGACCGAGCCCACCATGTGGGCGGCATGGGGCACCCTGATCGAAAAGCGGGACTACCTGCCCGGCCTGATGCGGGAGATGGTGGCCCTGACGCGGGAGCGGGAGATCCCGTGGGTCACCTTTGGCAAGCGCAGCAAAAAGGGACACCCGCACCATCCGCTGTACCTGCGCAAGGATTCCACCCCAGAACCCTTTGATGTGGAAAACTATCTGGATACCTGCTTTTAATGTTCACCCGACAGGAGGTGACCTGCTTTGACCGCAGAACAGTATAAGCCCATCCATCACTGGTTCAGCGCCCACCCGGCTGTAAAGCGGCTGGTCGTTTTTCTGGACCGGTGGCTGCCGCTGGTGCCCTTTGTGTGCTACCCGGTGCTGCTGTGCCTGCTGAACGTCCGGCTCTCGCGGCTGTTCCTCACCCAAAAGCAGGCCGCGCTGGACTTTATGGTGCTCATCGCCCGCTCCGTCTTTGTGCCGGGGCTGGTGTTCTGGGGCGGCACGCTGCTGCGCAGCCGGCTGCACTTCCCCCGCCCTTACGAGCAGCCCGGCTTCACCCCGCTGGTGGCAAAGGAGAGCCGTGGGCACTCCATGCCCTCCCGCCATGCGCTGAGCGCCGCCGTGCTGGCGGCGGTGTGGCTGTACTTCTACCCCGCTGCGGGCTGCGTGATGGTGGGCATTGCCCTGCTCATCTGCTGTCTGCGGGTGCTCACCGGAGTACATCATGTGCGGGACGTGGTGTGCGGCTTTGCGCTGGGCTTTGCGCTGGGCTGTGCCGGAATGTGGCTGCTGTAAAGCGGTTTTGTGCACACCGGAGCGTCCATTTTTGCCCGCAGCGCAAAAAAGTTGAAACTTTTTTCAGATTTTCCTTGACAGAATGCGATGGGTATGGTATTATTTCTCTCGCAGCCTGTGCCGACACAGAACTGCCGCCATAATGGAACCCATTGGGATAACAACGTGCGCCCGTAGCTCAGGTGGATAGAGCAACTGCCTTCTAAGCAGTGGGCCGGGGGTTCGAGTCCCTTCGGGCGCATCTATGTGGTGCCCATAGCGTAGTCGGTTAACGCGCCAGATTGTGGATCTGGAGACCGTGGGTTCGAGTCCCACTGGGCACCCCACCAAAAAGTCCGCTGTTTTCACAGCGGACTTTTTCTTTTGCTATGCGATTCAGCAGGACAAAACGATTTCAAATGCCCTCCGCTTTGCTCTGGGCATAAATCAAGGTAATTTTATTATTATATAGAGCAACGCCGGGCAGACTGCGGTCTGCCCGGCGTTGCGTTTTCACAGAGGGGTCGTAACGGAAACCGGCAGTTGCAGCGCTTGTTTCCTACGGAAACAATTGCGCTGCGGGCAAACTACCTGTTTGCCTTCACGCCCCTTCCTGTGAAAATGCGTTTGGAGCGCTCCGCAGAGCGCGACAAACGCGAAAACAAAAATAATTTTTCCGCTGAATATGCGCAGCAACGACGACGACCGCCGCCAGTGGCGGAAACAGGGAGGAGTTGTTGGGGCAGCGGCCAGCAAGACGCAAGTGCCGCTCAAGGCACGAAGCGGATGCTGGGTGCCGCAACCCGATAAGCGGAGGGCATTCCCAATCATTCCCCTGCTCTTACTTATTCATCTCCTGTAAGATCTTTGCGATCTGGGCGGGGGTGTAGCCCTCCTGCCGCAGGGCAGAGGTGATGGCTACATCGCTCTTGCCCTGACTGTGCAGCAGCGCTGCCGTGTAGGGCACCCCGGCGCTGACGGTGCTGCGGCTGCCGCCGGAAGCAGAGCCGCTGCTGCCGGTGGTCTTTCCGCTGCCGGAGCTGCCGGACTTTGTGCCCGCAGCCGCCGCCCTACCGGCGGCCTGTGCAGCCTTCTGCTGGGCGTTTGCCTGCTTCAGCGCCCACTCGCCCTTGGCGATGTTCAGCTTCTGGGTGGTCACGTTGTTGTTGAAGGCCTGCTGCTTCAGCGCATCCTGATAGGCGCGCTCGCTGGCGGTGTTGTCGTACTGCTGCTGGGTCAGTGCGTCCTGACGCTGCTTCTCCTGCATCTGCTGGCTCCACTGAGTGTCGGCGCGCTCGGCCTCGTAGGCGCGGTTGCCGGAGTAGATGTTATACCCGGTGTTCAGCAGGCTGCCCGCCAGACTGCCCAGACCGGTGGTGCCGGTAATGGCCAGCTGCACCACATCCCCGATGACGCCCAGCACCGTCATGATGTTGTTGAATGCCTGCTGGCGCTGGCTGATCTCCGCCTGCTCCTGCGCGGTGTAGTAGCCGTGCAGGGTGTCCAGCCGGTTCAGGTGCTCCTGATACTGGCCGTAGTCCTTGGCGTAGGCGTCGTTGTAGGCCTCGCCCTTCTGCTGCAATTGGGTGTAGTAGTCCTGCAGCTGACGGTCGTACAGGGTCTGGGCGTTCTGTTCCTGTCCGTTCAGCTGGTCCAACCGGTTCACCAGCTCCTCGCCGCCGCTCTGGTAGGTATCCAGCGCCAGATTGTACAGGGTGGGGATGGCGCTGGCCAACCCGCCGATCTGCTGCTGATAGGCCTGCTGCGCCGCACTGGTGGCATAGCTGGAGCCGTAGCCGCCGGTCAGGGCAGCGGCCTGCGCCGCCGCATCCGCGCTGGCGTTGTGGGCGTTCTGGGTATACAGCTGCTCGTACTGGCGGTAAAGCGGGTCGCGGGTGTAGCTGTACTGAAAATTCTCCCGTTCCAGCAGCTGCCCCAGCAGGCTGTTGATCTTATCCTGATAGCTGCTCTGATAGTTTGCGGGGTGGTTCTGCTGCCACTGCTTCAGGGCGTCGGCCGCATCGGTCACCTGCTGACCGGGGCGGTAGCTGACGTTTGCCATGGCCTTTTCCACATCGGCGCGGCTGTTCAGCCCCTCCGTGCTGTAAGTGGGCTGCGCAGCGGGCTGTGCCTGCGTTTGCACCTCCGGCTGCAGCAATTCCTCCTTCTTTTTGGATGCCATATAATTCTCCTTTCGTTCTTATAATCCCTGCAGCTTGCTGCGCAGGGTGTCGGACATATTTTCCGTATCCAGATTGGTCAGTACATACTGCAGCTGCTCCTGCATCTGGTACAGATAGCTGCGCAGTGCCCGGGCATCCTCCGCGTCCATGTTGTCGCTAAACTTGGGCAGACCCAGCTTGCTCAGGCCGTTCATGCTTGCCATGAGGCATCCTCCTCCCATAATTTTCCCTTTGCCGGGGCGATGGTGCGCACAAGTCCGCGCAAAGTGATCTGCCCCTTGCCGCGCAGCCGCAGCCGCAGTGATCCGCACCGCCGGGGCACAAAGGGCAGGTCATGGCTGCGGCGGCTGCCTTGGGCGGCAAGGGAAGCTACCGTCTCCCACGCGCCGCCGTCATAGCTTACCGCCACTTCTACTGTGCTGGTGCGTTCGGCGTCCAGACGCAAAGTCAGCCGGGAGAGATACCGCTGCTCGGTGCCGTCCAGCCCCACATCGCCGGTGACCAGCTCAAAGGGGATGTCCGTCTCCACGCCGTCGGTGGTCTGCCAGTCCGGCTCGCGGGTAGGGTCTGCCGCCCACAGCGCCTGCCCGTCCCACAGATAAAGCTGCCCGCCGGTGCTGGTCATATCGCAGGAGCAGACGTCCTCCTCGCTCCACAGCCCCTTCTCGGTATCGTAGACCAGCAGCCGGGCGCTCTCCCGGGAGATGTGCAGGTAGTACCGGCCATCCAGCGCACCGCCCACGGCACTTTGCACGTTGGCAAGCTTTGCAGCATCCAACGCGCCGGACACCTTGGTGGGCAGACTGCCGTCCCACGCCATAACACCGTCCGGCGAGAGATAATACAGCGTCTCGTTCAGCACGCACAGGCTGCGGGCGGCGTTTTTGGCCACGCCCCGGCAGCGCAGGCTGGAAAGCTGAAAATCCGAAGGCTTGGAGCCGTACAGCTTGTGCAGGGTGTTCTCTTTAAAGAACAGCGCATAGCCCATGCAGGAAGCCGCCCCGGTAAAGGCACCGTCGCTGCCCACGGTGACGGCGTAGCTGTCTGCGGCAATGCCCCGGTAGCTGAACCAGTTGGTGGGGTCGCCCAGCTTGCAGCCGTAGATAACGTTCTCTTTGCTGTTGCAGCCCCACACCCGGTTGTCGCACTCGGTCACAAAATCCAGCTCCGGCACCCGGCGCTCCATGGATACCGTCTGGGTTGTCTCCACACTGCGGTGCTGCTTGCCGTCCATGCTCTGCCACTGGGCGGCGGCGGCGTTCTGCACCAGTGTGCCGTAGAAATACTCGCCCTGCGGGGTGCAGCGCACCCGCAGCCAGTCCTCGCCCACGTCGTACACGATCTGGTCTCCGTTCAGCTCCGGGCTCTGCCCCGCCGCTTCGGCGGCTGCACCCTGTACAGTCACGGTGTCCCACTGCCGGAACAGTTCCCCCAGCCCTGCCGCCGTGATGCGGCAGTATTCCAGCGGGATAGCCGCCCAGCTGCCGGAGTTTTTGCTGTACATCTCCAGCGTGCCGTCATACCGCCATGGATGGTCGGCATCCTCTACCTTTAAAAACAGCTGCCCGTCTGCCGGTTCGGCGGGCTCGTCCCGGCCAAAAGCTTCCACCTGATAGGTCTTGCCTGCGGCATCGCAGGGGGCAAAGGTCACGCTTTTGCCCGCCGCCGTCCACAGCGCCCCCAGTGCGGTCACGCTGCCGTCTGCCGTATCAAAGGCCAGCTTGTCCGGGAAGATCAGGATCTTTGTGCCGATGCCCACCAGCGCCTTGCGGCCATCGGTCACGGCGTCCGGCTTTGTCACCGCCGGGGCGGCGGCATCGTCCGGGGTATAGGTGATATCCCGCCCGCAGACGGTCAACAGACCGTTCAGGTGGTACATCCCGTTCAGGCCGGTCAGCGCCCGCAGCTTGCGGCGGGGCGTGCGGGTGCTCAGGGCGGGGAAATCCCGGGTAGAAAAGTTCACTCCGGCGCTGTACTCCGCCTCCGAGCAGCCGTAAGTCTCGTTCAGACCGCCAAAGGCCCGCAGCAGCTGCCGGGTGTTGGCAAGCCGTATTCTGTCTGCCAGTACCATGGCCTCACCCCCTTACCAGCGCCACTGCGCCCGGCTGCGGGGCGGGTAGTTCTGCCGCAGCCAGACCGCCAGCTCTGCATACAGGGCGTTGTACTGCGCCTGCTCCCCGGCGTAGCGGTCGGTCTCGCCCAAGGCGGCATCCATCTGCGCACACAGCAGGTGCGGGTACAGCGCATCAAAGGGCGGCGGTGCCAACAGCGTCTGGTCGTCCTGTACCGGCTGCTCCCACGGACGGTCTGCGCCCACCGCGTCAAACGCCCCGGCGGCGCTGCGGTCAAACAGCTTTGTGCGCAGCAGGGCGTCCGCCTCCCGCAGCCATTGCAGCCGGGTCTCGGTTTCAATGCGGCAGTTTGGGCGCAGCTGCTCGGCACGCTCCAAAGCCTCTCCTATGGTCATCTCATCACATCCTTTTTATAAAAAGCCCGGCCGGGGGCATTTCTCCCAGCCGGGCAGCGTTGTTTTTACTGCGCCGCGTTCTCCGCAGCGGCAATGCGGGCAGCGGTCAGCTCGTCCTGACGCTGGCTGTGCTCCAGCACCTCGGCCACAGCGGGCGGCACCTCCACCTCCACGCCCCGGCGGATCTTATAATTCACGCCGTTGACGCTGACGAACAGATCGCCCTTGTAGCGGCTGTTGTCCTTGAACAGCCGGATGCGCACGTTCTTTTCAGCCATGGGCACCTCCTTAGTTGGCGGCAGCGGTGGCAGAGTAGCTGGACACGCTTTCGATGCGCACCATGTACTGCTCCACCAGACGCTCGGCGGCGCGCATCCCCTTCCAGCCCACAGAGGCGCGCTGGTTCAGCGGGTCGTCGCCGTAGCCCAGCTGCTTGACGATGTGCTCAAGGCCGCCGCCTTCCAGCTCGGTCACGCCGTAGGCGTGGGCACCCAGCACCAGCGTACCGAACACTGCAAGACCCGCCGGGCAGGTATCGTCCTTCCAGATCTTGGCCTCGCTGGTCTCGATAAAGCGGATGTTGCCCAGCTTGCCGATCTCGCCGCGGAACATGGTGTCGGGGTCGGCGTACTTGTGCACCTCCATGAACTCCTTGCAGGTCTTGAGGTCGTAGGCTGCATAGGGGTGGATGATGGCAACGTAGCTGTCGCCGATGGGGTCGGCGTTCATTGCGCCCAGCTGCGCCGCTGCCTGAAAGAACAGCTTCGGGGTCAGGGTGCAGCTCTTGTCCAGCGCCTTGCGGCTGGTAACGGCGGTCTCGGCACCGTCTGCGCCCAGCTTGGGGGCGTAGATGACATTGGTGCCGCCCGCCAGCACATCGCGGGTGATGCTGTCCATGGTGCGGCCGGCCTGACTTGCCAGCACGCGGGTGGCCTGCACCACGTTGTTGTCAATGGCGGTCATCTGCAGCACATCGGTCAGCGGGGTCCAGCCGCCGTACTGGTGCAGGTCGCTGGTGATGCTGGTCACGTTCAGTGCCTGACCGTTGGGGGTAACGCCCTCGGTCAGCGGGGTGCTGGCCTTGGGCAGGCTGTCGTACTTGCGGAACTCGATGGTCTTGCCGCCGTTCTGGGGCACAGGGTAGTAGTCCGCAAACTGGTCGTGCACAAGGCGCGGCTCGGCCTGATCGATCAGGCGCTTCTCGTAAAAGGTCTTCATCTCCACCGACATGGTGCCGGTGGTGTTGGTCTGCGCATCTGCAAACAGCTGGATGTTAAAATTCATCATGCTTTTTTCCTTTCTTCTGTCAGGTCAAAGTTCGATCTGTGCACCGTGCAGCACACGGCGCTCCAAGGCTTCCCGCTGGGCGCGGGTCATGGCGGCTACGTCCGGCCGTACGGCGGCGGCAGCGCCGGGGCGCAGGCCGTTTTCCAGCGGACGCGCGGCGCGCTGCTGCACCCGCTCCACCACCCCCTGCTCCACGGTCTGTGCCGTGGTGCGCAGAGCATCCTCGTAGTGGGCAAGGCGGTAGGCGTCCTGCACCCGCATGCCGGGCAGCTGCATCAGGCGGCGCATCTCCGGGTTCTTCAGCTCTGCCTTCAGGTCAAAGCCCGGCTGGCTGCGGCGCATGGCCGCTTCCTCTGCCGCCCAGCGGGCGTGCAGGCTGCGCACCGTGTTTTCCACCGGCAGCGGCAGGGGCGGCAGCGCCGGGTGCTCCGGCTGTGCGGGGCTTTCCGGCTGCGGCTGTGGCTCTGCCGGGGTCTGCCGGGGCGCTTCCGGCTGCGCAGCGGGGGTTTCCGGCTTCAGGGTGCCCGCAGCCACCGCCTGCCGGGTCTGCTCCGGGCTCAGCGCGGGGGCAGCTTCGCCTTCCGCAAACAGCTGCAGGTCCATCATGCTCTGCTGCCCGCTGCGGCTCACATCCGCAAAGCGCAGGTTGTCCGGGTAGCGCTCTGCCAGCAGGGTAAAGCCCGCCTTGGCCAGCTCAAACGCCCCCTGCACCCACGGCGCTACCGGCGCCTGTGCTGCCACGGCAAGGCGCGGGCCCTCCGGCTCGTCCCATGCATCGCTGCGGGCGCTCTCCTCCCCTGCCAGCAGGTACACCAGCGCCTGCATCAGGGTGCTTGCGCCAGCGCATACGATATCCTGCCCGGCGGGCGCGTAGCCCGCGTGACCGGCGGCTTCCAGCCGCAGGTTCAGCCCCTTGGGGCCGTCCAGCTCGCTGTAACATACCTTGATCATCTCACTTCACCTCCTTTCCGTTCCAGTTCATGGCGCGGGCAGCTGCCGCCACCGGCAGCTGTGCCGTCAGACCGGCAGTGTCCTGCGCCGTTTGGGTGCCGCCGGGCTGCTGGGCCAGAGCGGCAGAAAGTCTTGCCATCTGCCCTTGCAGCTGCACCAGCTGCTGCGCCAGTGTGCCGTTCTGCCGCACCCGGGCGCGCACCTTTTCCACCCCTTCAAAGTCCATCATTTCCAGCGCCGCAAGAGCCGCGTCCGCGTTCGCCGGTGCAAAAAATCCCAGCTGGTAGCACTCCTTGGCGGTCTCATTCTGGGACAGGCGGCTGAAGGTGCTCTTTTTGGCGGCGCTGACCACGATGTCAAAGACAGGCTCCCGGCTGCCCAGCTCCACCCCGCCCACGGCGGGCACGGGCTTTGCCCGCAGCCCCTGTGCCGAGAAGGGCACGAACTCGCTCTCGCCGCGCTGGCCGGTGATGCGGAACACCCGCTGCTCGTCGTAGAACTGCCGCATCAATTCAATGATAAGGTAGCACTGCCTTGCAAAGGCGCGGTAGGCGCTCTTGAGCATATCCCGGCTCAGCTTGCTGCCCGCCTCCTGCAAAGCGGCGATGGCGCTGGCGGCGGTCACGCCGCCAGTGGTGCCGCCCTGCGTCAGGTCACGGTTGCCGCTGATCTCCTTCAGCTCCTCGATGCGGCTGTTGCGGTAGCTCAGGCTGTTGCCCTGCAAGCCCGCCGTTTGCAGCGGGCGGAAGGAATCCTCGTTCAGGCGGCCCACAACATGCACGATGTCCCGGCTCAGGTCGGCCAACTCCTCCTCGTTCACCCCGGCGGTATCGCTGAGCACATACCGCTGGCGGGAGGCCAGCAGCACGTTCTCGTCCATGGCGTGGTTCATCCGGTCAATGGCGTTCTGGCAGTCCTTCATCACGTCGATGTAGCCGAACCCGGCGGGAGAATCCTCCTCCACGAACAGCGGGTCGAACACAAAGGGGTACTTGCCGTGGTCGTACAGGCCGCGCGCCGCCAGCGCCGGGTCGTTCTGGCTGGCATACAGCACCACGCCGTTGCACAGCTTGCAGTAGTGCAGCCGCAATTTGCCGCTCTCGTCCGGGCGCTTGTAGTACCAATCCACCACCACGCTCTTGTTAGCGGTGGTCTGGCTGTCCTCGTGGATGTACCGGGGCACGTCCACCACACCGGCGGCGTGCCCTGCCAGCTGCGGATACTGCGCGGTCAGCCGGGCGGTGTCCTCAAGGCTGAGGTGGAATAGATCCGGCGAGTCCTGAATATCCTGCACGCCGGGCTCCCAATAGAGCATGAGCAGGTTGACGCTGCGCACCGCAATATCGCCCAGCCCGCCGCGCGCCGCCGGGTCCCAGAAGATGCCGGTAACGCCGGTGCCCTGCTTGAGCTTGCGCCACCAGACATCGCTGTACACCTGCTCGTAATCTGCCTGTTCCAGCACCACCGGCAGCACGCTGGAAAGCGCCTGCGCCGTGGCTTGGTCGTCTGCCGCCCGGGGCAGCACCATGGGCTCGGGGTAGTTGTCCATGGCGTCGGCGTGCTTGTTGGCAATGCTGTTGAACAGCCACCCGCTGGAGGGCTGCGCCTTGCCGGGCATCAGCGGGTCGCGGTAGTTTTTCCAGTGTCCCATGCGGAACCACAGCTCGTTGTCGATCAGGCGCTTGTCCAGCGCCGCCTTGCCCGCCTTGTAGCGCTGCAGCGTCTGCAAGGCAGCCGCCGCCTCTGCCGCGCCGATGGGCAGGGCTTCTGCTCTTGTATCTTCCATAGTCTTTCCTTTCTTTTCAAATGCGGTAAAACCGCGCCTGCCGGTGCAGTTCCAGCGGGTCGTCCGGCCTTGGCGGCGCGGCAGAAGCTTCGGGCGGGCTGATGGGATGCTCCATCAGCACATAGCGGCACTCGTCGTAGATGTGATCCTCCTGCCGGGTGTCGATATCCTCCACATTGCTCTCGTCGTACACAAGGTTCGGCAGGGTGCGGATGAAGTGCTTGCAGCTGCTGAACACCTGCAGCATCGGCCGCCCGTCCGGCGCGAACCGCAGCCGGTAGTGGAACTGCATCTTGCCCGCCAGCCGGGTGTGGTCCCCGGGCTGCCAGCGCAGAAAATGCGGGCTGCGCTCCATCATGGCCGCAATGCTCTCGCCCCGGCTCTCGTCAAAGATGGCGGGGTCTGCCACCCCGTGGATCACCCTGCCCCGCAGCAGCGGGTCGTTCTGCTCGGCTTCCCGGATGCGCTTGGCCTGCTCCACCGGGTCGATGCGCAAGCCCTCGTTGGGGCGGCCGGTACAGCCGTACAGCTCCTTGATGCGGTACAGTCGCCCCTCCTCGTCCACCGCGTACCACCCCACCGAAAAGGGCTTGGAAAAGCCGAAGTCGTACCCGCGCCAGATGGGCCAGTGTTTGGGGATGGCAAAGGGCGCGATGACGTGAGTCCAGCGCTGATCCTGATAATGCGCCGGGTCGTTGCGCCACTCGGTGAACACCTGCCCGGAAAAGCTATCCCAGCTGCCGTAGAGCAGCGCCTGCTTTTCCGCCTCCGGCAGGCTGGCAAGGCTTGCCAGATACCCGGGGTCGTTGGCCAGCAGCGCAGGGTTATCGAACACGCTGGACGGGATGAACACCCGCGCCCGCTCCATCTGCTGATCGGTGCCGTCCGGCAGGCGCACCGTGACGGTTTCCACAATAGGGGTGCCGGGCGGGGCGGGGGTGATGAACCGCGCCTTTACCCAGCCGTGGCCGATGCCGCCGGGGTTTGTGGTGGCACGCATATACACCCGGGTGCCCGGCCCGGTGGGGCGGTTGCGGCTCATCATGTAGCTGTACTCGTCCCACTCAAAGTGGGTCAGCTCGTCAAAGCCGATAAAATCGTAGGCCTTGCCCTGATAGTTGGTGCGGTCCTTGGTGTACTGCATGGAGCCGAACCAGATCTTTGCCCCGCTGGGAAAGACCCATACATGGGAGGTGGCGTTGTACTGCGCCTCCGGGAACGCCCGGCGGTAGTACAGCTGGCTCTTATCCACAAGGTCGGAAAGCTGCGGGTAGGTCTTGCGCAGGATCAGCGCCCGGTAATGCGGGATGTGCACCTGCCGCAGCGCTTCGATCAGCAGCGCATCGCTCTTGCCGCCGCCCGCCGCGCCGCCGTACAGCGCCTCCGGCTCCGGTCTGCGCATAAATTCCAGCTGCCGGGGCTGCGGCTTCCACACAATGACTGCACGCTCTGCTCTGTTCATGCTTTTTCCTCCTGTTCCACCGGCGGCAGCAGCACCACGCCGCACTCTGTCCCTTCCAGTTCTGTGCCCTGATCGTTCAGGGTCTTTACCACGCCCGCCAGATCCTTGAGCACGGCGGTGGCCTCCTTCAGCCCCTTCATCATCCCGGGGTCGGGGGTGTTCTCCCGCCGGGCGGCCTTCTGCCGCTCGTTCAGCTCCTTTACCTCCTGCGCCAGCAGGGTGCTCAGGGTGTCGGCGGCGCGGTTCAGGCTCTTCAGCCCAGCGGCGGGCTTTGTCTGCCCCATGATGTTCTTCCTCCTTTCGTCCGGTGTCCCGGGCTCTGTACACAGGATATCACCCGCTCGCTTTGCCCGACAGTGTGCACTTTTGCAGGGTCATTGGGTATTTTTACTCAAATATTATCCCGATAGTATATTTCGCATTTTTAAAGCACAACGCTGCTGCGTCAGTTTTATTTTCCCGGCCGGTGCGACACGCAGAAAACGTCCGCTCGTATTTCGGGCGCTTCCACCAAAAACGTTCGCTGCGCCCTGACCGCCCTGTCACTATAAAGGTACAGCGGCGCCGTGCCCTAAGGCCGCAGCACCGTACCCACCCGGGGAGCAGAACTTTTCTCAACCCGTGTTGTTTTTCTCGCCCGGCAAGACTGTATAAAAGGCCTTTTCTTTCCGCTGTGTAGTATCCCTGAAAATATCTTTCAAAAAATGTATCGCACATTTTCGCGCTTTTTTAGCAGCCATGCAACATTTGGTTATGTTCGCAGGTGTTTTTTACATACCTGCATCATATTTGTATGTTGGTTGCAGCGGCATGAAAAATTGTGATAATTCGCGAAAAGATTTTGTAACCTTTGGTCTGCTTTTGTTGAAACGTAACAAAACATTTGCACCAATCTTGTGAACTTATTCTCTTGCGGAGCACCCCCATACAAGGGTATAATACTGTCAGGGATTGCGGACGCATGCGACAAATGCGTCTGTGAATATGCTGTGACACACAAATGAAGGAGATTACTATTATGAAAATGATTTCTCGCCGCGACTTCCTGAAGGCTTCTGCCGTTGTGGGCGCTACCGCTGCTATGACCGCTTGCGGCGGCTCTTCCTCCAGCACCGCTGCTTCCAGCGTTGCATCTTCTACCGCTGCTTCTGCCGCTGCTACCAACGGCTCCGCCAACATCGGCGTGTGCATCTATCAGTTTGCTGATAACTTCATGACCCTGTACCGCTCCGATCTGGAAGGCTACCTGAAGGACATGGGCTACTCCGTCACCATCATGGACGGCAAGAACGACCAGAACACCCAGACCGAGCAGATCAACACCTTCCTGCAGCAGGGCGTGGACGTGCTGGTCATCAACCCCGTCCAGACCACTTCCGCTCAGACCATCGTTGACACCGTTTCTCCCTCCGGCACCCCCATCGTGTTCATCAACCGTGAGCCCGAGGAGAGCGTGCTGGATTCCTACAAGGGCAAGTGCTGCTACGTTGGTGCTGATGCTCGTCAGTCCGGTACTTATCAGGGCGAGCTGATCCTCGAGACCGAGACTCAGGGCGACATCAACGGCGACGGCAAGGTCACCTACATCATGTGCAAGGGCGACCCCGAGAACATCGATGCTCAGTACCGCACCGAGTTCTCCATCAAGGCTCTGACCGATGCCGGCAAGGAAGTTGAGTGCCTGTACGAGTACCTGGACAACTGGGATCAGACCACCGCTCAGCAGGACGTTGCAAACGCTCTGTCTCAGTACGGCGATAAGATCGAAGTTGTGTTCTGCAACAACGACGCAATGGCACTGGGCGCTCTGCAGTCCATCCAGCAGGCTGGCCGCACCGTTGGCAAGGACGTCTACCTGGTCGGCGTCGATGCTCTGGTAGAGGCTGTGCAGAACGTTGTCGATGGCAACATGACCGGTACCGTTCTGAACGACGACGTTGGTCAGGCTACCAAGGCTGCCGAGGCTACCAAGCTGTTCGTCGATGGCAAGGATGTCGAGAAGTACTACTGGGTCGACTACGTCAAGGTCACCAAGGACAACGCCTCTCAGTACCTGAAGTAAGACCAAAGTTTCCCGGAACCAATGCAAGGTGCGCAGCAGGCCTTAACGGCTTGAATGTAAGCTAAAAAGCGCGTGCGTGCGAGAAAACATCTCCACGCACGCGCCTTATTTTAGAAAAAAACTGCCGCCTTTAAACAACCAAAAAGGAGGCTTTTGCGGAATGTCAGAATACCGTCTGGTAATGAAAGGCGTGGTCAAGACCTTCCCCGGTGTCAAAGCCCTGGATCATGCACAGCTGGAGCTCCGTCCCGGCAAAGTCATGGCTCTGATGGGCGAAAACGGCGCCGGTAAGTCCACTCTGATGAAATGTATGTTCGGCATTTACAAGATGGACGAGGGCGAGATCGAATACGAGGGGCAGAAGGTAACCATCCCCACCCCGCTGGATGCACTGGACCGCGGCATCGCCATGGTGCATCAGGAACTGCAGCCCATTCCGGCCCGTACCGTGGCCGAGAATATCTGGCTGGGACGCTACCCCACCAAGAAATACGGCATCGTCACTGTTGTGGACCATGCCAAAATGTACAAAGATACCGATGAACTGCTGAAGAAACTGAAGCTGGACATCGACCCCCATGCAAAGCTGGGCTCTTTGAGCATCGCCCAGATGCAGATGGTGGAAATCGCCAAGGCCGTTTCCGCCAACTGTAAGGTGCTGATTTTGGACGAGCCCACCTCTTCTCTGACCGCGAACGAGGTCGAGAGCCTGTTCCGCATCATGCGAGATCTGAAGGAGCAGGGCGTTGCTCTGGTCTACATCAGCCACAAGATGGACGAGATCAAGGTGATCGCGGACGAAGTCACCATCATGCGCGATGGCCAGTACATCGGCAAGTGGGACGTTGCCAACATGACCAAGGAAGAGATCATTGCAAAGATGGTCGGCCGTGAGCTGTCCAACCTGTTCCCCCCGCTGGAGAACGTGCCCTCGGACGAGGTCATGATGAAGGTGGAGGACTTCACCTCCATCCATCCCCGCTCCTTCCGCCATTGCAGCTTTGAGCTGAAAAAGGGCGAAATTCTGGGCGTTGCCGGTCTGGTGGGCGCACAGCGTACCGAGCTGATGGAAGGCATCTTCGGCCTGCGTGCCCATACCTCTGGTAAGGTGTGGATCAAGGGCGAAGAGGTCAACATCAAGCAGCCCCGCGATGCCATCCAAAAGAGCGTTGCTCTGCTGACTGAGGACCGCCGTGCTACCGGCATTCTGGGCGTGCTGAGCGTTGCCGATAACATCTCCATCGCTTCTCTGGACGCCCTGCGCAAGGGTCCCATCATGCTGGACAACCAGAAGATCCTGGATCTGGTGGCTACCAACAAGGAAAAGATGGCCATCAAGGTGCCCAGCCCCAAGACCCAGATCAAGAGCCTTTCCGGCGGCAACCAGCAGAAGGTGCTGATCGCCCGCTGGCTCGCCAACAACCCCGATGTGCTCATTCTGGACGAGCCTACCCGCGGCATCGACGTCGGTGCAAAGTATGAAATTTACTGCATCATCGCCGATCTGGCCAAGCAGGGCAAGAGCATTATCATGATCTCCTCTGAAATGAGCGAGATCATCGGTATGTCCAACCGTGTCATGGTCATGTGCGATGGCCGTATCACCGGCTTTATCAACGGTAAGGATGCCACGCAGGAGAACATCATGGCGCTGGCCACCCAGTTCGAGACCGCACCTGACGCAGCTGCGGCAAATCAGTAATTAAGGAGGCTGTCTATCGTGGAAGCTACCAAAAAATTGAATGGCAAGGCTGTGGGCAAGTGGCTCAGCAACAACGCCATTATCATGATGATGCTGGCCGTCACTCTGGTCGTTGGCATCATGCACCCCAACTTCTTCTCCGGCACCAACATGATCAACCTGTTCAAGAACGTGTCCATCCGCTACATCATCGCGCTGGGCATTTCCGGCTGCCTGATCACCACCGGTAACGACCTGTCCGCTGGCCGTCTGGCTGGTTTTGCCGCCTGCCTTGCCTGCATTTTTGCGCAGACCGAAGGCGCTTCCGGCAAGTTCTACCCCAATATGCCCACCCTGCCCACCCCCGTGGTGTTCATTCTGGTCATTGCCATCTGCGCCATCGTGGGTCTGTGCAACGGTCTGGTGGTCAGCTACCTGAAGGTGCAGCCCTTCATTGCTACCTTGGGTATGCAGCAGGTGGTCTACGGTATCTGCCTTGTGTACACCGGCGGTACCCCCATCGGCTCTTTGAACAAAAACTTCACCTCTCTGGCCTCCAATACCATCCTTGCCGTTCCCGTGCTGATCTGGATCGCACTGATCGTGGCTGTCTGCTTCTGGTTCCTGTACAACAAGACCCGCCACGGCAAGTACATGTACGCCATCGGCGGCAACGAGGCTGCTGCCGAGGTGGCCGGTGTCAACGTTTACGCCACCAAGATCCGCATCTACATCCTGGCCTCCTGCATGTTCGGTCTGGCAGGCTGCCTGCTGGCTGCAAAGTCCGGCGGCGCATCCGTCAACACTGCAATGGGCTATGAGCTGGACGCCATCGCAGCCTGCACCATCGGCGGTGTTTCCACCACCGGCGGCGTTGGTACCGTGCCCGGCGTTCTGGTCGGCGTTCTGGTCTTTGAGCTGATGAAGGTCGCTCTGCAGTTCATGAACGTCAACTCCTCCTACACCTACATTGTTCAGGGCCTTGTCATTATCGTGGCTGTCGCCATTGATATCCGCAAGTATCTGGCTAAGAAGTAATCTCCTCATCATCCCCCTTTGCACCCGCAGTCTTTGCACTGCGGGTGCTTTTTTTGTCCACATTTTTGTGGTATCATAAGGAAAATATCTTATGCTTACAGGAGGGACTTTCCATGGCACAGCCCACCCCGGATACCCAGACCGAGCTTGAACGCCGCGAGGCCGCACTGGCCGCCCGCGAGGCAGAACTTGCCCGCCAGCAGGCAGAATTGCAGGCGCAGAAGGCCGATTTTGAGCAGGGCAAAAAGCGCCTGCTGAACAACGGCAACAAGGACTTTGTAAACCCCAAGGAAAAGCTTTACGATAAATTCCCGCTCACGGTGCACCAGATGGATATCATCATCGGCGTGCTGTTCGCCCTCATCGCCCTTTTCCTTGTGCTGGGCGTGACCCACACCAGCTTTTTCGGCCTGTTCGGCGGCTGAGCCGCAGGCGCATCCTCTGTGAAAAACATCCCGTAAAGGAGAATAAAAATGGCACACTATCCCGGTTATACCGTCCTGCGCACCGAGGACTGCCCCGAGCAGCACGGTACTTTGACCCTGCTCACCCATGACGTCAGCGGCGCAGCCGTGCTGCTGGTGGAAAATGAGGACGTCAACAAGGCCTTCGGCATCGGCTTCGGCACCTTCCCCTCCGATGACACCGGCGTGTTCCACATTCTGGAGCACTCCGTGCTGGCAGGCAGCGAAAAATACCCGGTCAGTTCCCCCTTCGTGCAGCTGCTCAAAAGCAGCATGGCCTCCTTCCTCAACGCAATGACCTTCCCGGACAAGACGGTCTACCCCTTTGCCACCCCCAACGAGACCGATTTCTGCAACCTGATGGACGTCTATCTGAACGCGGTGTTCTGCCCGCTGGCCATGGTGGACTCTGCCGTGTTCGAGCAGGAGGGCTGGCACCGGGATGCGGACGGCACGGTCAGCGGCGTGGTCTACAACGAGATGCAGGGCGCGCTGGCTTCCCCGGATGCCCAGCTGCAAAACGCCCTGCAGCGCACGATGTTCCCGGATACTGCCTACGGCTTTGTGTCCGGCGGCGACCCGGCGTCCATCCCCGCCCTGACCTATGAGAAATACCAGCGGGTGTACCGCCGCCATTACAGCGCCGACAACTGCTGCATCACCCTGTACGGTAAGATGGACATGGCCGACAAGCTGGCGCGGCTGGATCAGGACTACCTGTCCAAAATGCCCAAGGCCGCTGGCCGTCCCCGTCTGACCATGCAGGACGAGCAGCCCGGCGCGTTCGTGGAGCTGCCCTACTACACCGACCAGCCCAAGCCGGACGAGGTGCAGTGCGCACTGGCATGGTACACCGGCGCATTTGCCGACCGGGAGCGGCAGCTGGGCGTGGAGATCCTGCTGGGTGCACTGCTGAGCACCAACAGCTCCCCCCTCAAGGCCGCGCTGCTGGCCGAGCAGCTGGGCGCAGATATCGACATCGGCTTTGACGACAGCACCCTGCAGCCCACCTTGGAGCTGCTGCTGCGCGGTGCTACGGCAGATTCTGCCCGCAAGTTTGCCCCCGCCGTGCGCAAGGCTGTGGACGAGCTGCTAAAGACCGGCATCCCCCACGACCTGCTGCTGGCCGCTTTGAACGAGGCCGAGTTTGCCTCGCTGGAGCGTCCGGGCAGTCTGCCGGACGGCGTGCTGGACGCCATCAACGCCGCCACCGGCTGGCTGCATACCGGCGATGCCGCCCTGCTGCTGCACACCGACAAGCTCTTTGCCGGCCTGCGCAGCAAGCTGGAAGAGGGTTGGTTCGACACCCTGCTGCGGGAGCTGTTTGCCCCCGCCCCGGTGCAGGTGGTGCAAATTCCCACCGCACCCAAGACCGAGGACACCGCCGTCCCGGTGCGCACCGATGGCAAGCTGGTGCTGGAGCACCCCCTTACCGCCGCCGACCTTGGCGCGGGCGATGCCGCCCCGCAGGGCAGCGCCGAGCAGCTGGCCGGTGCCACCCTGCTGCGCCACCCCTCTGCCGGGAGCCTGTACCTGAATTTCTACTATGATCTGGGCACCGTTGCCCCGGAGGAGCTGCAATACCTGAACCTGCTCACCGATGTGCTGGATGAGCTGGACACCTCCGCCCACACCGCCCAGCAGCTGAACACCCTGCGCAGCACATGGCTGGGCGACAGCCGCGCCCAGCTGGACATCTGGACCGGGCGGCAGGAGGGTTCTCCCTGCCACGCAAAGCTTTCCCTCTGCCTGAGCCTGCTGGAGCGCAGCTTGGAAAAGGCGGTGGAGATCGGCGGCGAGTGGCTGTACGATACCGTCCTTACCGGCGCTGCCGCCGAAGCGGCCTATGCCCGGGTGGTCAGCCAGCTGAAACTGCGTATGGAGCAGCTGTTTATCCAGCAGGGCAACGAATTCGCCTCCACCCGCGCCCGCGCCCATTATTATGTAGAGGGCGCTGCGGACGAAGCCTGCACCGGCGTGAGCTATTACCACTTCCTGTGCGGTCTGCTGGAAAAGGCCGACTGGGCGGCACTGGGCGCAAAGCTGGATGCTGTGCGCCGCCGGGTGCTGCAAAACGCCGCCCTGACCGTCAGCCTGCACGGCACCGAGGACGCACTGGAAAAGCTGCGCACCCTGCTGCCGGAAAGCCGCTTTGCCGCTGCCCGGCGCACCCCGGCGCAGCCCTACACCCAGCCCCTGACGCCCCCGGTGAACGAAGCCTTTATCATTGACGGCGGCGTGAACTACGATGTGCTGGCTTGGCCCATGCCCCGGGACAGCCGCCGCCGGGTGCTGGCGCGGGTGATGAGCTACGAGTACCTGTGGCACACCATCCGGGAGGTGGGCGGTGCCTACGGCACCGGAATGCTCTGTGCAGACGGCGTCGAGTTTTTGTACACCTACCGGGACCCCCACCTGCGGGAAAGCTACGATACCTTTGCAGCTGCCCCTGCCGCCCTTGCCGCCCGGGACTACACCGCCCGGGATCTGGACGAGTTCATCGTGGGCACCGCCGCCAAGCTGGACACGCCCCGCAAGGCGCGTGCCGCTGCCCGGGAGCTGGACCACCGGTACTTCTGCGGCATCACGGACGAGATGCGCGCCGCCGACCGCAAGGCGCTGTGCAGCGTGGACGCCGCCCTGCTCAAAGCACAGGCCGCCGCCCTGTCCGACGTGCTATCCGGCGGCGTGCGGGTGGCCTTTGGCAGCAAGGACGCCGTGGAAGCCGCGAAGGATCTGTTCGACCGGGTAGAGACGCTGTAAGCGTTTGCGCTGCGGGCGGGACGATTTTGAATGCGCTCCGCGTTCGCTTTGCGCATATTCAGCGGAAAAATTATTTTTAGTAGAGCAATGCCGGAGCGTCTGCGGACGCTCCGGCATTGCATTTTCACGGGAAGGGGTCGTAACGGCAAACGGCAGCTGCCGCGCCTGCTTCCTGCGGAAGTGGCGGCGCGGTGGGAAAGCTTCTTGTTGCACTTGATACTTTAGCATTAAGGGCAACGGCGTACGCCCTCTCAGTCAAAGCCTCTGGCTTTGCCAGATTCCCCCTTTTGTCGCTACGCAACATCTTCCCCCGGAACGGGGGAAGTCTTTCCTCAAAGGGAGAGCCAAGAGCACTGCCGGAATCTTTCTCATTGCACTCAATACTTTAGCATCGAGGGTAATGGCTTGGCTCCCCCTTCGGGGGAGCTGGCGCGGGAGCGCCTGAGAGGGCGAGTTTTTTGCAAACATTTTTTCTGCACATATCGCCTGCATTCCGTCCAAATCACTAAAAAATGCCAGATTTTTTGTCAGATAAGTCATACTTATTTAAGAAAATTTGAACAAATTGCGAAATTTATGTGTTTCCGGTGTGGACAAAAACGTTTTCGGCTGATAAAATGGAAATTGTTCTTTCTCCGCCGTCCGCAACCGGCGGAGTGTTTTATTGGAAGCAGGAGGTTTCTCATGTTAGAAAAGTTCTTTCACCTGAAAGAAAACCACACCGATGTAAAGACCGAGATCATGGCCGGTATCACCACCTTCATGACCATGGCTTACATCCTTGCCGTCAACCCCAACATCCTGTCCGCAGCGGGCATGGATTCCAAGGCTGTGCTGATCGCCACCGCGCTGGCATCCTTTATTGCCACCGCACTGATGGCTGTGCTGGCCAACTACCCCTTTGCACTTGCTCCCGGCATGGGCCTGAACGCCTACTTTGCCTACACGGTCGTGCTGACCATGGGTTACAGCTGGCAGCTGGCTCTGATGGCCGTCTTTGTTGAGGGCATCATCTTCATTGCACTGTCCCTGACCAATGTGCGCGAGGGCATCTTCAACGCCATTCCCATGACCCTGAAGAGCGCCGTCAGCGTGGGCATCGGCCTGTTCGTGGCCTTTGTCGGCCTGCAGAACGCCAAGCTGATCGTCAACAGCGATTCCACGCTGGTCACCTACCAGCACTTCAAGGGCGCAACCTTCCACAGCGTGGGTGTGGGCGCTATTCTGGCTCTGCTGGGCGTGGTCATCACCGCCATTCTGCTGGTCAAAAAGGTCAAGGGCGGCATCCTGTACGGCATCCTGATCACTTGGCTGCTGGGCATCGTGTGCGAGCTGACCGGCATCTACGTCCCCGATGTAGAAGCCGGTATGTACTCCGTGATCCCCACCTCTTTTGTCAGCTTCGACTTCTCCGCACTGGGCGAGACCTTTGGTCAGGTGTTCAAGACCGACTTCTCCGGTGTCGGCCCGCTGAACTTCTTCGCCGTGATGTTCTCCTTCCTGTTCGTGGATCTGTTCGACACGCTGGGCACCCTGATCGGCGTTGCCTCCAAGGCTGATATGCTGGACGAGAACGGCCGTCTGCCCAACATCAAGGGTGCACTGATGGCAGACTCCATCGGCACCTGCGTGGGCGCTGTGCTGGGCACTTCCACCACCACCACCTTCGTGGAGAGCGCCTCCGGCGTTACCGAGGGCGGCCGCACCGGTCTGACCGCTATGACCACCGGTGTGCTGTTCCTGCTGGCTACCGTCTTCAGCCCGCTGTTCCTCACCATCCCCAGCTTTGCTACCGCTCCGGCTCTGATCATCGTGGGCTTCTACATGATGGGCTCTGCCGTCAAGATCGACTTCAATGATCCCAGCGAGGGCATCCCCGCCTTCCTGACCATTCTGGCTATGCCCACCGCTTACAGCATCTCCGAGGGTATCGCCATTGGCATCATCTCCTGGACCATCATCAACGTGATCACCGGCAAGGCCAAGGAGAAGAAGATCAGCCCGCTGATGTATGTGCTCACCGTGCTGTTCATCCTCAAGTATGTGTTCCTCTGATTCCCTGCGCATCTAAAAAGTTAAGCACCCCCTGCGGTCTGCCCGTACAGGCCGCAGGGGGTGCTTTTTTGTGCAGTTGAGAAAAGGCCGCAGCATTTACAAAAACAGCCGCGCCTCATCTGCTGGTTCAGACGAGGCGCGGCCTTTTGCGGTATTTGGTTTGGGGTATAGGAGGAATCATGTCCCTGAGAGGGGGCTTGCGGCTCTCCCCCTCCCGGTGATTTTATGATATCCGAAAAATCCTACGAAATTATGCTTATTTTATGAATGAGCTGTAAACATTACTCCGGGGCTTTCATGCTTTCCACCATGCTGATGCGCCGGACGTGCCGCCGCATCACAAAGCAGACCACCACGGTAAACACCATGGTCAGCGCCACCGCCAGCAGGTAGCTGCGGGGGGCGATGGTGCGGATAAACATGAGCTGATCCATCTCCACGGTCAGCACGATGAACTTGTGCAGCGGCACACCCAGCGCCAGACCCACACCGGAGCCGATGAGCGCCAGCAGCTCGATCTCGCGGAAGATGTAGCGGTACACCTCCTGATCGTAGAAGCCCAGCACCTTGATGGTTGCCAGCTCCTTTTTGCGCTCCCCAAGGTTGACGCTGATCAGGTTATACAGCACCACAGCCGCCAGTGCCGCCGCGCAGATGATGATCAGCACCACCACATAACCCAGACTGACGATGAGGTTATCGAACAGCTCGGTGGTGTCCTCGGTAAAGCTGATGCTGCTGACGTAGTTGCAGTCCAGCAGGTCGGTGCGCAGGGCGTTGTACCCGGCAGCATCGGTGCAGGTGGTCTGGCCGTAGACCGTGTTCCAAGGGATATCCTCTGTGCCCAGCAGGCTTTCCAGCTGTGCGCGGGGGAGGTACAGCCGGGTGAACATATAGTTTTCGGTGATTCCGGTCAAAGTCAGCTCCACCCGTGCGCCCTCGGCATTTTCCACCCAGAAGGTGTCGCCGGTGTGCAGACCCAGATTCTCAGCGGTCTTTTCGGTCAGGATGGCGCTGCCGCTGTCAAAGCTGATGGCCTTGTGCCCCTTGCGAGTGCGGAAGGTAACGTAGCGGGTCAGGTCGCTGTCCTTGGCGGCAGCCACGATGCTCACGCTTGCGCTTTCGCCTTCGGCATTGTAGATGGTAGTGGATTTGGTATACACCGCGCCCCAGTTCTGCACGGCGCTGTTGCTGTTCAATTCCTCTGCCAGCCCCTGCTCCATGGTCAGGGCCTTGGGGTCGCTGAGGGTGATGGACATATCGTTGTGGGTCAGCTCGGTAGACTGCTTTGTGACGATGGGCAGCAGGGAATCCTGAATGCCGAAGCCGATAAGCAGCAGCGCGGTGCAGCCCGCCACGCCCAGCACGGTCATGAAGAACCGCTTTTTATACCGGAATAGGTTGCGGGCGGTGGTCTTTTGGGAGAAGGACATCCGCTGCCACAGCGGGGTGATGCGCTCCATCAGGATGCGCTTGCCCGCCACCGGAGCCCGGGGCAGCAGCAAAGCTGCGGTCTTTTCGGCAAGGCTGGAACGGCAGGCGTACCATGTGGCAAAGCCAATGACGGCGGCGCTGATGCCCACGCTGGCAGCTGCCATGCCCGGGTAGAAGTGCAGGGTGAAGGTGGGCAGGCTGAACACCATCTGATAGGCGTTCCAGATAATGATGGGGAATACCACAAAGCCCACCACCATGCCGACGATGCTGCCCAGAATGGTGGCAAGCAGGGCGTAGAACAGGTACTTGCCCGCGATGCTGAAATTGGAGTAGCCCAGCGCCTTTAAGGTGCCCATCTGCAGGCGGTTCTCGTCCACCATGCGGGTCATAGTGGTGGTAGCCACCAGCGCCGCCACAAGGAAGAAGAACACCGGGAACACCCGGGCAATGGCGTCCATGCGGTCGGCGTACTGGGCAAAGGTGACGCAGCTCATGGTGGAGGTGCGGTCCAGCACATACCACTCGCCCTTTTTGATTTGGCTCACCTGCTCCTCGGCATCGTTCAGCTGGGCAAGGCCGTCTGCCAGTTTCTGCTCTGCCTCGGCTTTCTGGCTCTCGTACTCGGTGCGGGATCCTTCCAGCTGGGTCTGCCCGGCGTTGTACTCTGCCCAGCCCTCTTCCAGCTGCTTTTGTGCGGCATCGAACTGGGTGTAGGCGCTGGCGGTGCCTGTGGTCAGCTGCAATTGTCCCTGCAAAAGCTGCAATTTCATCTTGCGCAGCGCGGCCTTTGCCTCGGTCACCAGCTGGTCGTTGGAGAGGCTGGGCGAGGAGATAAGCCCCTGCTTGTACATCTGCCGCTTGCCCGCGTCCAGCTGCTGCTGATAGCCCTGCAGCTGGTTATAGATGTTGTCGTAAGCGGCCTGCGCCTTTGCCAGCGCATCCCGCAGTTCAATGTAATCCTCGTCCTCCGGCTCGGCTTCGTCCAGCGCCTTTTCGGCGTTGCGCAGGGCGGCTTCCGCGTAGGTCAGCAGGGGGTCTGCCACCTTTTTCAGGTTGACCAGCAGCTCAATTTGCTGTAACTGCTCCTCAAATTCCAGCACCTGCTCCTCGCTGGTCACCAGCTTGTCGGCACCGCTCTGCATGGTGTCCGGCAGGGCGGTCTTCTGGGCGGCAAGCTCCTTTTCCCCGGCTTCCAGCTGCGCCTTGGCGGCGTCCAGCTGCTGCTGCGCGTCTGCCAACTTTGTCTCGGCTTCGGCGAACTGGCGCTCTGCTTCTGCCTTCTGGCTGTCGTACTCCGCGCGCGCCTCGGTCAGCTTGTCGTTGGCGGTGTCCATCAGCTCTTCCCGCCGGGCGGTGCACTGCACGCTCTGGATGGCCTTGAGCTTCTCGGCTACGACATCCACTGCGGCCTGATATTCATCGGAACAATTATCATACAGCCCGGCGTTTTTCACCTTGATATAGCACACCGTATAATAATCTGCGGTCAAAGTGCCCTCCGGCACAAACAGGATGCAGTCCAGCTGGCCATCGCCCACGGTGCTGCTCTCGGAATCGGTGGAAAAATGCAGCGGGTCCTGCACCGTGCCCACCACCGTGAACACCTGCCCGCTGACCCCCTCGGTCTCTTCCGGCAAAGTCAGCTGGGTGCCCAGCTCCACCGGGCTGCCGTGGCCCATCACATGCACCACGCACTCCCCGGCCGCTTCCGGCATCCGGCCGGACAGCAGCACCGGGCGGTTCATGTTCTCCGACGTATCGGCCTGCGGGTCGGCAGGCAGCTGGTACAGCCGCGCCACCGTGGTCTGCTCGTCCCCTGTCCAGTGGCCTTCCACGTCCTGATACTTCACCGCCTGCACGGCGTCCACCCCGTCCACGGCGGCAATGGCGTCGATATCGCTCTGACTAAGGCCAAGGGTGGACAGCACCCGCAGGTCGAACACATTCTGCTGCACATAGTACTTCTGGGCAGCGGTGCGCATATCAGGGGCAATGCACATCAGGCCGGTGAGCATCATTACCCCCAGCGCCACGATGCCAAACAGGGACACCACCCGGCTGATGCTGCTTTTCATCTCGCGCAGGATATTTTTGCGGTAACTTTTCTGCACAGTACTCACCACTCGATCTGTTCCACCGGCACCGGGTGCTCGTTGACCTGATTGGACACGATGCGGCCGCTGCGCACCTGAATGATGCGGTCAGCCATACCGGTCAGTGCCGTGTTGTGGGTAATAACAATGACGGTGCGTCCGGTCTTGCGGCAGGTATCCTGCAAAAGACCCAGCACCTGCTTGCCGGTGCGGTAGTCCAGCGCACCGGTGGGCTCGTCACAGAGCAGCAGCTTGGGGTTTTTGGCCAGTGCGCGGGCAATGGACACCCGCTGCTGCTCGCCGCCGGAAAGCTGCGCTGGGAAGTTATTCAGCCGCTCGCCCAGCCCCACACTGCGTAAAGTCTCGGCGGGGTCCAGCGGGTCGCGGCAGATCTCGCTGGCAAGCTCCACGTTTTCCAGCGCGGTCAGGTTCTGCACCAAGTTGTAGAACTGGAACACAAAGCCCACATCGTACCGGCGGTAGGTGGTCAGTTCCCGGGCAGAAAAGCGGCTCACATTGCGGCCGTCCAGCCAGACATTGCCCTCGTCGCAGTTGTCCATGCCGCCCAGAATGTTCAGCAAGGTGGTCTTGCCCGCGCCGGAGGGCCCCACGATGATGCAGAACTCGCCCTTGTCCACATAGAAATTCAAATGGTCGGCAGCAGCGATCTTCACACTGCCGGTCTGGTAATATTTACAGACATCTTCAAACTCCACAAAATGCTCCATGGCGTTTTTCCTTTCTGTCAGAATGCAAAGTATTTCAACTTAAATATAGCATAAACCCATCGGGTTTTGCAAAGCCCCCGGCACGAATTTTCAAAAACTTAACAGACAACGCCTAAAAAACGCAAAAAGGGCGGCAACAGCCGGGAGGGAACTCCCCCAGTCATCGCTACGCGATGCCAGCCCCCTCTAGGATGGGGCCCTTGGCATAGCGGCACAGTTTCCGGCTCAAGCGCAAAGCTTCCGGGCGCGCAAGTTTCGCCCTCTCAGGCGCTCCCGCGCCAGCTCTCCCGAAGGGAGAGCCAAGGTCTAAGGCTTATCGCTAAAGTATTAGGTATAACGAGGAAGTTTCCGGGCGTGCTCTTGGCTCTCCCTTTGGGAGAGCTGTCACCGCAGGTGACTGAGAGGGCGCACGCCGTTAGCCCCATTGCTAAACATTAGGTGCAATGAGGAAGCTTCCGGGCGTGCAAAAGCCTTCACCCCTTGGGGGGAAGGCTTTTGCGGCGGCGGCACAGTTTCCGGCTAAAGCACAAACTTTCCGTTCGCGCCAGAGGCTCCCTCCCAGAGGGAGCTGGCCAAGCCGTCAGGCTTTGACTGAGGGAGTTAAACCGTCCCACACAAAAAGCCCCTGCACACAGGGTGCAGGGGCTTTGGAACAGCTTTTTACTTGCGGTTTGCCAGCAGGTTCTCGATCTTCTTCAGGGGGTCGATGATGCTGGAAACGGACATATCGTGGTTCAGTGCCACCACAAAGTAGGCAGCGTACTTGGAAACATCCACGTCCACATACCAGTCGCGGGTCAGCAGCTCGGGCATACGGTAGGTCAGGTTGGTGCCCACAACGTAGGTCAAGGTGCCGTCTGCCACAGCCTTGTCGAACTTCTCCAGACCGCTGGTGAACAGGGGGAAGGTGGCGTTGGCGATGATGTTGGCAGCGCCGCGCTCCTTCAGGTTGCTGGCGACCTCCAACATGCTCTCGCCGGAAGCAATGATATCGTCCGCGATAAAGACGGTCTTGCCCTCCACGCTCTCGCCCAGATACTCATGGGCAACGATGGGGTTGCGGCCGTTCACCACGCGGGTGTAGTCGCGGCGCTTGTAGAACATACCCAGGTTGCAGCCCAGCACGCTGGAGAAGTACATGTTGCGGTTCATAGCGCCCTCGTCCGGGCTGACCACAGTGAACTTCTCCTTGTCGAAGGACAGGCTGGGGTCTTTCTTCAGCAGGCTCTTCAGCACCTGATAGGTGGGCATGGCGTTATCAAAGCTCATCAGGGGCACTGCGTTCTGCACGCGGGGGTCGTGTGCGTCAAAGGTGATGATGTTGCGCACGCCCATGGTCTGCAGCTCCTGCAGCGCCACAGCGCAGTCCAGACTCTCGCGCACCACGCGGCGGTGCTGACGGCCGCCGTACAGGCTGGGCATGATCACGGACACGCGGTGTGCCTTACCGGCCACAGCCTGGATCAGACGCTTCAGGTTTGCAAAGTGGTCGTCCGGGGACATGTGGTTCTCGTAGTTGAACAGCTTGTAGGTGACGCTGTAATTGCCCGGGTCCACCACGATAAAGATATCGTCGCCGCGGACAGACTCCTTGACCAGACCCTTGGCGTCGCCGCTCTGGAAGCGGGGGCAGTCGCAGGAAATAATGAAGGTGTCTTTTTCAATTCCGGCAGCCTTTGCCCAACGGACAAGGTGCTTGTCGATCAGGCCGGTCAGCTCCTCGGCACCGGGGCAGGCGATCAGCCGCATATCCGCCACACTGGGCTGCTCAAAGAAGGACTTAGGGGAAATTTCAATAGACATAGTCACATACTCCTTATTGCTGTTTACCATCCGTACCATGCACACAAGTGCGCATATCTGGTTTTATTTTATCACATTTTGTCGATTGTTCCATATCAATTTGTTTCATGTGTGGATTTTCTGCGCCTTGCACAGCTGTTTTTCTTTTTCCTTCAAGAGAATGTGAGTTTCTTACAAAAACCCGACCAAATCTTTACCGTTTCGCAAAGTTCCTCTGATTTTTGAAGAAAAGTAGGACTTTTTACCGGTACCCTTCTCTTTCCCCTGTGACGCAAAAAGACCGCTGCACGGTCAGGTGCAGCGGTCTCTCTTCACTTACCTTCTATCAGGCAGAACTTCTTTTTACAGGGCAGCCACGGCAGCCTTCAAAGCATCCACGCGGTCGGTGTTCTCCCACTTCACGCCCAGATCCTCGCGGCCCATGTGGCCGTAGGCAGCCAGCTGACGGTAGATGGGCTTGCGCAGATCCAGCTCACGGATGATGGCGGCGGGGGTCAGGTCAAACACCTTCTCCACAGCCTGCTCGATCTTCTCGTCTGCCACAGTGCCGGTGCCGAAGGTATCCACCATGATGGACACGGGCTTTGCCACGCCGATGGCGTAGGCCACCTGCACCTCGCACTGCTTTGCCAGACCCGCAGCCACGATGTTCTTGGCCACCCAGCGGGTCGCGTAGGCTGCGCTGCGGTCCACCTTGCTGGGGTCCTTGCCGGAGAAGGCACCGCCGCCGTGGCGTGCATAGCCGCCGTAGGTGTCCACGATGATCTTACGGCCGGTCAGACCGGTATCGCCCTGCGGGCCGCCCACAACAAAGCGGCCGGTGGGGTTGATGTAGTACTTGGTGTTCTCGTCCAGCAGCTCGGCGGGGATGGTGGCCTTGATGACCTTTTCCATCACGTCTGCGCGCAGCTGCTCCATGCTCACGCTCTCGCTGTGCTGGCTGGAGATGACCACGGCGTCCACGCGCACAGGCTTGTTGTTCTCGTCGTACTCCACGGTCACCTGGCTCTTGCCGTCCGGGCGCAGGTAGTCCATCTCGCCGCTCTTGCGCACGGCAGTCAGGCGCTTTGCCAGCTTGTGGGCAAGGCTGATGGGCATGGGCATCAGCTCGGGGGTCTCATCGCAGGCATAACCGAACATCATGCCCTGATCGCCTGCACCGCCCACCTGATCGTTGGTGCCCAGTGCAATGTCGGGGCTCTGGCCGTCAATGTTGGAGATGACGGCGCAGGTATCGGCATCAAAGCCGTACTTTGCGCGGGTGTAGCCGATATCGGCCACCACCTCGCGGACGACCTTCTGGAAGTCCACATAGCAGCTGGTGGTGATCTCGCCCATAATGTGCACAAGACCGGTGGATGCGCAGGTCTCGCAGGCCACGCGGGCATCGGGGTCGTGGGTCAGGATCTCGTCCAGAATTGCATCAGAGATCTGGTCGCAGATCTTGTCGGGATGTCCCTCGGTGACGGACTCCGAAGTAAACAGGTGTCTAGCCATTTTTTTGCCTCCTAAATGTTGCAGTTGCGTGTATTTACCATTCCATCAAGTTTGTTCTGAAAAATAAAAGCGCCCAGAGCCGAAAGCTCTGAGCGTTGCACTCTTATCTTCCGGTTTCCCGCAGGATTTGGCACCTTACGCTCTCGCGCAGGTTGTCGGGCTTCACAGGGCCTGTCCCCTCAGCCGCTCTTGATAAGTCGGTATTCAATTGGTACGCTCCATATTCTATCATTGCAGCGTCAGATTGTCAAGATAAGTCGCACTTATTTTAGACATTCCTTTTAAATTGATGGAGCATTCCCCTGCTCCGGTGCGGCATAGCCGTCCCGGGCGGCGTGGAAGGCGCGCTTTTCCGCATACATCCGCTGATCCAGCTCTACCAGAAACTTTTCCACGCTGCCGCCCTCGTACTTTGCCACACCGGTGGAAAAGGACAGCTGAAAGCTGCCCGCCGGGGCGGTGGCGTTATAGTGCTGCACCCGCTGCTCGATGGCGGCGCAGGTCTTATCCAGTATCTCCTCCGAGCCGTGCCGGATCAGCACCATGAACTCGTCGCCGCTCATGCGGATGGCTACCGAGTTTGCCGCCAGCGCCCCGGACAGGATGTGTCCGATCTCCTGAATGGCCCGGTCGCCCTCGGCGTGGCCGTAGGTGTCGTTGATTTCCTTGAAGCAGTTCACGTCCATCATGATGCCGTAAACGTCCTTCTCCTGCGTGGCGTGGATGCGGTCCAAGCAGTAGTTCATGTACTTGCGGCCGAACAGGCCGGACAGCTCGTCGGTATAGCCCCGCAGGCTGCGGGTCTGGCTGTCCACAAACACAAAGGCGATGGCCACCGACAGCCAGCCGAAGGCCATGCCGTAGAACATGCCCTGCAGCACCGTGCCCACCGCACAGGTGATGACAAAGTAGTACACCGGGAAAAACTCCACCGTAATGCCATCGCGCTTGGCCTTATGCACCTGCCACACGCTCTCGACATAATAGCTGAACAGCAGCAGATACAGCAAAATGTTCAGCGGGCCGCGGCTGTAAACGTTGTCCGCGGAGATGGTAAAGATCCATCCCATGCCGAAAAGGTTTGCCAGCAGCAACAGCAGAACCACCAGCAGCGGTGCGCTCAGCAGCAGATGCTTTCTGCGCAGGCGTCCGGTGCTGCGGTAGACCCGGAAGTCCACATACAAACACCACGCAAAGCCCACGCTCACGGTAGCGCCGGTGCAGACGGTGTTGGTCAGGTACAGCCAGAACCGGCTTGCCGCGCCGGGCACGCCGTCCAGCAGATAGCTGAGCGTTTCTGTGGCCTGTGCCAGCAAGGTCACCACCAGCATCCGGCAAAACAGCGCTGTTCCAACGCTGTTTTTACTCTCGCCGCGCACCCGCAGTAAAAGCAGAAAGCTTACCAGCACCGCCCCTGTGCCATTGGCCACAAGGATCTCGGGTATATTCATTGCATTTCCTCCTCTGCCCGCCTTGCCCCATAAGGCAGACAGCCCCTATTTTATACAATACCTGATTGTATTATACACCCTGCCGCGCCCTGCTTGCAAGGCTTAGGCGCAAAAAAAGGCCGCTGCACAGCAATTTGTGCAGCAGCCTTTGGGGAAATTATCCTTTGCAGTTCAGCCAAGCCCGGAGCTTCGCCGAAATACTTTTTGCAGAAAGCTTAGTAGCCCTTCGCCTGCTCGCCGTTCAAAATCTTGACAGCGCGGGAGGTGCCCAGACGGTCAGCGCCCAGTGCAAGGAAGGTCTCCATATCCTCCACGGTGGAAATGCCGCCGGCAGCCTTGACCTTGCAGCGGCCATGCACGCCCTTGACCATCAGCTCCACATCGTGGAAGTTGGCGCCTGCGGTGGAAAAGCCGGTGCTGGTCTTGATGTAGTCGGCACCGGCCTCGCAGACGATGTCGCACATCTTTTCCTTCTCTTCCTCGGTCAGCAGACAGGTCTCGATGATGACCTTCAAAATCTTATCGCCCACAGCCTGCTTCACGGCACGGATGTCCTCGCGGACAGCATCGTACTCCTTGTTCTTCAGGCGACCGATGTTGATGACCATATCCACCTCGGCTGCACCGTTCTCGATGGCAGTCTTGGCTTCAAAGGCCTTGCTGGCGGTATCCATAGCACCCAGAGGGAAGCCCACCACGCAGCATACGGGGATGCGGCCTGCCATATACTCCACAGCCTGCTTGACGTAGCAGGTGTTGATGCAGACGGATGCGGTGTGGTTTGCAATGGCTTCGTCACACAGTTGCTGGATCTGGGGCCAGGTGGCCTCCGGCTTCAGCAGGGTATGATCGACATGGGACAGGATCTCTTCGCGGTTCATGCTCGTTCCTCCGTTGTTTTACTTGCTGGCACGGCGCACCTTTGCCATGCCCACAGCGCTGAGTGCGATTGCAGTTGCAGAGACCGTTGCACCAATGATGCCCAGCACAAGACCAGAGACCAGGAATGCGAACCCTTTCAGACCACGTTTCATAATACCGTACCTCCTAAGATGATTATTTCTTGTAAAGCGCCCTCATCCGGCACTTCGTGCCACCTTCCCCCGACCGGGGGAAGGCTTTAGGTGCATCTGCCGATATGGTTTCGGATATCTGTACAAACCCCTGCAAAATTTTCCGCAATCTCCAGATTAGAGTAGCGCAAAACCGTAAGACCCTTGTCCTTCAGGTATTGGTCCCGTACCATATCTGCCGCCTTACCCGCATCATTATAATGCTGCGAGCCATCCAGTTCTATTACAAGCTTGGCTTCTGCACAGAAAAAATCAACGATATAATTCCCGATGACCTTCTGCCGTTTGAAAATGACCGGCTGACTTTTCAAAAAATCATACCACAGATGTCTCTCTTCTCGCGTCATATTCCGGCGCAGCGTTTGAGAGAGTGGTGTCAGCTTTCCGTTTTTAACGTCCTTCATTTCAAATTCAGGCGAAGCCTGCTCTTCTTAAGCCTTCACCCCTTGGGGGGAAGGTGTCACCGCAGGTGACGGATGAGGGGTAACTTTTCCATTACTTTTTCTTAAAGATGATCAGCTTGCTGAACACATAGTTCAGCACCACGACCACCACATTGGAGAACACCTTGACGCACAGGCCCCACAGCTCCTGCGCGTTATAGCTGACAAAAATCGCCGTAGGGCCGTCTGCGCCGCCAATGATGGCAACACCCGCTGCTGATGCTGCTGCCGAAGCCGCCGCACCGGTGTAGCTTACCCCGGACGGGATAAAATGTCCGATCAGACCGTCCATCAGCGCCGCGCCCTGCGCAGCCAGCAGGTTGCCGCCCACGATCATGATCACGGCATCCAGCACCATGGTGCCCAGACGGCAGGTGACAAAGGTGCCGAACTCCTTGGCCATAGCTTTGCCGGTGGTCTTGCTGCGGAACACGAACGCGCGGTTGGTGGCATAGGCAAACAGGATGCACAGGGCATTATCCAGCACATTGCCCCAGCTGTTGGCGGCGGTGTAGCCGAACAGCTGGCTGAACAGCGCGTACAGCACAATATTCAGCAGGGTGGTCAGCACGCCAAAGATCAGGTAACTGAGCACTTCCCAGTGCTTTTTGAAGAATTTTATCATGGCTTTATTAACAAAAACAGCCCCGCCGCCGTTTTCCCGGCAACGGGGCTGCAGATCGCATTGTGTCAGAAGCTATGCTTTTGCACGAAGGGCTGATTACTCAGCGTCGTCGTTCAGCAGAGCCTTCATGGACAGGCTGATGCGCTTCTTGTCGAAGTCAACATCCAGCAGCTTCACATCGACCATATCGCCGACCTTCAGTGCGTCGGAGACCTTCTCAACGCGGTCATTGCTGATCTCGCTGATGTGGACCAGACCGTCAACACCCGGCAGGATGCGGACGAAAGCACCAAACTTGGTCAGAGAAACGACCGGAGCATGGAAGGTGCTGCCGATGGGGTAGTTGTTCTTCAGCTGCTCCCAGGGGTTGTCCTCGGACTTCTTGTAGCCCAGAGAGACCTTGTGGTTCTCGGTGTCGATGTCCTTGACATACACTTCGATGGTGTCACCAACGGAGACGACCTCGGAGGGGTGCTTGATGCGGTTCCAGCTCAGCTCGCTGATGTGGCACAGGCCGTCGACACCACCGATGTCAACGAATGCACCATAAGAGGTCAGGCTCTTGACAACGCCGGTGTAGCTCTTGCCCACTTCAACGTTTGCCCAGAACTCCTCGCGCTTTGCCTTGTTCTGCTCAGCGGTCACCTTGTTGATGCTGCCCACGATCTTGCGGCCGGAGCACTCGGTGACGACCAGCTGAACGTGCTGGCCAACCAGAGCAGTGTAGTCCTCGTCGCGGCGCATAGTGGCCTGAGAACGGGGAACGAACACCTTGACGCCCTTGACGTTAACGACAACGCCGCCCTTATTGAACTCGGTAACATCGCCCTCGACGACTTCACCGGATTCTGCTGCCTTGGCGATCTCTTCCATGCCCTTGCGAGATGCGAGCTTCTTGCGGGAGAGCTGGATGACGCCATCCTGATCCATAACCTTCTCGACGATGAGGTCCAGCTCATCGCCAACCTTCACCAGGTCTTCGACCTTGGCGGAGGAATCATCGGTCAGCTCGCTCAGCTTGACAAAGCCGGTCTGCTTCGCACCGATATCCACCTGGATCTCGTTGGCAGAGATGCTGGTCACGATTCCTTTCACAATACTGCCTGCATGAACACGCTTCTCCTCGGATGCGTTCAGCATCTCCTCAAAGCTCATGCTGTCATTGATTTCTGCGCTCATACTGTTAAGTACCTCCTCAATAATAGACGATGGCGTTGAAGCCCCGGCTGTCACGCCCGCCGTTTTTACATTCGCAAACCACTCAGGCCGAAGTTCGCTCGCTGTCTCGACCGTCACGGCTCGCGTGTGCTTTGCGGCGACCTGCACCAGCTTTTGGGTATTGGAAGAATGATGACCGCCAATGACAACAATGATGTCGCATTGTTGGCTGAGGTCTTCCGCTTCCTGTTGCCTCGCCCACGTCGCATTACATATTGTATCAAAAATTCGGGCGTTTGTATAGGCTTTTTTGAGAAACTCCGAACTTTCTTTCCATTTTGTTACCTGAAATGTGGTCTGTGCAACTGCAAAAAGGGGTTTTTGGGGGTCAGAAGGGCCGTTCCACGCCTCTAACTCGGCTAAATCGGCAAAAACGAACACCTCGCCCCGGGTGTGTCCCACGATGCCCTGCACCTCCGGGTGGGTCTTATCGCCCGCCACCAGCAGCACCGCGCCCTCTTTTTCGGCCTGTGCGGCAATGCGCTGGATCTTCTGCACAAAGGGGCAGGTGGCGTCATGGTACGGGATGCCGCGGGCGGCCAGCTCATCGTAAACGCTGCGGGGCACCCCGTGGCTGCGGATGACCACCTCGCACCCGGCAGGCACATCCTGCACGGTGTTTACCACCTGTGCGCCCTTGCGCCGCATATCCTCCACCGCCTGCGGGTTGTGGATCAGCGGGCCCAGCGTTGCCACTTTATGTCCCTCGGCCAGCAGACCGTAGGTCAGTTCCACGGCGCGGTTCACGCCAAAGCAGAACCCCGCCGTTTTCGCCAGATGAATCTCCATCTCTTACGCTCCCATCTTTTCCCATGCTTCCAGCAGCGCCTGCTTGTTGGCACGGAGTTTTTTGGTGTCCCGGCGGCCCTCCATGGCAAACTGCGCTGCGGGCATCGGCTCGCCGTAGATCACCCGCACTTTGCAGAACAGGTGCATCTTCCCGTCCGGGGTGTCGTACAGGATGCGACAGGGCACAACGTCCACCCCGGCCTCGGCGGCAATGACAAAAAGGCCGCTCTTGGGGGGCAGGAGTTTGCCCTCCTTTTCGCGGGTGCCCTCCGGGAAGATGAGCAGAGTTTCGCCCTGCTTGCAGGCTTCCACCGTCTGGGAGATGACCGCCATCTCGTCCTTGGTGCCGCGGACGCACACACCGCCGCAGCAGCGGAAGAACCAGGTCAGAAAGGCGTTGATCTCGAACAGTTCCTTTTTGGCGAACACCACCATCCGCCTGCCCCATCGGGTGACGACGATGAACACCGGGTCGATGGCCGACACATGGGTGGGTGCAAGGATATAGCCCTTCGTCTGCACCTTTTTCAGGTTTTCGCGTCCCTCCACCCGGATGCGGAAACCGATGTGCCACACAAGCCACGCAAGGGGCACCAGAATATAATATAGTACCATTTTTCTATTCCTGTCCTGTTTGTTGTATCAGCCGATCTTTTTGGCAATGATCTGCTTCATGGCGTCAAGGCTCTGCTCAAAATCCAGCGCCGAGGTATCCAGCAGCACGGCGTCCTCTGCCTGCTTCAGCGGGGCGGCGGCGCGGTGGGTGTCCTGATAGTCCCGCTGCTTCACGTCTGCCAGCACCTCCTCGTAGGGGGTGTCGATGCCCTTGGCCTGATACTCCTTCCAGCGGCGGGTGGCGCGTGCCTCCGGGCTGGCGGTCAGGAAAATTTTTACCGTCGCATCCGGCAGCACCACCGTGCCGATATCCCGGCCGTCCATCAGCACATCCTGCTTTTTTGCCATGCTTCGCTGCAAGTCCAGCAGAAATGCCCGCACAGCGGGGTTTGCACCTACGGCAGAGGCTGCCATGCCCGCCTGTTCGGTGCGGATGGCGGTGCTCACATCCTCGTCCTTCAAGTAGATGTGCTGCTCGCCCGCAATGGACGCCAGCCGCAGCTCAATTTCCGGCAGCAGAGCGTCCACCGCCGCGTTGTCCTTGGGGTCCTTGCCCGCGCGCAGGGCGTACAGGCCGATGGCGCGGTACATTGCACCGGTGTCCACATAGATATAGCCCAGTTCTGCCGCCAGACGGCGTGCCAGAGTGGATTTGCCTGCACCCGCAGGCCCATCGATCGCAACAGATACCATAATATGTTCTCCTTATTTATATATAGTACACAGCAGAATGGACGGTGCTGTTTTTTACAGGTTATTCGCAAAGCTCTGCGCGGTGCAGAAGGCAATTTGCAGATTGTAGCCGCCGGTGTAGGCGTCCACATCCAGCACCTCGCCCGCAAAGTACAGCCCCAGCGCCTTTTTGCTTTGCATGGTCTTGGGGTCTACCTCCCGCACCGATACGCCGCCGCTGGTGATGACTGCGTGGGCAAGGTCGCCACGGGCGTCAATGGACACCTGCCAGTGCTTGACCAGCTGCACCAGCTCCCGCTTCTGCTCCCGGGTGATCTGGTTTGCCTTGGTGGCGGGGTCGATGCCCCAGCGTGCCACCATCACCGGCTGCATGCTGGCCGGCAGCAGCTTGACCAGCGCACCCTGCGCCGCGTGGTTTGCCAGCAGGGCAAAGTCCCGGGTGATGCGGTCGTACAGCTGCTCCTCGCTCAGGGCGGGCTTCAGATCGATCTCCGCGATGTACCTGTGCTTTTTCATGTCCCCCAGATGGCTGGACGCGCTCAAAGTCAGCGGCCCGCTGATGCCAAAGTGGGTAAACAGCATCTCGCCCTGCTCGTCAAAGATGGCCTTGCCATCCTCCAGCAGGGTCAAGGTGACATTTTTCAGCGCCAGACCCATCATCTTTTTGCAGTCCGGGTCCCGGCTGACAAGGCTGACCAGACTGGGCACCGGCTCCACAAGGGTATGCCCCGCCTGCTGCGCCAGCTTGTAGCCATCGCCGGTAGAGCCGGTGGTGGGGTAACTCACGCCGCCGGTGGCCACCAGCACCGCATCCGCCCGGTACTCCCTGCCGGAAGTGCCCCGCACGCCCACGCAGCGCAGCGCCGGGCCTGCCTTTTTCTTTTTGGGATGGCGCGGGTTTTCCGGTGCCGCCGGGGCAGGCTCTGTCTCGGGCACGATGTCCTCCAGCAGCAGCTTTTTTGCGCCGTCATAGACAATATCCGCGTCCTGCGCATAGCGCAGCAGCGCCTGCCGGATCTCCTCGGCCTTATCCGACACCGGGAACACCCGGCGACCGCGCTCCACCTTCAGCTCCACGCCAAGGCCTTCAAACAGTTCCATGGTCTTTGCCGGGGGGAACGCCCCCAGCGAGGAGTACAAAAAGCGCGGGTTTGTGCGCACATGGCGCAAAAACTCCTCTGCCGGGCAGTCGTTGGTCACGTTGCAGCGCCCCTTGCCGGTAACAAGGATCTTCTGCCCGGGCTTCTCGGTATGCTCCAGCACCGTTACCTGATGTCCCTGCCGCACGGCGGCACCCGCCGCCATCAGTCCGGCTGCCCCGGCTCCCACGATCAAAACCCTTGCCATCTGTCATCCTCCCAAAATCGCCTGTTGATTCTATTGTATCATACCAGAAACAAAGCGCAAAAGCAATGCAGCGCCGCCGGAAATGAATGGATTTTCGGTTCCACGCCCTCTTGACAAAGCCGCCGGGCTGCGGTATTCTTTTTACAGACCGTTAGTTTGTAAAAAGGAGCATCTGCCATGCCGCGCAACAAATACCCGGAGCAGACCGTGGAAAAAATTCTGGACGCCGCCGCCCTGCTCTTTATCCAGAAGGGCTACCAAAATACTACCCTGCAGGACATCATTGATGCCACAAAGCTTTCCAAAGGGGCGGTGTACCATCACTTCCGCTCCAAGGAGGAGATCGCGCAGCGCGTCGGTGACCGTTTGGGCGACCAGATGTGGGAGCCGCTGCGCCGTATCCGGGACGACCCGTCTCTGACCGGGCTGCAGAAGCTGCAGGCGGTGTTTGCAGCCTCCTTTGCCGGGCAGCGGCAGCAGCAGATCGCCCAGACTTTGCCGCACCTGTGCAGCAACCCGCAGTTCCTTGCCATGGAGCTGACCAACATTGAAGCGCATCTGGCCCCGGAGTGCATTGCACCCATGATCCGGCAAGGCATGACAGACGGCTCCATCCACGCCGCCGATGCCAATGCGCTGGCCGAGGCGCTGTTCGTGCTGGCAGACATCTGGCTTTCCCCCCAGACGCGCCCCACCACGCCAGCCCAGCAGCGGGCGCGGAACTGCGTGTTTCAGCAGATGACCCATGCGCTTGGGCTGGATCTTTTGACGGATGCACAGGCCGAACAGCTGGTGCAGCTGTGCACACCGGTCAAGGACTGAATTTTCCGGGCGGAACGCTCCGCCCTTTTTTGTACACATATACAGACCAACGGTCTGTAAGCAAAAAACAGGAGGTTCCCATGAACACTTTTTTCCTCATCGTCCTCGGGCAGATCATCTCCCTGTTCGGCAATGCCGCCCTGCGGTTTGCGCTGCCGCTGTATCTGCTGCGGCAGACTGGTTCTGCTGCGCTGTACGGCGGCATCACCGCGCTGGCCATGCTGCCCGCTCTGGCCGGAATGCTGCCCGGCGGCGCGCTGGCAGACCGCTGCCGTAAAGCCCGCCTGATGGCGCTGCTGGATCTGGTGACCGCCGGTATTTCGGCGGCAGCCGCTGCCGGACTGCCGCATCTGCCCCTGCTCCCGCTGATCCTGACCGTGCTGGGCAGTCTGTACGCCATTCAGGGGCTTTACCAGCCCGTGGTACGCGCCTGTCTGCCCCTGCTGCTGAACGGCACCCAGCTGCTGCGCGGCAACGCGGTCATCCAGCTGGTGGACACCGTGGACGAGCTTCTCGGCCCCCTGCTGGGTGCTGTTCTGCTGGAGCACCTCGGCATCCGGGGTCTGCTGGCGCTCTGCGGCGGCTGCTTTGCGCTTTCCGCCGGGATGGAGTTCTGCCTGCGCATTCCGCAGGATGTCCCATCGGACACAAGGCTCTCGGTCCGTTCTCTGTGGGCCGACCTGCGGGAAAGTGCGCAGTTCCTCACCGGGCAGGCTGCGGTGCTGCAGTTGGCTGCTGCCATGGCGGCTGTAAACCTGCTGGAGGTCCCTGCCCTCACCGTGGGGGTTCCGGTGCTGGTGGTGCAGACTTTGCAGAAAAGTGATGCCTCCCTTGGCCTTGTGCAGGCGGTGCTGAGCGCGGGCGGCATTTTGGGCGGCGTGCTGGCCGGAACCGTCTTTGTCCGGCATCCCATCCGCAGCGGCACACATCTTTTGCTGGCGCTCAGCGGCGTGTGCGCCGCGCTGGGGCTTGCCCTCCGGGTGCCAGCGCTCCAGTTCGGCAGCATTCTGGTGCTGGGTGCCCTGTTTATGGCCGTAGCGGCGCTGTTCAATGTGTGGTTCTTTGCGCAGCTGCAAGTGCTGGTGCCGCAGGCACAGCTGGGCAAAACCACCGCCTGCCTCTCCGTGCTGGCCTGCCTGACCCAGCCCATCGGGCAGGCAGCCTATGGCAGTGCCTTCCAGCACTGGGCTGCGCACCCGGCAGATGTCCTGCTGGCAGCCGGGGTGCTTTCGGCGCTGGTCCTCTGGCTGCTGCAAACGCGCCGTACCGCCTGACGCAGCAAAAAAGGAGCCGCTATTGCAGCCCCTTTTATGGTTTGTTTATTCCGGCAGCTTTGCCGGGTCGAGGTAGCTTTCGCCCTGCTTTACCTCCACATGGATGTGGCTCTCCTCGGCGCACTCGCAGCCGACAGTGCCCACCGTGCCCAGCTTCTGCCCGGCGGCTACGGTATCCCCGGCCTTTACAGCAGGGTCAGCCACGCCGCACAGCCGCCAACTGCGGCCGGCGGCATCCTCCAGCACCACCACGGTGCCCCAGTTGCCCTCTGCCCCGGCAGAGACCACCTTGCCCGCCACGGGTGCCGCCACCGCAGCGCCCTGCGTGCAGGCGTAGTCCACGCCGTTGTGGGTGCGCCAGTCGCCCAGCGTTTTGTTATAGACCAGCTCATCGCCGCTGAAGGCGTTGAGCACGCGCCCCGGCATAGAGGGCGCGGCGGCAGGCTGTGCCGAACTGCTGGCAGGCGAGGATGCGCCTTGCAGTGCCGAGGGTTCGTGCAGCGAACCAGAGCCAGACTGCGCACCAGAGGACGCCCCAGAGGGCGTCTGCTGCGGCACATCTGCCTTGCTGTTTGCAACGTCGGTCGCGGGCTGCTGCCATGTGGTATCCTCCTGTGCGTCCCAGTCCGGTTCTGTTTCCGGGGTGGTCTGTTGGGTGGTGCCGGGGGCGTTCAGCCCATCCAGACTTTTTTGCAGTTCTGCCCGCAGGGCGCGCACCGCCCACACCCCCGCCGCAGCCGCAGCCAGCAGGCTTGCGGTCAGCAGCAGGGCAAAGCCCTTGCCGTGCAGAAATTTTTTGATCTGCTCCATGCTTGTTACTCCCATCTGTCCGTTTTGTGTACGGGATCATCTTCTGGGCTTAGTGTGGGACAGCGGCGGGCGGTTTATGCAAGGGGCAAAAAAAGACACGCAAAAAGGCTGAGCAGCCGCTTTTTTTGCAGCTGCTCAGCCCTGCTATACCCTGTTTTCGGTTACTTGCGTGCGATCATTTCGGTATAGGCCAGCACCAGCGGGCCTACGCCCTTGGCGTCATTGCAGACCACCGGCTCGCTGAAGTAGTAGGCCAGAGAGCCGTCACGGTGATCCTTGCCGCCCAGACCTGCCACAAGGCAGATGCCGTCCAGCTGCAGGCTGCCGTCCGGGTTCTTGGACAGATACCGGTCGCAGGTGCCGTAGAAAGCCTTCTCCGCCCATGCAGCCATCCGTTTGGGCAGGTAGCCCAGACGCACGCCCTTGAGCACTGCGTAGGTGAACAGGGCGGTGCCGCTGGTCTCCAGATAGTTGCCCTCGGCCTCCGGGTGGTCGATGACCTGCCAGAACATCCCGCTCTGCTCGTCCTGGAACTTGTGCATATCCTCCACGGTCTGCTTGAGCATGGCCATAATGCCGCGGTACTCGTTGTACAGCTGCTCGTCCATGCGCTCCAGCACGTCCACCATTGCCACAAGGAACCAGCCCATGGCGCGCAGCCAGAAGTTGGGGCTGCACCCGGTCTCGGGGTCTGCCCAGTACATCTGACGGCTCTCGTCGTAGCCGTGGTAGTACAGGCCGGTCTTTTCGTCCCGCATGTGCTTTTTGATGTTCATGAACTGCTTGTAGCTGTCGATGCAGCCCTGCATCTTGTTGAAGCGGGTCTCGTACTCCATGTAGAAGGGCTGCGCCATATAGGTGCCGTCCAGCCACACCTGCCACGGATAAATGTCCTTGTGCCAGAAGTTGCCCTCCTTGGTGCGGGGCTGGGTGAGCAGCTGGCTGCGGATAGTGTCAATAGCCTTGCGGTACTTCTCGTCCCCGTAGATGTCGTACAGGATGAACAGGTTCTTGCCCTGATTCACGTTGTCCAGATTGTACTCCTTAGGGTCGTAGGTCTTGATGGCGCCGTCCGGCTGCACAAAGTAGTCGATGAACTCCTTGGAGAACTCCAGATACTTCTCATCGCCGGTGGTCTTGTACAGGCTCAGGCAGGCGGTGATCATGCAGCCGTCGATGTAGTTCCACTTGTTGGGCTTGCCGCTGCGCACCTTCTCGATGTTCCACATCGGTGCCTCGGCGCTGGAATTGGCGATCAGGTAGTCCACATAGTCGCCCAGCATGGACAGGATCTCTTCATGGGTCATGGGTCAGTCCTCCTCAAAATGTCCTACGTTGACAAAGTGCAGCCGCTCGCCCTCGTAGCCCTCGATCTTTACGTTGTGCAGGTCGATCTCCTTGACGTTCTCGGCATAGATGGCCAGCTTTTTCACCAGCGGACGGTTGTCGGCCATGGCAGCCTGTCCCTCCTTGGCGTTGGGGTCGAAGGTGATGCTCACATCCCGCATGGTCACCCGCTCGATGGGCTGCTCCGGCAGACCGTCAAAGTAGCAGCCCGCGAACTGGGCATCGGTAGCCACGATATTCTCCATAGTCAGGCTGCCCAGCTTGGGGGTGTACTCGTCCACCGGCAGCGGCTCGCGGCACTGCACATAGGGGCCGTGACCGTCCGGGTCGCAGAAGTAGAACATATTGATGACAAAGGGTGCCTTGACGCCCCGCATCTCCACGTTGCGGAACACCAGCCCGTCGATGACGGCGGTGTTGCCGCGGCCGCGGCGGGTCTTGACGCGCAGACCGCGGTCGGTGTGGTCCATCAGGCACTGGGTCACCACCATATCCTTGACGCCGCCGCTCATCTCGCTGCCGATGACGATGCCGCCGTGGCCCTTGTCCAGCAGGCAGTTGCGGATGATGGTGTGCTCACAGCTGCGCTTCAGCTTCATGCCCAGAAAGACCTTGCTGGCCTTCATGGCGATGCAGTCGTCGCCCACATGGATGTTCATGCCGATGATGCGGATATGCTCGCAGCTCTCGGGGTCAATGCCGTCCGTGTTGGGGGCGTTGTAGGGGTTGTTGATGTTGAAGTTGAGCAGGTCGAGGTGCTTGACGAAGATGGGGTGGATGGTCCACGAATAGCTATTCTGCACCGTGATGCCGTGCAGGCAGACGTTCTCGCTGTCCACCGCAGCCACGGCGCGGGGACGCCATGCGATGCGCTTGACCTTGGGGTTCACCCACCAGTCGCCGTTCTCGGCGTCACAGTCCAGCGTGCCCTCGCCGGTCACCACCACGTCATGCACCTGCGTGATGTTCAAAAGGCCCGCAAAACTGTCCAGCGGGTTGCCCTCCCAGCCGGTCAGGTAGTACTCGTCCACCTCGTTCTCGCTGGGCAGCACACCGGGCAGGATGGGGTAATGGGTGCGGTCGTTGTCGCCCAGCAGCACAGCGCCCTTTTCCAGATACAGGGTGGTGTTGCTCTTCATGAACAGGCTGGCGGTGCGGTAACGGCCGGCAGGCACATACACCGTGCCGCCCTTGGGGCAGGTGGACAGCGCCGCCTGCAGCCGCACAGTGTTGTCGGTCTCACCGTCAGCTACCAGACCGTAGCGGGAAGCATCCACAAAGAAGGTCTCGGCCTCGGTGGTGAAATCCAGCTTCAGGGTCTCGCCCTCGGCCTGCACCTCCACCGTATAGGCGGTGCCGGGCAGCAGGGAGAACAGGGAGAACACGTTGGTGTTGCAGGCCTCGTATACCGTTTTGCCGTTCAGGGCAACGGTAAAGGGGTGCGCCGGACGGTAGCACAACTCGTTTTCCAGCTCGAAAACGGCGCTGCGGGTCATGGAACGGATCAGGGTCAGATTCATGCGAAATAACCTCCTGTGAGTTTGTCTTGCCCCCACGGGGCAGACGTGGTATCATGAGGAAAAGCGCTCTCCCGGTGATCGGGAGGGCTGTTTCCGGAAAGGATGCGCAAAATGAAAGCGGAACGGGAAAAGATCAACGCGAAGGTAAAGGCGGACACCGTGCGGCTGACCGGCGGCAAGCTGGAGCTGACGGCAGACGAGGAGATGTGCACCTTTTTGCTGGTAAGCGAGGGCAGCTGCACCCTGCAAATGGGGGAAAACAATCTGCTGGTAAACCCCGGCAGCGCGCTGCTGCTGGGTGCGGGGGAGGCGGTGCTCACCGCCGCCGGTGCAGCCGTACCGGAACTGGTAGGCTGCCGGTTCCCGCTCAGCGCCCTGCACGAGCTGCGCAGCACCGCCCAGCGGGATTTCGTCCGGCTGTTCGTGCCCGGGGAGGCAACGGTGCTGTACGGCCCGGTGCTGTGGACCCGCCGCCTGCGCACCCTGCTGGAGATGATGCGCTCTGCCATGCCGGAGCAGGACTACCCCGGCGGGCTGTACCTGCTGCTGATCCTGCACTATGTCGAGCAGGAGTGCCTTGCCGAGAGCAGCGCCGCAGCGCGCCCCCGCAACGAGACCATTGAGCAGGTGTGCGCCTACCTTGCCGCCAACTACCGGCAGAAGTTCTCCCTTACCGAGGTGGCGGCGCGGTTCTACCTTTCTCCTTACTATCTCAGCCGCCTGTTCCGGCGGGTGACCGGGCAGTCCATCGTGGACTACCTGAACAACCGCCGCATCGAGGCCGCGCAGAAGCTGCTGGAGACCACCGAGCTGTCCATCAGCGCTATTGCCGAGCAGACCGGCTTTGCCAGCGCCGCCCACTTCCGCCGCGTGTTCCGCGAGGTGATGGATATCAGCCCCCTGCAGTACCGCAAGAAGCAGACAAAATGATGTATCAACCAAAACACCCCCTGTGCCATCCGTTGGGAGCAGCACAGGGGGTGTTGGTCTTTGTCAGATGTTCTTATGGCGCATTAGCCCTTGACGGCACCTGCGGAGATACCTTCAACGAACTGATCCTGTGCACAGAAGAATACGATCAGCTGCGGCAGGATGGAGATGAGGGACAGAGCAAGGATCTTGTTCCATGCAAAGCCGGTATCACCGTCCATGGACAGCTTGACGAACAGGGACATGGGGTACTTGCCGGGGGTGCTGACGTAAAGCAGCGGGCCCATAAAGTCGTTGCAACTCCACATGAACTGGAACAGTGCGCAGGACACCAGAGCGGGTCCCAGCATGGGCACGATGACCTTGTACAGGGTCTGGAAGGAGGAGCAGCCGTCAATGGCGGCAGCCTCGTCCAGATCACGCGGGACGTTGCGCATGAACTGCACCAGCTGATACACGAAGTAGGTCTCGGTAGCAAATGCGCAGTGCACCCAGATGGCCAGATAGAAGGGGCTGTCCACCCAGCCGAACTTGTTGTACAGCAGGTACTGCGGCACGTTCAGCACGACCTGGGGCAGGAACAGGGTGGCCAGCATGATGTTGAACAGCAGCTTGCGGCCGGGGAAGTCGAAACGGCCAAAGCCGTAAGCGGCAACACAGGCAGACACCACAGTGCAGATCACCTTGGGGATGACGTAGCTGTAAGTGTTGAGCATGGCCTGCAGGATGTTGATGGAGCCGCCGAAGTTGTTCAGGGCGTTGCGGTAGCCATCCAGCGTAGGCTTTTTGATCCACAGGCTGATGCCTGCAAAGATCTCGCTGTTATCCTTGAAGGTAGCGCTGATCATCCACAGCAGAGGATAGATCATGATGACACCAACCAGGATCAGCACGAAGTACTTAAAGAAGGTTGCGATCTTATTCGATGCTTTCATTCCCATATTGGTCACCTTACCTTTCATCCGAGTAGTAGACCCACTTCTTCTGGCTGGTGAACGCAATGATCGTCAGGATGCAGACGATGATGAACATGATCCATGCCAGAGCAGAAGCCATGCCCATGTCGTAAGACTTGAATGCGTAGTTGTAAACCAGCAGGGAGATCAGGGTAGTGGAACCACGGGGACCACCGTTGGTGATGATGTAGGGGCCGTTGAACTCCTGGAAAGCCTGGCAGATCTGAGTGACCAGGTTGTAGAAGATGATGGGGGTGATCATCGGAACGGTGATGGAGAAGAACTGACGCCACTTGCCGGCGCCGTCAATGGTGGCAGCCTCGTACAGGTCTGCGGGCACGCCCTTCAGTGCAGCAAGGAACAGCACCATGGCGGAACCAAACTGCCATATACGCAAAAAGCAGATGATCCACAGTGCGTAGTTGGGGTCAGACAGCCACTCGGGGCCCTGCACCGCACCAAAGGTGACAGCACGGACCACGGTGTTCAGCAGACCGTCCACGCTGAACACAGCCTTCCACAGCACGGCGATAGCCACAGAGCCGCCCAGAATGGAGGGGATGTAGTACACGGTGCGGAACAGGTTGACGCAGGCGATCTTGAAGTTCAGGATGTAGGCGATGAACAGCGCGAAGATCAGCTTCAGGGGCACGGTGATAAAGGCGTACTTGAAGGTGATGATCAGCGCCTTGGTGATCTTTTTGGTGTGGAATGCGGTAATGTAGTTAGCCAGACCAACAAAGCTGGTGCCGTCCTTGAAGAAGTTCATATCGGTAAAGCTGTAATACAGCGACTGACCGAAGGGGAACGCCTTAAAGACGAGAAAGCCGATGATCCAGGGGATCAGGTAAAACAGACCCTGATACTTATCGACCCATTTCTGGAACGGAGTTCGTGCGCCTGCGGGCGCATTACTTTTTTTCATCCGAAGTCCTCCTTTTACAGGATTTTGAAGCAGACAGTGCAGCAGGTCACAGACCGGTAACAATTCTTTCAAGGTTTGATAACCATTCTCCGATAAAACAAGGGCATCTGTCGTACGGGCGGCAGATGCCCTTATTCATTTCAAAGAACAGCTGCCCGGTTCAGGCTGCTGTCAGTGTGATAAGCTTAGCCGACGGTGTAGCCAACAGACTCCATGCCGTCCAGCAGGGTCTCGACAGCCTCTTCAGGGGTCTGATCGCCGTAGTCGATGTTGTCGAACACTTCCTGATAGATGCCGGTGCCGGAAGCCTTCAGGTCGTTGTTCTCAAACAGGGGATCCAGCTTGTTGGTGGTGAAGGCCATGACCTTGGCGTTAGCCTCAGCGATCAGTTCCTTGACAGCGCCGGCGTCCTGAGCGAACTTCAGGCCAGCCTTGGAAGCGGGGATGCCGCACTCAGAACCCATGATGGAAGCGCCCTTCTCCTCGTTCAGCAGGAAGTTGATCAGGGTAGCAGCCTCGGCAACGTTCTTGCAGGTCTTGGTGATAGCCAGACCCATGGACACCTTGGAGAAGCCGCCGTTGTTGTCGCCGAACTTGATCTCCTCGCCGACGGTGAAGCCGTCCTTGTTGCTGTCGTCCAGAGCGGAGGAGTACTTGCTTGCAGCGGAATCCCACTCGAAGATGCCTGCGATCTTACCGGTGATCCACTCGTTGGACTGGTGGGTAGCGGTATCGGAGTTTGCAGAGTAGTAGGTCTTCAGGTTCATCATGACGTGGTTGTCCACCAGGCTCTTGATGAAGGCCAGACCCTCAGCGATCTCCTCCTCGGTGTAGTTCAGGGTGGAGGTGGTGGGATCTGCCCAGTCCTTGCCGTACTTGGACTCGAGGTAGAACACCATCAGGATCATACGGTCGTATGCGCCCAGGTGCATGGGGTAGTAATCGTTGCCCAGCTTCTCCTGGAAAGCCTTACCGGCAGCCATCAGATCGTCCAGAGACTTGGGAACCTCGGTGATGCCAGCCTTATTAAAGGTGGTCATGTTCCAGTAGAAGATACGGCCGGTCATGGAGACGGGCACGCACTGCTGGCTGTTGGCCACATAGCAAGCGTCCATAGCAGCGGCATCCCACTGGGTCAGGTCGATGAACTTGGAAGTGGTGTTCAGGTCCACGAACTTGCTGCCGTCAGCAGAGTAGTTGTACAGCCAGTTCCAGTTCACCTGGCAGACATCCTGAGCGTTGCCTGCGATGAAGGCAGCAGCCATCTTCTCTTCCCAGCCGGACCATGCGGCGAAGGTGGGCTCCACGGTGATGTTGGAGTGCTCAGCCTGGAAAGCCTCCAGAGCGCTCTGGTAAGCAGCGTGACGGCTGTCGCCGCCCCACCAGCTGATGCTCAGATTGACGGGGCCGTCAGACAGAGCCAAGCTCTCATCTGCGGAAGCAGCGGGAGCCTGAGAAGCAGCGGAAGAAGCGGTGGAAGAAGCAGCGGGCTTGCTGCCGCAAGCAGCCAGCAGACCTGCAGCACCGACAGCGCCGGTAGCCATCAGGAAGTTACGACGAGAAATTGCCTTGCTCATTTTTGTTCTCCTCCTAGTAGAAAACATCTTCATGTAGGGGGGTTCTACGCACACCCCCTTGTATACAATTATGATAACAAAAGCCACCAAAAAAAGAAAGATGCAATTTACAGTGATACCGGATAAAAACATACAAATATTGCTCTTGTTTTCAGAACAGATTCGACGTCCTTGCCGAAATGAATAAACTTGCGCTGAAAAACTGTGCAACTTGTATACTTCAATGACTTGCATAAAAATCTGGGATGCAACAGGGGCATAACATCGGAATTTTCAATAATTCCTGTTACATTTACCGTTCTGCCTGTAAAATTTTGCGCTTTGCAGCTGCCACCCGTACCCATCTTCTTTTACCCGCTCTCCCCTTCGGCAGACAAATGTCCCGCCGCAACTGATATATCAATAGTGCAAAAAACGTGCGTATTTCGCCCGGTTGATATATCAGTAGCCGCCCTCAAACACAACAAATTGATATATCAGTCTGTATACAGCCTGTTCCTCGCAAAAAAGCCGCCGCACCCGGCATGGTGCAGCGGCTTGTATACAATATAAAAATATCTCAGTTTTTCTTTGCAGCGTAGAACGCCCGCCGTGCCTTAAAGTAGCACTGGGGGCACATGCTGACGTACTGCACATCGTTTTCAAGGTCGATGGCTACCTGCTCGCCCTCAAAAACGAACTGTCCGTTCACCTTGCGGCAGTTGCAGATGGCTTTGCGCCCGCAGGTGCATATCGTTTTCATCTCCTCGATGGTGTGCGCCAGCTCCAGCAGACGGGTAGAGCCCGGGAAGCCCTTGAGGGAAAAATCTGCCCGCAGACCGTAGCAGATCACCGGGATATTCAGATCTACCGTGACCATAAACAGCTGCTCGGCCTGCTCCGGGGTGAAGAACTGGCTCTCATCGCACAGCACACAGGCCAGCGGCCCGGCGGCAGCGTTTGCCGCCTTCACGGCTTCGAACACGTCCAGCTCCGGCGGGATCAGCAGGTCTGCCTTGCGGCGCACGCCCAGACGGCTCACCAGCTCCCCGCCGCCCTTGGTATCCACCTGCGGCTTTAAAATGAGCACCTTCATGCCCTGTTCTTCGTAGTTGTGTGCCACCTGCATCAGCGCCGTGCTCTTGCCGCTGTTCATGGCACCGTAGCGGAAATACAATTTTGCCATGCCGTCACTCCTGATTGCGCAAGCGGTAGCCCAAGCTCATCAGGCTGTCGCCCAGATGGACGTTTTCCACCACCACGTTGGGATACGGCACCGACAGGTCATAGTGGGAGAAATTCCAGAAGCCCTCAATGCCCAGATCCACCAGCCGTCCGCTGACCTGCTGTGCACCATCGCGGGGGACGCAGAGCACCGCCACCTTGGGCTTGTTTTCCTCACAGAAGGCCTCCAGCTCGTCAATGTGCCGGATGCGGATGCCGCTGATCTCCTTGCCTACCTCGTTTTCTGCTACGTCAAAGGCCGCGATCAGCTTGTAGCCGTTGGTGTCGGTGGTGATAAAGCGGCTCACAGCCTTGCCCAAGCGGCCGCAGCCGATCAGGATAGTGGGCAGACGGTCGCCGTTGCCGAACAGCAGGCTTTCCAGAATGGAAAGCAGATTCTCCACCGAGTAGCCGATGCCCTGTCGACCGTTCACATCGCCGATGCAGTTGAAATCCTGCCGCACCTGTGAGGCGGTAGTGCCCATCTGAGAGGCCAGTTCCCGGGAGGAGATGCTGGTAATGCCATCGGCCTGCAAGGAGCGCAGGTACCGGTAATATTTGGGGAGACGCTTGATCACGGGGATCGATGCTTTCTGGGGGGTGTTCATAGGAAAATTCTCCTTTCTGCCCAACGCGCTGCAGCTTCTGCCGCCATGCAAGGGGCTTTCTTTGCGCGCAGAGAGATGTTCCGTTTTATCCTGTTATATTATTTAAAGTATACAGCATGAAAGGCGAATGTCAAATACCTATTTTTAAAAAAGCAAAAAATTCACAAAGTTTTTTGTTTCTTTTCTCCCGCATACTTCCCCGGACGCCGGGGGATACTGACCCCACAAAGACCCTGCTACGGAAGGAGAACGCACATGGATACGGCAAAAGACACCCCCGCAGAGCAGCACCGGATGGAAAAAGAGGACATCGAGGATCTGGGCACGGTCACCCTGAGCCGGGGCGGTCATGTCATCCACTGCCTGACCGTCATCGGCCAGATCGAAGGGCATACCGAAGCGCCGCAGGGGCAAAAAACCACCAAATATGAGCACGTCATCCCCCAGCTGGTGGCGGTGCAGGAGGATCCCCGCATCGAAGGGCTGCTGGTGTTGCTGAACACGGTGGGCGGCGATGTGGAGACCGGGCTTGCGCTGGCGGAGCTGATCGCCAGCATCTCCAAGCCCAGCGCCACGCTGGTGCTGGGCGGCGGGCACTCCATCGGCATCCCGCTGGCGGTCAGCGCGCGGCACAGCTTTATTGTGCCCACTGCCACCATGACGGTGCACCCGGTGCGGCACTCCGGGCTGATCTTGGGCGTGCCGCAGACCATGCACTGCTTTGAGCAGATGCAGCAGCGCATCACCGGCTTTGTAGCCGCCCACAGCGGTATGCCGGAAAAGCGCTACACCCAGCTGATGCTCCACACCGGGGAGTTGGTCATGGACATGGGCACGGTGCTGGACGGACGCCGCGCCGTAAAGGAAAAGCTGATCGACGAGCTGGGCGGTCTTTCGGACGCGCTGGCATGGCTGTATAAAGAAATTGAGCAGGGGTGAAGCTTTGTCAGCCAGACGATTTGAACTGCGCTCCGCGTTGCTCTGCGCAGGAACAGCGGAAAAATTATTTTTTATAGAGCAATGCCGGAGCGTCTGCGGACGCTCCGGCATTGCATTTTCACGGGAAGGGGCTGGGTTCGTTCCATTTTCCTCAATAAAAACAACATTATGGTTTGCCATTTTTGCCCTTGCGTGGTACAATAGTAGAATCAATTATTGTGTCTATGGGAAGTTGGGGAACAGAGTAGAATGGCAACGAAAAAACGAAAATCAACGAAACGGCGTACTGCTGCCCGCCGTAAAAAGGCAGAACAGCGGCTCCCGGCAGGGCTTGGCACCCTGTTCGGCGGCCTGCTGCTGATGGTGCTGGCCTTTGTGCAGGGCGATTCCGCATGGCGGGTACTCCACGATGTGCTGTTCGGGCTGTTCGGCTGCGGCAGCTTTGTGCTGGGTGCAGCCGTGTGCTGTCTGGCCGTTTTGTACACCCGGGGCGAGGAGCTGCTGTCCCGCATCCTCAAGCTGGTGCTGGGGCTTGTCTTTGTCTGCGGCACGGTCATCGTGTTTTCCGATATCCAGCCGCAGGGGCTGTCGGCGCTGCAAATGCTTTCCGCCTGCTATGCCAATGGCGTCAGCGCATGGCTTTCCGGCGGCGCGATGGGCTTTGTGCTGGGCGGCGTGCTGCTTTTGCTGTGCGGACGCCCGGCGGCAAACCTGATCATGATCGTGCTGTTGCTGTGCGGCAGCCTGTACATTTTTGATATCACCCCCGCCGAGGTTTGGGTCTGGCTGTGCGCCGTCACCGGCGGCATCCACGCCCGCGGCTCTGCCTTTGCAGAGCAGAGCGCCGCCCGCCGCGCCGAGCGCGCCGCCATCCGACAGGCCGAGCGGGAGATCGACGAGGAATACGACGAAGCCGAGGATGAGCCGCTGGACGAGGAGGACGAGCCCGCCGGGCTGCATCTGGGGGTGCCGGACTGGATGTCCGGTGTGCTGCGCTGGGGGCACAAGGTAACGCAGGAGATGGAAGCAGACGCGGCAGACCCTGAAGCCGCACCCGCCGCCCCTGCCCAGCCGGAGCCTGCACCTACTGCGCCGACCATCACCCCGGTGCGGGTCAGCGTTGCGCGTCCCCGTGCCGCCTTTGACGTAGACCTTGGCCCCGACCACACCGCCCTTTCCGAGGGCGGCAGCGAGCCCATTGAGCCGCTGATCGTCGGGCCGGGCGGCACCTTCGGGCAGGACCCGCTGCGCCCTGCGCCCAAACCCACGCCGCCGCCCATCGTGGCAGACCCGGTGGTCACCGCTGCGGCAGATTTCTTTGCCAAGGACGCCCCGCAGCCGGAAGAGCCTGCCCCTGCCCCTGCTTTTGATGCTCCCATCGTCCAGCCGGCAGCGCCGGTGGTGCAGCCGCAGATGCCCACGCAGCCGGAAGCTGCGCCCATCCAGCCCGCCGTGCCCCGGGTGAGCGCCGAGAACGCCGTGGCGTTCCGCTCTGCACCGGACGAGGACGGCTGGATCAGCATCACCGCCGAGCCGGTGGAGGAAAAGGACATCAACTCGCTGGTGGCAGCGGCCATGGAAAAGCCCGCCGTCTCCGAGCAGGCAGCCGCCACCGCCCCCGCCGAGGAGAGCGAGCCGGCGGACAGCTACGAGTACCAGTACCCGCCCATCGAGCTATTTGAAAAAACGCAGGAGGAGAGCGACCCCGGCGCACAGGAGGAGCTGAAGGCCAACGCCCAGAAGCTGGTGGACACGCTGGAAAGCTTCGGCGTGCGCACCCGGGTGCTGGATATCTCCCGCGGGCCCTCCGTTACCCGGTACGAATTACAGCCCATGGCGGGCGTGAAGATCAGCCGCATCACCTCGCTGGCGGACGATATCGCCCTGAACCTCGCGGTGGCAGACGTGCGTATGGAAGCCCCCATCCCCGGCAAGCCCGCCGTGGGCATCGAGGTGCCTAACCACAAAAAGACCGCCGTTTCCATCCGCAGCATCTTTGAGAGCCAGAGCTTTCTGCGCATGACCTCGCCGCTGGGCATCGCCTTGGGCAAGGACATTGCGGGTGTGGCACAGGTGACCGACCTGTGCAAGATGCCCCATCTGCTCATCGCGGGCAGCACCGGCAGCGGTAAATCCGTGTGCGTGAACAGTATCATCATGAGCCTGTTGTTCCGCTCCAGCCCGGAGGACGTCAAGCTGCTGCTCATCGACCCCAAGGTAGTGGAGCTGGCCGAGTATAACGGCATCCCCCACCTGCTGATGCCGGTTGTCACCGAGCCCCGCAAGGCCGCCGGTGCACTGGGCAGCGCGGTGCAGGAGATGGAGCGCCGCTACCGCCTGTTTGCGGAGAACAATGTGCGCGACATCAAGTCCTTCAACAAGCTGGCTGCCGAGCAGCCGGAACTGGAAAAGATGCCCTACATCGCCATTATCATTGACGAGCTGGCCGATCTGATGATGGTGGTGGGCAAGGACGTGGAGGATTCCATCTGCCGCATCGCCCAGAAAGCCCGTGCCGCCGGTATGCACCTGATCGTCGCCACCCAGCGTCCCAGCGTGGACGTGATCACCGGCCTGATCAAGGCCAACATCCCCAGCCGCATCGCCTTTGCGGTGTCCAGTCAGGTGGACAGCCGCACCATTCTGGACGGTGCCGGTGCAGAAAAGCTGCTGGGTCAGGGCGATATGCTCTTTATGCCCGTGGGCGCACCCAAGCCCACCCGTATCCAGGGCACCTTTGTGCGGGATGAGGAGATCAGCCGTGTGCTGGACTTTATCAAGTCCAGCGCCACCGTGCAGTATGACGAAGCCATGATCGAGGCCATGGAAAAGCACGCCATTCAGGACGGCAAAAAGGGCGGCGGCGGTGCCGACGCCGAGGAGGACGCAGGCTCTGACCCCATGTTCAAGCAGGCCGTGGATGTGGTCATCGACGCCGGTCAGGCCTCCACCAGCCTGTTGCAGCGCCGCTGCAAGCTGGGCTACGCCCGCGCCGCCCGCATCATGGACGAGATGGAGCAAAAGAGCATCATCGGCCCCTACGAGGGCGCCAAACCCCGCGCCGTGCTCATCAGCCGCCAGCAGTGGCTGGAAATGCAGATGAACCAACCGGAGGAATAATAAAGGAGCACTATGGAACATTCTACTCCCCAGATCTACACCGAATTTCTTCCCATCAGCCGGGCGGACATGGAAGCCCGGGGCTGGGAGCAGCTGGACTTTGTGGTGGTGGGCGGTGACGCCTATGTGGACCACCCCAGCTTTGGCACCGCCATCATCAGCCGCCTGCTGGAAGCCGAGGGCTACAAGGTGGGCGTGCTGGCGCAGCCCCGCTACACCGACTGCGAGGACTTCAAGCGGTTCGGCAAGCCGAAATACGGCTTTTTCATCGGCGGCGGCAACGTGGACAGCATGGTCAGCCACTATTCCGTGGCAAAGATTCCCCGCGCCGAGGACGAATACTCCCCCGGCGGCAAAGCCGGTGCCCGCCCGGACCGCAGCGCCACCGTGTATACCAAGCTTGCCAAGCAGGCTTACCCCGACCTGCCGGTGATCTTAGGCGGTCTGGAGGCCAGCCTGCGCCGGTTTGCCCACTATGATTACTGGCTGGACACCGTGCTGCCCAGCATCGCGGAGGACTCCGGCGCGGATATCATCAGCTTTGGCATGGGCGAGCACCAGACCGTGGAGATCGCCCGCCGTCTGGCCGCCGGGGAGCCGGTGGAGAGCATCACGGACGTGAACGGCACCTGCTATCTGACCGATTTCGACCATCTGCCCCAGCGGTATGTGGAGTGCGCCGGTTTTAAAAAGGTTGCCGCCGACAAGACCGCCTACGCCAAGGCCTGCCGCATCCAGATGGACAATCAGGACGTGGTCAGCGGCCAGATCATTGTGCAGAAGCAGAGCGAAAAGTATCTGGTGCAGAACATCCCCGCAAAGCCGCTGGTGCGCGGAGAGCTGGACAAGGTGTATGCCCTGCCCTACACCCGCCGCTACCACCCCATCTACGAGAGCATGGGCGGCGTGCCCGCCATCCGCGAGGTGCAGTTCTCCATCATCCAGAACCGCGGCTGCTTCGGCGGCTGCAACTTCTGCGCCATCCAGCTGCATCAGGGGCGGCGGGTCACCAGCCGCAGCGCCGACAGCATCGTGGAGGAAGCCGAGCGCATGACCCACGAGCCGGATTTCAAGGGCTACATCCACGATGTGGGCGGCCCCACCGCAAACTTCCGCTTCCCCTCCTGCCGCGAGCAGATGCTGCGCGGCATGTGCACCGGCGGCAAGCACTGCCTTGCCCCCACCACCTGCTCCCACATGATCGTGGATCACAGCGACTACCTTAAAATTCTGCGCCGGGTGCGGGAGCTGCCGGGCGTGAAAAAGGTGTTCATCCGCAGCGGCATCCGGTTCGACTACCTGATGGCGGACCCGGACGATACCTTCTTTAAGGAGCTGGTGGAGTACCATGTGTCCGGCCAGCTGAAGGTCGCCCCGGAGCACTGCGCCCCCAACACCCTTGCCTACATGGGTAAGCCGCCCATCGAGACCTTCAACAGGTTCAAGGATAAATTCTACGAGCTGAGCAAGAAGGCGGGCAAAAAGCAGTATCTGGTGCCCTACCTCATGTCCAGTCACCCGGGCAGCACCCTGAAGGATGCGGTCTATCTGGCCGAGTACCTTTATAAGAACCACATGCGCCCGGAGCAGGTGCAGGACTTCTACCCCACCCCCGGCACCGTGAGCACCTGTATGTTCTATACCGGCCTTGACCCCTACACCCTCAAGCCGGTGTTTGTGGAAAAGACCCCCGAGGGCAAGGCGCTGCAGCGTGCACTGCTGCAGTACTATGAGCCCCGCAACGCCGAAAAGGTGGTCAAAGCCCTGCAGCTGACCCACCGGGAGGACCTGATCCCCCTGCTGGTGCCCGCCGCAGGCCGCCGCGCCGTACAGCGCACCGCCCGCCGGGCGGAAAGCGCCGAGGTGACCATCCACAACGATGGCACCTATACCGTACACTCCAACCAGAAAGGACGCAGCACCGGCAAAAACACCCGTACTGCCGCCCCGGCAGGCCGTCAGCCCAGCCCGGGCGCACGTTTTGCGCCCAACTCTGCGCCCGGCCACAAACCCAAAAATAATCAACAGAAAGAGAACGCAACGTGGAAAACCGGAAAGAAGAAAAAGTAACTTTATTTCCCCGCCGCCTGTTCCTGCGGCTGGCTGCGCTGGCGCTGGCCGCTGTGCTGGCGCTGGGGCTTACCGCCTGTGACAGCCTGCCCGGCGACGGCGAACACATCGTCAAGCCCTCCACCGGGTCAAGTCAGCCCTTTGAGATGCACTTCATTGACGTAGGGCAGGCGCTGAGCGTGCTGGTGGAGTGTGACGGACAGTTCATGCTCTACGATGGCGGCAACGTGGACGACGGCAGTCTGGTGGTATCCTATCTGCAAAAGCAGGGGGTGGAGCAGCTGCAATATGTGTTCTGCTCCCACGCCCACGAGGACCATGTGGGCGGGCTTGCCGCTGTAATGGCAAAGTTCCCGGCGGGGCACGCTTACAGCCCGGTGACGGAAGCCTCCACCAAATGCTTCAACGATTTTGTCAAGTATACGCAGCAGCAAGGGCTGCAATTGGAAGTTCCCTCCGTGGGCACCGTCTGGCCGCTGGGCAGCGCCACCGTTACCCTGCTGGGCCCGGTGACCGGGTACAGCGACACCAACAACACCTCACTGGTGCTGCGCATCGACTACGGCAACACCAGCTTCCTGCTGACCGGCGACATGGAAAAGACCGCCGAGACCGACCTTGTGAACAGCGGTGCCAACCTGAAAGCTGATGTGCTGCAGGTGGGGCACCACGGCTCCAGCACCAGCACCGGATACCTGTTTTTGAACGCTGTTCTGCCGGAAATGGGCGTCATCTCCTGCGGCACGGGCAACAAGTACGGCCACCCGCATGAGGAAACTTTGAGCATCCTGCGGGACGCAAAGGTGGACGTCTACCGCACCGATTTGCAGGGCACCATCACCATTGGCAGCGACGGCCAGAACTTCACCGTGGGCACCGAGCACTTTGTGCCGGACAGCCAGCTGAACCCCACCGACCCGTCGGCTTCCAGCACGGCGCAGCAGGGCTACATCGGCAACGTGAACAGCAAAAAGTTCCATCTGCCCACCTGTCCCAACCTGCCTGCGGAAAAGAACCAGATCCTCTTTTCCAGCTATGACGAAGCCATTGCCGCAGGCTATACCCCCTGCGCAAGCTGCATCAAATAAAAATATTTTTATAAAAAGAAAGACACCGGGCGGCCTGCAAGGCTGTCCGGTGTCTTTCTTTTATAATCGTTACTGTGCAGCGGGGAGTTCCTTTTATGCCCGCTGGCTGCGCGGGATATAATCGTGGGTGCCGCCAAGGCTCTTGTAAGCCGGGCGGATGATCTTATTGGCGCTGAGCAGCTCCTCGATGCGGTGGGCGCTCCAGCCCATGACGCGCGCCACGGCAAACAGCGGGGTGTACAGCTCCATGGGGATGCCCAGCATCTCGTACACAAAGCCGCTGTAAAAGTCCACGTTGGGGCTGACGCCCTTGAAGATCTTGCGCTCCTGCGCGATCAGCTGCGGTGCCATGCGCTCGATGCGGGTGTAGAGGGAAAGCTCCTTGTCCCGGCCCTTTTCATGGGCCAGCTGCTCCACATAGCCCTTGAACACCACCTCGCGCGGGTCGCTGAGGGAGTAGACGGCGTGACCCATGCCGTAGATCAGACCCTTGCGGTCGAAGGCCTCGCCATGGAGCAGCTTTTTCAGGTAGGCTTCCAGCTCCTCGTCGTCCTCGATGTCGTGGAGGTTGTCCCGGATGTTCTGCATCATGTGCATGACCATCAGGTTTGCACCGCCGTGGCGTGGGCCCTTGAGGGAGCACAGCGCCGCCGCCATGGCCGAGTAGGTGTCGGTGCCGGAGGAGGTGACCACGCGGGTGGTAAAAGTGGAGTTGTTGCCGCCGCCGTGCTCGGCGTGCAGCAGCAGCGCCACGTCCAGCACGCGGGCTTCCAGCGGGGTGTACTGCATATCCGGGCGCAGCATCCGCAAAAAGTTCTCTGCGGTGGAAAGGCTGGGGTCCGGGCGGTGGATATACATACTGGCATCTTTTTCGTAGTGGTTATAGGCGTGGTAGCTGTACACCGCCAGCATGGGGAAGATGCCCGCCAGCTGGATGCTCTGGCGCAGCACGTTGGCGGTGTCCAGATCTGCCGCCTTGGGGTCGTAGGAGGCCAGCGTCAGCACGCTGCGCGCCATGCTGTTCATGATATCGTGGCTGGGTGCCTTCATAATGACATCGCGGGTAAAGTTGGTGGGCATGGTGCGGCACTCGCCCAGCACCGCGCAGAACTGCTCCAGTTGCTCCGGGGTGGGCAGCTGGCCAAACAGCAGCAGATAGCCTGCCTCCTCAAAGGCAAAGCGGCTGCCGCGGCTGCCGTTGATCAGGTCCTTTACGTCATAGCCGCGGTACAGCAGCTGACCGTCTGCCGGGTGCTTGACCCCGTCCACATACTGGAACGCCCGGATGTCCGAGATGTTGGTCAGACCTGCCAGCACGCCCTTGCCGGTCTCATCGCGCAGGCCGGCCTTGACCCCGAACTCCCGGTAGAGGTCCTTGGGGATGCGGTCGTGCTCTGCACAAAGGGGCTGCTGCTGGTCGAAGTAGCTTAATACATTCTGCAAATGATCCATGTGTCTGGCTGCTCCTTTCCTGTTCGTCCATATCAGTTTCTCATTTTTCAATAGCTTTTATATTACAGAACGGATATTTCGGTGTCAACCAACCATTTGTAAAAAAATATGAAACAATTCAGCCGTAGGGGTCGTACAGATCGTACTCCTCGGTCTCCTGATGCTTCTCTTCCAGCACCCGGATGGCCTGTTCCAAGGCGCTTTGAGAGCAGCCGCTCTCGCTTACCAGCGCATGGACGGCGGCGGCAAGGTCGCCGTCAAACAGGGTATCCAGCCGCTGCCGCATACAGTACACGCCGTAAGCCCGCCGGGTGACCAGCGGCACATACACGTTGCAGTTGCCCTGCTTTGCCGACCGGACCCAGCCTTTTTCCTCCAACCGGTAGAGAAAATTCAGCACCGTAGCTGCCGCCCAGCCGGTGGCCTTGAGTTTCTGGCTGATGTCCCGCCGCGCCGCCGCGCCCGGGCACGCCCACACCGCCAGCATCACCTGTTCTTCCGCCGCCGAAAGCGGCCGCAGGGTATCCGGTAAGCCGTACATCTGTTGTACCTCCGTAAATATTATTTTTAGCGGGCTCGCCCTCTGCTGAAGCCTTCACCCGCCGGGGGAAGGTGGCGCGCAGCGCCGGATGAGGGGCAACTCCCGTTAGCCTTGCACGCCCTCTCAGGCGCTCCCGCGCCAGCTCTCCCGAAGGGAGAGCCAAGCCGTAAAGTTCATCACTAAAGTATTAGATTCAATGAGAAAGTTTCTGGCAGTGCTCTTGGCTCTCCCTTTGAGGAAAGACTTCCCCCGCTCCGGGGGAAGATGTCGCGCAGCGACAAAAGGGGGAATCTGTCACCGCAGGTGACTGAGAGGGCGCACGCCGTTACCCTCAGCGCTAAAGTATCAAACGCAATAAGAAACCTTTCCACCACGCCAAAGCCGTCAGGCTTTGACTGAGGGAGTTTTCTTTTACATTTGTCTCAGTATTCCCAGTATACCGCATTTCTGCCAAAGGCGCAAGGGTGGAAAATCCGCATGGAATCAGGGGATAGTGCATATCTTTTACATTTGTCTTATATTTTGTCCCTGCACGGCGCACATTTGTATGCTTTGTGCCCTCAGGCGGGGTGCAGGGGCCATATCTTTGTGCAAAGATGCTCTTGTTTTCGGCATGGAAAAACCGGTATACTACGGCTACGGAAAGTAACAGACGCACCGCAAAAACGGCGGTGCTGCGTGATAGGTGTATCACAGGAAAAGGAGAGGTTCATTATGGCACGAGTATATAACTTCAGCGCAGGCCCCAGCATGCTGCCCGAAAAGGTGCTGCGGCAGGCACAGGCCGAGCTGCTGGAATACGGCGACAGCGGTCAGAGCGTGATGGAGATGAGCCACCGCAGCAAGTGGTTCGACGCCATCATCAAGGACACCGAGGCTTCGCTGCGCCGGGTGATGAATATCCCCGATAACTACAAGGTGGGCTTCTTTCAGGGCGGCGCTACCCAGCAGTTTGCCATGGTGCCGCTGAACTTTATGACCACCGGCAAGGCAGACTACATCGTGTCCGGCAACTTCTCGGGTCTGGCCGCCAAGGAGGCCGCCAAGTTCGGCGAGGCCAAGATCGTGGCATCCAGCAAGGATAAAAACTTTACTTATATCCCAGATGTAAACGCCATCGACTACGACAAGGACGCCAGCTATATCCATATCTGCCAGAACAACACCATCTTCGGCACCCAGTATGTGGAGCTGCCGCAGGTGGAGGGCGTGCCGCTGGTGGCAGATATGAGCTCCATGATCCTTTCCAAGCCCGTGGATGTCAACAAGTACGGCTGCATCTACTTTGGCGTGCAGAAGAACGTAGCCCCCGCCGGTATGGCCATTGCCATCATCCGGGACGACCTGCTGGGTCACGCCGCAGACAACGTACCCACCATGATGAACTACACCACCCTGCTGGCGAAGGACAGCATGTACAACACCCCGCCGTGCTGGTGCATCTACATGACCGGTCTGGTGCTGAAGTATCTGGAAAACGATATCGGCGGACTTGCCAATATGCAAAAGATCAACGAAGCCAAGGCCAAGGTGCTGTACGACTATCTGGACGGGCAGGAGTTCTTTACGAACCCTGTGGAGCACCGCTACCGCAGCACCATGAACGTCACCTTCACCAGCCCCAACGCGGACATGGACAAAAAGTTCTGCGCCGAAGCCGCCGAAGCGGGTTTTGTGAACCTGAAGGGGCACCGTCTGGTAGGCGGTATGCGCGCTTCCATCTACAACGCCATGCCTGCCGAGGGTGTGGACAAGCTGGTGGACTTCATGGAGAAGTTCCGCAAAGAGAATGCATAAAGAGGGGTTTCAGATATGTACACCATTAAAACGCTTAACGCCATCAGCCCGGTGGGGCTGGCCAAGCTGCCCAAGAACCAGTTCGATGTCACGGTGGATGCCGACGCCCCGGACGGCATTCTGGTGCGCAGCGCCGACCTTTTGAACACCACCTTCAACGACAATCTGCTTGCCATCGCCCGCGCCGGTGCGGGTGTGAACAACATCCCGCTGGAGCGCTGCAGCGAGCAGGGCATCGTGGTGTTCAACACCCCGGGTGCCAACGCCAACGCCGTGGCAGAGCTGGTCATCGGCATGCTCATTGCAGGCAGCCGCAACGTGGCCGCCGCCGCCCAGTGGTGTCAGGGACTGGCCGGTGACCCGGCCATGGCCAAGAGCGTGGAAAAGGGCAAAAAGCAGTTCGTGGGCAACGAGATCAAGGGCAAGACCCTTGGCGTCATCGGTCTGGGTGCCATCGGCTCCCGGGTTGCAAACTGCGCCATCGAGCTGGGCATGGAAGTCTACGGCTACGACCCCTACATCTCCATTGAAGCAGCATGGAACCTGAGCAGTCAGGTGCACCACTGCGTAAACCTGAACGATATGCTGCCCCTGTGCGACTACATCACCATCCATGTGCCCTACCTGCCCACCACCAAGGACACCATCAACACCCAGACCCTTGCCCTGTGCAAGGACGGCGTCAAAATTTTGAACTACGCCCGCGGCGAGCTGGTAAACACCGCCGCCCTGCTGGAAGCCATGGACAGCGGCAAGGTGTCCGGCTACATGACCGACTTTCCTTCCGAAGCCATTCTGGGCCGTCCCGGCATCGTGTGCACCCCGCACCTTGGCGCTTCCACCCCGGAAGCCGAGGACAACTGCGCCATCATGGCGGCGCAGGAGCTGAGCGACTACCTGCGCAACGGCAACATTACCCACTCGGTCAACCTGCCGGAGGTGCACCAGCCCCGTGCCGGCGGCAAGCGCATCTGCATCATCCACAAAAACGAGCCGGGCATGATCAGCCAGATCACCGCCCTGACCACCGAGGCGGGCCTGAACATCGAAAACATGGTGAACAAGAGCAAAAAGAACATGGCCTACACCATGCTGGACGCCACCGGTGCCGTGGATGCCCGCCTGAGCGAGAAGCTGAGCAGCATCCCCGCCGTCATCCGGGTGCGCATCCTGTAAGCCGCCCAAAGCAGCACCAAAAACACCCGCCCTGCCGGAGCACCTTCTGCCCCGCCGGGCGGGTTTTGTGCGCTGCGGGCATTTTGCGCCCGCCGGGCTTTCCGCTTCGCACTCCGGAATCCGGCCTTTTTTCCTGAAAACGTTCTTTTCTTTTGCGGCAAAAAGAGGTATAATAGCTTTGTATTATGCGTTCTTCCCTGTTTTGCGCATATTTTTCGCGCTTTTCCAGTGAAGTTTGCTATTACAACTTATCCCCGCAAGGGGACGGAAACTCCATGGTATCGGCCTTGGAATGCGCGATATACAATTACAACTTATCCCCGTAAGGGGACGGTAACCTTGGACTGAACGATATACAGAGTGGAATTGTCACCATTACAACTTATCCCCGCAAGGGGACGGTAACTTCTGACCCGGGGTCATCTGGACAGCGGTCTTAACATTACAACTTATCCCCGCAAGGGGACGGTAACTGCTATCCATGTAGAATTAGGGAATCGTATTCAGTATTACAACTTATCCCCGTAAGGGGACGGTAACTGCTCTACAAACATAACCTTTGCCCGAGATTCGATATTGCAACTCATCCCCGCAAGGGGACGGTAACCTTTTGATAGAAAGTCCACGATACTTATCTGGAAATATTACAACTTATCCCCGCAAGGGGACGGAAACATCTTATGCTCGATAGAGTGTACAACGATAGTGAATTACAACTTATCCCCGCAAGGGGACAAAAAAGCCCCTCCGCTCTGGTACGAACCAGTGCGGAGGGGCTTTGCTTTTCAGGGGTTCTTCTGTTTTAGGGTCAGCGGGCGGGCGTTCCGGCAGGGATAGCCGCGTCAACGGGAATTGCCTTGATGCCCTGCGGGACGTTCCGCTTCATGGGGCGGATCTCATGCAGGTAGACGGCGATCTTTTGCAGGGCATCTTCAATGCTCTCGGTATCCAGCGGCAGAACGCGCTCGCTCTGCAAGCCTAGGTCGTTGGCGCTGGCGTGATTGATCTGGTTGCGGTACTGCATCACACGCTGGTAGAGCAGGGCAGCCCGCTCCAGCTGCGGGCGAATGGCAGGGTCGATGACCAGCTGGTCGGCGGCAAGCGCCATATCCAGATAATCGTGCATTTCTGCATCGTTTGCTACGCCGAACAGCATATTGCCTTCTGCATCATCCCGGCTCAGGGTCAGGCGCAGGTCTGTTGTATAGGGATATTCCTTCTGCAACAGCGTCAACCGGCAGAAATGGAAGTGAAACAGCGGGTACACCCACGGCTTGCCCCTGTTCTGCATCTGCGCCGCCAGATACTCCCAGCCTTTGGGGGTGGGCTGCACAAAGAGATGCTGGCAGACATATTCCGGCATCTGCTCGCACAGCAGGGTCAGCGCCTGCTGGTACATCCCGTGGTCGGCGCACCAGCTCACCAGTGCAGGCAGCGCCTTTTCGCCGGAGGAAAGCAGCTCTGCAAACTCGGTGCTGAAACGGTCTTTCAGCAGCCGGAAGAACAGGTCGGTCAGGTTCTGGCTCTTCTTGGGCGTTTCTTTCAGCGCCTGCGCGATCTGGTTCAGATCGCCGTTCAATTTCTGCACCCGGCACAGCGCCAGATCTTCCGAGAACTGGTTGATGCGGGTCAGCAGCGTGTGCAGCACCGGGTCTTTTTCGCCCTCGCTCCACAGATAGCTCTTCAGCTTCTGCGCGGTGCCGGTGGAGAAGAACGCGTCCATGGCGGTAACAAAGTCGAACAGATCATACAGCTGGGTGCGGTCGTGCGCAACAGGCTCTTCCCCGCGCAGCTCTGCATAGATCACCCGGCGGGTCTGCACATCGCGCAGGTCCCGCATACAGCGGGCAGCGGTCACCAGCAGCATGGCAGTGTCCCGCATACCGCCGGAAAGGTCGATGGAAAGGGTGTCCTCCTTTTCGATCTTGTCCAGCAGCTGCGAGATGGCCTGAAATTGCTTTTTTTCGTCATCCATGCTGTCCGGCACTTCGATCACCACCAGCCGCTCTGCCGGGATGCCCACCCTGCGCAAGGCATCGCGGAAATATTCCAGCGTGGTGCAGGTGCTGCCGTCCGGCATTTCCACCACAGCTTTTTTGCGCACCGTCTCGCTGCACAGTGCCAGAATGCAGTCCGGGGTCTCTTTTTCCTTTATCAGGTACCGCACCGCGCCCTCGTTGGTCTGGGTCGTGTACTTCGGGTTTTTCGGGCTCATATATAAAAGTAAAACATCGCGTCCCATCTTATACGTCCTCCTGTTCCGTTTTCATCTGCACCAGTTTTTGCTGCCATGTTTTGCGCCGCTGCGATATCGCCGCCCTGCTCACACCAAGAAATTCTGCCACGGTCTTATCCTGCGCCGGGTTGCGCTCCGGGTCCAGCAGGGCGTGGAGCGCGGCGCATTCCAGCGCTTTGGGCGCATAGGGCGGCTGAACGGTAAACGCCACATACCCATGCAGCAGCAGGATGTCCCACAGGCAGTTGTCCTGTTCCAGCAAGCGCAGGTCGTCGCAGTTTGCCAGCCGCGCGGGGGTATCCTCTGCCGGTGGCAGCACGTCCCTGTTGCGCAAAAAGCCCAGCAGTACGCTGCTCCAAAGCGGCCCGGCAGTCTTGCCGTACTGCTCCTTCTGCTGCAAGTTCATCAGCCCGATGCCGCGGTGCAGCCATGCCAGCAGCTCACCGGTCTGCTCCGCCTGCTCCTCCACGCTTTGCGCCGGTGCGGCGACCCGCGTTTCCAGTGCCGTCTCCTCGCCGTCGGTGCCGTCCAAGCTGAGGATCGACTGCTTGTTGCGCAGCGCCTCCCGCAGGGTCTTGACCCCGACCCCGGCAATATCGGCCACCAGCTGCTCCTTTTCCGGGTCGTGGCAGAGCTTTTCCTCGGTGATCTGGTGCTGCGCCATATAATCCAAGGCCTTTTTGATCTTGCGGTTGGTCTCCCGGCCAAAACCGGTCACCGCCATTTGTTCCTGCTGCGCGTCATGGGCGTTCTGGTGCTTCAGGGCGCTGCACAGATAGGCGCTGAAGGTCTGCCCGGGCTTCGGCACCCAGAAATCGAACGCGTTCAGGAAGATGCGGCAAAAGTCCCCGCCGTCCAGCGGCTGCCCAAGGGTCAGCGCAGCGGCAAAGCAATCGCCCCAGAGGGTGCGGAACCCTTCATCCCCCGCCTCGTGCAGCGTTTTGCGCTGCTCCGGCGGCAGCTGCAGCAGGGGCGAGGCATTGATCTTGTCCCATACTTTATCATTCTTCATGGCGGTTCAGTCCTCCCGGTGCTGGCTCATCCAGATCAGCTGACGGAACACCTCTTCTGCGGTCTTGCTGTCCCGCATGGTGCCCACCAGCCCGGCAAGCTGGTACAGCGCCGACATCTCATACAGCCGTGCACCCACCACCTTTCCGTTCTCCCGCCTGACCTCGCCATAATAGACGCCGCCCACCTCCAGCTCGGTGTGGGTGGCTTCGGCGCAGGTAAGCGCGGTCAGCGTGACCACTGGGATGCTCTTGGAGCCGTAGGTGATGCAGGCATACACCCGGGTGACCTGCGGCAGGGCATCCACCAGCTCCCGGCACAGGCCGATCAGCGTTTCCGGGCGCTGATCCTCGGGCAGGGGCACCGGCTCCACCTGTTCTTCCGTAATGCCCAGCTGCGCCAGCTCTTCCAGCAGGCGCTGATAGTTGCGGGCGGTATCGGCGTTTTCCTGCCGGATGGCCAGCAGCCGCACCGTGTCCCCGGGTTCAAGGGTATCCCGTATCACCTGCACGATGGGAAAACAGGTGGCTGTGGGGGCCTCTGCCCGCTCCCGCTGGTACAGCATGGGGTCCAGCTTTCCCTGCAAAGGCACGGTGGTGATATAAGTCTTTAGCACAGGGCAACACTCCTTTTTATAAGCTTCATTATCTGCATCATACCATAAAAAGGCCGCAGCTACAATGGTTTAAAAAATTTATGCAGATTTATTTTTTTCCGCCTTAACTGCGTCCTTGCCATGGGCTTTTGGTAGGTGAAAGGAGGTGAAAAACATGTTTGAGCTGATCTCTACTCTGGGCTGCGCCGCTGCCGGTGCCGTCGCAGGCGCCGTGAAGGGCGCCACCATCGGCATCGCCGTGGGCGGCCCTGTCGGTGCCATTGCCGGCACCGTCCCCTGCGCCATCGTTGGCGGCGTTACCGGCGCTCTGGCCGGCAACAACGTCGGCCACCGCATCGACAAGCGGTGAGCCCCGCGCCAGCGCTCCCGTCCGTTTTGTGCGGGCGGGAGCCTTTTATAAGCAACCGGGAGGTACACGCTATGTTCATCAACTTTTCCAACCACCCCCATGCCCTGTGGAGCGCCGAGCAGCAGGCGGCGGCGCAGCGCTACGGCACGGTAGTCGATCTGGCTTTTCCCGCCATTGACCCCGCCGCCGACGAGGCCGCGCTGGACTCCCTTGCCACGGTATACGCCGACCACATCCTGCACCTTGACCCGGACGCCGTGCTCTGTCAGGGCGAGTGCACCTTTGTGTACCGGGTAGTCCAGCGGCTGGAAGCCGCGGGCATCCCCACGCTGGCCGCCTGCTCCCGCCGCAAGAGCCAGGAGACCACCTGCCCGGACGGCAGCACCCTGAAGCGCAGCATCTTCGCCTTTGCCGGCTTCCGCCGCTATGGCTCGCCCTGAAAAGGGATTTCAATTTTTCCGCCGCCGTGGTATAATGGGGTTGCCCCGTAAGGGGACGGGAACACGGACTTCTTGTTAAACAGCTTAAACATAGTAAATTTCAACTTATCCCCGCAAGGGGACGGTAACTCGAATTGGTCCTTATAGTCTCTCATGAATTTCTTGATTTCAACTTATCCCCGCAAGGGGACGATAACAAATCGAACACGTTCGGCATCTCGTGGCTTGCAACCATTGCAACCTATCCCCGCAAGGGGACGGAAACATTTCGCCCATGAAGTATTTAAAGTTGTCCCATATTTCAACTTATCCCCGCAAGGGGACGGAAACTGATGAGGCTGAGAAATTGCAGACGACACACGACGAATTTCAACTTATCCCCGCAAGGGGACAAAAAACTCCGCATCAAAAACGATGCGGAGTTTTTCTTTTGCAAACCTTAACTTTTCGGTTTCCGTGGGCTTTTGCTCTATGAACAGAGCTGCTGCGGCATTTTCTCTGCCATGGCTTTCGTATTGCGACAAAATGTGCTATAATAGAGCCAAATCAAAGCATCTCTCACAAAATACACAAGCACATTTTTTATTTATTGTGCAATTCTTCCACAATTTGTAAAGGAGATGGTATTTTGAACGTTCTCACCCTGCAGTCCACCTATGGCGGGCTGCTGCACGACACCGGCAAAGCGGTGTACCGTGCCGGTGGGCAGCGCGGCAGCCACAGTGAACAGGGCTGCCAGTTTTTGCACGGCGTTTTGTCCGGCGCAGACTGGGCCCCGGTTCTGGACTGTGTGCGTTACCACCACGCCGCCGCGCTGCGCGGTGCTGCAAAAACACTGCCAGCCGATTCCCCGGCGTATCTGGTCTATCTGGCCAACCTGCTTTCCGGCGCGGCTGACCGCCGGGAGACCGAAGGCGAAAGCGATGCCTACCGGCGGGAGCTTCCGCTGGATGCGGTGTTCACCCACCTGAACGGTTCCCACCCCGGCTGGGCGATGCCCGCGCAGCCGCAGAATGGCAGCCTGAAACTGCCGCAAAAGTCCCAGCCGCTTTCCGCTGCCGTCTACGCCGAGGCCGTGCGCACGCTGGAAGCGCAGCTGCCGCAGTTACAGCCGCAGCCGGAGCAGCTCGGCAAGCTGCTGGGGCTGCTGGAAACGCAGCTTGGCTGTTTCCCGTCCAGCATCTATCCCGGGGACGGCGCGGACATTTCCCTGTTCGACCACGCCAAGACCACCGCAGCCATTGCGGCGTGCCTTAGCGAATATGTGCAGGCGAACCACATCACCGACCTGCGCAAAACGCTTTTTGAGCAAAAGAACGATTTTTGCCGGAAGGGTGTTTTTCTGCTTTACACCGCCGATTTTTCCCGTATCCAGAAGTTCCTTTATACCGTCCGCACCGAAAACGCCCTGCGCTCCCTGCGCAGCCGGTCGTTCTTTCTGGAGCTGCTCATGGAGCACTATCTGGACGAGCTTCTGTCCGGGTGCGGCGTGTCCCGCGCCAACCTGATTTACAGCGGCGGCGGGCACTGCTATGTGCTGCTGCCCAACACCGCCGCCGTGGCCGATACCCTGACCCGGTGGAACCGGCAGTTCAACCGCTGGCTGCAGCAGCAGTTCGGCACCCAGCTGTTTCTGGCAAACGCATGGACGCCCTGCTCCGGCAACGACCTGACCAACACCCCCGCCCAGAGCAGCCCCTATAAGGAGCTGTTCCGCCGGGTGAACCGGCTGCTGGAGCAGCACAAATTCCATCGCTACACCGCCGAAGATCTGCGGCTGCTGAACGATGCCGCCGCTTACCCGGACGGCCGGGAATGCAAGGTGTGCGGCACCAGCGCCGCCCTTGCGGACGAGCTTTGCCCGTGGTGTAAGCTGTTTGTGGAGTTTTCCTACAAAATTCAGCACAAGAGTGTTCTGGTGGTAAACCGTCAGCCCTCGGCAGCCGATGACTGCACGCTGCCCACGCTGGACGGCGGCAGTGCCTACCTGACCACGACTGACCGGGCTGCGGCGCAAAAGCGTCTTGCTTCCGGCGAGCCCATCCTGCGGGTGTACACCAAAAACACCCCGTACAGCGACCTTCCCTCCGCCATCAACCTGTATGTGGGCGATTACGCCGCCAGCAACAGTATGGAAGAACTGGCCGAGCAGGCTGCGGGCGTGCGCCGCATTGCAGTCTGCCGCATGGATGTGGACAACCTCGGCCATGCCTTCATCTCCGGTTTTGAACAGGAGAACGAAAAAGACCCGGTGCGGCGGATGCGCTATGTCAACCTGTCCCGCACCTCGGCGTTCTCCCGGCAAATGTCCCTGTTCTTCAAAGGCTATATCAACGGCATTCTGGAGGGTTTGCAGGTAAGCATCGTCTATGCCGGCGGCGATGACGTGTTCCTTGTGGGCGCATGGAACGATGTTCTGGAAGCCGCGCAGCGCATCCAGCGCAATCTGACCGCCTTTTCCTGCGGGGCGCTGACCCTCAGCGCAGGCATCGGCATCTTTGATGACCATTACCCCATCCGGCTTTCTGCCGAGGAGACCGCCGCACTGGAGGAAGCCGCCAAGCATCTGCCCGGCAAAAATGCCGTGGCGCTGTTTATGCCGGAGCGCAAAGCCGTCCGGGATGCAAAGGGCAATCTGCTGGTGCAGCCGGAGCAGGGGCATACCTATGCGTGGGACACCTTCCGCACAAAGGTGCTGGAAGAAAAGGCAGGCTGCTTGCAGCACTTCTTCCAAGCCTATGACCGCAGCTGCGCAGGCAAAGGCGAGACCCCGCGCGGAAATTCCATGCTTTACAATCTGCTGGCGCTGCTGCGGGAAGCGGAGAACGACCGCATCAATCTTGCGCGGTATGCCTATCTGCTGGCGCGGCTCTCCCCCAAAAAGAGCGCGCCGGACTATCCGCTCTACGAGCAATTTTCTCACAGCATGATGGACTGGGCTTTAGACGCCGTGCAGCGTCACCAGCTCATCACCGCGATCTACATTTATGTGTATCAGAACAGAAAGGGTGGCGACACAGATGGCAGAACAGAATAACAACAGCCGGGGCGGCAAAGACCAGCAGAAGGAGCTCCCGCCGGAGACCATACCAAAAAAGGTGCCGGAAGATTATGTGGACGAGGCCGAGCGCATCATGTACAAACTGATGAATCAGCCAAAAAAAGTGACCACTAGCAAGATCCGCGGCCTACTGAGCCTTGTAACAGAGATTTTTAACGTTGAAAACCTTCGCACCGAAGAAGCACTTTTGCCCGAAAGTGTTGTAAAGATCAATCTGATGCGAGTTCGGGTAGCCTATGAATATGGTCGAGATACCGGAGAAAGTGTCGGCAAAGATAAAGTTTATCCCATGAAAGATTTTATTTCTCAATCGTATCTGCTGGAATATCTCAAGGGCATTTCCACCGACCGTGCGGATCTGATCCGTTTTGCACACTACATGGAAGCGCTGGTCGCTTTCCACCGCTACTATGGCGGCAAGGAGGGGTAATTATGTATGGAAAAATTCTGATCCGGTGCGACCTGATCGTGCGCACCGGCATGCACATCGGCGGTTCCTCTGCGTTTTCTGCCATCGGTGCTGTGGACAGCCCGGTGGTGCGCGACTGCTATACCGGTCTGCCCATCGTGCCCGGCAGCAGCCTGAAGGGCAAGCTGCGCACCCTGCTGGCCCGCAGCGTATATCAGGATATAGACGCCATGGCAAAAGCCGGTAATTGCAACAAGGACCCCGAGCAGATCCTGCGCCTGTTCGGTGCCTCGGAGCCGGTGCGCCGTTCCCGCCTGCAATTTGCAGACGCCTTCCTGACCAACGAAAAAGCGCTTTCCAACGTGGGCGTGACCGAGGTCAAGACCGAAAACGCGATCTCCCGTGCAAACTCTGTGGCCAATCCCCGCCAGATCGAGCGCGTGATCGCCGGTGCCGCCTTTGGTGTCAGCATCGTTTACGATGTCACCGACCCGGCACAGGTGGAGGAAGATCTTGCCCTGCTGGCCAAGGGCATGAAGCTGCTGCAGATGGATTATCTGGGCGGTCACGGCTCCCGCGGCAGCGGCCGCGTCAGCCTGAAAAACTTTGCGCTGAAAAGCTACGGCGCACCGGTGGAGCTTGACAGCCTGAAAGCCCTCTTTGATGAGGTGGACAGCTATGAACTATTTTCTGTTTAAGCTTCAGTTCGACACCGCCGTGCATTTCGGCGGCTCGGACTCCGCTTTGTCGCTCTACACCTCCGAGGAGACGTTGCGGGCTGATACCTTGTTTTCCGCGCTTTGCCACGAGACGCTCGTCCAGCAGGGAGAAGCCGCGCTGGAGCAGCTATGCGAAAGCGTCCGGCAGGGCAAGCTTCTGTTCAGCGATACGATGCCGTGGTACGACAAAACGCTCTATCTGCCCAAGCCCATCGCTGCATCGGAATCCACCGAGGAGGTGGAGACCACCCTGCGCAAAAAAGTTAAAAAGATGGCGTGGATCCCTGTGCTGGCCTTCGACCGCTATGCCAAAAGCCTGCACGCAGGGCATTTTACGCCTGATGACCAGCCGGAAAGCTTCGGCACGCATTACGAGCAGACCAAGGCAAATATCCCCGCGCAGGGAGACACCGAGCCTTATCAGGTAGGGCTGTTCCGCTTTGCACCGGACTGCGGGCTGTATTTCATCTGCGGCGTCTCGGAAAGCGGACAGGACAAAAAGCTGCACGCCCTGCTGGAAGGGCTGGGCGTCACCGGGATTGGCGGCAGGGTCAGCACCGGTTACGGCAAATTCCATGTGGTGCAAAAGCTCTGCCTGAATACGCCCCCTGACGCGCAGACCAAGTGGCTGCGCCGTGCGCTTGCTGCCAACCGTGCGCCCTATCTGCTGCTGACCACCAGTCTGCCGCAGGCGGATGAACTGGACAGCGCGCTGAAAGACGCCTCTTTCCAGCTGGTGCGCCGCAGCGGCTTTATGGCCTCGGACTGCGTGGAAACGCCGCTGAAGAAAAAAACGCAGTATGCCCTTGCCGCCGGCTCTGTGCTGCGGCACTCCTATCAGGGGGCGCTGTACGATGTCAGCCTGACCGACACGCACCCGGCATACCGTTATTCCAAACCGATCCTGATGGGGGTGACCTTATGATCCAGCAGGACCATCTGCAAATATTCGACCTGATCCTGAATGTGCGGTCGCCCCTGTTCATCGGTGACGGCCGCACATATACTAAAAAAGAGTACCTGTACAACCGCCGCAACGGAAAAGCCTCCTTTCTGGACGAACAGAAATTTTTCACCCTTCTGACAGATCGCGGGCTGGTAGACCGGTACATCCAGTTCATGCTCAGCGATCAGTCCGATCTCTGGGCGTTTCTGACCAAGGACTGCGGCATTCCCAATACTGAGCTGACAACGCTGACCCGCTATGCGATCGAGGTGGGGGATACAGCGGATCTTGACCGCGTGAATTGTCTTCACACCTTCCAGCGGGATGCCCATGGCAGTGCGTACATTCCCGGCAGCAGCCTCAAGGGTGCACTGCGCACCGTATGGCTCTTACAGGCTGTTCGGGCCGACCGGAGCACCGGGCACAGCCTTGCGTCAGACGATAACGCCGCATTCCCGGAGGAACAATACGTCGATCAGCTGCATCTGCGCCTTCAGGAGGATGGCAGCATCGCTTCCGATGCGGTCAACAGCCTGTTCCGGGGGGTTCAGGTCTCCGACAGTACGCCCATCCCGAATGAGCGGATGGCTCTTTGCGGAAAATTCGATGCACTTCCGGACGGTTCCTTTTCAAAGAACAGCAAGAAAGGCCTTCCCCTGTTCCGGGAATGCGCGATCCCCGGCGCTGCGGTTCGTTTTAAGCTGACGCTGGATCAGTCGGTGCTGAAGGGCCGCATTACCAAAGAGTCCCTTCTGGAGGCCATCCAGCAGTTTGATACTTATTACGAGCAGACGTATAGCAGGCACTTCACCGCGCCGAGCGGTGCAGTCAACCTGCCGCAGCAGCCGCACCTGATCCTTGGCGGCGGTTCCGGCTTTTTTGCCAAATCGCTGGCGTACCCCTATCTGGGCGAAGAAAAGGGGCTGCGCTGGACGGCAAAACAGATGACGCAAATGTTCTCCAACCACAAGCATCAGGATGACGTGAAGCAGTATGGCATCTCCCCGCACACCATGAAATACGCCCGTTTTCGCGGCCGGTTCTATCCCTATGGGTACTGCGAGGTGAGTATCTTATGATCCAGCAGTTTCAGCTTGTTTTAGCGCCGCCCACGGGGGTACGCATCCCGCAGGCATGGGCTTACCGCCTGTATGGCTGGCTGATGGCGCAGCTTCCTGCAGACGTTGGCGATGCCCTGCATCTGCAAGGGGAGCACCCCATTGCGCATTTCCTGCATTTTTCGCCGGAAAAGCAGGCGCTGGTCTGGACGGTCAACCTGCTGAACGAGGCAGTCCGGCAGAGCATCTCTCCCCTTCTGACGTCCGTGAAGGAGATCCCGCTGCACGAACTGACCCTGCCGGTTACAGAAGTTCTTGTTTCCCCGGCAGTCTCTGCCTCAGAGCTGATCCGCTTTGGCCGTTCCTGCGGCGAAAACCGCGCAAAGCTCGTTTTTCTGTCGCCCTGCGCCTTCAAGCAGTCCGGCCGCTATGCTATTTTTCCGCAGGAGACCCTGCTTTTGCAAAGCCTGACCGCGCATTGGAACGCCGCTTTCCCGGAATACGCCCTTACGGATGACGATGCGCTGCTGGCCTTGCAGCAGGGACTGCATATTGTGGACTACAACCTGCGCACCACACGTTATCCGCTGAAGGAAACGCGCATTCCGTCCTTTCAGGGCAGCGTAACGGTCGAAGCGCACCTTGCACCGCCGCTTTTGGAGCTTTGGAACGCGCTGCTCTCTTTCGCGCCCTACGGCGGGGTCGGCATCAAAACGACCCTCGGTATGGGCGGCACAGCCTTTTCCAGCGGGCGCACCGGTGCGCCATAAAAAGCACCAATTTACAGCAAACAAAAAAGGTGAAGTGACCAGCGATCACTTCACCTTTTTTGTAGGAGTCATGCCCGGCAAAGCCAGCCGGACAGGCCTTACCTGAGCTGCTTTCACTCATGATATGAGCCAGATGAAAAAACAGACGGGTCATATCCCTTGACTTCAGTCCCCCGGGGGAGTATACTCCGGGGCAGTGAAATATTCGGCTATGACGAGAAAGAGTACCCGGAAAGAATGTTACAGAGAGCTGCCGGTTGGTGCAAGGCAGTACAGGGCGTCCGCGGGAAGATCCTCTCCGAGCTTTCCGGCTGAATGGGCGGTGTATGCGCCCCAGTAAGCGGGAACGGCAGGCCCCCGTTATCACGGGCCGCGCATTGTTGGATGCGCACTGAGGGGCCGGGCTTTGCACCGGCAATAAGAGTGGTACCGCAGAGGAGTTTATACGCCTTTGTCTCTTACGAACCGTAAGGGGCAAAGGCGTTTTTGTTTGCGGGAAAGCCATTTCCCGGATGTTTCATTGCCTTTACATCCGCAAAAATAAGTGTTCAAAAAAGGAGTATCATCATGAAAACATTGGAAAAAGTAAGCGACTTTGTGGGCAAGTACATGGCCGCCATCGTTATTGTGGTGGCGGCACTGGCGCTGCTGTTCCCCGGCACCTTCAGCGTGGTAAAAACCGCGTGGGTCAACACCCTGCTGGGCATCGTTATGTTCGGCATGGGTCTTACCCTGAAGCCGGAGGACTTCAAGGTGGTGTTCAGCCGCCCGAAAGACGTGATCATCGGTTGCATTGCACAGTTCACCCTGATGCCCTTCCTTGCATGGGCGCTGACGCAGCTGTTCCACCTGCCCACCGAGCTGGCCATCGGCGTTATTCTTGTGGGTACCTGCCCCGGCGGCACCTCCTCTAATGTGATGACCTATCTGTCCAAGGGCGACGTTGCGCTGTCCGTCGGCATGACTGCCGTTTCCACCGTGCTGGCTCCCTTCCTCACCCCGCTGCTCACCCTGCTGTATGCAGGCCAGCGCGTAGATGTGAACCCTGTAAATATGTTCCTGTCCATCGTCAAGGTAGTGCTGGTGCCCATCGCACTGGGCTTTGTGGTCAACCACTTCTTCCATGCCTTCACTCAGAATGCTGTCCGTGTGTTGCCGCTGATCTCCACCACCGCCATCGTGCTCATCATCTGCGCTGTTGTGTCCGCAAACTCTGCCAAGATCATGACCAGCGGTCTGCTGATCCTTGCCGTAGTCATCCTGCACAACCTGCTGGGCTACCTCACCGGCTTTGGCGTGGGCAAGCTGCTGAAGCTGGATTCTACCAAGTGCCGCGCGATCTCCATCGAGGTCGGTATGCAGAACTCCGGTCTGGCCACCTCTCTGGCCGCTGCCCACTTTGCACAGTATCCGCTGGCAACCATCCCCGGCGCTGTGTTCTCGGTGTGGCATAACATTTCCGGTGCCGTCCTCGCCAACTTCTTTGCCCGCACCGCAGAGAAGAAGGACTGATCTTGTACAATCAATAAGGGGCTGCTGCACAAGGTTTCTCCCCTGTGCAGCAGCCCCTGTTTTGTTTATCGCAGGCAGCGCCTCAGCTCCGGTATTCTGCCGGCAGCTGCTCCATGGTCTGCCACTTGTCCATGGCTTCTTCCGGCTTCATGCCCTTGGCCACTGCATCGCGGCGGCAGGCGTTGACAGCCTGAATTTCCTTCATCTTGGCACCGGTCAGGGTGTAGCCCTTCATAGCGATGAGGGTAGCCGCCCAAGCCACCATGGGGATGATGCAGAACAGCACGATGACCACCCAGTTCATGCCCGGGGTGTAGGGGTCATACTGGGTGGGCAGGCTCTGCAGGCCCACAAAGCTGACCGCAATGCCCACAACGGTAGCGGACAGGCTGGACACAAGCTTGTCCACCAGGCTGAACAGGGTGCCCATGATGCCGGGGATGTAGTTGCCGCTGCGGTAGGTCTCGTAGTCGGAGCAGTCGGCAACCATGGGGATGGGCATATCGGCGGTAGCGTAGTAAGCGCCGTAGCCAATGCCAAAGAAGGCGATGAACAGGATGGTGTACAGGTTCAGAGACAGGCCGTTCTCGCCCAGAATGGACAGGGTGAAAGCATCGCCGCGGCCCCAGAGCAGCAGCAACACCAGCACGCCCACATAGCACACCAGCGCCACGCTGACATACTTCATCAGGCTGGCCTTCTGGCCCTCTTTCTGGCTGGTGCGGACGGTGAGCAGGAAGAAGGGCACGCTGCACACATAGCCCAGCACCATCATGGGCAGGTACAGGCCATCGTAGTTGCCCATCATGCAGCCGTACAGCATACACAGCACGGTGGTGTTGGTGGCGATGGAAAGTGCCAGCTTGCAGCCTGCACCAGCCACCATCAGCCGCTGCATGGGGTTATTGTTCTTGATGATCTGGACATACTCGCTGACTTTGACCTTCTCGGTCTTTTCGCCGCCAATGCCGAAATACTTGGGCTGATCCTTCTCCCAGATGCCGATAACGGCCAGCAGGGTGAGCAGGATGGAGATCACGATGCCCACCGGAGCCAGCGTGCGGAAGAACCCGACAGAGGCGTAGCCGCCCTCATAGTTCTTGGCAAGGATGGGGGCAAAGAACTGCATAGCGCCCATGCCCAGCAGGCTGCCCACGGTGTTGAAGATGGTAAACAGCGGGCGCTGCTTGGGGTCGCTGGTCAGCACGGTCTGACCGGAGCGGGTGCAGCTGGTCTGGAAGGTGTAGCCGATGACCCACACGGCGTACAGACCCACAAAGGCGGCATAGCGCAGCCCCATGGCGCTGGCGGGGATGAGCGGGGTAAGGCAGTACAGCACCAGTACACTGACCGCCATGATGAGGTTGCCGATGACCATAAAAGGCCGGAACTTGCCAAACTTGCCGTTGGTGCGGTCCATGAGAGCACCGATGATGGGGTCGGTGATGGCGTCAAACAGACGCATACCGGTGACCATCACCGAAGCAAACAGCATGCTCAGCGCCAGCACCTTGCTGCCGAAGGTCGCGATGTAGGAAAGCACCAGCACATAGTACACGTTCGTTGCGCCGTTGTTCAGCGGAAACAGCACCAGCTGGTAGGTTTTGGCGCGGTTCACACTCGACGCCGTTGTTTTTTGTTCGCCCATTGCGGTCTCTCCTTTTGAAAAAAGAAGGGCAGCCTGCCCCGCCTTCGGGGCAGGCTGCCGCTTGCGAAAATCCGATTTTTCGGAGGGCTGATTATTCCTGATCTTCCGCCGGGGCAGTCAGAGCCTTTGCGGCCTTGCGTGCCTTGATGCGCTTGACCAGCATAAAGATGCTGACAGCCACCAGAATGCCCAGCACCACATCAACGCAGATCAGTGCGGTCTTCCACCAAGGAGTAACGGATACGATCTTGGTATCTGCGGTGACGCCGTTCATAGCGTTGGAGTTGACCACCGTGTACAGGATGCGGTGGGTGGACTCACGCATGGCCTGCGTGATGTCGGCATCGCCCTTATACAGCTTCAGCAGCTCGTCAGTCCACTGCTGGGCGCTGGAGTCCCAGCTGTTGGTACCGGCCAGCAGGCCCTGTGCAACGTCAAAGCTCTTCATGTAGATGCCGTAGTTTGCAAACATGGCGTTGCCGGAGAAGTCGGTCAGGTTGAAGCCGGTCAGGCCCCACTCGCCGCGCAGGATATTGGTCTGCAGACCCTTGTGTGCACCGGACCAGATACCGCCGATGCGTGCAAAGGAGTTCATGACGCACTTGGCGCCGCCCTCGGTGACTGCCATCTCAAAGCTCTTGAGGTACAGTTCACGGATCGCCTGCTCGCTGGTAAAGGTAGCAATGCAGCGGCAGCGGCTTTCCGTATCGTTCAGCGCAAAGTGCTTGATGTAAACATACACGCCCTTGGACTGGATGCCCTCTACCTCGGCTGCTGCGATCTTACCGGAGAGGAACGGATCCTCAGAGTAATACTCGAAGTTACGGCCGGAGTAAGCGGTGCGGTGGATGTTCATGGCGGGGCCGTACAGGCCGGAAGCGCCCAGATCCAGCATATCGTTGCCGATACAGATGCCCACTTCCTTCATCAGATCCACGTTGAAGGTGGCAGCCATGATATTCTCATCGCTGTATGCAGTGTGGCAGACCGAGACGCCGGTCAGGGTCTGGGTAAAGCCCTGCGGACCGTTGTCATCCACCGTAGCGGGCTTGGAGATGCTCTGCATCATAGCAGTGTTGTGGAAGCCCTTGCCCACCAGCTCGGCCATTTCCTCATAGGTGACCTGATCCAGCAGCTTGTCCCAATCCGGGTCGTCGTAATCCTTGCCGATCATCATGCCCAGCGTCATGCCGTTGTCGGCACCCATAGTGGGCATCTCGGTGGTAGAGCCTTCAATGCCCTTATAGCTCTGGTAGGCGTTGATGTCCACCATCAGGGCGTCGTTTGCCTCAATGGCGATCTTCTCCGGCCAGGTACCGGTCCAGTTGGAACGGGTGAGCATATTCATCTCGTCATAACCATAATAGGTCATGTCGGCAGAATCCAGCTGGTTGGTGATCTTCTCGCCGGTAGCGGCAGAGATGGAGTAGGTCTTGGTATCGGTCACACCGTTGGTGTAGGTATAGGTGAACGCAGTATCGCCGTTGGCGGTCATGCCGTTGGCAGTGGTGTAGCCCTTGGCAGCCAGAACATTGTTCACAGCGTCGTGGGCATTGCGGGCGGCGGTCAGGTAGTAATCACCGGCCTCCAGAATATAGGTCTGTGCCACGTTCTCGTCGTAGCAGGCCAGCTCGCTGCGGGGTACGTTGATGGTAACAGTCTCGCTTTCGCCGGGGGCCAGCAGCTGGGTCTTGCCAAAGCCGCACAGCTCCACAGAAGCCTTCTCGATGCCGTTTGCCTTATCGTACTCGGTATAGGGGGACTGGAAGTAAGCCTGCACCACTTCCTTGCCTGCCACAGAGCCGGTGTTCTTCACATCCACGCTGATGTTGAAGCTGTCGGTGGCTGCATCGTAGGAGGACTGGAAGTTGGACCAGTCAAAGGTGGTGTAGCTCATGCCATAGCCAAAGGGATAGGCCACGGTGGAGGCGTAGTCGTACTCGCCCACGTTCTGGGTGCCCATGACCACATCCTCGTAGCGGGTCTCGTAGTAACGGTAGCCCACATAGATGCCTTCCTGATAGGTGGTGTAGTAACTGTTGCCGTCCAGACCGCCGTTTGCCACAGAATACCACTTGCTGGTATCCTTCTCGTCATAGTTGGTGTACTGGTTTGCGTAGTAGTCCACCAGACCGGGTGCGGTGGTGTTGTCGTAGCAGTAGGTGTCCACCAGATGGCCGCTGGGGTTCACATTGCCGGCCAGAATATCAGCCACGGCGTTCAGGCCGTAGGAGCCGGTGTAGCCGATCCACAGCGCGGCATCCACACCGTACTCGGGATCATTGAGGAAATCGCACTCCATGGCGTTGGTGGAGTTGATCAGCACGATGGTGCGTGCAAACTCCTCCTTGGCCATCTTCAGCATATCCTTTTCTTCGTTGGTCAGGGACAGCACATTGGTGCCATCCACAAAATCGCCGTACTCCAGATCAGCACCCTCACCGGCCACACGGGAGAGCATCACGATCGCGGCATCGCCGTAGGAGGCAAAGCTGGAGCGCACATCGGTGATGTTTGCACCGGCTGCCGCATCCGCAGCATTGACGTTGGTGCCGTACAGAGAGACCGGCACTTCATTGATATGCCATGCAGAGCGGTCACCCAGACTGGTACCCTTGCCGGGAGAGCGGACATAGTCCTTGCCGGCACCGTTGGTGTAGAAGTCCCACAGCACAGGGTTCACGTCAAAGCCCACGGCCTCCAGAGCCTCTTTCCATGTGGGTGCCTTGGAGGTGTCGATATCGGCAGAGCCGGTACCGCAGGTAACAACGTCCACGCTGGAATGGCTGAGCGTAGACACCTTGCTGCCCGCTGCCAGAGGCAGGGTATTGTTATCGTTCTTCAGCAGCACAGCACCCTCACCGGTAAGCTGCTCTGCGATCTCCTTATCGTGTGCTTCCAGCTCTTCCACACTGCTGAAATCACTCTCGTAATACACGGCACTGTCGTCCTTGCCCACAGTTTTGTGGGTGGGGGTCTTTAGTGCGATGTTCACGGCCTGTGCACTGGCAAATGCCAGATTGGAACCGATGCAGGCACCGGCGAACAGTACCGTGAAAAGCACCGTAAGGATGCTCCACAGTACAACGCCAGAGCCTTTCTTCTTGCCCTTCTTCATGTTGTTCTCCTTTTCTTGTGTGTGTCAGCGATCGCCGCAGGCTTTTTCATGGCCGCTGTGGCGCAGCCATTTTCAAAGAGCGGCAGTTTATTCCAAGGTGTGGACCGGTACTCAGACCCAGTTCGCACTCTTCGACTTGGTTTTTACCAGCTTGTAGCTGGGGTTCGGGGTCGCCACGCTGCGGAAGCAGGCGGTGTCGATGCAGTCGCCCGCAACGGCTTTCAGCTCCACCTTCCCGTGCAGCGGCACGCGGAACTTGAAGATATGCTCGCCGGTCTGCTCTGCCAGCTTTTTGCCGTCCGCATACAGGGCGACGGTGTTCTGGTTGGAATAGACCTTGACCTCGATCTCCTTCTCGGTGCGGTCGGTGAACCGCTTGGAGCAGATATGGACGAAGTTTTCCTCGCTCCACCATGCTTTATAGAGGTAGAAGCTGTCCTTTTTGGTCTTTCGGTCAAAGGTGACCAGACCCTTGTGGTTCATGCCCGGCTCTCCGCCCTGATCCCGGGCATCTGCTGCAAAGTCGAACATATTCCAGACATGGGTCGCCCACAGCCACGGGTGGCGGTCGAAGCACTTCAGCATGTACTCGTGGTATTTGGCCTGATACTCCTCGGTGTGGTCGCCCCGGCGGGGGTGGGCACTGTGGAGGTTGGGCATACCCTCGGCACCGTACTCGGAAAAGCCCAGCGGACGGTTGGGGTACACCAGATGAAAAAAGTCCATCCACAGGTCGTTCAAAAACAAGCCCGGCACATACCAGCCCAGATACAGGTTCCAGCTCACCAGATCGGTGATGTGCGCCACCGGGTTGAAGGGGCCGCACATGGCGTAGCAGGCCAGCGTGGTCAGGCGGGTGGGGTCCATCTTGTGGCACAGGTCGTTGAGCTCGTGGTGGTTATCCAGCATATCCGCCTTGTCCTTGGTGGAGATGGTGATCTCGTTGGACACGCCCCAGCAGACGATGGAGGGGTGGTTGTAGTTCTGGTGGATCAGCTCTTTCATCTGGCTGATGGTGTTTTCCCGGCCGTTGGGCAGGTGCTCGGAGATATAGGGGATCTCTGCCCAGACCACCATGCCGTACCGGTCGCACAAGTCGTAGAAATACTGGTCGTGCTGGTAGTGCGCCAAGCGGACGGTGTTTGCACCCAGTTCTCGGATCAGTTCCATATCCTCATCGTGCATCTCCCGGGTGATGGCATTGCCCAGACCCTTGCGGTCCTGATGGCGGGAAACGCCGTGGAGCGGATAGGGCTTGCCGTTGAGGAAAAAGCCCTTCTTCGCATCCACCGAGAAGCTGCGCAGACCCACCCTGGTGGTCACTTCGTCCACCGGCTGACCGTCCTGCAACAGACGGACAACGCAGGTATAGAGGTAGGGGTCTTTTACGCCGTTCCACAGGTGGGGAGCATCCAGATGAAGGGAAGCATTTTCGCCTTCACCCTTTGCAACAATGCTGCCCTCCGCGTCCAGCAGCTCCACCGCAACAGTGCCCTCGCCTTCCACCAGCGTTTCCACCTGAATGTCGGCGCTGCCCTCTTTCAGGGCGGGGGTGATCTTCACGCCGGTATCGCCAAAGTGCCCCAGTGCGATGTGGTTCTTGTTCACCACCAGCAGGCTCACATCCCGGTAGATGCCGCCGTAGAAGGTAAAGTCTGCTTTCTGGGGGTAAACGCGGTCGTTGACGCTGTTGTCCACCCGCACCGTGAGCTGATTTTCTGCCTGCAGCAACTCCGTGATCTCTGCCCGGAAGGTGGAGTAGCCGCCGTCATGGGTGCAGAGCTGCTGACCGTTCAGCAGTACGGTGGCGCTGGCGTTGACGCCCTCAAATTGCAGCCAGACCTGCTGCTGTGCCGGGTCGTAAGCCGGAGCCGCAAAGCCGGTGCGGTAGGTGCAGGTTCCCCGCCAGTAATCGTTGCCGCCGTCCTGACCATCCTTCGCGTTCCAAGTGTGGGGCAGTGCTACGGCAGCGGTCACGCCGTCCGGGCCGGTGAACTGCCAGTCCTTCATAAGCTTTGCAATACTACGCATCCGATTCCTCCTGTTTTTCGCTGTGTTCCGGTAATTTTTCCGTACATTTTTCTTTTGTTGTTATTTTATCAAAGCGACCAATTTTCGCAAGATGCCCGCGAAAATCGGTCGTTTTGCGTGCGCATTCGGTTTTCAGCTTCCAAATACAAATTGATATATTTGTATATTTTCCACAAACAGATGTATCCAACAAGCCACAAAAAGAAAACCGCCGCAGGACTTCCGGTTTCGGAAATTCTGCGGCGGCTGCCGGTTTCTTAACTTATTTTTGCAGCGGAAAGATGATCTTTTCCGCAAAGAATTCGCCCTGCTCCTCCAAGGTCAGCGTGCCTTTATATTTCTGTACGATGCGCCGGATCACCTTCAGCTCATATTGTGCGGAGCGGTTCGCCTGCTGTTCCGGCGGGCGCAGCGGGCTGATGATATTCACCACCACAAAGCCCTGCCGCACGCAGACCAGCAGATCGATGACTCGGCACTCCGGGCGGGCAGTCTGCACCGCGCTTTCCACGGCATGATCCAGTGCATTGGCAAACAGCGCGTACAGATCCCCTGCCTCAAAAAAGCCCAGACAGCTGCCGTTTGCCACGGCATTCAGCTGGATGCCCCGGGACTCGCACAGCAGGCTCTTCTCGGTCAGCACCACATCCAGCACCTCGTTGCCGGTGTTGCGGTTCGCGTCATAAAGGCGGGCGGCGCGCTCAGCCTCCTCGATGCGCTCCGGCGGCACCGCTTCGGGCGACAGCTTGCGGAGATTGGCGATCTGCACCTTCAGCTCATGGCAGCGCTTGTTGATCATCTGCACATTCTGTCTTGCCACCTGATATTGCTGGCGCTGCCGCTCGTACAGCAGATTCAGGGCATTCATCTCTTTTTCCATGGCAGATTTCTTGAACAGCTCTGTCTGGAAATACAATAAAGTAAGAAAATAGAGCTGTCCGGTAACCAGCGTAGCCACCAGACTGGGCGGCCATGAATCGATAGAGGTATCGCTTAAAACCGCTGCCTGCACCATAAACAGGCTCCCAATAAAAAACGAACTGAATAACTGTCGGGGCCCGATATGGTATTCTCCCTTATAGGGAAGCTGCCGGGCAGGCAGTGCATACACCAACCCGAAAAATGCCGTCCCGGACAGCAGCTGTACCAGAACCGCCCAAGGGGAAGCCATGTTCAGCGGGTGTCCATGCCGGGAAAAATACAGCTCCAGAAAGCACCAGCCCTCGTAGGCGCACTGCGCGATGAGCAGGCTCCACACCGCACAGTACATCGCTCCCTTTTTATTGATATCTGTACACAGGTAGATCATCCCGGCCAGCAGCACAAAAAAGGAAACATAAAGCACCAGCAGCAAAAGCTGCTGCTGCCACAGTGTTGTGGACTGTGCCAGCGGGTCCAGCAGCTGCGCCAGCAAAAGCAGTGGAACCAGCATTCCGCAGGCGCGCGCCCAGAAGTGGGACCGATGCCGCAAGGGCAGGCAAAAAACCAGCGCCGCACCCCAGCGCAGCAGTGCCCGAAGCAGGCTGTTGAGCAGCGATGTAGTCACAGCACACCTCCCATGTAGGACGCCACCGCAGTAAGAAAGGCCGTTCGCTGCCGCCGGCTGATCTCCAGCCGATCGTCTTTCACAAGGGCGAAGTCGTTTTCAATGCCCTTGACGTAGGCCAAGTTGACCAGATAGCACTGGTTGCAGCGGACAAAGTGGTACTCGGCAAGCTGCTTTTCGGCGCTTTGCAGGCTGGCGCGCACCGCAAACTCCCCCTTGGCGGTGTGGTAGTACAGCATCCGGCTGCGGGTCTCCAGATAATAGATATCCGCAGTGTCCAGCAGCTGGATGCCGCCGCCCGCCAGCTGCAGCACCACCTGCCCGCCTCTGCGCCGCTGCACCCGCTGGATAGCGCGGGAGAGCTTTGTACAGAACTGATAATAATTCACCGGTTTCAGCACATAATCCAGCGCGTCCACCTCGTACCCCCGGATGGCATACTGCGCCATGTTGGTCACAAAGACCAGCACCACCTCCGCATCCACCGCCCGGATGGCTTCGGCAGCGCCAAAGCCGTCCAGCTGGGGCATCTCCACATCCATAAAAATGATGTCGAACCCCGGCGTATAGTGCTCTGCGATCTCAGAGCCGTCCGCAATAAGACGGATCTCCACCTGTAAGCCCTGCTCCTCGGCATATTGCCGGACGAACCGGTTCAGGCATTCCCGTGTTTCCTCCTGATCTTCCACGATCGCGATCCTGAACATCCTGCACACCACCTTCTCTCTGCGTCTGATTGCCGTATCACTCTTTTTATTGAAACATACTTTTCCGTGAAATGCAATGGAAAACCTTGTTCAAAACAGGGCTGTTTTCAGACGCCCGTCTTGTAGGGGCGTCTAGGTTCGCATAAAGCGAACTTCCTTCTGCAAAGCAAAAAGGCAGGATACCACCGTGATGGTGATACCCTGCCTTTGCTCGTTTATCGTTCTGTTGCGCAAACGCAAACCTCCGATAAACAAAAAACGTACCCGAACCTTTACAGGTTCGAGTACGAACTGTTTGGTGGAGAATTAGGGACTCGAACCCCAGACCCCCTGCGTGTGATGCAGGTGCTCTAACCAGCTGAGCTAATCCTCCATATTCGCTTGTGTTGTGCGCTCCGAACTGGAACGTGATTATTATAGCACGGCCTTTGCCGAAATGCAAGCCCTAATTTGAAAAAATTTTACTTTTTTCGAAACCTTTTTTCTGGCTGCAAAAACGCCATGCCGGGTGCCGGGCGTGCAACATTACCGCCGGGCAGCCGCACCGGCTGCACCCTGCATAAAAAATGTGCGGCAGGCTGTTGCTCTTTGCCTGCAAATCGTGTATACTTGGGGGCAGAAAGCTGCATAAGAGAAATCGAGGGATGTATATGCTGACACTTCGCGGGATCATCACGCTGGTAATATTGGCTGTGCTGTTTGCGCTGGCTGTGGTCTGGATCTCCAGACAGGGCGGCTGGAAGGGAGAGGGCTGCAGCGGCAACTGCGCTTCCTGCCACAGCCATTGCGAGAACCCGGACGCCAAGAAGAAATAACCAAAACAGGGCTGCTGCACGAAACACAGTGCAGCAGCCCTGTTTTATCCCGCTATTGCTGCGGAAAAATGATTATAATTTGTGCCCCAGAAACGTCTGCGGACGTTTCTGGGGCACTTTTCGCAGCTATTTGCTCAGAACGCACCGCGCTGGGCGGCGTAGACGGCGATGGTGCTCAAAAGGTCCTGCAGCGCCTTCTGGTAGGTGGTGCGGCCGATGTGCAGCTGCTCTAAGATCTCGTCCTCCGGGCGCTGCTCAAAAAAACGCATCCGCAGCAGGTCTGCCCGCATGGGGTCGTGCGCCTGATAGTAGTCGATGCCCTCATCAATGGCGCTTTGCCAGCGGCGGTTTTCCGGCGTGCGCGCCCAGTGCCGCTCGCCGTACTTGCGCAGGGCGTTCCGGGTCAAATCGCGCTGTTCCGGTGTCACTGGCGCTTCCCCCTTTTGGGCAGTTCCAGCGCCGCACTGCGCGAGAACCGGTTCTCGGCATCGAAAAAGCAGGCATCCCGCTCGGCCATCGTCAGGCCCAGCATGGTGGAAAGCCGCTCGGCTTCGTCCAGCTTGAACTGAGTCTCGCCCAGCAGCTTGTGCCGCAGGGTGTTGCTGCTGATGTGCAGCACACTGGCCACATATTGCAGCTTGTAGCCGCTGTCTTGGATGTAGGTGTAGATCAGGTTTGTGTTTGCCATGGCTTCGCTCCTTTTTTGTAGTTCACCGCGTTTGCAACAATCATTGGTTGTATTATACTCCGCTGTTGATTGACTGTCAACCTATTATTTCCAAAACGCTCTGTAATTGTTGATTTTCAGGAAATTTTCTGCTATACTCAAAGCAGAGCACTGTACCACACACCACAACACATAGTTTTCAGGAGAACCGCCATGTCCGATTTATCTACCCGTGTCCGTCTGCGCCGGGAGCAGCTGGGCCTTTCGCAGCAGGAGCTTGCCCGGCGCATGGGCTACCGCTCCCGTTCCTCCATCACCAAGCTGGAAAAAGGCATCAACGACCTGCCCCAATCCAAGGTGGAGGAGCTGGCGCAGGCATTGGAGACCACCCCCGCTGCCCTGCTGGGGCTGGACGCGCCCTGCACCTGTCCCCCGGGCTTTGAGCCGCTGCCTGCCATGGTGCAGGTACCGCTGATCGGCTCCATTGCCTGCGGCACCCCCATCACCGCCGAGCAGAATATTGAGTGCTATATCGGGGTACCCGCCGCGTGGCACGCGGATTTTGCCCTGACCTGCCACGGCGACAGCATGTCTCCCACGATATGCAACGGGGATATCGTCTGCATCCGCTGCCAGCCCGAGGTGGAGCAGGGCGAGATCGCCGCCGTGCGGGTGGGCGAGGAAGCCACCCTCAAACACTTCCACCGGCAGGGCGATGCCGTGATGCTGCTGGCGGATAACGCCGCCGTCTGCCCGCCCATGTTCTACGCCGGAGAGCAGCTTTCGGAGCTGCACATCGAGGGCAAAGCCGTGGGGCTTTGCCGCGGCCTATAAGATAAGGAAAGAAAGGAGCAGCCTGTGTTCGGCAAAAAGAAAGCATCCTCCTACGACCCCGCCGCCCAGAAGCCGGTGCTGCGGTGCAGCATCTGCACTGGGGAGCAGGTGGCCGGGTTTCAGGATCTGCACACCGGCCATTTTACCGAGGTGCAGCTGATCCGCAGCCTGCAGGAATTGCAGGCCTTCCGCAGCCGGTACGGCATCCCCGCCGACTGCCCCATTGAAAAGATCTATTGAGCAAGGAGTTCATCATGCAGCAGGCACCCGAAGCCATGACCCTGAAGGTCATTGCCCATATCCACACCGCCTTTCCCACCAAGTTCGGCATCCCGCGCCAGAGCGGGCTGGTAGAGGAGCTGCGGGGCGAGATCGTCTTTACCCCGGAATACCGCAATCCCGACGCCCTGCGCGGGCTGGAGGATTTTAGCCACATCTGGCTGGTGTGGCAGTTTTCCGGTGCAGTGCGGGAAAGCTGGTCCCCCACCGTGCGCCCGCCGCGCCTTGGCGGCAACACCCGGGTGGGCGTGTTCGCCACCCGGTCGCCTTTCCGGCCGAACCCTCTGGGGCTTTCCAGCGTAAAGCTGGAAGCCATTGAGCAGCGCCCGGACGTGGGGCCGGTGCTCATCGTGCGCGGTGCCGACCTGATGGACGGCACCCCTATCTACGATATCAAGCCCTACATCCCCTACGCAGACTGCCACCCGGACGCCGCCGAGGGCTTTACCGGGCAGACCCGCGCGCACCATCTGGAAGTTTCCTGCCCGGAGGAGCTGTGGCAGACCGTACCGGAGGCCGACCGCGCCGCTTTGCAGGGCGTGCTTGCCAGCGACCCCCGCCCCTCCTACCAGCACGACCCGCAGCGGGTGTACGGCATGGAGTTTGCCGGGCTGGAAGTGCATTTTACCGTGGACGGTGATCAGCTCACCGTGCGGGACATCACCCTGTTATAAAAGGAGCCGTTCATGGAACTGCGGACTGTCAATACCTTTCTGCACATCGCCGAGCTGCACAGCTTTTCCCGCACCGCGCGGCAGCTGGGCTACTCGCAGTCGGCGGTGTCCTCCCAAATCGCACAGTTGGAAGCCGAACTGGGCACCCCGCTGTTTGACCGCGTGGGTAAAACGGTGCGTCTGACCGATGCCGGGCAGACCTTTTTAGGCTACGCCCGCACCCTGCTGGAAACTGCCCAGCAGGCACAGGCCGCCTTGCAGCCCGCCCAGCAGGTGCGGGGCAGCCTGCGCATCGCGCTGGCAGATTCCGTATGCAGCACCTTTTTGCCGGGGCTGCTGCAGCGCTACCACGCCCGCTGCCCGCAGGTGGAGCTGGTTCTGCACACGGCCAGCTCGGACGAGATGCTGCAATTGCTGAGCACCAATCAGGTAGACCTTGTCTACACGCTGGACCAGCCCCTTTTGCAGCCTGCGCTGGTGCTGGCAGCAGATGTACCGGAGCCGGTGTGCTTCATTGCATCGCCGCAGCATCCGCTGGCGCAGGAAAACGCACTCCCGCTGGACATTCTGCCCCGGCAGGAGTTTCTGCTCACCGAGCGGGGCATGAGCTACCGGGACGCGCTGGACCAGTGCATGGCGGCGCACGGCCTTGCCATCCACCCCTATCTGGAGCTGGGCAGCGCCGCGCTGCTGTGCCAGATGGTGGAGCAGGGCATGGGGCTTTCCTTTTTGCCGGAGTACATCGTGCGCAGCGCGCTGGCAGAGGGGCGGCTGGCGCGGCTGAACGTACCGGACTGCACCGTCATGATGCACCGGCAGCTGTTCTACCACCGGGACAAATGGGTGACCCCCCAGATGAACGTGTTCATCGAGCTGGTGCGGCAGGGAGCACAAAACCCTCTGTCCACCGCCACACTATAAGAAAAGGAGCATTCCCATGAGCCAAATCAAAATCGCATTCTTTGACATTGACGGCACCCTCATTGACATGGAGAAAAAGCAGATCACCCCTGTCACGCTGGAAGTCCTGCGCCGCTTACAGGCAAATGGCATCCGTATTTGTCTGGCAACAGGTCGTTCTCCCATGGTGGTGCCGCACTTTGAGGGTGTAGCATTCGACGCCACTCTCACCTACAACGGCTCTTACTGCTACACCAAAACCGGCGAGACGATTTTCAGCAATCCCATTCCTGCGCCAGATCTGGCTTTGATCATCCGCAATGCCACGGCCATTGCCCGACCGCTCTGTCTTGCCACAAACAGCCGTTTAGCCTGCAATGGCTGCGACAAAGATCTGGCAGACTATTTTGCTATTGCCAAATCTGCGGCAAACATTGTGCCAGACTTTGACGAGGTTGCAAAGGGCACCGTGTATCAAATTATGATGGGCGGCCGCGAGGACGAGTATGCCGCCATCCTCAAGGACGTGCAGGGTGCTAAAATTGCTGCATGGTGGGATCGTGCGGTCGATATTATCCCGGCCACCGGCGGCAAAGGCATCGGCATCCGCAAAATGCTGGAATACTATGGTTTGGACAAATCTGAAGCCATTGCATTTGGCGACGGCAATAACGATATCGAGATGTTACAGGCCGTAGGTACCGGCGTTGCCATGGAAAACGCCTCGGAAAAGCTCAAGGCTGTCGCCACCGACCACTGCGGTCATGTTGCCAACGAGGGTGTGTATCAATACTGTGTGGAACATGGGCTGATTTGACGAAGAAAGGCTGCGCAGGTCGTGCGCAGCCTTTCTTGCTTTTATGCAACGAAAAACCGCCGAAGGTTTCCCTTCGGCGGTCTTTCGTATGATAGGAGGATCAAAAATGATCTTTGCTAAGTCTTAGTTCAGGATGGTCAGCTCGGTCTCGATGTCGAACAGGTGGATCTTGTGGGGATCGAAAGCAACGCGGACGGTGTCTCCGTTGCGAGCCTTGGAGGTGGGAGCAACGCGAGCGGTCATCTTGTTGCCCTTGTACTCCAGGTACAGGTAGATCTCAGCGCCCATCATTTCGGAAACATCGACCTGAGCATCCAGCTGGCAGTCGGTGTGCTTTGCCATAAACTCGGGCTCGTCGTCGATATCCTCGGGACGGATGCCCATCTTGATCTTCTTGCCAACGTAGGAATCCAGCTTGCCGTCGGCGGTCTTTTCCTTGGGCAGGGGGATCACGTCGCCGCCCAGGTCAACACCGTACAGGTCGCCCTTCTTGATCAGGGTGCCGTCCAGGAAGTTCATCTGGGGGCTGCCGATGAAGCCTGCAACGAACATATTGCAGGGCATATCGTACAGGTTCTGCGGGGTATCGACCTGCTGGATGATGCCGTCCTTCATAACCACGATACGGTCGCCCATGGTCATAGCTTCGGTCTGGTCGTGGGTAACGTAGATGAAGGTGGTAGCCAGCTTCTTGTGCAGCTTGATGATCTCGGTGCGCATGGAGGTACGCAGCTTAGCATCCAGGTTGGACAGGGGCTCGTCCAGCAGGAAGACTGCCGGGTTACGAACCATTGCACGGCCCAGAGCAACACGCTGACGCTGACCACCGGACAGAGCCTTGGGCTTGCGGTCCAGCAGGTGCTCGATCTCCAGGATCTTAGCAGCCTCGTGCACGCGCTTGTCGATCTCGTCCTTCGGGGTCTTGCGCAGCTCCAGACCGAAAGCGATGTTCTTGTAAACGGTCATGTGGGGGTACAGAGCGTAGCTCTGGAACACCATGGCGATATCACGATCCTTCGGGGGAACGTCGTTGATCAGACGGCCGCCGATGTACATCTCGCCCTTGGAGATTTCCTCCAGACCGGCGATCATACGCAGGGTGGTGGACTTGCCGCAGCCAGAGGGGCCGACGAAGATGATGAACTCCTTATCCTGGATCTCCAGGTTGAAGTCGGTAACGGACGGGGCAGTTGCGCCCGGATAGATCTTGTAGATGTGCTGGCAGCTAATGGAAGCCATAATCGTTATCCTCCGTAAATATTTGGTGTTTCACGCCCTTGACGGCGTGTTGTTTCGTTGGTACTATAATAACAGATAATTTTGTGATATAAAATAGCATTTTATTGATTAGAGGTGTCAGATATTGCTGTTTGACTGGAACACCATCGCCGCACCGGCTGCGCTGCTGGATGTACAGCTTTCCGCGCCCCGCACCCTGACCGGCGAGGGGCTGTGGGTCTGCCTTGTTTCCAGCGGCAGATGCACGGTCTCCCTGCCCGGGGCGTCGGCTGCGCCCGCCGGCTCTGTGCTGGTGCTGCCGCCGCAGTCCGCTGCGGCGGGGCACCTGATCTTAAGCCGTGCCCCGCTCACCCTGACCCCGGAGGACAGCTGCCACCTGCTGTGCGTCCAGCTGACCGGGCAGGCCAGCACGCAGTTTTTGAACGGTCTGCGGGAGCTGCCCTACCTTGCCAAGGGCGAGACCTGCCCTGCCGCCGCCGAGCTGATGGGGCGGCTTGCGGAGGAAAAGCCCATCCACAGCCGTGCCCGCAGCCAGCTGGCCTTTGCCCTGCTGTGCGAACTGGCGGATGCCGACAGCGCCGCGCCCGCCCTGCCGCCGCTGGTGCAGGCCGCCATTGAGGATATCCGCGCCAACTACGCGGGGCTGTACGGCGTGGAGGAACTCAGCGAGCGGCTGGGCGTCTCCAAGAGCCATCTGGTGCGCACCTTTACCGCCGCCGTGGGCGTGCCGCCGGGCAAATACCTGACCACCGTGCGCATCGAGGCCGCGCAGCGGCTGCTGCTGCACCGGGAATACACGCTGGACGTGGTGGCCAGCCTGTGCGGCTTTTCCGGGGCCAACTACCTGTGCCGGGTATTCAAAAAAGAAACCGGCCAGTCCCCTGCACAATGGCGGGCACTGACCGGTCGCGCCGCACAGTCCGGGCTTACGCCCGAGGAGACCATGCGGGAACAGGAGATGTATATTTAAGCGTTTCCGCTCTCTTTTCTGCGCAGCAGAAACAGGGTCAGCAGCGCGGTGAGCAGCTCCGAGGCCGGGAAGGCCGCCCATACGCCCGGCATTCCGAACACCGCACTGAGCACCAGCGAGCAGGCCACGATGGCCACCATGCCCCGGCAGATGGAGGTGATGGAGGCCTCCGCCGGGCGGTTCACGGCGCTCAGATAGCCCGCCGCCATAATGTTGAAGCCCGCAAAGAAGTAGCCCACAAAGTACATCCGCATCCCGGTGTGGGCGTACTGCGCCATCTGCACCGAGTTTTCGCTGTTGAACCAGCTTACAAAGGGATCGGTCAGGCCGAACACCGCAGCGTACAGCACCGCCGCCAGCACCAGCACGGTGCCGCTGCCCAGCAGCAGCAGTTTCCGCGCCCCGGCGTGGTCGTTCTGGCCGTAGCAGCGGCTCACCAGCGGCTGTGCGCCCTGCGCCACGCCGTTGAAGATGGCGGTAGCCACCAGCGCAAAGTTTGCCACCACGCCGTAGGCTGCTACACCCACGTTGCCCGCCAGCCCCAGCAGCAGAAAGTTGAACACCGTGGTGGTCACGCCGGAGGAAAGCTCGCCCACAAAGCCGGAGATGCCCAGCTGACAGCTCTGCCCCAGCAGCCTTGCCGAGGGCAGCTGCCGCACAAATTGCAGGGTGTTCTCCTTTTTAAAGAAGTGGCGGCTGCAAATGGCGATGCTGATGATAGGCGATACCGCCGTTGCCAGCGCCGCACCAGCCAAGCCCAGACCCAAGGGGAACATGAAGATATAGTCGAACACCACGTTGAACAGGCTGCCGCTCAAGGTCGCCACCATGGCAAGAGAGGGGTCGCTGTCGTTGCGGACAAAGGCCGAAACGATGTAGTTGCACATAAAAAACGGGGTGAACAGCAGAAAAATGCGGGCGTAGGGGATGCCCAGTGCCACGATGCCCGCATCACCGCCCATGAACCGCAGCAGCGTCCCGGGCGCAAAGACACCCGCCAGCATCCACGGAATGGACGCCAGCACAGCGCACAGGATGGCGTTGGAGAAGTACCGCTGCCCCCGGGCATCGTTCTGTGCCTTGGCAATGGCGTAGCGAGTAGCCGAGCCCAGCGCGATCATAGAGCCAATGGCAAAAATAAAGTTGTAGATGGGCAGACAGAGGTTGAGCAGGGTGACGCCGTCTGTACCGGCAGCCTGCGCAATAAAATAGGTATCGGCCAGAATATAGCACGAGGTACCCAGCAGACCAAAAATATTCTGCGAGACATATTTAAAGAACTGTTTTGTCAGATCCATACATTTTTTCCTTTTCCTGTTGTTGCATACGTCTGGAAATTGTAGCATATCTGCCGCCGCAAGTCAACCGCAAAACCCGCCCATTACCGTACAAAAGAAGCAGTTGCGCACAGCGCCCTGCGGGTGTATACTGTACACTGCCGCATTCTGCGGCACACCTGAATGCAGAAAGGAAGAAGCCCTATGTCCGACAGGATCTTATTTTCCATCGGCGAAGCGCTGATCGATATGATCCCCTCCCGGGTGGGGTGCAGCTTTGACGAAGTACCCGCCTTCAGCCCCCGGGTGGGCGGTGCTCCGGCCAATGTCTGCGCCGCCGTTGCCCGGCTGGGCGGGCGCAGTGCGCTGCTGAGCCAGCTGGGCGACGACCCCTTTGGTCACAAGATCGCCCGGGCGCTGGCCGGATGCGGCGTGGAGCTTTCCCATCTGGAATTTACCGATAAAGCCAGCACTGCGCTGGCCTTTGTCAGCTTAGAGGAAAACGGCCAGCGCACCTTCAGCTTCTGCCGCAAGCCCTCCGCAGACCTGCTGTATGCCCCGGAGCAGATCGACCCGGGCTGGTTCTCACAGGCGTTTGCCCTGCATTTTTGCAGTGTCTCGCTGGTGGACAGCCCCATGCGCTACGCCCATCTGGCCGCCATCACTGCCGCGCGGGAGGCGGGAGCCATCCTCAGCTTTGACCCTAATCTCCGCTTCCCCCTCTGGCCGGACCGGGAGCAGCTGCGCCAGACCGTGTGGCAGTTTCTCCCCCTGACCCACATCCTGAAGCTTTCAGACGAGGAGCTGCCCTTCCTCACCGGCACCGAGGATATTGAAGCCGCGCTGCCCCGGCTGTTTACCGGCGATGTGCAGCTGGTGCTGTACACCTGCGGCAGCAAGGGTGCCCGCGCCTACACCCGCACCGCCAGTGCTCGCGCCCGCAGCCCCAAGGTGGCGGCGGTGGACACCACCGGCGCGGGGGACGGCTTTATCGGCTCGTTCCTGTGGCAGCTGCAGCGGGACGGCGTGACCGCCGCCGAACTGGCAAAGCTTTCCCGCAAGCGCCTGACCGAGTATCTGACCTTTTCCAACCGCTTCTGCGCCCTCAGCGTGCAGCACCACGGTGCCATCGACAGCTACCCCACCTTGGAGCAGCTGGCACAGACAGAACAGCCGGAAATCGATTTTCCTCTGCCTTGAGGGCAATTTTACTGCACATTCTGTATTTTTTAATATTTATATACTATATTGTATAGAAAATCCGCTCTTTCACCGCCCAAAAGGAGGAACCCATGCCCTTTGAGTTTGCTTTTCTGGACTGGCTGTACCAGTTCCGCAACCCGGTAATGAACGCGATCTCCATCTTTTTTGATTACGCCGGTGCCCACGGCGAGATCTGGATCGCGTTCACTCTGCTGCTCCTGCTCTTCCGGCGCACCCGCAAGGCGGGCTTTGCCATGGCAGTGGCACTGGTGCTGTATATGGCGGCGGGGCACTTCTTCCTCAAGCCGCTGTTCGCCCGCCCCCGCCCCTGCGATCTCAACACCACCATCACCATGCTGGTGGCGCGTCCGCATGGGCACTCCTTCCCCTCCGGGCACACCGCCTCCGGGGTGGCGGCTGCCTATGCGCTCTGGCTGCAAAACCGGAAGCTGGGCGCACCCGCGCTGGTGCTGGCAGCCTTTATCGCCTTTACCCGGCTGTACCTCTATGTGCACTTCCCCACCGATGTCCTCGGCGGCGCAGTGCTGGGCATCGCGCTGGGCACTGCGGCCTCCGCATTTGCAAACTATGTGGAAAATCATTTCAAGAAACAACAAGCTGTATAAAAATTCGCACATTTTTTATTATAGCTGCCGTTTCCCTCTACGACCCCTCCCGTGAAAATGCAATGCCGGAGCGTCCGCAGACGCTCCGGCATTGCTCTATTTAAAATATTTTTTCCGCTGAAAATTATTCCTCCGCCGGGAGCTGGTATTTCTGGTTCTGTGCCAGGTCCCAACACACCAGCTCCAGCCGACTGCCCGCAGGCAGGGCGGCGTCCGGCTTTGCCGCCTGCCAGCAGCGCTTGAGTGCCGCAGCGGCTGTGGCATCCTCTGCGCCGGGCAGCTCGGTGCACAGTACCGTGCCCTGCCAGCCGTTCTCCGTGTACAGGCTCAGTGCGCCCGCCTTGCCGTCCAAAATGGCGGTAATGTCCTGTTGCAGCTGCGCGTAGCCCTCGGCGGTGGCGGCGTACTCGCCGTGCCACTTTTCAAAGAATACCGAGAACTCCCCGCACAGCTCAATGAGCAGATTCTCTGTGCCGGAAGGGCTTTGCACCACCAGTGCAAGGTCCTGCTCCTCCATATAGTCAAAGTCCGGGTCGTCCCATGTGTGCACGGTGACCTGCTGTCGGCTGAGCAGCATCAGCAGTTCCCCCTGCTTTTCAGCGGTGTCAAAATCGCCCTGCGGGCTGTTCCAATCTGTGTTCATCGGTGTTCCTCCGTTTATTCCGTTTATAAGGTGTGCGGGCAGTGTTTCAGGCTGTCCGCTCTCTGTCTGCTTGCTTTGCCGCTGCGGCGCGGTCCTTCTGTTCCTTTTTGGCGCAGTAGAGCGCACGGTCGGCGCGGTCCTTCACTGCGACCACGTCCTCCCCGGAAAAGGCGGCAGAGCCAAGTGAGACCGTCGGCAAAAGGGCGATCTCTTTGCGCCGCTCTGCCAGCAAAGCTTGCAGCGTTTCTGCGCAGCGAGCTTCGCTTTCCTCGTCCTTCAGCAGCACGCAGAATTCATCGCCGCCGATGCGGTAGCAGTAGCCGCAGCGGGCGTAGGCTTTTTTGATGCAGTCCGCGATCTCGGCAAGGCAGACATCCCCCTGCAAATGGCCGTAGCGGTCATTGATCTGCTTGAAGTCGTCCACATCGAACACCACCAGCACCCCGCCGCTGCGGCGCATCTCGGCGGTGCGGTTCAGGTAACTGTTCTGGTTCAAAAGCCCGGTCAGCGCATCCAGCTGGTTCCACATCTCGCTGCAATAGATATAGTACAGCACCGACAGCAACGTGACGCACAGCCATGTGACGTGCAGCGCCGGAAGTGCGATCTGGATCACGGTCTCCGCGCCCAGAAACAGGGTCAGCGGGTAGATCAGCGTGCGGCTGCGGTTCTGAAAAGCCGCCGCCGTGCGCACCGTAGCCACCATAAGGTACAGCATGGAGGCATAATACATGATGACATAAATATAGAAGTACTCACCCCGGGCGTAGAGGTTTTCCGCGCTCACCGAGAACACCGGCCCATAGGGCAGCGTTGCCGCCAGAAAAAGCAGATACGCGCCCTCGCAGCACACCGCCGCTTTGAACCCGCGCCGGATGATGGATTTTTTGTCCAGCACATATACCAGACACAGCGGCACCGCCGGTGTCAGCCCGAAGCCCAGATAGTTGGACAAAATGTTCAGCCAGCGGCAGCCCGGCGGCGCGCCGTCCACCACGATGGTGATGACCTCCAGCACCGAAATGCACGCAATGAGCACAAAGGCCAGAAGGAACCCGCGCTTCTGCTTTTTATTCAAAGATTCGCTCAGCTTTGTAAGAAAGCACATAAAGCTAAGCACGAAAAGATCAATGGTCGTTAAAATAAAAAAATATCTATCCATTGCAAATTATCTCGCTCTGTGCGCTGATGTCCTTGATAATGCGCATACCGTCTCGACACGATCCTGATTGTCCAAACTCAACTCAAGGTCATGGTCAATGATGGGCAGCTTGAACCGGACGGACTTCAGCCACTGTCCGTTAGGCTGGCGTTCCGGGTAGATCTGCACCTCATCGATCAAAATCTCCACCAGTCTGCGGCGTTCCGCCTCGGTCATGGTGGCATAGAGCTTGTCAAAGCAAATCAGGATCTTATAAATGTTGTCTCCTGTGATTTTGTCGGCTTCAATGGCCTGCTTCTTTGCCCGGGCATCCATCAGTCCATTTTCCACCTCTTCGATTTTATCGTACATCTTATAAAGGCGGTCGTCAAGGTCGGATTTCCGGGCGATAAAGTGCCGGTCGTCCGGGTCAAGGCTGTCGATTTCCTCCATAAGCCGGGATTTTGTGGAGTAGTGCTGCCGCAGCTGCTTCTCATAGACGGCGATCTCCTGCTCAATGGCAGTGGTATCTACCTTCATATTGATCTTTTCCTGCATCATGGCGGCAAAGCGGGGATTGCTGACCAGCTTGGACACCACTTCAGCAACTGCCGCATCCAGCACTTCTTCTTGAATCTGCTTGCGGTAATCGCACTTGTAGCCCCGCTGCATACTGCGGTGCTTGCAGCCGTAATAATAGAAGTCCTTGTACTTTGTCCCGTCCGGTCGCTTCTTGATGGACTTATTGCCATACATTCCCGCACCGCAGACCGGGCATTTCACGATGTTGGACAGCAGATGCACCCGGTCTGTTTTGGGACGAGCTACCAGTTCATACTTCTGTGCATTAGCTTTCATCTTGACCTGTGCGGCCTGCCAGACTTCTTCCGACACCAGACCTTCATGCAGACCATCCACCAGTAGGTAGCTGTCCTGTTCCACCAGTTTATACTCGTTTCTTGTGCCCTTGACCTTTTCCGTCCTGCGCCGACCAAAGGCGATCTTTCCGCAGTAGACAGGGTTCTTCAAGATTTTCTGGATCGTGCTGGAAGAAAACAGGGGGTTCTTTCCATTCTGTCGCTGGATCTTAGAAATCCCATGGTTTTCCAGATACTTGGCAACCCCTGTCGCACCCATGTCAGTGTTTACATACTGATCGAAGATCGTCCGAATGGCAGGGGCTTCCTCTTCGTTGACTTCCAGCTTGCCATCAATCAAACGGTAGCCATAAGGTGCAAAGCCGCCGTTCCAGCGGCCTTCCCGCGCTTTCTGGATGCGGCCTTCCATAGTTTGGACACGGATGTTCTCACGCTCGATCTCTGCGACAGCAGACAGCACTGAGATCATCAGCTTGCCCGCGTCCTTGGATGAGTCGATGCCGTCTTCTACGCAGATCAGGTTCACGCCAAAATCCTGCATCACCTGCAAGGTGGACAACACATCCGCAGCATTGCGGCCAAACCGGGAGAGCTTAAACACCAGCACATAGGCAACACCATCCTTGCCGGATTTGATGTCATCCATCATCTTACAAAAGGAAGCACGGCCTTCGATGGATTTGCCCGATTTGCCGGCATCCTCATATTCGCCGACGATCTGGTAGTCGTTGAAGTCTGCATAGGCTTTCATGCGTACCTTCTGTGCATCCAGCGAATAGCCATCGATCTGCATCGCAGTTGAAACACGGGTGTATGTGTAGACCTTAGTCTTTTCTGCTGCCATTTCCAGCACCTCCCGTTCGTATCATCTTGTTCGGAATATGTATCTCCACACAGGAGAAGTGTCTCTGTGCGGAGTTTGGACATGAATCTCATGTCATTATTATATCATGCCGCAGTAGCTTTCTCAACCGAAATCTGCGGATTTTCATTCTTTTGTGCCGGAACTTTCACGTCAGAAATTCTCGATGCAGTCTCCATTTTATCCACCTCCAAAACATCTGCGTATTTTTCAATCATATCTGCCAGAAATGTTGCCAATGCACTCCATTCATCGAGCATTGACATTCTGCCGATCATCCTCCTCTCGATTGCCTGCCTGACAATAGAGGTCAAGCACTTCTTTTGGGATTCGGTTCAAGGTTTGAACTGCGGCTTCATAGTCCTGTCGCAGCTTGGCACCCTCTAAATGCTTCAAAACACTCCCGTGTTCCGCTTCTTGCAACGAATCCGAGAGCGTCTTGTTCTGCTTTTTGAGTTTCTTGTTTTCGGCGGAAGTCTTGGTGAAGGCTACGTTGTACTTTCGCAGTTGGTCCTTCATCCGTGCTACGTTGGGGATATAGCTGTCCAGCACCTTGCTGATCTCCGCTGCACGGCTTTTGCCGTTGAAGGGGGTGATGCCCACCAGCAGGGCATCCAACTGCTCCTTCTGCTTGGTCAGTTGGGTCATCTCCTTGAAGATGCGGGGCGGGATGTGCTCCCGCCCGGTCTGACTGGCGCTTTCACCCCGTTCCAACTCAGGGTACTGCTTGACCATGTGCTGCCAGAACTCGTTCTGCCACTTCACAAGATTCTTGCGGTTGCCAATGATCTCCTTGGCGCTCAGCCGTCCGTCAGGGGTCAGGGGCACAAAACAGAGATGCAGGTGGGGCGTTTTCTCGTCCATGTGGACAACGGCGGAGAGAAAGGTATCCGGGCGCTGCCTGTCCTCCAAAAATTTCAGGGCGTACGCAAAGTACGCCCTGACTTCGCTGTGCGTCTTGCCTTTGAAAAACTCCGGGCTGGCGGTGACAAGAGCCTCCACCACTCGTACGCTGTCCTTGCGGACACGGCAGTGGGCGGCGGCTATCATGCGGTCGGCTTCTTCCCGGTACCTGCCCTGCGGCTGCACCAGATAGAGGTTGTAGCGGCTCCGGCTCGTGTCGATATCCGGGTTGCTGGCGTACTGCTCCTTGGTGCGCTCGTTGTGGGCCTCGATGGGGCTGATGGCAGGCCCCTTGTACTTTTTGAATCGTAAAATGCCGTATTGGGCTTTCATAGATCACGCTCCTTCTTGGGTGTACAAAAAATCTGTACGGACTTCAAATAACCTGTACGGTTCGTACGGCGTACGGATGAATAAAATACAAACGATGCAACGTTTTAATCTGCTTCGATTTACCGTACGAGCGCGTACAAGTACAGACCGTACAGGTTGTACGAACTTCTTCCGTAAAAAAATGCACTTTTTACGGACAGAGCTCACCAAAGGGCGATGAACACAGTTCACCCTTTGGTTTTGGCACGGATCAATTTGATCCCTGCCACGTTCAAAATCACCGGTGTTCCCCAAATGGGAACTTTGGTGAAGCCGGTCTCCCTTGCTGCCTCCCGACAGGAAATCGTTTTGGACTCTGTGTCGGCCCCATGCAAGGCGCTCGCTCCCCCCCATGGGAGGTCTTGGCGGTCTAGGCAGTTCGGACGGTCATTCTGTTCTCAAGGTCCTGTTAGGAAAGATATTTCAGAGGGCTTTCGCAGGAAGCCCTTAATATGTTCGCTGCGGGGGAGTTAATATGTTTTCTTTCTGTCTATAGGATAGCACCTCCATGGCCGCTGTGCCGTATATCCAGAAAGCCGGATTTTTGACAAAAAATGCAAAAAATCCAGTCCTCTGGAAAAACACTGCTGAAGATGCTATACTGGGCAAAAAGGTCGGAGGTGCGAAAATGGAAACGAAATTGACGATTGGTGAACGACTGAAAGACCTGCGGGTAGAGCGGGATATGAACCAGAAGGACGTGGAAAATCAGGCAGGTGTCCCCACCAGCACGCTTTCGACCTATGAGAACGACACGGTGGGCAATGTGAACGTGGCGGCGATCATCAAGCTGGCAGAGTTTTACGAGGTACAGCCGGAATATCTGCTCTGCCTGACCGACAACAAAAAACGCCCAGACGCAAGCATTCAGGACTTGCATCTGGGCGATGGTACGGTGGATATTCTGTTGAAGGATAAAACGCTGAACCACCGGCTGCTTTGTGAACTGGTAGAGCATCCGGGTTTCCGGCAGCTTATGATGGACCTTGAGATATACGTCAACAGTCTGGTGAGCGACCGCATCCGGGATGCCAATGCCATGTTGGAGGCTATGCGGCAGCTGATCTGTGAGAAGTACGATGTGGAGGCCGATGTGGAAATGCGCACCTTGCAGGTGGGGCAGCTCGTAGAGGACGAGTACTTCGGACGTACGATCTACGAGGAACTGTCTGCTATCCTGAAGGATATTCGCACCGCCCATATTACAGACGACACCACATCGGACGGTTCTGCCATCGAGCGGGTACGGCAGTCCATCGAAAGTGCAAAATCCTTCGAGGGTTCCGCAGAGGAACAGCAGCTTCGGGCACTGTGCAAACAGGTCGGCAAGGACTTCGATTCCCTGAACAAAGCGGACGTAGCAGCTACCATGCGTATTCTGCGGGAGCTGACCCCCACGACTACACAGCAGGGGCGTGCGGTGCGAAAGAGCATGGACAAACAACTGCGCGGAAAAACGCGCCGGAAACGGTAAAGTGGAATCGTATCAAATTGACACAATTCCTCCCTGAAAAGAAAAATGCTGCTGCGGCAGGAAGGAGAACGTACACCATTGGTTCCTCTGCAAGTCTGCGCTGGGTGGCAGAGACCGTTAGCTGCCATGCCCATCCGCGCATCCTTCTGCCACAGAACAGGTGCTTGCCGGGACCGCTCACAGCCCCTTTTCTGCGTCAGCCGGAACCAAGGTGTAACACACTAGACTTTGCAAGCAAAGTCGTGTGCCAAAGAGCATTCCGCTGCTCTTTGGAATCTTTCGGATTGCTGCATTCGCAGCAAATAGCAACACCCCGGATGCTGGCATGGCAGGCAGCATCCGGGGCGTTGTTCTTTGCGGAGAAGCAGAATAAAAGATGGCATAAACGTTAGTATTTTGGGCTGTTGTTTATTTTCAGTCCCCCAGCAAATGGGTGCAGAACGCGGAATCATGCAAAAGGATAAAGTGTCGGCAGGAAAAATACGGACACGACAATGAGGATGAGCGCCAGCGGGGTACCACACTTGAGATAATCCTTCAAGGTGTATCCGCCCGGCTCGATGATCATGATCTGGCAGGGAGCTGCCATGGGGGTCATGATGGACACACAGCTGGCTGTGATCACGCCGACCACGGCAGCACGGGGGTCTACGCCCATGCGGATACAGGCGGAAGTGACCAGTGGGATGAAGATGGTCAGGGTAGCCAGATTGGACATGACCTGTGTCAGAATGAAGGGAACAAGGAAGAACACCAGCATAATGATGTACGGATTGGTAGTATCGCCCAGCAGGCGGATCATCCAGTCTGCCACCACATCGCCTGCACCGGTGGTCTGGATGGCGTCCGACAGAGCCAGCACACCGGCAAACAGGAAAATGGTCGGCTGGTGGATGGAGTTGAGGGCTTCCCTCTCGGTCAGCACACCCGTCAGCACCAGAGCGGCAGCGCCGATGCAGGAAGTGAGATACATCTTGACACCAATGACATTTTCCAGCAGCATCATTGCAATGGAGACCAGAACGATCAGGACAGCCAGTTTGCGCTTGAAGGGGCTGAGTTTTTCGCTCTCAGAAGCCGTATGTGCTGCATCTGAAAACTGCTCGTTGGGAATATCCGGCATCAGCTTATAGCCAACAAAGGTCATGTACAGGATGGCAATGGTCAGCATCGGGATGCGCGCAATGGTGAAATCCCAGATGTGTAGCGGTGTCGGTGCGCCGGCCTGCATCATGACGTCGTTCCATGCCATGTTGGAAGCACCCTGACCGAGAAAGGTCATCTGGGTGGCAATGTTGGCACAGGCCATAGAAGGATACAGCAGCTTGCTGCGGCTCACGCCGATGTCGTTCGCAATGCCTACCAGCAGTGGGATCATGATAGCTGCAGTTGCGGTGGCACTGGTGATGGCACCCAGAAACGCACCTGCCACGCAGGAAAGAAAGATCAGCATCCGCATATTGTCCTTGTAGCGGATGACCAGACTCTGGGCTTTGTCAATCAGGGGCGTTTTGGTCAGTCCTGCACCGATGACAAACATGGCTACGAACATGACCACGTTCGTGTTGATGAAGCCGCCAAAGGCCTCGGCAGGGGTCTTGATGCCGGTGAGGATCAGCGCCAGAATGATGCCGGTAGAAATGACCGAGAACGGGACTTTACCGGATATAAAGGCGATGATCGTCACAAGCAGGATGACCAGTGTGATCTCCAATGGGCTCATTTGGGTTGTCCTCCTGTGGATTACTTCTACCTTGCAGATGCAAAGCAGTGATACTTAAATGTTTATATTTAATAATGTATCCAATTAACAAGGAAAGAATACACCGAAAGACCACGCTTGTCAAGGGATTTGTTATACTTTTGTCGAAAAATACAATTTCCCTAACGGAGTTTTATATAAGGTGTGTAGAACAAAAAGAACGGGTAAGATCCTCTTTGTCTCCGTTTCTTTCCGTACACATAGTTGGTCGCAAACAGCAACACCCCGGATGCTGGCATGGCAGGCAGCATCCGGGGTGTTTTGCGGAGAAGCAGGATAAACAGGGTAATGAAGATAGGAGTAAATGATAAGAAGTTTGTTGGATCTGTGAAAGCAAATATGGGTGTTAGAATTAACGTGATAGTGAGTTCATTTTAGGAGAAGAAGCTTTTGATGGATTTTTGTTCTCCGCAGGATATAGGCAACGCTGGTTTCAAAGTTGGAACTTACTTGATGAAACCAACGTGCTTGCAAATTTCTTCCACCGCTTTGTCCTTGCGCTGATTGAAGATGACCTTGTTCTCTTCAAACAGGTTGCGGCCCTCAGCGTCGATGGAAACGATCAGGGGGCCAAACTCGTTAACATGGCAGTGCCACAGAGTTTCCGGCATACCGAGGTCACGCCACTGGGCCTCGACGATCTCCTCCACCTCGGTGGCAGCCACAACGGCGTTACCGGCAGGGAAAACACAGTGGATGGCACCGAACTCCTTGCAGGCGCGCTCGGTGTTGGGGCCCATGCCGCCCTTGCCCACGATGACGCGGACACCGGACTTCTGCACGAACTCATACTCGAACTTTTCCATACGCATGGAGGTGGTGGGGCCCACAGACACCATCTCGAATTTGTCGTCCTCCAGAGGGCGAATGATGGGGCCGGCGTGGAAGATGGCAGCGTCCTTGACATCCACAGGCAGCGGGCGGCCCTCTTCCACGAGACGGCGGTGCGCCACGTCACGGCAGGTGGTCAGGTCGCCGTTCAGGTAAACGACATCACCGATATGGATGTCCTTCAGGTCTTCTGCGGAGACCGGAGTAGTAAGGATCTTCTTTCCGTCTTTAATGGTCAGCATTACAAAGTCACCCCCGAATGAGTATCAATGGTGTAGTTCAGGTCTTTATCAAAAATGATGTGGCCGCGGCGATGGCTCCAGCAGCCCACGTTGACGGCAACGCCAATGGCAGAAGGATGGCGGGCAGTGTTCTCAATGTGCACGCCCATGACGGAGTACTTGCCGCCCATGCCCTGAGGACCAAGGCCGATGGAGTTGATGCCGTCCTCCAGCAGCTTCTCCATATAGGCTGCGCGCTCGTTCTCGTTGTGGCTGCCCAGAGGACGCATCAGAGCCTTCTTGGACAGCAGAGCGGCGGTCTCAACAGAGGTGGCAACGCCCACGCCCACCAGCAGCGGAGGGCAGGCATTGATGCCGTAGCTGGTCATGACATCCATGACGAACTTGGTCACGCCTTCGTAACCTGCACCGGGCATCAGAACCATAGCCTTGCCCGGCAGGGTGCAGCCGCCGCCTGCCATGTAGGCGTAGATCTCGCACTTGTCGCTGTTCGGGATGATATCCCACCACACGGTGGGAGTGCCCTTGCCCACGTTCAAACCGGTGTTGAACTCATCGAAGGTCTCAACACTGTTGTGGCGCAGAGGTGCTTCAAAGGTAGACTTGACCACGGCTTCCTTCAGCAGACCTTCCACCTCGCCGATGAGGGGGAAGTCCACACCGCACTTTACCCAGAACTGCAGCACACCGGTGTCCTGGCAGCTGGGGCGGTTCAGCTCCTTGGCCAGCTTCTGGTTGCGCTTCATGGTCTCGTAGATGACCTTGGACAGAGGAGCATCCTCCTGTGCGCCCAGTTCATCCAGCTTTTTGATGATGTCGTCTGGCAGCACCTTGGCGATATGGCTCACAAAGTTGGCCATATAGGTCGTCATCTGCTGCACCTGTTCCTGTTTGTTCATTCCATTTCCTCCTTGAAAGATTTGGTTTGGCACATTTGCGCGTTTATTCACTCATTCAACGCTCTGCCCGCATCACTGCGGGAAGAACGGAAATGCGATGGGAAGGATCACCATGCTGACAACCGTTGCGATGAGGATAAGGGGCAGGCCAGCCTTGGCATAATCCTTGAAAGTGTAGCCGCCGGCGGAAACCACCATGGTGTTGGCGGGCATACCGATGGGCGTTGCGTAAGCGCAGGAGCCGCCGATGACACAGGCCATCAGAACTGCGCGGGGGTCGGCACCCATGCCCTGTGCGATGCTCAGGCAGATGGGAACCATCAGAGCGGTGGTTGCGGTGTTGGACATGAAGTTGGTCATGACGCAGCAGAGCAGGAAGACCACCAGAGTCAGGACGTAGGGAGAGGGATTCTTGCCCAGAGCACCGATGACGATATTGGCGATCTCTGCGCCTGCCCCGGTCTTATCCAGTGCAGAGGCCAGAGACAGTGTGCCGCCGAAGAGGAAGATGGTCTTGAGGTCGATGGACTTCAGGGCATCTTTCTCGGAGATGACACCGGTGAGGATCAGAGCCAGCGCACCGATACAGCCGATGATGTTGAGCTTGATGCCGATCTGCTTTTCAAAGATCATGCCCAGCAGGGTGAGCACGAGGATGACAAGGGAGAGCACCTGTTTCCACTTGGGAACATTGCTGAAGTCCTGCTCGCCGCCGAAGGAGTCATCATCGGAGACGGGGTGGTTGGGCAGCAGCTTCATGCCAAGGGTGGCATAGAAGAGGATGCCGACGGCGAGGATGGGCAGGCCCACGATGGCGTACTCGAAGAAGCCGAAGGACATCCCGATCTCACCCAGAGCGCTCTGGGCGATAAGGTTGCCCGGTGCGCCGATGAGGGAAAGGTTGCCGCCCATGGCCGCTGCAAATACCAGCGGCATCAGCAGCTTGGAGCGGGCATAGCCGGACTTTGCCGCAATGCCGATGACCACGGGGATCAGGACGGCGGCGGTGCCGGTGTTGGAAAGCACGCCGCTCATCAGGCCAACGATGACCATGATGGCCACGATGAGGCTGCGTTCGGATCTGGCAAAGTGGGTAACGATGCCGCCGATCTTGTTGGCCATGCCTGTTTCAAACAGTGCACCGCCGACAATGAACATGGCGACGAACAGGATGACGTTGCTGTCGATGAAGCCCGCAAAAGCAGTCTTGATGTCCAGCACGCCGGTAACGACCAGACCGATACAGACGATCATGGACGTTACGCCGAGGGGGATCTTCTCAAACACGAACATGACGACTGCGAAGAGAAGAAAGAGTAGGGTGATAGTTGCTGCTGACATACCGGGGGGTCCTCCTTTAATAAAATATAATGTATCCATTTCATCAGAGCAACACAGCCCTGACTTTCGGAACGCCCCAGCTGCACCTCGTTGTGCAGAGTCTTTGCCGCCGTGTTGTGCCCTCACAGCCCTTTTTTGTTCTGGAAGGATCTGCCCGGAACCTTAGAATTCCGGGAATCTCGGCAGCGTCTTTTTTGATTTTTATATTTAATCTTTGATAATGTATCCACTTGACGACACGAGAATACACCCGAAACAGAGATTTGTCAATCCCTTTTTTCGAGTTTTGTCGCATTGCACGGATTATGTACCAATTTTTGTGCACGCCAGACAAACAGTAGGATACAAGAAAATCTCCCCCCGCCGCCTTCTGCAAAAAACGTGCGATCTCCAAAGCAGATGGAGATCGCACGTTTTTTCCTTCTTTTATTCCAGCCGCTTTTTGAAATACCCCTCGGCACAGTAAATGGCACCGCAGGGATTATGCGCCAGAACGCGATCCTTGGCCACCAGCGTTGTGACCATGGCGTCCGAATACTTATAAAACATCGAGTCGTGCCCCACACAAAGGCCGACCTCAATGTTGAACTCGGTGTGCTGCTCGTTCAGAAGCTTTGCCTGTGCGATGGGGTTGCACATGGCCTCAAATTCGCCGGGGTGGATCTTGACCTCTTCCGGGATGCCCACTTCTTCCTTGGAGATGCCACCGGTCTTGCAGATGACCGACACCACCTCAAACCCCTGCGCACGGAGCAGGTCGGCCACGATGCGGGCTTCCTTCCGCAGACCTTTGCAGAATGCAAGACCCAGCTTGTGGTAGCCCATCCGCTTGCAGAACTCCACCGTCTCCTTCAGGCGGGGCCACTGACAGTAGCCAAGCCCCTCAATGGCCGAACAGTTGACGTAGAAATCGTGATTCTCGGGCAGATCGTAGCCGGCGCGGACGGCCTCCATCACCGAAGCATTCCGCATAGGGCAGTTTTTGGGCATCTTTTCCGGCTCGTTGTTGGCGCAGGCCAGAACCGTACAGTTCGCACAGGTATACACTGTCTTGTCCTCCCTGATCTTATAAATAATAGGTCAGCGCATCGTCCATGCTGCGCAGGATGTGCTTTTCCATTTCAGCCCGTGCGGCCATTGCATCACGGTCTTCCAGTGCCGCATAGATCTTTTTATGCTCGCTCTGGGAGTTGAGGGCATAGTCCAGCTCACTCATTTCCACGCCGATGGACAGACCGTTCCACAGCTCCGAAAGAAGATTGCGCATTTTTTCATTGCCGGAAGCTTCCCAGATCTCAAAATGGAAGGACTGGTTGTAGTCGGTATAATTTCCGGCCTGCCGGTGAGAAAGCGCATCTTCTGCCGTGTCCACGCAATTTTTGATCTTGGACAGGTCGGCATTGTTCTGGCAGCAGAGCATACAGGCCGCACCTTCCAGCGCAGCGCGCAGCTGGTAGTGTTCCCGAATCGTTTTTTCCGTCACGCCCAGCACAACGGCGCACTTGTTCTGTTTGACTTCCAGCAGACCGTCACGGGCCAGGATCTGAAAGGCTTCCCGTACCGGCGTGACCGACACGCCAAGTTCCTGTGCGGTATTTTCCAGTGTGAGTTCTGCGCCCTCCGGGATGCTTTTTGAGATAATGGCTTTCCGCAAAGCGGAAGCTACCCGCTCGCGGGCAGGCAGCAGCTTAATGGGTTTCAGTCCCAGCATATTGACTCCTTATCGTTAAAATCAGATGCAGCAGTTCTTCTTCATAGGCGTTCCATACATCCGGCACATCAGGGGAGCCCTGACGGTCCAGCATCAGCAGCCGGGCAAGGCGGTCGTTCACCGGCTCTGGGCGGGCACTGACTGCAAAGGCAATGTAGGTCTCCTGAATGCTTTCCAACAGCTTGCGGTGCAGCGGATAGGGCAGGGCAGTCCGCAGGGTGCGGTGCTGCAGCATCTCACCGCCCGCCAGTGCGGCATCCGGCGGCAGTGCACGCATGGCCTGCCGTTCCAGCTGTGCGCCCAGCGCAAGGATCTGCCGCAGGGTATCCTCGTCCAGATGAGCCGTTTTGATACGATTGTTGGGCAGGCGGATGATAAGCCCCTGATATTCAAGGATCATCAATGCTTCCCGCACCGGCATCCGGGAGACACCGAGACTCTCTGCCAGTTCATTCTGGGTCATTTCGGTGCCCGCCGGGATTTGCCCGGATAAAATGGCCTGCTGCAGGGCTTCCACCACACCGCCGTTTTTCTTCTGGATGCCGATATATTCCATAGAGCCCTCCGTGTAAATGTCTTTTTTATATTGTATCCAATTTTACAATAAAAAGCAAGACTTCCTTTATGACAAACAAAAATACCCGGCAAATCATTTACAAAAAGATTTATCGGGTATGTGAATCGAATACTCTTTTATATCATCTTAAAATGCTTCAACGCTTCCCGGATGGCTTTTTCCTTCTCCGCCGGGCACTTGAGTTGCTTGGGGTTCTCGGACTTTTGCTTGTTGTAGTTCTGCCGCTCCTTGATGCCGCATTTCTGCTTGACCTGTGCAATATAGAGGTTGCTCACGTTCAGACCGGTATGCTCCTTGACGTACTCCCTGATTTCTTCATAGGTAGCCTTGATCTCCGCAGCAGTCACGTCCAGTTCATCCATCTTCAGGTCAACCGTGATCTTCTGGTAGACATCTAGTTTGGACAATGCGCATACCGTCTCGATATGCTCCGTATGGGGGAACATATCCACCGGGGTAAAGCCCTCGGCCTTATAGCCCAGCTTTGTCAGGGTGGCAAGGTCGCGGGCGAGGGTGACGGGGTTGCAGCTGACATAGACCACCCGCTTCGGGGCCATGCGGGCCACGCTGGCAAGAAATTCCGGGGTGGAGCCCTCGCGCGGGGGGTCCATAAAGATCACGTCTGCCTTCTCCCCTGCTGCGGCCGCTTCGCGGATCCAGCGGGTGGCGTCGGCGGCAAAGAAGCGGGCGTTCTTTACGCCGTTGTGCCTTGCGTTGCCAATGGCATCCTGTACGGCGTCCCGGTTCAGCTCCACGCCCACCACCTGCTTTGCATGGTCGGCGGCGGTCAGGCCGATGGTGCCGATGCCGCAGTAGGCGTCCAGCACCACCTCCTTGCCGGTCAGCTTTGCGGCCTCCACCGCAAGGCCGTACAGTACGGCGGTCTGCGCCGGGTTCACCTGATAAAAGCTGCGCGGGCTGATGGCGTAGGTCTTTCCGCACAGGGTGTCCAGAATGAACCCCTTGCCGTACAGCACCTTTTCCGCCTCGCCCAGCACCACGCTGGTCTTGCGGCTGTTCACGTTCTGCACCACGGTGGTCACGGTCACGCCGCGCTGCGCCGCCTCGGCCAGCAGTGCCTTGACAAAGTTCTTTGCACCCGGCAGCACCGGCTGCGCCGTCACCAGCACCACCATCACCTGCCCGGTGGCTACGCCCCGCCGCAGCAGGCAGTGGCGCACAAGTCCGGTGCCCTTGTCCTCGTCATAGGGCTGGTAGCGGCAGGCGTTGGCGGCAGCACGCACCGCCTGCATGGTCTTGTCCAGCACCTCGTCCTGCAGCAGGCAGCTTTCCACCGGCAGCACCTTGTGGCTGTTTGCCGCGTAGATGCCGGAGGTCAGTTTTCCACCCCAGCCGGGGGCAAAGGTGGAAATCACCTTGTTGCGGTAATGGTAGGGCTGCTCCATGCCCCGGATAGGGTGCACCGGGCCGTATTTGCCCACCAGAGCCCGCACTTTTTCTTCCTTCTGTTTCAGCTGCGCGGCATAGTCCAACCCCAGCAGGGGGCAGCCGCCGCAGTTTTTGGCACGCAGTTTGCAATCCATGGCAGTTTCTTCCTTTATATAATAGATACTCTTCTTTCAGGATATCACAGGGCGGGGTGGATTGCAACCGCAAGCCGGGACGATTTTTGCAGTTTTCATTTTTACCGCCGGGGCTTTACTTTCCCGCGATGATTTGCCATAATAGGGACAGAAAACGACCGTTTGCAGGAGGGCTACAAGATGAAGGTCATGGTTTTTGATGTAGGCGGCACCGAGATCAAATACTCGGTCATGGACGAGCAGATGCACCGCACGAACAGCGGCGCAGTGCCCACGCCGCAGGATACGCAGGCGCAGTTTCTGGATACGCTTTACCGGCTGTATGCGCCCCACAAAGACGAGGTGACCGGCATTGCCATGGCGCTGCCGGGCTTTGTGGATAACCGCACCGGCTATGTGTCCAACGGCGGGGCGCTACTGTACAACACCGCTACCCCGGTGGGGCAGCTGCTGGCGGAAAAATGCGGCTGTCCCGTTATCCTGGAAAACGATGGCAAAGCCGCCGCCATGGCAGAGCTGGCAAACGGTGCCCTGAAGGGCTGCTGCAACGCGGCGGTGTTCATTATCGGCACCGGCGTGGGCGGCGGCATTATTGCCAACGGACAGCTGGTGCGCGGGGTGCACTTTACCGCCGGGGAGTACAGCTTTGTCAACACCAACGCCGAGGCGTGGGACGCCCCGGACCAGAACATGGCCTGCCAGTGCAGCACCAGCAATCTGCTTAAATGGTACCGCGCCCGCAAGGCACTGCCGGAGGACGCCCCGCTGGACGGCCGCAGCTTTTTTGCCGCCGCCAACGCCGGGGAGCCGGAGGCGCTGGAGGTGCTGCGGCGGTTCTGCCACGCGGTGGCGGTGCAGATCTTTAACCTGACCGTTCTGCTGGATGTGGAAAAGGTGGCCATCGGCGGCGGCATCAGCAAGCAGCCCCTGCTGCTGGAAAGCCTGCGCAGCGCCTACGATGGACTGTACGCCTCCCGGGCGGGACAGGCCTACATGGAGGGCTTACCCCGCTGCCAGATCGTGCCCTGCGCCTTTTCCAGCGAGGCCAATCAGGTGGGCGTTGCCGCCGCATATTTTGAAGCCATGCAGAAAAAATGTTGATTTTCAGCCGGTTTCATGGTACTATATCTGCCGTGCGCTTTGCACGCAAAACACAAAACAAGGAGATCTTGAACCATGAAAACTCTGCATAAATTTGCTGCCCTGACCCTCAGTGCTGTGCTGTCCGTCTGCCTGCTGGCAGGCTGCGGCGCTTCCGCTTCCTCTACCGCTTCCAGCGTTGCTTCTTCTGTGGCCGCTTCCGAGGTCGCCTCTTCCGCTGCCAGCAAGGCACAGGCCACGGTGGAGTTCACCGTTACTGCTGCGGACGGCAGCGTTTCCAGCGTTCTGCTGAACGTGACCGATGGCGAAAAGCTGAGCACCGCACTGGCCGAGGCCGGTATCATCAGTCAGGAAGAGGCCGATGCAGGCTTTGTGACCACCGTGAACGGCGAGACTGCCGACTACAACAAGGATCAGGCCTGGTGGTGCCTGACCGACGCTGCCGGTGAGATGACCACCGTGGGCGTGGCAGACATCGAGCTCCACAACGGTGACAGCTATGCCTTTACCTACACCAAGGGCTAAAAAGCCTGTGGCGCTGCACACCCGGGTGCTGCGGCTGGTGCTCAGCGGCCTGATGGGCGCGCTGCTGGTAGTGAGCAAGCAGGCCATGAGCGGCCTGCCCAATCTGGAGCCGGTGAGCCTGCTCATCATCCTGTTTGCGCTGGAGCTGCCCCGGGAGACCCCCGGTGCCATCACGGTATTCATCCTGCTGCAGGGCGTGCTGTACGGCTTTGGCCTGTGGTGGGTGATGTACCTGTATGTGTGGTATCTGCTGGCGCTGCTGGCATGGCTGCTGCGCCGCATGGACTACGCCTCTTTCTGGGCGGTATTCAGCGGGCTGTATGGCCTGTGCTTCGGCGGGCTGTGCGCGGCGGTGTATCTGTTTGCCAAAACACCCGCCTTTGCCCTGAGCTGGTGGCTCAGTGGCCTGAGCTACGATGCGCTGCACGGCGTCGGCAATTTTGTGCTGATGCTGCTGCTCTACCGCCCGCTGCGCCGTGCGCTGCAAATGGCAAAAAAGCAGCTGCACATCTAATATTTTCTTTATAAAAATGCAGAGCCGGACAGCCCGCGGGCTGTCCGGCTCTGCTTATATTCAAAAATATTTTTTCTGCATTGTTACGCATTCAGGTGGGCAAAGGCCTGCCGGACATCGCCGGAGAAATACAGCGTACCCAGTGCGCACACCGGGCCTTCGCCGCCCAGTTCCTCCGCACGCGCCACACCGGCCTCAATGCTGTCCGCAGCCTCAGCGGTGCAGCCGTAGGCGCGGATATGCTCTGCCAGCGTCTGCGCCGGCATGGCGCGGGGGTTGTGCGCCGTCACGGTCACGAACCGCTCGGCCAGCGGTGCCAGCAGCGCCAGCATCTCGTCCACGTCCTTGTCGGCCATGATGCTGACCAGAAAGACGAATTTCTGCCCGGGGAAGCGGTCTTTCAGGCTTTGCACCGTGGCGCGCATCCCGTGGGCGTTGTGGCTGCCGTCCAGCACAAAGGCCGGGCTGTGGCGCAGCAGCTCAAAGCGCCCGGGCCAGCTTACCTGTTCCAGCCCGGTGCGGATAGCGCTTTCCGGGATGTTCCAGCCATGCTGCCGCAGCACCCGCAGGGCGGTAATGGCCAGTGCGGCGTTGCGGGGCTGATAGCTGCCGATGAGCGGCAGACGCACCCCATCCAGCCCGTCAAAGCTGAAGGTAACTGCGTCCAGATCTCCGCCGGTGATCTGCAGCTTTGTAAAGTCCACCTCGGTAAAGGGGGCGTTCTGCTGCGCTGCCACCCGGCGCAGCACGGCGTCTGCCTCCGGTGCGCCGCCGTAGCTCACCACCGGGCACCCCGGCTTGATGATGCCCGCCTTGGCAGCGGCGATATCCGCCAGCGTGGGGCCAAGCTCCTTAACATGATCCATGCCCAGTGCAGTGATCACCGCGCAGGCAGGCTTTTCGATGACATTGGTGGAATCCAGCGTGCCGCCAAGCCCCACCTCCAGCACCACAATATCACACTGCTGCTGCGCAAAATAGAGCATGCCCAGTGCGGTGATGATCTCGAACTCAGTGGGCACGTCCTCCATGGCATCGGCAGCAGGCTTTACCTGTTCCACCAGTTCCACCAGCGCTTCGTCCGGGATCTGCTGCCCGTTGATCTGGATGCGCTCGTTGAACCGGTTGATGAAGGGCGAGGTATACAGTCCCACCCGGTAACCGGCGGCTTGCAGGCAGGAAGCCAGCATTGCCGCCGTGCTGCCCTTGCCGTTAGTGCCTGCCACATGGACGAATTGCAGTTTTTTGTGCGGGTCGCCCAGTGCAGCCAGCAGGGTGCGGGTGCGGGTAAGCCCGGGCTTATGCCCCGCCCACTGCACCGCGTGGATGTATTCCATTGCCTGTTCGTAGTTCATAGATACTGCCTCGATTCAAGATCACGATTTGGAATGCGCTTCGCTCTGCGCATAAATAGCGGAAAGAAGATTTTTAATTTGGGGTTCTGAAAAGCCTGCGGGCTTTTCAGAACCCCTTTTTCACAGGAGGGGTCGTGGGGGAAAACGGCATTTGCAGCACCGCTTTCTGCGAAAGCGCGGCGCTGCGGTTAGCGGCCTCGCCCTCTCCGTCAGTTCGCTTCGCTCACTGCCACCTCTCCCAAAGGGAGAGGCAAGAGCACTGCCGGAAACTTCCTCATTGCACCTAAAACTTTAGCAACGAGCTTTAGACCTTGGCTCCCCCTTCGGGGGAGCTGGCGCGGGAGCGCCTGAGAGGGTTTCAAATCGGCGGAGCCGGAAAAAACGGTTAAAAGATCTTCACGCCGAACAGGCGTGAATCTTCAGTTTTTTCCGGTGCAGCCTACCCCTTTGGGGTTAAAAGGGGCGAGCAGCCCCTTTTTCGTGGATCCAGCGCGTCGAAATCGCTGGCACTTTTCTGGTTCTCTTTTGGTGTCAAAAGAGAACATCCCCCGGCTGAGAGAGTCTCTTACTTCTTTGCCAGCTTCATCAGGCTGCGGTTTTCCAGCAGGATGCGCAGCAGCACAACGTTCACGGCGCTCAGGATGAGGGCGTTGGGGATGCGCACTGCCAGTGTTGCCCACGGATAGCCGTAAAACAGGCGCAGCGCCAGCGAGGTGATGACCATGGAGCCCACAAAGTGCCCCAGCAGCACGCTGGCTGCCAGCCGCAGGTTGGTGGAAAGGCTGCTCAGCTTCTGCCATGCAAAGCCCGCCACTAAACCGATGGCACCCGCGCCAAGGGTAATAAGCGGGTTGATGGCGTAGCCCGCCAGCACACCGCCGATGATATCGGCTACTGCACCCACCGCAAAGCCTGCGCCTGGGCCGAACACCACCGCCGCCAGCAGCACCGGCAGACTGCCCAGATTGAACCGGACGAAGCCGGTAGAGATGCTCAGCACACGGCTGAACACGATGCTCATGGCTACCAGCAAAGCCAGCATGGTCAGGGTACGCACCGAAGTTTTTTTGTCGTTCATCGTAGTTGTCCTCCTTAAAAAGGAACAGCAGGCAGGACGCAAAAACGCCCTCCCCTGTGACAGACCGCACAAAGGAGGGCGTGAATTCCAACAACATTCACTTCCGGGCAAAAACCGCAGACGGCTCTCGCCTGCACCCAAGTCCATGCAGCAGCGGGATGCAGGCCCTGCACCGCGGTCAACACCTTCGTCCGCAGCACAACTCCCCGTTGATGCGGCACTTAACGCGCAGGGTCTTACTCTGTTGATGATGCCATTATAATCCTTTTTTTGCCGCTCCGCAAGCGCTCAAACAGACATCTTTGCCAAAGGAGCGTTTTTATTTTTGGCAGTGTTGTATAAACGTAGGACTTTTGCCTGCCTGTCTCCCTCTTTTCTTTTGGCGCAGAACGTGGTAAGATGAACACAAGATACCAAAGGGGAAACTGCCCCGGAAAGGAAATTTTCCATGAAATTCAGCGAAATGACCTATACCCGCCCGGACATCGACGCCCTGCTGGCACGGTGCAAGCAGCTGGCCGCCAAGGCCGCCGATGCCCCGGACGGCGATGCCCTCATTCAGGTGTACTACGAGCAGAGCCGCGCTTTTGCAGACTACACCACCGCCTCCCAGCTGGCCAACATCCACTACACCTGCGACACCCGCGATGCCTACTGGAAGGCCGAGCAGGACTTTTTTGATGCCAACGGCCCCGCTGTGACCAACGCCAGCGTGGAGATCAGCCGGGCGTTTCTGGCAAACCCCTATGTGGAGGCGCTCACCGAGCACTTCGGCACCACCTGCGTGGCCGGTATGAAGAACGCCGTGCTGGGCATGGACGACCGCACCGTGGAACTGCAGCAGGAGTTCAACGCGCTGGTCAGCCAGTACCAGCAGATCTACGGCGGCGCACTGGTGGAGCTGGACGGCAAGCAGCTGACCATCCCCCAGCTGGGCCCCTACAAAGAGGATCTGGACCCCGCCGTGCGCCGCGCCGCCTACGAGGCCGAGGCCGGTTACTTTGACGCCCACCGGGACGAACTGGACGCACTGTACACCAAGATCGTCAAGAACCTGAACCAGCAGGCACAGGTGCTGGGCTACAAGGATTACAGCGAGCTTTCCTATGTGCGCATGAACCGCATCGGCTACGGACAGGCCGAGATTCAGGCCTTCCGGGATCAGGTGGCAAGGGACGTTGTGCCCGAACTGCAAAAGGTGATGGCCATGCGTGCCAAGCGCACCGGCATCACCCACCCCACCTTCACCGACCTGCCCATCATCTTCAAGGACGGCAACCCCAAGCCCATCCCGGGCTATCAGGCACGCATGGACGCTGCCCGCACCATGTACCACGAGCTGAGCCCCGAGACCGCCGAGTTCATCGACTTTATGCAGGACAACGAGCTGTTTGACGTGGAAAGCCGTCCCGGCAAGATGTCCGGCGGCTACATGACCAGCCTGCCCAGCTACAAGGCACCCTTCATCTTTGCCAACTGGAACAACACCTCCGGCGATGTGGACGTGCTGACCCACGAGTGCGGCCACGCCTTTGAGGGCTATGTGGCCGAGCGCGACCCCAACGTGCCTGCCGATCTGGAATGCCCCGCCATGGAGAGCGCCGAGATCCACTCCATGGCCATGGAGTTCCTCACCGCGCCGTGGCACCACCTGCTGTTCGGCAAGGACACCGAGAAGTATGCCCTGCTCCACGCCGAGGACAGCTTTGTGTTCCTTGCCTACGGCTGCGCCGTGGACGAGTTCCAGCATATCATGTACCAGAACCCCGACCTGACCCCCGACCAGCGCAACGCCGAGTGGCTCAAGCTGGAAAAGAAGTACCGTCCGTGGATCGATTTTGACAATCTGCCCTTCTACGGGCGCGGTGCCGGTTGGCAGCGCCAGCTGCACATCTACGAATGCCCCTTCTACTATATCGACTACTGCCTGTCCACCATGGCAGCCTTGCAGTTCTTCCTGCTGAGCCTTGACGACCACAAGGACGCATGGGAGCGCTACCTCAAGCTGGTGCGCCGCGCCGGTCTTGCCAGCTACACCGAGCTGATGCAGACCGCCGGGCTGAAGGTACCTTTTGAAGAGGGCAGCGTCAAGGGCATTGCCCAGCAGATGACCCGCTGGCTGGAGGAGCATCAGGTGGGCTAAAGGCAAGCGAAAGTCGTTTCGTGACAGCGGCAGGGCGTTTCGTGACAGTTTTCTTGCTTTTCCGCCGTGCTGCGGTATACTGAAGCCAGAGTTTCCCCTTCGAAAATGGAAAGGAGTACTGACTTATGAGATCATCCCGTTTGTTCCGGCGCGTCGTTGCCGGTCTGTGTGCTGCCGCCATGCTGTGCGGCGGCATGGCCGCTTCGGCTGCTGCGCCCGCACTGCCCGCTGCCCCTGCTGCGGTGGAGGCTACCAACGCCGCCCCCAGTGATGCCGAGCTCAAGACCGCTTTTTCCAAGTTCACCGTCACCTACGATGAGGAGACTGGCGGCTGGGATCTTTCCTCTCCGCAGGAGCAGGCCAGCATGGCCAAAAAGTCCTGCGGGCTGTACCCCTATATGTTCGTGCAGAACGACGGCATCGCCTTCAACATGATCCTGACCTACGCAGGCAGCAAGAAGCTGGACATCAAGACGGTCAACGTGACCGCTGATGACAACATGTACACCTTCACCTGTGACGAGGAGTACGGCGGCGGCTACGATCAGGATCTGGGCTGCTGGTTCGATCTGGAACTGTTCCAGCTGAGCGATGAAGAGATCAGCCTGCTGAGCGAGTGGCTGAACGCCAAGAGCGTCACCGCCGTGTTCGTCGGCCGGGACGGCACCACCCAGAGCTACGCCCTGACCAAGGAGAACCGCACCGCCATTCAGGAAATGGTCACCGCCTACAACCTGATGCTCTCCTCCACCGTAGAGCAGTGCGACCCCATCCTGAGCAGTCTGGCAAAGTAAACATAATTTACCGTGTTCCCGGAGCGTCTGCGGATGCTCCGGGTTCTTTTTGCGCAAAAATATTATTTTTTGCAAAAAACGCTTGCAAAACCATTCGAGCTGTGCTATACTGATTGGGCTGTGATGTGCTGCTATAGCTCAGTTGGTAGAGCGCATCCTTGGTAAGGATGAGGTCTCCAGTTCGAATCTGGATAGCAGCTCCAGCTCAAACGCCCTGAAGTCTTAGGACTTCGGGGCGTTTTTCGTTTATCCTTTCAGCCGCACCGCAAAAATACCGCCGCACAGCTGTGCGGCGGTATTTTTTAATCCTCATCGGGAATATTCTCTGCGTCCAGCAGATACTCGGTCTCGGTCTGCTGCTCCATCTGCTGCACTGTCCAGTCCAGCTGCACAGCGCCGCTCAGGTCCAGCGAATAATCCTCGGTGTACAGCAGACTGCCGGTGTTCAGGCTGCTTTCTGCCGCGCTGCGGGCGTCCCATGTAAAGTGCAGCTTTTCCGGCGGCACGGTGCACTGCTTTGCCAATGCGGTCAGGGTGTAGCAGTCCCGGGCAAAGGCGGCGGCGCTGTCGTAAGGGCCGAACAGCTCCACAGTCAAAGTCAGGCAGGTATCCCCGGCGGGCAGGGCGGCGGCCTGCTGCAAGGTCTCGGCCTTTGCACCGTTCAGGTACAGCCAGCCGCTGATGTTCTGGATGGCAATGTCCTGCGCGTCCCGCTTATAGGCGGTGTACAGTTCATCAATGGCCTGTGTGCTCAGGCGGTTCATGGTCTGCTGGTTTTCGCCGCTCAACTCATCCCACACCATGGGCAGCATTGCCATGCAGAAGCAGCCCGCCATCAGCACCAGACAGACCAGCACGGACACAAAATCGTACTTCCAGCGGCCGGGGCGGGCGGCAAAGAACAGCACCTCGCACCCCAGCAGCACCAGCGCCACCGCCGGGGCGATTTTCAAGGTCAGCTGCACATCAAAGCCCGGCACGAAGAAATACAGCAGAAAGAACACGCCCGCCGCGATAAGGCACGCGCCCAAGGTCAGGCTGCCCACCCGGCGCAGGGGCTTTTCTGCGGGCTTGCGCTCCGGCGCGGGCGCACTGCCCGGCTGTGCCGTCAAGGGGGTCTTATTCTGCTCGGTCATCGTCATCCTCCGCAGGGGTCTCGCCCTGTTCTGCGCCGGTCACCGGCTCACCCAGCAGCGCCGAAAGCTCCGGCATGGCAAAATGGGTATCCATGTCCGCGGTGTCCGCAGCGTCTGCTTCATTCTCTGCCTGCGGCGCAGCCGTGTAGGCGTGGAAGTCCTCGGGTTCCTCCTCGGCGGGCTGCTTGCCCTTTTTGTTTTTCGGGCCGCGCACCAGCCACATACCGCACACGATCAGCGCCACACAGACCACGATCTGCGGCAGGGCATCCAGCATCAGGTAGATGGCGCGGAAGACGGGGTTATCCTGTCCCCAGCGCCACATCACATCGCCCAGCACCCGCATGATGATGTTGTTGTAGAACACGATCGCGCCCAATGCGATGAGCCCCCAGCCCACCAGCTTGTGGCTCTCGCCCATGAACTGGGTCATGCGGGCATCGTGCCAATTAAAGTGCACCAGATAATCGTCCTCCGGGGCTTTTTCTGCCGCCAGCTGCGCGCGGAGGTTCAAGGTATCGAAAAAGCTGTACATCCACGCAACGATGCAGCCGATCGCCAGCGCCTCCAGCCCCGTGATAGAGCCTGCCATGATGAACAGGCAGAACATTGTGATGAGCGAGAGCCCCCGCTTCATATAGCCCTGATACATCTGCCCCGCACCGGGGATGCAGGCAAACAGCAGGGTCAGGATCCCGTTTTTCTTCATAATCAGTTCCCTCATTTCTCAGTGGTGTCTGCACTGTGGTGCAAAAGCGCGTCCAGTGCATCGGATAGTTTTTCGGTCAGCTGCTTTTTGTCCTCTATGGGCTTGCCCAGCGGGGCGGTGGAGTGCTGCGGCGCTTTGTCCTTCACCGGCTTGCCCAGCAGCTCCGGTTCGGTCTGCTGCGTAGTCTGCGGCAGCCATGTGTTCAGCTGCTGCCCGGTGTGCAGGATCTGTTCCAGCGTACCGGCACGCCACATGGTCAGCGCCAGCACGGCGGCTACGGTGGCCACAGCGGCGCGTCCCCATGTGTTCTGCATCAGCCGTATCCAGATGGTGCCCATCACCGCGCCCCGGGCGGAGCGCGGCGGCTGCTCCAGCACATCGTCGGTCAGCAGGGCGGTGTAGTGATCCATGCAGCGGTCGCAGTAGGCAAGGTGCTCGGCGGCTTCCAGCCGCTGCGTTTCGTCCAATTGTCCACCGACCAGTGCCTGTAAGCCTTCCTCACTCAGACAGCCTTTTACGTCAAACAGTTCCATGTACGCTCCTCCTTTCACAGGGTATGCGGTCGTTTTGCAAGATCTGCTGCGCCAGCATCTTTTTGGCGCGGTAGACCTGCGCTTCCACCGTTTTGGGCGGACGTCCGCACAGTCTTGCAGCCTCGGCCATGGTGTGCTGCTCCAGCAGCACCAGACGGCAGGGCGTGCAGTAGGGCTCGCGCAGGTTTAAGATCATTCCGGTAAGCTCCTCTTCGCCCAGCGCTTCCAGCACCTGCTGCTCCGGCTGCATACCGGGCGGCGCGCCCTCCAGCGCCAGCACCTCGTCGCCGGGGGTGTTCATCTTGCGCACCCACGCGCTGCGCAGATAGTCCTTGGCTTTGTTGGCCGCGATGCGCGCCAGCCACTGCTTTTCAAAGCCGGGCGGGCAGCGGTCGATGGCCCGCCACGCCGCCAGAAAGGTCTCCTGCGTCAGGTCCTGCGCCTCCTGCACATCCGGTACCAGCTGGTGGCAGACCGTGTACACGAGCGCCTGATATTTCTGCACCATCGTGCTGAATTCCTGTGTTGTCAACGCGCTGCACGGCCTCCTTTCCGGTTCTGGATACGGTGCTCTGCGCCGCCCTTCTGTCTTTAATACGAGGCAGCGGCGGCGGTTCCTGCAAAAAACTGAAATATTTTCAAACTTTTTCTTCTTCCGCAGATATGGTACAATAGCAGTATAGCACACAGGGAGGATTTTCGCCATGGCTTCTACCACCCGTCAGGCGCTTTTACAGGCGCTCAGCGCCGCCGAGGGCGCATATATTTCCGGCCAGCAGCTGGCGCAGCAGCTGGGGGTCAGCCGTGCCGCCGTACACAAGGCGGCAGCGGCGCTTACCGCGCAGGGCTATGCGCTGGAAGCCGCCTCCCGCCGGGGGTACCGTCTGCTGGGCGGCGACCCCTTCTGCGCCGAGGCGGTAGGCCCCTACCCCGCCCCGGTGCAGCTGTACGACACACTGGAAAGCACCAACCGCACCGCAAAGCTGCTGGCGCTGGAAGGCGCTGCCCACGGCACGCTGGTGCTGGCGGGCGGGCAGACTGCCGGGCGCGGGCGGCTGGGACGCAGCTTTGCCAGCCCTGCGGGCAAGGGTGTGTACTGCTCGGTGGTGCTGCGCCCGCCGCTGCCTGCCGCCAACGCCCAGACCGCCACCATCGGTGCGGCGGTGGCGGTGTGCCGGGCGGTGCAGACGCTGTGCGGGCTGGAACTTGTCATCAAGTGGGTGAACGACCTGTATTACAAGGGCAAAAAGGTGTGCGGCATCCTGACCGAGGCCGGCACCGACCTTGAAAGCGGTCAGCTGGAATGGCTGGTGGTGGGCATTGGGCTGAACCTGACCGCCACCGCCGAGGACTTTCCCCCGGAATTGGCCGCCAAAGCAGGCAGCTTATACCCCGGCGGCCCCGCCCCGGTAAGCCGGGCGGCGCTGGCGGGTGCCATCGGGCGGGAGCTGTTGGCGCTGTGCCCGGGCTTTGAATGTCTGGACGAGTACCGCGCCCGCTGTTTTGTGCCCGGCCACTGGGTGACCGTTTGCACCGGCACCGAGACCTACGCCGCACAGGCGCTTTCCATCGACGATGCCGGGCGGCTGGTGGTGCAGCGGGAGGGTGGCCGCACCGAGGCGCTGCGCTGCGGCGAGGTGACCATCCGTCCTACAAAGACGGAATAAACGGGGGAAGAGGACGATTTGAAATGCCCTCCGCTTGCGCTCTGGGCATCTTCAGCGGAAAATAGTATTATAATTTGTGGTTCAGAAACGTCTGCGGACGTTTCTGAACCACTTTTTCACGGGAGGGGCTGTGAAGGCAAACAGTAACGCACTCCGCAGCGCCGCGCTTCCAAAGGAAGCGGCGCTGCAAATGCAGTTTACCATTGCGACCCTTCTCGTGAAAATGGCAAAACGGAACGCCCGCAGGCGTTCCGTTTTGCCGAAATCTGAAATAATCTTTCCTTAAATTTTGCCCAGAGCGAAGCGGAGGGCATTCCCAATCATTTTTACACAAAAAGCCCGCCGGGCAGTGCGCACGGCGGGCTTTGGTTTACAGTTTACTCTGCCTTGGTCTCGGGCTTTGCCTCAGCCTTGGTCTCCGGCTTTGCTGCGGGGGCAGCAGCGGGAGCGGCGGGCTTCACCACGGGCTTCGGGGGATTGGGGTCGTCCTTCAGCGGGAACAGGATGATGTGCTTGGGGCACTTCTGGGCGCACATACCGCAGCCCTTGCACTTGTCGTAATCAACGCGTGCTACGCCGTCCACAACATGGATGGCGTCGAACTTACAGGTGCGCTCGCACATGCCGCAGGCGATGCAGGAGGTGGTGCACAGCTTGTTGGCCACAGCACCCTTGTCCTTGTTGGAGCACATGACCACCGGCTTGCGGGGGCCAGCAGCGTCGATCATGATCACCTGCTTGGGGCAGATGTTGGCACAGGCACCGCAGCCGGTGCACTTGTCCTTGTCCACCTTGGCCACACCGTCCACGATGTGGATGGCGTCGAACTTACACACCTTGGTGCAGTCGCCCAGACCGATGCAGGCGAAGGAGCAGGTCTTGGGGCCGCCGTACAGGGCTGCCGCAGCAGCACAGGTCTGGATGCCCTTGTAGTCGTAGGCGGGCTTGCAGTGCTCGGAGCTGCCCTGGCACTGCACAACAGCCTTCTTCTCTACGGCGCTTGCCTCGCCGCCCATGATCTTGGCAATGGCAGCGGCAGCCTTGGGGCCGCCGGGTGCACACTTGTCGCAGGGCACGCCGTCCAGAACAACAGCCTTGGCGTAGTCGGCACAGCCTGCGTAGCCGCAGCCGCCGCAGTTTGCGCCGGCCAGACAGGCGGAAACTTCCTCAATGCGGGGGTCTTCCTCCACCGCCATGAACTTTGCGGCAGCTACCAGAATGATAGCACCCACAGCGCCCACGATGGTGCACAGGATAACAGCAGATACAATATTCATAGTCCTGTTCCTCCCTTACAGCGTAACATTGAACAGGTTTTCGACGATGCCGCCGAAGCCCATGAAGGACAGGCTGGTGATTGCAGCTGCGATCAGGGTGATGGGCAGGCCCTTGAAGGGTGCCGGGGGATCGCAGGCTTCCACGCGCTTACGCACGCCGCTGAACATGACCATGGCCAGCATAAAGCCGCAGCCTGCGCCGATGGCGCAGATCAGAGCCTCGATGTAGGCGTAGCCGAAGCCGTGTGCAGCCACATCTGCGCCGTAGTCGCCCACGACCAGAATGGTCACGGCCAGCACGCAGCAGTTGGTGGTGATCAGGGGCAGATAAACGCCCAGCGAGTTATACAGTGCAACGATGTACTTCTTGAGGAAGATCTCGATGAACTGCACCAGCACAGCGATGACCAGAATGAACACAATGGTCTGCAGATAGCCCAGCTCTGCCGGTTCAAGGATGAAGATCTGGATGGGGAAGGTAACGGCCGTTGCCATGAACATAACAAAGATGACAGCACCGGACATACCGACAGCGGAATCCAGCTTTTTGGAAACGCCCAGGAACGGGCAGATACCGTAGAACTTCACCAGCACATAGTTGTTGACAAGGATCATGCTGAAGAAGATCGCAGCGAGTTTGACGAGCATCTTATTCCGCCTCCTTCTTCAGATTGTCAAGATCACAGCAGCTCTTGCGCTCAATGCGCGCGTCCAGCTTGCCTTCCAGCCAGATGCAGCCTGCCATCAGGATGCCGTAGCAGAAGAAAGCGCCGGGAGCCTGCGTCATGATGGACACCTTGGCAACGCTTTCCGGGATGACCTGGAAGCCCAGCCAAGTGCCGCTGCCCAGGATCTCACGGATGGAGGCCATCAGGGTAGCGGTGAGGGTGTAGCCGAGGCCCATGCCCACGCCGTCCAGTGCGGAATCCACCACATTGTTCTTGCAGGCGAACATCTCAGCACGGCCCAGAATGATACAGTTGACAACGATCAGGGGCAGGAACACGCCCAGTGCGTTGTACAGGCTTTCCATGTAGGCCTGCATGAACATCTGCACGATGGTCACGAAGCCTGCAATGATAACGATGTAGCAGGGCAGATGCACCTTGCCGGGGATCACCTTGCGCAGCAGGGAGATCATGATATTGGAGCACACCAGCACGAAGGTGAAGGCTGCGCCCATGCCCAGTGCGTTGGAAACTGCCGTGGTAACGGCCAGAATGGAGCAGGTGCCCAGAACCAGACGCAGAACAGGGTTTTCTTTGATGATGCCGTTGGTAAGGATGCTTACCTTGGACTTATTTTCTTGTGCCATTTCTTACCAACCTCCTTTTATGCCAGCTCGTTGAAGCAGTTGATACAGTCATTGATGGCAGCAAACAGAGCGGTGGACGAAATGGTTGCGCCGCTGTACGCATCGAAATCCTGATTCATCACAATGTTCTTGGTGCCGTCCATGCCGTTGAACTGTGCCAGATAGTCATCGGTGGACACATTGGAGCCGATGCCCTTGGTCTGGGTAGAAGCGTCCACCCAGATGCCGGTCTCGGCGCCGTTGGCGTCAAAGCCCATGATCACGGTCAGGATGCCGCCGTCAAAGCCCTTTTCCTCGGCCTTGATGGCAATGCCGCCATCGGGAGCCTTTACCACGCCGGTAACGTTGGCGGTGGTGTAATCGGTAACTTCCTCAAGCGTAGCTGCGTCCGAAACAGAGGGCATCACGCTGACATAAGCAGCCAGGGTGGTGCGGCGGGTGTTCTCCTTGATAACGGGAGCGGTCATGCCGTTCACCAGAGCCAGCAGCAGGCTGACGATCAGAGAGATGACGGTCAGCACAACGATGGGCTTACCGGTGGTTTCCCAGCTGGAATTTGCAGTCTTACTCATTTGCCAGCACCCTCCTTCGCTTTCTTTGCAGGCTTCACATAGCCATACGGGGTCTGACGGGTCAGATCATTGATGTACGGGACCCACAGGTTCATGAACAGCAGTGCGAAGGACACGCCCTCGGTGTAGCTGCCCCAATAGCGGATAGCAAAGGTAACGATGCCAAGGCACACGCCGTACACCAGCTTGCCCTTCAGGGTAAAGGGGCTGGTAACGTAGTCGGTAGCCATGAACACAGCACCGAACAGCAGGCCGCCGCTCAGCACGGCAACCAGTGCGGTGTGCAGATCCTTGGTAGCGATCAGGTAGAACACGAACACGCTGCCAACGTAGGAAGCCGGAATGGCGATGCTGATGGTCTTGGTAGCCACCAGATAGATCAGGCCCAGCACGATAGCCAGTGCGCAGGTCTCGCCCAGCACACCGCCGTGGATGCCCATGAACAGGTCCAGCAGGCTCAGCTTGGAGGGATCTGCCACAGCCAGCGGGGTAGCCTTGGACAGCTGATCCACCGCTGCATCCGGGAACACCCACTTATTCATGGAGCCTGCAAAGCTGATAAACAGCACGATACGGCCCACCAGAGCGGGGTTTGCAAAGTTCATGCCAATGCCGCCGAACAGCTGCTTGACAACGATGATAGCCACCAGATCGCCGATGATCAGCTGACCGATGGGCATGCCCACGGGCACGTTCATGGCCAGAATGATGCCGGTGACCACAGCGGACAGGTCGCTGATGGGGTTCGGGCGCTTCAGCAGCTTGCAGTACAGCCACTCAAAGACCACACAAGCCACCACGGAAACGGCGGTGACCAGCAGGGCGCGCACGCCGAAAATGATCGCAGAGGCAACCACGCAGGGGCACAGTGCAACGATCACGTTAGCCATCAGGCTCTGGGTGGTCTCGTCACTGCGGACGTGCGGGGAAGCCGAAACAATAAGCTTCGTATCCATTACTTATTGCCTCCTTTTTTGATTTCGCCAAGATAGAAGGCCTTGGCCAGACTCATCATCTGGGTGACCGGGCGCTTTGCCGGGCAGACGAAGGAGCAGCTGCCGCAGTTGAAGCAGTAGTCAGCGTGCAGCTTGCCCAGCTCCTGCACATCGCGGGCGGCGTAGGCCTGATTGACCTCCACGGGCTCCAGACCCATGGGGCAGTACTCCACGCAGCGGCCGCAGCGGATGCAGGGGTTGACCTGTGCGGGCTGTGCAGCTGCCTTGCTCAGCAGGATCAGACCGGAAGTGGTCTTGGTGGTGGGATAGGAAAGGTTCTCCACAGCGGGGCCCATCATGGCACCGCCGGCAACCACCTTGCCCAGCTCGCCCTTGACGCCCACATAGTCCAGAATGTCCTGATAGGCGGTACCCACGGGCACAACAACATTCTGGGGCTTTGCGCAGGCATCGCCGTCCACGGTGATGGTACGCTGGACCACCGGCATACCGGTAGCCAGATACTTGCCCAGCGTGGAAACGCTGGTCACGTTCATCACGATAGCGCCTGCATCGGCGGGCAGACCGCCGTGGGGCACCTCGCGGCCGAGGCACTTCTCGATCAGGATCAGCTCTGCGCCGGTGCCGTAGACACTGGGCAGGGGCTTTACCTCGATAGCGCTGTCGTCCTTGGTCTTTTTGCACAGCAGGTCGATGCACTCGGGCTTGTTGTTCTCAATACCAATGATGCACTTCGGGATGCCGGTATACTGCAGCACAGCCTTGATGCCGCGAATGATATCATCGCTGCACTCCAGCATCTCCTGCGTGTCGCTGGTCAGCCACACCTCGCACTCGGAGGCGTTGATCAGCAGGGTATCCACCGGCTGCTTGGGCTGCAGCTTCACATCGGTGGGGAAGCCTGCGCCGCCCAGACCGACCAGACCGCACTCACGCACGGCAGCAAGGAAGCTGGCCTTATCAGTGACTTCCGGTGCCTTGACAGCCGGGTCTACGGTCTGCTTGCCATCGGTCTTGATGACAACAGAATCGCACATACGGCCATTGGACAGACGGAAAGCTTCCACTGCAGCTACCGTACCGGAAACGCTGGAGTGGATGTTTGCGGAGACAAAGCCGCCCGCCTCACCGATCTTGGTGCCGACGAACACTTCATCGCCTTTTTTCACCAGCGCCTTGGCGGGTGCGCCAATGTGCTGGCTCATAAGGATGCGTACCTGCGCGGGCAGAGGCATCGGGACAGGTTTGCTTGCAGCAGTTGCCTTGTCATGCGGCGTATGCGCGCCAAGCGCCGCACGTTTCAGCTTGTTCAACATGGATTTCAAATCCCCCATTCTGCTTGAATTGCCATCCCCTCGCCCATGCAGGCGCACTGGTACAGGGACAGCAGCTGCTTAACACACTTATTGTATCATTTTGGCGCGGGAAGTCAACGACATCACGCCCCAAATGATGAATTTTCCTGAACTTTCTTATTCGTTTTCGTCAATTAGTTTTGACTAACCACCGTATTTTTCTTTTTGTTCTCCCCCTTCTGCCGTTTGCCTTTACTGCGGGAATATGCTATACTATACCTAACATGACAGGCGGAACGTCCCCCGCTCCGCTCCCGAACTTCACAAGGAGGCACCAAACCATGAAAGTTCTCAAAGCTCTGCTCGCCGTCCTCACCACACTGGCTGTCGCCCTGACCGCCATTCTGCTGTTCTGGCAGGATAAAAGCGCCCCGCGCTATATCAAGATCTACGAAAACGAGCAGTAATTATTTCTTGCAAAAACAGCACCCCGGTCAGGCAGTAAAATCGCCCGGCCGGGGTGTTTTTGCATCGTCCGGCAGACCACACAAAAACGCCGCTGACTTTCCGTCAGCGGCGTTTGCTCACACTCCGTAGGTCATCACGACCACCATAAAGGGGATATCTTTCATTGTTGCGGGGTCGGTGTTCTGCACAACGCCCACACCCACAAGGGTGGCACTGTCGCTCTTGACCAGTGCATTGTTGCGTTCTGCGCTCGCGCCCTCTGTCTTGACTGCCCACTTTTTGAACTGCTTCGCATCCGGGTAAGCGCCCTGCAGTGCGCCAAAACCGATCGATGCTTTTTTGTCCACCTTCTTGTTGCGGACTTTTGCACAGGCATCAATATAATCCGTGTTGGTAGTCGGCTCCTTGCCGTACTTGCCATTGACGCCATCCAGCTGCACCTGTGCCATCTCCTTGGCGATCGCACAGGCCTGCTCGTTCAGCTTCAGCGGAGTCTCCTTGCCGTAGCTCTTGCGCACTGCATTCAGTGCTTCCACCACCGCAGCCGCCTTCTGCGCCTCGGTCTTTTCGTTCTCGGGGTCTTTACCGGTTTCGCTGCTGCCCGGCTTGTCCGGCGCATCCGGCGCGGAAGGGCCGGAGGGCCCGCAGGCTGCCAGAAGCAGCAGCACCATTGCAGCTGCAAGGACCGCTGCCGTCCATCGTTTCCAAAGCTTCATCTGTGGTCCCTCGCTTTCTTCTTATCGGAGCGCGTTGCTCCCCAGTTTCATCTTATCCCCTGCCGCGGTGCGCTGTCAATGGGCAGATGCGCCAAAATATGGAAGAAATATTTGTTCATGCGCAAAAAGGCTGCCGCACAGCCTGTGTGCGGCAGCCCGGGGTGCATATCAAAGGGGATTTACAGGGGTCGTAGTCGGCGTATAGGTGAGCAGGATCAGGATATAGTTCTCATCGCCGATCTTGTGCGTAGCTGCGCCGATCTCGATCTTATCATCGTAACTGGGGCGGTACATGCCGATTTGATAAAATTCGTTGGTGTTCGTGGCCTCCCCAATCCACTGCATCTTCAGGAACTCGCCCATCCAGCCGCTGCTCTTGAACTGAACGTCGCCGTCGATCAGGTTGAACTTGTAGGGCGTTGTTGCAGGGTCGATACCGGCTGCCGCTATAACCTTTTCATTCCGCAGCAGAGTCTTGGCATCGATGCCCTCGTTTTCCTTCTGCGCAGCGGCCGTATTGGCGGCTGCCAGCAGTGCTGCTGCCATTTCATCTGCCTTTTTGGTGTGGGTCGCAGTATAGCCTTTGTCTGTCATTCGATCGATCGTAAATTTCAGCAGCTCGTCCTGCATGGCGTAGCTATTGCCGCCGCCGCAGCCTACCATCGTTAATGCCAGTGCAGCGGCCAGCACGGCGGCTGCCAATTTTTTGAACAGTTTCATCGTTTCCTCCTTGCCGCAGCCTGCAATGGATCTGCCAGGGCAGCTGCTGCAGGCCGCATCTTGTAAATATACCGTTCCGGTCTCGGGGCTCCCGTAAGGGCTGTCACAGCCCGAACGCTCTTATTTCCTGATCATAAGCACGCAGTTCTCGCCGTCAAGCGTGCCGATGGCAAGACCAAACTCAAATTTGCTTCCGATGTGAGGATTGCCGATTGGAGTATAACCCTCCATAAGATCCCCTGCAATCTCAAAAGGCTTAAGCTGATTCATGGTATTGCTGAGGTAACTCGTGTTTCTCGCCAAGGAGAGCGCATAAGCATCCGTTTCCGGGTCAATGCCGACCTTTTGCAGGAACTTCTCATCATTCAGCAGTTCCTTCAGATCCGGCCAATCTTCGCCTTCGTCCAAAGCAGCGATCTCGTTATTAAGCTCCCTCAGCAGCTTTGCGGCCAAGGCATCCAGGTCCTTGCTGTTCGTGGCCTGCTTGCCGGTCATAACAGCATCATCCGAGACAGCATTCTTGACCTGCTGGGCAAGGCCTGTCTTGGAGCCGCCGCAGCCCACCATCATCAGTGCCAGAGCCGCCACCAGTACGGCAGCCGCCAGTTTCTTGAACAATTTCATGCTTCATGCCTCCTTCTCAGTCAGATACTATCCTATGCGGCCCGGACGTTTTCCAAGCCTGCTTTCCTCCATTTTACCGTTACTTTTACATTTTTGTCAATGCACAGAAGTCCTAAAGTTTTTCCAGAAAATTTCAGCAGTTCGCGCAAAAAAGGCCGCCGCACAGTCTGTGCAGCAGCCCTTCGGGTTCAGTAATCGTTTTCGCAGCCAAGCAGGAATTTCATGTAGGCAAAGGTACGCTCCTGCCCGAGGTCCCGCACCATTTTCAGCAGCTTTTCCAGCAGGGCGCGGGTCTCCGGGTGCATCAGGTAGTGATCCTTGCTGCGCTGGTAGTACTCCCATGCAGAGGCATCGGTGTATTTGTCGCCCAGATAGATCTGGCTTGCCGCCACCCGGTCGCACACCATCTCGCAGACATACCGCAGGGGGATCTTCATGCCGGTCAGGCCGGTCTTGGTGGTGCTGTAATCGATCCAGTATTCCAGATGATGCTTGTTGCGCCCCTTGTGGTGCAACCACGCCGAGGTGTAGCCCTTGGCTGCGCGCTCGGCTTCGTTGGGGCTGTGGTCGCCCTGATAGTAGATGCACCCGGGGATGAACTCGGTGGGGCTGTACTTGCTCAGGTCGTGGGCAAGGCCCTGCTCATACAGCCCGCATTCAAAGCAGTATTTCATCACCAGCAGCTTGTGCCGGGTGATGGTCTCAAAATGACCCTTGATGTTCATGCTGTTATTCCCTCCACTGCACCGTGATGCGTCCCTCTTTCAGCCCGCGCAGATCATCGCTTTCGGAAAAATCCTCCCGGTCCATGGTCAGGTTGGGGTTGTAGTAGGGGTCGTGCAGGATGTTCGCCTTGCCGTGCACATCGTACAGGCGCTGCTGTTCGGTGGCAAAGCGCCGTGCCTTTACCGGGTCTTTTTCGTCCCCGCCGCGGCTCTTGCTCTCGTAGTGGGTCAGCTGGGCGTAGGGCGTCCACGCAATGCGGTAGCCCGCATCCCGCACCCGCAGGCAGAAGTCCACATCGTTGAAGGCCACCGCAAAGGCTTCGTCCAGCCCCTTCACCTTGTCCCACACGCTGGTCTTTACCAGCAGGCAGGCACCGGTGACGGCGGAAAAATCCTGCACCGTGGCGGTGCGGAACATATAGCCGCTGCCGCCAGCCTTTTTGTACTTGTGGCTGTGCCCCGCGTAGCCCCCCAGCCCGGTAATGACGCCCGCGTGCTGGATAGTCTCGTCCGGGTACCAGAGCATGGCGCCGCACACTGCCGCCCCGCCGGGGTGGGCGCATTGGCGCAGAAGCTCGGTGAGCCAGTCGCCATTGCGCACCTCCACGTCGTTATTCAGCAGCAGCAGATACTCGCCGGTGGCGTACTTGCGGCCAAAGTTGTTGATGCCGGAAAAGTTGAAGCCCTTTTTCGGGTAGGTGACCACCCGCAGGCCGTCGTAGCGCTGCTGCGCCTTTTTATAGTAGGCAAAGGTGGCGGGGTCGGTGGAGTTGTTCTCCACCACGATGACCTCAAAGTGCTCCCACGCGGTCTTTGTCCAGATGCTGTGCAGGCACTTTTCCAAATCCTCGGTGTGATCCTTGTTGGGGATGAGAATGCTCACCTTGGGTTCGCCTACGATGTCCCACTTCACCCGGTAGGTGCTGGGGAACAAGCCGTCCTCCACCGTGCCGGTGCGTCCAGTGCGGGTCAGGTGGTCTGCCAGCGCCTTTTTTGCTGCCGCCGCAACGTATGGCTTAGCATCGGCACCGCCGGAGGTAGACCCTGCGTGCACCCGCCAGTAGTAGAGCACCTGCGGCACATGGGCGGCACCGCCGGTCTTTTCCAGCAGCCGTAGGAACAGGTCATGGTCCTGACTGCCGTCGCATTCCGAGCGTTCGCCGCCCAGCTGCTCCCACAGCGCTTTTTGAAACACCGCCAGATGGCAGATGTAGTTGCAGCACAGCAGGTAGTCCGGGGCGTAGTCCGGCTTGAAGTGCGCCACCATGGGGCGGCGGATGCTCTTGGTGAACAGCGCTTCATCACTGTACAAAAAGCCGTCCGGTTCGCCGCGCTGCCGCAGCTGCAAAATGGCCTTGCCCATGGTGTACAGGGCATGGGGTGCCAGAATGTCGTCGTGGTCGGCCAGCGCCAGATACTCCCCTGCTGCCAGCTGCGCGGCGGCGTTGGTGTTGGCCGCAATGCCCTTATTTTCGATCTTTTTGTATACGATTTGTTGATTCTTTTGCTGATATTCCTTTACGATCCGTTCCACGTCCCCGTGGGCGGCGTCCGAAGCATCGGCAAGGCAGAGCTGCCCGTTGGGCGCAGTCTGCCCCACAAAGGAATCCAGAAATTCCCGCAGGTATTTTTCCGGGGTATTGTACAGCGGGGTCAGCACCGAAATGATGGGCAGCCCGCAGTCTGCCGCCGTTTTGCCTGCCATCTCTGCGCGCTGGGCTTCCAGCACCTTTTTGGCGGGCAGATAGCGTGCACGCTTGCCAAAGCAGCGGCGCTTCACAAAGCCCGCGCCGCGCTTGACCATAGTAGACAGGCCCTCGTCCTTTGTCAGCTGCACGGCGTAGCCGGCAAGCTCCTTAGCGCGTTTCAACCGTACATTCATATCAGACCTCGCCGCGCTGGGTCGCCTTGTAGGCGGCGCAGACTGTCTGGGTGTCCCCGTTCATTTTCAGGTGGCCGTGGCTCAGCCATGCCACCTTGGTGCACATCCGCTCGATCTGCTCGATGGAGTGGGACACCAGAATGACCGTGGTACCGCCCGCCATCAGTTCCTGCATCCGCTTTTCACACTTCTGCTGGAACAGAAAATCGCCCACCGACAGCACCTCGTCCGCAATGAGGATATCGGGCTTGGTGATGGTGGCAATGGCAAAGCCGATGCGCGCCACCATGCCGGAGGAGTAGTTCTTCAGCGGCACATCCAGAAAGTTTTCCAGCTCGCTGAATTCCACGATCTCGTCAAATTTTTCGTCCAGATACTTGGGCGAGAAGCCCAGCACCGTGCCGTTGAGGTAGATGTTCTCGCGGGCGGTCAGATCCATATCAAAGCCCGCGCCCAGTTCGATAAGCGGGGCGATGGTGCCGTTTACGGTCACCTTGCCCTTGCTGGGCTTGTACACCCCGGCAATGGTCTTGAGCAGGGTGGATTTGCCCGAGCCGTTCAAGCCCACAAGGCCGTAAAAATCGCCGGGCATGATGTCCAGACTGACGTCCTTTAAAGCGTAGAACTCGTCGTACTGCAGCCGTCCCTGCACCATGGCCAGAAAGTACTCCTTCAGGCTCTCATGCTTTTCCTTGGAAAGGTTGAAGCACATGGAAACATTGTCCACTTTGATGATCGGTTCCATTGTTCACCCTCCTTAAATGTGCAGCACAAAGCGGTCCTGCGTTTTGCGGAACACCCACAGTCCCACCACCATGGACAGCACCGCGCAGATGCCGCAGACAAGGAACATATTCAGATCCAGCGGGATGCCCCACATCACCGTGCGGCGGAAGCCCGTGATATACCAGTACATGGGGTTCAGCTTGATGATCTGCTGCATATTGAACCCGCCGATGGAAAAGGTCATCTGGGTGGGGTCGTAGAAGATGGCGGAGAAATACAGCAGCGCGGTGATGAACACGCTCCAGATGTGCATGATATCCCGGAAGAACACCGTAGCCGCCGCTAAGAACATACTGACCCCGAGGCTGAAGAAGAACAAGGTCACCAGCGGGTACAGCGCCTCGAAAATGGTCAGGTGGAAGGGCGCGCCGGTAAAGATCATGACCAGCAGCAGCGCCACAAAGCTGAACACGCAGTTCACCATGGCAAAGCAGCATTTTTCCAGCGGGAAGATATACTTGGGGATATACACCTTTTTCAGCAGCGGGGCGGCGCTGAGCACACTGCTCATGCTGGTGGAGGTGGCCTCGTTGAAGAAGTTGAACAGCAGCTGACCGCACATCAGAAAGACGGCAAAGTTGTCGATGCCGCTGCCCCGCATATCCATCAGGCTGCTGAACACCGCCCAGTACACAAGGCACATCAGCAGCGGGTTCAAAACGCTCCACACCACGCCCAGCACGCTGCGGCGGTATTTCAGCTTGAAATCACGGCTTACAAGGTTCCACAGCAGATAGCGGTAGCGCCAGAAGCCGTTCCACATTGCTTTGAGTTTTGCCACGGGCGATCACCACTTTTCAAAATACTCGAACTTCTGGGCGGCAAAGGGCTCGTGCAGCTTGTCCTTTGCGCTGGTCTTGTGCTCGCAGCCGCAGTCCGGCCACTGCACGTTGACGGTGGGGTCGTCGTAGGGGATGCCGCCCTCGCTGGTGGGGTCGTAGACATCGGTGCACTTGTAGCAGAACTCTGCCACATCGCTCAGCACCAGAAAGCCGTGGGCAAAGCCTTCCGGGATATAGAACATCTTCTTGTTGTCCTCGGAAAGGGTCACGCCCACCCACTTGCCAAAGGTAGCGCTGTGGGGGCGGCAGTCCACGGCTACGTCATACACCTCGCCCTTGGTCACGCGCACCAGCTTGCCCTGCGTGTGGTTCTTCTGGAAGTGCAGCCCGCGCAGCACGCCCCGGGTGGAGCGGCTCTGGTTGTCCTGCACAAATTCCTTGTCGATGCCGGCCTCTGCGAACTGATCCTTCTGGTAGGTCTCCATAAAATAGCCGCGGTCGTCGCCGAACACCTGCGGCTCAATGACCACCACGCCGGGGATCTCGGTCTGCGTAAAAATAAACTTACCCATGATATTATACCTCTCTTTTTTCTGAAAGCTTTTTCTTTATCTGGAAAAGTCTGGTTTGGACAGGCTTTTACGCTTTGTTGCGGCGTCTTGCCGTTTTGCGGCGCTTTTTCAGGCGGGAATGCACCCGCAGCACCAGCACCGTGATCACTGCCGCACCCACGGTGCACCCCACCGAGATGCCCGCCAGCAGCCATGCGCTGTTACCCGGCTCCACGTCCTTGGCGGCTTCCAGCGTTGTGCCGGTGCTCTGCTCCAGCAGCTCGGCAAGACCGGTGATCTCAGCCTTTACCCGCACGCTGGTGCTCTCCTGTTTTTTGCCGCCGTTCAGGGTGTACACCGCATACACGGCGGGCTCTGCACCCAGCAAGTACTGCTCCGGCAGCTCCAAGTCCACGGTCACATCCTGTGCGGATAAGCCCTCTGCCAGCAGCAGCTTCACCCCGGGGTCGGCTACGGTAACGGTGCCAAGGCTCTGCCCGCCGCCCGCCACTGCCAGTTGTGCGGTGACGCTGCCGCCGGGCAGCTGGGTGTAGTTTTTATAGGTAGCAAAGGCGTAGTCCAGCAGGGTGCGCATATCGTTATATTTATCGGTGCTCAGCTGGCTTTGCATGGTCACGCAGATCAGCCGCACCCCGTCCTGCTCCGCCAGACAGACGTAGCTGTACCGGGCGGTGTTGGTGTAGCCCAGCTTGGAGCCCAGCACGCTGCCGATATGGTAGCGGCTGGAACCGATGCGGATCTTATCCTGCTGGGAGAAGTAGCGGGTCACCGGCTGGATGTTGGTGGGCTGCATGGTGTACATCTGGTTGCGGGTGAACACATCCTCAAACCCCGGCTGCTGCAATGCCCAGCGCAGGATCTGCGCCATATCGTAGCAGCTGGTGTAGTGGTCGTCATCGCTGATGCCGTGGGGGTTTGCAAAATGGGTGTGGGCAAGCCCCAGCTCCTCCACCTGTGCATTCATGGCCGCCACGCCGTCCGCGATGGTGCCGCCGCCGAAATACTCTGCCAGCAGGTTGGCACCATCGTTGGCGCTTGCCATCTGGGTGGCGTACAGCGCATCTACCAAGGGAACCTCTTCCCCTTCCAGCAGGGCGATGTGGCTGGAATCCGTGCCCGCCAGCGAGTAGACATCCTCGTGGGTCACGGTCAGTTTTACGTCATCCCAGTCCCCCTGCGCCTTTTCGCAGGCAAGACCGAGGGTCATCACTTTTGTGATGGAGGCCGGGTGCAGCTCCTCGTCCATATTCTGCTGCGCCAGCACAAGGCCGGTGTCTGCATCCACGATGCAGTATGCCCGGGTATTGGCCAGCGCCGGGCCTGCTGCTGCCGCGCCGGGCACCAGCACAGCGCCTATCAAAAGCAGCACAGTGCACAGTGCTGCGGTAAATTTTTTCATCAGGTATTCTCCGCTTGTCAGTTTTATGCCAGCAAGGCATCATTTGAAGTATACCACATTTTCTCCCCGCTGAAAAGAGATTTACGCATTCCTTTGCCCCAGCAGCACCGGCTGCAGCTGCTCGCCCCGCATAGCGGCGTCCACTGCGGCGGGCAGCAGGGCAAGGTCTGCCTTCAGGCTCTGGGGCTTGGCAAAGGGGTCATCCTGCCCGTAGGGCACAAAGAAATAGTGCTTGCGCTGGCACAGCCGCGCCATATTTTCGCCGGAAGCGCCAAGGCCATCGTTGGTGGACACTGCCAGCACCACCGGACTGCCCACCCGCAACAAGCTTTTGGCGGCAAGGGTCACCGGCGTATCCGAAAGCCCCGCCGCCAGCCGCGCCAGCGTTGCGCCGGTGCAGGGCGCGACTACCAGCGCCTGTGCCAGCCGCCGGGGGCCCAGCGGCTCCACCGCCTGCAAGGTATCCAGCACCGGCTGCCCGGTAACGGCCTGCAAACGCTGCCGCCAGCTCTCCCCGGTGCCGAACCGGGTATCCTGCTGCGCGGCAAAGCTCATAATGGGCAGCAGCGTCCAGCCCTGTGCCGTCAGCGCCTGCGCCGCGCCCAAGGCGTCCTCCAGCGTGCAAAAGCTGCCGCATACCGCAAATGCAAGACAGCCCTTTTTCTCTGTGGTCATACCGTTCCCTCCCGCTCCTGCAAAATGGCTTGCACCGTGCGTGCCAGCGCTTCCCCTGCCGTTTCCGGTGCCCAGACCGTCGGCAGGCTCAGCGCGTGCAGCGCCGTGTGCCCCAGCCGCCGGGCGGCGGCAAAGTCTGTGCCGCCGGGCTTTGACGCCAGATCCACGATCAGACACCCCTTCGGCAGCGCTGCCAGCACTGCCGCCGTCAGCACCGGCGCGGGGATGGTGTTCACCACCGTATCAAAGGCGGCAGCTGCGGCGGCAAGGTCTGTCAGCGGCACTGCCCGCAGACCCAGCTCCTCTGCCATAGCCCGCTGCACCGGGCGGCGTGCCGCCACGGTCACCCGCACGCCCAGTGCCGCCAGACGCACCGCAAGCGCCCGCCCCACCGGGCCAAAGCCCAGCACCAGCACCGCCGCGCCCCACAGGGTACGGCTGCGCCGCTCCAGCAGAATGCCGATACAGCCCTCGGCGGTGGGGATGGCGTTATACACGGTCAGCTCCGGGCGGGCAAAGTAATCCACCAGTTCCACTCCCGCCGCCCGGGCAATGGCCATTGCGCTGTCCGTCACCTTGCCGCCCAGTGCCAGCGCACCGGGCTTTGCCGCGCCCAGCAGCTGCGCCAGCGGCAGACCGGCCTGTTCCAGCGGGAGCGGCAGCAGAATGCAGTCTGCCTGCGGCAGCTGCTGCACGCCGCCCACCGTATACCCCGCCCGCGCCAGTGCATGCCCTGCCGCCGCCTGCCGGGCATCGCTGCCCACCACCGCAAACCGCTTTGTCTGTCTCATGCCGTCATCTCCCCTTTTCCGCTGTGCGCCATCCTATGCGGGCAGGCAAAAATGCGTGCGGGGAAGCCTTGCGGCACCACCTGTAAAAACGGGGCACAGAAACGCCCGCAGACGTCTCTGTGCCCCGAAATCAAAACGATTCTTCCGCTCTCAGCTGCGCTCCCCGGTCAGGTCGGTGCGGCGGGTCACCTTGTGGATGGTGCCGTCCGGCTCCTGAATGGACGTGCGCTCCAGCTGGCTGCGCAGGCTGGCCTTGATGTCGGCCAGATACTCCTGCCGCAGTGCCTGCTGCTCGGCTTTTTCGGCCTCGGTCAGGCCGGTGGTCTTGCTCTTTTTGGCCAGCGCATTGATGCGGGCGATCTTTTCTTCCGTCATGGGGAAACCTCCTGTATTTCATCGCAAAATATGCTATAATGTAGGCAAGACCATTATAGCAAAGGATGATACCAATGGCAACACAACGCAACTATGCCCAGCAGATGGACGCCGTGCTGGCAACCCTTGGCGATACCCGCCCGCGGCTTTTGCTCCACGCCTGCTGCGGCCCCTGTTCCAGTGCCGTGCTGGAACAGCTGTGCCGGTATTTCGAGATCACGGTGCTGTACTATAACCCCAACACATGGCCTGCGGCAGAGTACTACCGCCGGGGCGAGGAGCTGCAAAAATTTGTAGCAGCAGCCCACCCGCTGGGGGTGACCGTGGTGGAGGACACCTACGACCCGCAGCAGTTCTACACCGCCGTAGCCGGGCTGGAAAACGAGCCGGAGCGCGGCAGCCGCTGCACCGTCTGCTACCGGCTGCGGATGCGCCGCGCGGCGCAGTACGCCCGGGACAACGGCTTTGACTGGTTCACCACCACCCTGTCCATCAGCCCCCACAAGGACGCCGCCCGCATCAACGCCATCGGGCAGGAGCTGGAGGCAGAGTTCGGGGTGAAGCACCTGCCCTCGGACTTCAAAAAGCACAACGGCTATCTGCGCAGCCTGCAGCTTTCGGAGCAGTACGGCCTGTACCGGCAGGACTACTGCGGCTGCGAGTTCAGCGCAAAAGCAAGAGGCATTGAAGGATAACGCAAAACGATTTGAAATATCCTCCGCTGCGCTTTGGATATTATCAGCGGAATCATTATTTATAATTTCGGGGTTCAGGAAAGTCTGCGGACTTTCCTGAACCCCATTTTCACAGAAAGGGTTATAGGGAAACGGCATTGCCGCGCCAGCGGCACATCATTCCTCCGGCAGCTTTGCCACCAGAATGGTAAAGACCACCAGCCCCACGCAGGGCACGATATTAGACGCCATACCGGCGGCAAGCCCCGCGCGCTCGGCCACGATGCCGATGACCCACGGCATCAGGATGGCACCGCTGGAGGCCACCGGCAGCATGATGCCCATGCTGGTCACACTGGTCATGCGGCCCGCGCTGGCCACGGCGGTGGGGTTCAGCCCGGACATCGAGATGGCAAAGGCGAACAGCAGCGCAATGGCTGCGCCCTGCGTGTGCGCCATGACCAGCAGCACATAGAACACGGTGCACAGCACGCTCATGCCCACCATAGCCTTGCGGGGATTTTTTAAGGGGAACACAAAGGCGATGAGCAGCCGCCCCACCAGCGTAGCGCCCCACATCACGGTGACGGTGTAGGCCGCCAGCGTGCCCGCAATGATGCCGCTGCCCTTGAAGTAGGTCACCATCCAGCCGTTGACGCTCTGCTCGGCGGCGTTCTGGAAGAACAGCAGACCGGTCAGCAGCCAGAAGCGGGCAGAGCGCAGAAAGCTCCAGTCGATGGCTTCCTTCTCGGCACTGCTTTTGCTCCTGCCGCCGCGCAGCGGGGTAAAGACGTACACCAGCCAGAGCAAAAGGCCCATGGCTGCCAGCAGAAACACCGCCAGCTCGGTGCTTACCCGGGCTGCTGCCGCGATGAGGAAGGGGCACAGCAGTGCGCCGCAGGCGTAGCAGCTGTGCATCAGGTTCATGCCCCGGGTGCGGTCGGCAGAGTGATCACTGACCAGAATGGTACAGGTATTGATGACGCTGCCCTTGGCGATGCCCACCGCAAAAAAGGCTGCCGCCAGCAGCGCCACTGCACCGGTCAGCCCCATGACGGCATAGCCCACCGCGTAGCCGATGGTCAGCAGCAGCACGCTGCGCTTCATGCCCAGCGCACTGGGCAGCATCCCCATCAGCAGCCCTGCCAGCAGGTTGCCCACGCTCATCAGGGAGAGCAGCGTACCGGTCATGCCGTAGGCAAAGCCGTAGCGCTCCTGCAGCAGGCTGACCACCACACCCGCGCTGATAGCGCAGATGCCGCTGAAGAAAAAGGTCGCAAAGCCCGCATTGCGCAGGCGCGTGTTCTGTTGTTCCATGGTGTACCTCTCCTTGCGGAAATATCCTTTCTCTATTTAACCATTTTTTCGCGGCTTTGCAACCGGATTTTCTTAGGGTGCATCTGAAAACAAAGAAAATGACGAATATTTCGCAAGCACAAGCGGGATTTAAGGCAAACAGCCGCAGGAATCCTTTGTGGATTTCAAGGCTGTTTAACGCAAAATCCTGCTGTGTTTGTAGAAATAGACTAAATTTTCGACTTTTCAGATGCACCTTATAAAAAGCAGCAAAAAAGCCACTGCACAAAATGAACTGCACCCCATTTGTTAGACAGTATGGTATACTGTTTAGGAAATGGGGTGTTTTTGTATGCCGGAAAAGAAAA